>NZ_JCAXEN010000004.1:0-367840 GCF_059758435.1 Kocuria sp. GQ42 | reverse complement strand
AGAAGGGTCGAGCCCCCGCACACCGTGCGGGGGCTCCCCGCATTTAACACCCGTTGTCAGCACGAGCTCTACGGCACAGGCCCTCATGGCACGGTGAGGGCCTGTCCTCGTCCCAGGGCTCCACTGCCGCCGGCGGAGGTGAGCCGGACCCGCGGTACGGCCCCCGCTCCACGGACCGACCGCTGTCCGTCACAGAAGCGCGGGAACGGCTCTCGGCGCATAATGCGGGCATGGATGCGACCGACGATGAGTCCGAGACCCCGAGGGTGATGGAGCAGGACGAGCAGCCCACGGCGGTGGTGACGGGGACGGTGGCCGTGAGCGAGCTGCGGGAGTTCTTCGACCGCGCCTTCGGCGAACTGGGACAGGCGATGTCCGACGGGGCTTTCGAGCCGAGCGGTCCTCCGATGGCCGTCTACCACGGGGTTCCGGCGGAGACGGTGCACCTTGAGGTCGGTTTCCCGGTGCAGGGGGAGGTCTCCCTGAAGGGCGCAGTGATGGCGGGCCGGCTGCCTGCCTCTCGCGTGGTGACGTCCGTGCACCGCGGCAACTACGACGACCTCGGACGATCCTGGCAGCATCTGGTGGAGTGGGCGGGGGAGCAGGGCCTCGCCCTCGGCGACCGCATGTGGGAGGTCTACGTGACCGAGCCGCGGCCGGGGGACGACCCTGCCGACATGGTCACCGAGCTCCACTGGATGCTTCGTCCCTGATGCCCCACGGGCCGCTCCGCCCACGGCCGGGGAAGGCCTCGTGCCCGGGGCCCCGGAGCTGTCCTCGTCAACTGGCCGGGTCGTACCCGAACTGCCGGAGTTCCTGCGGGCAGCGGCAGGCGGCGGCGAACGTCGCGGCCCACTCGAGTGCCGCCTCCCGCGAGGGCAGCTCGAGAACGGTGTAGCCGCCGTTGGTCGCCTCGTGGCCCGGATGCGTGCCCTCGGTGACGGTGCCGTCAGCGGCCACGAGCACCGGGTCCACGTCCTCGTCGATCCCGCCGCCGAAGACGTACACGCCCGCCGCCTTGGCCTCCTCGATGACGGCGTGCGAGGCCTCCACCACCGCCTCGAAATCCTCCTCGGGGACCACCATGGCCTCACTCGGGAACGAGATCAGGTACTTCGTCATGGAAGGACTCCTCTGCTCCGGCGGCGCCGTCCCTCGGCTCCTCGGCGGGGCACCGCATGGGTACCCCGCCCGATTATGGCTCCGGCGCCCGACCTGGGGTCAAGGCGGAGCTTCGGGAACGATCCGCGGCATCCGGTCGAGGGGGACCGTCCGAGCGGGCGCTGCGGAGCCCCGCCCCGCAGTGGAAGGAGCCGGACGACTACCGAGCGGTGTGTGAGTCCGACAGCGTCAGCTCCGCCGGCCTCTCCTGCGCGGATCCGGTTACCGTGCGCCGGCCGATGAGCTTGTTCATGACCACGGCGATGGCGCCGTCCCCGGTCACGTTCGTCGCGGTGCCGAAGGAGTCGATGGCGATGTACGTGGCGATCATCAGGGCCACCGCGGTCTCGTCGAAGCCGAGCATGCCCTGGAGCAGACCCACGGCCGCCATGATCGCCCCGCCGGGAACGCCCGGGGCGGCGACCATCGTGATCCCCAGCATGAGGATGAAGCCCACGTAGGCCACGTCGTCGATCGGGGTGCCGGTGATGGTCATGACGGCCGTCGAGAACAGCACGATCTTCAGGGTGGATCCGGCGAGGTGGATCGTCGCGCTCAGCGGGATCACGAAGCCTGCCACGGACGGACGGACGCCGTTGGTCTCCGCGCACCTCAGGGTGACCGGGATGGTCGCGGCGGAGGACGACGTGCCCAGCGCTGTGGCGTAGGCCGGAAGCATGTTCTTCAGCAGGGTCGCGGGGTTGCGGCCCACGTAGATCCCTGCGACGACGTACTGGGCGACGAGCAGCACGACGGACAGTGCCAGGGCGACGAGCACCACCTTCGAGAAGGTGGCGACGACCACCAGGATCTGACCGTTCATGGTGAGGCCCATGAACATCCCGAAGATGTAGAGGGGCAGCAGCGGGATGATGACCAGCTCCACGATGCGCATGATGATCCGACGCAGGTCGTCCATGCTCCGGTGGAGGGTGTCACCCGGTATGAGGGTGATGCCCACCCCCAGGCAGAAGGCCAGGAGGAGCGCTGTCATGACGCCGAACACGGGTTCCATCTCGAGCGTGAAGAAGCCGGCGAGGGCGCTCTCCTCCGGGTTGGCCAGGGCGTCGACGTCGCGCTCCCCGTCCAGCAGCCACGGGTATCCGGCGCGGGCGACGGCGAAGGCCAGCAGGCTGGAGAGGACGGTGGAGGCGTACGCGATGGCGGCGGTCACGCCGAGCCACTTGCCGGCCCCTCTGCCGAGGTCGCCGATGGCCGGGGTGACGAGACCGACGATCAGCAGCGGGACGATGAAGCCGAGGAAAGCGCTGAAGAGGCCGTTGAACGTCAGGAAGGCCCGGGCGAGCGGTTCGGGGAAGAACAGACCGCAGGCGACGCCCAGGACGATGCCGAGCAGCACGCGCACCAGGAGGTGGGACGTGAGGGGTTTTTTGGACATGAGCCCAACATCCGACGAGGGCCCGGCCGGGGACGAATCGGGACAGAGGGTCGTCGGACCTGCTTATACAATGGGAACGATCATCATGGCGGACCGTTCTCCGGCCACCGCCGACATCCACGAGAGCCGACCGGCACCGCGTCGGCACAGAGGAGCGGTACGTGTCCGAGTCTTTCCAGCACGGGTCCCGGGACGAGCGTCGGAACGGACAGTCCGGCGACCGCCGGTCCGGCGGAGGAGCCGGGCGCGAGGGCGACCGGTCCGGCGCCCAGCCCCGACGCCGTTTCGACGAGGGGCGGCGCGGTCCGGCTCGCGACGGCGAGGCGCGCGGACGCAACTCCGAGGACCGCGGAGCCGCCGACCGGCCCGGCCGCGACCGTCAGGACGACCGTCGTGGTGGGTACGCGCCGCGGGGTGACCGTCGGGACGACCGTCAGGACGACCGTCGTGGTGGGTACGCGCCGCGGGGTGACCGTCGGGACGACCGTCAGGACGACCGTCGTGGTGGGTATGCCCCGCGGGGTGACCGTCGGGACGACCGGCAGGGTGAGCGGGGGCCGCGCCGTGAGGGCGATGGCTACCGTGGTCGTCGCGACGACCGCCAGGACGACCGTCGCGGTGGGTATGCCCCGCGCGGTGACCGGCCGGGTGAGCGGGGGCCGCGCCGTGAGGGCGATGGCTACCGTGGTCGTCGCGACGACCGCCAGGACGACCGTCGCGGTGGCTACGCCCCCCGCGGTGACCGTCGCGATGACCGGCAGGACGACCGTCGTGGCGGGTATGCCCCGCGAGGTGACCGTCGGGACGACCGGCAGGGTGAGCGGGGGCCGCGCCGTGAGGGCGAGGGCTACCGCGGTCGTCGTGACGACCGGCAGGACGACCGTCGCGGTGGCTACGCGCCGCGAGGCGACCGTCGGGACGACCGGCAGGACGACCGTCGCGGAGGCCACGGCGACGACCGCCGCGGCGGGTACGCGCCGCGCGGTGACCGCCGCGGCGGGTTCCCGGACCGCGACGAGGGCTACCGGGGCCGGCGTGACGACCGGGACGACGTCTCGACCCACCGTCACCGGGCGCCCGAGGTGGACGAGGACATCACGGGTCGTGAGCTCGACAAGCCGACCCGTGCCCAGCTGGGGGCGCTCGAGCCGCGCAACGCCGAGGCCGTCGCCAAGCACCTGGTCATGGCCGGGCGCTACCTGCTCGACGTCCCCGAGCTCGCGCTCGAGCACGCGCAGGCGGCGGGACGGCGCGGCGGTCGCATCGCCGCGGTGCGGGAGGCGACCGGCGTCGCGGCGTACGAGGCCGGTGACTACGCACTGGCGCTCAAGGAGCTGCGCACGTTCCGCCGGATGACCGGAGCCGACATCCACCTGCCTCTGATGGTCGACTGCGAGCGGGCCCTCGGGCGCCTGGACAAGGCCGTGGAGCTCGCGACGTCCGAGGCCGTGCAGTCGCTGGAGCCCAGCGAGAAGGTGGAGCTGGCCATCGTCCTGGCCGGCATGCGCCGGGACCAGGGGGACGCCCAGGGTGCGGTGGACGCGCTGACCATTCCGCAGCTGGACAGGAACCGGGGCTTCCCGTACAGCCCCCGGCTGTTCCGCGCCTACGCCGAGGCGCTGCGGGGCGTCGGGAGGGACCGCGAGGCCCTGACCTGGGACCGGCAGGCCGTGGTGGCCGAGGCCGCCCTCGGGACGGGGCAGTTCGCCGAGCCGGAGATCGTCGACTTCGACGACGAGGAGGAGACCGAGCAGGTGCCGGCCGGCGGCGTCGTCCTGGCCGACGCCGAGGAGACGGCTCAGGACCCGACCTCGGACCCGGCGGACGCACCGGTCCCGGACGCGGCTGAGGTCGCCGGCGACAATCCGGGCCTCGACCCCGACGGCGGGGCGGACGACGAGACCGAGGACGTGCTTGACGAGGGCACCGAGGAGCAACCGGACCTGGACCCGGACGACGAGGCGGAGGGCTCGGAGCACGACCTGGACCCGGACGACGACTTCGAGGGCGGCTCCGAGGCCGATCTCGACCCGGACGACGACGCGGATCTCACGGACCTCGGCGGCGACGACGCGAGTGACGAGGCGAACGACGGCACGGACGGCGGCCCGCAGCGTGGCTGAGCGGCTGCTCGACCGGTACGACGCCGTCCTGAGCGATCTGGACGGCGTCGTCTACGCCGGCCCGCACGCCATCCCCGGCGCACCGGAGGTCCTCCGCCGGATCGCCGCGGACGGCGTGCCCGTGGTGTTCGTGACGAACAACGCCTCGCGCTCCGTCGCGACGGTCGCCGAGCACCTGACGGACCTGGGCGTGCCCACGGGCCCGGACGGCGTGGTGAGCGCCGCGCAGGCGGGAGCCGAGCTCCTGGCGCAGCGGGTCCCGGCCGGCACCGCGGTGCTCGTCACCGGTTCCCAGGCCCTGGCCGACGTCGTCGCGGAGGCCGGGCTGGTCCCGGTCCGCGCCCAGTCCGACGAGCCCCGCGCCGTGATCCAGGGCTTCGACCCCGGCCTGGGCTGGGCCGAGCTGGCCGAGGCCGCGTACACGCTGGCCGACCCGGACGTGCTGTGGGTCGCGACCAACACCGACCGCACCATTCCGCAGGCCCGCGGTCTGGCACCCGGCAACGGCACGCTCGTGGCCGCCGTGGCGGCCACGACGGCGCGGCCGCCGGTCGTGGCCGGCAAGCCGGAGGCCCCCATCTTCCGCACCGCCGCCGAGCGCGCGGGCAGCGCCCGGCCCGTGGTGCTGGGGGACCGGCTGGACACCGACATCCGGGGCGGCAACGCCGCCGGCTTCGCGACGATCGCGGTCCTCACCGGAGTGGACACCGTGCACACGATCCTCGCCGCGTGCAGCGCGGAGCGCCCGGACCACGTCGTCGGGACCCTGCACGCGCTTTTCGAGCCGTACCCCGACGTCGAGGTCTCGTCCTCCGCCGGAGCGCACTCCGCGCGCTGCGGGGCGGCGGAGGCCGAGACCGACGGCACACGGCTGCGGATCCGCGGCGCCCAGGACGACCTCGACGCCTGGCGGGCCGCGTGCGCGGCCTGGTGGGCGGCGCACCCCGACACCGATGTCCCCGTGGTCCCGGACCCCGAGTGGGAGGCGGGCGAGTGACCGGGGGCGCCGGGGCGCAGCGCGCGGCCGGGGACGACGGTCCAGCCCTGCGCCCGACCGGTCACGCCCGGGTGGACGCCGTGCTGGACCGTGCCGGTGAGCTGGAGGCGCTGCCCGTCGCGGAGCACCCCGGCCGCTACGACGAGCTGCACGCGGCACTCGTCGCCGAGCTCGACGCCGAGGCCGGCACGGTCCCCGCCGGCCTCGTGCCGCGACCCGGCACCGGACAGGAGGAGGCGGCGCACCGGTGAGCTCCCGTCTCGACCAGGAGCTGACCACGCGGGCGCTGGCCCGCTCCCGCACGGTCGCCGCCCGGTGGATCGGCGAGGGCCGGGTCCTCGTGAACGGCCGCCCCGCGACCAAGCCCTCCGTCCGGGTCGGCCCCGAGGACCTGCTGGAGGTCCGGCCCGCGGACGTCCCGGACTACGTCAGCCGGGCCGGGCACAAGCTCGCCGGAGCGCTCGCGGCCTTCCCGGACATCGGCGTGGCCGGCAAGCGGTGCCTCGACGCCGGCGCCTCGACGGGCGGGTTCACCGACGTGCTGCTGCGACGCGGCGCCCGGGAGGTCGTCGCCGTGGACGTGGGCCACGACCAGCTCGACCCCTCGCTCCGGGCAGATCCCCGGGTCCGGGTGCTGGAGGGCATGAACGTGCGCTGGATGCGCCCCGAGGACATCGGCGGCCCGGCGGAGCTCACGGTCTGCGACCTGTCCTTCATCTCGCTCACCCTGGTCCTGGAGCCGCTGGCGGCGGCCACGGTGCCGGACGGTGACCTCGTGCTCATGGTCAAGCCGCAGTTCGAGGTGGGCGCCGAGCGCCTCGCGCGCACGGGGGTGGTCACGAGCGAGCAGGAGCGGGCCCGGGCCGTCGAGGCCGTGGCCGCCGCCGCCCGGGCCCACGGACTGTCGGTCCGGGGCCGGGAGCGCAGTCCGCTGCCGGGGCAGGACGGCAACCACGAGTTCTTCCTGTGGTGCCGCCGGGACAAGCCGTCCTGACTGTCCCCGCCCTCGCGTAGGGTGGTGAGCGGTGCCCGGTCCGCGGGCACGGCGTGCGCCACGGGCCGGTCCCGGTCCTGACGACGCCCGCGCGCACCGAGCAGTCGAGAACGGGAGGACCCGGTGAGCAGAAAGATCCTGGTCATGGCCCACATGGGCCGGCAAGAGGCCAAGGACGCCGCCCGCGACTCCTGTCTCCAGCTGCACGAGGCCGGCCTGGTGCCGGTGATCTCGCGGGCGGACCTCGAGGCGCTCCAGGAGGACGCGGAGCCGCTGGCGCCCGTGGAGGTCATCGAGGAGGACGTCTCCCTGCGGGAGATCGAGCTCGTCATGGTGCTCGGCGGGGACGGGTCCATCCTGCGCGCCGCCGAACTGGTGCGCAGCGTGGACACCCCGCTGCTCGGGGTCAACCTGGGCCACGTGGGCTTCCTCGCCGAGAGCGAGCGCTCCGACCTGCGCGAGTCCGTGGAGGCCATCGTGGACGGGCGCTACACGGTGGAGCAGCGCATGACGATCGACGTCACCGTGTGGCAGGGCGAGAAGAAGGTCCTGCACACCTGGGCGCTGAACGAGGCCTCGGTGGAGAAGGGCGACCGCGAGAAGATGGTCGAGGTGGTCATCGAGGTGGACCGCCGGCCGCTGAGCACCTTCGGGTGCGACGGCGTGGTCCTCGCCACCCCGACCGGCTCCACTGCCTACGCGTTCTCCGCGGGCGGGCCCGTGGTGTGGCCCGAGGTCGAGGCGCTGCTCATGGTGCCCCTCAGCGCCCACGCCCTGTTCTCCCGGCCCCTGGTCATCTCCCCGAACTCCATGATGGCCGTCGAGGTCCTCACCCGCACCGACGCCCGCGGTGTGCTGTGGTGCGACGGGCGCCGGACCACCGAGCTGCCGCCGGGCTCCCGGATCGAGGTGGTGCGCTCCCCGAAGGCGGTCAACCTCGCGCGGATGCACCTCACCCCCTTCTCGGAGCGGCTCGTGCGGAAGTTCGAGCTGCCCACGAGCGGCTGGCGGGGGCCGGTGCCCCCGCACGAGGCGGCCGCGGCGCGGACCACGGCCCTGCCCACCGTCCGCGGCGACGAGGCGCAGGAGCAGCAGAAGTCCACCGTCGGGCACGAGATGCCGCACGAGCCGGACGCCCCGGCGCCCATCGCACCCGCGACGAGTCCGGGGAGGCCGGCTGAATGATCGAGGAGATCCGCATCCACGACCTCGGGGTCATCACCGACGCCGTGCTGCCTCTCGGCCCGGGGCTGAGCATCCTCTCCGGTGAGACCGGCGCGGGCAAGACCATGGTGGTGACCGCCCTCGGGATGCTGCTGGGCAACCGCTCCGACGCCGGCGCCGTGCGCTCCGGGGCGCCCAAGGCCGTCGCCGAGGCCGTCGTGCGGGTGCCGGCGGGCCATCCCGCCGCGGTCCTCGTCGAGGACGCCGGCGGCGCGGTCGACGTCGAGGCCGTCGGGGACGCCGAGGAGGCTCTCGTCACCGTCGCGCGGACGGTGACCGCGGAGGGGCGCAGCCGCGCCCACGTCGGTGGCCGCTCCGCTCCCGTGGGCACCCTCTCCGCGGTGGGCCAGACCCTGGTGGCGGTGCACGGCCAGTCCGACCAGCTGCGGCTGAGGTCCCCGGCCGCCCAGCGCCACGCCCTGGACCAGTACGCGGGGGAGGAGCTGGCCGCCGAGCTGCGCCGCTACCGGGAGCGCCTCGCCGAGTACCGCTCCGTGCAGCAGACCCTGCGCGAGGTCACCGAGCACGGCCGCGAACGCGCCCTCGAGGCGCAGAGCCTGCAGGGCGCCCTCGAGGAGATCGACGCCGTGGACCCCCAGCCCGGCGAGGACGAGCGGCTCGACCAGGAGAGCCAGAAGCTGACCAACCTCGAGCAGCTGCGCGCCGCCGCCCTCACGGCCCACGCCGCTCTCAGCGGCGGGGAGTTCGCCGACGCCGACACCCCGGACGCGACAGCCCTCGTGGCGGCGGCGCACCGGGCCCTGGAGCAGGAGTCCGGCGCCGACCGTGATCTCGAGGAGCTGTCGGGACGGGTCGCCGAGCTGGCCGTGCTCGTCAACGACATCGCCGCGGACCTCTCGGGCTACGCCTCGGGGCTCGACGACGAGGGCCCCGCCCGCCTGGCCGAGGTGGAGTCCCGGCGGGCCAAGCTCAAGTCCCTGACCCGCAAGTACGGCGCCACCGTGGACGAGGTCCTCGACTGGGCGGGGCGCTCGCGGGCGCGCCTCGACGAGCTCACCGACGACCCCGCGCGGGAGCAGGAGCTCCGGGCGCGGCTCGAGCAGCTGCACGCCGAGCTGAGCGAGCTGGCCGCGCGGATGACCGAACGGCGCCGGGACGCCGCCCACCGGCTCTCCGGGGCCGTCAGCTCCGAGCTCACGGCGCTGGCCATGCCCAACGCCTCCCTCGTCATCGAGGTCGAGCCCACCGAGGAGTTCTCCGGTCACGGGAGGGACGAGATCTCGTTCCTCCTCAGACCGCACGCCGCCGCCGCGCCCCGGCCCCTCGGCAAGGGCGCCTCCGGCGGCGAGCTGTCCCGCCTCATGCTCGCCATCGAGGTGGTCCTCGCCGCCGTGGACCCCGTGCCCACCTTCGTCTTCGACGAGGTGGACTCGGGGGTGGGCGGCAAGGCCGCCGTGGAGATCGGCCGCCGGCTGAAGATGCTCGCCCAGCACGTCCAGGTCCTCGTGGTCACGCACCTGCCGCAGGTCGCGGCGTTCGCCGACCAGCACATCCTCGTCACCAAGAGCACGGACGCCACGGTCAGCGACGTGCGCGTGCTCGACGCGGAGGAGCGCGTGGTGGAGCTCGCCCGCATGCTCGCGGGCCACGAGGACTCCGCGGCGGCCCGTGAGCACGCCCGGGAACTCGTCCGCGGCGCGGCGCTCTGAGGTGCCGCCGCCCGGTGATCCCCAGCACGCAACCGACGTCCTGAGCGGACAAGAATGATAGGGTCGAATTCCGTGGTGAATGCAAACGAAGCCGCCCACGAGGCCGGCGCACAGCAGACCGAAAACCAGCGACCGGGCAAGGTGACCCGCCAGATCTTCGTGACGGGCGGCGTGGCCTCCTCCCTCGGCAAGGGCCTGACGGCCTCGTCCCTCGGGATGCTGCTGCGGGCGCGCGGGCTCTCCGTGACGATGCAGAAGCTGGATCCGTACCTCAACGTCGATCCGGGCACCATGAACCCCTTCCAGCACGGCGAGGTCTTCGTGACCGACGACGGGGCGGAGACCGACCTCGACATCGGCCACTACGAGCGGTTCCTCGACGAGAACCTCGACGCCTCGGCGAACGTGACCACCGGCCAGGTGTACTCCACGGTCATCGCCAAGGAGCGCCGCGGCGAGTACCTCGGGGACACCGTCCAGGTCATCCCCCACATCACCGACGAGCTGAAGAACCGCATGCGCCGCCGCGCGCAGGGCGACGACCAGCCGGACATCATCATCACCGAGATCGGCGGCACGGTCGGCGACATCGAGTCCCAGCCGTTCCTCGAGGCCGCACGGCAGGTCCGCCAGGACGTCGGCCGCCGCAACGTGTTCTACCTGCACGTCTCCCTGATCCCGTACATCGGGCCCTCGGGCGAGCTGAAGACCAAGCCGACCCAGCACTCCGTGGCGGCCCTGCGCGGGCTCGGCATCCAGCCGGACGCGCTGGTGCTGCGCTCCGACCGGCAGGTGCCGGACACGATGCTGCGCAAGATCGGCAACGCCTGCGACGTCGACCACGACGCCGTGATCTCCTGCCCCGACGCCCCGAGCATCTACGACATCCCCAGGACCCTGCACACCCAGGGGCTCGACACCTACATCCTCGACTACCTGGGGCTGGACTACCGGGACGCGGACCTGGCGCAGTGGGAGCGGCTGCTCAAGGCCGTGCACGAACCGTCCCACTTCGTCACGGTGGCCATGGTCGGCAAGTACATCGACCTGCCGGACGCCTACCTGTCGGTCTCCGAGGCCCTGCGGGCCGGCGGCTTCGCCAACGACGCCCGCGTGAAGATCAAGTGGGTGGCCTCGGACCTGTGCGAGACGCCGGAGGGCGCCCAGCGCGAGCTCGGCGACGTCGACGCGATCTGCGTCCCCGGGGGCTTCGGCATCCGCGGCATCGAGGGCAAGCTCGGCACCCTGCGCTTCGCCCGGGAGCACCGCATCCCGACCCTCGGGCTGTGCCTGGGCCTGCAGTGCATGGTCATCGAGTTCGCCCGCTCGGAGCTCGGCCTGGCCGGGGCCTCCTCGACCGAGTTCGAGCCGGAGACCGCCCACCCGGTCGTGGCGACCATGGACGAGCAGAAGCAGTTCGTCGAGGGCGCCGGCGACCTCGGCGGCACCATGCGGCTCGGCCTCTACGACGCGCAGCTGCGGCCCGGGTCCGTCGTGGCCGGCGCCTACGGCTCCACCGAGGTCAAGGAGCGCCACCGCCACCGCTACGAGGTCAACAACGAGTACCGCGAGCGCCTCGAGGAGGCGGGGCTCGTGATCTCCGGGACCTCTCCGGGCGGCACCCTCGTGGAGTTCGTGGAGCTGCCCGCCGACGTTCACCCGTACTACGTGGGCACCCAGGCGCACCCCGAGCTCATGTCCCGCCCGACCCGCCCGCACCCGCTGTTCGACGGGCTCGTCAAGGCGGCCCTCGAGCGCCGTGAGGCCGAGGGCCGCTGAGCCCCCGCCCGTCACCGCACGGGCGTCCCGGTGCAGGCGCCGGTCCTCGCGAGGACCGGCGCCTGCACCGTCTCCCCACCTGCACCGTCTCCCCACCCGCACCCCGCCCGCCGCTCCCGTCGCCCCGCGACGGCGGCCGCTCCGAAAGGGACCCCCATGGACATCCGCCACCTCGCACCCGAGGAGCTCTCCGACCAGCTCAGCGACCGCCGCACGGTGGCCTCCGAGACGGTCTACGAGGGCTTCATCTGGGACGTCCGGCGCGACGAGTTCGAGCTCGCCCGGGGGGAGGACCCGCTGCGGCGCGACTACATCACCCACCCCGGCGCCGTGTCCGTGCTCGTGCTCAACGACCACGACGAGGTGTTCCTGATCAACCAGTACCGCCGGCCGGTCGGGATGACCATGTGGGAGATCCCCGCCGGCCTGCTCGACGTCGAGGGGGAGGACCCCGCCGTGGCGGCCCAGCGGGAGCTCGCGGAGGAGGCCGACCTGCGGGCCGAGCGCTGGGACGTGCTCGTTGACTTCCACAACAGCCCCGGTTCCTCCTCGGAGGCCAACCGGATCTTCCTGGCCCGTGGTCTCAGCGACGTCCCCGACCACGAGCTCCACGAGCGCGACGGGGAGGAGGCGGAGATCCACGGGGCGTGGGTCCCGCTCGACGGCGCGGTGCGGGCGGTGCTGGAGGGCCGGCTGAACTCGCCCGCCGCGGTGATCGGCGTCCTCGCCGCCCACGCCGCCCGGGCGGAGGGCTACCGGTCCCTGCGCCCGGCCGACGCCCCGTGGCCCGGTCACCCCGACCTCCGGTGACCGACCTCCCCGCCGACGGTACGTCCGGGATCTCGCCCGGCGCCCCGTCCGGTGACCACCCCGGCGACGCGCTCGACCGCGCCCTGGAGCGCTATCTGCAGCACCTGGCCGTCGAACGGGGCCTGGCCGCCAACACGCTGGCCGCCTACCGCCGGGACCTGCGCCGCTACGCCGAGCACCTCCGCGAGCGGACGGACCCGCCCGTGACCACCCCGGAGGGCATCACCACCGGTCACGTGCGCGACTTCCTCCGGGACCTGTCCGCCGGGTCGCAGGACAGCGAGCCCCTGAGCACCCGCAGCGCCGCCCGCACCCTCGTCGCGGTCCGGGGCGCCCACCGGTTCTGGGTCCTCGAGGGGATGACGCGCACGGACCCCGCGGCCCCCGTCCAGCCGCCCACTCCTGGGATGCGCCTGCCCAAGGCCGTCCCGGTCGAGCAGGTCACCGCGCTGCTCGAGTCGACCGGCACCGACACCCCCCAGCAGCTGCGCGACCGGGCGCTGCTGGAGCTGCTCTACTCGACGGGCGCCCGGATCTCGGAGGCGACCGGCCTCGACGTCGACGACCTCTCCCGGGCCGTGCGCCGCAGCGGGGAACCGGAGGAGAGCGGCGCGGGGATGCCCTTCGTGCGGCTGTTCGGCAAGGGCGGCAAGGAGCGGATGGTGCCGCTGGGCTCCTGGGCCGTGCGCGCCGTGGACGAGTGGCTCGTGCGGGGCCGGCCCGCGCTCGCCGCCCGGGGACGAGGCACCCCCGCGCTGTTCCTCAACGCCCGGGGCGGGCGGATCAGCCGCCAGACGGCGTGGACCACGGTGAAGACCGCGGCGGAGCGGGTGGGCCTGGGCGACCGGATCACCCCGCACACGCTGCGTCACTCCTTCGCGACCCACCTCCTCGAGGGCGGCGCCGACCTGCGGGTCGTCCAGGAGCTGCTCGGCCACGCGTCGGTCAGCACCACCCAGGTCTACACCCTGGTGACCGTCGACTCCCTGCGCGAGGTCTACGCCGCTGCCCACCCCCGCGCCCGGTAGCCGGGGCGGGTCACCGGCAGCGTGTCTCGGAGGGGTCACACACGCGCCGGTGCTATCGGGAAGGCCCGCCGGCGGCCTAGCCTGGACGCACGCCCGGGCGCTCCGCTCGGCGGACGGACGGGGACGTCATGCGCGAGACCACGCAGCCCAGCACGCGGAGGACCGGGCGGACGGGCCGGACGCTGCTCGTCCTGCTGTTCGCCCTGGGACTGGCGCTCCCGGGACTGGTCCTCCCGGGCCTCGGCACCCCGGCGTTCGGGGCCACGGCGATCCAGGCCGAGCACCAGCGGCTCGGGGGAGCGGACGGCCGGCTCGGCCGGGCCCTGGGGGCCGAGCGGTGCGGGCTCGTCCGGGGCGGCTGCTACCAGAAGTTCGAGCGCGGGACCATCCACTGGTCCCCGCGGACCGGGGCCCGTCCCACGTGGGGTGCGATCCGTGCGGCGTGGGCCGCGCAGGACCACGAGCGGGGGCCGCTGGGCTACCCCGTGGGCCGTGAGGTGTGCGGACTGCGCGACGCCGGCTGCCACCAGGCCTTCGAGGGCGGGGTCGTGGTGTGGTCGCGGCCGAGCGGGGCGCATCCCACCGGCGGCGGCATCCGGGCGGCCTGGCTGCGCCACGGCGCGGAGCACGGCGCCCTGGGGTACCCGGTCTCGGCGGAGTCCTGCACGGGCGGCGGCTGCCGGCAGACCTTCCAGCGCGGGTCCGTCAGCTGGGCCCGCGGCGCCGGGACCAGGGTGGTCCGGGAGATCGACCGTGCCGCGTCGGTGTACGTCGTCGTCAACAAGCGCCGCCCCCTCGACCCGGCCGACCACGTGCCGCGCCCCCTCGAGTCCGTGGGCGGGCAGCTCCTGCGGGCGGACGCCGCCGCGGCGTTCCGGCGGATGCAGCGGGCCGCGGCGGCGGACGGCGCGCCCCTGACCGCGGTCAGCGGCTACCGCTCCTACGCCACGCAGGCCGGCCTCTACCGCGACTACGTGGCGCGCTACGGGCAGGCGCAGGCGGACTTGATCTCGGCGAGGCCGGGTCACAGCGAGCACCAGACCGGGCTGGTCATGGACATCGGCGACCCGAGCGGGGAGTGCGGTCTGCAGAGCTGCTTCGAGGGGACCCCGGCCGGGGCGTGGGCGCGCGAGCACGCCCACGAGCACGGCTTCGTCGTGCGGTATCCCCGCGGCCGGACCGCGACCACCGGCTACGCCTACGAGCCGTGGCACCTGCGCTACGTCGGCGTGCACGTGGCCTCCGGCATGGTCGACCAGGACATCCCCACGCTCGAGCACTACATGGGGCTGCCCGCGGCGCCCACCTACTGAGCCCGCCGCGTCCCGCCCGGAGGTCTCCCGTCCGGACCGTCGCGGGACGGGAGCGGGCCGGCGGGGACGGGCCGGGGGCGGGTCAGCGGATCCGCCCCCGGCCCGGCGCGCTACAGGTGGCGCTCGTCGGGGCCGTTGTACTCGGACAGCGGGCGGATCAGGGAGTTGGCGGCCACCTGCTCCATGACGTGCGCGGTCCAGCCGGTGATTCGGGCGGCCACGAACAGCGGGGTGAACGTGGGGATGTCGAAGCCCATGAGCCAGTAGGTGGGACCGGCCGGGTAGTCGAGGTTGGGCTTGATGCCCTTCGCCTGGTCCATGGACCGCTCGAGCCCGTTGTACAGGCCCAGCAGCTCGCCCCGGCCGTAGTGGGCGACCATCGTGTCCAGGGCCGCCTTCATGGTGGGCACCCGCGAGTCACCGTGCTTGTACACGCGGTGGCCGAAGCCCATGACCTTCTTCTTCGCCGCCAGGGCCTCGTCCATCCAGGCCTTGGCGCGGGCCTCGGCCTCGGCCTCGGTCTCCTCCTTGCGGATGCCCAGCTCCACGAACGTCTCCATGACGGCCTCGTTGGCCCCGCCGTGCAGCGGCCCCTTGAGCGCGCCGATGGCGGCGGTGACCGCCGAGTGCAGGTCCGACAGGGTCGAGGTCACCACCCGGGCCGTGAACGTCGAGGCGTTGAAGGAGTGCTCGGCGTAGAGGATCATCGACACGTTGAACGCCTCGACGACCTGGGGGTCGGCCTCCTCCCCGAAGGCCATCCACAGGAAGTTCGCCGAGTAGTCGAGGTCGTCGCGCGGCTCCACCATGTCCTGGCCGCGGCGGCGGCGCTGGTCGTAGCAGACGACGGCGGGCATCGCCGCGAACAGCTTCTGCGCCTTGGCCAGGTTCGCCGCGGGGGAGGAGTCCTCGGCCTGCGGGTCCTGGGCGCCCAGGACGGAGGCCGCGGTGCGGCACACGTCCATGGGGTGGCAGGTGGTCGGCAGGGCGTCGATGATCGCCTTCAGCTCGGGCGTCAGCGCCCGGTGCTCCCGCTCCCGGGCCCGGAACTCCGCCAGCTCCTCGTCCGTGGGCAGCTCGCCGTTCCACAGCAGCAGGGCGACCTGCTCGAAGGAGCAGTTCGCCGCGAGCTCCTGGACGGGATATCCGCGGTAGAGCAGGGAGTTGGTGTCCGGGTTGACCTTGGAGATGGCCGTGTAGTCGGCGACGACGCCGGCCAGTCCCTTGTGGACCTCGCTCTGGGTCTCGGTCATGGTGGTCTCCTTCACGTGGTCGGTGCGGTGGGTGCGGTCAGTGGTGCAGCCCGGGGACCTCGAAGTCGAAGACCCCGGAGTCGAACTGGTTGTACCCGTTGTAGTCCACCAGCTCGTAGAGCCGGGCGCGAGTGAGCATCTCCGGCACGGCCGCCTCCTGGGTGCCGTCGGTGCGGAGGGTGTCCAGCACGCGCTCCATGGCGCCCAGGGCGGCGCGCATCAGGGTCACCGGGTAGATGATCATGTTCACCCCGGCGTCCTGGAGCTGGTCGGCGGTGAACAGCTGCGACTTCCCGAACTCGGTCATGTTCGCCAGGATCGGCACGTCCACCGCGGCCCGCATCGCCTCGAACTCCGAGAGGTCGGCCATCGCCTCGGGGAAGATCGCGTCCGCCCCGGCGTCCACCAGCGCCCGGGCCCGCTCGGTGGCGGCGTCCAGGCCCTCCACCCCGCGGATGTCGGTGCGGGCCATGATCAGGAAGTTCGGGTCCCGGCGGGCCTCGGCGGCGGCCCGGATCCGCTTGACGGCGGTGGCCAGGTCCACGACGTTCTTGCCGTCCAGGTGGCCGCAGCGCTTGGGATTGAACTGGTCCTCGATGTGGCACCCGGCCAGGCCCGCGTTCTCGAGCTCCTGGACGGTGCGGGCCACGTTCATGGGCTCGCCGAAGCCGGTGTCGGCGTCCACGAGGCACGGCAGGTCCGTCACCCGGGCGATCTGCCCGGCCCGGGCAGCCACCTCGGGCAGGGCGGTGAGCCCGATGTCGGGGAAGCCGAGCTCGTTGGCGAGCACGGCCCCGGAGATGTAGACGCCGTCGAAGCCCTGCTCCTGGATCAGCTTCGTGGACAGCGGGGTGTAGGCGCCGGGGAAGCGGACGGTGCGGGGGCCGGCCAGCATCTCGCGCAGGGCGATCCGCTTGGCCTCGGGGGTGGTGGTGGAGAACAGCATGGCTCTAGAAGATTCCCTTCGTGCCGGTGCGCAGGTCGACGGAGGCGGTGACGTTGAGGGCGTCGAGCTCGCCGGCGCCCAGGGACGGGAGGTTCTCGGCGGCGGCGATGAAGCGCTCCAGCTCGTCGTCGGCGACGATCCCGGCGGCGAGGGTGCGCAGCTTGGTGACGTACTGCTCGCGGGCGAACGGGCGGGCCCCCAGCGGGTGGGCGTCGGCCACGGCGATCTCCTCGACCACCGTGGAGCCGTCGGCCAGGGTGATCTCGGCCCGTCCGCCGAAGGCCTTCTCGGCCGGGTCCAGGGAGTGGTAGCGGCGGGTCCACTCGGCGTCCTCGGCCGTGGTGACCTTGTTCCACAGGGCCACGGTGTCGGGCCGGCCGGCGCGCTCGGGGGCGTAGGAGCCCACGTGGTCCCAGTGCCCGTCCTGGAGCGCGACGGTGAAGATGTAGGGGATCGAGTGGTCGAGGGTCTCCCGGGTGGCGGTCGGGTCGTACTTCTGCGGGTCGTTGGTCCCGGTACCGATCACGTAGTGGGTGTGGTGGGAGGTGTGCAGCACGATGCGCTCGATCCGGGCCGGGTCGGCCAGCTCGGGGCGCTCGCGGTGCAGCTTGCGGGCCAGGTCGATCCAGGCCTGCGCCTGGTACTCCGCCGAGTGCTCCTTGGTGTAGGTGTCCAGGATCGCGGCCTTGGCCTCGCCCGGGGCCGGCAGCGGCACCTCGTAGGCGGCGCCCGGGCCGTCCAGCAGCCAGGCGATGACCCCGTCCTCACCCTCGTAGATCGGGGTGGGGGACGTCTGCCCGCGCATCGCGCGGTCCACGGCCTCGACGGCCATCTTCCCGGCGAAGGCCGGCGCGTGGGCCTTCCAGGTGGAGATCTCGCCCTTGCGGGACTGGCGGGTCGCGGTGGTGGTGTGCAGGCCCTGGCCGATGGCGTGGAAGATCGTCTCGACGGGAAGGCCGAGCAGGGTGCCGATCCCGGCGGCCGCGGACGGGCCGAGGTGGGCGACGTGGTCGATCTTGTGGGCGTGCAGGCAGATGGCCTTCACGAGGTCCACCTGCAGCTCGTAGCCGGTGGCGATGCCGCGCACCAGGTCGTGGCCGTTCGCGCCCACGTGCTGGGCCACGGCCAGGATCGGCGGGATGTTGTCGCCGGGGTGGGAGTACTCGGCGGCCAGGAACGTGTCGTGGTAGTCGAGCTCGCGCACGGCCACGCCGTTGGCCCACGCCGCCCACTCGGGGGAGACCTTGCGGGTGGCGGTGTCCACGCCGTAGAGGCCCGCGCCCGTGCCGCCCGGGGTCGGCGCATGGGCCAGGGCCTGGTCCCGGGCGGAGACGATCGGCGCCCGGTTGAGCGAGGCGATCGCGACCGAGGCATTGTCCAGGACCCGGTTGATCACCATCTCCGTCACCTCGGGGGTGACCTCGACCGGGTCCGCGGCGACCTCGGCCATCTTCCAGGCCAGCTGCTCCTCGCGGGGCAGGTTGTCCTTGGACGGGTGGACGCGCACGGAATGGAGAACGGTCATGGGAGTTCCTCTCGTGGGGACGGACGACCGCCGGCGGCGGTCGAAGGGGTGTCCGCGCTCAGCCGGCGGCCTCGAGCGGGGGAGCGGGCTGGACCCACTCCCGGACAGGGGTGGTCAGGACGGCCTGCAGCGAGTTGGCCAGGTGCACACGGGTCGACGCCTCGGCGAGCTCCTCGGAGCCCTCCGCGACGGCGCGGGCGATCTGGGCGTGCTCGGCGGCGGCGCGCGCGAGCCGGTCGGGGTTGGTGCGGGAGAGCTTGCGCACCCGGGCCAGGTGCAGGCGCAGGGAGCGCTGGGCCGCGGTGAGGTACGGATTGGCCGTGGCCTCGTCGATGGCCCGGTCCATGCGCTCCACGAGGTCGTAGTACCCGGCCCGGTCCGTGCCCGGCCCGTGGAGCTGGGCCACGACCGCCTCGAGCTCGGCGGCCAGCTCCTGGAACGCGACGGGGTCGCGGCGCCGGGCGGCCAGCCGGGCCGCCCGGCAGTCGAGGGCCTCCCGCAGCTCGAACAGGGCGCGGACGTCCTCGAGGGAGACCTGGGAGACCACGACGCCGCGGCCCCGGTGCGCCTCCGCGAGACCGTCGGCGGTGAGCCGGCTGAGGGCCTCGCGGATCGGCGTGCGCGAGATGCCGAAGCGCTCCGACTGCTCGACCTCGCCGAGCACCTGGCCCGGGAGCAGCCGCCACTCGACGATGTCCTCGCGCAGGGCCTCGTAGGCGCGGTCGCTGGCTCGCACGGCTCCCTCCTCGCTCTTGTCGCCCGCGACGGGGAGTGCGCCGCGGACTCTGGGTGACAGGCATCACAATGCACGAGCATTGTATACACAGTTCGGTGCAAATGACGAGGGATTTGGTCCAGCTCGGCTCGATGGTGCATCTGTGTATACAGAGGTCTTGTCGTGTGTGACCTGCACCACTAGGGTGTCCGGCAGGACCGCAACCCCTGGGAGGGACCCATGAGCACCGACCACCGAACACCGCCGCCGGCCGAGGGCTACGCGGAGCTCTACCGCCGCAGCGTGCAGGACCCGGAGGGGTTCTGGCTCGACGCCGCCCGCGCCGTGGACTGGGTGCGCGAGCCCACCACCGCCCTCGACGACACCGCCGCCCCGCTCTACCGCTGGTTCCCCGACGGCGAGCTCAACACCTCCTACAACGCCCTTGACCGGCACGTGGAGGCCGGCCACGGCGAGCGCACCGCGCTCGTCTACGACTCCGCCGTGCTGGGGGTCCAGGAGCGGTTCAGCTACGCGCGCCTGCGGGACGACGTCGCCCTGTTCGCCGGGGCGCTCGCCGCCCGGGGGGTGGGCAAGGGCGACCGGGTGCTCGTCTACCTGCCGATGATCCCGCAGGCCGTCGTGGCGATGCTCGCCTGCGCCCGGCTGGGCGCGGTGCACTCGGTGGTCTTCGGCGGGTTCGCCCCGAAGGAGCTCGCCTCCCGCATCGACGACTCCCGGCCGGTCGTGGTGGTGACCACGACCGGCGGGGTGGAGCCGAAGCGGCGGATCGAGTACATCCCGGCCATCGAGGAGGCCCTGCGGATCGCCGAGCACGCCCCCGGGACGGTGCTGGTGCACGAGCGCCCGGGGTTCGAGACGACGCTCGAGGACGCCCGGGGCCGGGCCGGGGCCGGCGGGCAGCCGGCCGTCGAGTGGCTCGACTGGGCGGAGGCCGTCGAGGGCGCCGAGCCCGCGGCGCCCGTCCCGGTCGCGGCCACCGACCCGCTCTACGTCCTGTACACCTCCGGGACCACCGGGACCCCCAAGGGCGTGGTCCGCGACAACGGCGGGCACGCCGTGGCCCTGACGTGGTCCATGCGCCACATCTACGACGTCGGCCCCGGCGAGGTGATGTGGACCGCGTCCGACGTCGGCTGGGTGGTGGGCCACTCCTACATCGTCTACGGCCCGCTCCTGGCCGGCGCCACGACCGTGCTCTACGAGGGCAAGCCCGTGGGCACCCCGGACGCCGGGGCGTTCTGGCAGCGCGTCGAGGACCACGGCGTCAAGGTGCTGTTCACGGCGCCCACGGCCCTGCGGGCCATCCGCCGGGCGGATCCCGAGGGCGAGCTGGTGCGCCGGCACGACATCGGCTCCCTGCGGGCCCTGTTCGTGGCGGGGGAGCGGCTCGACCCGGAGACGTACCACTGGGCCGCCCGGGTGCTGGGCGTCCCGGTCGTCGACCACTGGTGGCAGACGGAGACGGGGTGGGCCATCTGCGCCAACCCCTTCGGGATCGAGCGGCTGCCCCTGAAGGCCGGCTCGCCGTCCGTGCCGGTGCCGGGCTACCGGGTGGAGATCCTGGACCCGCTGGGGCGGCCGGTGGAGACCGGCGAGGAGGGCAACATCGCCCTGCGCCTCCCGCTGCCGCCGGGCACGCTCCCCACGCTGTGGGGCGACGACCAGCGGTTCGTGGACTCCTACCTCAGCGCGTTCCCCGGCTACTACGCCACGGGCGACTCCGGCCACGTGGACGAGGACGGCTACGTCTACGTCATGGGGCGCACCGACGACGTCATCAACGTCTCCGGGCACCGCCTGTCCACCGGGGCCATGGAGCAGGTCCTCGCCTCCCACCCGGCGGTGGCCGAGTGCGCCGTGATCGGGGTGGGGGACCCGCTGAAGGGCCAGCGGCCGTCCGGGTACGTGGTGCTCAAGACCGGCGCCGACGTCCCGCCGGAGCAGCTCCGGGAGGAGCTCGTGGCGCTCGTGCGACGGCAGATCGGGGCGGTGGCGGACTTCAAGGACGTGGCCGTGGTGGAGGGGCTCCCCAAGACCCGCTCCGGGAAGATCCTGCGCAAGACCATGCGGCAGATGGCCGACGGCGAGGACTACACCGTGCCCTCGACGATCGAGGACGCCTCCGTGCTGGAGGCCCTCGAGGGCGTGCTGCGCCCGCCGAGCGGTCGGTGACGCCCCGGCGCGCGGCACGGGGTCAGCGGCCGGGGGAGACGTCCTGCCCGGCCCAGCCGTACTCGAGCTCGGGCCGCCCGGGGGTGCCGTGGCGCGGGCGGCGCTGCACGAGGCCCCGGGCCGTCAGGTGCTCGAGGTAGCGCCGCGCCGTGACCCGGGACAGCGTGCCGCGCTCGGCGACCTCACCGGCCGAGAGCCACTCCCCGCCCCGGATCAGCGCGGTGACGGACTCGAGGGTCTGCGGGGACAGGCCCTTGGGCGCGTCCGGGCGGGTGGGCGCGCCCAGGGCGGCGAACGCGCGGTCCACCTCCGCCTGGCCCACCGTCCCGGCCGCGCCCAGGGCGGAGCGGTAGCGCCGGTAGGCGTCGAGCTTCTCCTCGAACACGGCGTAGGTGAAGGGCTTGATGAGGTAGCCGACCACGCCCAGGGCGCTCGCGGCCCGGACGGTCGCCACGTCCCGGTGCGCCGTGATCACCAGGAGGTCCACCGTCTCGCCGCGGGCGCGCAGGGTCCGTGCCACGTCGAGACCGGACATGTCCGGCAGGTTCACGTCCAGCAGCACCAGGTCCACGGGTCGCCCCGCCCGCCGGGCGGCCTGCACGGCCTGCACGGCCGTCCGCCCGGACACCGCGGTGGCGGCCGCCTCGAAGCCCGGTGAGCGCTCGACGTACTGGGCGTGGGCGGCGGCGGTGAGCGGTTCGTCGTCCACGACCAGGACGCGGACCGGCGCGCTCACGGGGCCCGCCCCGCCGCGGCGTCGCGGGCCACCGGGACGGTCACCGTGAACACGGCCCCGCCGTCGTTGCGGTGCTCGATCCGCGCGCCCCACCGCTCGACGACCTCCCGCACCAGGTGCAGGCCCACGCCGCGGCCCTCCGGGCCGGCCGGCTTCGTGGTGACGCCGAGCTCGAACACCTCCCGGGCGAGGTCGTCGGGGACCCCCATCCCGGTGTCGGCGACGGTGATCACGACCGCGTCCCGGGCGGGGTCCGCGGCGTCGGGCGCCCGGGCGATCTCGACCTCGACGACCGGGCGGACCCGGTCGGCGTTGGCCGCGGCGGCCTCGACGGCGTTGTCGACGAGGTTGCCGACGAGGGTCACGAGGTCGGCGGGGGAGACGGGGATCCGGGGCGCGTCCGGGTCGACGACGACCTCCAGCTCCACACCGCGCTCGTGGGCCGCGGCGGTCTTGCCGACCAGCAGGGCCGCGAGGAACGGGTCGTCGAGGTGGGCGAGGAGGTCGTCGGACAGCACCCGGGTGCGCACCATGTCCGCCGAGGCGAAGCCGAGGGCCTCCTCGTCCCGGCCGAGCTCCAGCAGGGAGACGACCGTGTGCATGCGGTTGGCGTGCTCGTGGGTCTGGGCCCGCAGCGCCCCGGCCAGCGCCGCGGTGGCGCGCAGCTGTCCCGAGAGCCGCGAGATCTCGGTGTGGTCCCGCAGGATCACGATCGTGCCGCGCCCCGCGAGCGCTCCGCGGGCCGGGAGGGCCGAGACGATGAGGGTGCGCTCCCCGACCACGAACCACTGCTCCTGCACGGGCGCGCCGGCGCGCAGGAGGACGGCCAGCGCGTCCGGCAGGTCCAGGTCCGCGACAGGGAGCGGTTCGTGCCGGGCCGGTCCCGGGTCCGCCGGCGCCCGGACCCCGAGCAGCTCCCGCGCCCGGGCGTTGAGCACCTGCACCGCGCCGGTCGTGTCCACGAGCAGGAGGCCCTCCGTGGCCTCGTTGAGCACGGCGTCGTGCAGCGAGTGCACCTGGGCGAGCTCCTCCGGCCCCCAGCCGTGGGTGACCCGGCCCAGGTACCGGGAGCCGAGGGCCGCGACCGTCGCCGACGCGGCCAGCAGCAGCAGCCCGACGAGGAGCACCGCCGGCAGCTGGGCGAGCGCCTGCTGCGAGACGGCCTCGAGGAGGACACCGGTGGCCACGAGCGCCACGACCGTGCCGTCCCCGTCCCGGACCGGGGCGATCGTGCGCACGGAGGGGCCGAGGTTGCCGCGCTCCGTGCTGGTCCAGGTCTGCCCGGCGAGCGCGTGCGAGCGGTCCCCGCGGTAGGCCTCGCCGACCGAGGAGGGCAGGGGGTGCGTCCAGCGGGTGCCGTCCGGGGCCATGATCGTGACGAAGTCGAGGTCCGTGTCCGCGAGCAGCCGGTCCGTGAGCGGCTGCAGCACGGCGTGCGGGTCCGGCCCGCCCACCGCCTCGAGCACGTACGGGTCGTCCGCGAGGGCCGTGGCGAGGACCCGGGTCACCGCCTCCGCACGGTCCACGACCGCGCCGCGCTCGTGGGCGAAGAGGACCAGGGAGACGGCGAGGGTCACCAGCGCGACGACGGCGAGCTGCATCAGGAAGAAGTGCCGGGCCAGGGACATGTCCGCTCCTTGATCTCCCGGTCGTCCCTCCCTCGGTTGTGGTGGGCGTCACGACCATTATGACCACAACACGACAGGGCGCCGGGCCGCGGTGAGACTCGTCACATCGGCCCGATCCCGGGCCCCGCACCGCCCCACCGCACCGCCCACCCGAACCGGAGGACAAGCATGGCCACCGTCGCCACGGACCCCGTCGACCCGCAGCCGCCCGCCCAGAAGCAGAAGAAGGACAGGACGCACTACCTGTACGTCTTCGTGATCGTCGCCGTCGTCGCCGGCGCCGTCCTGGGCCTCGTGGCCCCCGAGTTCGCCCAGACGCTCAAGCCGGTCGGCACCGCGTTCATCGCCCTGATCAAGATGATGATCGCCCCCATCATCTTCTGCACGATCGTCCTGGGCGTCGGCTCCATCGCCAAGGCGGCGACCGTCGGCAAGGTCGGCGGCCTGGCCCTGGCCTACTTCATGGCGATGTCCACCATGGCACTGGGCATCGGCCTGGTGGTGGGCAACCTCATCCACCCGGGCGAGGGCCTGAACATCCAGGGCTCGGAGTACGAGGTCACGGACGCGGGCCACGGCGACGGGGAGGGCGGGACCATCGGGTTCCTGCTCGGCATCATCCCCACGTCCCTGCTGTCCTCCCTGACCGAGGGCAACATCCTGCAGACCCTCTTCGTGGCGCTCATCGTGGGCTTCGCGCTGCAGCAGATGGGCCCGGCCGGCAAGCCCGTGCTCAAGGCCGTCGGCTACGTCCAGGCACTGGTCTTCCGGATCCTGATCATGGTCATGTGGGTCGCCCCCATCGGGGCGTTCGGCGCGATCGCCGGTGTGGTCGGCGAGACCGGCGTCCAGGCCATCGTCTCGATGGCCACCCTGATGATCGCCTTCTACCTCACCTGCGTCCTGTTCATCGTGGTGGTCCTGGGCGGGCTCCTGAAGGCGGTTACGGGGATCAACATCTTCCGGCTCATGAAGTACCTGGGCCGCGAGTACCTGCTGATCTTCTCGACCTCCTCCTCCGAGGCGGCCCTGCCCCGGCTCATCGCCAAGATGGAGCACGTGGGCGTCTCCAAGCCCGTGGTCGGCGTCACGGTCCCGACCGGCTACTCCTTCAACCTGGACGGCACGGCCATCTACCTGACCATGGCCGCCCTGTTCGTCGCCTCCGCGATGGGCAGCCCGCTGGCCATCGGCGAGCAGATCTCCCTCCTGGTGTTCATGATCATCGCCTCGAAGGGCGCCGCCGGGGTCACCGGCGCCGGCCTGGCCACCCTGGCGGGCGGCCTGCAGTCCCACCGCCCCGACCTGGTCGACGGGGTCGGCATCATCGTCGGCATCGACCGCTTCATGTCCGAGGCCCGCGCTTTGACCAACTTCACCGGCAACGCCGTGGCCACCCTGCTGATCGGCAAGTGGACCCGCGAGATCGACCTCGTCCAGGTGGAGCGTGTGCTCTCCGGCCAGGACCGGTTCGACGAGTCCACCATGGCCGCGCACTCGCACGGCACCGCCGAGGACCGGCCCGCCGCCGAGCCCGCTCCCGGGACCCGGGTGGAGGACTCCGTCGCGGAGAAGGTCGAGGCCGCGGCCGGCGCCGGCGCGCGCTGACCCGCCCCCGCACCGGAACCCGTGTCCGGCCCGCGCCCGCCGTGCCCCCTCTCGGGGGCGCGGCGGGCGCGGGCCGTCGTCGTCGGCCGGCTCCACCGCGCCCGGGAATTCGGGGCCGCCCGGCGGCGGCGGTACCCTGGTAGCTGATCGAGTCCAGGAAAACCCCAGGTCGGCCCGTCCGGCCCGGGCCGCCCCGTGCCCGGGGCCGGTCCGCCCGAGCGCGACCCCGAACGAAAGAGCGGTGCCACGAGTGAGCCAGCAGAGCGACGAGAGGAACCCCGGCACGGGCGAGGCCGGGACGGGAACCGTCGGCCTGACCGGCCGTCCCGCCCGCGACTTCCCCGAGCCGCCCGAGCTCTCCACCCACGGGCCCGCCCGGATCATCGCGATGGTCAACCAGAAGGGCGGGGTCGGGAAGACCACCTCGACCATCAACCTCGGCGCGGCGCTCGCCGAGCTGGGGCGCAAGGTCCTGCTCGTCGACTTCGATCCGCAGGGCGCCCTCTCCGCCGGCCTCGGCGCCAACCCGCACGAGCTGGAGCTGACGGTCTACAACGTCATGATGGACCGCTCCGTGGACGTCTGGGACGTGGTCCAGGAGACCGACGTCGAGGGCGTCGACCTGCTCCCCGCGAACATCGACCTCTCCGCGGCGGAGGTGCAGCTCGTCACCGAGGTGGCCCGCGAGCAGGTGCTGGCCAGTGCCCTGCGCAAGCTCGAGGAGCACTACGACGTCATCATCATCGACTGCCAGCCCTCGCTGGGGCTGCTGACGGTCAACGCGCTGACCGCCGCGCACGGGGTGGTCATCCCGCTCATCGCGGAGTTCTTCGCCCTGCGCGCCGTGGCGCTGCTCGTGGACTCCATCGAGAAGGTCCAGGACCGGCTCAACCCCCGCCTGCAGATCGACGGGGTGCTCGCCACGATGTTCGACTCCCGGACCCTGCACTCCCGCGAGGTCATGGCCCGGATCGTGGACGCCTTCGGCGACAAGGTCTTCGACACCGTCATCAAGCGCACCGTGAAGTTCCCGGACGCCACGGTGGCCGCCGAGCCCATCCTCTCCTTCGCCACGGCCCACCAGGGCGCCGAGTCCTACCGTCAGCTGGCGCGGGAGCTCATCTCGCGCGGCGGCGCACCCTGATGCACCCCGAGGAGCCGCCGGTCCCCGAGGGTCCCGGCGGCTTCGCGGTGCAGCTGGAGGACTTCGCGGGGCCCTTCGAGGTGCTGCTCTCCCTGATCGCCAAGCACGAGCTGGACATCACCCGGATCGCGCTGGCCACCGTCACGGACGAGTTCCTCCAGTACGTGCGCGCCCTGCACGAGATCGGCTCGACCCGCGCCCTCGACGAGGCCAGCGAGTTCCTCGTGGTCGCCGCGACGCTCCTGGACCTCAAGGCCGCCCGGCTGCTGCCGCTCGGGGAGGTCGAGGACGAGGAGGACGTGGCCCTGCTGGAGGCGCGGGACCTGCTCTTCGCGCGGCTGCTGCAGTACAAGGCGTTCAAGGAGGTGGCCGTGCTGCTCGACGAGCGGATGCGGGCCGAGTCCACCCGCCTGCCCCGGTCGGTGCCGCTGGACCCGGAGGTGGCGGCCGTGCTGCCCGAGCTCGACTGGCGGACCACGCCGGAGCAGTTCGCCGAGATCGCCCGCTCCGTCTTCGTGCCCCGCCCCGGGGCGCCCGCGGAGGTCGGGGTGGACCACCTGCACGGGGCCGCCGTGACGGTCCGGGACGAGGCGGAGATCCTCGCCGGGCTGCTCGAGGACGGAGCCCCGCGCTCCTTCCGGGTGCTCGTCGCGGACGCCGGGTCCACCCTTGCGGTGGTCGTGCGGTTCCTGGCGCTGCTCGAGATGTACCGGGACGCGGTGCTCGAGCTCGCCCAGGAGCAGCCGCTGGGGGAGCTGACGGTCCGCTGGACCGGGTCGGGCACCGGGTGGACCGCCGACCGGCTGTCTGAGGACGCCGCGGGCCCGGCGGCCGTCGTCGCGGCCCCGGACGGGGTCCCGGCCGTCTCGGGGGCCCCGGCGTGAGCCCCGCGGCCGAGGGCGGACCGGACCTCGAGGCGCTGCCCGGCGGGGTGCGGGCCGCCGTCGAGGCGATCCTGATGGTGGCCGACGAGCCCGTCAGCGAGTACGAGATCGCCGCCGCCCTCGTGGTCCCGGTCGCCTCCGTGCAGCGGGTCCTCGACCGGCTCCGCGCGGAGTACGACGGCGTCGCCGCCGATCCGGGGTATGATGGGACGTTGGCGCCGCGCGGGTTCGAGCTGCGCAGCACCGGTGCCGGCTGGCGGATCCACTCGCGCAGCGAGTTCGCCCCCGTCGTCTCCGCGTTCGTCGCGGAGGGACAGACCGCCCGGCTGTCGCAGGCGGCCCTGGAGACCCTGGCCGTCGTGGCCTACCGCCAGCCCGTGAGCCGGGGACGCATCTCCGCGATCCGCGGGGTCAACGTCGACGGCGTCGTCCGCACGCTCGTGCAGCGAGGCCTGATCCGCGAGCTCGAGCGGGACGGCGAGTCCGGCGCCGTGCTCTACGGCACCACCACGTTCTTCCTGGAGAAGATGGGCATCGGCTCGCTCGACGAGCTCCCCGACATCGCCCCTCATCTGCCGGGCATCGACCAGATCGACCACTACGAGGACTGAGACACCACCATGGCCACTTCACGTTCATCATCCGGCCGCCCCGGGCCCGGCGGCCGCCGCGCCCCCGGCTCCCAGGGCGGCCAGAAGCCCCGCACCGGCCAGGGCGGCACGTCGTTCCAGGGCGGGAAGGGCGCTCCCGGCCGCGGCCCCGCCAAGGGCGGCGCCGGCAAGGGCGGTGCTGCCAAGGGTGGCGCCGCCAAGGGTGGCGCCGCGAAGGGCGGCGCCGCCAGGGGCGGGTCCTCGGCGGGCACCGGTCAGGACCGCGGGCCCCGCCCGTTCGCGTCCTCCGAGAAGAGCGCCCGGCGGATGCCCGCCACTCCGTACCGCCCGCCGCACCGGAAGCGCCGGCCCAAGAACCCGCCCGTGGACCGGCTCGACCAGCACGACCCGGACGGGGTGCGCCTGCAGAAGCTCATGGCCCAGGCCGGCGTGGCCTCGCGGCGCGTGTGCGAGGAGATGATCGAGGCCGGCCGCGTGCAGGTCAACGGGGAGACCATCACCGAGCTCGGCATCCGCGTGGACCCGGACACCGTCGAGATCCACGTCGACGGCGTCCGCGTGCAGCTCGACGAGAACCTCGTCTACTACGCCTTCAACAAGCCCGAGGGGGTGCTCTCCACCATGGAGGACCCCGAGGGCCGGCCGTGCGTGGCCGACTACCTCAACCAGCAGAAGAACGAGCGCGTCTTCCACGTGGGCCGCCTCGACGTCGAGACCGAGGGCCTCCTGCTGCTGACCAACGACGGCGAGCTGACCAACCGGCTCACCCACCCCTCCTACGAGGTCCCCAAGACCTACCTCGTACAGGTCCGCGGGCCCATGGAGAAGGGCGTCGGCGCGGCCATGAAGGCCGGCATCGAGCTCGAGGACGGCATCGCCTCCGTCGACTCCTTCCGGCTCGTGGACTCCACCCCCGGCCACCTGCTGGTCGAGGTCGTCCTGCACTCCGGGCGCAACCGCATCGTGCGCCGGCTCTTCGACGCCGTGGGCCACCCCGTCGAGAAGCTCGTGCGCACCGAGGTCGGCCCCATCCGGATCGGGGACCAGCGCCAGGGCACCATCCGCCGCCTGTCGAAGACCGAGGTCGGGCACCTCCTCGCCTCGGTGGGCATGTAGGGAGCGCCCGTGACGCAGACCCCCACCGCACCGCCGCCCCCCGCGGCGACCGCCGGGCCCGTGCTCGTGGTCGGCGCCGGCCTGCTCGGCGCCAGCATCGGCCTGGGCCTGCGCCACCTCGGCGTGGACGTCTGGCTGCAGGACTCCTCGCCCACCGCCGAGGCCGTGGCCCAGGACATCGGCGCCGGCCGCTCCTGCCGCGCGGCGGGGGAGGACCCCGTGCCGGAGCCGGCCCTCGTCGTCGTCGCCACCCCGCCCGACGTCACCGCCGAGACCGTGGTCGAGGCGCTGGGACGCCACCCGGAGGCGGTCGTCCTCGACATCGCCTCCGTGAAGGAGGCCGTGCTGGAGGACGTGCGCGCCCGGGGCGGGGACCTCACCCGCTACGTGGGCACCCACCCCATGGCCGGGCGGGAGAAGTCCGGCCCCGTGGCCGCCCGCGGCGAGCTGTTCACGTCCATGCCCTGGGTCGTGTGCGACTCGGGCCGCTCCGCGCCCGCGGCGCTCGCCGCGGCGAAGAACCTGGCCGTGGACCTCGGGGCGACGGTCACGTTCATGGACGCCCGCGAGCACGACGCGACCGTGGCGCTGATCTCCCACCTGCCGCAGGTGATGTCCTCCCTGCTGGCCTCCCGGCTGCAGGACACCCCGCTGCACCACCTGTCCCTCGCGGGCCAGGGGCTGCGGGACACCACCCGCATCGCCGCCTCCGACCCGGGCCTGTGGGTGCAGATCCTCTCCGCGAACGCCGCTCCCGTGGTGGCGTCCCTGCACGGGGTGCGCGAGGACCTCGACCGGCTCATCGCCACGCTCGAGGCCCCGCGGGCCCCGGGCGCCCGGCTGGACATCGCCCAGCTGATGTCGGAGGGCAACGCCGGCCGGGCCCGGATCCCGGGCAAGCACGGCGGCGCGCCCCGCGCGTTCGCGACCCTCACCGTGCTCGTCGGGGACGTCCCCGGGCAGATCGCCCGGCTGCTCACCGAGATCGGGGAGATCGGCGTCAACCTCGAGGACCTGCGCCTCGAGCACTCCCCGGGCCAGCCCGTGGGCCTCGTGGAGGTCTCCGTGCTGCCCAACCGCCGCAAGGAACTCGTCGAGGCGCTCCAGGAGCGCGGATGGAAGGTCGTGCAGTGAACACCGGAACGAACACCGCCCGCAGCGCAGCACCCGGCACCGGGGCGCCGGCCGCCGCCGGCCGGCAGCTGGTCGTCGCCATCGACGGGCCCTCCGGCTCCGGCAAGTCCAGCGTGTCCAAGGAGGTGGCCCGCCGCTTCGGCCTCGCCTACCTGGACACGGGCGCGATGTACCGCGCGCTGACGTGGTGGTGCCTCGACCGCGGGGTGGACCTCTCCGACGGCGACGCCGTGGTCGAGGCCGCCCGCTCCTTCCCGCTCGCCCAGGGCACCGACCCCGACCGGGAGCTGGTGTTCGTGGGCGGGACCGACGTGGGCGTCGAGATCCGCGGCGCCCGGGTGACCGAGGCCGTCAGCGCCGTGGCCACCAACCAGGCCGCGCGGGCGGTGCTGGTGGCCCGCCAGCAGGAGCTCATCGCGGACAGCGGCCGGCGGATCGTGGCCGAGGGCCGGGACACCACCACCGTGGTGGCCCCCGACGCCGACGCCCGGATCCTGCTCACCGCCGACGAACGGGCCCGGATGGCCCGGCGCGGCCTGCAGAACGGCGGCGTCGAGGACGCCGATCAGCTGCGGGCACGGGTCGTGGGCCGGGACGCCAAGGACGCCACGGTCGTGAACTTCACCGAGGCCGCGGACGGCGTCGTGACGATCGACTCCTCCGAGCTCACCGTGGAGCAGACGGTCCAGGCCGTCATCGACGTGGTCGTCCGGGCCGCGGGCCGCTCCGCCTGAACCGCTCCGCCCCGCCTCCCCCGACATTTTTCCGCACCCCGACCGGCCGCACCCGGCCCAGCGAAGGACAGCCATGACCGGCAACCCCGAGAACTCCGCGCACGACACCGCCCACGACCCCTACGAGGCCGAGATCCTCGGCGGCACCACGGACGACGTCGCCCAGCGGCTCGCGGCCATCGACGACGACGAGGCCGAGCAGCGCGCGCAGGCGCTGCGGGCCGGGCTCGAGGACTACGAGCTCGACGAGGAGGACGCCGCGCTGCTCGCCGAGTGGGCGGAGGACGGGGACCAGGCCCCCGTGCGCCGGCCCGCCCCGGTGCTCGCCATCGTGGGCCGCCCCAACGTCGGTAAGTCGACCCTCGTCAACCGCATCCTCGGCCGGCGCGAGGCCGTCGTGGAGGACACCCCGGGCGTGACCCGGGACCGCGTCTCCTACCGGGCCACCTGGAACGGGCGCAACTTCACCCTCGTGGACACCGGCGGGTGGGAGTACGACGCCAAGGGCATCAACGCCCGCGTCGCCGAGCAGGCCGAGATGGCCGTGGAGTTCGCCGACGCCGTGCTGCTCGTGCTCGACGCCACCGTGGGCGTCACCGCCGCGGACGAGGCCATCGTGAAGATGCTGCGCAAGGTCCGGAAGCCGGTGATCCTGGTCGCCAACAAGGTCGACTCCCCGCAGCTCGAGGTCGAGGCCACCTACCTGTGGTCCCTCGGCATGGGGGAGCCGCACCCGGTGTCCGCCCTGCACGGGCGCGGCGCCGCCGACGTCCTCGACGCGGTCACGGACCTGCTGCCGGAGTTCTCCGCCGTGGCCGAGACCGAGCTGACCGGCGGGCCCCGCCGCGTGGCGCTCATCGGGCGCCCGAACGTGGGCAAGTCCTCGCTGCTCAACAAGCTGGCCGGCTCCGAGCGCGTCGTCGTGGACCCCCTGGCCGGGACCACCCGCGACCCCGTGGACGAGCTCATCGAGCTGGGCGGCAAGCCCTGGCGCTTCATCGACACCGCGGGCATCCGCCGCCGCGTGCACATGGCCCAGGGCGCGGACTTCTACGCGTCCCTGCGCACCCAGGCCGCCCTCGAGCGCGCCGAGGTGGCCGTGGTGCTGCTGGCCGCGGACGAGGTGCTCTCCGAGCAGGACGTCCGCATCCTGCAGCTGGCGGTGGACTCCGGCCGCGCCCTCGTGCTCGCCTTCAACAAGTGGGACCTCATGGACGAGGACCGCCGCTACTACCTGGAGCGGGAGATCGACCGCGACCTCGCGCACGTGGCCTGGGCGCCGCGGGTGAACGTCTCGGCGAAGACCGGCTGGCACAAGGACCGGCTGGTCCCCGCCCTGGAGACCGCCCTGGCCTCGTGGGACACCCGCGTCCCCACCGGGCGGCTCAACGCGTTCCTCGGCGAGATCGTGGCCGCCCACCCGCACCCCGTGCGCGGCGGCAAGCAGCCGCGCATCCTCTTCGGCACCCAGGCCTCCTCCCGGCCGCCGCGCTTCGTGCTGTTCACCACCGGTTTCCTCGACCCCGGGTACCGGCGGTTCATCACCCGCCGCCTCCGCGAGACCTTCGGTTTCGAGGGCACCCCCATCGAGGTGTCCATGCGCGTGCGGGAGAAGCGGAACCGGAAGCGCTGAGGCGCCCGCCGAGATGAATTCCGCCGGAGCTTGCTGTAATGTGATGCGAGTGCTCGGGGCGGGAACGTACTGAGCACTTCGGGCTGTGGCGCAGCTTGGTAGCGCACTTGACTGGGGGTCAAGGGGTCGCAGGTTCAAATCCTGTCAGCCCGACGATTCGAGGCCGGTGGACCGCGGGAACGCGGACCACCGGCCTTCTTTCGTTCCCGGGGACGGCGCCTGCGGCACCCGTGCGGCCTACCGGCGGGCCCGGGAGGCCGACTCCCGCAGCCGGTCCAGGTCGAGGTCCGGCCGGCCGCCGGCGCTGCCGACCACGTCGGCCGCTGCCGCCGCGGCCCACCAGGCGGCGGACTCCGGGCTCTCCCCGCGCAGCAGCGCGACGGTGAGCGCGGCCACGAACGAGTCGCCCGCCCCGGTGGGGTCCACGGGATCCTCGCCCAGGTGGGGCAGGAGCACGTGCCCGCCCGGCCAGGCGACCACGTCGCCCTCGCCGGTGGCCAGGGCGACGACGCGCGGGCCCTCCGCGAGCAGCGACTCCGCGGCCCGCACCGTCCCCGGCACGTCCTGCGGCGCCCAGCCCACCAGTGCCTCCGTCTCGGCGGTGTCGGCGCGCACCACGTCCGCGGTGGCCAGCACCCGCCGGCGCACCGCCCCGTCCGCCGGGGCGCCGTCGGCCACCGTGAGCGCGCCCCCCGCCGCGGCCGCCTCGAGGGCCTCCGTCACGGCCGTACCCGGCTGCTGCAGCTGGACCAGCACGGCGTCCGCCGAGCGCAGCAGGTCCCGGCTCGCGCGCACGTCCGCGGCGTCCAGCAGCATCCGGGCGTCCACGTCCTCCAGCAGGCGGCGGACCCCGCGCGGCCCCACGAGGTCGACGAGCAGCGCGGTCGGGGCGCCGGCGCGGCGCACCACGGCGCCGACGTCGATCCCGTCGGCCGCGGCCTGGGCGAGCACCTCCGCGCCGGCGGAGTCGGTGCCCACGACCCCCACCAGGGCGACCTCGACGCCGAGCTGGCGGCACGCCACGGCCTGGTTCGCGCCCTTGCCGCCGAGCAGCTCCTGCCGCTCGAGCACGTCGGCGGCACCGCCCTCCGCCGGCAGCTCCGCCACGGTCAGCACGAGATCCCGTCCCACCTGTCCGACCACCACGACACCGGACATCCGGCACTCCTTCCTCCGAGCGGCTCCGCTCGCGAGCCTAGAGCACTCCGGCCGCGGAGCCGACGGCGGTCGCGCGGTGCGGGGCGACCCGGCCGCGGGGGCGGAGCCCCGGCGCCGATGGCGGCGCATACACTGCACGGGACGCAGAGTGCTCCGGTCCCCGGGGCCGACCACGAAGGAGCGCCGGAGTTGAACGACCTGCACACCCTGCCCAAAGCGGAGCTGCACCTGCACATCGAGGGCACCCTCGAGCCTGAGCTCGCGTTCGCGCTCGCCGCCAAGAACGGGGTGGAGCTGCCCCACGGCTCCGTCGAGGAGCTGCGGCGGCAGTACGACTTCGAGGACCTGTCCTCGTTCCTCGCGCTCTACTACGCAACGATGGCGGTGCTGCGCGACGCCTCCGACTTCGAGGCGCTGACCCGGGCCTACCTCGAGCGCGCGGCGGCGCAGGGCCTGCGGCACGTCGACGTCTTCTTCGACCCGCAGGCGCACACCGCCCGGGGCGTGCCGCTCGGGACGGTGGTCGACGGCATCCGCGCCGCCCTCGACGCCGCCCGGGCCGAGCACGGCCTCACCAGCACGCTGCTGCTGTGCTTCCTGCGGGACCGGCCCGCCGCGGAGGCCGTGGAGCTCTTCGACTCCCTCGGGGACCAGCTGCCGCGCATCGACGGGATCGGCCTCGACTCGGCCGAGGTCGGCCATCCCCCGGCACTCTTCGAGGAGGTCTACGCGCGGGCACGGGCGGCCGGACTGCACGTCGTCGCCCACGCGGGGGAGGAGGCGGGCCCCGAGTACGTCCGGGAGGCCCTCGACGTGCTGCGCGTGGAGCGGGTTGACCACGGCATCCAGTGCCTGAGCGACCCGGAGCTCGTGGACCGCCTCGTCGCGGAGCGGGTCCCGCTCACCGTGTGCCCGCTGTCCAACGTGCGGCTGCGCGTGGTCGACACGCTCGCCGACCACCCGGTCCTGGACATGCTCGAGCGCGGACTGCTGGTCACGGTCAACTCCGACGACCCGGCCTACTTCGGCGGCTACGTGGGGGACGTCTTCCAGGACCTGCGCGACACGCTGGGACTGACCGACGAGCAGGCCGCCGCCCTGGCCCGCAACTCGGTGGACGCGTCCTTCGCGGGAACGGAGCGCAAGCGGGCGATCCACGCCGAGATCACCGCGTGGGAGGGCCGCTGAGCGGCCGGCACCCGCGACGCACCGCGCCCTCGGGCCACGGGGACGTCTGTGCCATAATCGAGCCGACCGCACCCGCCGGACCAGGAGCCACCCCATGAGCAACATCCCCGCCGACCTGTCCTACACGGCCGAGCACGAGTGGATCGCGGGCCCCGACGCCGACGGCGCGGTGCGCATCGGGATCACCGACCACGCGCAGGGCGAGCTGGGCGACGTCGTGTTCGTCCAGCTGCCCGAGGTGGGGGAGAGCGTCGAGGCGGGCGCCGCCGTGGGCGAGATCGAGTCCACCAAGTCCGTGAGCGACATCTTCGCCCCGGTCTCCGGCGAGGTCACCGCGGTCAACGAGGCGCTCGAGGCCGAGCCCGGGACCGTGAACTCCGCCCCCTACGCGGAGGGCTGGCTGTTCGAGGTCCGCCCCTCCGGCGAGGACTACCGCTCCGGGCTGCTCGACGCCGACGGGTACGCCGCCCAGCTCGACTGACCCGCGCAGGACCCGACCACGCGCGAGCCGGGACGTGTCCCGGCCGCCCCTCCGTGTCTCCACCACCCGGTACACTGACAAGCAACCGGGTGGCTCCGGCCGGTCGCCCGGGAACCGCCGGGACAGGAGGTCGCGGGGCAGGGGTCCCACAGGACCCGTCCACCAACACGTCACCAGTCGAGGGAAGAGATGTCCAGAACCCAGAACGGCTCGAACGCACCCCAGGGGGAGCCGGAGACCACGTCGATCCAGATCGTGGCCGAGGTCCTCTCGCACGCGGCTTCCCACAAGCTCTCCCCCGAGGAGAGCTCAGCGGTCTCCGCGCTCCCGCCGCGCAGCGCACTGCTCGTGGCCCACGACAGCGGCGGCTCCGGGTCACGCTTCCTGCTGGACCGGGACGAGGTCCCTGCCGGCCGCCACCCGTCCTCCGAGATCTTCCTGGACGACGTCACCGTCTCGCGCCGGCACGCGCGGTTCGTCCGGCGCGGCGACTCCTTCGAGATCATCGACTCCGGGTCCCTGAACGGCACCTACGTCAATGGCGACCGCGTGGACAGCGCGCAGCTGGACAACGGCGACGAGGTCCAGATCGGGAAGTTCCGGTTCACGTTCTACCGTTCGCTGCGCTCGCAGTCGGACCAGTAGAAGGGAGCCATGACCGACCCCGCGGAGACCGATCCCCACCGGGACGACGTCCAGCACGAGGCCCGGGTGGGCATCAGCGCCGTGCTCAAGGAGCTCGGCGAGGACCACCCCGGCATCACCGCCTCGAAGCTGCGCTTCCTGGAGGACAAGGGCCTGGTCCACCCGGCGCGCACCGCGTCCGGCTACCGCAAGTTCTCGCGCGCGGACGTGGACCGGCTGCGCCGGATCCTGGAGCTCCAGCGCGACCGCTACCTCCCGCTGAAGGTGATCCGGGAGCGGCTGGACGCCGACGAGGACGCCCGCGCCGACGACGCCCGGCGCACCGCGGAGCCCGCCGACCCGGTCACCGCCCCCCTCCCGGTCGTCAGCGCGCCGCGCACCTACAACCTGCGGGAGCTCGCCGCCCGCACGGGCGCCGGCATCCCGCTCGTCCGCGAGCTCGTGAGCTACGGGCTGATCCGGGAGCAGAACGGGGCCTTCGACGACCACGCCCTCGCCATCACCCGGGCGGCCCTCGCGCTGACGGCCCACGGCCTGGAACCGCGCCACCTGCGCCCCTTCAAGGCCGCCGCGGACCGGGAGCTGGGCCTCGTGGAGCGCGCCGTCGCGCCCCTCACCTCCCGCCGGGACGCCGCCTCGAGGGCCCGCGCGGTCGAGCGCGCCCAGGAGATCTCGGGCCTGTGCCTCACCATCCACACCTCGCTCGTGCGCTCGGAGATCGCCGCGCTCCAGGAGCGCGCCGCGGTGGAGGGCTGACGTGGCCGTGCACCAGGTCCTGATGGAGATCGCGGGCGTCCGCATGGACGTGCCGTCGGCGCAGCCCGTCGTCGTCCTCCGCGAGGTCGAGGGCGGACGGCACCTGCCGATCTGGATCGGCACGAACGAGGCGACGTCCATCGTCTTCGCCGTGCAGGGGATCGAGCCGCCCCGGCCCCTGACGCACGACCTCGTGCTGTCGGTGGCCACCGCGTTCGGGCGCACGCTCACCCGGGTGCGGATCCACACGGTGGAGGAGGGGGTCTTCCACGCCGCGCTCGAGTTCTCGGACGGCACGGTCGTCGACTCCCGCGCCTCGGACGCGATCGCCCTGGCCGCACGCACCGACTGCCCGATCCTGTGCACCGAGACCGTCCTCGACGAGGCCGGTCTCGTGATGAGCGGGGACGGGGAGCTGCGGGAGCCGTCCCCCCGCGCGGGGGAGGGGGAGCCGCAGCTGCCCCCGGAGACGCAGGTCGAGCAGTTCCGCGACTTCCTCGACAACGTCGACCCCGAGGACTTCTGAGCCGTCCCCGCCCGCCCGACACGGGGTCCGGGCCCCTGATGTCTTTGACCCCGTCCCCGGGGAGGTCTACCGTCATAAGGTGTACTCGAGGTGTTCCCGGGGGGATCCGGACGTCTCTGTGAGACCATCCACTCCCGGCGCCGCGAGCACCGGGTCCACGAGCGAGGAGGCGGCGTGAGCGAACGCGAGCAGCCCGGCGGCCCTCCGGCGCACGGCACCCAGGGCGTCCTCTTCGACGACTCCGTGATCCGGGACGAGTCCGTCGGCTACCGCGGCCCCACCGCCTGCAAGGCCGCGGGCATCACCTACCGGCAGCTCGACTACTGGGCGCGGACCGGTCTCGTGGAGCCCACCGTGCGCGGCGCCTCCGGGTCCGGCACGCAGCGGCTCTACAGCTTCCGCGACATCCTCGTCCTGAAGATCGTCAAGCGGCTCCTGGACACCGGCGTCTCCCTGCAGCAGATCCGCACCGCCGTGGGGGCGCTGCGCGCCCAGGGCGTGGAGGACCTGGCCCGGCTCACCATGATGAGCGACGGCGCCAGCGTCTACGCGTGCACGTCCCCCCACGAGGTCATCGACCTGGTGCAGGGCGGACAGGGCGTCTTCGGGATCGCCGTGGGCCGGGTCTGGCGCGAGGTCGAGGGGACCCTCGCGGCGCTCCCCGGGGAGCACACCGGAGCGGACCGCGCCCCCGCCCAGGAGCCGCTGCCCGGGGACGAGCTCTCCGAGCGCCGGGCCCGCCGGCAGAGCGCGGGCTGAGCCGGGCGGCTCAGGACGAGCCGTCGAGCAGGCCCTGCAGGATCGCCGTGTACCGCCCGGAGATGTCCTGGGCCTCAGCTCCCGGCCAGCGGTGGATCGGCCAGGCCGCGCCCTGCGCCTGCTGCCAGACGGGCAGGTCCGGGATCACCGGGCTGACCAGCAGGGGGCCGAACAGCTCCTGCAGCTCGTCCAGGCGGTGACGGTGCTCCACCGACGAGTGCTGGACCTTGTTGACCACCACCCCGGCAGCCGGCACGGCCCACGTGCGGCTCTGCTCGAACTGGGCGATCGCCGTCATCGTGCGCTTGGTGCCCGCCACCGAGAACAGCGAGGGCTCCGCCACCGAGAGCACCTTGTCGCTGGCGGCCCACGCCGTGCGGGTCAGCGCGCTGAGGGTGGGCGGGCAGTCGACCAGCACCAGGTCGTACCCCTGGGCGCCGGAGAGCGCGCGCTCCAGCCGGCCGAGGTCCTTCTCCCGGTACTCGGAGCGGTCGAGGTGGGACGAGCGGGCCGAGCCCGGGGCGACGTCGAGGGCCCTTCTGTCCAGACCGGCCCGCACCGCCCAGGCCGAGGCCACGACGACGCGCTCTAGTGCACCCCGGCGCGGCCTGCGCAGCACCTCTCCGATGTCGTGACCGCGCTCCGGGTGCACGCCCAGCCCGGTCGTGGCGTCGGCGTGCGGGTCGAGGTCCACCACCAGCGTGGGCACTCCCGCCTGCAGGGCCGCCGAGGCGATCCCCAGGGTCACGGAGGACTTGCCGACACCGCCCTTGAGGCTGCTGACGCTGACGATCTGCACGGAGGGGACACCCTTCGCTCGCGGGGAAACGGGAGGAGCGGCTCCTCGGGTCCGGGATCGGGGGCCGCGGCGAGGAGACGGCTGCGCCCATCGTAGCCGGGCGGGCGCGCTCCGCCCCGATCCGGCGCGGAGCCGCCCGCGGGCGCCCCGCCGTCCCGCGCCGCCGCCGTGTACGCTGACCACGACGTCGCTCTGTGACAGCAGTCACAGTGTGCCCCGGGGTGGCGTGGTTCACTGGTCAGGACCGCCCGCGGACGGCCATGCTGACCGTGTGCGCGACGTTGTACGACCTTCGACGAATCAGTGCCCGGGTGTCCGCCGAACGGCCCCGGGTGCGGAACGGGTGTTGATGTTCTCCAAGATCCTGGTGGCCAATCGCGGCGAGATCGCGATCCGTGCTTTCCGTGCCGCCTACGAGCTGGGCGCCAAGACGGTGGCGGTGTTCCCGTACGAGGACCGCAACTCGATCCACCGGCAGAAGGCTGACGAGGCGTACCGGATCGGGGAGGAGGGCCACCCCGTGCGGGCCTATCTCGACGTCGAGGAGATCGTCCGGGTGGCCAAGGAGTCCGGGGCGGACGCGATCTACCCCGGCTACGGGTTCCTCTCGGAGAACCCGGACCTGGCCCGTGCCGCCGCGCGCGAGGGCATCACCTTCGTCGGCCCGCGGGCCGAGATCCTGGAGCTGGCCGGCAACAAGGTCGCGGCGCTGAAGGCGGCGAAGCGGGCGGGGATCCCGACCCTGGCCTCCACGGAGCCCTCGGCGGACCCCGAGGAGCTGCTGGCGCAGGCGGAGGGCATCGGGTTCCCCATCTTCGTGAAGGCCGTGGCCGGCGGCGGGGGCCGCGGCATGCGCCGGGTGGAGACCCCCGAGGCGCTGCCCGAGGCGCTGGCCGCCGCGATGCGCGAGGCCGACACCGCCTTCGGCGACCCCACCGTCTTCCTGGAGCAGGCCGTGCTCCGGCCCCGCCACATCGAGGTGCAGATCCTCGCCGACAGCGAGGGCGGGATGGTGCACCTGTTCGAGCGCGACTGCTCCCTGCAGCGCCGGCACCAGAAGGTCGTGGAGATCGCCCCGGCGCCGAACCTCGACGAGGGGATCCGCCAGGCCCTGCACCGGGACGCGGTGAAGTTCGCGAAGGAGCTCGGCTACGTCAACGCCGGCACCGTGGAGTTCCTGGTCGACACGGCCGGGGAGCGGGCGGGTCAGCACGTGTTCATCGAGATGAACCCGCGCATCCAGGTCGAGCACACGGTGACCGAGGAGATCACCGACGTCGACCTCGTCCAGTCGCAGCTGCGCATCGCCTCCGGGGAGACCCTGGCGGACCTGGGCATCGCCCAGGACGAGCTGGCCGTGCGCGGGGCCGCCCTGCAGTGCCGGATCACCACCGAGGACCCGGCCAACGGGTTCCGCCCCGACGTCGGGAAGATCTCCGCCTACCGCTCCGCCGGCGGCGCGGGGGTGCGCCTGGACGGCGGCACGGTCTACGCCGGGGCGGAGATCTCCCCGCACTTCGACTCGATGCTGGTGAAGCTCACCTGCCGGGGCCGGGACTACGCCACCGCCGTGCACCGGTCCCAGCGTGCCCTGGCCGAGTTCCGGATCCGCGGGGTGTCCACCAACATCCAGTTCCTGCAGGCCGTGCTGGCCGACCCGGAGTTCCTCGCCGGCAACGTGGCCACCGACTTCATCGAGCGCCGCCCCGAGCTGCTCGAGGCCCGCACCTCCGGGGACCGGGCCACCAAGGCGCTGACCTGGCTGGCCGAGGTCACGGTGAACCAGCCCAACGGGGAGCGGGTGGAGGGCATCGACCCGCGCACCAAGCTGCCCCACTACCCGGGCGACAAGCAGGACGAGCCGTTCCGCTCGCCCTTCGACGGACCCTCCGAGCACACCCCGCCGCCGGGGTGGCGGCAGCGGCTCGTGGAGCTCGGCCCCGAGGGGTTCGCCCGGGCCCTGCGGGAGCAGCAGGCGGTGGCGGTGACCTCGACGACGTTCCGGGACGCCCACCAGTCGCTGCTGGCCACCCGGGTGCGCACCCGGGACCTGCTGGCCGCGGCCCCGGCCTACGCCCACACGCTGCCGCAGCTGCTGTCCGTGGAGGCCTGGGGCGGGGCGACCTACGACGTCGCGCTGCGCTTCCTCGGCGAGGACCCGTGGGAGCGGCTGCGGCTGCTGCGGGAGGCGATGCCGAACATCCCGATCCAGATGCTGCTGCGCGGGCGCAACACCGTGGGCTACACCCCGTACCCGACCGAGGTGACGGACGCGTTCGTGGCCGAGGCCGCGGCCACCGGGGTGGACATCTTCCGGATCTTCGACGCCCTCAACGACGTGGAGCAGATGGCCCCGGCCATCGAGGCCGTGCGCAAGACGGGCACCGCGGTCGCCGAGGTCGCCCTGTGCTACACCGGGGACCTGCTGGACCCGGCCGAGGACCTCTACACCCTGGACTACTACCTCGAGCTCGCCCAGCAGTGCGTCGACGCCGGGGCCCACGTGCTGGCGATCAAGGACATGGCGGGGCTCCTGCGCCCCGTGGCGGCGGCGAAGCTGGTGACCGCCCTGCGGGAGCGCTTCGACCTGCCGGTGCACCTGCACACCCACGACACCGCCGGCGGGCAGCTCGCCACGCTGATGGCCGCGATCGACGCGGGCGTGGACGCGGTGGACGTGGCCGAGGCCTCGATGGCCGGCACGACCTCCCAGGTGCCGGCCTCGGCGCTGATCGCCGCCCTGGCCCACACCGACCGGGACACCGGCATCCCCCTGGAGGCCGCGACCGCCCTGGAGCCCTACTGGGAGGTCATCCGCCGGATGTACGCCCCGTTCGAGTCCGGGCTCACTGCCCCGACCGGGCGCGTGTACCGGCACGAGATCCCCGGCGGTCAGCTGTCGAACCTGCGCCAGCAGGCCATCGCGCTGGGGCTGGGGGAGCGGTTCGAGGCGATCGAGGACATGTACACCGCCGCCAACGCCATGCTCGGCAGGCTGGTCAAGGTCACCCCCTCGTCCAAGGTCGTGGGCGACCTCGCCCTGCAGCTGGTGGGCATGGGCGTGGACCCGGCCGAGTTCGAGGCGAACCCGCAGAAGTTCGACATCCCGGACTCGGTGATCAGCTTCCTCGCCGGGGAGCTCGGCACGCCTCCCGGCGGGTGGCCCGAACCGTTCCGCTCCAAGGCCCTCGAGGGCCGCAACGTCAAGGTCGGGATCACGGAGCTGGCCCCGGAGGACTCGCAGGCCCTGGCCGGGGACCCGGCCACCCGGCGGGCCACGCTGAACCGGCTGCTGTTCGCCGGCCCGACGCGGGACTACGAGGCCAGCCGGGCGAAGTACGGCGAGCTGGCGCTGCTGCACACCCGGGACTTCCTCTACGGGCTGACCTCCGACCGGGAGCACGTGATCTCCCTGGGCAAGGGGGTGCGGCTGCTGGTGACCCTGCAGGCCATCTCGGAGCCGGACGACAAGGGCATGCGCACCGTGATGGTCACCCTCAACGGCCAGCCCCGGATGATCGAGGTCCGCGACACCTCGATCACCTCCTCGGTGCCCGAGACCGAGAAGGCCGACCCCACGGACCGCGGCCACGTGGCCGCCCCGTTCGCGGGGGCGGTGACCGTGACGGTGGCCGAGGGCGACACCGTGGAGGCGGGCGGCCAGGTGGCCACCATCGAGGCCATGAAGATGGAGGCCTCCATCACCGCCCCCACGGGCGGCACGGTCGCCCGGGTGGCCCTCAAGGGCGTCACCCAGGTCTCCGGCGGCGACCTCCTGCTGGCGCTCGACACCGCGGGCTGACCCGGCACGTTCGCGCCGGCACCACGGACCCCGGGAGGGCCGCGGTGCCGGCGGGGGCCGCCGGGAGGCCGCCGCGGCCGCGCATAGGATGGGCCGCATGCGGAAATTCGACCTCATCATCATCGGCTCCGGCTCGGGCAACTCGATCCTCACCGAGGACTACGAGGGCCTGGACGTCGCCATCATCGACGGCGGGACCTTCGGCGGCACCTGCCTCAACGTGGGCTGCATCCCGACGAAGATGTACGCGTACCCGGCGAGCGTGGCCCGCCGCGCCCAGGAGGCGGACCGGCTCGGCCTCGACGCCTCGGTGAACGGCGTGCGCTGGCGGGAGATGCGGGACCGGATCTTCGGGCGGATCGATGCGATCTCCCACGGCGGGCTCGAGTACCGCCGGACGCTGCCGCACGTGACGGTCTACGAGGAGCACGTGCGCTTCACCGCCCCGCGGACCCTGCGCACCGCCTCGGGGGAGGACCTCACGGCCGACCAGATCGTGGTGGCCTCCGGCTCGCGCCCGGTGCGGCCGGAGATCCCCGGGATCGACCTGCCCCAGGTGCACACCTCGGACACCGTGATGCGCATCGAGGAGATGCCCCGCCGCGTGGTGGTGGTCGGCGGCGGCTACATCGGCGCCGAGTTCGCCCACGTCTTCTCCAGCCTCGGCGCGCGGGTGACCCAGGTCAACCGCTCGCACCGGATCCTGCGCTACCACGACCCGGAGATCGCCGAGCGGTTCGCCCGCGAGGCCTCCCGGCAGTGGAAGCTCGAGACGGGCTGGTCGCTGAGCGAGGTCGAGGAGTGGGACGGCGACGAGTGCGCCGTGATGGTCACCTTCCGCGACCCGCAGGACCCGGAGCTCGTCATGCGCCTGCCCGCGGACGTGGTGCTGGTGGCCACGGGCCGGCAGCCGAACACCGACGTGCTCGACGCCCGGGCGGGCGGCCTGGACGTGCGGCCGGACGGGCTGCTGGCCGTCGACGAGCACCAGCGCGCCCTCTCCGGGGGCCGCCCCGTCGAGGGCGTGTGGGCCCTGGGCGACATCAGCTCGCCCTACCAGCTCAAGCACGTGGCCAACGCCGAGGCCCGCACGGTGCAGCACAATCTCCTGCACCCCGGCGACCTCCGGGCCACCGACCACCGGTTCGTGCCCTCCGCCGTGTTCACCAGCCCGCAGATCGCCTCCGTCGGCATGACGCAGCAGGAGGCCGAGCAGTGGGCGGTCGAGCAGGGCACCGAGATCACCGTCAAGGTGCAGGACTACGGGGCCACGGCCTACGGGTGGGCCATGGAGGACCGCACGGGGCTGTGCAAGCTGATCGCGGAGAAGGGCACCGGTCGCCTCCTGGGCGCGCACCTGATCGGGGAGGAGGCCTCCCTGCTCATCCAGCCGCTGGTGCAGGCCATGTCCTTCGGCCTCGACGCGCACACGATGGCGCGCGGCCAGTACTGGATCCACCCCGCCCTCAGCGAGGTCGTCGAGAACGCCCTGCTGGGCCTCGACGTCCCCGAGCACTCACCGCTGTCCCCGGGGGCCCTCGTCGGCGGCCGGTGATCCCACCGGCCGCCGGCTGGCCCCGGGTCAGCCGCGGCCCGGCAGGTGCGCGTGGGAGAGCTTCTCCTTGATCCGCTCCGCCGGGGTGGCGGGGGCCGCGGCCGGTTCGGGGGCGGGACGCGAGTAGATCTCCTCGATCCGGTCCGCGAAGTCCTGCGCGATCTTGGCCCGCTTGATCTTCATGGACGGGGTCAGGTGCCCGGAGGCCTCCGTCCAGTCGACGTCGAGGATCTCGAAGGCCCGGATGCTCTCCGCGCGGGAGACCGCCTGGTTCGCCCGGGTGACGATGTCCTGGACGTGCTCGACGACCTTCGGGTGGCGGGCGGCCTCGGCCACCGGCATCGCGGGGTCCAGGCCCATCAGCTCCAGGCGAGCGGGGAGCACGTCCTGGTCGAGGGTCACGAGGGCGGCCACGAACGGCCGGTCGTCCCCGACCACCATGACCTGGGAGACCAGGGCCGAGGCGCGGATGGGGTCCTCCAGCACGTTGGGGACCACGTTCTTGCCGCCGGCGGTGACGATGATCTCCTTCTTCCGGCCGGTGAGGGTGAGGGCGCCGTCCTCGTCGAGCGAGCCGAGGTCGCCGGTGCGGAACCACCCGTCCTCGAAGGCCTCGGCGGTGAGGTCCTCCCGCCCGTGGTAGCCGCGCATGACGTGGGTGCCCCGGACCAGGACCTCCCCGTCCTCGCCGATCCGCACCTCGTTGCCCGGCAGCGGCAGGCCCACGGTGCCGATCTTGCCGATCTCCGGGGTGTTGACGGCGATCGGGGCGGTGGTCTCCGTGAGCCCGTAGCCCTCCACGACGTACACGCCGATCCCGTTGAAGAAGTGGCCCAGCCGGGTGCCGAGGGCGGCGCCGCCCGAGACGGCGTGCGTGACCTCCCCGCCCATCGCGTCCCGCAGCTTCGAGTACACGAGCCGGTCGTAGAGGGCATGGCGCGCCCGCAGGAGCGGCGGGACCCGCCCGTCCTGCCCGGCCTTCGAGTACGCGACGGCCGTGGTCACCGCGCGCTCGAAGATCAGGGACTTCGCCCCGCCGGCCTTCTCGGCCTTGAGGCGGGCGCTCTGGTAGATCTTCTCGAACACGCGCGGGACGGCCAGGATGAACGTGGGCCGGAAGGCCCCGAGGTCCGCCATCAGGTTCTTCACGTCCGGGGTGTGGGCCAGGACGGTCCCGGAGTAGAGGGCGATCACCTCCACGAAGCGGGCGAAGACGTGGGCCAGCGGAAGGAACAGGAGCGTCCGGGCGCCCGGGTGGATGATGTCCTCGACGACCAGGGTCGTGTTCTCGCACAGCCGCACGAAGTTCCCGTGCGTCAGCTCGCACCCCTTGGGCGGTCCGGTGGTCCCCGAGGTGTAGATGATCGTGGCGACGTCCTCGAGCCCGCGCGACGTGCGGCGGGCCTCGAGCTCCTCGTCCGGCACGTCCGCGCCGGCGCGCGCGAGGTCGTCGAGGCCCGTGCCGGTGCCGTCCAGGCGCCAGACGTTCTCCGCGGCGCGGAACGGCGTCTCCCGCGAGGCAGCGAGCACGGACTCCTCGAGGGCCTGCGTCTCGACGAACACGGCCTTGGCGTCGGAGTCGCCCATGATCCAGGCGATCTGCTGCGTCGAGGACGAGTCGTAGACGGGGACGGGAACGGCGCCGGCGTACCAGATCGCGAGGTCCGCGAGGGTCCACTCGTAGCGCGTCCGGCTGAGGATGCCCACCCGGTCCCCGGGCTCGATCCCCGCGGCCACGAGACCCTTGGCCACACCCTGCACGGCGGCGAGGAACTCCCGGGCGCGCACCTCGCGGGCGGCCCCCTCCGGTGCCAGGACGGTGTACAGGTGCGGATCCTCGTCCTGGCCCGCCTGCATGAGCAGGAAGTCGGTGATGCGGCTGTGGGCCGGTGGGTCCACGAGGGCGTCGGTCGCGACGTGGCGCATGGGGTTCTCCTCGGATCGGGGTCGGTGGGCCGTCCGCTACAGTCTAGTGAATTGGCTCACGCAAACCCCGTCAGACGCGGGCGCCGTCGTCCAGGTCGTCGCGGTCGTCGGGCAGGGACCGCAGCAGGTGGCCGATGGCCCCGACCACGGCGACCAGGCCCCCCACGATGGCCCACCACGGCAGGGAGCCGGGCAGGAGGGAGAGCACCACCAGCAGCACGGGCACCCCGACCAGCACGGTCCAGGACAGCAGCGCACCGCCGCTGAGTCCCTGCGTGACCGGCCCGGGGTCGGGGGAGTAGGGCGCGTCGTCGTCCCCCGCGTCCTCCGGCTCCCCGACGCCCTCTGCCGCGGCAGCCTCTGCCCCGGAGTCCGCCGCCCCGGCGGACGCGCCCGGCCCGGCGTCCTCGGGGGACCAGTCCCGGGGCCCGGCGAGGTGCCGGTCCCCGGCCCGGCGCACGTCCTCGAGGTCCGACACGATCCGGCTCCACTCGTCCTCGGGGCCGTGCCCGGCGCCGCCCGGCGTCCCCGGGCCCGCACTCATCGCCGGTCCCCCCGGGAGGTGGGGCGCAACGGTCTCGCGGTGACCGGGTTGCGGCCCGCCAGCAGGTCCTCCAGGAAGCGCACGGACCGCGCCGCGACCACGTCCGCCTCCCGGTCCAGGGTGGCCACGTGGAAGCTCTCCGCCAGCCGCACCAGCTCCACGTCCCCGCCGGCCCGGCGCAGCACGTGCAGGTGCGAGGCGTCCGAGACCACGTGGTCGTGCTGCGAGCGCAGCACCAGGACCGGGGCGGTGACCGCGGGCAGCATCCTCCGGGTCCGGGTCATGAACCGGCCCAGCTCGGCGACGCCCGCCACGGGCGTGCGCGGGTAGGCGTGCTCGGTGACGCCCGGGAGGCTGATGTCGTTCCCCACGCCCGGCACGGAGGGCACCGCGCGGTGCAGTGCCGGGGCGAGGCGGGCCGTGCGGCTGACGAGGGACAGCGCCGGGTTCAGGGCCACGACCCCGTCGACGGGCAGGGTCGCGGCGAGGTGCAGGGCGAGCGCCCCGCCCATGGACAGCCCGCACACCACCACCACGTCGTGCCGGGCCCGCAGCCGCTGCACGTGCTCGGCCGCGTGGTCGCGCCACTGCTCCCAGCGGACGCCGGCGAGGTCCTCCCAGCGGGTGCCGTGGCCGGGCAGCACGGGCCCGACGACGTCGGCGCCCGCCGCGTGCAGCGCCCGGCCCCACGGGCGGACGCTGAACGGGACGCCGGTGAAGCCGTGTAGCACGAGCGCGCCCGCGGGCCCGTCGGCCGGATGGTGGAAGGGCGCGCCCGGATCGTCCGCGGCGGCGGGCCCGCCGGCCGCGGAGGGGGTGGGCAGGTGCTGGTCCTCGACGGGTGGCGTCATGCGTCCATGATGTCAGGGCGGGCGCCGTCGGCGGGCGGACCGGCGCGGGTGCCCGTGCGGACGTGAGAGAATACCGGAGGCCGGACCCGGTCCGAGCGGCACGGACCCTCGCGACATCCCGATCAGCACGAAGGAGTCCTCTCCCACATGGTCTACATGTTTCTGAAGCGCTACGTCGTCGGCCCCCTGATCAACGTCGCCTTCCGTCCCGAGGTGCGCGGCCTGGAGCACGTGCCCGAGGAGGGCCCGGCCATCCTCGCGAGCAACCACCTCTCCGTCTCCGACTCGGTGTTCATGCCCGTGGCCGTGCCCCGGCAGGTGTACTTCCTGGCGAAGTCCGACTACTTCAACAGCCCCGGCGTCAAGGGCCGGGTGATGGCCGCGTTCTTCCGCGCCATCAACCAGATCCCCATGGACCGCTCCGGGGGCCGGGCCAGCGCGAAGTCCCTGAGCAACGGCGGCCGCAAGCTGCTGGAGGGCGAGCTGCTCGGGATCTATCCGGAGGGCACGCGCTCCCCGGACGGCCGCATGTACAAGGGCAAGATCGGGGTGGCCCGGCTCGCGCTCGAGACGGGGGCCCCGGTCGTCCCGATCGCCATGGTCGGCACCGACAAGGTCCAGCCGATCGGGACCAGGCTCCCGCTGCCCCGTCGCAGCGCCCGGGTCACCACGATCTTCGGCGAGCCCCTCGACTTCTCCCGCTACCGGGGCCGGCAGGGCGAGCACGCCCTGCTCCGCGAGGTCACCGACGAGATCATGCACGCGATCCAGGCCCTCTCCGGCCAGGTCTACGTGGACGTCTACGCCTCGGAGCACAAGAGGCGGCTCGCCGAGCAGAAGCGCCAGGAGACCAAGCAGGCCGCGGCGGAGCTCGTGGGCAACGCCAAGGACAAGGCGCGCAGCGCCGCCCACACCGCCCGCCGGACCGCGGACTCCCTCGCCCACCGCGACCGTCCCGGGGCCGCGGACGACGACACCCCGCGGCCCACCGCACCCTGATCCCGCGCCCGGCCCCGCCCCGGACGAGACATAGGAAGACATGATGCTCGACTTCACCGTTCCCGACAGCCTCCGCAACCTCGCCTCCCCGGTGCCCTCCGCGGCCGACTACCCGGGGCTGGACGACTGGCGCGAGCTGGCCGCCGACCAGCAGCCGACCTGGCGCGACCACCCCGACTTCGCCGCATCGATCGCCGAGCTCAACGCGGTCCCGCCCCTCGTCTTCGCGGGGGAGGTGGACAAGCTGCGCGACCGTCTGGCCGAGGTCGCCAACGGCCGGGCGTTCTTCCTGCAGGGCGGGGACTGCGCCGAGACCTTCGAGGGCGCCACCGCCGACCGGATCAGCGCCCGGGTCAAGACGCTGCTGCAGATGGCCGTGGTGCTCACCTACGGCGCGTCCATGCCCGTGGTGAAGATGGGCCGGATGGCCGGGCAGTTCTCGAAGCCCCGCTCGTCCAACGACGAGACCCGCGACGGCACGACCCTGCCGACGTTCCGCGGCGAGATGGTCAACGGCTTCGACTTCACCGAGGAGTCCCGGGTCCACGACCCGCGGCGGATGGTGCGCGGCTACCACACCTCGGCCTCGACCCTGAACCTCATCCGGGCCTTCACCACGGGCGGGTTCGCGGACCTGCGCCTCGTGCACGCCTGGAACATGGGCTTCACCACGAACCCGGCCCACGCCCGGTACGAGTCGCTGGCCCGCGAGATCGACCGGGCCGTGAAGTTCATGGACGCGTGCGGCGCGGACTTCGACGCCCTGCGCACCACGGAGTTCTACGCCGGCCACGAGGCCCTGCTGCTGGACTACGAGCGCGCGCTGAGCCGCATCGACTCCCGCACCCACCTCCCGTACGGCACGTCCGGGCACTTCCTGTGGATCGGGGAGCGCACCCGGGAGCTCGACGGCGCCCACGTGGACCTGCTCTCCCGGCTGCGCAACCCGATCGGCGTGAAGCTCGGCCCCAAGACCACCGGGGACGACGCGCTGGCGCTCATCGACAAGCTCGACCCGGAGCGCGAGCCCGGACGGCTCACCTTCATCACCCGCATGGGCGCGAAGAACATCCGGGAGAAGCTGCCCCCGCTCGTCGAGGCCGTGGAGCGCTCCGGCGCCAAGGTCGTGTGGGTCACCGACCCCATGCACGGCAACACCGTGTCCCTGCCGTCCGGGTACAAGACCCGCAACTTCGACGACGTCGTGGACGAGGTCCGCGGCTTCTTCGAGGTGCACGAGGCGATCGGGTCCTTCCCCGGCGGCATCCACGTGGAGATGACGGGCGACGACGTCGCGGAGTGCCTCGGCGGCGCCGACCCCGTCGACGAGTCCTCCTTCCAGGACCGCTACGAGTCGCTGTGCGACCCGCGCCTGAACCACATGCAGTCCCTGGAGATCGCGTTCCTCGTGGCGGGCTATCTCTCCCGCCGCTGAGCGCGGGACCGGCCGACGGGGCCGGGGCCGTCCCTGCCGTCCGCTCAGACGACGGTGAGGACGACCTCGGCCCCGTCCGTCGTCTGGGCCACCACGTAGCCGAAGGGGGCACCGAGGCTCTCCTCGACCCGCGCCGCGAACCCCGCCTCCGCGAGGAGCCGGACCGCCTCGTCCACGGGCCTGCCCAGCACCCCGGGCGCGGAGTCGGCGCGGGCCCCGAGGGAGACGGCGAGGTCCACCGCCGACCCCTCGGCCACCGCCTCGCCCGCCTCGGGGTGCTGGCCCACGACCGTCCCGGCGGCGGCGTCGTCGGCGACCGGGCTCCGGGTGCCGGCCGCCAGCCCGGCGTCCTCGAGGCGCGCCCGGGCGTCCTCCTCCGACATCCCGGTGACGTCGGGCGCGGTCGTCCGCACGGGACCGGTCGAGACCAGCAGGACGACCTGCTCCGCGGAGCGCACCGTGGACCCGGCCTCCGGGTCGGTGCCGAGCACGGTGCCGGCGGGGGCCACCGGGTCCGCGGTCTCGTGCACCGCGACGTTGCCCAGACCGGCCCCGGCCAGGTACTGCTCGGCGAGCTCCGGACCCGCTCCCCGCACGTCCGGCACGCTCACGGTCCCGCCCGGACCGGAGCCCAGGAGCCAGCCCAGGAACGCCGCCCCGGCCACCGCGAGCGCGACCAGGGCCAGCGTCCCCGCCGCGTGCAGGGGCCGGGTGGGGCGCAGCTCGACCTCGGGCCGCCAGGGGTCGGAGGAGCCGGTCGGGGGCCGCGCCGACACCGGTCGGCCGGAGACCCCCGGGGCACCGGGCCCGGCCGGCCCCAGGGGCGCGGCCTGCGGACCCGGCACCCCGGTCCGGCTGGCCGCCGGGCCGAACGCCTCCGTGGGCGCGTCGCGGCCGAGGGCTTCTGTGGGGGCGTTCCGGCCGAGGGTCTCGGTGGGGGCGTCCCGGCCGATGGTCCCCGTGGTGCCGCCCGATCCGAGAGCCTCCGTGGGAGCGGTCCGGCCGAGGGCTTCCGTGGGGGCGCCCGCCCCGAGGGCCGCGGTGGTTCCGACCGCGGGGTGCAGGGCCGCCGTGGCCGCGGCGTCCGGCGCCGGCCCGGCCGGGGTGCCGCGGGCGGCGCCGGGTCCCGGGGGGCGGTCGAGCTCCGCGGGCCGCAGACCCGCCCGGACCGACCGGAGCTCGTCGAGGAAGCTGCCGGCGTCGGGCGGACGCCGCTCCGGCTCCCGTGCCGTGGCCCGGGCGACCAGCCGCGCCACAGCGGCCGGGAGGCCGGGGTCGAGGGTGCGCAGGTCCGGGACGGCGCCCTCGGCGTGGGCCCGGGCCACGGCCAGCGGGCCGCCCTCGAAGGGACGGCGTCCGGCCAGGAGCTCGAAGAGCATGATCCCGGCCGAGTACACGTCCGCGCGGGTGTCGACCCGCTGCCCCGTGACGAGCTCCGGCGAGGCGTAGCCGACCGTGCCCAGCACCGTTCCGGTCGCGGTGTGCTGGTCGACGGCGCGGGTGAGGCCGAAGTCCGCGACGGTCACCCGGCCGGTGGCGGAGATCAGCACGTTCTCCGGCTTCACGTCGCGGTGCACCAGGCCCTCCCGGTGGGCCGCCGCCAGCCCGTCGAGGACCGGTTCCAGCAGCCCGAGCGCCTCGCCGGGGGGCAGGGCGCCGCGCCGGCGCAGGAGGTCCCGCAGCGTCGAGCCCGCCACGTGCTCCATGACCAGGTACGGCACCCCGTCCGGGGCGTGGCCCTGGTCGAGCACGGAGACCACGTGGGGGTGGGACAGCCGCGCCGCCGACCGGGCCTCCCGCACGAACCGGTCCGCCGCGGCCGGGTCCTCGGCCAGGTGGGCGTGCATGAGCTTGACCGCCACGACGCGCTGCAGGCGGGTGTCCACCGCCCGGTACACGGTGGCGGTGCCACCGCGGGCGATCCGCGGACCCAGCTCGTAGCGGCCCTCGAGGACGGTCCCGGTCAGGTGGTCGGGGAGCGCGTGCTGCACGGGATCAGCCTAGGGCGGGGCGCTGTGCGCAGGCTGGGTCGCAGGTCACGGTCCGAACCGCTTGCGGTGGGTCTTGACGCTCTTGACGTACTGCTTGGTGTCGTCGTACATCCCGTACTTCTTCACCCCGTGCAGGCCCTGGTAGTACGCGGCGATGGCCACGTCGGTGCTGGGTGCGGCGCGGCCCAGCTGCCGGATGATGGCCACGCCGGCGGTGACGTTGTCCTGCGGGTCCAGCAGGTCGAGCTCCCGGCCCACGAGTCCCGAGGCCCAGTCCCCGGCGTCCGGGATGACCTGCATGGTGCCCACGGCGTCGGCGGGGGACACGGCCCGGTGGTCGAAGCCCGACTCCTGGTGGGCGTGCGCCAGGGCGAGCGCCGGGTCCACGCCCATCCGCACGGCGGTGTCGTGGACGAGCCGGCGCATCTCCTCGCGCGAGGGCGCGGGGCGGGCGGCGAGCTGCTCGTGGTGGCGGTTGGCGGAGTCCACCACCCCGTCCTCGTACGTGCGGCCCAGGAAGGTGTCGCCGACGGCGCGCTCGGGCGCCGGCCGGGGCTGTTCGGCCCGCTCGGGGGCGGGGGCCTGGGCAGGCCGCACGGTCTCGGGGGCCGGCTCCGTGACCGACAGCCGCTGGCCCGGGCGCAGCAGCGAGTTCACCGTGAGGTCGTTGCCGTCGAGGAGCGACTGGACCGACACCCCGCGCGCCTGCGAGATGCTCCACAGCGAGTCGCCCGAGCGCACCACGTGCTCCGTCCGGGGCGGCTCCGCCGCGGGCGGGGCCGGCTTCTTCGGGGGCTCGGCCGCCGGGGCCGCGCCGCCGGAGAGGCGCAGCTCCTGGCCGGGCAGCAGCAGCGCCGCGCCGGAGAGGTCGTTCCACCGCATGAGCTCGTCCACGGCCACGCCGTGGCGCTGGGCGACCGCCCACAGGGAGTCCCCGGGGGACACGGTGTGCACGGGGGTCTTCGTCGTCTTCTGTCCGGCGAGCAGGGGCGCCGAGGCCACCTGGGCCGTCTGGGCGGGGGCGGCGTGGGCCACGGTGCCCCCGCCCAGGGCGGCGAGGGCGGCGACGGCGGTGACCGCCGACCCCGTCCGGGCGCGGCGCGCCCAGCCGGGGGAGCGGTCGTCCTGCTGCCCGGTGGTCTCGGCGGTGGTCTCGGCGGTGGTGGAGCGCGGTGCGTCGTTCGGGTCGGTCGTGTCGCTGTCGGGGGGATACGGCATGAAGTAACTCTCTGACGCTGATCGGGGAAGGTGCGGAGGTCTCAGCCGGCTCCGCGGGTCGAGCATACCGTGGCGGGCCCGCGTGGCACGGGCACCGGCGGACGTGGCACTCTGGGGGCGTGAAGAACACATCCGGAATCAGCACCGAGGAGTTCGACCGCCTGGACGGTCTCGTCCAGGAGTGGTTGCCCCTGCCCGACGTCGCCGAGCAGCTCGGCCTCGTGGTCACCCGCGTCCACGGCCTCGTCGACGACGGGACGCTCCTCGCCGTCCGCAACCCGCACGACAGCATCCGCCGGGTGCCGGCCGCCTTCCTGCTGGACGGCGCCGTGGTCGACTCGCTGAAGGGCACGGTGGCGGTCCTGCGGGACTCCCGCTTCACCGACGTCGAGGCGATCACGTGGCTGTTCACCGAGGACGAGTCCCTGCCGGGCCGTCCCGTCGACGCGCTGCGGGACGGGCGCAAGACGGAGATCCGCCGCCGGGCGCAGGCCCTGGCCTGGTGACCCGCTCCTGACCGGCGCGCCGGACCGGCCCCGACCGCGGGACCGGCCCGGCGCACCGGACTCAGGACGAGCGGCGGACCGCCGCCGTCGCGAGGCCGCGCAGCGCGGCCATCGGCACGGCGTCGGCCCCGAGCCGGTCCAGCGCCGTGAACGCCTCCCCGCTGAGCCGTTCGATGAGCTCCTCCGTGGAGCCCAGGGCGCCGCACGCCGTGATGAGCGAGCGGAGCTCCTCGACGTCGTCCTCCGTCAGCTCCGGCCGGCCCAGGGCGTCCTCGAGCCGCGCGATCTGCGCCTCGCTGCCGAGCGTGCGGACGTAGCCGACGAGCACCGTCCGCTTGCCCTCGCGCAGGTCGTCGCCGGCGGGCTTGCCCGTGGCCGCCGGGTCGCCGAACACGCCCAGGACGTCGTCGCGCAGCTGGAACGCCTCGCCCAGGGGCAGCGCGAACGCGGAGCAGCGCTCCAGGACCGGCTCCGGCGCCCCGGCCAGGGCGGCGCCGAGCACCACGGGGTGCTCCACCGAGTACTTCGCCGACTTGTACCGGATGACGTCCAGGGCCCGCTGCACCGCGCCGTCGCGGTCCTGGCCCCCGCCGGCGACCTCGCCCTGCACGTCCAGGTACTGCCCGGCCATCACCTCGGAGCGCATGAGGTCGAAGACCGCCCGTGCGCGGTGGCCGCCGGGCGCCGTGGTGGTGGCCGCGGCGAACGACTGCTCGCTCCAGGACAGGCACAGGTCGCCCGAGAGGATCGCGGCGGCCACGCCGAAGGCCGGACCGTCCAGGGCCCAGCCCCGGTCCGCGTGCACGGACTCGAAGCGGCGGTGCACGCTGGGGGCTCCGCGGCGGGTGTCGGAGCGGTCGATGACGTCGTCGTGGATGAGCGCGGCGGACTGGAAGAGCTCGAGCGCCGCCCCGGCCCGGACCACGGCCGGGTCCTCCGGGGCGCCGCCCGCCGCCCGCCAGCCCCAGTAGCACAGCCGCGCCCGCAGCCGCTTGCCGCCGGCGGAGAGCGCGACGACGGCGTCCAGCAGCGGGAGGGCGTCCGCCGAGATGCCGCCCAGGACCGCTCGCTGCTGGCCGAAGAACTCCTCCAGCTCCGCGTGCAGCCGCGCCACGAACCGCTCGTCCTCGGCGCGGAAGGCGTCCTCGGGCCGGGCCTGCGGCGCGGCGCCGGCGGGGGCGTCGGGGTGGTGCGGGAGGGGCGGGCACGTCATGGGCGGATCGACCTCGGTCTCGGGGCGGCGGCGGACGCCCTCTGCCGGCCGTCCGCGATGTCCGCCCCAGCCTATCGAAGGCCCGGTGTGCGGGCCGGGGCGCTCCGCCCGGGCCGGGGCCCGCACCGCGGCCGGGATGTCCGCGCCGGGGGCTAAGCTGTGCCGGACCCGGGAGGAGGACACGGTGACCGAGACGCCGAGGGACCGGCTGGAGCGCTGGCGGCAGTGCGCCGTGCTGCACGTCGACATGGACATGTTCTACGTCGGCGTGGAGCTGCTCGCGGCCCCCGAGCTGCGCGGCCGGCCCGTCATCGTGGCCGGGGCGGGCGGCCGCTCCGTCGTCCTCTCCGCGTCCTACGAGGCCAGGGCGTTCGGCGTCCGCTCCGGCATGCCCCTGGCGCGGGCCCGGGCGATGTGCCCCCGGGCCGTCCTGCTCGAGCCCCACCGGGACGCCTACGACGCCTACTCCCGCCGGGTCATGGCCATGTTCCGGGAGATCACCGACCGCGTCGAGCAGATCAGCGTGGACGAGGCCTTCCTCGACGTCGCCGGAGCGGTCCGGCGGCTCGGCCCGCCCGTGGGCATCGCCCGCGGCCTGCGGGCCCGCGTGCGGGACGAGCTGGGGCTGACCGCCTCCGTGGGGATCGGTGCCAACAAGACCGTCGCGAAGATCGCCTCCACCCGCTCCAAGCCGGACGGCCTGCTGCTCGTCCAGCCCGAGGACACCGTCGCGTTCCTGGCGGAGCTGCCGGTCTCGGCGCTGTGGGGCGTCGGCGGGCGCACGGCCGAGACGCTCACCGGCGCGGGGCTCAGGAGCGTGGAGGACCTCGCGGCCGCCCCCGTGCCGATGCTGACCCGCCTGGTCGGACGGGCGGCCGGCCACCACCTGCACGAGCTCGCCAACGGGCGGGACCCCCGTCCCGTCGAACCGGTCCGGGAGGAGAAGAGCGTGGGCGCGGAGGAGACCTTCCCCCGGGACGTCGCGGACGACCGCGTGCTTCACGAGACCCTCCTGCGACTCAGCCATCGGACCGCCTCGCGGCTGCGCCGGCAGGGGCTGCGCGCCCGCCGGGTGGGGCTCAAGGTGCGCTGGGCGGACTTCACGACCATCACCCGGTCGCGGACCCTGCAGCATCCCTTCACGTCCGCCCACGACCTCCTCGAGCACGGCGTGGGCCTGCTCGAGGAGCTCGGGGACCGGCCCCAGCCGGTCCGGCTCATCGGCATCCGCGCCGAGCGGCTGGAGCCTGCCACGGACGCCCTGCAGCTGAGCCTGGACGGCCGCGAGGAGGAGTGGGGGGCCGCCGAGCAGGCCATGGACCGGGTGCACGCCCGCTTCGGCGCCGAGCGCCTCGGGCCCGCCCGCCTCCTGCCTCCCGCACCCCGGAGTCCGGAGGGCAACTCGGAGGCTGTTGACAGCCGTGTGCGCGGTGCCAAATCAGCACCCGACGGTCTATCCTGGTAGCAGGCGGCGCCGGAACAGCCGGGGAATCCGCACCCGAAGGATGAGGAGGCATACCGTGCCACTGTCCGAGCACGAGCAACAGCTCCTGGCGCAGCTCGAGAAGCAGCTCCACGCGGACGACCCGAGGTTCGTGACGAGCATGGGTTCCCGCGCCGTCAGGGGTGCTTCCACCCGTAACATCGTCCTCGGGATCGTGATCGCCGTCGTCGGCCTGCTCGTCCTCCTGGGCGGGGTCGTCATCGACTCCATCCTGGTCGGGGTCCTGGGCTTCGTCGTGATGGGCGCGGGTGTCTACGTCGCCACGCTGCGCTCCGGCAAGCCGCGCCCCGGCGGGGAGCCCGGCAAGGGGGGCCCGCCCCGTCGCTCGTCGCCCTTCCTCCAGAACCTCGAGGAGCGCTGGGACCAGCGCAACTCCGGGGGCCCGTCCACCTGACCGGCCCCGCCGGGACACGTAGCCGACCGCGAGGCACCCGCCGCAGGGCGCCGCCCGCTCGGACCGACCCGCCTGGCCCCTCCACCTCCCCCCACCCTGCCGCCGCACAACGGTGTGCAGGGTCCGACCAGCTCCCCGGTGCACCGCCGGGGAGCTTTTGCATGCCCCGGAGGTGCCGCCGCCGCACCCCGGCCGCACCACGGGAACGTCCGGGGGAGCGTTCCTCCACCGTCCTCCCCGCAGCCCGCACCGCGGCGTCCTCCACTCTCCTCCCCGCAACCCTCCGCCGGCGCCCGGCGCCGCGGGCCGCGGCGTCCTCCACCACGCTCCCCGCCGCCGGCTGCCGACGCCCCGCACCGCGGGCCGCGGTGTCCTCCACCCTCCTCCCCGCCGCCCTCCGCCGCAGCGCCGCCGTGCCCACCTGGGGCGACGCCCGTCGCGGCGCCCGGGCGCCGCGCCACGCCGCGGCGCCCGGGCCCCGCGTTCGTTGACCGGGGAGTGAAGTGGAGTAAAGTGGGGCGAAGAGATGGATCTGGGAGAACTCTCGGGCTGGAGAGGCGGTGAGCATGTTTCTCGGAACGTACTCACCCCGTCTCGACGAGAAGGGCCGCCTGATCCTGCCGGCGAAGTACCGGGAGGAACTGGCGGAGGGACTCGTCCTGACCCGCGGTCAGGAACGGTGCCTCTACGTGTTCAGCGTCCGCGAGTTCGAGCGGGTCCACGAGCAGCTGAGGGCGGCACCGCTGTCCTCGAAGCAGGCCAGGGACTACATCCGGGTCTTTCTCTCGGGCGCCTCGGACGAGGTCCCGGACAAGCAGGGCCGAGTCACCATACCGCCGCCGTTGCGGGACTACGCCGGGCTGGGCCGGGAGCTCGCCGTCATCGGCGCGGGCACCCGGGCGGAGATCTGGGACGCCCAGGCGTGGACCGACTACCTGAACGAGAAGGAGGCCGTCTTCTCCGAGACCGAGGAGGAAGTGGTGCCCGGGCTCTTCTGAGCGCAGGGCCGCCGAGACCACCGCGGAGCACGCGGAGCCGCTTCCCGGATGAGATCTCCAGCCGCACAGCCGTCACCGTCCTGACTCACCTTCCCCTGAGCCAGGCCGGATTCGAGGGACGGCCAGCGGATGGGGTTCTGATCCTGGAACGCCCGCCGCCGCACCACGGCGTCGACCCGGCGCCGGCCACCGAACACCGATCCACCGTCGACCGCCGAAGAGAGGGCCCATGGCGCAACGCCCAGCCGAGCAGCTCCACGTTCCCGTGCTGCTCGAACGGTGCCTGGACCTGATGGCTCCCGCACTCGGCGAGGACGGCGCCGTGGCGGTGGACGCGACGATGGGCATGGGCGGTCACTCCGAGGCGCTGCTGCGGCGCTTCCCCGGCCTGCAGCTGGTGGCGATCGACCGGGACCCGCAGGCCCACGCGCTGGCCGGCGCGCGGCTCGCCCCGTTCGGCGACCGGTTCCACCCCGTGCACACGACCTACGACCGGATCCCGGAGGCCCTCGGCCGGCACGGGTTCGACCACGCGGACGCGGTGCTCTTCGACCTCGGGGTCTCGTCCCTGCAGCTCGACGAGCGCGAGCGCGGCTTCGCCTACTCCTACGACGCGCCCCTGGACATGCGCATGGACTCCACCGCGCCCGTCACGGCCCAGGACGTGGTCAACGACTACAGCGAGGAGGACCTGCGCCGGATCCTGCGGGACTGGGGCGAGGAGCGCTTCGCCGGTCGGATCGCCCGCGCGATCGTGGCGGAGCGGGCCAGGACCCCGCTGCGGACCACGGGCGAGCTCGTCGAGGTCGTCCGCGGGGCCGTGCCGCAGGGTGCCCAGCACCGCAAGGGGCACCCTGCGAAGCAGACCTTCCAGGCGCTGCGGATCGAGGTCAACGAGGAGCTCGACGTGCTGCGCCGGGCGATCCCCGCCGCGCTGGACGCCGTGCCCGTGGGCGGGCGCGTGGTGGCCATGAGCTACCACTCCCTCGAGGACCGGATCGTCAAGCAGGCCTTCGCCCGCGGAGCCGCCTCGACGGCGCCGAAGGGCTTCCCCGTGGAGCTCGACCAGCACAAGCCCACCCTGCGGGTCCTGACCCGCGGGACGGAGACCCCCACCCCCCGGGAGATCGACGAGAACCCCCGTGCCGCCTCCGCGCGCCTGCGCGCGGTGGAGCGCATCCGAGAGCACGTCCCCCCCACAGCACAGAACGCGCAGAGGTACACGGCATGAGCGGAACCGGACTCCAGCGACGCCCCGTCCGCCCGACCTCCCAGCGCACGGGCATCGGCGCCTGGGCCGGGCGGCGCGGGCAGCGCCCGCCGGTGGAGGGCACCTCCGCCCGCCAGCTGAGCGACCCGGCACCGCCCGCCGAGGAGCGGGCCGGTTCGACCCGGGCCCCGCTGTCCGTGGTCCCGGGCCGGGCGCGCCGGCAGCGGTTCTCCACCGTGGTGCTCAGCCTGGTGGCGCTCGTGGTGGCGCTGGCCTCGATCCTGGTCCTGAACATCCAGATCTCCGGGGGCCAGTACCGGCTCGTGGAGCTGCGCGCCCAGGAGCAGGCCCTCAGCCAGCAGAACGAGGCGCTCACCCAGGACCTCGAGTTCTACAACGCCCCGCAGAACCTCGCGGTGATGGCGACGGACCTCGGCATGGTCCCCGCGCAGGACTCGGGCACGGTCGACGTCACGAACGGGACCGTCGAGGGCGACCCCATGCCCGCGCAGCCCCAGGAGAACCACGAGATCCTGGTCGACCACGCCCACCAGACCGGCTCCGAGGCCGCGGACCGTGCCGCCCAGCGCGCCGAGGACCGCGAGCGGGAGCAGGCGGCGCAGGAGCGGGAGGACGCCGAGCGCAGCGCCCGCGAGGACGCCGCGCCGGCCGGCGCCGCGGACGCGGAGGGCGGCTCCCTCCCGGCCCCGCCGCAGCGCACGCCCGGGGAGTGACCGGGCCACCGGCCCCCGCACCCGCCGGCAGCAGCCCCCCGGACATCTCCCAGTCGCAACCAGGAACGAGGCAGACACGTGGCACGCGCACGCTCGACGTCCGACGCCCCCCGCGCCCGCGGCATCGGCCGCAGCCACATCGGCGTCGTCCTCGTGCTCGGCCTGCTCGTGGTCCTCGGGATCCGGCTCGTGTGGGTGCAGGGCTTCGACGCCGCCGGCCGGGCCGAGGCCGCCGCCGGTGAGCGGTCCCGCACCGAGGTGGTGCCCGCGCTGCGCGGCGAGATCCGCGACACCCACGGCAACGTCCTGGCCCGCACGCTCCAGCGCTACGACGTCACGGTCGACCAGTCCCTGGTGCGCGAGTTCGAGCGGCCCCTGGCCGACGGCACCACCGAGACCGTGACCCCCACGCAGGCGGTGTACCAGCTCGCCGACGCCCTCGAGCTCGAGGACACCGAGGTCAAGGACGCCCTCGACGGCGACAAGCAGTTCGAGTACGTGGCCCGCGGGGTCACGCCCGAGCAGTGGAACACCGTTCGCGAACTCGGCCTGCCCTACGTGTACGGGCAGCCGTCCTCCGACCGCATCTACCCCAACGGCCCGGTGGGCGGCAGCGTGGTCGGCTTCATGGGCGGGGACGACGAGGCGCTCGGCGGGATCGAGCAGACCCAGGACGAGCTCCTGCGCGGCACGGACGGGAGCCGGACCTTCGAGATCAGCGCCGACGGCGTGCGGATCCCGGTGGCGCCCCAGGAGGAGAGCCCGGTGGAGGACGGCTCCTCGGTGCAGCTGTCGATCGACAGCGACGTCCAGTTCTTCGCCCAGCAGGCCGTCACCGAGCGCGCCGAGGAGCTCGACGCCGAGTGGGGCACGGCCGTGGTCATGCGGATCGAGGACGGCGCGGTGCTCGCACTGGCCGACTCCTCGACCGTGGACCCCAACGACATCGGCTCCGCCGAGGCGGAGGACCTGGGGGCGCGGGCCGTCACCCAGGCCGTGGAACCCGGCTCCACCCAGAAGATCCTCACCGCGGCGGCCGCCGTGGAGGAGGGCGTGGCCACGCCCCGCACGGAGGTCACCGTGCCCCCGTTCCTGGAGATCGACGGGCAGAAGATCACCGACGCCTTCGACCACGGCGAGCAGCGGCGCACGTTCACCGGGATCATCGCCGACTCGATGAACACCGGCACCGTCCTGATCGGCGGCAAGCTCGCCCCGGAGCAGCGCCACGAGTGGATGCAGCGCTTCGGCGTCGGCGAGACCACGGGCATCGAGCTGCCCGGCGAGTCGCCCGGCATCCTCACGAGCGCGGACCAGTGGGACGTGCGCCAGCAGTACACCGTGCTCTTCGGCCAGGGCGTCGCTCAGACCCCGCTGCGCACGGCGACGATCTTCCAGGCCATCGGCAACGGCGGGGTCCAGGTGGAGCCCCGGGTCGTCGAGTCCGTCCTCGCCCCCGACGGCACCAGCACCCCGGTCGAGCGGCCCGAGGGCGAACGGGTCGTCTCCGAGGAGACGGCCGAGCAGGTGCTCGACATGATGGAGGTCACCGTCACCCAGGGCGGCGCCAAGGAGGCCGCCGTGGAGGGCTACCGGGTGGGTGGCAAGACCGGCACCGCCGAGGCCCCCAGCCCGGAGGGCGGCTACGACGGCTACACCACCTCCTTCGTGGGCGTCGCTCCCGTCGAGGACCCCCAGTACCTCGTGGCGGTCACGCTCCAGCGACCCCAGGGCGACGTCCGCGCGATCGGCACCACCCCCACCTTCAGCAAGATCATGGGCCAGGTGCTGCGCCACTACGACGTCCCGCCCTCCACCACCGAGCCCGTGCGGATCCCGCTGCGCACGGACGATCCGGAGGAGGACGAGAGCGAGCAGACGGCGCCGGTGGACACCCCGCCGGGCGTCGAGGCGCCCGAGGACGGCGGCACCGGGGCGGACGCCCCGGGCGACGCCGAGGAGGGGCCCGCCGCCGACACGGAGGCCGACACGGAGGCCGGTACCGGGGCCGACGCCGCGGCCGGGACCGGTCCCGCCGGGACCGGTGGGACCGCCCCGGAGGCGTCCCGGCGGGCCGACGAGGGCGACTAGACTTCCATATCGCCGTGCCCGGCCACCCCCCGGGCCCGCCCCCCGCTCCCGGCGGACCACCCACCCGCCGCCCAGACCACGAAGGACGTTGATGGACGCGACAGCCCAGCAGGGACACGACGCGCAGACGATGCGCCCCGCCCGCCCCCGGCCGCTGAGCCTCGCGGAGACCGCCCGGCTCGCGGGCGGGACGGCGCCGTCCCGCGCCGTGGACGTCACCGGCATCTCCCTGGACTCCCGGGAACTGCGCCCCGGGGACCTCTACGCGGCGCTGCCCGGCGCCCGCACCCACGGCGCCCGCTTCGCCGCGGCCGCCCAGCGCTCCGGCGCCGCCGCGGTGCTCACCGACGCCGAGGGCGCCGCGATCCTCCGGGACGCCGGCATCGGGCTGCCCGTGGTCGAGGCCCCGGACCCCCGCCGGTCCGTGGGGGCGATCGCCGCACGCGTCTACGGCTCCCGGCCGGAGGACGGGACCGCCCCGGCCCTGTTCGCGGTGACCGGCACCAACGGCAAGACGACCACGACCTACTTCACCAACTCGGTGCTCCGCGCCCTGGGCCGGCGCACGGGGCTGATCGGGACCATCGAGATCCTCGCCGGCGACGAGTCGATCCCCTCCCGGCTCACCACCCCCGAGGCCCCGCACGTGCACGCGCTGCTGGCGCTCATGCGCGAGCGCGGCATCACGGCGGCGTCCATGGAGGTCTCCTCCCACGCCCTGCAGTTCCACCGGGTGGACGGCGTCCGCTTCGACGTCGCCGGGTTCACCAACCTGACCCAGGACCACCTCGACCTGCACGGGTCGATGGACGAGTACTTCGCGGTCAAGGCCCAGCTGCTCACCCCGGAGCGGACCCGCCGGGCCGTCGTCGTGGTCCAGGACGAGGACGACGTCTGGGGCCTGCGGATGGCCGAGCACGCGCGGGAGCGGCTCGGCCCGGACCTCGTCGACACGATCGCCCTGCGCGGCGGCGTGCCGGGGGACCGGGACGCCGGACCGGGCCGGCACGGCGCGGACTGGACGCTGACCAGCCTGACCCGCCGCGGGATCGGGCACTCCTTCGCGCTGCGGCACCGGGACGGCCGCACGCTGCGCGTGTCCACGGGCCTGCCGGGCGACTTCAACGTGGCCAACGCCGCGCTCGCCGTGGTCATGGTCGTGGCCTCCGGGGTCGACGTCGCCGAGGTGCAGCGCGTCCTCGACGAGGCGGACCCCCTCACCACGGACGTGCCGGGGCGGATGCAGCTCATCGGCACGCAGCCCACCGCCGTCGTCGACTTCGCGCACAACCCGGACGCCCTGCGCCGCGCGCTCGCCGCCGTCGAACCGCCCGACGAGGAGGGCCGCGTGATCGTGGTCTTCGGCGCCACGGGGGAGCGGGACCGCTCCAAGCGCCCGGTCATGGGGGAGATCGCCGCCCGCCACGCGGACGTGGTGATCATCACGGACGACGACCCGCACGACGAGGACGCCGGCGCGATCCGCGCCGAGGTCGCGGCCGGGGCGTTCGCGGCCCGCGACGCCGGCGCCCGGGCCCAGGAGGTGCTCGTGCTCGAGCCCCGCGCCGTGGCCATCCGCGCCGCGGTGGCCATGGCGGGGCGCACCGACTCCGTGCTCGTGGCCGGCCGCGGGCACGAGACGGTCCAGGAGATCCGGGGCGTGGACCACCCGCTGGACGACAGGGAAGAGCTGCGGGCCGCGCTGGCCGACGGGCAGCAGGACCGTTGGGAGAACCGATGATCGACCTCACCGCCGCACAGCTCGCCCAGATCACGGGCGGGCGCGCCGTCGGCGCCGCCGCCGCGGCGCCCGTCGTCCGCCACGTCGCGACCGACTCCCGCGAGGCGCGTCCCGGCACGCTGTTCGTCGCCAAACCGGGGGAGGTCACCGACGGCCACGAGTACGTGGGCGCGGCCTTCGCCGCCGGCGCCGTCCTCGCCCTCGTCGAGCACGAGGTCTCCGACGCCGCGGGGGTCACCTACCCGGGCGTGGTGGTCCCCGACGTCGTGGAGGCGATGGGCCGGCTGGCCGCCTGGGTCGTGGCCCAGCTGCGCGCCGACCACGAGGTGAAGGTCATCGCCGTCACCGGATCCGTCGGCAAGACCACCACCAAGGACCTCCTGCGGGGCATTTTCGCCGCGGAGGGTCCCACGGTCGCGCCCCGCGGTTCGTACAACGGGGAGGTCGGCGTGCCGCTGACCGTCTTCGAGGCCGAGCCGGGCACCCGGTTCCTCATCATCGAGATGGGCGCCACCCGGATCGGCAACATCGACTACCTGTGCCGGATGGTCCGCCCCGACATCGGGGTGGTGCTGTGCGTGGGCTCCGCCCACGCCGGCGAGTTCGGCGGGGTCGCCAACATCGCCCGCGCCAAGGGCGAGCTCGTCGAGTCCCTGCGGGCCGACGGCGTGGCGGTCCTCAACGACGACGACCCCCTGGTCCGCCAGATGCACCGCCGCACCGCCGCGCCCGTGCTGTTCTTCGGGGAGTCCCCGGCGAACGCGCTGCCCGACGTCCCGGCCGCCCGGGTGCACGCCTCCGAGATCCGGCTCGGGCCCGGCGGCAGCCCGGAGTTCCGCCTGCACTTCCCGGACGGCTCCGCGCACCGGGTCGTCTCCCGGCTCATCGGGGAGCACCACGTCTCCAACCTGCTCGCGGCCGCCTCCGCGGCCTTCGTGGCCGGGGTCGCCCCGGAGCGGATCGCGGCCTCGCTCAACGCCCAGGGCGCCGCGAGCCGGTGGCGGATGGAGCGCACCGAGCGGGCCGACGGCGTCACGGTGGTCAACGACGCCTACAACGCCAACCCGCAGTCGATGCGCGCCGCGCTGCAGACCCTGGCCCAGCTGGGCCGCGGCTCCGCCGGGTCCGCGCCGCGCCGCACCTGGGCGGTGCTCGGGGGCATGCTCGAGCTCGGCGACAGCACGATCGAGGAGCACGACGCCCTGGGCCGCATGGTGGTCCGGCTCAACATCTCCAAGCTGATCGCCGTGGGCGACCTCGCCCGCCCGGTCTACGACGCCGCCCAGCTCGAGGGCTCGTGGGGCAACGAGGCCACCTGGGCGGCGACCGCGGAGGACGCCGAGGAGATCCTGCGCCAGGAGCTCGCACCGGGTGACATCGTGCTCTTCAAGTCCTCCAACGCCGCCGGTCTCCGGGTCCTGGGGGACCGGGTCGCGGCCGACGCCGGGGACGGCGCCGGCGGACCCGCCCCGGGCAACGACGCCCCGGCGCACGGCGACCACTGGCTCTCGGCCGGTCCCTTCGTCAACGCCTCCCTCGACCCGAGCGGGAGGCCCACCACCCCGGGCCCCTCCGCGGACGGGAACGAGCCGGCATGATCCAGATCCTTATGGCGGCCTGCTTCGCCCTGGTCCTGTCCCTCTTCGGCACCCCGGCCTTCATCAAGTTCCTCGCCCGGCGCGGCTACGGCCAGTTCATCCGGGACGACGGGCCCACGAGCCACCACACCAAGCGCGGGACGCCCACCATGGGCGGCGTGGCGATCCTCGGCTCCGTGGTGGTCGCCTACGCGCTCACGCACCTGATCTCCGGGATGCTGTGGCCCTCCTACGGGGGCGTCACCCTCTCCGGGCTCTCCGCGCTGCTGCTGATGCTCGGCATGGGCTTCGTCGGGTTCATCGACGACTACAAGAAGATCGCCAAGAAGCAGAACCTCGGGCTCAGCCCCGTGGGCAAGATCGTCCTCCAGGGCCTCATCGGCACCGCCTTCGCCCTGCTCGTGCTGCTCGTGCCCGGTCCGCAGGGCACGACCCCCGCGTCCTCGGCGATCTCCATCACCCGGGACACGGCCCTCGACCTCGCCTTCGCCGGCACCGCGGTCGGGGCCGTCCTCTTCGTGATCTGGGTGAACCTGATCGCCACCGCCACGACCAACGCCGTGAACCTCACCGACGGCCTCGACGGCCTCGCCACCGGGGCGTCCATCCTCGTGTTCAGCGGCTACCTGCTGATCGCCATGTGGCAGAACACCCACCTGTGCGGAGCCGTGGCCGAGGGGGTCTGCTACGAGGTGCGCGACGCCGCCGACCTCGCCCTCACCGCCGCCGCGCTGGTCGGGGCCCTGGTGGGCTTCCTGTGGTGGAACACCTCCCCGGCGAAGATCTTCATGGGCGACACGGGATCGCTGGGCCTCGGCGGCGCGCTCGCCGCGTTCGCGGTGCTCACCCGCACCGAGCTGCTGCTGGTGCTCATCGCCGGGCTGTTCGTGATCATCACGGTCTCCGTCATCCTGCAGGTCGGCTACTTCAAGCTCTCCGGCGGCAAGCGCATCTTCAAGATGGCGCCGCTGCAGCACCACTTCGAGCTCAAGGGCTGGAACGAGGTGACCATCGTGGTCCGCTTCTGGATCATCGCCGGGCTGTTCGTCGCGGCCGCGCTCGGCGTCTTCTACGGCGACTGGCTGCTCTCCCACGGAGGAATGATCCAATGATCCACGCGAGCAACGACAACCCCGTCCTGGACCGGCCGCGCCTGGCCGGGCTCACCACGTGGGACGCCGACTGGGCCGGGCTGCGCGTGGTCGTCGCCGGCATCGGCCTGTCGGGCTTCGCCGCCGCGGACACCCTGGTCGAGCTCGGCGCCCGCGTCGTCGTCGTCGACGGGGCGGACACCCCGGAGAACCGGGTGAAGGCCGACACCCTGCGGATCGTGGGCGCTGCCGACGTCCTGCTGGGGGAGGCGGCCCAGGGGGCCGTGCCCGACGTCGAGGGCGAGCGCCCCGACCTGGTCGTCACGTCCCCGGGGCTGCGGCCCGACCACCCCCTGCTCGCCGCCGCGGCCGCCGAGGGCGTCCAGATCTGGGGCGACGTGGAGCTCGCCTGGCGGGTGCGCGAGCGCGCCGGGCGCAAGACTGCCGAGTGGGTGTGCATCACCGGGACCAACGGCAAGACCACCACGGTCGGGATGACCGCGTCGATGCTGCAGGCCGCCGGGTTCACCGCGGCCGCCGTCGGCAACGTGGGCACCCCCATCCTGGACGCGCTGCGCGAGCCGGTCGAGCACGACGTCCTCGCCGTGGAGCTCTCCAGCTTCCAGCTGCACTGGACGTCCTCGATGTCGCCGCTGGCGTCCGTGGTGCTCAACGTGGCCGAGGACCACGTGGACTGGCACGGCGGCTACGAGAACTACGTGGCGGACAAGTCCCGCATCTACGAGCACACCCGGGTGGCGTGCGTCTACAACGCCCAGCAGGCCGAGACCGTGCGCATGGTCGAGGAGGCCGACGTGCTGGAGGGCTGCCGCGCCGTGGGCTTCACCCTCGAGACCCCGGACGTCAGCATGCTCGGCGTCGTGGAGGACCTGCTCGTGGACCGCGCCTTCCTCGACGACCGCCGGGGCTCCGCCCTCGAGCTCGCCTCGATCACCGACACCGGCCCCCTCCCCACGCCCCACGGCGTGGCCAACGCGCTGGCCGCCGCGGCGCTGGCCCGGGCGGCCGGCGCCCCGCCGGAGGCCGTGCGGGAGGGGCTGCGCGCCTGGGAGCCCGGCGACCACCGGATCCAGGCCGTCGCCACGACCCACGGCGTGCTGTGGATCAACGACTCCAAGGCCACCAACCCGCACGCGGCCGACGCGGCCCTGGCCGCGTTCGACTCCGTGGTGTGGATCGCCGGCGGCCTGTCCAAGGGCGTCTCCTACGACCGGCTCGTCGCCCGGCACGCCGGCCGGCTGCGCACCGTGGTGCTCATCGGCACGGACAACGACTCGCTGCTGGCCGCGCTCGCCGCGCACGCCCCCGAGGTCCCCGTCCTGCGGACCGCCGAGCGTCCCGGCCCCGCGGCGGGCGACGCCGTGATGGGCGAGGCGGTGCGGCTCGCCCACGAGGTCGCCCGGAAGGGCGACACGGTGCTGATGGCGCCGGCGTCCGCCTCGATGGACCAGTTCAGCTCCTACGCCCACCGCGGTGACGCGTTCGTCCGGGAGGTCGCGGACCTCGTGGGACGGCTCTCGTGACGCAGGTGCAGGACCGGGCGGGGCTCGCGCGGACGGCCCGCGGCTCCCTGGGCGGGGCGCGCCGCTTCTGGCGTGCCCTCGTGGACGGACCACTCATCCACTCCTACTACGCGCTGGCCGGCTCCGTGCTGCTGCTGACGGCCATCGGCATCATGATGGTCCTCTCGGCCTCGGCGGTCGAGTCGATCTCGGCGCAGGAGTCCGCGTACTCGTACTTCGTCAAGCAGGCCACCTTCGGCGGGATCGGCGTGGTCCTGATGTTCGCGCTGTCCTTCGTGCCCACCGCCTGGTACCGCCGGGGCGCGACCGGACTGCTGGTCCTCGCCGTGCTGCTGCTCATGCTCGTCTTCACCCCGCTCGGGCAGGAGATCAACGGCAACCGGAACTGGATCGTGGTGGGCGGGCAGACCTTCCAGCCGTCCGAGGCCGCCAAGCTCGCCGTGGCGATCTGGCTGGCCATGGTCCTGGCCCGGCAGGGCGACGCCGTGCGCGACTGGCGCCAGGCCCTGTGGCCGTCCGGGCTGGGCATCGGGATCCCCGCCGCGATGATCGTGCTGGGCGACGACGTCGGCACGGCCCTCGTCTTCGTGCTGATCTACGGGGCCGCCCTGTTCTTCGCCGGGGCGCCGCTGCGGCTGTTCGCGATCGCGGCCGCCGGGGCCGCGCTGGTCGGCACGCTGGCCGTGGTCACCGCGCCCCACCGCGTGGACCGGATCACCGGCTGGCTGTTCGGCGAGTGCGGCGCCACCGACGCCTGCTACCAGTCCCAGCAGGGGCTCAACGCCCTCGCCTCGGGCGGCTGGTGGGGCGTGGGGCTGGGCCAGTCCCGGCTCAAGTACAACTACGTCCCCGAGGCGCACAACGACTACATCTTCTCGATCATCGGCGAGGAGCTGGGCCTGCTGGGCACGGTGCTGATCCTCGCCCTCTTCGCGGTCATGGCCCTGGCGATGGCCCGCGTCATCCTGCGCGCCCGCAGCGGCTTCGTCCGGATCGCCACCGCCTGCATCGTGACCTGGCTGGTCGGCCAGGCGTTCATCAACATCGGCATGGTCACGGGGGTGCTGCCCGTGATCGGCGTCCCCCTCCCGTTCATCAGCTACGGTGGGTCGTCGCTGCTGATGAGCCTCGCGGCCGTCGGCGTCGTGATGTCCTTCACCCGGCTGCCGCGCCGGATCCAGGTCCCCACCCCCCGCCCCCGCACCCCGAACGAGGATCGCGCATGACACCGTCCGAACCCACCACCGGAGGCCCCGCGCCGTCGGTCCTGCTGGCCGGCGGGGGCACCGCCGGGCACGTCAGCCCCCTCCTGGCCGTGGCCGCCGCGCTGCGGGAGCAGGCACCGGAGGCCCGCCTGACGGCGGTGGGCACCGCGTCCGGGATGGAGACCCGGCTCGTCCCGCAGGCCGGGCTCGAGCTCGAGCTCGTCGACCGGGTCCCGCTGCCCCGCCGGCCCTCCGTGGACCTCGTCCGGCTGCCCGGACGGCTCCTCGGCGCCGTGCGGCAGGCCGGGGAGATCCTCGACCGCGTCCGGCCGGACGTGGTGCTGGGCGTCGGCGGCTACGTCTGCACCCCCGTCTACCTCGCCGCCGCCCGGCGCGGGCTGCCCATCGTGGTGCACGAGGCCAATGCCCGCCCCGGTCTGGCCAACCGGGTCGGCGCGCGCTGGGCCAGGACCGTGGCCGCCGCGTTCCCCGGCACCCCGCTGCGCGGAGCCGTCACCGTCGGCATGCCCATGCGCCGGGAGATCTCCCACCTGGACCGGGAGGCGCTGCGCGCGGAGTCCCGCCGGTCCTTCGGGCTCGACCCCGACCTGCCCACCGTCGTGGTCACCGGCGGCTCCTCGGGCGCCCTCGCCATGAACCGCACCGTGGCCGGCGTCGTCGGGGAGGTCGCCGCGCGCGGCTACCAGCTCCTCCACGTCACCGGCCGGGGCAAGCAGCTCACCCGGGACGACGGCGCGCCGCTGAGCGCCCCCGGCTACGTGCAGGTCGAGTACGTGGACGGCATGGAGCGGGTCTACGCCGCCGCGGACCTGCTCGTGGCCCGCGCCGGCGCCGCGACCGTCTCGGAGGTCGCCGCCGTCGGCCTGCCCGCCGTGTTCGTCCCGCTGCCCGTCGGCAACGGCGAGCAGGCGCTCAACGCCGCCTCCCTGGTGGCGGCCGGCGCGGCGCAGCTCGTCGCCGACGACGCGTTCACCCCCGACTGGTACCGCCGGAACGTGCACCCCCTGCTGGACGACCCCGGCCGCCTCGCCGCGATGGCCGCCGCGAGCCGCGCCCACGGCGTGCGCGACGCCGACACCGTGCTGGCACGGATGATCCTCGAGGAGGTCCCCGGTGAGCGCTGAGCACGAGACCGACCCCGCCCTGCTGGGCCGGGTCCACTTCATCGGGATGGGCGGCGCGGGGATGTCCGCCGTCGCCAAGCTGATGCTCGCCCGCGGGGTCCCGGTCAGCGGCTCCGACCGCCAGGACTCTCCGGCGCTGCGCCAGCTCCAGGACCTGGGCGCCACCGTGCACGTGGGCCAGCGCGCCGAGCACGTGGACGGGGCGCAGACCGTGGTGGTGTCCACCGCGATCCCGCCCGAGGACCCCGAGTACTCCGCCGCCCGGGCCGCCGGGCTGCGCGTGCTGCACCGCTCCGAGGCGCTCGCGTCCGCGATGCACGGCCGCGCGGTCGTGGCGGTGGCCGGCACGCACGGCAAGACCACCACGAGCGCCATGGCCGCGCTCGCGCTGCACACCGCCGGGCTGGAGCCCTCCTGGGCGATCGGCGCGCACGTGGCCGACCTCGGCTCCAACGCCGCCCTCGGCACGGGCCCGTGGTTCGTGGCCGAGGCCGACGAGTCGGACGGCTCCTTCCTCGCGTACGGTCCGCGGATCGCCGTGGTCACCAACATCGAGCCCGACCACCTCGACTACTACGCCTCCCGCGAGGCCTTCTACCGGGCCTTCGACGAGTTCGCCGCGACCCTGCCCGCGGACGGGCTGCTCGTGGCCTGCCAGGACGACCCCGGCTCGCGAGAGCTCGCGGAGCGCCACCGGTCCGCCGGCGGACGGGTGGTCAGCTACGGCACGGACCCGGGCTCCGACGTCCAGGTGCTGCCCGGGGAGGCCGACGGGCTGCGCACCAGCAGCACCCTGCTCCTGGGCGAGGGCGCCGACCGCCGGGAGGAGCGGCTCGAGCTCGTGGTGCCGGGCCGGCACAACGTCCTCAACGCGACCGCCGCCTTCTGCGTGGCCGTCGAGGCCGGCGTCCCGCCCGCGGACGCGGTGCGCGGGCTGGCCGGTTTCCACGGCTCCGCCCGGCGCTTCGACCTGCGGGGCGAGGTGGACGGGGTCCGGGTCTTCGACGACTACGCCCACCACCCCACCGAGGTGGTCGCGGCGCTCACGGCCGCGCGGGAGGTCGCGTCCGGGCACCGGGTGATCGCGATCTTCCAGCCGCACCTGTTCTCCCGCACGCGCGAGTTCGCGGCCGAGTTCGCCGACGCCCTGGCGCTGGCCGACGAGGCCCTCGTGATCGACATCTTCGCCGCGCGGGAGCAGCCCGTCGACGGCCTCACGAGCCGGATCGTCACCGACCGCGCCCCCGCCCACGTCCGCTACGTGCCGGACGGCGCCGACGCGGTCGCCGAGGCCGCGGCGGCCGCACGCCCCGGGGACCTGGTGCTCACGGTGGGCGCCGGGGACGTCACCGCCCTCGGGCCCCGGCTCGTGGACCGCCTCGGGGCCCGCTGATGAGCCGGCACGGCCGCCCGCACCAGCCCCGCTTCGGGGACCCGGCCGGGGACTCCGCCGGGGGCGCCGGCGTTCCCGGGCCCGCCGGCGGGACCGTGCCGGAGACCACCTCGGGCCCCGCGTCCGAGCGAGGCGCCGCCCCCGAGCGCGACCCCGGACCGCCGGCCGGCCCCGGGGGCCCGCCGCGGTCCGGGAGCACCGCCTCCGGCGCGGCCGCGCCGGAGGGCGGGCGCGTGCGCGTGCGCGTGAACGACGGGACCAAGGTCACGCCCCTGGCCGACGAGGACGACCTCGAGGAGGTCCCGGCCGCCGGCGGGCGCTTCAGCGCGTGGCGGCGGCACCGGCAGGAGCGCGCCGCCACCCGCACGCTCACCGCCTCCCGGCTCCCCCCGGTGGAGGAGCCCCCGCGGGCCGGTTCCACGGCTGTGGGGGCCACCGCCGTGGGGGCCACGGTCGTGGCCTTTCCCGCCTCACCGGGGGCCCGGCGCCGGCGCCGGCGGATCGGCGCGGTCCTCGGGGTGCTCGCCGCCCTGGCGGTGCTCGCCGGCGTCCTGTTCCTCTCCCCGGCGCTGGCCGTGCGGGACATCACCGTGCGCGGCGCGGAGCTGACGGACCCGGCCCGCGTCGAGTCCGCGCTCGACGCCTACCGGGGCGTCCCGCTGACGCGGATCTCCAAGGACGAGGTGCGGGAGCGGGTGGGGCGGATCCCGCAGGTCCGCTCCATCGAGGTCCTGCTCGAGCCCCCGCACCACCTCGTGGTCGCGCTGCGCGAGCGCGTGCCCGTCGCCGCGATCGAGGACGACGGGGAGTTCGTGGTCGTCGACTCGGAGGGGGTGGAGCTGATGACCGCAGGCTCCGCGGAGGAGGCGGGCGTCCCCGTCGTCACGGGCGGGCGCGACGTGCTCGAGGGCGAACGGTTCGAGGCCATCGCGGACGTGCTGGCCGCCCTGCCGGAGTCCGTCCTCGCCCAGCTGCGCACCGCCTCGGCCGAGTCGCTGTCCTCGGTGGAGCTGGCCTTCACCGACGGCCGCACGGTCGTCTGGGGCACCGCCGAGGACAGCGAGCTCAAGTCGCAGGTCCTCCGGGAGCTCGTCGAGGCGCGCGGCGCCGGCAGCGGCGTCGAGACCTACGACGTGTCGAGCCCGACGCGCCCCGTGGTGCGCTGAGGGGCGACACCGGAACTCACGTTCCACCAGAGGTCGAGAGTGCGGCCGAAACGCAGCACGACGTGCGGTTTTGGCGAAAAGTGTCGAAAGCGGTATGGCTTGTCGTGCAGGTGGTCCCCGTCGTTGTTAGGCTTGACCCCGACATCGAACCCGCCGGGGGAGCAGCTGACGGCATGAGATTCGACCTTCGATAGAAGGTTGAGAAACGGCTCGCCATCCCCGACCCGAACCATCTCCAGTTAGGTACCCATGGACTCCTCCACCCCCCAGAACTACTTGGCCGTCATCAAGGTCGTCGGAATCGGCGGCGGCGGCGTCAACGCCGTCAACCGGATGATCGAGGAGGGGCTGCGCGGCGTCGAGTTCATCGCGATCAACACGGACGCGCAGGCCCTGCTGATGAGCGACGCCGACGTCAAGCTCGACGTCGGGCGCGAGCTCACGCGCGGTCTGGGCGCCGGCGCCAACCCCGATGTCGGCCGCCAGGCGGCGGAGGACCACCACGAGGAGATCGAGGAGGTCATCAAGGGGGCCGACATGGTCTTCGTGACCGCCGGCGAGGGCGGCGGCACCGGCACCGGCGGCGCCCCCGTGGTCGCCCGCATCGCCCGCTCCCTGGGCGCCCTGACCATCGGTGTCGTCACCCGCCCCTTCACCTTCGAGGGCCGCCGCCGGTCCAACCAGGCGGAGAACGGGATCGAGACGCTGCGCGACGAGGTCGACACCCTCATCGTGATCCCCAACGACCGGCTGCTGTCCATCTCCGACCGCAACGTGTCCATGCTGGACGCCTTCAAGTCCGCGGACCAGGTGCTGCTCTCCGGCGTGCAGGGCATCACGGACCTGATCACCACCCCGGGCCTGATCAACCTCGACTTCGCCGACGTGAAGTCCGTGATGCAGGGCGCCGGCTCGGCGCTCATGGGCATCGGCGCCGCGCAGGGCGAGGACCGTGCCGTGAAGGCGGCGGAGCTCGCCATCGCGTCGCCGCTGCTCGAGGCCTCGATCGACGGCGCCCACGGCGTGCTCCTGTCCATCCAGGGCGGCTCCGACCTCGGGCTGTTCGAGATCAACGAGGCCGCCCGCCTGGTCCAGGAGGTCGCCCACCCCGAGGCGAACATCATCTTCGGCGCGGTCATCGACGACGCCCTGGGCGACCAGGCCCGCGTCACGGTCATCGCCGCGGGCTTCGACTCGGTGAGCCCGGAGACCAACGCGAACAACACCAACGCGGCCGCCCAGCAGGCGGCGAGCACGCGCGCGGCCTTCGGGTCCGGCGCCGGTCAGCCCGCCGGCGTGGGCCGTGCCCCGCAGCGCGGCGGGACCCCGTCCTTCGCCCAGCCCTCCACCTCGCAGCGGTGGGCGCAGCCGGTGCAGAACGACGACGTGCCCGACGACGCCGGCTTCGACGTCGACCTGCCCGCCGAGGCGGAGGCCGGCGCCGGGGCGGGCTCCGGGCGCAAGGACTCCCTGGACTTCCCCGACTTCCTGAAGTGAGTCCGGCGCCCTGGGGGCGGACGCGGTGGACCCGCGTCCGCCCCCAGGGCGCGTTAAGCCCCGCCGCCGGTTCCTCCGGCGGCACGACGAGACACGACGAGCAACGACAGGAGGACCCGGTGCTCTGGTGGCAGGACGACGTCGGGCAGGGCGTCCGGGTGGCGTTCACGGACCGGGGCGCGGGCAACCTCGCGCTGCACACGGGCGACGACCCGGACGCGGTGCGGGCCCGCCGGGCCGCGCTCGAGCGGTCGATCGGCGTCCCCGGGGGCTCCCTGGTGTTCCTCGACCAGGTGCACGGCACCGACGTGGCCGACGCGGACCGGCACGACCGGCCGGCCGTGCCGACCGCGGACGCCGCGGTCACGGCGACGGGTGTGCCGCTGGCCGTGATGGTCGCCGACTGCGTGCCCGTCGTGCTCGTCGGGGAGGGGCCCCGAGGCCCGCTCACGGGCGTGGCGCACGCCGGGCGCCGCGGACTGCTCGAGGGCGTGCTCGATCGCGCGGTCGAGCAGCTGCGGGCACGGGGCGCGAGCGGGCTGTCGGCCTGGCTCGGTCCCTCGATCTGCGGCAGCTGCTACGAGGTGCCGGCCGCCATGCGCGCGGAGTCCGCGGAGCGGATCCCCGCGGTGGCCGCCACGACGTCCTGGGGCACGCCTGCCCTCGACCTGCGCGCCGGGGCCCGGGAGCGGCTGTCCGCCCTCGGGGTCGGCGTCGTTGAGCCGTCGGGGGCCGGCTCCTCCTGCACCCTCGAGAACGAGCGGCTGTCCTCGCACCGCAGGGACCCCGGCTCCGGCCGCATCGTCGGCCTCGTCTGGCGCTCCGGTCCCCGCGGGGAGGGTGCCGCGTGAGCGCCGACCCGGCCGCCGCCCCCGGCGGCGACGATCCGCGGACCCTGGAGCTCGCCCGGTCCCTCGACCGGGTGCGTGCCCGGATCGCGGCCGCGGCGCGGGGGAGCGGGGCGGCCGAGGAGCCCGTGCTGGTCGCCGTGACGAAGTTCTTTCCGGCCGCGGACGTGGCCCGGCTGCACCGGCTCGGCGTCCGGGACGTGGGGGAGAACCGGGACCAGGAGGCCGCCGCCAAGGCGCGGGAGGTGGCCGGGCTCGTGGACGGACCCCTCACCTGGCACTTCGTGGGCCAGCTCCAGTCGAACAAGGCGAAGTCGGTGGTGCGCTACGCGGCGTGGGTGCACTCCGTGGACCGGGCCTCGCTGGTCACGGCCCTCGGCAAGGCGGTGCAGCGGCACCGGGAGGCCGTGGCGGCCGGGGACGCGGCCCCCGGGCCGTGCGCCGAGCAGGACCTGACGTGCCTCGTCCAGGTGTCCCTGGACGCCGAGGAGCGCCGCGGCGGCGCCCGCCCCGAGGACGTCGTCGGGCTCGCCGAACAGATCGCCGGCACCGAGGGGCTGCGTGCCGGAGGCCTCATGGCCGTCGCCCCGCTGGGGTCGCCCCCGGGGCCCGCCTTCGACCGCCTCCAGGAGCTCTCGCAGCGGCTGCGGCGGTCCCTCCCGGAGGCCACGGCCGTGTCCGCGGGCATGAGCCAGGACCTCGAGGAGGCGGTCGCCCGGGGAGCCACGCACGTGCGCGTCGGCTCCGATATCCTCGGCCCCCGGGCGCCCGTAGGATAGCTTGGAGGACGGCCCCGCGGGGCCAGGGCCGTACCGCGTTCCGGGCAGCACCACGGGCGCAGGGCGGTCCGAGGATCCCGGAACTCCCCCCACCGCCGATATCCGCACAGACAGTCAAGGAGAGCACCATGGCCGGAGCGTTGCGCCGCACCATGATCTATCTCGGCCTCGCCGAGACGGACGAGGACTACGACGAGCCGACGCCGTCCCGCCAGGAGCACCAGCCCGCCGCCGCGGTCCGCGAGGAGCCGCGCGAGGCCCGCGCCCACGAGTCCACCGCAGTGGCCGTGCCGCGCCGGTCGGCCGAGTACCGGGCGCCGGTCACCCCCATCAAACGCGCCCCCTCCAGCTCTCGAGAGGACAGCTCGACCTTGCGCACGATCACCACGGTCCACCCCCGCTCCTACAACGACGCGAAGTCCATCGGCGAGGCCTTCCGCGAGGGCACGCCCGTCATCATGAACGTCAGCGACATGGGCGACGCCGAGGCCAAGCGCCTGGTGGACTTCTCCGCCGGCCTGGTCTTCGCCCTGCACGGCTCCATCGAACGGGTGACCGGCAAGGTCTTCCTGCTCACCCCGTCCTACGTGGAGGTCGTCGGGCACCCCGCCGGCGGCGAGGACGAGACCGACGACCACCAGGAGGACTGAGGCGGACCGATGGACCTGTTGCTCTCCGTGCTGTACCTGGCACTGCACCTCGTGTACGTCGCGCTGCTCGCGCGCCTCGTGCTCGACTGGGTGCAGATGTTCGCCCGCAACTGGCGGCCCCGCGGAGCCGCCCTCGTCGGGGCCTCCGCCGTGTACACCGTCACCGACCCGCCGATGCGGTGGCTCCGGCGGATCGTGCCGCCCCTGCGCTTCGGCGGGGTGTCGCTGGACCTCGGGTTCCTCATCCTCATCTTCGCCGTCAGCATCGTCCAGGGCATCATCGGCTCGATGCTGGTCTGACGCAGTGCTGGTCCGACGCAGTGCTGGTCCGACGCAGTGCTGGTCCGACGCAGTGCTGGTCCGACCCGGTGCCTGTCGGACCCGGCCCGCCGGAGACCGGCCTGTACGCTGTAACCGCACGACCACCGGGCGCCGGCCACCGCGCCGCCCCGGCCCCGGTCGGACGGATCCCCCGCCGCGGGCCGCGCCCGCGCTCCGCCCACGAAGGAATGCACCCATGGCTCTGACGCCCGAAGACGTCATCAACAAGCGGTTCCAGCCCACGAAGTTCCGGGAGGGCTACGACCAGGACGAGGTCGACGACTTCCTCGACGAGATCGTCGTGGAGCTGCGCCGCCTGAACCAGGAGAACAGCGACCTCAAGCAGCAGCTCGAGGCCGCCGGGCAGCCCGTCGCTCCCAAGGACTCCGCGCCGTCGCCCGTCTCCGAGCCCGGCCTCCCCGTCGCCGACGACACCGCCGGGGAGACCGCCGGGGAGACCGTCGAGGCCCCCGCCCCGGTCACCGGCGGTGCGCCGCAGGAGGCGGTGGAGCGGACCTCGCCCGCCGCGGCCGGCACCGGGGCCGCCGAGACCGTCGCCGCGGAGACCGCGCCCACCTCCGGTGCGGCGCAGTCCGCGGCCGGCGTCCTGGCGATGGCCCAGAAGCTGCACGACGAGTACGTCGCCGAGGGCACCGCCGAGCGGGACCGGATCGTCGGCGAGGCCCGCGAGCGGGCCGAGGAGCTCGTCACGGACGCCCAGCGCACGCGCGAGGAGACCCTCACGGCCCTCCAGGAGGAGCAGGCCGAGCTGCAGGCCCGCGTCTCGGGGCTGCGCGCCTTCGAGCAGGACTACCGCACCAACCTCAAGGCGTACATCCAGGACCAGCTGCAGGACCTGGACACCACCCCGTCCCTCGAGCCCGCACCGGCCGCGGACGGCGCCGCCGGCCCGGTCCGGTCCGAGCAGGCCTAGCCGCCGCGCCGCGACGCGCACCCTGCGGAGGGACCGGCCACGTGCCGGTCCCTCCGTCGTCGCCCCGCCCCGGGGCCGCCCCTGGAGGGGCGCCCCCGGGGCCGATGGCTCCCGGGCGGACGTGGCACCATGGAACGGGGCCGACGTCCCCGCCGCCCCGCCACCCGGGGCGGGCCCGATCCCCGCCCCGCCACCCGAGGAGAGCATGAGCGAGTCCCCCGAAGTCCCCGCCGGCGCACCCGACCGCCGGACCCCGCGGGGCGTCCTCCTCCTCGCCGCGGCCGCCGCGCTGCTGGTGTACGCCGCGGACCAGCTCACCAAGTGGTGGGTCGTCGCGACCATGGAGCTCGGCCAGCGGACGCCGGTGGTCGAGGGACTGCTGTGGTGGCAGTTCATCCGCAACCCCGGCGCCGCGTTCTCCCTGGGGGAGAACATCACGTGGGTCTTCACCCTGGTGATGGTGGTCGTCTCCGTCCTCATCGTGCTCACCCTCCGCCGGGTGCGTTCGGCCGCGTGGGCCCTGGCCCTGGGGCTCGTCCTCGGCGGCGCCCTCGGCAACCTGACCGACCGGCTCCTGCGGGACCCCGGCTCCGGGATGGGCCACGTGGTGGACTTCATCGCCGTGCCGCGCTTCGCGATCTTCAACATCGCCGACTGCGGGGTGGTCGTGGGGGTCTCCCTCGTGGTGCTCCTGACGCTGCTCGGCCGGGAGCTCGACGGCACCCGCACGGGCGCGGGCGCCCCGGCCGCGCAGCGGGTCGAGGCCTCGCCGGAGGAGGAGGGCACCCGTGGCTGAGCCCGAGGAGCACGTGCAGGAGCGCTTCACCGTGCCGCCCGAGCTCGAGGGCCAGCGCGCGGACGCCGCCGTGGCCGCCCTCACCGGGCTCTCCCGCTCCGCGGCCGCCGTGCTCTGCGCCGAGGGTCGCGTGCTGCACCGCGACCGGCCCGTCGCCAAGTCCTTCCGGGTCGAAGCCTCGCAGACCCTCACCGTGCACGTGCCCGTCCCCGAGGACCCGGCACGGATCGTGCCCCAGCTGGTCGAGGACTTCCGCGTGGTGCACCTGGACGACGACATCGTGGTGATCGACAAGCCACCCGGCGTCGCCGCGCACCCCTCGCCGGGCTGGAAGGGACCGACCGTGGTCGGGGCCCTGGCGGGCGCGGGCGTCACCGTGAGCACCTCCGGCGCCCCCGAACGGGCCGGTGTGGTGCACCGGCTCGACGTCGGCACGTCCGGGCTGATGGTCGTGGCCCGCACCGAGCGCGCGTACACCGCGCTCAAGCGCGCCTTCAAGGACCGGACGGTCACGAAGGTCTACCACACGGTGGTGCAGGGCCTCCCTGACCCGCTGCGCGGGACGATCGACGCGCCGATCGGGCGCCACCCCGGCTACGACTGGCGCTTCGCCGTGGTCGACGGCGGCCGCGCGTCGATCACCCACTACGAAGTCCTGGAGGCCTTCGGCCGGGCGGCGCTCGTCGAGGTGCACCTGGAGACCGGCCGCACCCACCAGATCCGCGTGCACTTCTCCGCGCTGCGCCACCCGTGCTGCGGGGACCTCACCTACGGCGCGGACCCCGCGCTGTCGGCCGGCCTCGGGCTCACCCGGCAGTGGCTGCACGCCAAGCGCCTGGGCTTCGAGCACCCCGGCACGGGGGAGCCCGTCGAGTACGAGAGCCCGTACCCGCCGGACCTCTCCTTCGCCCTCGAGACGCTGCGCGACGGCGGTCCCGCCTGACCCGGCGGAGCGGCCCCGGCCGGGGGAGCCGGCCGCCGCGGGACGGCCCCGGCGGGGCGGAGCGGTCGGTGCGGACCACTACACTGGTCGGGTGACGACGGCGACCGGCAAGAACAGCTTCACCCACCTCCACGTGCACACCGAGTACTCCATGCTCGACGGTGCGGCACGCCTCGACGACCTCTTCGAGGCCTGTCACGAACTGGGGATGTCCTCCCTGGCGACGACCGACCACGGCTTCGTCTTCGGGGCCTTCGACTTCTGGAACAAGGCCCGCAACGCGGGGATCAAGCCCATCATCGGCGTGGAGGCCTACCTGACGCCGGGCACCGCCCGCTCCGACCGCACCCGCGTGAAGTTCGCCGACGGCGGCCGGGACGACGTCTCGGGCGGCGGCGCCTACACGCACATGACGCTGCTCGCGGAGACCACCCAGGGCATGCAGAACCTGTTCCGCGCCTCGTCCCTGGCGTCCCTTGAGGGCCAGCTCTACAAGCCGCGCATGGACCGCGAGCTGCTGAACACCTACGGCAAGGGCCTCATCGCGACCACCGGCTGCCCCTCCGGGGAGGTGCAGACCCGCCTGCGCCTGGGCCAGTACCAGGAGGCGCGGCAGGCCGCGGCGGAGTTCCGCGACATCTTCGGCGCCGAGAACTACTACTGCGAGCTCATGGACCACGGCCTGGGGATCGAGAAGCGGGTCACCGGCGACCTGCTCAAGCTCGCCAAGGACCTGCAGCTGCCGCTCGTGGCCACCAACGACCTGCACTACACCCACGCCGAGGACGCGAAGTCCCACGCCGCCCTGCTGTGCGTGCAGTCCGGCTCGACGCTGGCGGACCCGAAGCGGTTCAAGTTCGACGCCGACGAGTTCTACCTGAAGTCCCCGGCGGAGATGCGGGAGCTGTTCCGGGACTTCCCCGAGGCGTGCGACAACACCCTGGAGATCGCGGAGCGGTGCAACGTCGAGTTCGACACCTCCGCGAACTACATGCCCCGCTTCCCGACCCCCGAGGGCCACGACGAGGAGTCCTGGTTCGTCGAGGAGGTGCAGCGGGGCCTGCACCACCGCTTCCCCGGCGGGATCCCCGAGGACGTCCAGCGGCAGGCGGACTACGAGAAGGGCATCATCCTGCAGATGGGCTTCCCCGGGTACTTCCTGGTGGTGGCCGACTTCATCAACTGGGCCAAGAACAACGGGATCCGGGTGGGACCGGGCCGCGGCTCCGGGGCCGGCTCGATGGTCGCGTACGCCATGCGCATCACCGAGCTGAACCCGCTGGAGCACGGCCTGATCTTCGAGCGCTTCCTCAACCCGGACCGCGTCTCCATGCCCGACTTCGACGTCGACTTCGACGACCGCCGCCGCTCCGAGGTGATCCACTACGTCACCGAGAAGTACGGCGACGAGCGCGTGGCCATGATCGTCACCTACGGCACCATCAAGGCCAAGCAGGCGCTCAAGGACTCCTCGCGCGTGCTGGGATACCCCTTCTCGATGGGGGAGAAGCTGACCAAGGCCATGCCGCCGGACGTCATGGGCAAGGGCATCTCCCTCAAGGACGTCTACGACGAGAGCGCCAAGCGCTACGGGGAGGCCGACGAGCTGCGCGAGATCCTCGCCCAGGACCCGGAGGCGAAGAAGATCTTCGACACCGCCGAGGGCCTCGAGGGGCTCAAGCGGCAGTGGGGGGTGCACGCGGCGGGCGTCATCATGTCCTCGGACCCGCTGATCGACATCATCCCGATCATGCGCCGCGAGCAGGACGGGCAGGTCATCACCCAGTTCGACTACCCCACCTCCGAGGGGCTCGGGCTGATCAAGATGGACTTCCTGGGGCTACGCAACCTCACGATCATCTCCGACGCGATCGAGAACATCACGCTGAACCAGGACGGGTTCGTCCTCGACCTCGAGAACCTCCTGCTCGACGACGCCGAGTCCTACGAGCTGCTGGCCCGCGGCGACACCCTCGGGGTGTTCCAGCTCGACGGCGGGCCCATGCGCCAGCTGCTCAAGCTCATGCGCCCCGACAACTTCGAGGACATCTCCGCGGTCATCGCCCTGTACCGTCCGGGGCCCATGGGCGCGAACTCGCACACGAACTACGCGCTGCGCAAGACCGGCCAGCAGGAGATCACCCCGATCCACCCCGAGCTCGAGGAGCCGCTCGCGGAGATCCTCAACACGACCTACGGCCTGATCGTCTACCAGGAGCAGGTCATGGCGATCGCCCAGAAGGTCGCGGGCTTCACGCTCGGCCAGGCGGACATCCTCCGCCGCGCCATGGGCAAGAAGAAGAAGTCGGAGCTGGACAAGCAGTACGAGGGCTTCCACGGCGGCATGGTGGAGCGCGGCTACTCCGAGGCCGCGATCAAGGCCCTGTGGGACATCCTCCTGCCCTTCTCCGACTACGCGTTCAACAAGGCCCACTCCGCCGCCTACGGCCTCGTCTCCTACTGGACGGCGTACCTCAAGGCGCACTACCCGGCCGAGTACATGGCCGCGCTGCTCACCTCGGTGGGCGACGACAAGGACAAGCTCGCCCTGTACCTCACCGAGTGCCGCCGGATGGGCATCACCGTGCTGCCCCCGGACGTCAACGAGTCCGCGCTGAACTTCACCCCGGTGGGCACCGACATCCGCTTCGGGATGGGCGCGGTGCGCAACGTGGGCGCCAACGTGGTCAGCGCGATGGTCGAGGCCCGGGAGGAGCACGGCGCCTTCACCTCCTTCAACGACTTCCTCGCGAAGGTCCCCGCCGTGGTGTGCAACAAGCGCACCATCGAGTCCCTGGTCAAGGCGGGCGCCTTCGACCGGCTGGGCCACACCCGGCGCGGACTCGTGCTCTGCCACGAGGAGGCCGTGGACGCCACGGTCGCCGTCAAGCGCCAGGAGGCGGCCGGGCAGTTCGACCTCTTCGGGGGCATGGGGCTGGACGACGAGGACCCCTCGACGTCGCTGACCGTCGCGGTGCCGGACGTGCCCGAGTGGGAGCGCAAGGACCTGCTGGCCTTCGAGCGCGAGATGCTCGGCCTGTACGTCTCCGACCACCCGCTGCGCGGCCTCGACGAGGCGCTCGGGCAGTACGCCGACACCTCGATCCAGCCGCTGCTCGGCGAGGACGGCCGGCCCGACGGCGCCGTGGTGACCGTGGCGGGCATGATCACCTCCCTGTCCCGGCGGATCGCCAAGACCTCGGGCAACGCCTACGCGCGGGTGGAGCTCGAGGACCGGACGGGCTCGATCGAGATCATGTTCTTCGGCAAGGCCTACGCCCCCATCGCGGGCGTGCTCGCGGAGGACCTCATCTGTGTAATCAAGGGCCGGCTGCAACGCCGGGACGACGGGTCGGTGACGATCTCCGCGCAGGAGCTCACCGTGCCGGAGCTCTCGGCGGACGGGCACAGCGGCCCCGTGCTGATCGCCCTGCCCGAGTTCCGCGCCACGGAGGAGACGGTCAAGGAGATCGGCGCGGTGCTGCGCAACCACCGCGGGGACTCCGAGGTGCGCATCCACCTCGAGACCCGCCAGAAGGTGCAGGTCCTGCGCCTGGGCCCCGATCTGCGGGTGAACCCCTCACCGGCGCTGTTCGGGGACCTCAAGGTGCTGCTCGGCCCGACCTGCCTGGAGGTATAGCCCACCGGGCGGCGGAGCGCAAGGCCCGGCACCCGGCCGGGCGCCGCGGTGGAATACCATGGAGAGCGTGACTACTGCTGAGACGACCACGACTCCCGTCCTGCGAACGATCGACCTGCGCGGCCGGCACCTGTCCTGGTCCGAGCTGCGGGCGGCCGTGCCCCGGCAGAGCTCCACGTCGCTCGCCTCGGCGCAGCAGGTCGTGGAGGAGATCATCGCCGCGGTCCGCACCGAGGGCGCCGTCGCCCTGCGCCGCTACGCGCAGCGCTTCGACGGCGTGGCCCAGGGCCGGCTGCGCGTCGACCCGGCGGAGATCCGGCGGGCGGTCGACGAGCTGGACCCGGCCGTGCGCCGGGGCCTGGAGACCGCCATCGAGCGCACCCTGGCCTTCGCGCAGGCGCAGCGCCCGGCCGACGCCCGCGTCGAAGTCGCGCCCGGCGCCGTGCTCGTGCACCGGTGGACGCCCCTGCACCGGGCGGGGCTCTACGTGCCCGGCGGGCTGGCCGTCTACCCCTCGTCCGTGGTCATGAACGTCGTCCCGGCCCAGGCGGCGGGGGTCGGCTCGGTGGTGCTGTGCAGCCCGCCGCAGAAGGAGTTCGGGGGCCTGCCGCACCCCACGATCCTCGCGGCCGCCGGGCTGCTCGGGGTGGACGAGGTCTGGGCCATCGGCGGTGCCCAGTCGCTGGCCGCCATGGCCCACGGGGTCACGGACGGCGACGACGTCCTCGAGCCGGTCGACACCGTGACCGGTCCGGGCAACGTCTACGTCGCCACGGCCAAGCGCCTGCTCCGCTCCGTGGTCGGCGTGGACGCCGAGGCGGGGACCACCGAGATCGCCGTGCTGGCCGACGACACCGCCGTGCCCGCCTACGTGGCCGCCGACCTGATCTCCCAGGCCGAGCACGACCCCGCCGCCGGCGCGGTGCTGATCACCCACTCGCCCGGGCTCGCCGAGCGGGTCGCCGCGGAGCTCGCCGTCCAGGTCCCCGAGGCGAAGCACCGGGAGCGGATCGCCACCGCCCTGTCCGGGCAGCAGTCCGGGATCGTGCTCACCGACGACCTCGACTCCTCGATCGCCGTGGCCGACGCCTACGCCGCCGAGCACCTCGAGATCCACACCGCCGACCCGCAGGAGGTCGCCGCCCGGGTGCGCAACGCGGGGGCGATCTTCCTGGGGCCCTACAGCCCCGTCCCGCTCGGCGACTACGCGGCGGGCTCGAACCACGTGCTGCCCACGGGCGGGACGGCGGTGCACGCCCAGGGCCTGTCCACCACCGCCTTCATGAAGGCCGTGCAGATCGTCGAGTACACCCAGGACGCGCTCGCCGTGATCGGGGAGGACATCGTGGCCGTCGCGCGCTCCGAGGACCTGCCCGCGCACGGCCGGGCCATCACGATCCGCACCGGGAGCTGATCCGACCGTGCACTGCCCGTTCTGCCGTCACACCGACTCCCGCGTCGTCGACAGCCGCACCACGGACGACGGGACGGCGATCCGCCGCCGCCGCCAGTGCTCCGAGTGCGGCCGGCGCTTCACCACGCTCGAGACCACGACCATCTCGGTCATCAAGCGCTCGGGCGTCACCGAGCCCTTCGACCGGCAGAAGATCGTCAACGGGGTGCGCAAGGCCTGCCAGGGGCGGCCGGTGAGCGAGGACGACCTCGCGATGCTAGCCCAGGAGGTCGAGGAGACGATCCGGGCGCTGGGCGCCGCGGAGATCGAGGCGCACGAGGTGGGGCTGGCGATCCTGGCCCCGCTCCGCCGGCTGGACGTCGTGGCGTACCTGCGCTTCGCCAGCGTCTACCAGGCCTTCGACGGCCTGGGGGACTTCGAGGAGGCGATCGACCTCCTGCGCCGGCAGCAGGCCGAGCAGACCGGGCAGCAGACCATCCCCGCGACCGTGGAGCCCATCGGCGCCGCCCGCAAGCGCACCGGCCGGCGGCCGCGGGGCAAGGGCGTCGAGGGCGTGTCCCAGCCGAGGCTGCTCTGACGACCCGCCCGTGCGGTGCACCGGCTCCGGCCGCCACGTCCCGGCGTGTCCCTTGCCGCAGGCCGGAGGAGGACCGTAGAGTGGGGTCCACAACAAGCTCCCGCCGGGGGCTGCGGAGGGGAAGCCGCGGCCCCCGGCGGGTTTTTTCTGCCCCGGCCGGATCGTTCCCGCCCGGTCACGACGACGCCCGGTCACCTCCTCGCGGAGGTGACCGGGCGTCGTCGTCGGACCGGGCTCAGCTCTCGGGCGCGTGCGGGATGCCAGCCCACAGGGCGGCGCCCACGATGCCGGCGTTGTTCCGGAGCTCGGCGACCTTCACGGGCGTGCGCAGCTCGATGAAGGGGAGGAACTTCTCCGCCTTCTTCGACACCCCGCCGCCGACCACGAACAGGTTGGGCGAGAACAGGAACTCCACGTGGCTGAAGTAGCGCTGCAGACGGGTGGTCGCCCACTTCTTCCACGGCATGTCCTCGCGCTCGCGCGCGGCGGCGGACGCCTTCGTCTCGGCGTCGTGGCCGTCGATCTCCAGGTGCCCCAGCTCGGCGTTGGGGACGAGCTTGCCGTTGAGGATCAGGGCGGAGCCGATCCCGGTGCCCAGGGTGATCACGATGACCAGGCCCTTGACGCCCCGTCCGGCCCCGTAGACGGCCTCGGCCAGCCCCGCGGCGTCGGCGTCGTTGAGGGCCTCGACCGGGCGGCCGAGCCGTTCGGTCATGAGGCCGTCGACGTCCGTGCCGATCCAGGACTTGTCGATGTTCGCCGCGGACAGGGCCACGCCCTCCTTGATGATCGCCGGGAAGACGATGCCCACGGGCGAGTCTGGGGCGGGAGCCCCGGGACGGGACTGCAGCTCCGCGACGATCTGCTGCATCACCTCCGCGACCTTCTCGGGGGTGGCCGGGCGGGGGGTGGCGATCCGGAATCGCTCGCCGACGAGCTCGCCCGTGTCGAGGTCCACGATCCCGCCCTTGGTCCCGGTGCCGCCGAAGTCGATGCCGATGACGCGGCGGTTCGGGACGGCGGCGACGTCGCGGTCTGGTGTGGTCATGGGGCGGTCCTCTCGTGGGGCCGTGGTCGGATGATCAGTGGGCAGTCTACGGCAGGGCCTACGGCAGGGTGAGGACGTCCACCCCGTCCTCGGTGACGGCCATGGTGTGCTCGAACTGCGCGCTGCGCCGCCGGTCGCGCGTGGTCACGGTCCAGTCGTCGTCCCACTGCTCCCACTGGATCGTGCCCAGGGTCAGCATGGGCTCGATCGTGAAGACCATGCCCGGGACCATCAGGGTGGAGTAGGACGGCGCGGCGTCGTAGTGGGGGACGATCAGCCCGGAGTGGAACTCCCGGCCCACCCCGTGGCCGGTGAAGTCCCGCACCACGCCGTAGTCGAAACGCCGGGCGTACTTCTCGATGACGCGGCCGATGACGTTGATCTCCCGGCCCGGGCGGACGGCCTTGACGGCCCGGTTCAGGGCCTCCTCGGTGCGCTCGACCAGCAGGCGGGACTGCTCGTCGACCTCGCCCACCAGGAACATCCGGTTGGTGTCGCCGTGGAAGCCGTCCTTGTAGGCCGTGACGTCCAGGTTGATGATGTCGCCCTCCTCCAGCACCGTGGAGTCGGGGATGCCGTGGCAGATCACCTCGTTGAGGGACGTGCAGATGGACTTGGGGAAGCCCCGGTACCCCAGGCAGGAGGGGTAGGCCCCGTGGTCGCACAGGTACTCGTGGGCGATCCGGTCGAGCTCGTCCGTGGTCGTGCCCGGCACGGCGGCCCGGCCGGCCTCCTGCAGGGCGCGCGCCGCGATCCGGCCCGCCGCACGGATGAGCTCGATCTCGTCCGGGGTGTAGACGTTGCCGCCGCGGCCCTCGTCCGGCTCCGCCCGGCCCACGTACTCGGGGCGGGGGATGGACGCCGGCACGGGCCGGCCGGGGGTCACGGAGCCGGGAGCGAGGGCGCCGACGGGGGCGGTGCCGCCGGGGGCGGGAGCGGTGAGGTTGTGCGTGGGCACGGGGGTCTGGACCTCCTGGATCGGGTGGGCCGGCCCCGTCCGGGCCGGTCCGGGCCTAGGATCTACCCTAGCGCGCCGGGCACGGGGCCGGTCCGGTCACCGGTGCCCGGCGGCCACCGAGAGGAGAGGTCATGGCCGAGTACTGGTTCAACACCTACACCCACCAGGTCGAGGAGGGCCCGCAGTCGGACTACCGCAAGCTGCTCGGGCCCTACGCCACGCGCGAGGTGGCGCAGAACGCGCTGAAGCTCGCCGCGGAGCGCACCCGGCAGTGGGACGAGGAGGACCGCGCCTTCGAGGAGGGCTGATCCGCCGCGGGCGCAGTGCCTCGAGGGCCGGGTCGCCCCGGAACGGTGCGCCGGGCGCGGTGGCTCAGAAGCCGTGCTCCGGGGCCGGGAAGGCCCCCGAGCGCACGTCCTCGACGTAGCGGCCCACGGCGTCGGAGACCACCCCGTGCAGGTCCGCGTACTGCCGGACGAAGCGCGGCATCCGGCCCCGGCGCAGCCCCAGCATGTCCTGCCACACGAGCACCTGGCCCGTGGTCGCGGGCCCGGCCCCGATGCCCACGGTCGGGATCTCCAGGGCGGCGTCCACGGCCGCGGCGGCCTCCGCCGGGACCATCTCCATCACCAGGCAGAAGGCCCCGGCGGCCTCGAGGGCGCGGGCGTCCTCCACGAGCGTGCGCGCGGCGTCGCCGCGACCCTGCACCCGGTACCCGCCCAGGGCGTGCTCGCTCTGCGGGGTGAAGCCGATGTGGGCCACGACGGGCACCCCGGCCTGGACCATGGCCCGGACGTGGGGGGCGAACCACGCCCCGCCCTCGAGCTTTACCGCGTGCGCGCCGCCCTCCTTGAGGAAGCGCACCGCGGTGGCCACCGCCTGTTCGGGGGAGGCCTCGTAGGAGCCGAAGGGCAGGTCCACCACCACGAACGCGCGCTCGACGGAGCCGGACACGGCACGGCACATCGGCAGCAGCTCGTCCACGGTGACGGGCAGGGTGCTGGAGTGGCCCAGGACGTTGTTGCCCGCGGAGTCCCCGACCAGCAGCGAGTCGACGCCGGCCGCGTCGAAGATCGCCGCCGTCAGGGCGTCGTAGCACGTGAGCATCGTGAACTTCTCGTCACGGCGCTTGGCCTCGCGCAGGTGGTGCGTGCGCACCCGGCGCACGTCCAGCGCGCCCGGTGCCGGACGGGGTGTCTCCTGGGTCATGGCCCCACCCTATCGGGCGCGCCCGTCCGCGGCCGTCCGGTCCGGCGGGCGCGGCGGGGCAGCGCGTTAGAGTGGGCGGGACAGCAAGCGTGCCCGGGCGGCACAGCACTCCCGGGCAGGAAGACGAGGAAGACAACCATGGACCGTCAGCAGGAGTTCGTCCTCAGGACCATCGAGGAGCGCGACGTGCGCTTCGTGCGCATGTGGTTCACGGACGTCGTCGGGAGCCTCAAGTCGGTGGCCCTGGCCCCCGCCGAGGTCGAGGCGGCCTTCGAGGAGGGTCTCGGCTTCGACGGCTCCTCCATCGAGGGCCTGTCGCGGGTCTCCGAGGCGGACATGCTCCTGCAGCCGGACCCGTCCACGTTCCAGATCCTGCCCTGGCGCAGCGAGACGGAGCCCACCGCCCGGATGTTCTGCAACATCCTCACCCCGGACGGCGAGCCCTCCTCCTCGGACCCGCGAGGGGTGCTCAAGCGCGTCCTGGAGAAGGCCTCGGACATGGGCTTCACCTGCTACACGGCGCCGGAGATCGAGTTCTACCTGCTGAAGTCGGCGGACCTCGACGCCGAGGGCCGGCCCACGCCCGTGGACCACGAGGGGTACTTCGACCACGTGCCGGGCGGCGTGGTGCAGGACTTCCGGCGCAAGGCCGTGAACATGCTGGAGGCCGTCGGGATCTCCGTCGAGTTCTCCCACCACGAGGCCGGCCCCGGGCAGAACGAGATCGACCTGCGCTACGCCGACGCCCTGCAGACGGCCGACAACATCATGACGTTCCGCACGGTCATCAAGGAGGTCGCCCTCTCGCAGGGGCTGTACGCGACCTTCATGCCCAAGCCGTTCACCGAGCACCCCGGCTCCGGCATGCACACCCACTTCTCGCTCTTCGAGGGGGACACCAACGCCTTCTTCGAGGCCGGGTCCGAGTTCCGCCTCTCCCGCACGGCCGGGCACTTCATCGCCGGCATCCTGCGGCACGCCCCCGAGTTCACGTCGGTGACCAACCAGTTCGTCAACTCCTACAAGCGGCTGTGGGGCGGGGGAGAGGCCCCCTCCTACCAGTCCTGGGGCCACAACAACCGCTCCGCGCTCGTGCGGGTGCCCCTGTCCAAGCCGGACAAGGTGCAGGCCGCGCGCATCGAGTACCGCGGCATCGACTCCGCCACGAACCCCTACCTCTCCTACGCCGCGCTGCTGGCCGCGGGTCTGCGGGGCATCGAGAACGAGTACGAGCTCCCGCCCGTGGAGCTGGACGACGTCGCGGCGATGAGCTCCGCGGAGCGCCGCGCCCTCGGCCACAACCCGCTGCCCTCGAGCCTGTACGACGCCATCCGGGAGACCGAGGAGTCGGAGTTCATGGCCGAGCTGCTCGGGGAGCAGGTCTACGACTACTTCCTGCGCAACAAGCGCCGCGACTGGAACGACTACCGCCGGGTCGTCACGCACTTCGAGCTCAAGAACAACCTCGGCATCCTCTGACCCCGGACGGACCGTCCCATGACACACCCTCCCCAGTCCGCGGCCCCGGCGGGCACCGTCCCGTCCGGCCGTCTCATCAAGGTCGGCTTCGCGGACACGGGCAACGCCCAGCGCTGGCTCGGCTTCCCGGAGCTCGCCGAGGTCGACCTCGACCGGCTGCTGGAGGGTCTGGCCCTGGCGGCCTCGCCCGACGTCGCCCTGCGGCTCACCGTCCGGCTCCTCGAGGGCTCACCGGAGCTCGCCGAGCGGATCAACGCCGGCCCGGAGGCCTCCGAGGCCATGTTCCGGCTCCTGGGCTCCTCCGAGGCGCTCGGGGAGTTCCTGCTCCGGCGCCCCGAGCACCTGGACCTGCTCGCGGAGCCCGCCGCCGCCGAGCCGGCGGAGATCCCCGGCGAGCAGTTCCGCGACGCGCTGCTGACGGCGGTCGGCGCGGACCCCGCCGCGCGGACCCCGGTGGCCGCCGGGACCGGTGACGCCGCCTGCAGCGCCCTGCGCGCGGCCTACCGGCGGGAGCTGACGCGCATCGCGATCCGGGACGTCGGGGCCCTCTACCCCGCAGACCACATGCCCGCGGTGGGCCGCCAGCTCGCCGACCTGGCCGCCGCGGCCCTCGAGGGGGCGCTCGCCGTCTCCCGGGCGGAGGCGGCGGGGACCTGGGCCCCAGAGACCGTCGACCGGGTGCGGCTCGCCGTGATCGGGATGGGCAAGTGCGGCGCCCGGGAGCTCAACTACATCTCCGACGTCGACGTCGTCCACGTCATGGCCGTCGAGGACCCGGATGGCGCGGAGCCCCTGGACGGGGCGGAGGCCACCGTCATCGCCACGGCCCTCGCCACGGGCACCGCCCGGGCGCTCATGGCCCGCGGCGCGGAGCCCCCGCTGTGGGAGGTGGACGCCAACCTCCGGCCCGAGGGCAAGGATGGGCCGCTCGTGCGCACCCTGGACTCGCACGTGCGCTACTACGAGCGGTGGGCCGAGTCCTGGGAGTTCCAGGCCCTGCTCAAGGCCCGGCCCGTGGCCGGGGACCCGGAGCTCGGGGCGGCCTACCGGAAGGCCATCGAGCCGTTCGTGTGGCGCAGCTCCGGGCGCGAGGGCTTCGTCGAGTCCGTGCAGGCCATGCGCCGGCGGGTCACCGACAACATCCCGGCCGCCGAGGGCGAGCGCCAGATCAAGCTGGGACCCGGCGGGCTGCGCGACGTCGAGTTCACCGTCCAGCTCCTCCAGCTGGTGCACGGGCGCACGGACGAGCGGGTCCGGACCCAGGCCACGACCGAGTCCCTGGCCGCGCTCTCCGAGGGCGGCTACATCGGCCGCCGGGACAGCGAGCAGTTCTCCGCCCACTACCGCTGGCTGCGCCTCCTGGAGCACCGCATCCAGCTGTTCCGGCTGCGCCGCACCCACCTCATGCCGCGGGGCGAGCAGGAGCTCACGGTCATCGCCCGCTCCCTGCGCGGCGCCGCGGACACCGCCCGCCCCTCCGGCGACTCGCTGCTCGAGGAGTGGCGCAAGGTCAAGCGCAGCGTCCGGGGGATGCACGAGCGGATCTTCTACCGGCCGCTGCTGGCCGCGCTCGCCCACCTGCCCGAGACCGACACCCAGCTCTCGGCGGAGTCCGTGCGGGACCGGCTCGCCGCGCTCGGCTACCGGGACCCGAAGGCCGCCGTGCGCCACATCGAGGCGCTCACCCGCGGCGTCAGCCGGCGGGCCGAGATCCTGCGCACCCTGCTGCCCGTGCTCCTGGCCTGGCTGGCCGACGGCGTCGACGCCGACGCCGGGCTGCTGGGCTTCCGGCGGCTGTCCGAGTCCCTCGGGACCACCCCCTGGTTCCTGCGCCTGCTCCGTGACTCCAACGCCGCCGCCGAACGCCTGTGCCAGATCCTCTCCAGCTCCCGGTACGTCACCGACCTGCTGGAGAACTCCCCGGAGGCGACCGCCTGGCTCGGCCAGGACGACGAGCTGTGCCCCGTGTCCTTCGAGACGCTGTGGAGCGAGATCCGCGCCCAGATGGCCCGCCACCCCGATCCCGGGGAGGCCGTGCGGATGATCCGCCTCATCCGCCGCCGCGAGGAGCTGCGCGTCGCGCTCGCGGACACCTCCGGGCTGCTCGACGTCGAGCAGGTCGTGGCGGCGCTGTCCGACATCGACCGGGTCTGCGTCCTGGGCGCCCTGCACGTGGCCGAGCGGGAGGTCTACGACCGGGCCGGAAGACTCGCCGACGTCCTCGTCGTCGCGATGGGCCGGCAGGGTGGGCGGGAGATCGGCTACGGGTCCGACGCCGACGTCATGTACGTCTACGCCCCGGTGGGGGACGCGGACCCCGCGGCAGCCCGGGAGCAGGCCGAGACCCTGCTGCAGCGGATGGTGCAGCTGCTCAAGGCGCCCTGCACGCCGCCCATCGTGGCGGAGCGCGTGCTGGAGATCGACAACGACCTGCGCCCCGAGGGCAAGCAGGGGCCCATGGTGCGCTCCATCGAGTCCTACGCCGAGTACTACGCCCGGTGGGCGCAGACCTGGGAGTTCCAGGCGCTCACCCGGGCGCTGCCCCTGGCCGGCAGCGACGAGCTGGCCGACGCGTTCCGGCGGGTCGTGGACCCGCTGCGCTACCCGGCGGAGTTCACGGAGCGCCAGCTGCTGGAGATCCGGCGGATGAAGGCCCGCGTGGAGAACGAGCGGATGCCGCGCGGCGCGGACCCGGCCCGGCACCTGAAGCTGGGCCGCGGCGGCCTCTCGGACGTCGAGTGGCTCGTCCAGACGCTGCAGCTCCAGCACGGGCACCGCGTCCAGGGGCTGCGGACCACGAGCACCCTGCGGGCCCTGCACGCCGCCGAGGAGGCCGGTCTCGTGAGCGCCGAGGACGCCCTGGCCCTGTCCGCCGCGTGGCGGCTCGCCACGGCGGTGCGCAACGGCAACGTCCTGCGGACCGGGCGCCGCTCCGACGCCCTGCCCGCCAAGCGGGCCGATCTCGAGGCGGTGGCCCGCTGGTGCGGGTACCCCCACGGCGGCGCCGGGCGGCTCGAGGAGGACTACCTGCGCACCACCCGCAAGGCCCGGGCCGTGTTCGAGCGGCTCTTCTACGGCCACTGACGGCTGCCATCGTCGGCGGCCACCGCCGGCGTCGTCGTCGGACTGCCGGCGGCACGGGAAAGGCCCCGGACCCCACGAAGGGGTCCGGGGCCTTCCCGGTGAAGCGGTCGATCCGTGCGGATCAGACGCCGTAGTACATCGAGAACTCCAGCGGGTGCGGGACCACGGACAGCGGCTTGAGCTCGAACTCGCGCTTGTACTCGATCCAGGACTGGATGGTGTCCTCGGTGAAGACGTCACCGGCGAGCAGGAACTCGTGGTCCGCCTCCAGGGCCAGCAGCGCCTCCTCGAGCGAGGCCGGGGCCTTCTTGATGTCCTTGGCCTCCTCGGCGGGCAGCTCGTAGAGGTCCTTGTCGATCGGGTCGGCCGGCTCGATGCGGTTGCGGATGCCGTCGAGGCCCGCCATCAGCTGGGCGGCGAACGCCAGGTACGGGTTGCACGAGGGGTCCGGGGCGCGGAACTCGAGGCGCTTGGCCTTCGGGTTGGTGCCCGTGATCGGGATGCGGATGCCGGCGGAGCGGTTGCCCTGCGAGTACACCATGTTGACCGGCGCCTCGAAGCCCTTGACCAGGCGGCGGTAGGAGTTCACCGTCGGGTTGGTGAAGGCCAGCACGGCCGAGGAGTGCTCCAGGAGGCCGCCGATGTACCAGCGGGCGATGTCGGACAGGCCCGCGTAGCCCTTCTCGTCGTAGAACAGCGGCTCGCTGCCCTTCCACAGGGACTGGTGGCAGTGCATGCCGGAGCCGTTGTCGTTGTAGACGGGCTTGGGCATGAACGTGGCCGACTTGCCGAAGGCGTCCGCGGTGTTCTTGATGACGTACTTGAACTTCTGCAGGTCGTCGGCGGCCCGGGTGAGGGTGCTGAACTTGTAGTTGATCTCGGCCTGGCCGGGACCGCCCACCTCGTGGTGGGAGCGCTCGACCTCGAGGCCCACCTCGTCCAGGGCCACGCACATCGCGTCGCGCAGGTCGGCCTGCTTGTCGACCGGGGAGACCGGGAAGTAGCCGCCCTTGGTGGCGGTCTTGTTGCCCAGGTTGCCGCCCTCCTCCTTGCGCCCGGTGTTCCAGGACGCCTCGTCGGAGTCGATGGCGTAGAAGGAGCCCTGCGGCTGGATGTCGTAGCGGACGTCCTCGAAGATGAAGAACTCGGCCTCGGAGGCGAAGTTGGCGACGTCCGCGATGCCGGTCGACGCCATGTACGCCTCGGCGCGCTCGGCGACGCCGCGGGGGTCGCGGTGGTAGGGCTCACCGGTGCGGGGGTTCACGATCGAGCAGGTGACCACGAGGGTCTTCTCGACGCGGAACGGGTCCACGAAGGCCGACGTCGGGTCCGGGATGAGCTGCATGTCGGACTCGGCGATGCCCTGGAAGCCCCGGATGGAGGAGCCGTCGAACAGCTGCCCGTGCTCGAAGAAGTCGTCGTCCACCGACTTGGCGGGGAGGTTGAAGTGCTGCTGCACGCCGGGCATGTCCGTGAACCGGACGTCGACGAAGACGATCTCCTCGTCCTTGATGAACGTGAGGACTTCCTCGGGTGTCTGGAACATGTGCTGTTCTCCTTGTTAGGTGGGCTGGACCGCCGTGCCGGGAATGCTCGTGCGGCGTCCGTTTCCGGGGACAACGCTACGGACCGGGCATTAAGGCTCCGTGTCCCGGGTGTTTCCTCGGTGTTACGCGGAGGACCTCCGGGGAGCCACGGTCTCCCGTCAGTCTAGGGGAGTCCCGCCCCGATACCCTGAGGGGATGATCGACAGACGTGACGTGGGCTCGTGGCTCGAGGGGCCGGGGACCGGCCGGCAGCAGTACCCGGGGCAGCGCCTCGGGCGACCGGAGCTGGGGCCGGGCTCCGTGGGACGCGTGGGGCGGCGGATCGTGGCCCTGGTGGTGGACTGGTTCCTGTGCTGGGGCCTCGCGGAGTGGCTCGTGCCCCAGTGGAACGAGCAGGGCCTGCTGACCCTGGCGTTCCTGCTCGTGCTCAACGTGCTGCTGGTCGGCGCGACCGGCCACACCCCCGGGCACCTGCTCCTGGGCCTCCAGGTGCAGGCGCTGGCGGGGCGGCCGGCGGGGTTCGCCCGCGCCGCGGTCCGCTCCCTCCTGCTGTGCCTCGTGATCCCGGCGGTCGTGTTCGACCCGGACCAGCGCGGCCTGCACGACCGGGCGGCGGAGACGATCCTCGTCCGCACGCGCTGAGCGCAGTGCCGGGCGCGGCACCCGGCACGACACGCACGGAGCCCCCGCCTTCCGTGGAAGGCGGGGGCTCCGTGCGTGTCGTGGTGCGTGTCGTGGGGCCGGCGGCTCAGCGGCCGCGCATGGCCCTGCGGTCCGGGCGGGCGCGCATCGGGTCCACGCCCTTGGGGATCGGCAGGCGGTTGCCCAGGGTGCTGATCCGCTTGTGCACGGTCTGCACCTCCTGCTGGGTGAGCTTCTTGTCGAGCTTCTTCATCCGCTTGGACAGCTCCCGCAGCGGGACCTGTCCCTCGCCCTTGCCGGTCTTGATGACGTGGATCGGCACGTTCTGGATCACGGGGCCGATCCGGCGGCGCTCCTTGGCGACGAGCTTGTCGACCCGCCCCGCAGGGCCCTCGGTCACGAGGACCACCCCGGGCCGGCCGATGGCCCGGAAGATGAGGTCGCGGGTGCGCGGGTCCATGGCGGCCGGCTGGTCCTCGACGATCCAGCCGCGGCGCAGCGCGGACAGCGCGGCGCCGGCAGCCCCGGGCTGGTCCTCGATCCGGGCGAACGCGGCGCGCTCGGCCCGCCGGGAGAGGTAGAAGGAGGCGGCCAGCAGGGCGAACGGCAGGCCGATGAGCAGCCCGGTGATCCAGTTGCCGAGGAGCACGCCGATGAGCAGGAAGACCAGCAGGACCCCGAGGCCGATCAGCAGCATCCACCAGCCGATGTTGGGCTCGACCTCGCGGGTCATCTTGAAGACCTGCTTGATCTGGCCGAGGAAGCCTGGCCCCTTGGTCGCCTTCCGCTGCTTCCTCGCCTCGCGCTTCTGCGCCCGGGTCGGCTTCCCGGACGGCTTGCCCGCCGGCTTCCCGGGGGAGGTGGATCGCGACGCGGGGCGCGACTTGGCGTGGGAAGGTGACACGGTGAGACCTCGTCCTGTGGTGCGGTGGCGGTGTTCCGGGGGACCCGCGGCGTCAGGGCGTCGGGGCGCCCGGCCGTGGTCCGTCCTCCAGTTTAGCGGGTGGGCGGGGCCGCGCCCCGCCGGACCTCAGCGGAGTCGCTGGACGAGCGAGGAGGCCTCCTGGGAGGCGCTGCCGGTGTCCTCGATGTGCGCCAGGTGCTCCGGGATCGCCCGGCCCGACTTCTCCATGGCGCGGGCCCACAGCCGGCCGGCGCGGTAGGAGGAGCGGACCATGGGGCCTGCCATGACGCCCAGGAAGCCGATCTCCTCGGCCATCTCGGAGAGCTCCACGAACTCCTCGGGCTTGACCCACCGGTCGATCGGGTGGAACAGCGGGGAGGGGCGCAGGTACTGGGTGAGCGTGATGATGTCGCACCCGGCGTCGTTGAGGTCGCACAGCGCCTCGTAGATCTCCTGGTTCGTCTCGCCCATGCCGAGGATGAGGTTGGACTTGGTGATCATCCCGGCGTCCTTGCCCTGGGTGATGACGTCCAGGGAGCGCTCGTAGGTGAACGCGGGCCGGATCTGGCGGAAGATGCGCGGGACCGTCTCGACGTTGTGGGCGAAGACCTCCGGCGCGGCGTCGATGACCTGCTGGAGCCGGTCCGGCTTGCCCTGGAAGTCGGGGATCAGGATCTCCACACCGGTGTTCGGGTTCAGCGTGTGGATCGCGCGGATGGTCTCCGCGTACAGCCAGGCGCCGCCGTCGTCGAGGTCGTCACGGGCCACGCCGGTCACGGTCGCGTAGCGCAGGCCCAGCTCCTTGACGGACTCGGCCACCTTGCGGGGCTCGGTGACGTCCAGCAGGTCCGGCTTGCCGGTGGCGATGTCGCAGAAGTCGCAGCGGCGGGTGCACTTGGAGCCGCCGATCAGGAACGTGGCCTCCCGGTCCTCCCAGCACTCGTAGATGTTGGGACAGCCCGCCTCCTCGCACACGGTGTGCAGGCCCTTGCCGCGGGCCAGCGACTTCAGCTCCTGGAACTCGGGGCCCATCCGTGCGGTGTTCTTCAGCCAGGACGGCTTCTTCTCGATCGGCGTCTCGGCGTTGCGCGCCTCGACGCGCAGCAGGCGGCGGCCCTCGGGGGCAACGGTCATGGTCGGTCTCCTTGTCGAGATGTCGACGGTGGTGCGCTCACGGTCCCGGCGGTCCCGGGGGCGGCGCGGGTCAGCTGACGGCGGTGGGCCAGGGCAGCGGACCCGGGGTCCCTGACGGGACGAACTGTTCGCACAACTCGTCCCGGCGGGCGGATATTTCCTGCTCCACGCGCGCGACCACCGTCTCCGGGGTCACGAGCCGGCCCGTCTCCTGCGAGAGGCTCGTGACGGAGGCGTCGGTGATGCCGCAGGGGATGATCTTGCCGAACGGCCGCAGGTCGTTGGAGCAGTTCAGGGCGAAGCCGTGCATGGTGGCCCGCTTGGAGACCTGCACGCCGATGGCGGCGATCTTGCGGTCGGGCCCGTGCCCGTCCGCGAGCACCCAGGCCCCGGAGCGTCCCGCCACGGTGGTGGCCTCCACCCCGAGGTCCGTGACGACGGCGATGATGATCTCCTCGAGCAGGCGCACGAAGCGCACGACGTCGATGGGCGTGGTCAGCCGGACGACGGGATAGCCCACGAGCATCCCCGGGCCGTGGTAGGTGAGCTTGCCCCCGCGTCCGATCTCCACGACCTCGGTCCCGTCGGTGGGGTGCTCGTGGGGCTCGGTGCGCCGTCCGGCCGTGTAGACCGGGGGGTGCTCCAGCAGCAGCACGGTGTTGTCCCGCTCGCCCGCGACGACCTCGCGGTGCACGTTCTTCTGCAGCTCGAGCGCCGAGCGGTAGTCGACGAGGTGCGGGTCGAAGCCGAGCCGTTCGAAGCAGATGGACATGTCCCCAGCCTATCGCGCGGCGGGGACAACGCGCGCCGGGCGGGGGCTGTGGACGGCGCCCACGGCCCGGGGTGGCGGGCGGGCATGCTGGGGGCATGGAGCAGCGCCCCGCCGCGCACGGCGGCCACCACGAGCCCTCCCGGGCCCCGTCCGTCTCCGCCCGGGCGCGGCTCGCTGCGGCCGTCCGGGACGACGGTGCGGGCCCCCTCCCCGGCACGCGGGCCGAGGACACGCCTCCGCGGCTCCCGCCGGAGGACGGCCTGGAGCCGGTGCGCCGCCTGGGCGGCCGATCGTGGCTGGTGCGGGAGGCACGGTCGGGGGAGCACTTCGTCCTGCGGCCCTGCCCGGAGGAGCCCGGACCGGAGCGCGACCGGTCGAGGGCCGCGCTCCGGTCGCTCGCGGTCGCCCTGGCGGGCCGGGACGAGGCCTGTCTCGTGGCCGTGCGCGGCCTGCTGGGCCCGGCGGCGGCACCAGTCGGGCTGGTCGAGGACTTCCTGCGGGGCGGCTCCCTCGCCGACCGGCTGGCCGAGCGCGGCCGACTGGCGCCCGCCGAGGCCGCCGCGGTGCTGCGGGACGCCGCGACCGGCCTGGCCGCCCTGCAGGCCCTCGGCCGGTGCCACGGGGAGCTCTCCGCCCGGCAGGTCCTGTTCCGCGGCACCGTGACCCCTCCGGAGAGCGCGGCCGCGGGCCCGGCGGAGCGCACGGCGGCCGCGGACGGCGCGGGGCACGTCGCCGCGGTGCGCGCGGGCACCGCGGCGGGGAGCCCGGAGGAGGACGTCCGCGCTCTCGGGGCCCTCGGGTGGGCGGCGCTCACCGGGCGGGCCCCGGCCCGGGAGGCGCGGCGGGCGCCTCTGTCCCTGCTGTGCCCCGGCGCCCCGCCCGGCCTCGTGCGGGCGGTCGAGGCGGCCCTCGACCCCGACGCCTCGGCCCGGCCCACGGCGGCGGAACTGGCCGACCGGTTCGCGCGGGCCCAGGAGCCGGACCCCGGCGGGCGGCGGGTCGCCGCCGCCCGTCCGGAGCCGGTCCGGATGGGCGGCGGTCGCCGGGCCGCGCTCGTCGGGGTGGCGGCGCTGCTGCTGGCCGCCGGGGGCGCGATCCTGCTCCCCCTGGGCGGGGCCGGCCCGTCGCCGGACCCGGCGGCCGATCCGGCGATCACGCCGGCGGCGACGACGCCCCCGGCGCGGCATCCCTCTGCGGCGCGGCCGGGCCCGGTGGCGCCGGGGTCCGTGGTCGACCCGCCGCAGAACGCCGTCGAGGACGCGGACCCCCGGCGGGCGCTGCGAGAGCTGGTGGCGCGGCGGGGAGAGGCCCTGCGCACCGGTGACGCCCGGCTGCTGGACGAGGTGTACGCGCCCGGCGCCCGGGCCGCGGCGGCGGACCGGGACACCATCGCCCGGGCGGACGGCGGTTTTCCCGGCCTCGTCCTCGAGGCCGAGAGCGTCCGCGACGGGCCGGCGGGGTCCGCGCCGCCGGGCGGGGTCGTGCTGGTGGCCGAGGTGCGGGTGGACGGCCACCGCGGCGGGCCGGGCACGGTCCCGTCCGTGGTGCCGGCCGGGGACGGATGGGTGCAGACGGTCCTCGTCGAGCTGGTCCACGGGGAGCAGGGCTGGCGGCTGTCCGGGGTGGAACCTGCGGCGGGGGCGACGGCCCGGCCGGGATCCGGCTCGGACGGGCCGTCGCGGAACGGACGGGGGCCGGACGGGCAGGAGCCGGACGGACAGGAACCGGCACGGCAGGACCCCCGGGGCTGACGGGCAGCGCCGGGGGTCCGGTCGTCGATGGTGCGGTGGCGCGGGGCTCACCAGAGGGTGGCGACCGCCATGTTGATCAGCGCCAGCCCGCCCACGGCGTGGGCAAGACCGGTCGAGACCGTCTCCCCGCGCCTGGTCCTCCGCTGGCCCACGAAGGCGGCGACCGCCACGGCGAGGGCGACCAGCAGCTTCACGGCGACCTTGGCATGGTTGACGTCACCCTCGCCCATCTCGTAGATCGCCACGAGCAGGAGACCGGTCACCAGGCTCAGCAGCGAGGCGTGGAACTGGCCGGGGGACACCGTCGGGCGCTTCATGGTGTAGATCCAGGTGCCCACGATGATCGCGGCGCCGACGAGGTGCAGGAAGACGAGGAGTCCGGTCAGGAAGGTCATGCCGTCGAGCCTATCGGAGCGCCGCCGGCGGACGCCGAGAGGGCGTGCCCCTGTGACCAGGAACACGCCCTCTCGGCGTCCGCCGGCCCTCCGCAGGTGCTCAGCGGGGGCCGTGGACCGGCACGGGGCCGGTCAGAGGCCGACCTCGGACTCGAAGCGGCCCTCCTCCAGGCGCGCCTTGAGCGCCTGGAGGAAGCGGCCGGCGTCCGCGCCGTCGACCAGGCGGTGGTCGTAGGTCAGCGACAGGTAGCACATCTGGCGGATGGCGATGGTGTCGTTGCCGTCGGCGTCGGAGACCACCATGGGGCGCTTCACGATCGATCCCGTGCCGAGGATCGCGACCTGCGGCTGGTTGATGATCGGGGTGTCGAACAGGGCCCCGAACGACCCGAGGTTCGTGATCGTGAAGGTGCCGCCGGTGAGGTCGTCCGGCGTGATGTTGCCGTTCTTGGCCCGGGAGCCGAGGTCCGCGATCTGCTTGGCCAGGCCGCCGAGGTTGAGGTCGCCGGCGTTCTTGATGACCGGCACCAGCAGGCCCTTCGGGGTGTCCACCGCGATGGCGATGTTCTCCGAGCCGTTGTAGACGATCTCCTTCTCGGCCTCCTTGAAGGTGGCGTTGAGCTTCGGGTGGGCCTGCAGGGCCTCCGCCACGGCCTTGGCGAAGAACGGCAGGTAGGTGAGCTTGGCGCCCTCCCGCTCCTGGAACTTCGCCTTGGCCCGGCCGCGCAGCACGGCCACCCGGGTCATGTCGACCTCGGTCACCTGGGTCAGCTGAGCGGCCTCCTGCAGCGACTCGCGCATGCGCTGGGCGATCGTCATCCGGATCCGCGGGGCCTTCTCGGTGGTCCCGCGCTTGGCGTCCGCCTTCGGCGCCGCCGCGGCGGCCTCCTTCGCCGGAGCGGCCGCGGCCGTCTCGGCCGGGGCCTCGGCGGCCGGTGCGGCCGCGCTCTTCTGCTGCTCGGCGGCGGCGAGCACGTCCTGCTTGCGGATGCGGCCGCCCACACCGGTGCCGGTGAGCGCGGAGAGGTCCACGCCCTCCTTCTTGGCGAGCTTGCGCACCAGCGGGGTCACGTAGGACGAGTTGTCGCCCGTCGGCGCCTCCGCGTTCTCGGTGCGGGCGCCGTCGCGCTGAGCGGCGTCCTGCTGCTCGTCCCCGGAGGTGTCGGCCAGCACGGGCTCGTCGGTCTCGACCAGGGCCTCGTCGCGGGACGGCGCCTTCTCCTGCTTCCCGGAGGAGGAACCCTCGTAGCCCTCGCCGCCGGCGGAGGACTGCTTCGCCGGCTTCTCCTCGGCGGAGGTGTCCGCGGCGGGCTTCTCGGCGGGCTTGTCCCCGGACGGGGCGGAGCCGGAGCCGATGACCGCCAGGACCTGGCCGACCTCGGCGTCCTCGTCCTCCTGCACCCGGATCTCCAGCAGGGTCCCGGCCACGGGGGAGGGGACCTCGGTGTCGACCTTGTCGGTGGAGACCTCCAGCAGCGGCTCGTCGACGGCGACCTCGTCACCGACCTGCTTGAGCCACCGGGTCACGGTGCCCTCGGTCACGGACTCGCCCAGGGCGGGCAGGGTGATCTCGCTGCCCTCGCCCGTCTGCTGGGCCTCGGCCTGCGGGGCCTGCTCCTGGTCGGAGGACTCCTGGCCGGAGGACTTCTGCTCGGCGGCCTCGTCGGTCGCCTCGGGGGTCTCGGCCTCGGTCGCGGCGTCCTCGGCCTCCTCGGCGGAGGTGTCCGCGGCGGGCTTCTCGGCGGGCTTGTCCCCGGACGGGGCGGAGCCGGAGCCGATGACCGCCAGGACCTGGCCGACCTCGGCGTCCTCGTCCTCCTGCACCCGGATCTCCAGCAGGGTCCCGGCCACGGGGGAGGGGACCTCGGTGTCGACCTTGTCGGTGGAGACCTCCAGCAGCGGCTCGTCGACGGCGACCTCGTCACCGACCTGCTTGAGCCACCGGGTCACGGTGCCCTCGGTCACGGACTCGCCCAGGGCGGGCAGGGTGATCTCGCTGCCCTCGCCCGTCTGCTGGGCCTCGGCCTGCGGGGCCTGCTCCTGGTCGGAGGACTCCTGGCCGGAGGACTTCTGCTCGGCGGCCTCGTCGGTCGCCTCGGGGGTCTCGGCCTCGGTCGCGGCGTCCTCGGCCTCCTCGGCGGAGGTATCCGCGGCGGCCTCGTCCTGGCCGGACCCGCCGCCGGAGCCGGAGCCCGAGCCGTCACCGATGACGACCAGCGGCGCGCCGACCTCGACGTCCTCGTCCTCCTCGACGAGGATCTCCTCGATCACGCCCGCCACGGGGGAGGGGATCTCGGTGTCGACCTTGTCGGTGGAGACCTCGACCAGGGGCTCGTCGACGGCGACCTCGTCACCGACCTGCTTGAGCCACCGGGTCACGGTGCCCTCGGTCACGGATTCGCCCAGTGCGGGCAGGTTTACGGTTTCTGACATGGTCCGACCGTCTCTCTTTCGGTGCCTTCGATGGTGCGGTCCGGGCGCCGGGCCCGGTTCCGGGGTAGTGGGGGAGGCCCCGCCCGGGAGGGGCGGGGCCTCGACGCGGTCAGCCGTGCAGCGGCGTGCCCGCGAGTGCCATGGCGGCCTCGCCGATGGCCTCGTTCTGGGTGGGGTGCGCATGCACGAACGCGGCGACGTCCTCGGGGTAGGCCTCCCAGTTGACGATGAGCTGGCCCTCGCCGATCTGCTCGCTGATGCGCTTGCCGATGGCGTGGAAGCCGATGATCGGCCCGTCCTTCTCGCGCACCAGCTTGATGATGCCGCCGGTGCCCAGGATCGAGCTCTTGCCGTTGCCGGCGAGGTTGTACTCGGCGACCTCGACGTTGTCCTCGCCGAACTTCTCCTTCGCCTTCGGCTCGGTGTAGCCGACCGAGGCGATCTCCGGCTCGGTGAACGTGACCTTGGGGATGTTCACGTCGTCGACGACGGCGGGGTTCAGGCCGGCGATCTCCTCGGCCACGAACCGCCCCTGCTGGTAGCCGCGGTGGGCGAGCTGGACCCCGGGGACGATGTCGCCGATCGCGTATATGTTGCCGACGCCGGTGTGCAGGCGCTCGTTCGGGGTGACGAAGCCGCGGTCCATGGGGATGCCCTGCTCCTCGTAGCCCATGTCGGCGGTGTTCGGGCCGCGGCCCACGGCGACCAGCACGATGTCGGCCTCGAAGACCTTGCCGTCGGCCAGGGTGACCTTCGCCCCGTTGTCGTCCTGCTCGACCTTCTCGAAGAAGGTGCCGAGGCTGGACTTGATGCCGCGCTTCTTGAACTCCCGCTCCAGGATCTTGATGAGCGCGGGGTCCTCGTTGGCGACCAGGTGGGGGAGGCCCTCGATCACGGTGACGTCCACGCCGAAGGACTTCCACATGGAGGCGAACTCGCAGCCGATCACGCCGCCGCCGAGGACGATGGCGCTCTTGGGCACGAAGTCGATCTCCAGCGCCTCGGTGGAGGTCATGATCCGTCCGCCGATCTCGACGCCCAGGGTCTTGGAGATCGAGCCGGAGGCCAGCACGATGTGCTTGCCGGTGTAGGTGGTGCCGTCGACCTCGACGGTGTTCTCGCCCGTGAGCTTGCCGACGCCCTCGATGACCTTGATCTTGCGCATCTTCATCAGACCCGTGAGGCCCTTGAACTTGCCGGCGACGATCTTGTCCTTGTACTCCCGCACGGCCGCCATGTCGATGGAGTCCAGCGTGGTGTGGATGCCGTACTTGGAGCTCTCGCGGGCGTCCTCGGCCAGCTCGGCGGAGTGCAGGTACGCCTTGGTCGGGATGCACCCCCAGTGGAGGCACGTGCCCCCGAGCTTGTTCTTCTCCACCAGCGCCACGGTGAAGCCGAGCTGGACGGCCCGCAGCGCGGCGGCGTAGCCGGCACTCCCTCCGCCGAGGACGAGGATGTCGAATTCGTTGTCGGCCACGTGTTTGGCTCCCTTGCGCGTTGACGTCGTTCCGGGTGGGTCGCACCCGTCCCGTGACGGGTTCGTTTCGTACATACCTTAGCCCTACGCCGGAGGGAGCGACCAGGCGGGCGCTCCCTCCGGCGCAGGGGTGTCGCGGGACCTCAGCCGCGGTCGGCGACCGCGTCCTCGAGCAGCCGCACGAGCGTGCGCACGCCCGCGCCCGTGCCCTCAACCGGGGTGTAGCCGTAGGGCGATCCCTCGTTGAAGGAGGGGCCGGCGATGTCCACGTGCGCCCAGGGCACCCGTGCCCCGTCGGCGCCGCCGACGAACTCGCGCAGGAAGATCCCGGCGACGAGCATCCCGCCGTTCTTGTCCCCGATGTTCTTGAGGTCGGCCACCTTGGAGTCCAGGGACGGGCGCAGGTGCTCGGGCAGCGGCATGGGCCAGCCGTCCTCGCCGGCGGCGTGGGCGGCCTCGGCCACGGCGGTGCGCACTGCCTCGTCGCCCATGATCCCGAACGTCCGTGCGCCGAGGGCCACCATCTGCGCGCCGGTCAGCGTGGCGATGTCGACGACGGCCTCCGGGGCCTCCTCGCACGCGGCCACGAGACCGTCGGCCAGCACCAGGCGCCCCTCGGCGTCGGTGTTGAGCACCTCGACGGTGCGGCCGCCGCGGATGGTGATGACGTCGCCGGGGCGGGTGGCGGTCGACGAGGGCAGGTTCTCGGCCAGGCACAGCCACCCCGTGACCTTCACGGGCAGGCCCAGCTCGGCGGCGGTGAGGACGGTCGCGAGCACGGCGGCGGCGCCGGCCATGTCCGACTTCATGGTCATCATCGAGGCCGGGGGCTTGAGGGAGAGGCCGCCCGAGTCGAAGGTGATGCCCTTGCCCACGTAGGCGTAGTGCTTCGCGGCGCGCGCCGGGGCGTACTCCAGCCTGACGAGGCGCGGACCGTGCACGGAGCCCTGTCCCACCCCCAGGAGCCCCCCGTAGCCGCCCTTGGCGAGCTCCTTCTCGGCGAGCACGGTCACGGAGACCTTGGTGCCCCTGGCGGCCCGGCGGGCGTAGTCCGCCACGGCCTCCGGGTACATGACGTTGGGGGAGAGGTCCACGAGGGTGCGGGCCGCGCGGACGCCGCGGCCCAGGGCGGCGGCGCGGTCGAGGCACCGGCCCAGCGCGGCGCGCGCCACGCCCGGGGCGTGCACGACGGCGGAGGCCAGCGGGTCCTGCACGGAACCGGCGGTCGCCGCGCGCTGGTGGGCGAAGGCGAAGGCGCCGAGGGCGGCGCCCTCGGCGACCGCCGCGGCGTCCTGCTCGGAGTCCACGGGCAGGGCGAGCACCGCGGAGTCGGTGCCGGCGAGCCGCCGCACGGCGGCGCCCACGGCCCGGCGCAGCACCTCGGCGCGCTCCGCGGTCCCGGCGGGCAGGGCGCCGACCCCGGTGAGGACCACCACGGTGAACGGGAGCCCGGACGGGGCCGGCACCACGGTCACCTCGTCGGCGGCACCCTTCACGCGCAGCGCCGCCGCGGCCTCCACCACGGGGGCGAGCCGTCGCTGCTCGCCGGCGGGGAGCAGGACACGGCCCGAGCCGTCGCCGTCCTGTCCCTTCTCCACCCCGAGCACGAGCGCGTGGGCCGGCGTCCGGCCCAGGGCCTTGTGCGTGGCGGTGAGCTCGATGCCCCGGGGTTCGAGCAGGTCCTGTACGTCGGGCATGGATCGTCCTTTCGCTGAGGTCTGGACCGGCGGGGCCGGCCCGGTCCGCGGTCGGCGGCCCGGCCCGGCCGGCAGGCGTGCTGTCGATCCTATCCCCGGCCGGCGCGCCGCCGGGGCCCGGACGCACGGAGCGGGCCCCGCGGGATCGGCGGGGAATAACGCGGTGCCCGCGGACGGTTGACATGATCCGGGCGCGCCGTCGGAGGCGTGCTCCCACCGGTCTCCCCACGGACGCCCGGAACCGACCCACCCCAGGAGGAAGAGCTGTGCTGGACCCCACCTCGCTGTACCTGAGCAACCCCGCTCTGCTCGAGGACGCCCGGGTTCGCGGACTGCCGCTGATCGTCGCCCTGTCCGGCTACGCGGAGGCGGGGCACGTGGCCGTGCAGATCGAGCACACCATCACCGAGGCCCTCCCGCACGAGGTCGTGGCCCGTTTCGACCTGGACCAGCTCTACGACTACCGGGCCCGCCGCCCGCACGTGAGCTTCGTGGAGGACCACTTCGAGGGCTTCCAGACCCCCGAGCTGTCCCTCCGGCTGGTCACGGACGGTCTGGGGCGCAGCTTCGCGCTGCTGACGGGCCCCGAGCCGGATCTGCAGTGGAACCGGTTCACCGAGGCCGTCGTGGGCCTGGCCCGGCGGATGGACGTGTCCCTCGTGGCCATCGTCTCGGGAATCCCCATGCCCGTCCCGCACACCCGTCCGTTCATCGTCTCGGTGCACGGCAACCGGGCCGACCTGCTGCCCGCCGAGCACGCGTGGAAGCCGGTCGTGGAGATGAGCTCGTCGGCCGCGCAGCTCCTCGAGATCCGGCTGGGCGAGGCGGGGATCGACAACATCGGCTTCACCGTGCACGTCCCGCAGTACCTGGCCGAGGCGCACCTGCCGCACGCCGCCGTGGCCGCCCTCGAGCACATCAGCGCCGTGACCTCGCTGACCCTGCCCTCGGACGAGCTGCGCGAGGCGGCCCGCGAGATCGAGCGCCAGATCGACCAGCAGGTCGGCGCGTCGCCCGAGGTGCAGGCGGTCGTGGCAGGACTGGAACAGCGCTACGATGACGTCGTCGACGCCTCGGTACCGCGCTCCCTGCTGGTGGGGGACGAGTCCGAGCTCCCCGACGCCGACGAGATCGGCGCCGCGGCCGAGGCCTTCCTCGCCGCCCAGGAGGACGACCAGGACTGAGCCCGGCCGGCGTGCGGGGCGGTCCGGCGCCGTCCGAGGCGGCCCCGCCGTCCCGGGTCCCGGCCCGGACCCGTCCCCCCGAGAGCGAAGTGCATGCCGTCCGACCGGTACCGGGCCCACGAGCCCGGCAAGGACTCCCGCCGCGCCTACCTGGTCTTCGCGATCGGCACCTTCGCCTACTTCAGCGCTGTGGCGCAGCGCACCAGCTTCGGCGTGGCGTCGGTCGACGCGGCCGAGCGCTTCGGCACCGCGGCCTCCGCGCTGTCGATGTTCTCGCTCATGCAGGTCCTCGTCTACGCGGCGCTGCAGATCCCCGTCGGCGTGCTCGTGGACCGCTTCGGCTCCCGCGTCATGGTCGCCGCCGGGGCGCTGCTCATGACGGCCGGGCAGGTCCAGCTGGCCCTGGCCGACACGGTCGGCGAGGGCGTGGCCGCCCGTGTGCTCGTGGGCGCGGGCGACGCGACCACCTTCGTGTGCGTGATGCGCCTGATCCCCGCCTGGTTCTCCGCGCTGCGCGTGCCGCCGCTGACCCAGTTCCTGGGCGTGGTCGGCAACCTCGGCCAGCTGGTCTCCGTCATCCCGTTCGCGTGGCTGCTCGAGCTCACCGGGTGGTTCCCGTCCTTCGCGGCGCTGGCCTCCCTCGCGCTGCTCGCCGCCGTGCTCGCCGCGACCCTGCTGCGCAACGCGCCCCCCGGGGTGGAGGTGCTGAACCCGGCGCTGGGCCTGCGGCGGACCGGCCGGGTGCTCCGGGAGAGCGTGGCCGAGCCCGGCACCCGGCTCGGCTTCTGGGTGCACTTCACCACCCAGTTCGCGGGCAACACGTTCGTGCTGATGTGGGGCTACCCCTATCTCGAGTACGCCCAGGACCTGTCGGACACCACGATCTCCCTGGTGATGACCTCCTTCGTGGTGACCAACCTGGCCGTGGCCCTCGGCCTCGGCGGGCTCTCCGCCCGCCACCCGCACCGCCGGGTGCGGCTGTCGCTGGGGGTGACCGCCGTGATCTTCGCGGCGTGGACGGTCCTGCTGGTCTGGCCCGGGACGGCCCCCGTCCCGGTGGTGCTGGCCGCCGTGTGCGTCATCGCGATCAGCATGCCGGCCTCCATGATCGCCTTCGACATCACCCGCAGCTTCAACCCGGCCCGCCGCTCGGGCACCGCCACGGGCATCGTCAACGTCGGTGGCTTCACGGCCTCGGTGCTGGCCATCTTCGTCACCGGCTTCGTGCTCGACGTGCTCTATGCCGCGGGCTTCCGCGACGAGCTGTACGCACCCGACGCGTTCCGGGTCGCGATCGCGGCGCAGTTCCTGGTCGCTGCGGCGGGCGCCGCGGGCGTGCTGGCCACCGTCCGGCGGGTGCGCCGGCAGCACGGGCGCGACGCCGCCTGACCGGCCGCCCGGTCCCGTCGGCACTGCACCGCGCCGGGCGCCGGGTCCCCGACCCGCCGGCCGTCCACAGACCGCGCCCCGGCCGGTGCTTCCGGACCGGCCGGTGCCCAGGCTGGGCGCATGAGACAGCACCCCTTCCGAGACCCCTTCGTCCCCGTCGTCCGGTGCGCGGCCGACCTGCTCGCCGTCGTGCCGCACACGCTCGGCTACTGGCCCGCCGACTCCCTCGTCCTGTTCGCCGCCGGCGGCGGGACGGCAGGGGCGTGCGTGCGCGTCGACCTCCCGGCCGGCCCGTCCGACGAGCGCCTCGGGGAGGCCTTCGTCGCCGAGCTCGCCGACCTCGTGGCCCACGACACCCTGAGCGACCGGGTCTTCGTCATCGTGTACACGTCGCCGCCGCCCGGGGACCCGTCCGGGGCGGCGGCGCCACCCGCCGCGGTGGACGGTGTGCTCGCCGTCGTGGACGAGGCCGCCCGGCGCGCGGGGCGGGCGGTGGCGGCGCGCTGGATCGTGGCCGGCGACCGCTGGTGGCCGGCCGAGGACCCGGCCGACTTCCAGGACGTCGCGGACATCGAGGACAGCGCCGTCAACGCCGCGCTCGTGGCCTCGGGCAGCTCCTACGCCGCCGCCCCGCGGCTCGCCATGGACGAGGAGTACGGGGCGCTGCCCGCCGGCACCGCCCGTGCCACCGGGCAGGCCGCGGTCCGCTGGGCACGGGCCGGTGCGGACGCGTGGCACCACCTGGACCGCCTCGGGCCCGCACTGTCCGTCTGGACCGACATGCTCGCCACGGTCCGGGGAGCGCCGGGGGGTGCGGTGCCCGCGGTGCTGGACCACGACGACGACCTGCTCGGCTTCCTGGCCGCGAGCCTGTCCGACCCCGTGCTCGCCGACCTGCTCCTGGCGGCCTGCGCCACGGACGACCTCGACGGCGTCCTCGCGGCCGCCGCGATGTGGGCCGAGCTGTGCGACGACGTCGACGACCGGGCGGACGGCCCCGACGCCCCGGGCGTTCCGATCGGGCCGACCCGGGCGACCCTCCCTCCGGGCGTCCCGCCGGTGCCCCGGCGACCGGCGGCCGGTCGCGGCGGCACCGCGTCCGGCCCGGCCGCCGCCCGGGTGCCCGTGCCGGACGCGGGGGAGCTGGTCCGGCTCTCCCGCGTGCTCTCCGGCGAGTGGGCGGAGACCCCGCACTGGTCGCTGCTCGACACCCTCTACCGGGTGCTCCAGGTGCTCGGCTGGCTCCTGGAGCCCACGGGGCTGGGGCCGGGGCCCGGACCGGAGCCCGGTGCGGGGACGGCGGGCGGAGCGGCCGAGGACTCCGCGGGGACGGACGACGAGGCGCGGGGCCGGGCCGTGCTCGCCGGCGTGCTGGTCGAGCTCGCGCAGCTCAACCGGTTCCGGGTGCGCGGCTCCCACACCGCGCACTTCGTGCGCCGGGCCACGGCGCTGCTCCCCGGACACCCGCCCGCGCTGCGCGTGCTGCGCCTCGCCGACGCCCGGCCCGTGCCGCTCTGGGCCCGGGACCGTGCCACCGCCTGGCACTCCTGAGCCCCGCGCGCCGAGCTTTTTCGGGTCCGTCCGGTGGAGCGGGAACAAATCCCGCCCACGGGTGGTTCCGGCTGTCAGGACCCTTCAAGCCCGCCGCGCCGGACACTGCCCGGCGCACGGACTTGACAGGGTCATAGGCGTGTTGCCCCGAGGGCGGACGCCGTGACCGCTCAACGAAAGGCTCTCAGTGTCACCTGCCGCCAGCAACAAGACGACGGACACCGCCGCCGAGACCCCGGGCACCGGGGACGCTCGGTCGCCGTCCGGCACCACGGGCACGTCGCCGCGGGCGAAGACCGCCGCTGCGAAGTCGACCGCGACCAAGAAGACCGTGGCCGCGAAGAAGACCACGGCGGCGAAGTCCACCGCCGCGAAGTCCACCGCTCCCAAGAGCGCCACCGCGGCCGCCTCGACGAAGTCCACGGCCGGCCGGTCGACCGCGACCAGGACGGCCGCGAGCAAGCCCCCGGCCGCACCGAAGGCCGCGGGCCGCAAGAAGGCTGCGGCCCCGGCGGACAAGGACGCCCTGGCCGTCGCCGGGGAGCCCGAGGAGGACGTCGTCGTCACCGACGACGCCGACATCGAGACCGCCCTGACCGACGAGGCCGGGGTGATCGAGCCCGAGGTGGACGAGGACGCCGACGCGGAGGAGGAGGCCGCGCCCGAGGACGCGCCCGCCGTCCCCGCGCCCAAGGACGAGAAGACCTCCGGCTTCGTCATCACCAACAACGACGACGACGACGCCCCGGCCCAGCAGGTCGTCTCCGCCGGCGCCACCGCCGACCCGGTCAAGGACTACCTCAAGCAGATCGGCAAGGTCGCGCTGCTGAACGCCGAGCAGGAGGTGGACCTGGCGCTGCGGATCGAGGCCGGCCTGTACGCGGAGCACAAGCTCGCGGACGGGAAGGACAGCCTCGACCCGCAGACCCGCAAGGAGCTGCGCTGGGTCATCCACGACGGCAAGCGCGCCAAGAACCACCTGCTCGAGGCCAACCTGCGCCTGGTCGTCTCGCTCGCGAAGCGCTACACCGGTCGCGGCATGCTGTTCCTGGACCTCATCCAGGAGGGCAACCTCGGACTGATCCGTGCGGTCGAGAAGTTCGACTACACCAAGGGCTTCAAGTTCTCCACGTACGCCACGTGGTGGATCCGCCAGGCCATCACCCGCGCCATGGCCGACCAGGCCCGCACCATCCGCATCCCGGTGCACATGGTCGAGGTCATCAACAAGCTCGCCCGCGTCCAGCGCCAGATGCTGCAGGACCTCGGCCGGGAGCCCACCCCGGAGGAGCTGGCGAACGAGCTCGACATGACGCCCGAGAAGGTCGTCGAGGTGCAGAAGTACGGCCGTGAGCCGATCTCGCTGCACACCCCGCTGGGGGAGGACGGCGACTCGGAGTTCGGCGACCTCATCGAGGACTCGGAGGCCGTGGTCCCCGCGGACGCCGTGAGCTTCACGCTCCTGCAGGAGCAGCTGCACTCGGTCCTGGACACCCTCTCCGAGCGGGAGGCGGGGGTCGTGGCGATGCGCTTCGGCCTGACTGACGGCCAGCCCAAGACGCTCGACGAGATCGGCAAGGTCTACGGCGTGACGCGTGAGCGCATCCGGCAGATAGAGTCCAAGACGATGTCCAAGCTGCGCCACCCGTCCCGCTCGCAGGTGCTGCGCGACTACCTCGACTGACCGGCCGTCCCCGCGCCCGGAGACCCTCCGGGTGCGGGGCGACCACGTCCGGGACCTGCGCACCGCTCCGGTGACCGGGGCGAGGACCGGACACGCAGGAGGGCCCCGACACCAGGTGTCGGGGCCCTCCTGCGTCGACTGCCCTCGGCGATCGCCCGGTCAGGAACCGATGCGCTCGGTCTCGTCCTGCCAGGTGGCGGCCAGCGGCCGCAGCTTCTGCTCGTTCTTGCGCGCGTGGTGAGCGCAGAACAGCAACTCACCGCCCGTCGACTCGAGGATCACTCGGACGTAGGCCTGGGCGCCGCACGCGTCGCAGCGGTCGGTCGCATTGAGCTCTCGGCTCTCCAATGTTGCGTTCACGGGATCCTCCTCCTGGGTCGTACTCGTTGCACGGGGCACGGGGCCGCCGGTGCGGGTACCCGGGGTCTCGTGGACGCGTCGGGGTACTGCTCTATACAACCACGACCCTCGGACAAACGATTCCGGCGGAGGCCGTTTTTCGCCCCGGGCGTAGGTCACGGTGCCGGCCGGGGGGTGTCCCCGCAACCAGCGCCCGGCCCTGCGGTGTCCGCCGCCGGGACTACAGTGGTGGGGAATCCCGCCGTCCCCCAGGAGTCGTATCCCCGTGACACCGTCCCGTTCCGAGTACAACGCCCGCCACCTCTCCGTCCTCGAGGGCCTCGAGGCCGTCCGGAAGCGGCCGGGCATGTACATCGGCTCCACCGACTCCCGCGGGCTGATGCACTGCATGTGGGAGATCATCGACAACTCCGTGGACGAGGCCCTCGCCGGCTTCGGCCACCAGATCACGGTGGTCCTGCACGCCGACGGCGCCGTGGAGGTCCACGACGACGGCCGCGGCATCCCCATCGACCTCGAGCCGCGCACCGGGCTGACCGGCGTGGAGGTCGTCTTCACCAAGCTGCACGCGGGCGGGAAGTTCGGCGGCGGCTCCTACAGCGCCTCCGGCGGCCTGCACGGCGTGGGCGCCTCCGTGGTCAACGCGCTCTCCGCCCGCCTGGACGTCCAGGTGGACCGCGGCGGGAAGACCTACCAGATGTCCTTCCGGCACGGCGAGCCCGGCCGCTTCGTGGACCAGGGCCGGCCCTCCCCGCACGCCCGGTTCGAGCCGTTCGTGGAGGGGTCGGTGCTCGACGTCGTCGGCAAGGCCAAGCGGGGGGTCACCGGCACCCGGATCCGGTACTGGGCGGACGAGCAGATCTTCACGACGGACGCCCGGTTCAGCTACGAGGAGCTCGCCAAGCGCGCCCGCCAGACCTCGTTCCTGATCCCCGGGCTGCGCATCACCGTGCGCGACCAGCGGGGCCTGCCCGGCACGCCGGGGGAGTTCGGGACCCACGAGGAGGTCTTCCAGCACGACGGCGGGATCTCCGAGTTCGTGGAGTACCTCGCCGCCGACAGCTCGGTCACCGACGTGTGGCGGTTCCAGGGCGAGGGCCGGTTCAAGGAGAACGTCCCGGTCCTGGACGAGAACGGCCGCTCCAAGCTCACGGAGCTGGACCGCACGTGCGAGGTCGACGTCGCCCTGCGCTGGGGCATCGGCTACGACACGTCCCTGCGCTCGTTCGTGAACATCATCGCGACCCCCAAGGGCGGCACCCACCAGGCCGGCTTCGAGGCGGCCCTGCTGAAGACGTTCCGGAAGCAGATCGAGGCCAACGCCCGCAAGCTCAAGGCCGGCAGCGACAAGATCGAGAAGGACGACGTCCTGGCCGGGCTCACGGCCGTGCTCACGGTGCGGCTGGCCGAGCCGCAGTTCGAGGGTCAGACCAAGGAGGTCCTGGGCACCCCGGCCGTGCGCCAGATCGTGAGCCGGGTGATCGAGAAGGAGCTGACCGCCAAGCTCACGGCCACCGGCCGCCACGACAAGCAGCAGGCCGGGCAGCTGCTCGAGAAGGTCGTGGCGGAGATGAAGTCCCGCATCTCCGCGCGGGTGCACAAGGAGACCCAGCGGCGCAAGAACGCCCTGGAGACCTCCTCGATGCCGGCCAAGCTCGTCGAGTGCCGCTCGAACGACGTGGAGCGCTCCGAGCTGTTCATCGTGGAGGGCGACTCCGCGCTCGGCACGGCGCGGCTGGCCCGGTCCTCCAACTACCAGGCGCTGCTGCCGATCCGCGGCAAGATCCTCAACGTGCAGAAGGCGTCCATCACGGACATGCTCGCCAACACGGAGTGCGCCGCACTCATCCAGGTCATCGGCGCCGGCTCGGGGCGCACCTTCGACCTCACCGCCGCCCGCTACGGCAAGGTCATCATGATGACGGACGCCGACGTCGACGGCGCGCACATCCGCACCCTGCTGCTGACGCTGTTCTACCGCTACATGCGCCCCCTCGTCGAGGCCGGGCGGGTCTACGCGGCGGTGCCCCCGCTGCACCGGGTAGAGATCGTCAACGCCGGCGACAAGGCCAACGAGATGGTCTACACGTACTCCGAGCGCGAGCTCACGGACCTGCTCGCCCGGCTCGAGGCGGAGGGGCGGCGGTACAAGGAGCCCATCCAGCGCTACAAGGGCCTGGGCGAGATGGACGCGGACCAGCTCGCGGAGACGACCATGGACGTCCGGCACCGGATGCTGCGCCGGATCCGGGTCGAGGACGCCGAGGCCGCCGAGCACGCCTTCTCCCTGCTCATGGGCTCCGAGGTGGCCCCGCGCAAGGACTTCATCATCGAGGGCGCCACGCACCTGGACCAGGAGCGCATCGACGCCTGAGCGCGCGGGACGGCGGGCGCACCGGGGGCCGGTGCCCCGGCGCGGCCGCTACGCTGGGCAGGGACGAGCGACCGTCCCCGAGGAAGGACCCCGCATGACCGCCACCGGCCCGCACACCCCGTCCCCCGCACCCGGCCGGCCCCGGCCGGTCACCGTCACCGTGACCGGTGCCGCGGGCCAGATCGGCTACGCCACGGTCTTCCGGGCCGCGGCGGGCGACCTCCTCGGCCCCGGCACCCCCGTCCGCCTGCACCTGCTCGAGCTCCCGCAGGCGCGGCGGGCCGCGGAGGGCACGGCCCTGGAGCTGCAGGACGGGGCGTTCCCGCTGCTCGACGGCGTGGAGGTCTTCGAGGACGCGGACGCCGCGTTCGACGGCGCCTCGGTGGGGCTGCTCATCGGGGCCCGCCCCCGGTCCCAGGGCATGGAGCGGGCCGACCTGCTCGAGGCCAACGCCGGGATCTTCTCGGTCCAGGGGCGGGCCGTCAACCGCGGCGCCGCCGAGGACTTCCGGGCCGTGGTGGTCGGCAACCCCGCCAACACCAACGCCTACATCGCCGCCTCGCACGCCCCGGACGTCCCGCGCGAGCGGTTCACCGCCCTGACCCGGCTCGACCACCACCGCGCGCTGGCCCAGCTCGCCGCGGCCACCGGGGCCCGCGTCGACGAGATCGACGGCGTGGCCGTGTGGGGCAACCACTCGGCGAGCCAGTACCCCGACCTGACCCACGCCACGGTCGGGGGCCGGCCGGCGCTCGAGGTGCTGGCCGGGGGAGGCCACGACCTCGCCTGGGTGGACGGCACCTTCATCCCCCGGGTGGCGCGCCGCGGCGCGGAGATCATCGACGTGCGCGGCGGCTCCTCGGTGGCCTCGGCGGCCCACGCGGCCCTGTGCCACGTCCGCGACTGGGTCCTGGGCACCCCCGAGGGCACGTGGACGTCCATGGCGGTCGCGTCCGACGGCTCCTACGGCGTGCCGGAGGGACTCGTCAGCTCGTTCCCGGTGGTCTGCCGGGACGGCCGGGCAGCGATCGTGCCGGATCTCGAGCTGGACGAGTTCTCCCGCGCCCGCATCGACCGCTCCGTCCGGGAGCTCGAGGAGGAGCGGGCGGCGGTGGAGCAGATGGGGCTGCTCGGGCCCCGCCGCTGAGCCTCAGCCGTAGGCCGGGCCCACCGCGTCGATCACCTGGTCGGTGGGCACGCCCGAGCCGTCCCGGCGGCCGTGCTCGGTGGGCAGGGCCCGGGCCACGCCCGAGGCCGCGACCGCCTTGGCCGGTCCGTGCCCCACCCAGGCCAGGGCCAGTCCCGTCTCGCCCTTGAGGAACCGGTGCGCGCGCACCCCTCCGGTGGCCCGGCCCTTGGGCGGGTACTCCGAGAACGGGGTGACCTTCACCGAGTACTGCGACATGCCGGGGAGCACCTCGTCGGCGCGGGCGAGGGTCACGACCACGGGCGTCTCGTCCGCGGCGCGCACCGCCCCGAAGAAGACCACGGCGTCCCCCGCGACCAGCTTCACCCCGGCGACGCCGCCCGCGGTCCGGCCCTGGGGGCGCACCGCACCGGCCTCGAAGTGCAGCAGCTTGCCGTCCCGGGTCACGAACACCAGCTCGTCCTCCGCGGCGGCTGACTCGGCGAGGCCGACCACCTCGTCGTCGTCCTTGAGCGTGATGACCTCCCAGTCCTCGCGGTTGAGCGGATACTCGGGGCTGACCCGCTTGACCACGCCGTTACGGGTGCCCAGGGCCAGCACCGCGTTGAGCGGCGCGAGCCCCACGAGCCGCTCCCCGCGGCCGAGGGTGAGGAAGTCCTTGACCGGGACGCCGTCGCCCAGCTTCGGGGTGCCCTCGAAGGCGGTCAGCACGGGCACGTCCATCACCTGGACGCGCAGCATGCGCCCGGTGGACGTGACCGCCCCGATCTCCCCGCGGGCGGTGGCGCGCACCGCGGAGACCAGGGCGTCGTGCTTGATCCGCCGGGGCGGGTCCACCAGCGGGACCTGGGAGGGCGTGCGCGCGAGCTGGCCGGAGGTGGACAGGAAGACCCAGCAGGGGTCGTCGGCGATCTCGAGCGCCAGCCCGCCCGCCGCCGTCCGCCCCGGAGCGGGGGCCGCCGCCGCGGCGACGGGCGCCGGCAGGGCCTCCGACTCGAGCAGCTCGGTGCGCCGGTCGTCGCCGTGGACCTCCGCGACCTCCGCGAGCTCCGCGGAGACCAGGGCCCGCAGCAGCGAGTCCGAGGCGAGGGTCTCCTCGAGCTCGGCGATCTCCCGGCGCAGCTCCTCCTGCTCCTTCTCGAGCTCGATCCTCGAGTACTTGGTCAGCTGCCGCAGCCGCAGCTCGAGGATGTGGTCGGCCTGCACGCGGCTGAGGTCGTACACGGCCATGAGGCGTTCCCGGGCCACGGCGGTCTCGTCGGAGGAGCGGATGATCTGGATGACCTCGTCGATGTCGACAATCGCCACGAGCAGGCCCTCGACCAGGTGCAGGCGGTCGCGCCGCTTGGCCAGCCGGAAGCCGGTGCGCCGCCGGACCACCGACAGCCGGTGCTCCACGTAGACCCGCAGCAGCTCGAGGAGGCCCATGGTGCGGGGCCGTCCGTCCACGAGGGCCACGTTGTTGATCCCGAAGGAGTCCTCCATGGGCGTGTACTTGTAGAGCTGCTGGAGGACGGCCTGCGGGTTGAAGCCGTTCTTGACCTCGATGACCAGCCGCAGGCCGTTCTTGCGGTCGGTGAGGTCCACGACGTCGGAGACGCCCTGGAGCTTCTTGGCCTGCGCCGCCTCCTTGATCTTCTCGGTGACCTTCTCGGGCCCCACCATGTAGGGCAGCTGGGTGACGACGATGCCCTGCTTGCGGGGGGAGATCTGCTCGACCGAGACCTTCGCGCGGGTCTTGAAGGAGCCCCGCCCGGTCCGGTAGGCATCCCGGATCCCGTCGAGGCCCACGATCCGCCCGCCCGAGGGCAGGTCCGGGCCGGGGACGAAGCGCATGAGCTCCTCGAGCGTCGCCTCGGGGTGCTCCACGAGGTGCCGGGCGCCCGCGACGACCTCGCGCAGGTTGTGCGGGGCCATGTTCGTGGCCATGCCCACCGCGATGCCGGAGGAGCCGTTGACCAGCAGGTTGGGGAACGCCGCGGGCAGCACGCCCGGCTGGGTGAACTGGTTGTCGTAGTTGGGCACGAAGTCGACGACGTCCTCGTCGAGGTCGGCCGTCAGCGCCAGGGCGGCCGGGGCCATCCGGGCCTCGGTGTAGCGGGAGGCGGCGGGGCCGTCGTCGAGGGAGCCGAAGTTGCCGTGCCCGTCCACGAGCGGCAGGCGCATCGCGAAGGACTGGGCGAGCCGGACCATCGCGTCGTAGATGGCGGAGTCGCCGTGCGGGTGCAGCTTGCCCATCACCTCGCCCACGACGCGGGCGCTCTTGACGTGGCCGCGGTCCGGGCGCAGCCCCATCTGGTTCATCATGAACAGGATGCGCCGCTGCACGGGCTTGAGCCCGTCCCGGGCGTCGGGCAGGGCGCGGGAGTAGATGACGGAGTACGAGTACTCGAGGAAGCTCGTCTCCATCTCGGAGGTCACGTCGATGTCGACGATGTTCTCCCGGAAGTCGGGGGGCAGCTCGTCCTCGGCGGACGGGCGGGAGGGCGCACGGCGGCGTGCCATCACAGCGGGGGGTCCTTCGGTCGTGGGTCGGTCCGGGGCGGGCCCGGCGGCTCGGCGTTCGAGATCGTCCGGGGACGCACCGGGACGCACCGTTGACGGTGCAGGTTTGTCTACTAGCCTGAAGTCTATGGTTCCAGAGACCGCGGACACGGACGACGCCGGGCAGTACCCCGAGTACTGGGAGGCCGACGTCATCCTCCGTGACGGCGCGACGGCGCAGCTGCGCCCGATCTCCCCGGAGGACAAGGACGCGCTCCTGGCCTTCCACCAGTCGCAGTCCGAGAACTCCATCTACCTGCGCTTCTTCTCCTACAAGCCCACCCTCTCCGCCCGGGAGCTGGAGCGGTTCACCCGCGTGGACCACCGGGACCGCGTCTGCTTCGTGCTGCTGCTGGCGGACCGGATCATCGGCGTGGGCCGCTACGACCGCACGGACCGGTACGACGACGCCGAGGTCGCGTTCATGATCTCGGACGCCCACCAGGGGCGGGGCATCGGCTCGATCCTGCTGGAGCACCTCGCCGCGGCCGCGCGCGAGAACGGGATCGACCACTTCTCCGCGGAGGTCCTGCCCGAGAACCGCAAGATGCTCCGCGTGTTCGCGGAGGCGGGCTACGAGCTCACCCGCAAGTTCGACGACGGCGTGGTGGTGGTGGGCTTCGACATCGACCCGACCGAGAAGTCGCTGGCCGTGATGGCCGCGCGGGAGCACCGCGCCGAGGCCCTGTCCATGGCCGACCTCCTCTCCCCGTCCTCGATCGCCGTGATCGGGGCGTCGCGGGACCCCGGCCACGCCGGGCACGCGCTGGTCGAGCACCTCGTCGCCTCCGGGTTCGCCGGCCGGCTCAGCGGGGTGAGCCCCACGCCGTTCGAGCGGGAGGGCATGACCCACGCCACCTCGATCGAGGAGGTCCCCGAGCCCGTGGACCTCGCCGTGGTCGCCGTGCCCGTCGACCAGGTGGCCGACGTCGTGGACCAGTGCGGCGCGGCGGGCGTGCGCGCCGTCGTGGTGGTCACGGGCGGGTACGCCGAGGCGGGCGCGGCGGGCCGGGCCCGGCAGACCGAGCTGGTGCGCCGCGCGCGCTCCTATGGGATGCGCGTGGTCGGCCCGGCGAGCCTGGGGCTCTACAGCACGGCCCCGGAGTCCCGCTTCAACGCCTCCATCCTGCCCACCGTGCCGCGGGAGGGCCCGCTGGGGCTGTTCAGCCAGTCCGGGGCCATCGGCATGATGCTCAACGCGGCCGCGCTGCGCCACGACGTGGGCGTGTCCACGTACCTCTCCGCCGGCAACCGGGCCGACGTCTCCGGCAACGACATGATGCAGTACTGGGAGGACGACGCCGCGACCCGGGCGTGCGGGCTCTACCTGCAGTCCGTGGGCAACCCGCGCAAGTTCTCCCGGATCGCCCGCCGGCTGTCCCTGACCAAGCCCGTGATCGTGGCCAAGAGCGAGGTCACCGGTCTCCGGCTGCCGCCCGGCCACACCGGGCGCACCACCCAGGCCCCGCCGGGGGCCCTGGACGCGATGTTCCGGCAGGCCGGCGTGATCCGCGCGGACACGAGCGAGCACCTCATGGACGTGGCCGGTATCCTCGCCGGCCAGCCCCTGCCCGCGGGCGCCCGCACGGCCCTCGTCTCCAACGCGCTGGCCCTGGGCCAGCTCATGGAGGACCGGTGCATGCAGCTGGGACTGGACGTCGCGGTGACCCAGGCGGGGGTCCGGACCGCGGAAGGCGGGGACGACGCCCTCGAGGCGCTGCGGGCGGCCGTCGACAGCTGCCTCGGCGCCGAGGCCGTCGACTCCGCCGTGGTCACGCTGATGCCGATCCCGGGCACCACGCCGGAGCGCGTGGCCGAGCTCGTGGGCCGGGTGGGTCGGGAGCACGGCAAGACCGTGGTGGTCGTCTTCACGGGCAGCACCGAGCCCGGAGCGGTCTCCGCCCTGCACCACGCCGAGGACGGACTGGACGTGCCCTGCTTCGACTCCCCGGGGGCGGCCCTGCGCGCGCTCGCCAAGGTGGTGGACTACACCCGGTGGCGCGCCCAGGACCAGGGCAGCCTCGCCGAGCCGAAGGGCATCGACGCGGAGGCGGCGGAGACCTTCGTGGAGAAGATCCTGCCCACGGTCTCCGGCGACGAGCTGCTCGAGCTGGACGGGGACCAGGCGCGGGAGCTGCTGGAGACCTACGGCGTGGGCCTGCTGCCCAGTGAGCGGTTCACCGACCCCGAGGACGCCCTGGCCGCCGCCGACCGGCTCGGCTACCCCGTGGCCCTGAAGACCACCGACCCCAACCTCCGGCACCGCCTGGACCTGGGCGGCGTGCAGCTCAACATCCAGGACGACGCGCAGCTGCGCGCGGCCATCGAGACCATGCACCGGGCGCTCGCCCCCTTCGGCACCTTCGACCTCGAGGTACAGGCCATGGCCCCCACCGGTCAGTCGGTGGTGCTCCGGGCCATCGAGGACCCTCTGATCGGCCCCGTGGTCTCGTTCGGGATGGCGGGGGACGCGGTGAACCTCCTCGAGGACTGGGCCCACCGGGTCCCGCCGCTCACCGACCAGGACGTGCGGCGGATGGTCCGCGAGCCCAAGGCCTCGCGCAAGCTCTTAGGTCACCAGGGGGTCCCGGCCGCGGACGTCGACCGGCTCGAGGACCTCGTCTCCCGGGTGGCGCTGCTCAAGGACCGGCACCCCGAGATCGCCCGCGTGGAGCTGAACCCCGTGCTGGTCTCCAGCGGCTCCGTGACCGTGCTGGGGGCCTCGGTCGGCATCGGCAACGCCCGGCAGCGGACGGACAGCGCGCGCCGGGCCATGCGCAGCTAGGCGGGCCCGGACTTCGTGGCGGACACCATAGCCGGTCGGTACACCCTCATCGACCCGATCGCGCGCGGCGGCAGCGGCTCCGTGTGGCGGGCCTGGGACGGCCGGCTCCAGCAGCTGTGCGCGGCCAAGGTGCTGCGCCAGCGCGACTCCGCGGACCTGCTGCGCTTCGCGCGGGAGCAGTCGGTGAAGCTGGACCACCCGCACGTGCTCGCCCCCTACGGATGGGCGGCGGAGGACGCGCACGTGGTCATCGCGATGCCCCTCGTCCACGGCGGCACCCTGGAGTCCGCGCTGCTCGACAACGGGGCCGCCTCGGCGGAGCTGACCGAGGAGGTCCTCACCCAGCTGCTCCAGGCTCTGCAGTTCGTGCACGCCCAGGGCTGGGTGCACCGGGACGTGAAGCCGGGCAACCTCATGCTGGACAGCACCGGGACGGGCCGCCCCCACGTCCTCCTCTCCGACTTCGGCATCGCCGTGCGCGTCCAGGACGCCCGGCTGACCCGGACGGGCACGGTGGTGGGCACGCCCGGCTACCTGCCGCCGGAGGCCTACGAGCTCACCGACCCGAACCCCGCGCAGGACCTCTACGCGGCGGGCATCACCGCGCTGCGGATGCTCGACCCCTCGCTGGAGCCGCAGGAGAGCCTGGGGCCCGACGACGCGCGCGCCGTGGTGGGGGAGCAGGGCGACCTCGCGGAGCACCTCGCCGCCCTCCTCACCCCGGACCCCGCCCAGCGCCGCGACGCTGCCGTCACCGTGCTCCACGAGCTCACCGCGGGCGCGGCGCGGCGGCGCTTCGACCCTGCCCGCACGCGGGACGGGGAGCCGTTCGAGGTCTTCGACGTCCTCGAGCCGCTGCCGGAGCCGTGGGCGAGCCGGGTGCTGACCGGGTGGGACGGCCCGGAGGGGACGGACGGGACGCCCGGCGCCGGGCCCGGCGGCGGAGCCGCCGCGGGCACGGAGACCGGCGGCCGGTTCCCGGACGGCCCCGACACCCTCGGCACCGGCTCCGGCGCCACCGATTCCGCCGGCACCGCTTCCGGCAGCACCGGGCAGCGGACGGTCGGGACCACGGTGGGCGGCGGCGGCGGGGTGGCCGACGCCGGCGGCGCCGGCAGCGGAACGACCGGCAGCGGGAGAACCGGTGCCGGGGGAGTCGACAGCGGGGGAGTCGACACCGGGCCGGCCGACGACGCGGTGCCGGACCCCACCCGATCCGGGCGCGGCGCGCCGGGGCAGGGGGGGCCCGGGCACGGCGGGTCCGGCGACGGCGACGGCGGGGGCACCGGGAACGACCCCGGCCGGGACCGGGCGGGCCGCGGGCCCGCCGGGGGGAGGGCCACGGAGGCGCTCCCGCGGCCGGCGCGGACCGGGCGGCGCCGCGGCGGCCGAGCCGTGACCGGCGTGTTCGTGGTCCTCGTGGGGATGACCGCGCTGCTGAGCGGATATCTGCTGCTGGACCCCCTGGGCTCCGCGGAGCGGGTGCCCGGTCCCGGGAGCTCGCCCACCGCCACGCGCAGCGCCGACGCGACCCCGAGCCCGGAGCCGGAGGAGAGCCCCGTGGTGCTGGAACGGGTCTGCGAGGACGTGGGCGGCGGGGAGGAGCGGTGCTACTTCCGGGTGCCCTGAGGGCCCGTGTTGGGCGCTGGCGCGGCCGTGGGGGAAAATGGCCCCCATGACGTATTCAGGTGAGCGCGGCCAGCGGCTGGTCGAGGACATCAACAAGGCCGGCTTCTACCCGCAGCTGGTGATCGACGTGGTCCAGGACTCCCTGGACGGCCGGTCCCCGGTCTCCCACCTCGTGCAACTGGAGACCCACATCGACCGGACGGAGGTGCACCGCCACACCACCGTGCTGGTGCTCGCCGAGGACGTGCTGCACGTGACGCACGTGGACGACGAGGAGTTCGACGAGGGCGGCCGGGACGTGGTGGCACGGGTCTCCACGGAGACGGTCGGCATCTCGCAGATCCGCTCGGTCACGCTGAGCTACTCGTACTACCAGCCGGCCAACTACCGGCCGGACAGCCCGATCTCCGAGGTGACGCTCGCCATCGCGTGGACGGGCACCCTGCACGTGGACCTGGCGCCCGCACTCTGCGAGGACCCCCAGTGCCAGGCCGACCACGGCTACACCGGCACGGCCGCCCGGGAGGACATCGTGCTGCGGATCAGCGCGGAGGCCGACGGCCCGACCGCCGTGGAGGGCGCGCGGGAGTTCGCGCGCACGCTGCGCCGGGCCAACCTCTCCCCGCTGACCGACGGCGCGCAGATCGCCCAGCCGGCCCACGGGCGCACGCCGGCCCCGCGGCGGGCGGCCGCCGCCACACCGCGCACCCGGTTCACCGACCGGTTCACCGGCCGGGACAGCGGCGCCGCCCGGTGAGGGCGGTGCAGGAGGTCCTGCCCGCGCTGCCCGCCGACCTGCCGGGGCCGCCGCGCTACGGCAGCCGCTCGGTCGCGGAGGTCATGTCCTCGGCCGCGGCGTCCCTGGGCGTGCCCGGCTTCCGGGACGCGCTGGGGCTGCCCGCCGCCCGGAGGGTCGTCGTCGTCATGGTGGACGGTCTGGGACGGGCCCAGCTGCGGGCCCGCGCCGGGCACGCCCCGGGCCTGGCCGGCGCGCAGGGTCTGGCCACCCTGGACGCGGCGTTCCCCACGACCACGGCGGCCTCCCTGGCGTCCCTCGGCACGGGCGCGGCCCCCGGGGCGCACGGACTCGTGGGCTACGACGTGCTGGACCCCGACCGGGACCGGGTCGTGAACCAGCTCGGCGGCTGGGACGCCGCCGTGGACCCCCGGGTGTGGCAGCCGCTGCCCACGGTGCTCGAGCGCGCCGCCGAGCACGTGGACGTGGTCACGGTCAGCCGGCAGCGCTTCGCCGGCTCCGGGCTCACCGACGCGGCCCTGCGCGGGGGTCGGTTCGTGGCCGCGGAGGGGCCGGCCGCGCGGGTCAGCACCGCGCTCGACCAGCTCGCCGCGGGACGCGACGCCCTCATGTACTTCTACTGGGACGAGCTCGACCGCACCGGCCACGCCCGGGGCTGGGAGTCCTGGGAGTGGACGGCCCAGCTCGAGGAGCTCGACGCGTCGCTGCGCCGGCTGGTCGCGCGCGTGCCGGCCGGCACCACGGTGCTGGTGACCGGTGACCACGGCATGGTGGACGTCCCGCGGGACGCGCGCGTCGACTTCTCCGAGCTCCCGGGGCTGCTGGACGGTGTCCGGCACACGGCCGGCGAGCCCCGCACGGTGCAGCTGCACCTGGAGCCGGACGCGACGGCGCAGGACGTCCGGGCGCTCGTGGCCGCCTGGCGGGAGCAGTTCGGGTCCCGCGTGTGGATCCTCTCCCGGGAGGCCGCCCTCGACGCCGGCTACTTCGGCCCGCCGGCGCTCGTGCGCGACGCGGTGCGCGGGCGCATCGGCGACCTCCTCGTGCTGGGGCGGGAGCCCCTGGCACTGTTCGACCTCGGCCGGGTCCGCCCGAGCGTCCTGTCCATGGTCGGCCAGCACGGCTCGCTGACGCGCGCCGAGCGGGAGGTCCCGCTCCTGCGCCTGGCCTGAGCGCCCGCGCACCGGGAGCCGGGCCAGGGACGCCGCGACCAGGTTGCCGCGCCGGGTGAGCCGCCCCGGGGCCGCCGCGCCGGGTGGGCCGCGGCCGGGGGCCTGCGCTCAGGGTGCCGGCGAGGCGTCCTGGGGCGTGTCCTCCGTGGTGGCCTCCTCGGTCCCCGCCTCTGCGGCGGCCGGGCCGGCGTCCTCCTCGGCCGCGTTTTCCTCGTCCGTGTCGACGTCCTCCGCGCCGGCCTCGTCGTCCTCCGCGGGCGCTCCCGGGGCGGTAGGACCGGGATCCGCCGGGGCCGGTGCGGACGGGGCCGGCGCCGGCGGTGGGGGCGCGGGGACCACGGGCTGCGGCGGGACCGGGGCGGGCACGACGGGTTGGGGCACGACGGGCTCGGGGACCACGGGTGCCGGGGGGACGTACGGCGCCGGGGGCGCCACGGGCTCCGGGGCCGGTGGCGGCGGTGCCGGCTCCTCCGCCGAGGGGCGCGGCGTGGGGGAGGGCGTGCGCGAGCGCGACGGCGTGGGCGACGCGGTGGGTGTGCTGGTGGGCGTGGCGGACGGCGAGCTGGTCACCGCCGGGGCCGGGATGAACTCGGCCTCCTGGCCGGCGCCGAAGAGGTCGCGACCCACGCCGCCCAGGTAGAGCGCACCCGCGCCGGCCAGGACCACGAGCACGACCGCGCCGAGGACCAGCCCGGCGACGAACCGCCCCGGCCCGGAGCCGCGGACCAGCTCGGCCGGCGCCTCCGGAGCGGCGGAGGCGCCGCGGGCACCGGGGTCGCCGGGGTCCCGGGCGGCGGCGTCGCGCTCGTCGTCCCCGAAGAGGTCGTCCTGGATGGAATTGCCCATGTCGTGCTGCCCCTGACGTGGTGTCGTCCGTCCGGGCCGCGCGCGGGATGGGGGAGCGCACGAGCCCGGAGGGACGGCGCGGAGCCGTCCCCTGCTGCGTGCACTCTAGCGCGTGCCGGGCCGGCGGCGCCGGACGGCGCGCACCGGCGCCGGGGGCTCAGTCGGACGAGCTGCCGAAGACGATCTCGTCCCAGCTGGGCACCGAGGACCGCGCGGGGCGCCGTGCCTTGGCGGTCTTGTTGCGCGGGCGGGGCCGTTCGGGCGTGGTCTCCTCGGCGGGGCCGGAGTCCTCGGGCTCCTCGCCGGGGACCGCGGGGGCCGGGCCGGCGGAGCGGTCGCCCCGGACGTCGTCGTCCCGGGAGCTCCCGGTCACGGAGTCCTGGGGCGCGGAGTCCTGGGCTGCGGAGTCCTCGGCCGCGGGCGCCTCGTCCCGGGACGCGGCGGTGTCCGGTCGCGCCGCGGACCGCTCGGTGCCGTCGTCGACGCCCCGCTCCCGTCCGGCCTCCCGGAAGGTCTCCGAAGTGGTCTCCGCCACGGTGTCCCGAGCCGTGTCCCGGGCGCCGGTGCGAGCGGCGGGCGCGGTGGGCTCGGCGACGGGGTCGTCGGCGGGCTGCACGGTGGCGGGCCCGTCCGTCCGGGGCGCGGGCTCACCGGCCGGTGCCGGCTCCGGTGTCGGCTCCGGCGCGGGACCCGGCTCGGGGAACCGGGTGGCCGGCTGGAAGGGGCGGTCGAAGACGGAGCTGTCCTCGGGTGCGGCCAGAGGGCGGGGCCGCCGCTCGACGTGCCCCATGCCGCGGCCCAGGATCTCGGCGAGGGCGTCGTCCCCCTCGGCGTCCTCGCCGATGCGCTGCCCGCGGCGGGCCTGCAGGACGTCGAGCAGGTCGTCGGCCTCCACGGCGGACCGGCGCAGCTGCGTGAGCTCGGGGTCGAGGCCCCCGTCCAGGACGCCGAGGCCCGTGCCGAGCGGCGTGTCCGGGGTGCCGGCCTCCGTGAGAGCCTCCGCCCACGGGTTCGTGGGACGGACGCTCTGGTTCGCCGGGTTGTAGAGCCACTCGGCCAGCGGCTCGTCGTGGGCGGGCGCGGCGGCGCGGTCGACCACGGAGAACCGGGCGACCACCGCCCACAGGTGGTCCTCCCGCTGCCAGGAGTCCCACTCGAGGGAGGAGGGGTCCACCCCGAGGTCGGCGGCCCGGTGGGCGACGGCGCGGCCCAGGGTGAGTGGTTCGCCCTCGAAGACGGAGTGGTAGCCGCGGTGCGCGGAGCGGTCCTCGATCTCGACCTTCTGCGCCTCGGTGGCGATGTGGGCGCGCTCGGCGAGGATCGGCCACTCGTAGCGGCGGACCCGGGAGGCCTCCCACCCGCTCTCGGCCACGATCTCCTCGACCGTGGCCCCGGAGCGGAACCGGGCCTGGATCTCACGCGGCCCGAACTGGCCCGTTCCCCGCTGGCGGGCGCCCGGCAGCCGCCGGGCGCGCTGGACGGCCAGGCGCAGCTCCTGGTCGATCCGCAACAGGTGGCGGGTGCCTGCCTCGTCCTCGACGACCAGGTGCTCACCGTCGTCGTGCACACCTGCCAGGCGCAACTGCTCCATGCTGTCATTCCTCCGGGTGGTTCTCGGGTGCGCTCGGGGTCGTCGAGCGGGCGCTGCGGGGCGGGTCCGTCGGTCGCGGCCGACGTGCCGGCCCGGACCCGCCCCCAATCCTACTGGCCGTCGCGCGCCCCGGCCGGAGGTCGCCCGCGGACGGGCCCGGCCGCGTGTTCACGGGCCCGCGACGGGGTTGGATTTTTGCCCTCGGATGGTGAACAATCTACGCGACACAGAGCCCGGAGGGCGGCGCACAGCCGTGCCGGAGCCCGCCCTCGGACCCCTTATTGGAGCGAAGACCGGACATGGCCACTGATTACGACGCGCCGCGCAAGCAGGAGGACGAGCTCAAGGAGGACTCGATCGAGGAGCTGCAGACGCGCCGCACCGATGCGCAGTCCGGCGCCGTCGACGAGGACGAGGCGGCCGCGGCCGAGAGTTTCGAGCTGCCGGGCGCGGACCTCTCCAACGAGGAGCTGTCCGTCGTCGTGCTGCCGGCCCAGGAGGACGAGTTCACCTGCGGCTCGTGCTTCCTGGTGCGCCACCGCTCCCAGATCGCCGAGGAGCGGGGCGGGGTCAAGTACTGCGTCGAGTGCGTGGGCTGAGCCCCGCGGGGCCGAGCTCGTCCGGAGAACCGGAGAACCCCGTCGCGACGGTCGTCGCGGCGGGGTTCTTCCGTGCGGTGGCGGCGGGCGCGCTCACGGGCGCGCGGACAGCACCTCGACGATCCGCTCCGGGTGCCGGGTGGAGGTGAGCCAGTACGGCGTGGGGTCCACGGGGTCGGTGATCCGGATCCGCACCACGGGGCCCACGGACGCCCGGAAGTTCATGAAGGCCCGCCCGTCCAGCTCGGGGCCGCGGACCCGGCGGACGTCGTCGCCGCGGAAGGCCTCGGCCTCGCCCACGAACCGTCGCTCGATGCGGGCCCGGCCGACCTGCAGGGACTCGTCGGTGACGACGATGGTGGTGCTGGAGGCCACGAGGGCCACGGCCGCGCCGCCGCCGACCACGACGGCCGCCGCTCCGGCCACCCACGGGTCGATGGGGGCGAGCGCGACGAGGGCGACGACGCCGGCGAAGAGCACGAGCAGCCACATCCACCACGCGGGGGTGAGCTTCTCCTGGTAGAGGATCTCAGCGCCGGGCCGCTCGGAGGAGGACCGGCGGGGTTCGCGGGGGCCGTCGGCCGGGGACGCACTGGAGGACGCAGGACGGGACATGCCTCTAGCGTCTCACGACTGCGCCCGGGGTCCGGCGCGTTAGAGTGGGGCACTGTGAACGACCAGTCGACAGGCCACCGGCCGCCGTCGGGCAACGGGCGCCCGCTCAGCATCGCGCTGCAGGCCCTCGACCCGGACCTTCCCCTGCCCGTGTACGCGAAGCCCGGAGACGCGGGCGCCGACCTGCGCTCGCGCGAGGACGTGGTCCTCGGCCCCGGTCAGCGGGCCCTGGTGCCCACGGGGGTGGCGATCGCGCTGCCCGAGGGGTACGCCGGGTTCGTGCACCCCCGCTCGGGTCTGGCGGCCCGGCACGGGATCACGGTGGTCAACGCCCCGGGCACGGTGGACTCCGGCTACCGGGGCGAGATCATGGTCACCCTGCTCAACACGGACGGCGCCGAGCCCTTCACCGTCCGCCGCGGCGACCGCATCGCCCAGCTCGTCGTGCAGCGCGTCGAGCAGGCCGTCTTCGAGCTCGTCGACGTGCTGCCCGGCTCGGCGCGCGGCGGGACGGGGTTCGGCTCCAGCGGCACCGCCTGAATCCACGAGCAGACCCCCCACGAGCTCACGCCACGAGCCGGCACCGCGTGCCGGCGGAGGAGAACGAAACCATGTTCGGTCGCAAGAAGAAGAAGGCCTCGGCGCAGGACGCCGCCCCGCAGCAGCCGGAGGCCGCGCCGAGCGCGGAGGACGCCGCGGCGGCGCGGCGGCGCGAGCCGCAGGGCCCGCTCGACGTCTCCCAGGTGGAGGACCGGGACGGCTACCTCGATCTCGGCGCCGTGCTCGTGCGTCCCCGCCCGGGGCTGGGGGTGCGGCTCGAGGTGGACGAGCGCACGCAGCGCCCCCGTGCCGTCGCACTCGACCTCGACGGCGGATCGGTCCAGGTCCAGGCGTTCGCCGCGCCCCGCTCCGAGGGGCTGTGGGACGAGGTCCGCCGCGAGCTGGTGCAGTCGCTGCGCTCGAGCAACGGCGAGCCGACGGTCGAGGAGGGCCCGTTCGGGCTCCAGGTCGTCACCCGCTTCCCCGCCACCGCCTCCGACGGGACCCGCGGCTTCCGCCTCGCCCGCTTCGTGGGCGTCGACGGGCCGCGCTGGTTCGTGCGGGCCGTGTTCACGGGCACCGCCGCGGTGACCGCGGAGTCGGCCGCGGCCCTCGACGAGGTCGTCCGCGAGCTCGTGGTGGTGCGCGGCGACCGGCCCATGCCCCCCCGGGAGCTGCTGACGCTGGTCGTGCCCGAGGACGCGGTCCGTTCCCCCGCCCCGGAGACGGAGACGGAGCCTGAGCCTGCGCCGGAGCCCGTGCGGCCGCCGCGGCGCGGACCCGAGATCACCGAGATCGGCTGAGCCATGACGAGAACAGGCACCGGCGAGTTCCGGCCGACACCGGGGACGGGGTCCATCGACGTGGTCGCCGAGGCGCCCGTGTGCGCGGGCGACCTCGACCCCTCGACCGCCGCCGGGAGCCGGCGCCGGGTGATGGCGACCGGTCTCGTGGTGGAGGTGACCGTGCCCCCGGTGACCGGCGCGCAGAACTACACCGCCCTGCTCGCCCCGGACTGCCCGCAGGCGCCGGGGGACGAGGGCTTGGCCGCCCCCCGGCCGCTGCGCCTCGTGTGGCACGGCCAGCGCACCGTGCCGGGCGTCACCGCGGGGACGCGGCTGCGCTGCGTGGGCGTGGTGAGCTTCCGGGACGGGCGCCCCTCGATGTTCAACCCGCGCTACGAGATCATCGCGAAGCAGGTCAGCAGATGACGGATCCCCAGGAGCCCGGGAGCGCCGGGGACGGGCCGGGGCGCGGCCACGACGTGGAGCGCTCGATGGCCGCCTACGCCGCGCGCTCGGGCATGCGCCGCAAGGACAACGGGCAGCTCGACGTGCTGCACGCCGTCGGCGGCTGGCGCGGTCTGGCCGAGACGATCCTGCCGGGCTTCGTGTTCCTCGCCGTGCTGCTCGTCGGCAACGCCCTCGGGGTCGCGCTCGCCGCGTCCCTGGGCACGGCCGCCCTGTTCACCGTGCTGCGCCTGGTCCAGCGCCAGAGCCTGGTCCAGGCCGTGTCCGGGTTCGTGGGCGTGGCCGTCTGCGCGCTGTTCGCGCGGGCCACCGGCGAGGCGCTGGACTACTACGTCCCCGGCTTCTGGATCAACGCGGCCTGGTTCGCGGGCCTGGGCGCGTCCCTGCTCCTGCGCTGGCCGCTGCTCGGCGTCTTCTACGGCTACATCCGCGGGGAGGGCGCGCAGTGGCGCGACGTCCCGGTGCGCCGCCGCGCCTACCAGGTGGCCACGGTCATGCTCATGGCGATGTTCGCGGCCCGCCTGCTCGTGCAGGTGCCCCTGTACTTCGCGGAGAACCTCACCGGCCTGGGCGTGGCGCGGCTGGTCATGGGCGTGCCGCTGTACGCGCTGACCCTGTGGCTCGCCTGGCTCGTCTCCCGGCCCCCGGAGCAGATCGCCGCCCAGGAGCAGGACACCCCCTGAGGCCCCGCGCCGCGCTCAGCTCCGGTGCGGCTCGTGCCGGCCGGCCGTCGTGAACATCGCGCGCAGCTGCGCCTCGCCCTCCGTGGTGGAGACGAAGAACAGCTGGTCGGCGCCCTCCACCACGTCGTCCCCCGAGGGGGTGATGGGCACCCCGTCGCGCAGGATGGCCACGAGCGTCACGTCCGGCGGCCACGGCACCTGGGAGACCATCGTGGCGATGATGGGGTGCTCGTGCGGCACCGTGTAGGCGGAGAGGGTCGCCCCGCCCGTCTGCAGGGTCAGCAGCCGCACCACGTCGCCCACCTCGACCGCCTCCTCCACGAGCGCCGTCATCAGCCGCGGCGTGGACACGGCCACGTCCACCCCCCACGCGTCGTCGAAGAGCCACTCGTTCTTCGGGTTGTTGACCCGGCCCACCGTGCGGGGCACGCCGAACTCGCTGCGCGCCAGGAGGGAGACCACCAGGTTCGCCTTGTCGTCGCCCGTGGCGGCGACGACGACGTCGGTCTCCTCCAGCCCGCCCTCCCGCAGCGTGGAGAGCTCGCAGGCGTCACCGATGATCCACTGGGCCCCGCGCAGGTCCGAGCGGCCGATGACCTCGGGCTTCTCGTCGAAGATCACCACCTCGTGCTGGTGGGAGAGCAGCTCCCGGGCGATCGAGGCGCCCACGGCGCCCGCGCCCACGATGACCACGCGCATCAGGATCCTCCCCGGGAGGTGTCGTCGGAGCCGGGCGCGTCGTCGGACTCCCGGCGCAGGGAGTTGGCGAAGTCGAGCACGTCCGGGCCGGGCGGGCGGGACAGGACGCGGGACACGGCCTCGACGTCGTCGGTGCGCATCATGGCGTGCACCACGTCCCCCTGCTGGTAGCTCATGTCGGGCCCGGGCAGCACGCCCTCCCCGAAGCGCGTCACGAACGCGATCCGCACCCCCGTGGCCTCCTGGATCGCGTCCAGGTGCAGCCCGGACCACGAGTCGTCCAAGGACAGCTCGCCCAGCTGCAGCCGTCCCGAGGCCTCGCGGAAGTCGGCCGTGATCGTCTGCTCGGGCAGGATCCGGCGCAACGCCTGGTCGGCGCTCCAGCGCACGGCGGCGACGGTGGGGATCCCCAGCCGCTGGTAGAACTCCGCCCGGGAGGGGTCGTAGATGCGGGCCACCACGTGGCGGACCTTGAACGTCTCGCGCGCCACGCGCGCCGCGATGATGTTGGAGTTGTCCCCGCTCGAGACGGCCGCGAAGGCGTAGGCCTCCTCGATCCCGGCCCGCCGCAGCACCTCCTGGTCGAAGCCGAGGCCGGTGACCTTCTTGCCCTCGAAGGACTTGCGCAGCCGCCGGAAGGCGCGGTCGTCCTGGTCGATCACCGCCACGGTGTGCCCGGAGTCCTCGAGGGTGTGGGCGACCATCACGCCGACGCGCCCCACTCCCATGATCACGAAATGCGCCATGCGTCCCAGCCTAGGTCACCCCGGGGGGCGCGGCCCGCACGGGGCGCGGCGGACAATCGGTGCGGGACGGACTACCGTGGGGAGCCGTGCAGAGCATTCCCCAAGCGCTGAGGCGAGCCCTCGTCGGCAAGCCCATCCACAACGAGCGGTTCAGCGACGCCGTGCTGCCCAAGCGCACGGCGCTGCCGGTCTTCTCGGCGGACGCCCTCTCCTCGGTGGCCTACGCCCCCGACGAGATCATCCTCACCCTCGCGCTCGCGGGGACCACGGCCGTGGCGGTCTCCCCGTGGGTCGGCCTGGCCGTGCTCGTGGTGCTCACCGTGGTGATCACCGCCTACCGGCAGAACGTGCGCGCCTACCCCTCCGGCGGCGGCGACTACGAGATCGTCTCCAAGAACCTCGGCCGCACCGCGGGGGTGGGCGTGGGCGCGGCCCTGATGGCCGACTACGCCCTCGTCGTGGCGGTGTCCATGGCCACCGCCGCCCAGTACGTCACCGCGGCGCTGCCCGCGCTCGCCGGGCGGCGGGTGGAGCTGGCCGTGGCCGGGATCCTCTTCGTGGGGCTGCTCAACCTGCGCGGGCTGAAGTTCATGGGCCGGGCCGCGGCCGTGCCCACCTACTTCTTCCTCGTGGTCCTGACCGCGCTGCTGCTCGTGGGCCTCGGGCAGGACCTCACCGGCTCCCTGGGGGACGCCCCCAGCGCCGGCCGGGAGGTGCTGCCCGCCGCCGGCTTCGACGCGGGGCTGGCCGGTCTCGCGGGCGCCCTGCTGGTGCTGCGGGCCTTCTCCTCCGGGGCCGTGGCGCTGACCGGCGTGGAGACCATCACCAACTCGGTGCCGTACTTCCGCAAGCCCCGCGCCGCCAACGCGGCGGCCACCCTGGGCGTGCTCGGGGCGATCTCGGCGGCCCTGCTGGCCGGGGTGCTGTACCTCGCCGACCGCACGGACGTCGTGGTCGTCGGCGACCCGGAGGAGCAGCTGCTCGTCGACGGCCGGCTCCCCGGCCCCGACTTCTTCCAGGACCCCGTGCTGGGCCAGCTCGCGAAGACCGTCTTCGGCACCGACTCCCTGTGGTTCTTCGTGCTCGTCGCCGCGACGGTGGGTGTGCTGATCCTCGCCGCGAACACCGCCTTCTCCGGCTTCCCCACGCTGGCGTCCCGGCTGGCGCGGGACGCCTTCCTGCCCCGGCAGCTGCAGGCGCGCGGGGACCGCTTCGCGTTCACCAACGGCATCCTGCTTCTGCTGCTCGTCGCCGTGGTGCTCACCGTGGCGTTCGGGGCCAACGTCAACAGCCTCATCCAGCTCTACATCGTGGGCGTGTTCGTCTCCTTCACGCTCACCCAGGCCGGCATGGTCCGGCACTGGGCGCGCGTCCGGCGGATGCGCCCGCACCCCGGGGTCCGCCGCGAGCTGTTCGTGCGCCGGGCCGTGGCCCTGGTCGCCTTCGTGCTGTGCGCGGCGGTGCTCGTCGTCGTCCTCGTCACCAAGCTCACCCAGGGCGCGTGGATCACCATCGTGGCCATCGTGGTCCTCAGCGCGGTCATGGCGGGGGTCCGGCGGCACTACGACGGCGTGGACGCCGAGCTCGCGCTGCAGCCCGACTCCCCGGTCCGGGCCCTGCCCTCGCGGGTGCACGCCATCATCTACGTCTCCTCCGTCCGCAAGCCCCTCATGCGCGCCCTGGCCTACGCCCGGGCGTCCCGGCCCTCGACCCTCGAGGCCGTCGTCGTGGACACGAACGCCGCCGCCACCCGCCGGATCCTCGACGAGTGGCGGCGCCTCGAGATCCCGGTGCCCGTCACCGTGCTCCACGCGCCCTACCGGGACACCATCGGCCCGGTCCTCGACCACGTGCGCGGGGTGCGCCGCAAGTCGCCCCGGGACCTGGTCGTGGTGTACCTGCCCGAGTACGTCGTGCGGCACCGGTGGGAGCGGCTGCTGCACAACCAGGCCATCCGGCCGCTGCGGGCCCGCCTGCACCAGGAGCGCGGGGTCATGACGGCCTCCGTGCCCTGGCACCTGTCCTCCGCCTCCGGCCAGGACACGGGCCCCGAGTCCGCCCCCGAGCAGAGAGCGTCCCGCCCGTGACCCCGTACCACCCCCCGGCCCCCGCCGTGCCCGCCGTGCCCGCCGTCCCCGTCGAGCTCGAGCTGCGCCTGGGCCCCGTCGCCCACGGCGGCCACACCGTGGCCCGCACCGGCGAGGGCCGCGTGGTGTTCGTCCGCCACGGCCTGCCCGGCGAGCTCGTCCGCGTCCGCCTCACCGACAGCGGCCCCGAGGCCCGGTTCTGGCGCGGCGACGTCGTGGCCGTCCTCGAGGCGGACCCCCACCGGAGGACCGAGCACGTGTGGGCCCCGGCCGACCCCCTGCTGACCTGGCGGCGCGGCGAGCCGCCCGTCGGCGGCGCGGAGTTCGGCCACGCCGAGCTGGAGGCCCAGCGCGCCCTCAAGGCCGCCGTGGTCACCGAGCAGCTCACCCGCCTGGCCGGGCTCGAGACCGAGCTCGTCGTCGAGGCCATGCCGGGGGAGGACCCGCAGGGTCGCGGCTGGCGCACCCGGGCGCACTTCGCGGTCGACCCCGCGGGGCGGATCGGGATGCACCCCCACCGCAGCGCGGCCGTCGTCCCGGTGGAGGGGTTCCCGCTCGTGGTCCCCGCCATCGACGCCCTGCGGCTCGGGCGGCTCGACCTGCGCGGGGCGGAACGGGTCGACGTCGCGGCCCCCGCCGACGGCGGGACGCCGCTGGTGCACCTGAGCCTGGCCGCCGGGGCCGACCGGCACCGGCTGAGCCGCGAGCTGGCACGGCTCACCGCGGACCGGAACGTCTCCGTCACCGCCCGCGCCGAGGGGCAGCGCGAGCCCGAGACGTGGGCGGGCCGGCCGTCGGTCGCCGAGCACGTGGGCCCGCACCGGTGGGAGGTCTCCGCCGAGGGGTTCTGGCAGATCCACCGCGCCGCCCCCGCCCTGCTGCACCGGGAGGTGCCCGCGGCCGCCGGTGCCCGTCCCGGGGAGCACGCCCTCGACCTCTACGCCGGCGCCGGACTGTTCACGGCCGCGCTCGCGGACGCCGTGGGGGAGACGGGCACGGTCCTGGCCGTCGAGGGCTCGCCGGTCACCAGCGCCGACGCCCGCCGCGCCTTCGCCGGCCGCCCGGGGGTTCGCGTCGAGCGCGGGAGCGTCGACAAGGTGCTCGCCCGGACCTGGCCGCAGGCGGCGCCGGCCCGTGGCCGCCGGCCGGCGCGGGGCGGCCGCCCGGCCCGGAGCGGCGCGGCCCGCCCCGACGTCGTGGTCCTGGACCCGCCCCGGGCGGGCGCCGGGCGGACCGTCGTGGACCAGCTCGTGGCGCTGGCCCCGCGCCGGATCGTCTACCTCGCGTGCGATCCGGCCACGCTGGCGCGGGACCTGGGCCGGTTCCGCCGCGCCGGGTGGCACGTGCGGTCGGTGCGCGCCTTCGACATGTACCCCAACACCCATCACGTCGAGACGCTGGCGGTCCTGGAGCCCTGACGGACGCCGCCGCCCGCTGCGTGACGGCGATCGCCGGGAGTCGTTCGGAGTCACCGGGCTCACACGGGCTACACTGGCGGATGACTGTTCACGGGAGAACCTCCGGCCCTTCGCCGGTGTCCTCCCGCGGGCGTTTCCAAGACGGTGGCGAGAGGAGTTCCACGCATATGAGCACAGTGGACAGCTTCGGGGCCAAGGGCGTACTCGACGTCAAAGGCACCGAATACGAGATTTTCCGACTGAACACGCTGGAGGGTGCGCAGAAGCTCCCGTACAGCCTGAAGGTTCTGCTCGAGAACCTGTTGCGCACCGAGGACGGCGCCAACATCACCTCCGAGCACATCGAGGCCCTGGCCAACTGGGACCCCACGGCCGAGCCCAGCATCGAGATCCAGTTCACCCCGGGTCGCGTGATCATGCAGGACTTCACGGGCGTGCCCTGCATCGTGGACCTCGCGACGATGCGCGAGGCCATCGCGGACCTCGGCGGCGACCCCGCCCGCGTGAACCCGCTCGCCCCGGCCGAGCTCGTGATCGACCACTCCGTGCAGATCGACTCCTTCGGGACCTCGGACTCGATCGGGATCAACATGGACATCGAGTACCAGCGCAACGGGGAGCGCTACCAGTTCCTGCGCTGGGGCCAGACGGCGTTCGACGACTTCAAGGTCGTCCCCCCGGGCATGGGCATCGTCCACCAGGTGAACATCGAGAACCTGGCGCGCGTCGTGATGACCCGCGAGGTCGACGGCGTGCTGCGCGCCTACCCGGACACCTGCGTGGGCACCGACTCGCACACCACCATGGAGAACGGGCTCGGCGTGCTCGGCTGGGGCGTGGGCGGCATCGAGGCCGAGGCCGCGATGCTCGGCCAGCCCATCTCCATGCTCATCCCGCGCGTGGTCGGCTTCAAGCTGACGGGCCAGATCCCGTCCGGGGCCACCGCCACCGACGTGGTGCTGACCATCACCGAGATGCTCCGCGAGCACGGCGTGGTCGGCAAGTTCGTCGAGTTCTACGGCGAGGGCGTCGGCGCCGTGCCCCTGGCCAACCGCGCCACCATCGGCAACATGAGCCCCGAGTTCGGCTCCACCGCCGCGATCTTCCCGATCGACGACGTCACCCTCGAGTACCTGCGCCTGACCGGCCGCTCCGACGAGCAGATCGACCTCGTCGAGGCGTACGTCAAGGAACAGGGCATGTGGCACGACCCGTCCGAGGAGATCACCTTCTCGGAGTACCTCGAGCTGGACCTCTCCACCGTGGTCCCCTCGATCTCCGGGCCGAAGCGGCCGCAGGACCGCATCTCGCTCACCGACGCGAAGGCGCAGTTCCACGAGGACATCAAGAACTACGCCACGCACGTCGACGACGACGCCTCCGGCGACACCGTGGACGACGTCGCGGCGCAGTCCTTCCCGGCCTCGGACGCCCCCGGCTACACCGCGGACGACCACCAGTCGGAGGCCGACCGCCCGCGCGAGCACCACGCCTACGCCGAGGACGGCCGCCCGAGCAAGCAGGTCCCCGTGACCATGCCCGACGGCCGCGAGTTCGAGCTCGACCACGGCGCGGTGTCCATCGCGTCGATAACCTCGTGCACCAACACCTCGAACCCGTCGGTCATGATGGCCGCGGCGGTGCTGGCGCGCAACGCCGTCGAGAAGGGGCTCAAGGCCAAGCCCTGGGTCAAGACCTCGATCGCCCCGGGCTCGAAGGTCGTCACCGACTACTACGAGAAGTCCGGTCTGGTGCCGGCGCTCGAGGAGCTCGGGTTCTTCATCGTGGGCTACGGCTGCACCACCTGCATCGGCAACTCCGGTCCTCTCGAGGACGAGATCTCCCAGGCCATCCAGGACAACGACCTGGCCGTGACCTCGGTGCTCTCGGGCAACCGCAACTTCGAGGGCCGCATCAACCCGGACGTGAAGATGAACTACCTGGCGTCCCCGCCGCTGGTCATCGCCTACGCCCTGGCCGGCAACATGGACTTCGACTTCGAGAGCGAGTCCCTGGGCCAGGACGCGGACGGCAACGAGGTGTACCTCAAGGACATCTGGCCGGACCCGGCCGAGGTGCAGAAGATCATCGACGCGTCCATCGACACGGAGATGTTCACCCGCGAGTACGGCACCATCTTCGACGGCGACGAGCGCTGGCAGAACCTGGACACCCCCACCGGCAAGACGTTCGAGTGGAACCCCGAGTCCACCTACGTCCGCAAGCCCCCGTACTTCGAGGGCATGACGATGGAGACGACCCCGGTCGAGGACATCACGGGCGCCCGCGTGCTGCTGAAGCTGGGCGACTCGGTCACGACCGACCACATCTCCCCGGCGGGCTCGTTCAAGTCCGACACCCCGGCCGGCAAGTACCTCATCGAGAACGGGGTCCAGCGCAAGGACTTCAACTCGTACGGCTCCCGCCGCGGCAACCACGAGGTCATGATCCGCGGCACCTTCGCCAACATCCGGATCAAGAACCAGCTCCTGGACGGCGTGGAGGGCGGCTACACCCGCGACTTCACGCAGGAGGGCGGCCCGCAGGCCGCCGTCTACGACGCCTCCATCAACTACCAGGAGGCCGGCGTCCCGCTGGTCGTGCTGGGCGGCAAGGAGTACGGCTCCGGGTCCTCCCGCGACTGGGCCGCGAAGGGCACTTCCCTGCTGGGCGTCAAGGCCGTCGTCGCCGAGAGCTACGAGCGCATCCACCGCTCGAACCTCATCGGCATGGGCGTGCTCCCGCTGCAGTACCCGGCCGGGGAGTCCGCGGACTCCCTCGGCCTGGAGGGCACGGAGACCTTCGACATCCAGGGCGTGACCGGGCTCAACGAGGGCACCACCCCGAAGACGCTCAAGGTCACCGCCACGAAGGAGGACGGCTCCACCGTCGAGTTCGACGCGGTCCTGCGCATCGACACGCCGGGCGAGGCCGACTACTACCGCAACGGCGGCATCCTGCAGTACGTGCTCAGGAACATCGCGAAGTCCTGATCCCAGGACGTTCGCAGCACGCAGGGGCCCGGTCCGGGAACGGACCGGGCCCCTGCGCGTCGTCGGCCCTGTCGGGGTGAACGAGTAGGATCGGGGGAGCGCGCCGCCCCGGCCCCCCGGGACCGGCGGCGCGAGCGACCACGACGCCGAGGACTGCGGGAGAAACCATGAGCGTGCTGGAGCGGGTGTCCGGGCCCGAGGACCTCGCGGGACTGAGCCGTGCGGAGCTGGGCCGGCTGGCCGAGGAGATCCGCGAGTTCCTCGTCACCCACGTCTCCGCGACGGGCGGCCACCTGGGACCCAACCTGGGCGTCGTCGAGCTGACCCTCGCGGTGCACCGGGTCTTCGACTCGCCCAAGGACTCCGTCGTCTTCGACACCGGGCACCAGTCCTACGTGCACAAGCTGCTCACCGGCCGCAAGAACTTCGAGACCCTGCGCCAGGAGGGCGGTCTCGCCGGCTACCCGGACCGGCGCGAGTCCGAGCACGACATCGTCGAGTCCTCGCACGCGTCCTCCTCCCTGTCCTGGGCCGACGGCATCTCGCGCGGCTACGCGATGACCGGCCAGCACGACCGGCACACGGTGGTGCTGGTGGGGGACGGGGCGCTCACGGGCGGAATGGCCTGGGAGGCCGTCAACAACATCGCCTCCGACCGCGACCGCAAGGTCGTCATCGTGGTCAACGACAACGGCCGCTCCTACGCCCCGACCGTCGGCGGCTTCGCCAACCACCTCGCGGAGCTCCAGGCCAGCGTGCAGCAGGGCGTGGACGCCGTGCGCACCGACCGCCGCTACGAGCAGACCCTCGAGACCGTGAAGGACCTGCTGAAGCACTCCGGCCCCGTCGGGGAGATGTTCTACCGCGGTCTGCACGGGATGAAGCAGGGCATCAAGGACGTCGTGGTGCCCCAGGGCATCTTCGAGGACCTCGGCATGAAGTACGTCGGCCCCGTCGACGGCCACGACCTCGAGGCCGTCGAGCAGGCCCTGAGCAACGCCAAGAACTACGGCGGGCCGGTCATCGTGCACGCGATCACCGAGAAGGGCCACGGCTACGGGCCCGCGACCGCGAACGTGGACGACCAGTTCCACGCCGTGGGCGTCATCGACCCCGTCACCGGCCGCTCCACGGCCACGAGCTCCGAGCGCAGCTGGACGGCCGTGTTCCGCGACGAGATCGCCCGGATCGCCGACGAGCGCGAGGACGTCGTCGGCATCACCGGCGCCATGCTCATCCCCGTGGGGCTGCAGAAGATGCAGGCCGCCCACCCCGACCGGGTCGTGGACGTGGGCATCGCCGAGCAGCACGCCATCGCCATGGCCGCCGGCATGGCCTACGGCGGTCTGCACCCCGTGGTGGCCCTCTACGCGACGTTCCTCAACCGCGGCTTCGACCAGCTCCTCATGGACGTGGCGCTGCACCGGGCCGGCGTCACGCTCGTCCTCGACCGGGCCGGGGTCACCGGCCCGGACGGCCCCAGTCACCACGGCATGTGGGACCTCGCGCTGCTCCAGATCGTGCCCGGGCTCCACCTGGCCGCACCGCGCGACGAGCCCACCCTGACCGAGGAGCTGCGCGAGGCGGTGGCCGTCGACGACGCCCCCACCGTCATCCGGTACCCCAAGGGCGCCGTGGGCGCCCCCGTCCCGGCCGTCGAGCGGCTGGCGGACGGGGTGGACGTGCTCGCGCGCCGCGGCGGCGAGAGCGGGACCGAGGGCGCACGCCGGGACGTCCTGCTCGTGTCCGTCGGCGCCATGAGCGCTCTGGCGCTGGACGTGGCCGACCGGCTCGAGGCCCACGGCGTCACCTCCACCGTGGTCGACCCCCGCTGGGTGCTGCCCGTGCCGGCCTCGGTCATCGAGCTCGCCGCCCAGCACCGGATCGTGGTGGTCGTCGAGGACGGCGTGCGCGCCGGCGGGATCGGCTCCCGGATCCGCCAGGAGATGCGGGCGGCGGGCGTCGACACCGCCCTCAACGAGGTGGGACTCCCCACGGAGTTCCTCCTGCACGGCTCCCGCTCCCAGGTCCTCGCGCGGGTCGGGCTGACCGCCCAGCGCGTCGCCCAGGACACGCTGGCCTCCGTGCTCGGCACCCGGGTGCCCTACGCGCGCCCGGTGCAGGGTGCGGCCGCCGGCCAGGGTGCCGTGCCCGACACGGCCGAGGACGCCCGCGGGGCGTCGCTGCCGCGGTCGCCCCGGGGCTGAGCTCCGCTCAGCCGAGCAGGATCCGCCCGTCCGCCACGCTCGCGGGGTACGGCTCCAGCCCGGACTCGGCGGGTCCGGCCAGGACCTCACCGGTCGTGAGGTCGAACTGCGAGGAGTGGCACGGGCAGACGTAGAGCTCCTGCTGCGGGGCCACCATGCACCCCTGGTGCGGGCACACGGGGGAGAACGCGACCACCGTGTCCGGGTCGGGTCGGCTCACGACGGCCTGGACGCCGTCCCGGTCGAACTTCACGGCCGAGCCCACCGGCAGGTTCTCGACGGCGCCCGCGTCCACGGGGCCGGAGTCCGCGGGGGCGGGGGCGCCGCCCGTCGACGGCGGGGCGTCGGCGGCGCACGCGGTGAGCGCCGCGGTCGAGCCGGCCCCGGCCAGGCCGAGGACCGTGCGCCGGGACGGGGCGGACGGGGTGGTCGGGCGCTCGGGCATCAGGGTCCTCTCGACGGCGGGGTGCGGGTCCGCCGTCAGTCTAGGCGCCGCGCCCCACCCCCGGGCGCTGCCGGCCCGAGGGCGCCCCGCGCGGTGATCGCTGTGAGCGGAGCCGCACGGGGCCGGTGTCCGCCGCGCCGGTTCATCAGTAGGATGATGAAGACATCAGTCAGCGGGACGGGCCGTGCACGACCGGCTCGTCCTCGGGCCCGGCCGCCGCGCCGGGACGGACGGAAGGACAGCACCATGATCAAGCGACTCATCTTCGTCACCGGATTCGGGGTCGGCTTCGTGGTCGGCTCGGCCTCGGGCCGCAAGAGCTACGAGGCCCTCAAGCAGAACGCCGTGAAGACGTGGCACGACCCCAAGGTCCAGGAGAAGGTCTCCGAGGGCACCGACTGGGTGAAGTCCGAGGTGCCCGTGGTCGGCGGGAAGCTGGCCGACAGCGCCAAGAAGGCGGCCGACACCGTGGGCACCAAGGCCGCCGACGCCTCCTCGTCCGTCAAGGAGAAGGTCTCCGGGTCCTCGGCCGGCACGGAATCCTCCAGCGGTGCCGCCGCCGGTGCCTCGACCGCCGGGACCTCGACCACCGGCTACGCCGACCTGCAGGACGCGAAGCCGGTGACCCCGGAGAGCCCCATGGACCCGGCCGAGCCGCACCCGGCCCCCGGCGACACGCAGCACTGACCCGCCGGCGCCCGCCCGCAGCACCGCTGCCGCAGGACGCGGTGCTGCGGGGCGCGCGGAGCCCGGCCCGCACAGGAGGAAGGGCCCCGGCCGACAGCCGGGGCCCTTCGTCCGTCCCCGGGGGGAGCGGCTCACGCGGCGGGCTCGCCCTCGTCCCCGAGCGGCGGCTGGTCGCGCTCCACCTGGCGCGCCGCGCGCTTGCGGGCCCGCAGCTCCCGCCAGGCTGGGCCGAGGACCGGGGCCGTCAGCTCGACCTGCCACCGGCGCGCCCCGAGGTCCCGCAGGCGGTCCGCCACCGCCTGGTCGGTGGTGCTCTTCGGCGGCTGCCAGCAGAAGCGCCGCAGGTGCTCGGGGGTGAGCAGGTTCTCGGTGGGCAGCTCGTGCGCCTCGGCGAGCTCGGCGACGAGCGGCTTCAGGACCCGCAGCCGTGCTGCGGCCTCGGGGCGCTTGACCTCCCACGCCTTCACGGGCGGCAGGGCGTCGGACTTCACGGTGAAGGGGACGAGCTCCGTGGCCGTGCGGGCCTCGGCGATCGCCCGCAGCCACCGGGGCGCCTCCCGCGCCGCGAGCCGGCCGTGGAAGCCGGGGGTGTCGAGGAGCTGCGGCACGGTGCGCGGCATGGCGGCCGCGGCGGCGACCAGGGCGGCGTCGGGCAGCAGCCGGCCGGGGGCGACGTCCTTGTGCTGGGCGAGCCGCTCCCGCTCCTCCCACAGCCCGCGCAGGGCGGTGAGCTGGCGCCGGCCCTTCACCTTGTTGAGCCCCGACGTCCGGCGCCACGGGTCCTGGCGCGGGGGAGCGGGCTCGGCGGTGCGCACGGCCTCGAACTCCTGGAGCGCCCAGTCCAGCTTGCCCTTCTCCCGCAGCAGCTCCTCCATGGCCCAGCGCAGCTGGATGAGCATCTCCACGTCGAGCGCGGCGTAGTTCAGCCAGTCCCTCGGCAGGGGCCGCTTCGACCAGTCCACCGCGGAGTGCTCCTTGGCCAGCGTGTAGCCCAGCAGCTCCTCCGTCTCCGCGGCCAGGCCCACGCGCCGGAGCCCCGCGATGCGCCCGCCGAGCTCGGTGTCGAAGAGCCGGTCCGGCTCCATGCCGAGGGCGCGCAGGGAGGGCAGGTCCTGGGTGGCGGCGTGCAGCACCCACTCGACGCCGGAGAGCGCCTCGCCCAGCACGGCCAGCGAACCGGTGGCCTCCGGGTCGATCAGCACGGTACCCACGCCCTCGCGCCGCAGCTGCACGAGGAAGGCGCGCTGCCCGTAGCGGAAGCCCGACGCCCGCTCGGTGTCGATCGCCGCCGGGCCGGAGCCCGCGGCGACGGCGGCGGCGGCCCGCTCCAGTCCTGCCACGGTGTCGATGACGGGAGGGATCCCGTCGAACGGCGCCGCGAGGTGGACGCTGTCGGGGATCTCGAAGTCCTCGAAGCCGGCGACCACGGGGGTCGAGGGCTCGTCGGGCGCGGATCGGCGGTCGGCTGGGCTGGTCAAGGAGCGTCTTCGATTCTGTCTCGGCCCCGGCGGGGCGCGGTCGGTTCGGTGGTCAGCGGCGCGGGTGCAGCACGGTCACGCCCCGGGGGTACGGCGGCAGGCCCGCGAAGGTGCAGACCGTGTCGGCCCAGGCCGCCAGGTGCGGAGCCACGTCGGAGCCGTCGGGCGTCCAGGAGGCCCGCAGCTCGACGTCGGCCCCCTCCTCCTGGTCGCCGAGCAGACCGAAGCCCTCGGCGAGGACCCGGGACGCGGTGCCGCCCTCCCGAGAATATCCGGCCCGGTGGCGTTCCAGGGCCTCGAGGAGCCAGGTCCAGGCGTTCGCGCCCACCGTGTCGTCGCAGCCGATCTCGCGGCTCGCGGCCGCGCGGGCCCAGGTGACGATGCGGAACGGTCCGCCCCACGCCGTCGGCTCGGACGGGTCGTGCAGGAGCACGAAGCGTCCCGTGGCCAGTTCGTCCTCCGGGGTGCCGGGCGCCCGGTCCGGGACGGCGGCCGCGCCGGCGTCCTGCGCCGCTGCCGGACCGGCCGTGAAGGCCGGGGCGCGGGACGGCGCGGGCGGTCGCCGCACCTCGGCGCGCACCGCGGCCGCGAACGGCGCGAGGTGCGTCGGGGCCGGAATCGCCGTGAGCTCGACGCCCTCCCGGTGGCCGGTGCGGCGCAGCTGCTCGAGGGCGTCCTGGAAGTCCTGGTACACCTCGGTCAGGCCGTTCACCGCGCTCACACTGGAAGGGTAGGCCGTCGGGGCGTCCCGGCCCCTCGTGCCACGCCGCGAGCGCGCGATCAGCGTGGTCCCGGTCACCCCGGTCCCGTCCGGGCGGGACCGCTCAGGAGCCGGCGGGCACGAGGCGGACGGAGACGGAGTTGATGCAGTACCGGAGGTCCGTGGGGGTCGGGAAGCCCTCGCCGCCGAAGACGTGGCCCATGTGCGAGTCGCAGGCGGCGCACCGGACCTCCACCCGCTCCATGCCCAGGGCGGTGTCCTTGATGTAGCGGACCCGGTCCTCGGCCAGTGGCGCGTAGAAGGAGGGCCAGCCGCAGTGCGCGTCGAACTTGGTGTCGGAGCGGAAGAGCTCCGCCCCGCACGCGCGGCACTCGTAGACGCCCTCGGCCTTCGTCTCCCAGTACTCGCCGGTGAAGGGGCGCTCCGTGCCCGCCTCGCGCAGCACGTGGTACTCCTCCGGGGACAGGATCGAGCGCCAGTCCTCCTCGGTCCGTCCGGTGGCGTCGGGGCGGTCGCCGTGCCTGGTGGTCTCGCTCATGGTGTGGTCCTCCGGGATGTGGTCGGTGCTCCGGGCGGCGGTCCCCGCACGGGGCCCGCCCGGCGGTCCGCACGGGGCGGCTCGGGGCCTGCGGGGCGCGGACCGCCCGGCCAGCACAACGACGCGTCCCTCCCGGTTATGCCCGGGCTGCGTGGAAGACTGGGGGGCATGCCCCGTCGCCCCCTGCCGGCCCCCGCCGCCCCCGAGCCCCAGTCCGCGACGCAGTGGGCGCGCGGCGCCGTGGTGGGCGCGGCCGTCACGGTGGGGGCGGCGTCCCTGTCCTTCGGGCTCTCGAGCGCGGCGGCCGCCTACTTCGCGCGGCAGGTGGTGGTCCCGCCGAAGTACCGCTCCGAGGACCTGCAGATCCTCGGCGTCACCCGCACCGGCGAGGACGGCGACCCGTCCGCGACGACGCTCGTGCGGCTCCCCGCCACGGTGGACACGACCGTGGCCGGGACCTACAGCCTGCGCTTCGACGCGGGCCGCGGTCACGCCCGGATCGGCGCCATCCGCTCCTACTCCCCCCGGGAGGGCACCGTGACCCGGGTGGTCGAGGAGGTCTACTCGGGGGACCTCTCCCGGGCGGCCCGCGGCTTCTGGTCCGGGACGGTCTACCCGGACCCCGGGGCGGCGGGCCTGCCGTTCGAGGAGGTGGAGATCCCGATCGAGGTCGGGCCGGCACCCTGCTGGGTGGTCCCCGCGGAGGGCGGGCCGACCCCGGAGGGCGAGCGGCCCCGGGTGCTCCCGGGGCCGTGGGCGATCATGGTGCACGGGCGCGGCGCCAACCGGATGGAGACGGTCCGTGCCGTGCCGGTGGCGCGGGAGCTCGGGCTGACCTCCCTGCTGATCTCCTACCGCAACGACCGGGAGGCGCCGCCCACGCACGACTTCCGGTACGGGCTGGGCTTCACGGAGTGGAAGGACGTGCAGACGGCGATCAGCTACGCGAAGTCCCGCGGCGCCACCCAGATCGTGCTCTTCGGCTGGTCCATGGGCGGGGCGATCTCGCTGCAGACGGCGGACCTGTCCTTCTACCGGGACGACATCGCGGCCCTCGTGCTCACCGGCCCGGTGGTCGACTGGTTCGAGCTGATCGCCCACCACTCCCGCTCCCGCCGGATCCCCTCGGGGATCGGCCGGCTGGCCACCAACCTGATCTCCCACCCGGCGGGGCGGATGCTGACCGGTCTCGCCGCTCCGGTGGACCTCCAGGCGCTCGACTGGCTCTCCCGGTCCGAGCACCTGCGCACGCCCACCCTGGTGCTGCACTCCGTGGACGACGAGTTCGTCCCGGCCGCCAGCTCCCGCCGGCTCGCGGAGCTCAACCGGCTCGTGGAGTTCGTGCCCTTCGCCCGCGCCCGGCACACCAAGGAGTGGAACGTGGACCCGCAGCGCTGGGAGGACGCCGTGCGGCGCTGGCTGCCCGCCCGGCTGGCCCAGGACGCCAGGACCCTCGGGCCCGTGCGCGCGCAGCGGCACTGAGAGGCGGTCCGGACCGCAGCGCGGCGGCGCTGAGATCTGGTCGGGGCCGCGGCCCGGCGGCGCCGAGACCGGGTCAGGAGCGCAGCGCGGCGGTGCGCCCGCCCGTGAGCCGCAGCAGCTCGGCCGGCGGCAGCTCGACGTCGAGCCCGCGCCGCCCGCCGGAGACGAGGACCGTGGGCCACGCCTCCGCGGAGTCGTCGAGCAGGGTGGGGGAGGGCGTCTTCTGCCCGAGGGGCGAGATGCCGCCCACCACGTAGCCGGTGCGCCGCTCCGCGAGCCGGGGCTCGGCCAGGGCGGCCCGCTTCCAGCCCAGGGCGGCCGCCGCCGCGCGCAGGGACAGCCGCGCGGAGACGGGCAGCACCGCGACCGCCCAGTCCCGCTCGTGCACGACCAGCAGCGTCTTGAACACCTGGTCCGGGTCGCGCCCCAGCGCGGCGGCGGCCTCCAGCCCGTAGGACGCCGCCGCCGGGTCGTGGGCGTACTCGTGCACGGTGAAGGCCACGCGCTCCCGCGCCAGGAGCGCGACGGCTGCGGTGGGGCCCGCCCCGCGGGACGCCTTCGCCATGCCGGTGCCCCGGGGCCTCAGGCGTCCTGGAGCTCGCGGACGCGCCGCTTGATCCGGGCCAGCATCGCGGACATCCCGCGCATCCGCAGCGGCGAGACCAGCTGGGTGAGCCCGAAGCGCTCCGGCAGGTCGTCGGGGACGTCCAGGACCTGCTGGGCCGGGAGTCCGTCGAGGCCCTCGTGCAGGATCGAGGCGAAGCCGCGGGTGGTCGGGGCCTCCGCCGGGGCGGAGAAGAACAGCCGCACCGGGGCGCCGGGGCCGGGGACGGCGCCCTCCTCCCACTCGACGGTCAGGAACAGCGGCGACTGGCACTCGACCACCTGCTCGAGCTCCTCCGGGTGCTCGCCCAGGCGGTCCGGCAACGCCGGCAGGGAGCGGGAGAAGTCGAGCAGCAGCTCGAGTTTGTCCTCCTGCGGCACGGCCGTGAAGTCCGCGACGAGCTCCTCGAGCTGGGCGGGCAGGGCCCCGCTCATCGGGCGGACCCCGGGACCTCGCCGGGCTCCTCGCCGCGGACGATCGGCACGCGCACGGAGTTGCCCCACTCGGTCCAGGAGCCGTCGTAGTTGCGGACCCTGTCGTAGCCCAGCAGGTGCTTGAGCACGAACCACGTGTGGCTGGAGCGCTCGCCGATGCGGCAGTACGCGATGATGTCGTCGTCGGGGGAGAGCCCGACCTCGTCGCGGTAGATCGCCTCGAGCTCCTCGCGCGAGCGGAACGTGGCGTCCTCGGCGGCAGCCCGCGCCCACGGCACGGACGCCGCGGTCGGGATGTGCCCGCCGCGCAGCGTGCCCTCCTGGGGGTACTCGGGCATGTGCGTGCGCTCGCCCGTGTACTCCGGCAGGGACCGGACGTCGATCAGCGGCTGCTCGCCCAGGTGGGCCAGCACGTCCTCCTGGAAGGCGCGGATCGGGGCGTCGTCGCGCTCGACCACGGGGTAGTCGGCGCGCTCGGGCACGACCTTCTCCGTGGACAGCTCACGGCCCTCGGCAACCCACTTGTCCCGCCCTCCGTTCATGAGCCGCACGTCCGGGTGGCCGAACAGCTCGAACACCCACAGCGCGTAGGCGGCCCACCAGTTGGACTTGTCCCCGTAGACCACGATCGTGGTGTCGCGGGAGATGCCCTTGCGGGCCATGAGCTCGGCGAACTGGGCCGCGTCGACGTAGTCGCGGGTGTCGGGGCGGTTCAGGTCGGTGTGCCAGTCGATCTTCACGGCGCCGGGCACGTGGCCGGTCTCGTAGAGCAGGACGTCCTCGTCCGACTCGACCACGACGACCCCGGGGTCGTCCCGGTGCTCGGCGACCCACTGGGTGGACACGAGTCGTTCGGGGTGCGCGTACTGCGCGAATGCTTCGTTGTTCTCCACGGCAACGCCCATGGGGACTCCTTCCGGGGTGGGGATCAGGGCAACAGGTCCTCGCGGACCGGCTTCCCCTCCAGGGTAGTGGTCCCGGCGGTGGACCGCCCCCGCCGGGGAGCCGCCGGGGCCCGGCCCGGCCCGGCCGCGACCCCGTCGCGGCGGTGCCGCCGCCCTGATGACGCGGCGGGCGCGTCCCGGGCGACGGGGAGCCGGTAAAATCGCCGGAGCACGCGCGTGCGCCGCTCGGCGCGCCGAACCAGCGAACCGCCGGGCGCGGCGGACAGAGAGGTCTCCCAAGTGAGCATTCAGATCGAACACCTCACCGAGCGGCGCCCCCAGGTGTCGGCCGACGAACTGCTGTCGGCGTTCCGGCCCTCGGAGCGCTTCGGGGAGGTCTCGTTCGACACCTACCGCCCCGACCCGCAGCAGCCGTCCCAGGCGGAGGCGGTGCGGGAGCTGCGGAAGTTCGCGGAGTCCGTCAACCGCTCGACCGGCTCCGGCGGCGGGTTCTTCACGAGGCTCTTCGGCGGGGGCCCCCGCAAGGACGAGGTCCGGACGGGGATCTACCTCGACGGCGGCTTCGGGGTGGGCAAGACCCACCTGCTCGCGTCCCTGTGGCACGCGGTCCCCGGCCCCAAGGCGTTCGGCACCTTCGTGGAGTACACCAACCTCGTGGGGGCCCTGACCTTCCGCAAGGCCGTCGACGCCCTGAGCGCCTACAGCCTCGTGTGCATCGACGAGTTCGAGCTCGACGACCCCGGGGACACGGTCCTCATGTCCCGGCTGATGCGCGAGCTCGCCGACTCCGGCGTGCGGATCGCGGCGACGTCCAACACCCTGCCCGGCTCGCTCGGCGAGGGCCGCTTCGCCGCGCAGGACTTCCAGCGGGAGATCCAGGTGCTGGCCGACCAGTTCGAGGTGCTGCGCATCGACGGCGAGGACTTCCGCCACCGGGGCCTGCCGCAGGCCCCGGCGCCGCTGTCCGACGGCGAGCTCGACCGGGCCGTGGAGGAGCACTTCCCGGGCCGGGTCGTCGCCGCCGACCGGTTCGCCGACCTCGTGGAGCACCTCGCGAGCGTGCACCCCTCCCGGTACCGCAAGCTCCTCGAGGGGATCGACGCCGTGGTCTGGCGCGACGTGCACACCATCGAGCAGCAGGCCGTCGCCCTGCGCTTCGTGGTGCTGGCGGACCGGCTCTACGACAAGAACCTGCCGATCATCGCCTCCGGCCGGCCCTTCGACGAGGTCTTCACGGCCGAGATGATGGCCGGCGGCTACCAGAAGAAGTACTTCCGCGCCGTCTCCCGCCTCACGGCGCTGGCCCGCGAGGGCATCCTCGGGGACGTCTCCGCGGTCTGAGCGCCCGCACCCCTCCGGGCGCCGCGGCGCCCGGAGGGACGGGCCCGGCGCCGGGCCCGCGCGTCGTCAGGACGCACCGACGACGACAGAGGGCCCCGGCTGGAATTCCAGCCGGGGCCCTCTGTGCACTGCTCGTGCGCGATACTGGGTTCGAACCAGTGACCTCTTCGGTGTGAACGAAGCGCGCTACCACTGCGCCAATCGCGCTCACTGCTCGAAAACCATAACCCACATCCCGGCCGCGGGCCAATTCGGGGGCGGGCACGGTCCGCCGGCGTCCGCCGTGCCGCGGCTCCCCGGGGGATTTGGCGTTTCGGAAAAGGGTCCCGTAAAGTCTCCACCTGTCAGGAACACCGACGGGTTCCGGCGAGCGGAGCGGCTGCGAGGCCGTCCAGGACACCGATCCCGTCGACCCCTGCACGCCCCGGACCGGCGCGAACATCGCCGGAACGGTTGTGCTAGAGTTCCTGATCGGAAGATCGAGAGATCGGCCGAAGCAAGACATGCGGACGTAGCTCAGCTGGTAGAGCACCACCTTGCCATGGTGGATGTCGCGGGTTCGACTCCCGTCGTCCGCTCGCAGTGATCGGCATGAACGATGTCGTGACCGACGGCCCTGTCCGCAAGGACCAGGTCCCGGTGGGGTGGCCGAGTGGTTAGGCAGCGGCCTGCAAAGCCGTCTACGCGGGTTCGAATCCCGTCTCCACCTCGGTGCACACCCACCACGCTTGACGGTCTCCTTCGGGAACCGCCGGTCGAGCGCGATTGGCGCAGCGGTAGCGCGCTTCCCTGACACGGAAGAGGTCACTGGTTCGATCCCAGTATCGCGCACCACCTGGAAGGCCCCGGCTCCACGAGCCGGGGCCTTCGTCGTGCCCGGACACGGCACCGCCCGGCGGGCGCCGTGTCCGAGGCGGTCGGTAGCCTGCGGGGCAGGACCCGGAGCACCGGGACCGCCCCGGGCCCCGGGGCGAGGCGAGGGAGAGGCGACGAGCAGCGTGACACAGCCCAGGCTGGCGGAACAGACTGAGTACGGGCGGATGTACGCGAGGTCCGTGGCGGACCAGGCGACCGTCCCCTCCATCACCACGGTCCTCTCCCGGGCCGCCACGGACCTGGACGGGTGGTACGGCTACTCCGCCGCGCAGGCCGCCGTGCGGGACGACCGGCTGCGCGCGGCCCTGGGCTCGCCGGCCCAGCTGCGCGCCGTGGTGCGGGACGCGGCCAAGGCCGCCGAGCGGCACCGCGACGAGGCCGCCGCGCGCGGGGACCGCGTGCACACCTACGCCGAGCAGATCGCCCTGCGGGCCCTCGGCCGGCCCCACCGGGCCGCTGAGGCGCGGGCCGCGCTGGCCGAGCACGGCGAGGAGCGCTTCGCCTCGCGCTTCGACGAGTGGTGGGACCTCTACGCCCCCGAGCCGCTGGCGGTGGAGGTCACGGTGTGGAACTCCACCGTGGGCTACGCGGGGACCCTCGACCTCGTGGCCCGGATCGCGGGCAAGGTGTGCCTGATCGACTACAAGACGAAGGGCACGGACCGGGACGGGCGCGTGAAGTCCCTGGACCCCAAGGTCGTGACCCAGCTCGTGGCCGGGCTCAAGGCGGAGGAGTCCCTCGTGGACGCGGACGCCGGTACCTGGGAACCGTGGGCGTACGGCAGCGCGGACCTGCTGCTGGGCGTGGCGGTCGGCGAGACGGAGGTCGTGCCCGTGCAGGCCGTCCCGGCGGTGCTCGAGCAGCACTGGTACAAGTTCTGCGCCCTGCACCGGCTGTGGACCCAGGAGACGGCCCTCGCCGCGGCCGGCCCCGCCCTGCGCCCTGTGCCGCCCCCGCCGCTGCGCGAGCAGGCGTAGGCCGCCCGTACCCCGCGTGCCCGCGGGGGACGGGCGGCCCGTAGACTTGCCGGGTCGAGAGCGAGGTCCCGCCATGTCCGTCCTGCCCATCCGCACCATCGGTGATCCCGTCCTGCGCACCCGCGCGGAGGAGGTCACGGCCTTCGACGACGCCCTGCGCCGCCTCGTCGCCGACATGCACGAGACGATGCTGGACGTCGGCGGCGTCGGTCTCGCCGCGCCCCAGGTCGGCGTCAGCGTGCGGCTGTTCACGTGGGCGGTCGAGGGCAGCGCGGGACACGTGGTCAACCCGGTCCTGGAGGTGGGCGAGGAGCCCCAGGAGGGCGGCGAGGGCTGTCTCTCCGTCCCGGGACTGGCCTACGACACCCCGCGCCGGAACTGGGCCCGGGTCACCGGCCTCGACCAGCACGGCGCCCCCGTGACCGTCGAGGGCACCGGCCTGCTGGCGCGCTGCCTGCAGCACGAGACCGACCACCTGGACGGGCGGCTCTACGTCGACCGGCTGACCGGCGCCGAGAAGCGGGACGCGATGCGGGCCATCCGCGCCGCCGGCTACGACGGCGTGGTGCGCGGCGTGGCCGGGCAGCGCGCCGCGCACGTCGGCACGTCCTTCGGGGCCGGCTCCTTCGGCGCCGGCCCGGCCTGAATCCCGCCCCCCGTCCCCACCCGTCAGGAGAGCCGTGAAGATCCTCTACGCCGGCACGCCGTCCGTCGCCGTGCCGCCCCTGGTCCACCTGGCCGAGCGGCCCGACGTCGAGATCGTGGCCGTCCTCACCCGCACCGACGCCCCCGTGGGGCGCAAGAAGGTGCTCACCCCCTCGCCCGTGGCCGAGGAGGCCCGGCGGCGGGGCCTGCCCGTGCTCAAGGCCAACCGGGTGGACGCCGAGCTGACCGAGCGGATCCGGGGGCTGGGCGCGGACGTCGCCGCCGTCGTCGCCTACGGGGCCCTGGTCCCGCAGGAGGCCCTGGACGCCGTGCCGCACGGCTGGATCAACCTGCACTTCTCCCTGCTGCCGCAGTGGCGCGGCGCCGCCCCCGTCCAGCGGGCCCTGATGGCCGGGGACACGGTGGTCGGGGCCAGCACCTTCCTGCTGGAGGCCGGCCTGGACACCGGGCCCGTCCTCGGCACGATGACCGACGAGGTCCGTCCCGACGACACGGCCGGGACGGTCCTGGAGCGCCTGTCCCGCACCGCGGCGCCGCTGCTGGCGGACTCCCTGCGCGCCGTGGTCGACGGCTCCGCCCGCCCGGCCCCGCAGCAGGGCGACGTGACCCACGCCCCGAAGCTCACCGCCGAGGACGGGCGGGTCCGCTGGTCGGACCCCGCCGTGGCCGTGGCCCACCGGGTGCGCGGGGCGACCCCCGAGCCCGGGGCGTGGACCCGGCTCGAGGAGCGCCGGCTCAAGCTCGACCTCGTGCTGCCCCGCCCCGACGTCCGGGACCTCGCCCCGGGCCGGTGCGTCCTGCGCGGGGACGCCGTGCTCGTGGGCACGGGCTCGTACGCCGTCCAGCTCACCCGGGTGCAGCCGGCGGGGAAGAAGACCATGGAGGCCACCGCCTGGGCGCGGGGCCGCAGCACGGAGGACGAGGTGGTGTTCCAGTGAGCGGGCACGAGGACAGGCAGGGCGGCGACCGGCGGGGCGACCGCGACCGGCGACCGGGAGGCCCGCGGCGCAGCGCGAGGGGCCACGAGCGCAACCGGCGGGCGCAGTCGGACCGCGCCTTCTCCTCGTCGGCGCCCGCGGGACGCACGCGGCGGGCCGATCCGGCCCGGCTGGCGGCGTTCGAGACCCTGCGCGCGGTGTCCGAGGAGGGCGCCTACGGCAACCTCGTGCTCCCCAAGCTGGTCCGGGCCCACCGCCTGGACCGGCGGGACGCGGGCTTCGCCACGGAGCTGGCCTACGGGGCGCTGCGCTGGCAGGGCACCTGGGACCCCGTGCTGGCCCGGTGCGTCGACCGCCCCCTGGGCGAGCTCGACGGCGCGGTGCTGGACGCCCTGCGCCTGGGCACCCACCAGCTGCTGGCGATGCGGGTGCCCGACCACGCGGCCCTCGACCAGACGGTGGGCCTCGTCCGGGCCGTCGTCGGCGCGGGCCCCGGCGGGCTCGTCAACGCGGTGCTGCGCAAGGTCGCGGCCCGGGACCTGCCCGCGTGGATCGCGGAGCTGACCGCCGACACCGCCGACGAGACCGCCCGCCTGGGCCTGGCCCACGCCCACCCGGCGTGGGTGGTCCGGGCCCTGCGCCAGGCGCTCACCGCCCACGGGCGGGACGCCGCCGAGCTCGAGGCGCTGCTCGAGGCGGACAACGCCGCCCCTGTGGTCAACCTCGTGGCCCTGCCGGGTCTCGGCGACCTCGACGAGGCCCTCGCCGCGGGCGCGGAGCTGGGGACGCTCGTCCCGGGCTCGGCGCTGAGCAGCGGCGGCGACCTGCACCGGCTCGCCTCCGTCCGGGAGGGCGGGGTCCGCGTCCAGGACGCCGGGTCCCAGCTCGTCGCCCGCGCCCTGCTCGCCGCCGGCCAGGACGCCGACGGCGGGGCCGGGGGCGGGCGCTGGCTGGACCTGTGCGCCGGCCCGGGCGGGAAGGCGGCCCTGCTGGCGGCGCTCGCCGACCGGCAGGGGGCGCACCTGACGGCCAACGAGGTGGCCCCGCACCGGGCCGAGCTCGTGCGCCGGGCCCTGCGGCCGGTCCCGGAGCGCGCCTGGACGGTGCGCACGGGTGACGGCCGCGCCGCCGACGAGCTGCTCGGCGGCCGCCCCGTCGAGGAGGCCGGCTTCGACCGGGTCCTCGTCGACGCCCCGTGCACCGGCCTCGGCGCGCTGCGCCGCCGCCCGGAGTCCCGCTGGCGGCGCACTCCCCGCGACCTGGCCGAGCTCGGGCCGCTGCAGCGGGAGCTGCTGCACGCCGCCCTGGACGTCGCCCGCCCCGGCGGCCTGGTCGCCTACGCGACCTGCTCCCCGCACGCGGCCGAGACCCTCGCCGTGGTCCAGGACGTGCTGGCCCGCCGCGAGGACGCCGAGCTGGTCGACGCCCTGGCGCCGGTCCGGGCCGCGGCCCTGCCCGGCAGCCTCGACGGGGACCGCGACCCGTCCCGCCCGTGGGCGGGGGACGCCGGCCCCGCGACCGTCCAGCTGTGGCCGCACGTCCACGGCACGGACGCCATGTTCCTGGCCCTGCTGCGCAGGCGCTGACCCCCCCCCGACCGCCCGACCACCAGGAGTCCCCGTGCCCCGCACCTGCATCCACCCCTCGATCCTCTCCGCCGACTTCGTCAACCTCGAGGCCGAGCTGGGCCGGATCGCCGCCGCCGACGCCGTGCACGTGGACGTCATGGACAACCACTTCGTCCCGAACCTGACGCTGGGCATGCCCCTCGTGGAACGGATCCTCGCCGTCAGTCCCCTCCCGCTGGACGTGCACCTGATGATCGAGGACGCGGACCGCTGGGCCGCGGGCTACGCCGAGCTCGGCTGCGAGTCGGTCACCTTCCACGCCGAGGCCGCGCGCGCCCCGCTGAAGCTGGCCCGCGAGCTGCGCGCCCACGGCGCCCGCGCCGGGATGGCCCTGCGCCCGGCGACCCCTGTGGAGCCGTACCTCGACCTGCTGCCCGAGCTGGACATGCTCCTGGTCATGACGGTGGAGCCCGGCTTCGGCGGCCAGGCCTTCCTCGACGTCACGCTGCCGAAGATCCGCCGGGCCGCCGAGGCGATCCGGGCCGGCGGGGGACGGGTGGCGCTGCAGGTGGACGGCGGGATCACGGAGGAGACCATCGTGCGGGCCGCGGAGGCCGGGGCCGACACGTTCGTGGCGGGCTCCGCCGTCTACGGCGCGGAGGACCCCGGGGCCGCGATCACGGCCCTGCGCGGGGCGGCCCGCTCCGCGCAGTCCTGAGCCGGCCGGCCGCGGGCCGCCGCGGGCACGCCCTGTGACATAATCGGGGCACGAACAACGTGTTCCGGGGTCGGTGGAAGTCCGAACCGGCGGTCACAGTCCGCGAACCGGACGACCACGTCCCTGCGGGCGCCCAGCGCCCGCACCGACGGGTCGCCCGGCCGAACCGGTGGAACTCCGGTACCGACAGTCACAGTCTGGATGGAAGGCAACACGTTCAACGGCCCTCGTGGCGTGCCGTCGACGGCACCGGCCACGGCGCCGTCCGGACCCGTGGGTCCCGACGGCGGCACCGTTGTCCTGCGCCCCGGTTCCGCCCCGGGAAAGGACGACGTGATGGACCCGCAGCACCGGACCGGCGACGACGCCGAGCGCTCGGTCATGCGGACCGCCCTGCACGCGGCGGCGCGCGGCCCGCGCGGGGCCAACCCCCTCGTCGGAGCCGTCCTGGTCGACGCCGAGGGGCGGATCCTGCACGTCGGCCACCACCGCGGGGCGGGCACCGTCCACGCCGAGGTCGACGTCCTGGAGCGCGCCGAGTCCGCCGGCACCGATCTCCGGGGCACCACCATGTACGTCACCCTCGAGCCGTGCAACCACTGGGGCCGCACCGGCCCGTGCGCCGAGGCGATCGTGGAGGCCGGTGTGCCCCGCGTGGTCTACGGCGCCCCCGACCGCACCGCCGCCGCCGCCGGCGGAGCCGCCACCCTGCGCGCCGCGGGCCTCGAGGTCCGCTCGGGGCTGCTGGCCGAGGACGCCGAGCGGCTCAACGACCGCTGGGGCGAGACCGTGCGCGCCCAGCGCCCGTTCGTGACCCTGAAGGTCGCCCAGAGCCTCGACGCCCGGATCGCCGCCGCGGACGGGACCAGCCGGTGGATCACGTCGTCGTCGGCCCGCGAGCACGGGCACGACCTGCGCGCCCGCGCCGACGCGGTCCTCGTGGGCAGCGGCACGGTCCTGGCCGACGACCCCCGGCTCACCGCCCGCACCGGCGACGGCGGCGTGGACCCGCGGCAGCCCCTGCGCGTGGCCATGGGCCTGCGCCCCGTGCCCCCGGACGCCGCGATCCGCGGGACCGACGGCCGGTTCCGGCACGTCGCCACCCACGATCCCCACTCCGCCCTGGCCGAGCTCTACGACGCCGGCGTGCGCCACGTGCTGATCGAGGGCGGGGCCACCGTCGCCGCCGGCTTCCTGCGCGCGGGGCTCGTCGACGAGCTCAGCCTCTACCAGGCGCCCCTCGTGCTCGGGGCGGGACGGCCCGCCTTCGAGGAGCTGGGCGTCGACACCCTCGCGGACGCCTCCCGGTGGCGGCTCGACCCCGCCGGCGGCGGGCCCGTGCAGCAGCTCGGCCCCGACCTGTGGATCCATCTGCGGCCCGTCCCGCCGGACTGAGCGGACCGCCGGCCCCGAGGACCGACAGACAGAGTCAGAGACCAAGACAGAGACAGAGGTAGCACCGCATGTTCACAGGAATCGTCGCCGGTCAGGGCACCGTGCGCTCGGTCGACCCCCGCCCCGACGGCACGAGCGCCCGCCTCCTCGTGGACGCCGGCCCGCTCGTGGCCGACCTGCCGCACGGCGGCTCCCTCGCCGTCAACGGGGTCTGCCTCACGGCCACGCGCACCGAGGAGATCGGTCCCGGGCACTTCCTGGCCGACGTCATCGGCGAGACGCTCGTGCGCACCAACCTCGGGGCGCTGGCCGCCGGGGACACCGTGAACCTGGAGCGCTGCGTGCCCGCCGGCGGGCGGCTCGACGGGCACGTGGTCCAGGGCCACGTCGACGGCACGGGCACCGTCACGGTCCGCGAGGACCTGGGGGAGTGGGAGCGGGTCCGGGTCGCCGTGCCCGCCGAGCTCGCCCCGTTCCTCGCCGAGAAGGGGTCGGTCGCCGTGGACGGCGTGTCCCTCACCGTGACGGCGGTCAGCGCGCCCGGTGCCGGGGAGCACTGGTTCGAGGTCGGGCTCATCCCGGCCACCCTCGCCGAGACCACCCTCGGACGCCGCCCCGTCGGCGCGTCCGTCAACCTCGAGGTCGACGTCCTCGCGAAGTACGCCCAGCGCCTGCTGGCCTTCGCTCGGACCGACAGCACCCCGGCGCCGGAGACGGCCCGGACCACGGCAGGAGAAGGAGCATGATGCGGACCAGCAGCACCCACGAGGGGACCGGCCGCGGGGGCGACGGGGCGACCGGGGAGATCCGGCTCGACCCCGTGGGGGCGGCCGTCGAGGCCATGGCCCAGGGCCGGCCCGTCGTCGTCGTGGACGACGCCGACCGGGAGAACGAGGGCGACATCGTCTTCGCGGCCGAGCACGCCACGCCCGCGCTGATGGGCTTCACCATCCGGCACAGCTCCGGCGTCGTGTGCGTGCCCATGACCGGGGCGCGGGCCGACGCGATGCGGCTGCCCCCGATGGTCGACGTCAACGAGGACTCGAAGGGCACCGCCTACACCGTCACGTGCGACGCCCGCCTCGGGGTGAGCACCGGCATCAGCGCCGCCGACCGCGCGCTCACCGCCCGGGTGCTCGCCGACCCCGCGGCCGGGCCCGGGGACATCACCCGGCCCGGGCACGTGCTGCCCCTCCGGGCCGCCGAGGGCGGGGTCGCCGTGCGCCGCGGGCACACCGAGGCCGCCGTCGAGCTGTGCTCCCTCGCCGGGCTCGAGCCGGTCGGCGTGATCGCCGAGCTCGTCCACGACGAGGGCGAGATGATGCGGCTGCCCGCCCTGCGCGCCTTCGCCGACCGGCACGGCATCCCGCTCGTGAGCATCGAGGACCTGGCGGCGCAGCTGCAGGAGGACCGCCGATGAGGCCGGACGCCCCCCTGGTCAGCTCCGAGCCCGTGGTGGTGCCCACGCCCGAGGGCCGGTTCGAGGTGATCGGCTGGCAGCTGCCGGGCGGGCCCGGGGGCGCGGTCGCCGAGCACCTCAGCCTCACCGCGCCCTCCTCGGACCGCGTGCCCGTGGGCCGGCCCCCGCTCGTGCGGCTGCACTCCGAGTGCCTCACGGGGGACGTCTTCGGCTCCTACCGGTGCGACTGCGGGCCCCAGCTGCACCTGGCGCTGCGCCGGATCTCCGACGACGGCGGCACCCTCATCTACCTGCGCAACCACGAGGGCCGGGGGATCGGGCTGGTGAACAAGCTGCGCGCCTACAAGCTCCAGGACGGCGGGGCGGACACGGTGGAGGCGAACGAGCTGCTCGGCCTGCCCGCCGACGCCCGGGACTACACCGCCGCGGCGGCCATCCTGCACCGGCTCGGGCTGACCCGGATCCGGCTGCTGAGCAACAACCCCGCCAAGGCCGAGCGCCTGGCCGACCTGGGGATCGAGGTGGTCGCCATGGTGCCCAACGAGGTGCCGGCCCGCCCGGAGAACCACGACTACCTCGTGACCAAGCGGGACCGCATGCGGCACCGCCTGCGCCACGTCGACGACCCCACCGCCCACCGCGGCGCGGCGGCGGAGCCCGCCGACCGAACTGACCGCACCACCGACCGCACGACCGACAGCACCACCAACGGCACAGGAGACCACACCCCATGAGCGGACACGGCGCCCCCGACATCGACCTCAGCACCGACGACGCGAGCAGCCTGCGCGTCGCCGTCGTCGCCTCCAGCTGGCACACCGAGATCATGGACGGGCTGGTCGACGGCGCCCGCCGCGCGCTCGCCGACGCCGGCGTGCGGGACGCGCCGGTCGTGCGCGTGCCCGGCAGCTTCGAGCTGCCCGTCGCAGCGGCCCGCCTCGCCCCGGGCCTCGACGCCGTGGTGGCCCTCGGCGTGGTCGTGCGCGGCGGCACCCCGCACTTCGACTACGTGTGCTCGGCGGCCACGCAGGGCCTCACGGACGTGTCGGTGCGCACCGGCGTGCCCGTGGGCTTCGGCGTGCTCACGTGCGACACCGAGCAGCAGGGCCTGGACCGCGCCGGGCTCGAGGGCTCCCAGGAGGACAAGGGCTACGAGGCCACGGCCGCCGCGGTGCGCACCGCGCTGCTGCTGCGCTCCCTCGGCGTCTGAGCCCCGACCCGCGGGCCGTGCGGGCCCCCGCCGGTCCGGAGGCCGTCGCGGACCCATTACCCTGGTAGTCGTGAAAACCTTCGAGACCCTCTTCGCCGAGATCAGCGACAAAGCCGTGACCCGACCGGAGGGCTCCGGCACGGTCCGGGAGCTCGACACCGGCGTGCACGGCATCGGCAAGAAGGTCGTCGAGGAGGCCGCCGAGGTCTGGATGGCCTGCGAGTACGAGACCTCGGAGCAGGCCGCGGAGGAGATCTCGCAGCTGCTCTACCACGTGCAGGTGATGATGGTCGCGAAGGGCCTGCGGCTCGAGGACGTCTACCGCCACCTCTGAGCGCCCCGCCGCACCGGCGTCCCCGCCCCACCGAATTCCCTGAGCCGAGAAGGAACCCCATGCTGCGTGTCGCAGTGCCCAACAAGGGCGCCCTGTCCGAATCCTCCGTCACCATGCTCAAGGAGGCCGGCTACCGGCAGCGGCGGGACTCCCGCGAGCTGGTGCTCGTGGACCCCGAGAACAACGTCGAGTTCTTCTACCTGCGCCCCCGGGACATCGCGGTGTACGTGGGCGGGGGCATCCTCGACGTCGGGATCACCGGCCGGGACCTGCTCCTGGACTCCGGGGCCCACGCCGACGAGGACCTCGGGCTGGACTTCGCCCGCTCCACGTTCCGCTTCGCGGGCCCGGCGGGCGAGTTCTCCTCGATCGCCGAGCTGGCGGGCCGGCGGATCGCCACGAGCTACGACGGCCTGCTGCGCGACTACCTCGCCGAGCGGGGTGTGGAGGCCTCCGTGGTCCGCCTCGACGGCGCCGTGGAGTCCTCCATCCGGCTGGGCGTGGCGGACGCGATCGCCGACGTCGTGGAGACCGGCAACACCCTGCGCGCCGCGGGCCTGCAGGTCTTCGGCGACCCCATCATGACCTCCGAGGCGCTGCTCATCCGCAGCCGCGCGGCCGGGGAGCCCGAGGGCCTGGCCGTGCTCCGGCGGCGCCTGCAGGGCGTGCTCGTGGCCCGGCAGTACGTGCTGATGGACTACGACGTCGCCGAGGAGTACGTCGAGGCCGCCACCCGGATCACCCCCGGCATGGAGGGGCCCACCATCTCCCGGCTCGGCCGCGGCAACGCCTGGGCCGTGCGCGCCATGGTCCCCAAGTCCGAGACCAACAAGGTCATGGACGCCCTCTACGACGTCGGGGCCCGCGCCATCCTGGTCTCCCCGATCCAGGCCGCCCGGATCTGACCCCCTTCCCGCCCCATCCCCGCAGCCGAGGAGGTGCCGCCCGTGGGCGTTGCCGTACGTGTCATCCCCTGCCTGGACGTCGACGCCGGTCGAGTCGTCAAGGGCGTGAACTTCGAGAACCTGCGCGACGCCGGTGACCCGGTGGAGCTCGCCAAGCGATACAACGAGGCCGGTGCGGACGAGCTGACGTTCCTCGACGTCACGGCGTCCTCGGCCGCCCGGGCCACGACCTTCGACGTGGTCTCCCGCACGGCCGAGCAGGTCTTCATCCCGCTCACGGTGGGCGGCGGCGTCCGCGCGGTCGCCGACGTCGACCGGCTGCTGCGCTGCGGCGCGGACAAGGCGTCCATCAACACCGCCGCGGTCGCCCGGCCCGGCGTGATCGACGAGATCACCGGGCACTTCGGCAGCCAGGTGCTCGTCCTCTCCCTCGACGCCCGGCGCACGGGCAACACGCCCTCCGGCTTCGAGGTCACGACCCACGGGGGGCGCACGCTGACCGGTCTCGACGCCCTGGACTGGGCGCAGGAGGCCGAGGACCGCGGCGTGGGGGAGATCCTGCTCAACTCCATGGACGCGGACGGCACCCAGGCGGGCTTCGACCTGGAGATGATCCGGGCCGTGCGCGCCCGGGTGCACGTGCCCCTGATCGCCTCCGGCGGCGCGGGCGCCCCCGAGCACTTCCCGCCGGCGGTGGACGCGGGCGCGGACGCCGTGCTCGCCGCCTCGATCTTCCACTTCGGTCCCGTGCACGCGATCGCCGAGGTCAAGGACGCGCTGCGCTCGGCCGGCCACGAGGTCCGCTGAACGGCCCCGTGGTCCGGGACGGCCACCCGGCGTAGAGTCGACAGTGAGCTGACGACAGTCGCTCGACAGGCCGACCCGAAGGAGAGTCCACCGTGGGACTGAACAGCATCATCAGGAGCTTCACCGGACGTGCCGGGGGGACCGCCGGCCGTCCCGCCGGCGGACGCCGGGGAACCCGCGGAATGAACGCCGCCGGCCAGGCGGGCGCGGGCAGGAGCGGCCGCGGTCTGGGCGGCAAGCTGCGAGGCCTCCTCAACCGCCGATAGCGCACCGCACAAGGGGCGGCCCCGGAACGGGGCCGCCCCTGCACATGCCGAGGACATCCATGACCACGAACGAGACGTCCGCGCCGGGCGAGGACTCCGGTCCCGCGGCGGACCCGGTCCGCCGGACGTCGTTCGCCACGAACGACGCCGACCGGGGCATCGCCGCCATGTCCGAGCTCTACACGGGTCTCGGCATGCGCCCGCCCACCGACGGCTCGTTCGAGCTGCGCATGGCGGCGGCCTCGGTGGGCCCGCTCCTGGCGCACCGGTTCCGGCTGTCCACCTCGGAGTCCTCCGGCACGGGCGACGTCTCGGGCACGTACTCGGTCGTGCACGTGCTGACCGGGCGGTTGACGGTCAGCTCCGGGAAGGAGCGCATCGGCACGACCCTGCCGTTCCTGCTGCCCCAGGGACTGTACGGCGGCCGGTGGGACGGGCTGCTGGAGCTGAGCACCGTGGTCCTGGACGCCCGCTCGGTCGAGCAGATCGCGCGCGGCCTGCTCGGTGCGCCGGACTTCGCGATGCGCTTCACGGGCAGCACGCCCGTGTCCGCGCAGATGACGCGGTACTGGCTGGCCCAGGTCCGGCACTTCCACCGGGACCTGCTGTCCAACGCGGAGGCGCTGCGCACGCCCCTGGTGCGGGCCGAGGCGTTCCGGTCGCTGGCCGGTGCCCTGCTGCACTGCTTCCCGAACACCTTCCTGGCGCAGCCGGCGCCGTCGGACAGCGCACCGGCGCTGCCGGCGCAGGTGCGCCGGGCGGTCGCCTTCGTCGACGAGAACCTGCACGAGGACATCGGTCTCGCCGAGATCGCCGCGGCGGCACGGATGAGTCCCCGCGGGCTGCAGGCCGCGTTCCGCCGGGAGCTCGGCCGCACCCCCGTCGGCTACCTGCGGGAGGCCCGCCTGGACGCCGCCCGGCGGGAGCTGCTCCGGGCCGACCCGGCCGGGGGAGTGACGGTCGCGGCCGTCGCGGCCCGCTGGGGCTTCGGCCATCCCGGGCGCTTCGCGACGGCCTACCGGGCCCGGTTCGGGGAGCCGCCCGGCACCACGCTGCACCGCTGAGACCTCAGGCTCGGTCCCCGTCCCGGCAGGTCCCCTCCAGCCAGTTCCGCACGGGGACGAGCGCCTCGTCGAGCGCCTGCCCGTCGAACCGCGCCGAAGGGTCCTCCGCCAGGTCCTCCCCGTAGGAGTCGACCAGCAGCTGCACCCGCGCGTAGTCCGCGGCCAGCGCCGGAGGAGCGGCCCCGCGCACGGACTCGACCTCGTCCTCGACGTCCTGCACCTCCGCCACGGTCGGGCCCGCCGAGAGGCCGGCCGGCAGCAGCGCGAGCACCAGGAGGTCGTCGGCGACCGCCGCGCACGCCTCCCGGCGGTCCGGATAGGCGCCCCACGTGACGTCCGTGGCGGGAGCGGTCGAGGCGGCGGGGGAGGCCGGGGGCTCGGTGGCCGTGGGGGCGCCGGTCGGCGGGCCCGGTGCGCCGGGGCTCCCGCAGCCGCACAGCACCGCGACGACGAGCGCGGCCACCGCCGTGCCGGGGGCCGCGCGCCGTTCCGTCGCCGTCCTGGGATGCATCGTCTCGGTCCCGCCCGCCGTCGCCGCTCTGGTCCTGCTCCCACCATAGGCGCCGCCGGCCCGACCCGGCAGGGCCACGGGCGGGCGGGCACGGCCTGCGGGGGCCAGAACTCCTATCCTGGAGCCCGGAGGCCGGGAGGAGGACGAACGTGCGAGTCGTCGTCGTCGCCGCCCGGGCCTGCGCCCTGGCCGTCGCGGTCTGGGCCCTGGTCTCCCGGGCGGACTGCGCCTTCGTGACGCGCACCTGCCTGGGGTCGAACCTCTTCAGCTACTTCACGGTCCACAGCGCCGTGCTGCTGGTCCTCGCCGTGCTGCTGGCCCTCCTGCACACCGCCGCCGGGGCCCAGGAGCCGGGCTGGCTGACCGGGCTCCGGGCGATGGCCACCACCTACACCGTGGTCTCCGGGGCGGTGTTCGGGGTGCTGCTGGCCAACGCGGAGCTGTTCGGCCACCTCTTCCTCGTCCCGCTGTCCTCGCAGGTGCTGCACTTCGTGCTGCCGGTCTACGCCGTGGCCGACTTCCTGCTGTGCCCGGGCCGCCGGCGGCTGCGCTGGGCCGCCACCTGGGCGTCCACCGTGTTCCCGGCGCTGTGGGCCGTGTACACCCTGGTCCGGGGGCAGCTGGTGGGCTGGTACCCGTACTTCTTCCTCGACCCCGCCCTGGTCGGCGGCTATCGCGCGGTGGGCACCTACGCCCTCGGGCTGTCCGTGCTGATCCTCGCGGTGTCCTTCCTGACCGTCGCCGCCACCCGTCTGCCCACCGTCCCGGTAGGGTCGGCCCATGGACGACTCCTCTCCCGCCGGCCCGGTCCCTGATCCGGACGACGCCCTGCTCCTGCGCTCGGTCCGGCGCCTGGTGGACCGCCTCGCCGCCCTGCCGCCCGAGCGCGGGGACGAGCCCACGCCGCTCGGGCGGCACCTGTCCGCGGTGCTCGGCGCGGACGTGCGCACCCTGCCGGTGGTCTCGGAGGACTTCGCCCCGCACCGCCTGGCGGACGTCGACATCGCCCTCGCCGAGCTGGCGGGGGACGGGCCGGGCTCCCTCCTCGGCGTCAGCGGCGGCCGGAGCCGCGACGACCTCGGCCTCGCCGAGCTGCTCACGGCCCCGTACTCCGGGGCCGACATCGGCCCCGTCGACTACGCGACCCGGGCCACGGGCCCGGCCGCCGAGCGGCAGGTCGTCGCGTTCGGCATCCGGTGCCTCACCGTGGACGGGGTGCCGGTGGCCGTGCTCCAGCGCATGCCCCGGCCCGAGTACGGCCGGCCGCAGGTGGTCCTGGAGGTGCTCGCCGCGGACCCCGCCGTCTGCGGCACGTTCCTCGCCCGGCTGCGGGCGCTGATGCTCGAGCGCAGCGTGCTGCGCGGCCAGGTGCTCTCGTTCGCCGCCACCGAGTACGGCAGCGAGGCCGGGGCCACGTTCCTGCCGCGCCCGCACGTGCCCGCCGACGAGATCGTGCTGCCCCCGGGCCTGCTGGAGCAGGTCGTGGGGCACGTCGTGGGCATCGGGGAGCACCGCGACGCGCTCCGGGCCGCGGACCAGCACCTCAAGCGCGGGATCCTGCTCCACGGCCCGCCGGGGACCGGCAAGACCCTCACGGTCCGGCACCTGCTCTCCGTCACCCCGGGGACCACGGCGATCCTGCTGACCGGGTCGGGCCTGCACCTCATCGGGGCCGCCGCCGAGGTGGCCCGCACCTTCCAGCCGTCGATCGTGGTGCTCGAGGACGTCGACCTCGTGGCGATGGACCGGGACCTCGGGCCCGGGCCCCAGCCGGTGCTCTTCGAGGTGCTCGACGCCCTGGACGGCCTCGACGGCGACGCCGACGTGGCGTTCGTGCTCACGACCAACCGCGTGGCCGTGCTGGAGCGGGCGCTCGCCGAGCGCCCCGGACGCGTGGACCTCGCGGTCGAGGTGCCGCTGCCGGACGCGGACGCCCGGTCCCGGCTGTTCCGGCGGTACGCGGGGGAGCAGCGGTTCTCCGCCGCCGCCCTCGACGCCGCGGCGGCGCGCGCGGAGGGGACCACCGGCTCCTTCCCGAAGGAGCTGGTCCGCCGGGCCGTCCTCGCGGCGGCCGTCCGGGGCGAGGACGCGGCGGACGCGGACCTGTCCGCCGCCCTCGACGAGCTCCTCTCCGGCCGGGAGGCGCTGACCCGCCGGCTGCTCGGCCACGCGGACGCAGGGGAGTCCCCCGACGAGTACGCGTACGACGACACGGACGAGGACACGGACCAGGACACGGACCAGGACACGGACGAGGACACGAACGGGCTCCGGTGGTGCACCCGGCCGGAGTCCCTCTGACGGCTCCGGAGGACCCCGGCGGACGCCGGAGGCCGACCGGGGGCCGGGCCGCCCGGACAGGTCGATAGGATGGGTGGCGATGAGCGAGCAGACCCCCGACACCGGAACCGACGTCCTCGACCCCGCCGTGGCCCGGCGGCTCAAGCGCGACCCCTCGGGCCTCGTGGCCGCCGTGGTGCAGCAGCACGACACCCTGGAGGTGCTCATGCTGGGCTGGATGGACGACGAGGCCCTGCGCCGCACCCTCACGGAGGGCCGCGTGACGTTCTGGTCCCGCTCCCGCCAGGAGTACTGGCGCAAGGGCGACACGTCCGGGCACGTCCAGGCCGTGCACAGCGTGAGCCTCGACTGCGACGGCGACGCCCTCCTCGTCCGGGTCGACCAGACCGGGGCGGCCTGCCACACCGGCACCCGCAGCTGCTTCGACGGCCGCGACCTCGGCGCCGTCGCCGCCGTCTGAGCCCCGCCACCCTCATTCCTCCCGTCCGCCACCAGGAAGTCAGGTCGACACCCATGCAGGACCTGGGCAGCATCAGCCCCACGCTCGAGGAGTTCCGCGCGCTCGCCGCGGAGCGCCGCGTCATCCCCGTCCGCGTCAAGATCCTCGCGGACGCCATGACCCCGATCGGTCTCTACCGGGCGCTCGCCCTCGAGGACGGGGCGGCCCGGGCGGGCACGTTCCTCCTCGAGTCCGCCGCCGAGGGCGGCGTCTGGTCCCGCTACTCCTTCATCGGCGCCAACTCGCGGGCCACGCTCACCGCCCGGGACGGCGAGGCGCACTGGATCGGGCAGGCCCCGGCCGGCGCCCCCACCGGCGGCAACCCCGTCGAGGCGCTGCGGGACACCATGGAGCTGCTGCACACGGAGCGCTTCGAGGACGTCCCCCCGCTGACCTCCGGGCTCGTGGGCTTCGTCGGCTGGGAGGCCGTGCGCCGCTGGGAGAAGCTCCCGCACCCGCCGGAGGACGACCTGCGCATCCCCGAGCTGGCCATGAACCTGGTCTCGGACATCGCCATCCACGACAACACGGACGGCACCGTGATGCTCGTGGCCAACGCGATCAACTTCGACGACACCGACGAGCGCGTCGACGAGGCCTGGGCCGACGCCGTGGACCGGGTGCACGCGATGCTGGAGCGGCTCGCCCGGCCCCTCGGCCACGGCACGGCCTCGACGCTCACCGGCAGCGACGAGATCCGGGGGGACCTCGAGTCCAAGGTCGACCAGAGCTGGGACCGCACCCTGTTCATGAACTCCATCGTGGAGGGCAAGAAGGCCATCGTGGACGGGGACATCTTCCAGGTGGTCGTCTCCCGGCGCTTCGAGACCGGGTGCACGGCCGACTCCCTCGACGTCTACCGCATGCTGCGCGCCATCAACCCCAGCCCGTACATGTACCTGTACAGCTTCGAGGACGCCGGCGGCCGTCCCTTCTCGATCGTGGGCTCCTCCCCGGAGGCGCTCGTGACCGTCACGGGGGACCAGGCGGTGACCCACCCCATCGCCGGGTCCCGCCCGCGCGGGCGCACGGTCGAGGAGGACCTCGCGCTGGAGCGGGACCTGCTCCAGGACGAGAAGGAGCGCTCCGAGCACCTCATGCTCGTGGACCTCGCGCGCAACGACATCTCCAAGATCGCCGTACCGGGCTCGGTGGAGGTCACGGAGTTCATGGAGGTGGAGCGCTTCAGCCACATCATGCACCTGTGCTCCAACGTCGTCGGCCGGATGCGCCCGGACGCCACCGCCTACGACGTGCTCGCCGCGACGTTCCCCGCCGGCACCCTCTCCGGCGCGCCCAAGCCCCGGGCCCTGCGCCTGCTCGACGAGTACGAGCCCCTGCGCCGCGCCGTCTACGGCGGCGTGGTCGGCTACCTCGACTTCGCGGGGGACATGGACATGGCCATCGCCATCCGCACGGCCCTGCTCGTCGACGGCAAGGCCTACGTCCAGGCCGGCGGCGGGATCGTCGCGGACTCCGACCCCGAGACCGAGGCCCTCGAGTCCCTCAACAAGGCCACCGCACCGCTGCGGGCGGTGCTGCTCGCCGAGCGCCTGCACGCCCTGGACCTCGACCGGGTGGCCGTGCCGGAGACGGGCGCCGGGCGTGCCTGAGGCCCGCGGCTCCCGGCGGGCGGCGCTGTCCCGGCGGTCCACGGTGGTGCTCGCCACCCTGGTCGCCGCCCTGGCCGTGTTCGCCTGCTCGGCCGCCACCTGGGTCTCCGCCACGGTGCAGACCACGCTCGAGCCCGTGACCGTGGACGTCGCCGGGTCCGACGCGGCGCCGGCCGTCACCGCCCTCGGGCTCGTCGCGGCCGCCGGCGCCCTCACCACGGCGATCTCCGGCCGGGTGCTGCGCACCGTGGTGTCCGTGGTGGTCGTGCTCGCCGGCCTCGGCGCCCTGGCCGCGTCCGTGGCCGTGCTGGCCGATCCGGCCGGGGCCGCGCAGACCGCCGTGGGCGAGGCCACCGGCATGATCAACGCCGGCGGCGACTTCGCCGTCACCGCCTGGCCCCCGCTCGCGGCGGCCGCCTCGGCGCTCGTGGCGCTGTGCGGCGCCTGGGCCCTGGTGGCCGGCCGCACCTGGACCGCCGCCCGGCGCTACGAGCGCTCCGGGGCGGACGGGCCCCCGGCCGGGACGGCCCGCTCCGGCGACGAGATCGACTCGTGGGACGCCCTCACCGAGGGCCGCGACCCCACCGCCTGAGCGCCCTGCCCGCCCCGGGGCTCCGGGCCCGCCGCGGAGGGGGAGCGGGTGCCCAGGGGCCCCGTGGGGCGTGCGCGGGCGTGGCCCGAGGGGTGGCACAATGGGACGGGACAGACTGTCAGCAACCGCCGCGCCCCGCCGGGGCCGTGCGCGCGGAGCCGGCCGGCTCCGGCAGGGAAATCGGGAGTGCAACAACATGGCAAACGGAAACGAGATCGTCCTCGACCACACAGGCTTCGTGGGGCACGGCAACACGCTGGCCGCGTGGGTGACCGTCGGCATCATGTCGGTGGGCGTCATCGTGGGCGTGGTGGGCTTCACGGTGGGCAGCACCGCCCTGCTGATCGCGGGCATCGTGCTGGTCGTCGTCGGGCTCGTCGCCGGCGCCGTGCTGAGCAGGATGGGCCACGGCAGCGGCTCCGAGCAGCGCAAGCACGAGGCACGCCAGCACCAGGGCTGAGACCGGGCCGGCGCGGGCCGGCCCCGGGAGCGCGGCACGCGCACGGGCCGACCGGTCCCCGGAAGGGACGGGTCGCCGTCCCCGCCCGGTCCGGGCGCGGCCCACGAACGCACCAGCGCGGCCAGCGCCGCCGAGAGGACAGGAAACCATGTCGCAACAGAGCACCGGGACGGTCCTGGACGCCATCATCGAGGGCGTCCGGGCGGATCTCGCGGAGCGCCGTGAGCACGTCGGCCTCGACGAGCTCCGCCGGGCCGCCGCGCAGCGACCGCCGGCCCTGGACGCCGAGTCGGCGCTCCGGGGACCCAGCGCGGACGCCGTGCAGGTCATCGCCGAGGTCAAGCGCTCGAGCCCCTCCAAGGGCGCGCTGGCACCGATCGAGGACCCGGCGCGCCTGGCTGCGGCCTACGAGCACGGCGGAGCCTCGGTGATCTCCGTGCTGACGGAGCAGCGACGCTTCAACGGCTCCCTGGCGGACCTCGACGCCGTGCGCGCGGCCGTGGGGGTGCCCGTGCTGCGCAAGGACTTCACGGTCGACGAGTACCAGATCTGGGAGGCGCGCGCCCACGGGGCCGACCTCGTCCTGCTGATCGTCGCCGCCCTCTCCGACGACGAGCTGCGCCGCTTCCTCGCGCTGACCCACGAGCTGGGCATGCACGCCCTGGTGGAGACGCACACGCCCGAGGAGATCGAGCGGGCGGTCGCCGTGGGCGCCCGCATCGTGGGCGTCAACGTCCGCAACCTCAAGACCCTCGACACCGACGTCGAGACCTTCGGCCGGCTCGCCGGCCTCCTGCCCCAGGACGCGGTGATCGTGGCCGAGTCCGGTGTCGAGGGCGAGGAGCAGATCGCCCTCTACGCCTCGCACGGGGCCAAGGCCGTCCTGGTCGGCGAGGCCCTCGTGCGCAGCGCCGAGCCCGCGTCCACCATCGCGGCCTTCCGCGCCGCCGGTGCCGCCGCGCGCGCCCGGCGGCACGTCCCCGAGGCCGAGGCCGAGGCCGTCGCCGCGGAGGCAGCCTCCCTGCGGGAGGCCCCCGGGCCGTACTTCGGGGACTTCGGGGGCCGGTGGATGCCCGAGTCCCTCATCGCCGCCCTCGACGAGCTCACGGACGTGTTCGAGAAGGCGAAGGCCGACCCGGAGTTCACCGCGGAGTTCCAGCGGCTCTCCCGCGACTACTCGAACCGGCCCTCCCTGCTGACCGAGGCCCAGCGCTTCGCCGCCGAGGCCGGGTGCCGGATCTTCCTCAAGCGGGAGGACCTCAACCACACCGGCTCGCACAAGATCAACAACGTGCTCGGCCAGGCCCTGCTGGCGCGCCGGATGGGCAAGACCCGGCTCATCGCCGAGACCGGCGCCGGCCAGCACGGCGTGGCCTCGGCCACCGCCGCCGCCCTGTTCGGCATGGAGTGCGTGGTCTACATGGGCGAGGAGGACACCCGGCGCCAGGCCCTCAACGTCGCGCGCATGGAGCTGCTGGGCGCCACCGTGGTGCCCGTGACCAACGGCTCCCGCACGCTCAAGGACGCGATCAACGAGGCCCTGCGGGACTGGGTCGCCTCCGTCGAGCACACCCACTACCTGCTGGGCACCGCGGCGGGGCCGCACCCGTTCCCCGCGATGGTCCGCTACTTCCACGAGCAGATCGGCGAGGAGACCCGCGAGCAGATCCTGGACCAGGCCGGGCGCCTCCCGGACGCCGTCGCGGCCTGCGTGGGCGGCGGGTCCAACGCGATCGGCATCTTCCACGGCTTCCTGGACGACCCCTCGGTGGAGCTCTACGGCCTCGAGGCCGGCGGGGACGGCGTGGAGTCCGGACGGCACGCCGCCACGATCTCGCTGGGCCGTCCCGGGGTGCTGCACGGCGCCCGGACCTACCTCATGCAGGACGAGGACGGGCAGACGCTCGAGTCCCACTCGATCTCCGCGGGCCTGGACTACCCGGCCGTGGGTCCCGAGCACTCCTACCTGCACGACATCGGGCGGGCGCGCTACGAGGCGATCACCGACGTGGAGGCGATGGAGTCCTTCCGGCTCCTGTGCCGCACCGAGGGCATCATCCCCGCCATCGAGACCTCCCACGCCCTGGCCGGCGCGCTGAAGATCGGCCGGCGCTGGGTGGAGGAGCTCGGGCCGGAGGCGGCCGCGGAGAAGATCATCGTGGTCTCCCTCTCCGGGCGCGGTGACAAGGACGTGGCGACCGCCGCGGAATGGTTCGGGATGCTCCCGGACGACAGCGCCGAGGCCGAGCTCGGCGAGAAGGGCGAGCGACTGTGAGCACCACCCGACACGAGACCCCCGGGGCGGACCTCGCCTCCCGCCTCCTGCCGCCGGGACTGAGCGCCGACCCCGGCTCGCGGCTCGCCGCGCGCATCGCCGAGTGCCGGGACCAGGGCCGGCCGGCCCTCGTCGGCTACCTCCCCGCCGGCTTCCCGACCGTGGACGAGTCCATCGAGGCGGCCGTGGCCCTGGGCACCAACGGCGCCGACGTCATCGAGATCGGCATCCCGTACTCGGACCCCGTCATGGACGGGCCGGTGATCCAGCACGCGACCACCACGGCCCTCGCCAACGGCTTCCGGGTGGCCGACGTGTTCCGCGTGGTCCGTGCCGTGGCCGAGCGCACCGACGCGGTGCCCGTGGTGATGACCTACTGGAACCCCGTCCTGCAGATGGGCGTCGACACGTTCGCCCGCCGGCTCGCCGAGGCCGGGGGAGCGGGGATCATCACCCCCGACCTGATCCCCGACGAGGCCCGGGAGTGGTTCGCCGCGTCCCAGGCCCACGGCCTGGACCGGATCTTCCTGGTGGCGCCCTCCTCCTCGCGGGAGCGGCTCGACCTGGTGGTCAAGGCCGCGAGCGGCTTCGTCTACGCGGTCTCCGTGATGGGCGTCACCGGCGCCCGGGACGCCGTCTCCGACGTCGCCGAGAAGCTCGTGGCGGACACGCGCGCCGCCGGGGCCCAGAACGTGTGCGTGGGCCTGGGCGTCTCCCGCCGGGAGCACGTCGAGGAGATCGGGGCCTACGCGGACGGCGTCATCGTGGGCACCGCCCTCGTGCAGGCGCTGGCCGACGGCGGCCCCGAGGCCGTGGGCGCGCTGGCCCGGGAACTGGCCGGGCGCGCCTGATAGCGTGACGTGGCGCCCCGCCCTCCTCCGGGCGGGGCCGCCCGTCCCGACGACCCCACGAGCCGAGGCCCCACCGCATGCTGCTGAGCGCCGTTCCCCCCGTGCCCGCCCTGATGAGCGCCCCGCTCCGGCAGGGCATCCCCTCCCCGGACTGGTCCGGCTTCTCGCTCGGCCCGCTGACCGTGCACGCCTACGCGCTGTGCATCCTCGCGGGCATCGCGGCGGCCCTGTGGCTGACCACGCGCCGCTGGGCGGCCCGTGGGCTGGACCCGGAGATCGTGTGGGACATCGTGATGTGGGCCGTTCCCGCCGGGATCGTGGGCGCCCGCGTCTACCACGTGCTCATCACCGACCCGGCCGGCTACTTCGGCCCGGGCGCCGACCCCGTCGACGCGCTGCGGATCTGGGAGGGCGGTCTCGGGATCATGGGGGCCGTGGCCTTCGGCGCGGCGGCCGCGTGGTGGGTGTGCCGCCGCAACAACGTCTCCCTGGCCGTCTTCGCCGACGCCGCGGCACCGGGCCTGCTGCTCGCGCAGGCGATCGGGCGCTGGGGCAACTGGTTCAACCAGGAGCTCTTCGGCCGGCCCACCACCCTGCCGTGGGGCCTCGAGATCGACCCCGGCAGCCCGAACTTCCCGGCCGGGCTGCCGGCGGACACCCTCTTCCACCCCACGTTCCTCTACGAGTCCCTGTGGAACCTGCTCGGCGTGGTGCTCCTGCTGGCCCTGGACCGGCGGTTCCGCCTGGACGGCGGCCGCCTCTTCGCGCTCTACCTGGTCCACTACGGCCTGGGCCGGATGCTCATCGAGCTGTTCCTGCGGATCGACCCGTCCCTCATGGTGCTGGGCCTGCGCGTGCACGTGTGGACCGCCCTGGGGCTCGTGCTGCTCGGGCTGGCCCTCTTCGCAGCGGTGGTGCTCCGCCGCCGCAGGGCCCGCGGCGCCGCGGTGGAGTCCTCGCGCGCCTGATACCGCACCGGGGGCCGGAACGGGGCTCCTGGCCGGAGAGTTTTCAGAGCTGTAACATCTGAGTGCTAGATTTTTCCAGCGCCTGACCGGCGGACGGGTGAACCACGTCCACCGCTCCGGTGCACGCCACGATCGTCCATCGTCGGACATTCCTGGAACGGGGCCCTTCCGCCGCCCGGCACCCCCTCGATCACTGCTCGAGGACGTCGGCGGCAGCTCACGATCCGGCGGCACCTCCCGACCGGAGCTCTGCCGCGGGGGCCGCTCCTGTTGACCGCATCCCATGGTGAGGAGACGTCAGTCATGACCTCTACCCCGGCCGGCACCCCCGGTGACACTTCCGCACAGGGCGGCACGGACCCGCGTCCGGCCGATCCCGCCGAGACCGCGCAGGAGCAGCCGGAGTCCCCGTTCGAGCAGTTCTCCAACGCGCCCGAGGAGCAGGGCCTCTACCACCCGGACGAGGAGAAGGACGCGTGCGGCCTCGCCGTGGTCGCGACCCTCAACGGCGCCCCGAGCCACGAGATCGTCGACGCGGCGCTGACGGCGCTGCGCAACCTGGAGCACCGCGGCGCCGTGGGCGGCGACGAGGGCACCGGTGACGGCGCCGGGCTGCTGACCCAGCTGCCGGACGCGTTCTTCCGCGCCGTGCTGGACTTCGAGCTGCCGCCGCTGGGCGGCTACGCCGTGGGCACCGCGTTCCTCCCGCACGGCGGGGAGAACGCGGAGCGGATCCAGGGCGCCCTCGAGGAGCTCGCGCGCTCCGAGGAGCTGCAGGTCCTCGGCTGGCGGCCCGTTCCGGTCGCCGAGTCCGTGGTGGGCCGCTCCGCGCGGGAGGTCATGCCCTACTTCGTGCAGCTCTTCGTGGCCGAGACCACGCCGGCCCCCGAGGACGAGGCCGCCCGGCGGCGCCTGGACCAGAAGGCGTTCCGGCTGCGCAAGCGCGCCCAGAACCGGTCCGGCGTCTACTTCCCCTCGCTGTCCTCGCGCACGATCGTCTACAAGGGCATGCTGACCACCCAGCAGCTCGAGCCCTTCTACCCGGACCTGTCCGACGAGCGGTTCACCACCGAGCTCGCGATCGTGCACTCCCGGTTCTCCACGAACACCTTCCCCTCGTGGCCGCTGGCCCAGCCCATGCGCACGCTCGCGCACAACGGCGAGATCAACACCGTCAAGGGCAACCGGAACTGGATGCGCGCCCGCCAGTCGCAGCTGAAGTCCCCGCTGCTGGGCCGCAACCCCGAGGAGCTGTTCCCGATCTGCTCGGAGGGCGCCTCCGACTCGCAGTCCCTGGACGAGGTCGCCGAGCTGCTCGTGCTCGCCGGCCGGCCCGTCACCCAGGCCATGATGATGATGATCCCGGAGGCCTGGGAGAACCACGAGACCATGGACCCCGCCCGCAAGGCGTTCTACCGCTACCACGCCTCCTTCATGGAGCCGTGGGACGGGCCCGCCGCGGTGGCCTTCACCGACGGCGTGCAGGTCGGGTCCCTGCTGGACCGCAACGGGCTGCGCCCCGGCCGGTTCTGGGTCACGGACGACGGCCTGGTCGTCTTCGCCTCGGAGGTCGGCGTCGTCGACGTCGGGGACCGCAAGATCGTGCGCAAGGGCCGCGTGTCCCCGGGCACGATGTTCCTCGTGGACACCGCGCAGGGCCGGATCGTCGAGGACGCCGAGATCAAGGCCCAGATCGCCTCCGCCGCCCCGTGGGAGGAGTGGGCCGACAGCAACATCGTCGACATCACGGACCTCCCCGAGCGCGAGCACATGATCCACCCGCGCTCCTCCATCACCCTGCGCCAGAAGACCTTCGGGTACACGCAGGAGGAGCTGAAGATGATCGTCGGGCCCATGGCGGCCAAGGGCGCCGAGCCCATCTACGCGATGGGCACCGACACCCCGATCGCCGTGCTCTCCGAGAAGTCCCGCACCCTGTTCGACTACTTCGTGCAGTCCTTCGCCCAGGTCACCAACCCCCCGCTGGACGCCATCCGCGAGGAGCTCGTCACGAGCCTGCGCGGCTCCGTGGGCCCCTCCGGGAACCTGCTGACCACCGAGCGGGTGCGCACCCGCCAGGTCGCGGTGGACTTCCCGGTCATCGACAACGACCAGCTGGACCAGTTCCTGCACCTGGAGGGCGAGGACGGGATGCCCGCGGCCCTCAAGGTGCGGGGCCTGTACCGCCCCGACGGCGGCGCGGAGTCCCTGCGCGCCCGGATCGCGGAGATCTGCGAGAAGGTCTCCGCGGCCGTGGCCCGCGGCGTCGAGTACGTGATCGTCTCCGACCGCGACTCCAACGGCGCGTGGGCCCCGATCCCGTCGCTGCTGCTCACCTCGGCCGTGCACCACCACCTCCTGCGCTCCGCGACCCGCACCAAGGTGGCGCTGGTCGTGGAGGCCGGCGACGTGCGCGAGGTCCACCACGTGGCGCTGCTCATCGGCTACGGCGCGTCCGCGGTGAACCCCTACCTGGCGATGGAGTCCGCGGAGGAGCTGGTCCGCTCGGGCGACCTCACCGGGATCACTACCGAGCACGCGGTGCACAACCTGATCAAGGCCCTGGGCAAGGGCGTGCAGAAGATCATGTCCAAGATGGGCATCTCCACGGTCTCCTCCTACTGCGGCGCCCAGGTCTTCGAGGCCCTCGGCCTGTCGCGGGAGCTCGTGGACGACTACTTCACCGGCACCCACACCCAGATCGGCGGCATCGGCCTCGACGTGATCGCGGAGGAGACGGCCTCCCGCCACCGCCGGGCGTACCCGGCGGACGGCGTGACCGAGCCCCACCGGGACCTCGAGACCGGCGGCGAGTACGACTGGCGCCGGGACGGCCCGCCGCACCTGTTCAACCCCCAGACCGTCTTCCGGCTGCAGCACGCCACCCGCACCGGCCGCTACGACATCTTCAAGTCCTACACGAAGCTCGTGGACGACCAGACGAAGAAGCTGCTGACCCTGCGCGGGCTGCTCGGCTTCACCGCGGACCGCAAGCCGGTGCCGCTCGAGGAGGTCGAGCCCGTCAGCTCCATCGTCAAGCGCTTCCAGACCGGGGCGATGAGCTACGGCTCCATCTCCCAGGAGGCGCACGAGACCCTGGCGATCGCGATGAACCGGCTCGGCGCGAAGTCCAACACCGGTGAGGGCGGCGAGGACGTCGACCGGCTGCTCGACCCGCAGCGGCGCTCGGCGATCAAGCAGGTGGCCTCCGGCCGGTTCGGCGTCACGAGCCTGTACCTGACCAACGCCGACGACATCCAGATCAAGATGGCCCAGGGCGCCAAGCCCGGCGAGGGCGGCCAGCTCATGGCCCAGAAGCTGTACCCGTGGATCGCCCGCACGCGCCACTCCACCCCGGGCGTGTCCCTGATCTCGCCGCCGCCGCACCACGACATCTACTCGATCGAGGACCTGGCGCAGCTGATCTACGACCTCAAGCGCTCCAACCCGCGGGCCCGGGTGCACGTCAAGCTGGTCTCCGAGATCGGCATCGGCACCGTGGCCTCGGGCGTCACCAAGGCCAAGGCGGACGTGGTGCTCGTCTCCGGGCACGACGGCGGCACGGGTGCGGCCCCGCTGAACTCCCTCAAGCACGCCGGCGCCCCCTGGGAGCTCGGCCTCGCCGAGACCCAGCAGACGCTGATGCTCAACGGGCTGCGGGACCGCGTGGTCGTCCAGGCGGACGGGCAGATGAAGACCGGCCGGGACGTGATCGTCGCCGCGCTGCTCGGGGCGGAGGAGTTCGGCTTCGCCACGGCGCCGCTGATCGTCGAGGGCTGCATCATGATGCGCAAGTGCCACCTGGACACCTGCCCGGTGGGCGTGGCCACCCAGAACCCGGAGCTGCGCAAGCGGTTCACGGGGCGGGCCGAGCATGTGGTGAACTTCTTCGAGTTCATCGCCGAGGAGGTCCGGGAGTACCTGGCCCAGCTCGGGTTCCGCTCGATCGAGGAGGCCGTCGGGCACGCCGAGGTCCTCGAGACCAAGGACGCCATCGACCACTGGAAGGCGCACGGGCTGGACCTCTCGCCGATCCTGCACTCCACGGTGCTCGAGCACCGGGGCGCGGCGGTGCGCAACATGCGCGGCCAGGACCACGAGCTGGAGAAGCACTTCGACAACGAGCTGATCCGGCTCTCCCGGGCCGCCCTCGAGAAGCGCGAGCCCGTGCGGATCCAGCAGCACATCATCAACACGGACCGCGCGGTCGGCACGATGCTCGGCCACGTGGTGACGCGGACGTTCGGCACGGACGTCCTCGCGCACGACACCATCGACGTGACGCTCACGGGCCAGGCCGGCCAGTCCCTCGGCGCGTTCCTCCCGCAGGGCATCACCCTGCGGCTCGAGGGCGACGCCAACGACTACAGCGGCAAGGGCCTGTCCGGGGGGCGGATCATCGTGCGCCCCGAGCGGGACGCGGTGTTCGAGGCCTCCGAGAACGTCATCGCGGGCAACGTGATCGGCTACGGCGCCACGAGCGGGGAGATCTTCCTGCGCGGCACCGTGGGCGAGCGGTTCCTGGTGCGCAACTCGGGCGCCACCGCGGTGGTCGAGGGCATCGGCGACCACGGCTGCGAGTACATGACCGGCGGCACCGCCCTGGTGCTCGGCCGCACCGGGCGCAACTTCGGCGCCGGCATGTCCGGCGGCGTGGCCTACGTCATCGACCTCGCCGAGACCTCGGTCAACAAGCAGGCGCGCGACAGCGGCGAGCTGCAGCTGCTGCCCCTGGACGAGGCGGACGCCGAGGTGGTGCTGGCCCTCATCACGAAGCACGCCGAGGAGACGGGCTCCGAGCTCGCGGACCGGCTCCTGGCCGACCCCGTGGCCACGCTCGGGCGTTTCACCAAGGTCCTGCCGCGGGAGTACGCCGCCGTGCAGGGCATCCGCGAAGAGGCCCGGACCCAGGGGCAGGACCCCGACGGCGACGAGGCCTGGCACAAGATCCTGGAGGTGACGACCCGTGGCTGATCCGCGCGGTTTCATGAAGGTGACCGAGCGCGTCGACCGCCCCAAGCGGCCGGTGCCCGTCCGGATCATGGACTGGAAGGAGGTCCAGGAGGCCCAGGACCGGGGGGTCCTGCAGAAGCAGGCCGGCCGGTGCATGGACTGCGGGATCCCCTTCTGCCACGAGGGCTGCCCCCTCGGCAACCTGATCCCCGAGTGGAACGACCTCGTGTGGCGGGGCCTCGACGCCGAGGCGGTCGAGCGCATGCACGCCACCAACAACTTCCCGGAGTTCACCGGGCGGGTCTGCCCGGCCCCGTGCGAGTCCTCGTGCGTGCTCGGCATCAACCAGCCGGCGGTGACCATCAAGCAGATCGAGTACTCGATCGGGGAGATGGGCTTCGACGAGGGCATCGTCAAGCCGTACGTCCCGCAGCGCCTCGTCGGCAAGACCGTGGCGGTCGTGGGCTCCGGGCCCGGCGGCCTAGCGGTCGCCCAGCAGCTGACCCAGGCCGGGTTCACGGTGGCGGTCTACGAGCGCGACGACCGCATCGGCGGGCTGCTGCGCTACGGCATCCCCGACTTCAAGATGGAGAAGGAGGTCCTCGACCGGCGCCTCGACGTGATGCGCGCCGAGGGCACCCGCTTCCGCCCCGGGGTGGAGATCGGCAAGGACATCACCTGGGACCAGCTCAAGCGCCGCTACGACGCCGTCGTGGTCGCCACCGGTGCCACCCGGCCGCGGGACCTCGAGATCCCGGGCCGGGACCTGGACGGCGTCCACTTCGCGATGGACTACTTGGTGCAGGGCAACCGCGTGGTGGCCGGCGACGAGGTCGAGGACCAGATCTCCGCGGCGGGCAAGCACGTGATCGTCCTGGGCGGCGGCGACACCGGCTCCGACTGCATCGGCACCGCCAACCGCCAGGGCGCGGCGTCGATCACCTCCCTGGCGATCGGGCGCAAGCCCGCCGCCGACCGCTCCGACGCCGACCCGTGGCCCATGATGCCCAGGGTCTTCGAGGTGTCGAGCTCCCACGAGGAGGGCGGCGACCGCACCTACATGGCCTCCACCGTGGAGTTCGTGGGCGAGAACGGGAAGCTCACCGGCCTGAAGGTCGCCGAGACCGAGTACCTGCCCGACGGCCGGCGCGCGCCCAAGGGCGGCACCGAGCGGGTGATCCCGGCCGACCTCGTCTTCCTGGCGCTGGGCTTCACCGGCAACGAGTCCGAGGACATCACCGAGCAGATCGGTGCCGAGCTGGACGGCCGGACCAACCTGGCCCGGGACGACCGGTACATGACCAGCGTGGACGGCGTCTTCGCGTGCGGCGACGCCGGCCGCGGCCAGTCCCTCGTCGTGTGGGCGATCGCCGAGGGCCGCGCGTGCGCGGCCGCCGTCGAACGCTTCCTCATGGGCTCGACCCGTCTGCCGGAGCCCGTGGCCCCGACCGACCGGGCCATCGACCTCACCCTGTAGGACGGCACCGGGCCCGACGGTCCCGCGGCGCGGGCCGCCCCCTTCCGAGAGGGGGCGGCCCGCGCCGTCGCACGTCCGGGGCGGGACGACGGGCCGGGCGCCTCGACACCGGCGGCGGCGTTGGTAGGCTGGGAACGACCTCCCGCCCCAGGGCGGACATCCAGGCAGTGCGGCCGGGAGCTGCGTCGCGTCCTGCGCGACGGAGCCCCCGGCCGCAGTGCTGTGCACGTCCTCCCCGGTGGCATCCCTCGACCCAAGGCGGCACACATGCGACGAGCAAAGATCGTGGCCACGATCGGCCCGGCCATCTCCTCGTACGAGAACCTCTCCCAGGCGATCCGGTCCGGCATGAACGTGGCCCGGCTCAACATGAGCCACGGCGACCACTCCGTGCACGACGCGTCCTACGAGAACCTGCGGCGCGCCTCGGCGGACGTCGGGCAGACGGTCGCGATCCTCGCGGACCTGCAGGGACCGAAGATCCGGCTCGGCCGCTTCGCGGACGGCCCGCACGAGCTGCTCCCCGGCGATGTGTTCTCCATCACCGTCGAGGACGTCGAGGGCACCGCGAGCCTGTGCTCCACGACGCACAAGGCCCTGCCCGGCGACGTCAACGTGGGCGACCCGCTGCTCATCGACGACGGCCGGGTGGCCCTGCGCGCCACCGCCGTCTCCGACACCACGGTGACCACCGAGGTGGTCGTGGGCGGGGCGGTGTCCAACAACAAGGGCATCAACCTGCCCGGCGTGGCCGTGAACGTCCCGGCCCTGTCCGACAAGGACGAGGACGACCTGCGCTGGGCCCTGCGCCGCGGCGTGGACCTGATCGCCCTGTCCTTCGTGCGCGACGCCAAGGACATCGTGCGGGTGCACGAGATCATGGACGAGGAGGGCCGGCGGCTGCCCGTGATCGCCAAGATCGAGAAGCCGCAGGCGGTGGACTCCCTGCACGAGATCATCGACGCGTTCGACGGCATCATGGTGGCGCGCGGGGACCTGGGCGTGGAGCTGCCGCTGGAGCAGGTCCCGATCGTGCAGAAGCGCGCCATCGAGCTCGCCCGGCGCTGGGCCAAGCCCGTGATCGTCGCCACCCAGGTGCTCGAGTCGATGATCGACAGCCCGCGCCCCACCCGGGCCGAGGCCTCCGACTGCGCCAACGCCGTGCTCGACGGCGCCGACGCGGTCATGCTCTCGGGGGAGACCTCGGTGGGCAAGTACCCGATCGAGACGATCGAGACGATGGCCCGCATCATCGAGGCCATCGAGTCCCAGGCCCTCGAGCGCGTCCCGGCCCTCGGCACGGAGCCCCGCACCCGCGGCGGTGCGGTGACGCGGGCGGCGGTGACCATCGCCCGGCAGCTCGACGTCAGCTACCTCTGCACGTTCACCCAGTCCGGGGACTCCGCCCGCCGGCTCTCCCGGCTGCGCCCGGCCCACCCGATCCTGGCCTTCACCCCCGAGCCCCTCGTCACGGCGCTCATGTCCCTGCTGTGGGGCGTGCAGCCCATCCAGGTCGCGAAGGTCGACCACACGGACGAGATGACCCGGCAGGTCGACCTGCACCTGCAGGAGCAGGGCCTGGCGGGCAAGGACGACCTCGTGGTGATCTGCGCCGGCTCGCCCCCCGGGGTCGCCGGCACCACGAACCTCGTCAAGGTGCACCGCGTGGGCGACGTGGCCGACGCCGGGGAGCTGCTGGGCAGCGGGCAGCGGCGCGAGCGCGTGGGACCGTGGCGGGAGGGGTGAGCAGCCCCCCGGCCATGACCCCCGAGGAGCACTCCCGGGACCTGCGCGAGCACGGGGTCCCCGAGGAGCTGCACGCCGCCTTCCCCGGTCACGGGATGGGCGGTCTGGCCCGGGCGATGGGCATCCGGTTCACGGAGCTCACGCCCGGGCGGGCGGTCGCCACGATGCCGGTCGAGCCGAACACGCAGCCGGGCGGGATCCTGCACGGGGGAGCGCACTGCGTCCTCGCCGAGACGCTCGCCTCGACCGCGGCGAGCGTGCACGCCGGTCCGGGGCGGTACGCGGTGGGTGTCGACGTCAACGCGACGCACCAGCGCGGCGTGGCCTCCGGGACGGTCACCGGCACGTGCACGGCGCTGCACCTGGGCGCCACGCTCACCGTCCACGAGGTCGTGATGACCGACGAGCAAGGGCGGCGGCTGTCCACCGCCCGGGTCACCAACCTGGTGCGGGAGCGGGGCGCCGCGGGCTGACGGCACGGGGGGTGGGACGAGAAGACCCCGGACCGAGAGGTCCGGGGTGCTGGTGCCCAAGGTGGGACTCGAACCCACACTCCAGGGGAACCGCATTTTGAGTGCGGCGCGTCTGCCAATTCCGCCACTTGGGCCTGCGGTCGCAGTCCGCGCCGCCTCGGGAGGGCGGCTCCTGCGCTCGACCACTCTACAACAGTTATAGGCTGGGGCTGATCGGACGGAACGCGCGGCGCCGGGCAGTCGGGCGCCGCCGGCCCCGCTGCCCGCGCGGCGCGGGCAACGACGCACCAGCAGCCAAGGAGTCAGCGTGACGGAGCAGCCGAACCCCTCCCCGGCGGAGGAGCCCGAGACCCGCGACGACCCGTCCGGCGAGGCGGCGGAGCGCGACCTGCGCCCGGCCCGCCGGGTGGTGGTCGCCGAGGACGAGACCCTGATCCGCCTGGACATCGTGGAGATGCTCCAGGACGCGGGCTACGAGGTGGTCGCGGAGGCCGACAACGGCCAGCGCGCCGTGGAGCTCGCCCGCGAGCACCGCCCCGACCTCGTGCTCATGGACGTGAAGATGCCCGTCCTGGACGGGATCACCGCGGCGGAGCAGATCGCCTCGGACCGGATCGCCCCGGTGGTCCTGCTGACGGCCTTCAGCCAGCGGGAGCTCGTGGAGCGGGCCCGCGAGGCGGGGGCCATGGCCTACGTGGTCAAGCCGTTCACGGTGGACGACCTCGTGCCGGCCATCGAGATCGCGATCTCCCGCGCCGAGGAGATCGCCGCGCTCGAGCGCGAGGTCTCGGACATGAAGGAGCAGTTCGCCACCCGCAAGCTCGTGGAGCGCGCGAAGTCGCTGCTGACCACCAAGATGGGGCTCACCGAGCCCGAGGCGTTCCGCTGGATCCAGAAGACCTCCATGGACCGCCGGCTGTCCATGCGGGAGGTCGCCGAGGCCATCATCAACCAGGTCGCCTGAGCGCACCGCCCGGCCGCGGGCTGACCCGCCGGGCCCCGGCGGACCGCCCGCCCCGGCTCCCGCCCGGCCCTAGGATGGGTCCGTGGAGAAAACGACGCAGCACACGCAGACCGACCCGAGCCCCGAGACCGCTGTCCGCACGGTGACCGTCGGGACCGACACCGACCACCCCGTCGACGTCGAGATCCCCCACCCGGTCTCCCGGCCCGACCGGAAGCTGCTGCTGGTCGACGGCCACTCCCTGGCCTTCCGCGCGTTCTTCGCGCTGTCCCGCGCCGCGGAGTACGGCGGCGGGCCCGCCTTCGTGACCTCCGACGGCCGGCACACCGAGGCCGTCTACGGCTTCGTGAACACGCTCGTGAAGCTGATCCGCGAGCAGAAGCCCACCCACCTGGTGGTCTCCTTCGACCTCGACGGCCCCACCCTGCGCTCCCAGGAGTACGAGGAGTACAAGGGCGGGCGGGACGAGACGCCCGAGGAGTTCCACGGGCAGGTCCCGCAGATCCGCCGGATCCTCGACGCCCTGGGCGTGCCCGTGGTCACTGCCGAGGGCCACGAGGCCGACGACGTCCTCGCCACCCTCGCCCGCCGCGGCGCCGAGCAGGACTACGAGGTGCTGGTCTTCTCCGGGGACCGGGACGCCTTCCAGATGATCGACGAGCACGTCACGGTGGTCTACCCCGGGCGCACCCCGTCCGACCTCAAGCACATGGACGCCGCCGCCGTGGTGGAGAAGTACAAGGTGCCGCCCCAGCACTACCCGGACCTCGCGGCCCTGACCGGGGAGCAGGCCGACAACCTCCCCGGGATCCCCGGCGTGGGCGCGGGGTTCGCGGCCAAGTGGATCCTCGCCTACGGCGGCGTCGACACGATCCTCGCGCACGCGGACCGCGTCAAGGGCAAGAAGGGCGAGGCGCTGCGCGAGCACCGCGCCGACGTCGAGCGCAACCGCCGGCTCAACCGCCTGATCACCGATCTCGCGCTGGACGTCGACCTCGCCGACGCCGGTCTGCCCGTGCCCGACGCCCAGGCGGTGGGGGAGGTCTTCGACGACCTCGAGTTCGGCGACGGCCTGCGCAACCGGCTCTTCGACGCCTTCGGGCGCCCCGCCGAGGAGGCGGCCCCGCCGGCCGATCTCGGCCTGGGCGAGGTCGAGCGCCCCGGCACCGCCGAGGACCTCGAGCAGTGGCTGGCCGGCGGGGAGGGCCCCGTGGTGCTGCACGCCCTGCACCGCGACGACGACCCCGTGCTGCCGGGCGCCCGCGAGCTCGCCGGGGCGGTCCTCGCCCGCGGCGGCCACCAGCCGTCCGCGCTGTTCCTGGACCTCGCGGCCGCCGACTCCGACCTCGAGTCCGCGCTGGCCCGCTGGCTGGCCGACGCGGACCTGCCCAAGATCGTGGACGGGCTCAAGGACGTCTGGAAGTCCCTCGCGGTGCGCGGCCTGCCGCTGGCCGGGGTCGTGGACGACCCCCAGCTCTCGGCCTACCTGCTGCAGCCGGCGCGGCGCAGCTACGAGCTCCCCGCGCTGCTCGAGGACCGGCTCGGTCTGGCGGTGGCGCCCGCCGCGGACGGCTCCGCCGCCGAGGGGCAGCAGCAGCTCGCCCTGGACGCCGAGCCCTGGCCCGCCCCGGCGGTGCTGCGGCGGGAGGCGGAGCTGGCGGTCGCCACCGTCCAGCTCTCCGAGCACCTGCTGGAGAAGCTGGCCGAGACCCACCAGACCGCCCTCCTCACGGACCTCGAGCTGCCCCTGGCGGTGGTGCTGGGCCGGATGGAGCTCGCCGGGATCGCCGTGGACCCCGAGGGGGTGCAGGTCCTGCTCGACGACTTCGCCCGGGTGATCGAGCAGGCGCAGCAGGAGGCGCACGCCCAGATCGCGGAGCCCGTGAACCTCGGCTCCACCAAGCAGCTGCAGCAGGTGATGTTCGAGGAGCTGGGGCTGCCGAAGACCAAGAAGATCAAGTCCGGCTTCACCACCGACGCCGACGCCGTGGCGGAGCTGCTCACCCGCACCGACCCGGACTCCCAGGGGCACCGCTTCCTCGCCGGCCTGCTGGCCTACCGGGACGCCAACAAGCTCCGCCAGACCGTCGAGGGCCTGCAGAAGGCCATCGCCGAGGACGGCCGTGTGCACACCACCTACATGCAGAACGTCGCCGCCACCGGCCGGCTGTCCTCCACCAACCCCAACCTGCAGAACATCCCCGTGCGCACCGAGGAGGGCCGCCGCATCCGCGGGCTGTTCGTGGTCGGGCGCCCGGAGGACGGGCGGGCCTACGAGCAGCTGCTCACCGCCGACTACTCCCAGATCGAGATGCGCATCATGGCGCACCTGTCCGGGGACGAGGCGCTGATCGAGGCGTTCCGCAGCGGCGAGGACCTGCACCGCTTCGTCGGCTCGAAGATCTTCGGCGTGGCCCCGGAGGAGGTCACCGCGCCCATGCGCTCCAAGGTCAAGGCCATGAGCTACGGGCTGGTCTACGGGCTGAGCTCCTTCGGGCTCTCCAAACAGCTGCGGATCCCTGTGGACGAGGCCCGCACCCTGATGAGCGACTACTTCACCCGGTTCGGGGCGGTGCGCGACTACCTGCGCGGCGTCGTGGAGCAGGCCCGCGAGGACGGCTACACGGCCACGATCGACGGACGCCGCCGATACCTCCCGGACCTCTCCAGCGACAACCGGCAGCTGCGCTCCATGGCCGAGCGCGCCGCCCTCAACGCCCCCATCCAGGGCTCGGCCGCCGACATCATCAAGAAGGCGATGCTCGGGGTGGACCGGCGCTTCGCAGACGAGGGCCTCGGCTCCCGGATGCTCCTGCAGGTCCACGACGAGCTCGTGGTGGAGGTCGTGCGCGGGGAGCGCGAGACCGTGGAGCGGGTGCTGCGCGAGGAGATGGGCGGCGCCGCCGAGCTGTCGGTGCCGCTGGAGGTCAACGTCGGCGCGGGCCGCTCCTGGCACGAGGCGGCCCACTGACCGGCCGGACCGGCGCCCCGGCCGGCCCGCTCCCCGACCCCACCGCGAACGAGGAACCCACCATGGACCCCCAGCACGACGCTCCGACGACACCGTCCACCCCCGGCACCGTGACCGAGTCCTACTCGGCCGGCGGGCACGACTACACCTTCGCGGAGTTCGGCGTGGGCCCCGGCGGCGTCGCGGCCAACCCCGCCGCCGTGGAGTGGGTGCGGGCCATCCGGCAGGGCTTCCACCAGGCGGAGCCGACCGACGAGACCCTCGAGCGCACCCTGTCCTGGATGCACGCCGAGCGGGTGCGGCTGCGGGCGGCGTACCCGCACGCCGTGCCGGAGGCGGCGCTCCCCACCCGGCGGCCCGTGGCGACCTTCACCTCCTGGGAGGGCTCGCTCAACGCGGGCCGCGGCCGGCTGCTGCGGGCCCGGCTCATCTCCGAGGTCACCGTGCGGCCCACGCACAGCCGCCGCGGGCTGCTGCGCCGGCTCATGACCGGGGAGCTCGACCGCGCCCGGCGGGACGGCTACCCCGTGGCGCTGCTGACCGCGACCGAGGCCACCATCTACGGCCGGTTCGGCTTCGGCGCGGCCACGTTCAACCGCGAGGTCACCGTTGACGCCACGACCCGCCTGCAGCTCAAGGCGCCGACCGTGGGCAGCGTGGAGATGGCCGACGGCGAGGCGGTGCGCCAGCTCGCCCCCGTGCTCTTCCAGCGCTTCCACGAGAGCTCCCACGGATCGGTGAGCCGGGTGGCCTACCACTGGCCCGAGTACACGGGGGAGTACGCCATCACCCCGCAGAAGGCGGACCCCGAGGTGCGCTGCGCCGTGCACTACGACGACGCGATGCGCCCGGACGGCTACGTGACCTACCGGTTCGAGCCCAACACCTCCTATCCGCTGACCCTGACGGTGCTCGACCTCGTGGGCGCCTCCCCGGACGTGTCGATCGCCCTGTGGGAGTTCGTGACCTCCCTGGACCTCGTGGACCAGGTCCGCTTCGGCCGCGCCCCCGTGGAGGACCCGCTGGTGTGGGCGATGGCGGACCGGGCCAAGTACCGCGTCACCGCGGAGTCCGACAAGGTGTGGGTGCGGGTCCTGGACCCCGCCGCCGCGCTGGAGGCCCGCCCGTACACCTTCCGCGGGCGGATCGTGATCTCCCTCGTGGACTCGATGGGCTACGCCGACGGCGTCTGGGCGCTGGACACCAGCGGCGGGACGCCCGTGGTCGAGCGGCTGGGCGACCGGCCCCGCACCGCCGACGACGACGCCGGGCGCTCCGTCCCCGCGGTGGAGCTGCCCGACGGGGCCGACGTGGCGATGCGGGTGGACGTGCTCGGGTCCCTGTACCTCGGGGCGGTGAAGGCGAGCACCCTCGCGCAGGCGGGGCTGATCGTGGTTCGGGACGAGGACGCGCTGCGGGACCTGCAGGACTTCATGGAGACCCCGACCGCCCCGTACGGCGTCACACAGTTCTGAGCCCGCGCGGCGCGGCGGGTCGCGTGTTGCGCCCCTTTTCCTCCGTCCGTAGACTGACCCGGTGCGTGCTCTGCACGTGCCCTGTCCAGCAATCCTTCGGAACGGCCGCGGTCCGGCCGGACAATCTCCGTTCCGACTGATCACAAACTATCCCCATCGGAGCCCCTACTACATGACCACCACCACCCCGCAGGTTGCCGTCAACGACATCGGGTCCGCCGAGGACTTCCTCGCCGCTGTCGACGCGACCATCAAGTACTTCAACGACGGCGACCTCGTCGAGGGCACCGTCGTCAAGGTCGACCGCGACGAGGTCCTTCTCGACATCGGCTACAAGACCGAGGGCGTCATCCCGTCCCGCGAGCTGTCCATCAAGCACGATGTCGACCCGGACGAGGTCGTGACCGTGGGTGATGAGGTCGAGGCTCTGGTCCTCACCAAGGAGGACAAGGAAGGCCGCCTGATCCTGTCCAAGAAGCGGGCTCAGTACGAGCGCGCCTGGGGCGACATCGAGAAGATCAAGGAGGACGACGGCGTCGTCACCGGCACCGTCATCGAGGTCGTCAAGGGTGGCCTCATCCTCGACATCGGCCTGCGCGGCTTCCTCCCCGCCTCCCTCGTCGAGATGCGCCGCGTGCGCGACCTCGCGCCGTACATCGGCCAGCAGATCGAGGCGAAGATCATCGAGCTGGACAAGAACCGCAACAACGTGGTCCTGTCCCGCCGTGCCTGGCTCGAGCAGACCCAGTCCGAGGTCCGCTCCAACTTCCTGCACAAGCTCGAGAAGGGCCAGGTACGCACGGGCACGGTCTCCTCGATCGTCAACTTCGGTGCCTTCGTGGACCTGGGCGGCGTCGACGGCCTCGTGCACGTCTCGGAGCTGTCCTGGAAGCACATCGACCACCCCTCCGAGGTCGTCGAGGTCGGCCAGGAGGTCACCGTCGAGGTCCTGGACGTCGACATGGACCGCGAGCGCGTCTCCCTGTCGCTGAAGGCGACCCAGGAGGACCCGTGGCAGCTGTTCGCCCGCACCCACGCCCTCGGGCAGGTCGTGCCGGGCAAGGTCACCAAGCTCGTCCCCTTCGGTGCGTTCGTGCGCGTCGAGGACGGCATCGAGGGCCTGGTGCACATCTCCGAGCTGGCCCAGCGCCACGTGGACATGGCCGAGCAGGTCGTCTCCGTGGGCGACGAGCTGTTCGTCAAGGTCATCGACATCGACCTGGACCGCCGCCGCATCTCGCTGTCGCTCAAGCAGGCCAACGAGGGCGTGGACCCGGACTCCACCGAGTTCGACCCGGCCCAGTACGGCATGGCCGCCGAGTACGACGACCAGGGCAACTACAAGTACCCCGAGGGCTTCGATCCCGAGACCAACGAGTGGATCGAGGGCTACGAGACCCAGCGCGCCGCCTGGGAGCAGCAGTACGCCGACGCCCAGTCCCGCTGGGAGGCGCACAAGGAGCAGGTCCGGAAGTCGATCGCCGAGGACGCCGAGGCCGCCGCCGGCGGCACGACGAGCTCCTCGTCCTCGTCCTCCTCGTCCTCCACCTCGTCCGCGCCGGCCCCGACCAGCTACTCCTCCGAGGCCCCGGCCGCCGACTCCGGCACCCTGGCCTCCGACGAGGCCCTGGCCGCTCTGCGCGAGAAGCTGACCGGAGCCTGATCCGACAGGCATCGCCAGGCCGTTCCGCACGGCGCTGACCACGACGGCCCCCACCCTTCGCAGGGCGGGGGCCGTCGTGCTGTCCCCGGGGACGCCGGACCGGCCGGGCGCCGCTCAGGGCCGGCTGCCGGCGGGGGTGTCCACCCAGTCCGTGCCGACGGGCCGCAGGAGACCGGCGCCGGAGGTCAGCGAGGCCACGCGGGAGTGCAGCGCGGCGACGGCCGCGTCGTCGTCGGGCAGGGCGAGGCCCAGCTCCGCGCCGGCCGCCCCGTAGGCGGTGTCCAGGACCGTGGTCCCGGCCGCGCGCAGCTCGTTCTCGATCCGGCCCGCGTCCGCGTGGGAGGCGGGGAGCCGGTAGAGGCGCTGCCGCCGGCGGACCACCAGGGACGCGCCGTCGAGGGCCTGGGACACCGCCTCGGAGTAGGCCCGGACCAGCCCGCCGGCGCCGAGCAGGGTGCCGCCGAACCAGCGGACCACCACGGCGCTCACGTCCGAGAGGTCGGTGACGTCCCGGCCCGCCGCGTCCGTGGCGGTGCGCCGCAGCACGAGGGCCTCGAGCATCGGCAGGCCCGCGGTGCCGGCGGGTTCGCCGTCGTCCGAGGAGCGCTGCACGTCCCGGTCCGGGCCCAGGACGAACGCCGAGCAGTGGTGACGGGCGTCGTGGAACTCGCGCCGCAGCTCCTCGACCAGGGCCCGGGCCTCGGTCTCCGTGGACGCCCGCCGCAGCACCGCCAGGAAGCGGGAGCGCTTGATCTCCAGCTCGGCCACCGCCTCCGTGCCCGCGGCGAGCGTCGTGTACCGGGTCGCGCGGCTGAGCAGGGGGTCCGGGTCCATGCTCCCCACTCTAGGCCGCGCCCCGCGCGCCCTCGACGGGACCGGAACGGGGTGCTAGACAGGGGAGCAGCCGCGACCGAGGGAGCAGACATGCGCATCGCCGACACCTCCGACCTCTGGTGGAAGCAGGCGGTCGTGTACTGCGTGGACGTCGAGCGGTTCCTGGACACGGACGGCAACGGCGTCGGCGACATCGCCGGGCTGGCCGAGAGGGTGGACTACCTGGCGGAGCTCGGCGTCACCTGCCTGTGGCTCATGCCGTTCTACCCGACGCCGAACCGGGACGACGGCTACGACATCACCGACTTCTACGGCGTCGACCAGCGGCTGGGCGGCTTCGGCGACCTCGTGGAGCTCGTCCGCACCGCCCAGGACCGCGGTCTGCGGGTCATCGCCGACCTCGTGGTCAACCACACCTCCGACCAGCACCCGTGGTTCCAGGCCGCCCGCTCGAGCACGGACAGCCCGTACCGCGACTACTACGTGTGGCGGGCCGACGAGCCGCCGGACACCTCCGAGAAGGCCGTGTTCCCCGACCAGGAGGGTGGCATCTGGACCCGGGACGAGATCACCGGGCACTGGTACCTGCACCGCTTCTACCGGCACCAGCCCGACCTCAACCTCTCCCACCCCAAGGTGCGGGACGAGATCGCGAAGATCGTCGGGTTCTGGCTGCACCTGGGCCTCGACGGCTTCCGCGTGGACGGGATCCCCCAGCTGCTCACGCTGGCGCAGGGCGACGACTTCGAGAACCAGGGCGGGTTCACGGACCCGCACGGATTCCTGCGCTCACTGCGCAGGTTCGCCAACCGCCGCAACGGCCGGGCCGCCCTGCTGGGCGAGGTCAACCTGCCCTACCAGCAGCAGCTCGAGCTGTTCGGCACCGAGGACGCGGGGGAGTTGACCATGATCTTCGACTTCGTTGCCATGCAGAACCTGTACCTCTCGCTGGCCCGCCGGGACGCCGGGCCGCTGGCGACCGCCCTGAAGAACCGGCCCCGCATCCCGCAGGACGCCCAGTGGGCCAACTTCGTGCGCAACCACGACGAGCTCACCCTCGACCAGCTCTCCGCGTCCGAGCGGGAGGAGGTCTTCGCCGCCTTCGGGCCCGAGGAGCGCATGCAGATCTACGGCCGGGGCCTCACCCGGCGGCTGCCGCCCATGCTGGACGGGGACCGGCAGCGCATCCGGATGGTCTACTCGCTGCTCTTCTCCCTGCCGGGCACCCCGGTGCTGTACTACGGCGAGGAGATCGGGATGGGCGAGAACCTCGCCGCCGAGGGCCGCATGGCCGTCCGCACGCCCATGCAGTGGACCTCCGGGCGCAACGGGGGGTTCTCCTCCGCCGGCGCCGAGGACCTCTCCGGTCCCGTCGTCGAGGGAGAGTTCGGCCCCGCGGCCGTGAACGTGGCCGACGCCAAGCGGGACCCGGACTCCCTGCTGAACTTCGTCACCGCGCTGGCCCGCCGCTACCGCGAGTGCACCGAGCTGGCGTGGGGGCCCGCCGAGGTCCTGGACCAGCCGCGGCGGGAGGTCCTCGCCCACCGGTGCTCGTGGGAGGGCTCCGGCATCGTGGCGCTGCACAACTTCTCCGCCGAGCCCACCACGGTGCCGCTGCGGCTGCCGGACGAGGAGGAGGGCACCGAGCTGCTGGACCTGCTGGGCAACGGGACGTGCACCCTCGACGCCGACTCCTCGGCGGAGCTGGCCCTGGAGGGCTACGGATACCGCTGGCTGCGGGTGCAGCGGGCGCACGGGCCCGGCACGCTGCCGGACGTCATGACCACCGTGGCCGGGGCCGGGGAGGCGTGAGCGCCCGGCGGGGCGCGGCCGGGACCGGCCGATAGAATGGTCCCATGCTGACCATCGGACTCACCGGCGGGATCGCCTCGGGCAAGTCCACGGTCTCCCGGCGGCTCATGGAGCTCGGGGCCACCGTGGTCGACGCCGACGCGATCGCGCGGGCCCTGCAGGAGCCGGGCCGGCCCGGTCTCGAGGGGATCGTGGAGGAGTTCGGGCCCTCCGTGCTGACCCCGGACGGCCGCCTGGACCGGGCCGCGCTCGGCGCCCGCGTGTTCGCGGACCCGGAGGCGCGCTCCCGGCTCAACGCGATCATCCACCCCCTCGTCCGGGCGGAGGCGGAACGGCTCGCGGCCGCGGCCGGGGAGGACGCCGTCCTGGTCGAGGACATCCCCCTGCTCGTGGAGACCGGCCAGCACGGGCGCTTCGACCTCGTCCTCACGGTCCAGGCCCCGGCGGAGGAGCGCGTGCGGCGGATGGTCGAGGACCGCGGCATGACGGAGGCCGACGCCCGCGCCCGGATCGCCGCCCAGGCCACCGACGAGGAGCGGGCCGCCGTCTCCAGCACCGTGCTGGTTAACGACGGCACCGTGCAGCGCCTGCTCGACCGCGTGGACGCGTGGTGGGAGTGGCACGTGGAGCCGCGCCTGCCGTCCACGCCGTCCCCGGAGTGAGGCTCCACCTCAGGACGACCACGCGGTAGGGTCGTAGCAACCAGAACGCACCACCGACGCACACTACCGACGCACACAACCGAGACACGGCGGCCGTCCGCTCGTCCGAGGCCGAGGGCAGCCGGGGAAGCACGGCGATGCTGAACAGACTGCACGACTCCCTGCGACTGCGGACCAGTCCCACCATCTTCTTCGGCTCCGCGCTGGTGATCGCCGCGTTCGTGGTCCTGACGCTGGTGTTCACGGAATTCATGGACGCTGTCTTCGCGGACGGCTCCACCTGGGTGATCGAACAGCTCGGCTGGTTCTACATCCTGGGTGTGACCGTCTTCCTGCTGTTCCTGATCTACCTCATGGTCAGCCGCTTCGGTCAGGTCCGGCTCGGGGCCGACGACGAACGGCCCCAGCACACCAACCTGTCCTGGTTCTCGATGCTCTTCGCCGCGGGCATCGGCACGATCCTGATGTTCTGGGCCGTCGCCGAACCGGTGAACCACTTCGCGAACCCGCCCCGGCAGGGCGTCGAGCCGGCCTCCATGGAGGCCGCCACCGAGGCGATGGGCTTCACGCTCTACCACTTCGGGCTGCACACCTGGACGATCTTCACCCTCCCGGCACTGGCCTTCGGCTACTTCATGTACAAGCGCAACCTCCCGCCGCGGGTGAGCTCCATGTTCCAGCCGCTGCTGGGGGAGCGCATCCACGGGCCGGTCGGGCGGCTCATCGACATCCTGGCCATCGTCGGCACCCTGTTCGGCGTGGCCGTCTCGATCGGGCTCGGCACCATGCAGATCAACAGCGGCCTGGCGCGGCTCTTCGGCATCTCCGAGTCGGCGCTGTCGCAGATCCTCATCATCGCCGCCGTCAGCCTGGTCGCCTCGGTCTCCGTGGCCCTCGGCCTCGACCGGGGCATCAAGCGGCTGTCCAACACCAACATCCTCATCGCGATCGGCCTGCTGGTCTTCATCCTCGTCTCCGGGCCCACCGTGCTGATGCTCAAGGGCATGGTCGAGTCCGCCGGCACGTACCTGTCGATGCTCCCGGCGCTCGCCTTCTGGAACGACTCGCTCGCGGACACCGGGTGGCAGAGCGGCTGGACCGTCTTCTACTGGGCGTGGACCATCACGTGGTCCCCGTTCGTGGGCATCTTCATCGCCCGCATCTCCCGCGGCCGCACCATCCGCCAGTTCGTCTCCGGGGTGCTCGCGTTCCCCACGCTGTTCTCCGTCATCTGGTTCGGGATCTTCGGCATGGGCGTGTTCGACATCGAGCTCAACGGCGGGGGCGGGCTCGTGGAGGCGGTCGTCGACGAGGGCGACATCCCCGGCGCGATGTTCGTCTTCCTCGAGAACTTCCCGTTCTCCACCGTCACCTCCGCCGTGGGCGTGCTCATCGTGGTGCTGTTCTTCATCACCTCGATCGACTCGGCCGCCCTGGTCATGGACACCATGGGCAGCGGCCACGAGGAGGAGTCCCCGGTGCACCAGCGCGTGTTCTGGGTCGTCGCCATCGGCCTCATCGCCGCGATCCTGCTGACCGCCACCGGCGCCACCGGGCTCGCCGCGCTGCAGAACGTGGCGATCCTCATCGGCCTGCCGTTCTTCGTGCTCGGGTACGTGATGATCTACTCGCTGCTCCGGGCCCTGCGCGAGGACGCCGGGGAGGTGGGTGTCCTGCCCACCCGCCAGTGGCGCCGGGTGCTGCCGCCCGAGGAGTTCCATCGCCGCACCTCCACCGGCGCCGAGGTGGACGAGGAGATCGTCGTGGCCCCGGACTACGTGCACGGCTCGGAGCCGGCCAACGCCCCGGCCATCGAGCACCCGGAGCAGCCCGACTACGTGCGGGAGTACCGTACGAGCACCGGCTCCCTCAAGCAGATCCGCGACGTCGAGTAGCCGCGCGGACCATAGGGACCGTACGGGCCCACCGGCGTCACACCCGCCGGTGGGCCCGGTCCGTGCCGGCACCCGGGCGCTAGACTGGTGATCACCATCACAGTCGGCAACGGGGGACGTCATGGCGCGGAACAGGCAGAACATCAACCGGGACGGCGAGCAGCAGCACCGCATCCTCGACCGGCTCAACACCATCGCGATGCGCGTCTACGGTCCGGGGGACCGGCTGGCCCAGGCGCAGGAGGGCGAGAAGATGAGCGAGGCCGCGGAGACGTGGTACCAGGAGGTCCAGGAGCACTTCTACGTGGAGAAGGACGAGCACGGCAACGAGTACCTCTACCACCGGGACGACTCCGGTGAGGGCACGAACACCGGCAGCGCGCGCAACTAGAACTCTCGCGAAGGGCGGGGAGCCTCCGGAGGCTCCCCGCCCTTCTGCGTGCGGTCTCCGGACGGACGGGCGGAGGCGACGGGGTGGCGCCGTGTCGGGTCAGCGCCCTGAGCCCTGGTCCTCGATAGGCTCCGAGAGCGCCGGAACACCCCTGGCCGGGACGCACCCACCCCTGCACCGAGAGCGAGCACCTGTCGTGACACCGGACCCCCAGCCCGTCTCCCGGACCGCCGTGACCGACAGTCCGGTCGTCCACGTCCAGCAGGAGCAGCCGGCGGACCTGTTCTGGCGCGGCGCCGCGGTGGTCGGCCTGTTCTTCGTCGCGGTCGTCGTCGCGCTCTTCATCGGCCTCCCTGTCTGGCTGATGATCGCGTTCTGGAACCCCTGGTTGCTGTTCACCCTGATCTTCGCCGCGGCCGGGGTGCTGCTCCTGGTGAAGACGGTGGTGGCGGTGCGGAGGATGGCCTGGCACGCGCGCCACCGCTCGAGCTACGTCCTGCGCGAGGCCGGCATCGAGACGACCGAGTGGAACACCTTCGGCGCCGACGCACCGGTCCGCCGGATTATCCCGTGGGAGGCCGTGGCCTCCGTCGTGGCCTCCTACCGGATCCTGCGCCGCATCATCCTCACCGAGAACGGCGGCGGAACGCTGACCGAGACGGCCCCCGTCCTGCACATCCTGTTCGACCAGGACGGGAGCCGCCGGATCACGAGCGTCCCCTTCTCCTCGCACAAGGACCCCGCGGTCGACGTCTGGATCGCGGCGCTGCGGAAGCACGGCGTGGAACTGGGCTACACCGCCCGGCCGCTCTCGTGGAAGGGCGAGGCCTACCTCGGGCCCGAGGCCCAGCTCGAGTACCTCGCGACCACCGAAGAGGTCATCCCCTTCCCCGCGACCGGCGGGTGGCTGGACAACACGATCCGGTTGGAGAACCGCTGGCATCAGAACGCCGCGCGGGTCCAGGAGCAGGCGGAGCGACGGGACCCCGCGCTGCGGGAGGCGCGTCAGAGGCCCACCGGCCGGCACTGGATCCTCGGCACCTGGTTCGCCGGCATGTACGCCCTGGGTGCCGGCTTGCTGCTGCCCCACCTCGTGCAGGACGGGTGGTTGCCCGCCGCCGTGTGGCCGCTGGAGATCCTCGTGGTCCTGCCGGCGGCTGCGCTCTTCTTCCTGCCGCTGCGCCGTGGCCTGCGCTGGTTCCACGGGCTGGTGTGCTGGCTTCTGCTGGTGGTCATCTCCTTCTCCGTCCTGGTGGGCAGCGTGGAAATGGGGCCGGCTGCCGAGCGGACCGCGATGATCGGCTTCGGACTGACCGTCCTCTCCGCGGCCCTGCTGTGGGCCCCGTACCTGCTCGTGAAGCGCAGCGTGCCCCGGCACGAGCTCGCCGGGGGCTCCGTGTAGTCCGTTCATCGAGGGGCAGGCAGGGTTCCTGATCGGTGCGAAAAGACCTCGTCCCGCGAGGTGCCGCTTGTCCGGTCCTGGGCCGGCGTGGCCAGGGAGCCGCCTCAGGGGGCACCGGGGACGGGGGCGGTGCTGGTGCGGGTGACCAGCTGGGCGGGGAGCACCACGTGCTCGCCCGTCACGGCGGTGTCCTCAGCCGTCGCGTCCAAGCGGCGCAGCGCCAGGTCCACGGCGGTGTGCGCGAGCAGGCAGGGGTCCTGGGCCAGGGTGGTGAGGTCGAGGTAGGGCAGGGACGCCTGCTCGGAGTCGTCGAAGCCGACCACCGACAGGTCCTCGGGCACGCACCGGCCCAAGACGCGGGCCTGGCTGATCACCCCGACGGCGCAGCGGTCGTTGAAGGCGATGACGGCGGTCGGCGCGGGGTCCTGGGCCAGGAGCCCGGTGAGCGCGGCAGCGCCCTCGGCCTCCGAGGCGCCGCCGCGCACGATCAGCATGTCGTCGCCCAGGCCCGCGGCGGCCATGGTGTCCTGGTAGCCGGCCCGGCGCCGCGCCCCGCCGGCCTCGCGGTCGGCGTCGATGTAGGCGATCCGCCGGTGCCCCAGGTCGAGGAGGTGCTCCACGGCCAGCACCGCGCCGCGGTGGTCGTCGGTGGCCACGCTGTCGAAGGCCGCCGCGTCGAAAGCCCGGGTGACGGAGACGACCGGCAGGGTCGCACTGATCTGCTCGAGGCGGGTCTGTGGCAGGGCGCTGCCCAGCAGGACCAGGGCCTCGCACCGGTCGCGCAGCAGGGCCTCCACCGCGGCGTCCTCCGCCCGGTGCGGTGTGACGGCCGATAGCACGACGTCGTAGCCCCGCTGCTGGGCGGCGGTGTGGATACCGTCGAGGATCTCTCCGTGGAAGGGCTGCACCGGCTCGAAGGCCACCCCCAGCAGCCGGGAGCGGCCCTGGCGCAGCAGCCGGGCTCGTTCGTCGCGGCGGTAGCCCAGTTCGGCGGCCACGGCCAGCACGTGGGCCCGGGTCTCCGCGCTGGCGCCGGGGGCGTCGCGGAAGACGATCGAGACCAGGGGCTGGGAGACCCCGGCCGCCCGGGCGACGTCGCGCATGGTGACGCGGCGCCCGGACGGGCGGCCGGGGGCTTCCCGCCCCGGGGCGTCCGGGCTCACGGGCAGGGAACGGTGAAGGCGTCCCGGAATCGTCTCAGCGCCAGCTCGGGGTCGGCGGCGGCAAAGGCCTCCATCGCGATCACTCCTTCGTATCCGGTCTCGGCCAGGGCGGTGGCGATGCGGGGGTAGTGGATCTCCCCGGTGCCCGGCTCGCACCGCCCGGGGACGTCGGCCACCTGGATCTCTCCCACGTACGGGAGGGCTCTCCGGCACAGTTCTACCAGGTTCCCCTCCCCGATCTGGGCGTGGTAGAGGTCCAGGTTCAGCCGCAGGTGCGGGCTGTCCACCGCCGCGACCAGCGCCAGGGTGTCCTCGGCCGCCCCGAAGGGCACCCCCGGGTGGTCGACGTCGCGGTTGAGGTTCTCCAGGGTGAAGACCCGCCCGTGGCGCTCGCCCAGGACGGCCAGCCGCTCCAGCGTGCGGGCCGCTGCCAGCCAGTCCGCCCCGGTGACCACCTCGTGCGGCACCACGGGGAGCCCCTGGGGGTCCAGGCCGGTGCCGTGGACGTTGAGCCGGGGGCAGTCGAGGACCTCGGCGGCGGCCAGCGAGTCCTCGGCGGTGCGCAGCAGTTCCGCCGCCCCGTCCGGGTCCACGAGGGCCCCGCGCACGTAGCCGGTCATCGACCCGAACCGGGCCCCGGTGGCGGCCAGGGCGGGCAGGTCCTTGGTGGTCCAGTCCCAGATCTCCACCTCGAACCCGGCCTCGTGCAGCCGGCGCACCCGCTGCTCGAACGGCAGGTCGACGAAGAGCATCTCCGCACTCGCTGCCAGGACGAAGCCGCTCATCGGGTGGCTCCCACCGGGTCCAGGCTCACCGGGGCGCCGGTACGGCAGGACTCGACGCACCCCAGGGCGATCCGCAGCGCATCCCGGGCCGCCTCCACCCCCGGACCCGGCGAGAGGTGGCCGAGGGCGGTGTCGGTGAAGGCCTGCAGCTCCGCGGTGTAGGCGCCGCGCATCGACTGGGTGTCGGCGCGGACGGTCTCCGCGGCGAGACCCTCCGGGCCGTAGTAGCGCATGCTTGAGGCCGCCAGGTCCCCGGCGGTGACCATGCCGGCGGAGCCGAAGGCCTCCGCCCGGGTGTCGTAGCCGTAGGCGGCCGAGAAGCTGGCCTCGGCGGTGGCGATCGCCCCGTTGTCGTAGCGGATGGTGACCACCGCGGTGTCCAGCAGCCCGGAGTCTTTGTACTCCGGGGCCACGAGGGCGTCGGCCACCACATACACCTGTACCGCCCGGGCCCCAGGGTTGAGGAAGTTCAGGGTGTCGAAGTCGTGGATCAGCGTCTCGAGGAAGATCGTCCACGGGGCCACCGCGCCGGGGTTCGCCAGTCCCGGGTCGCGGGTGGTCGAGCGCAGCAGCTGCGGGGTGCCGATCCGCCCGGCCTCGATGGCGGCGCGGGCCTGCGGGAATCCATCGGCGAAGCGGCGGTTGAACCCGATCCGGAACAGCACTCCGTGGCTCTCGACGGCCTGGTGGACCCGGTCGATCTCCTCCAGGGTCATCCCGGCCGGCTTCTCGCAGAAGATCGCCTTGCCGGCCGCGGCGACCTGCTCCACCAGCTCGGCGTGGAACCGGGCCGGGGCGGTGATCACCACCGCCTCCACCTCCGGGTCGGCCAGCAGCTCCGTGATGTCCGTGTAGGCCGCAGCCACGTGCAACGCCTCCGCCAGGCGCGCCGCCGCGCCCTCGACGGGATCGGCGATCGCGACCAGCCGGGCGTTGGGCACGGTGCGGGTGATCAGCTCGGCATGGCTGGAACCGATCCGGCCGGCGCCGATCAGGCCGATGTTCAAGGTACGGGGGTCCGACACGGGATTCTCCTTCAGGTCAGGGATGGAGCGCGGAAGGGGATGCCCGGGAACGGTGTCGTGAACATGTCCTGACAAACCCTTGGCAGAAACACTAGTACGTATTAGTGTGATCGCCAACACCTCTGCCGAACGAGTTTGCGGCAGTGCGGTGAAGGGCCGAGGCCCGGCCAGAAGAGGAGACCTTTCATGACCGCAACACTGTCCCTGCCGATCGACAGGAACTCCCCGGTGCCCCTCTACCACCAACTCGCCCTCCTCCTGGAAGGGGCTGTCCACAGCGGGGTTCTGGCGCCGGGCACCAAGCTGGACAACGAGCTCGAGCTCGCGTCCCGACTGCGCATTGCCCGGGTCACCGTGCGCAGCGCTCTGCAGCATCTGGTCGAGGCCGGCCTGGTGGTACGCACCCCCGGATCCGGCACGCACGTCACCCCGCCCCACCGGTGGGCGCGCCCTCCGGCGCACTCCACGTCGCAGCAGTCGCTGTAGACGTTTCGCGACCGTCGCACCGGATGTCGGGTGCGGCAACCGACCGGAGGAGCCACGAGCCCGTCCGGGCGGCGAAGCGTATTCCGCCTGCACGCCCGCCGGCCCCGAACGGCGTCCTGCCTTCTCGGCCAATCCCCGATCCACCCGCACGAACAACCCACCATCCGACCGGTGCCGCACACGGTTCGACCGTGCTTCACGAGGTCATCACCCAAGGAGTTCCCATGTCTCACAACACCGCAGACGGCAACCGAGTCGCCCTTCCACCGTTGACCCAGGGGCCGCATCGGAAGCGGCTCGGACTGATCTCGGTCGTGGCCTGCCTGGGCGGGCTGCTGTTCGGCTACGACACCGGCGTGACGAACGGCGCCGAGGGGCCGATGGCCCAGGACCTGGGGCTGAGTCTGATCCAGCTGGGCGTGGTGATCAGCTCGCTCATCTTCGCCGCCGCCGTCGGCGCCCTGGTCTGGGGCCGGGTCTCGGATGCCTGGGGGAGGCGCCGGACGATCATCCTGCTGGCCGTGCTGTTCTTCCTCGGCACCGCGCTGGTGGTCTTCACCCCGACGCCTCCGGAGGAGGGAACGTTCTCCCTGACCGGGTTCACGGTCCTGGTCTGTGGCCGGATCATGATCGGCCTCGCCGTCGGTGGAGCCTCGACGGTGGTGCCGGTGTACCTGGCCGAGCTCGCTCCCTATGAGATCCGCGGATCGATCACGGGACGCAACGAGCTGGCGATCGTCACCGGACAGCTGGCCGCCTTCGTCATGAACGCCATCATCGCCGTCACGCTCGGCGACGTCGTGGACGGGGTGTGGCGGATCATGTTCGCCGTCTCCGCGCTGCCGGCGATCGGATTGTTCATCGGGATGCTGCGCATGCCCGAGTCCCCGCGCTGGCTCACCGAGAAGGGCCGGTACGACGAGGCTCTGGCGGTGCTGGAGACGGTCCGCCCGGCCGACCGGGCCAAGGCCGAGCTGCAGGAGATCGAGCGCATCGCCGCCCTGGAGGTCAAGACGCACCAGGTCGGGCTGAAAGCGGTCCTGACGAACAAGTGGCTGCTACGGATCATCCTGATCGGCATCGGGGTGTCCATGACCCAGCAGCTGACCGGCATCAACTCCGTCATGTACTACGGCACCCGCATCCTGGAGGAGTCCGGGATGACAGCGCAGCAGGCCGTGCTGGCCAACATCGCCTTCGGTGCCGTGGCCGTGATCGGCGGACTCATCGCCCTGTACAACATGGACCGGCTCGACCGGCGCAAGACCTTCATCATCGGCCTGAGCCTCACCACGACCTGCCACCTGCTGATCGGGATCGCCGGCAATCTGCTCCCCGAAGGCAACCCGGCCCGCCCGATCGTGATCCTCATTCTCGTGGTCGCCTTCGTGCTCTCGATGCAGACGTTCCTGAACATCGCCGTCTGGGTGTGGCTGGCAGAGATCTTCCCGCTGCACATGCGCGGACTGGGCATCGGCATCTCGGTCTTCTTCGGCTGGACCATGAACGGTTTCCTGGCTCTGTACTTCCCGACCCTGGTGGGCACGGTCGGCATCTCGGGCACGTTCTTCCTCTTCGCCGGCATCGGCGTGGTCGCCCTGATCTTCGTCATCACCCAGGTCCCCGAGACCCGGAACCGCTCCCTCGAAGACCTCGAGGAAGACGTCTCCACCGGGGCCATCTACCAGGTCGCCAAGCCCGCCGACGCCCACCAGTCCTGATTCCCGCAGCGTGACCCCTCGCAAGCCGGGGGCAGGTGTCCGAGACAGGACAGGTCGCCGTTCTGCTGCCCGTGCAGGAACACCAGCGGGGTCCTGGTGCCGGTGCGGTGCATGCCGGCGATCTCCAGGCGGGGTCCGCACCGTCGATGATCGGTCCGGCGGTCCCGCGCTGGGGGCGGCCGTTCCGCCGTCGGTGCTCGACCGGGCCCGCGACCTCGTGGACGGGGCGCTGTCGTGCGGCATCTTCGCGAGGTGCCATGGGGATCGGGAGCCATTTTCCGCATGACGCCTGGTCTGCCGGAGATGCTCGTGGTTAGGGTGAGGTGTGGTCGAGCAGCCGGCCCGCAGTGCGCTGCTGTCGATGGAGGAAGCTCCTGTGGACCACACCCTGCTCGTGCCGGCCCAGGCCGCCCGCCGCGATGATGCCTCTGCTGAGGCGACTCCGGGCCGCCTCCGCAGGAGCACTCCTGTTTCCGGCCTCTTGGCCGATGCCCGGTACGTCCTGCCGCTGAAGTGGTCCGACGACACCGGTCTGGACGATCTCGCCCGCTACCTGGCCGAGGTCGTGACGTGGATGCCCGTCACCGTCGTCGACGGCTCCGCCGAGAAGCTCTTCGCAGTCCACCGCGAGGCGCTGCCGGAGACGGTCGAGCACGTGCGCCCCGATCGGTGGCAGGGAGCCAACGGCAAGGTAGCGGGGGTGATGACCGGTGTCCGCCGGGCGGTCGAGGAACGGATCGTGGTGGCCGACGACGACGTGCGCCACACCCGGTGCACCCTGGAGAGGATCGTGGGGCTGCTGCGGGAGGCCGAGGTGGTCCGCCCGCAGAACTACTACCTGCAGCTGCCCTGGCAGGCCCGCTGGGACACCGGGCGGACCCTGCTCAACCGGGCCCTGGGCGGGGACTGGCCCGGCACCCTGGGAGTGCGCCGGTCGGCCCTGCTGGACGCGGGGGGCTACGACGGCGACGTCCTGTTCGAGAACCTCGAGCTCGTGCGCACCGTGCGGGCGGCCGGTGGGAGAGAGGTCGTGGCCCTGGACGTGCTGGTGGGCCGGGTGCCGCCCACCGTGTCCCACTTCCTCGGCCAGCGCGTCCGTCAGGCCTACGACGACTTCGCCCAGCCTGCCCGTCTGCTCGTCGAGCTGTCGCTGCTGCCCCTGCTGAGCTGGGCGGTGCGGCGCCCGGGCCGGTGGGCGGCCGGAGCCCTGGCCGTGTGCGGGGTGGCCGAGTTCGGCCGACGCCGGGGCGGGGGGGCTGCGGTCTACCCGGGGAGCACGGTGCTGTGGGTTCCGCTGTGGGTGCTGGAGCGGTCGGTGTGCGTGTGGGCGGCCGTGGCCGTCCGGGCGCGCGGCGGGGTCTCCTACGCGGGCTCCCGGCTGCGCACCGCCGGGCACTCCCGCACTACCCTGCACCGGCGCCTGAGCCGCCCGAGCGAGGACGCGCTGCCGGTCGACGCCGGCACCGGACGGGTCAGGGGGCGGCGGTGAGCGTGGGGACGGGGGCGGCGGGTGCGGGTCCGGTCATCGAGATCGCCGAGGACGACCTGTACGGGCTGATCGCGACCCTCACCCACAACGACTGGCAGCCCTCGGGCGGGAGCCTGCGGATCAACGTGGTCTACCGCGGCCACGCAGTGGCCGACCGGGACCTGAACACCAGTCTCTTCCGGCTCCGGGGCGCCTCGAGTGAGCAGATCGAGCCCCACATCCTGCGGAACTTCCGCAAGTACGCCGCCCGGGACACCTCCCCGGGGGACTCGGACTGGAACTGGCTGTCCGTCGCCCAGCACCACGGGCTGCCCACAAGACTGCTGGACTGGTCGAACTCTCCCTATGTGGCGCTGCACTTCGCCACCGCGGACCCGCGCTGCTACGAGGTGCCCGGAGCGGTGTGGTGCGTGGACTACGCGGCAGTCCACGAACTCCTCCCCGACGAGTTGGGCCGCGAGATCACCGCCCACGCCGCGGGTCTGTTCACCACCGGCATGCTGGAACGGGTCGCGTACGCCATGGCCGACTTCGACCGGTTCCGGGACGCACACGGGCGGGCGGTGCCGCTGTTCTTCGAGCCTCCGTCGCTGGACGAGCGGATCGTGAACCAGGCCGCGGTGTTCTCCGCCATGTCCGCGGCCACGGGTTCCCTGCACGAGTGGCTGGGCGAGCACCCCGAGCTCTACCGGAAGGTCGTCATCCCGGCGGGTCTGAAGTGGCGGATCCGCGACCACCTCGACCAGGCGAACATGACCGAGCGTGTCCTCTTCCCCGGCCTCGACGGACTGTCCCGCTGGCTGACCCGCTACTACGGGCCGCGCCCGGAGCAGGGCGCCCGGGCAGAGCCGGCCTCACCGGCGATGGGCGACGAGCCGGAGCCGCTCCCGGGCTCTGCCTCGGCCGGCTGAGGGTGGACTTCTCGAGTGGTGGTGAGGGCGGACCAGGGTGTGTACTGCCTCCATGGCTACCGACCCCACCACCGCGAACCACCCGCTGGTGCTCCAGGACGACGACCGCCCGGTCGACGGCTGGCACGACGAGCGAGGGCACCTCATGTGGTGCATCCTGTTCTCCGCCGGCGCGACGCCCACCGACACCCTGGTCAGCGGGGTGGCCGAGCTTCCCGAGGGCGGGTTCCTCGCCCTGCACCGTCACGACCAGGCCGAGACCTACGACGTCCTCTCCGGGGAGGGCGTGGTCACCCTCGACGGCGTCGAGCACCCGATCCGTCCCGGGTCCAACGTCTTCATCCCGGGCGGCCGCGAGCACGGCGCCCGGAATGCCGGTCCTGGGGTGCTGCGCGTGTTCTACGTCCTCGCCGCCGACGACTTCACCGAGGTCGAGTACCACTTTTCCTGACCACACCCCTGTGACGACGGGGAACGGAGCCCGGCCACCGGGCCTTGTGGGGAACGGCCCCCGCCGTCGGCGGAGGGCCGCTCCCCACGGAGCACGGACACGTCCGATGCTCAGCGGCTGACCTCAGGTGCGGGTCCTGCGGTCCAGGAAGGACAGTCCGACCATGGTCAGGCCCAGGAGCAGGTGCAGCCAGTCGTCGGCGGTGTTCAGCGGTACGAAGTTGGCCCCTGAGTCCTTGTCGATGAGCAGGCCGTAGAGCCACAGCAGCAGGTACACGGCCCCACCCCAGCGCAGGTAGTTCCGCGCCCCCGAGACGGTCCGGGCCAGGGCGATGCCGGCGGCCCCGTAGAGCAAGTGGACGAGGTTGTGCAGGATCGAGACCTGGAACAGGCCCATGAGCATGGCCTCGGACTCGTGGCCGGCGACCATGAGCTGGTCGTAGTTCGTGGTGAGGCCCGGGATGAATCCGGCCGCGCCCACGAGCAGGAAGACGACCCCGTAGAGCAGGGCCGCCGTGCGGACGGGTGAGCGGCGGGTCGTGCGGTCGCCGGGGCGGGCGGCTCGAGTGGTCATGGTCTTGCCACTGGTTAGCTTTGAACGGGCAACGAGCAGGAGTCGCGCGGGTCCGTTGTGGCGGTGGATCACGGTGGCGGGAGTCGTTGCGACGGCCGGTCGTGTCCAGGCGGTGGATCCGGTGCGGTGAACCCGGCAGCCCGGGGACAGGAAGGGCCTGTCGGGCGGTGGTGGTTCGGCCAGGGCGAAACGTACCGGGTGGGCGGAGCAGGTCGTGTCCTCGTGCTCGACCTCCCAGCACAGCAGGTCCAGGGCGGCGTCCTCGAGGTGATCGACCGCGGTGAGATCGACGAGGACCTCGGTGTCCGGGGTGAGAGCCCGCAGGCGGTGGATCAACGGGTACAGAATCTGTTGATTCGTTTCCGTCAGCCACCCGGCGGTGATCAGGTGCACGCGTCGTCGGTCCGGGTCGACCCGGACGAGAACGGACAGTTGGCGATCCACGGCAGGACTCCCTGGCCACGAAAGGGGAGGCGCGGCCGGCTGCTGGACCCGTGCTCTCAGGCTAGGCGCGCTTCCTCGGGCCCACCAGGGTCTTCTCCGTCTGATTCCTTGTGATTCCTCGACGCGCGGCGGGACACCTGGTGCCGGTGACTGCGCCGCCGTGCGGCGGCGTCCGGCGCACAGGGCAGGCTGAGGACGGGCTGCTGGGTGAGGCCGGTCTGGAGACAGCGGGCCCGCCGGAGTCGGTGCTGTTCTCCCCGGGGGTGGACACCGTGTTCGGCAGACCCTGGAGCGTGCCAGCACCCTGAGCCACTCTGCCTCAGGCCGCTCTTCCTCACTGATCCCAGAGGAAATCTGGCCTCAGACGTTCCCGTGACGGACCTGCCCCGTCCCGGCACTCGAACACCAGCGGATCAGACGGAGCGGGTCTCCCCGGCCCGGTCGCGGAAAGCGTCGTCGAGGTGCTGGCGGGGACCGAGGTTGCGGTGCTGCAGCTGGGCGACGAGGTCGGTGCAGCAACCGATCGCGTGCGCGGCGGTGATCGGGTTGTTGATCCCCGGGGAGATCGCTTTCACCGCGATGTCGGTTAGCCGGCGCAGCCCCAGGGCCGCATTCCACGCAACCCGGTCAACGAGATAACGAAGGTGGAGAACAGAGTGGCCGGCACCCCCTGGGTCTTGGTGTCCCGGGCGAACTCCCTCAGCAATCTCGGGGAGAACTGTTGGGAAGCCGGCTGAAGGGCCACCACGGTCAGGGAGAAGGTCAAGGTCGTGGCAGTCATGATCGAGGTCGCCACCACCTGCAGCATCGTGACCACCAGCGACGCAGCCGCGGCCACGGCCGGCCAGAATCACAAGCTCGCTCTCAACGCCTCACCCCTGCCACCTCTGCTGGCGCACACTGCACGCTTCTCAACTCACTCGTTCCACGGACAGCCGCTGGCGACCCGGCGGTGATTTCTGACTCAGCAGGCTTACTATGACACGGAAAAGACCGGCCGGGGAGGGCGTGCTGCCCCGGCGTCGTTCGCGGGCACCGCACTGTGCGTTCACCGGACTCCGGGCCGGTGGCTTTTCGAGAGGACATCATGATGCGATCCATTGCCGAACAGAAGGTCGACGAGCTCGGCGGGCGGTTGAGCGTACTGACCCGGCAGAGACGGGACCACGTGAAGCTGGAGAACCTGCTGGAGGACCTCGAGGACACCACCGGGGCGGCCCAAGGGCAGGTGCTGCTGCGGATCTACCGGCTGGTCTTCCCGCACGCCTTCGCCGAGGAGGCCGTGCTGTGGCCGGTGATGCGCCGGGTCCTGCCGGACGGGCACGAGCTGACCCTGGAAGTGGAGCGCGAGCACCAGGAGGTCAACGAGCTCGTCACCGCCCTGGAGACCTTGGTGGAGGCCGATCCGGCGCGGAAGCCGGTGCTGGCCCGGTTGATCGACGTGCTGCGGGAAGACGTGCGCGACGAGGAAGACGTGCTGCTCCCGCGGTTGCAGGAGAAACTGGGCCGGACCCGGCTGCGCGGACTGGGCCTGGCGTGGGAGGTGGTCCGGCGGACCGCGCCCACCAGGGCTCATCCGGTGGTGGCCCGCAGGCCACCGGGCAACGCCGTGGCGGCCGTGCCGCTGTCGGTGCTCGACCGGGTCCGGGACCTGGTGGACGCCGCGGTCCTGCGCGGCCCCGGGCGCGGGGCGCCGGTCTTGCGCTCGGTCAGCACCCACCTCGGTAACCTCGCCCACCGGATCGAGCACCTGCCGGTGGTGCGCCGAGGAGAGGACCCCTCCACGAAGTCCCACAGCGCCTGATCTCCCGTCGACCCGCAGCCGAGGAACGAGACCACCGAACCGACGCGGAGGAGGAGATCCGAGTTCCCTTCGGTGCGCCTGGTCGTTTCTCCGCGGGGATGGTTCTGGCTCTCGTGCGGCTCGTGGCGGGGATCCTTGCCGGGCGGCAGAGCTTCGGATTCGTCGACTCCGGCGGGTGGTCCGGCGCGGCAGCTTGCCGAAGGCGGCGCCGAGGGGGCGGGCCGTGCGGCCGGCCAGTCGGCGAACGGTGGGCAGCAGGGCGCGTCTGTTCTTGGGCACGGCTCGCGGCACTTCGTCCGCTGGCAGGACTGACGCGTCGGCGCGGGGAACACCGAGGGTGGATACGACCTGGCGGGGCCCGGCCGGGGTCGATGTGATCCCGAAGTCGAAGATCGCGGTCGGGAGACAGACGGTCGCGCTCGCGTTGAGGATGGCGACGAGGCTGGAGAGATGTCCCTCGACGGGTGCGGCCCTCAACAGCAGGTAGGCCACCACGGGGGAGTAGCCGAAGGTGCTGAGGCAGTCGATGGCGTGCAGGCACGCCCGCTGGTAGGCCAGGTAGGGGTCCAGGTATGTCTGGTGATCGTCGACGGTGACCGAGATGCCGGAGAAGGAGATCCGTTCCTCGGATCGGGGGCTTCGTTCCCGGGCAGGAGGATCGCGTTCTCCCGCACCCGGTAGGTGGCCATGCGTCCGGGGAGGCGGTCGAGGGGCAGCTCCAGGCAACCGCCCATCTCGATCGCTCCGCAGAAGGTGATGGCCCCGTCGCCCTGACAGAAGTGCAGGTCCCCGGCCGAGAGGTTCGCTCCGTCGACGAACACCGGGTAGAACACCCGGCTGCTCCGGGCGAGGTCCTTGATGTCCTGGTTGCCGCCGTTCTCCCGCGGTGGGGCGGTCTGGGCGGCCTCCAGCGCCACGCGGGGGAGGTCCGCCTGAGGGACGCTTCCCAGGACTGGGAACTCATGCAGCCAACCGGACACGACAAGTCGGAACCGAGGCAGTGAAGTGACCCCCATCGTCCCGGACTCCTTGCGTCGGGACTGACTGCGGCCGGCCTCAGCGCTGTGGGTCGCTCCACTGGTGACTGCCGGTGATCATTCTGTGGTGAACCGGTGGGTGGGTGGTGCCGGATCGGGCGCCTGGTCGGTGGTGCCGTGACCACGCAGGGAGGTGGCGCAGGCGACTCCGGCCGCTACGCCCTGGGCCATGGCAATGGGCACGAGCTGCAGGCCCGGGGTGATGTCCCCGGCCGCATAGACCCCTTCAACACTGCTGTGCTGGCACACGTTGACGACGACGTGGCCCTCGTCGTCGAGTTCGCACCCCAGACAGGCGGCGAGGCTGTTGGTGGGGTGGTGGGCGTAGGAGAAGAACACCGTGGTGCCCTCCACCAGGCTCCCGTCGGCCAGCCGGAGGCCCTCCAACGCCCCCGGCGCCCCGAGCAGGGCTTCGGCCACGCCGTCCACGACCTCGATCCCGTGCTCGTGCAGAGACGCGCGCTGGTCCTCGGTGAAGGCGCGGTCGGTGGTGTCGGTGACGACCCGCACGGTGTCGGTCCAATCCAACATCTCCGAGGCATAGGCGGGCATGTGGCTACCCGTGCCCAGCGCGATCACCGCCTGGCCCCGGGCGTCGAATCCGTCGCAGGCCGGGCAGTGGTAGACATCCGTGCCGTAGTGGTCCTCGAAGCCGGCAATGCGCGGGAACTGGTCCCGCACCCCGGTGGCCAGTACGACTCGCTGGGCAGTGATCTCCTTGCTGTCGACGGTGGCCAGGAACTGGCCGTCCTCGGTGCGCTCCAGGGCGGCCACCGTTCCGTCGTGGAGGATTACGTGGGGGTACTGGTCCAGTCCGGCGCGGGCCTGGGCCAGCAACGTGTGCGGGCTGATGGGGTCCCGGCCCAGCAGGCCGTGGGTGTGGTCGGTGAAGCGGCTGCGGTGCTGCCCGGCATCGATCACCAGGGTGGAGCGCTGGTACCGGCCCAGCCAGGTCGCCGCAGACAGGCCGGCGACACCACCACCGACGACCAGGGCATCCACAGCGGACGGCAGATCATGGCTCATCGCTTCTCCTCAGTACGCAGCCGGGCGCCGGTCGGGCGCTGGTCTTCTTCTGGCCGGTTGCGGCCGTGCCGCGCGGCCAGGAAGTCTTGACGGATGTCGAGTTCGCCGGCCAGTTCCCGGGCCCGGTCCAGGGTCACCGGGTGCGGGCCGGCCGGATCGGTGCTCGAGGTCTCCAGGCCCTGCGGTACCGGGGCCGGCAAAGGACGGGCTGATCCGTCCGCGCGAGCCGTCGTGAGCAGATTCATGCGCCCGGCCCCACCGAGGTGGTGATGTTGTGCGGGCCGATGCCGGCCGGCACCAACGATTCACTGTTCATGGGAGCAGCTCCTTGCCACAAGGATGTTCGTGGCCGGCTGCTGGACCTCCCCCTCAGACTGGAGAGGTAGAACCGCCTCTGACCAGGGCTTTGCACGGTTTGCACCCGCTGGGGCCGGGAGCGGGACGGCAACCCTGCCCTTGGGGGGCTGTCGGCGTCTCGACAGGCACCGATCTCACCGACGGCGCTTGTCCTGCCGGGGGTCATGGGGTCGCCCCCGGGACCGCCGGGGGACGGCCCGGGGTGGCGGTGGGCATGGGAGGGAGACGCTGGATCTCGGCGTCGGTGACTTCGGCGGCGATCTCGGCCACGGGCCGGTGGGAGTCCTGGGCGGTGGCGCGCAACATCTCCAGGGCCTTCGGACGGGGAATCCCGTAGCGGGCCATCAGCACGCCCACCGCGGTGCCGATCTCTCGGGCCGGGGCGAGGGCGCGATCCAGGTGCTGGGCTCGCCGGCGGTGCAGCTGGGCCGACACGGCCAAGGCCCCGTGGGCGGCCAGCAGGCCCCCGGTGGTCAGGGCGTCGTCGCCGAAGGCCTTCGGGGCGTCGGAGTAGAGGTGCAGGGCCGCGACCGTCTCCGGCTCCCCGACCAGGTGCAGCCGGAAGCTCATCAGGCTCGCCAGTCCCAGCCGCTGGTGCAACCGGGCGCCCAGCACCGGCCAGCGGCACTGCTCCGCCAGGTCCCCGCAGCGGTAGACGTCCTCCCCGGGTCCTGCACCGAGCTCGCGCTGGAGAGCGTCGGCGTTCTGGGCCACCGGGGCCGTGGCGGCCAGGGTGCGGAAGTGCCCGTGGTGGGTCACGCTGGCCCCCCGGGCGCCGCGGACGTGGTGGGCGCCGACCCGGGCCACCGCCACCGGCACCGACCCGTGGGTGCCGGTGCGCATCCGCCGACCCAGCCCGAGCAGCACCTCGGCGATCTCGGCCAGCCCGGCAGAGCTGATGACCTCAGGGGGCGGCATGAGCGGACACCACCTGGTGGTACCTCGGCGACGTCAGTTCACCGAGGGCACCCGAGACAGGATCGGGGAACAGGAACTCGACCGGGCGCAGCATCTCCGCGCCCGCGTCGTGGTCGGTGGCCGCGCGCAACAGCTCCACCCCGGCGGGCTCCACGTGATGGGCTCCGGTGCAGTCCACGGTGACGTGGATGCCGGGGGTCAGCGTCCGCGCCCGGCGGATCAGCGGGTGCAGGGCCCGCTGGCTGGCTGCCGTCAGGCACCCGGTGGCGAGAACCCGGACGGCTTGACCGTCCAGATCGACCTGGACGGTCACGGAGAGCTTGTGGGTCACAACAGTAGCTTTCGGCGCGAAGGGGGTCGCGGCCTGTTGCTGGACCGGAGCTCCAGAATAGCCGATCCGCGCACAGATCACCAGCAGGCTTACTATGCGACGGGTCGTCCTTCCGCTGTTCCTCCGGGACGCGAGCCGTGGCAGCCCGAGACGAACCCCGCACCGATCGTGCGCGCCGCTCTCGCGTCCTCCCGCGGGTCACGGTGCTGTCCCGGGGTGGACGCCGGGCCTCGGCGGGCACGACTGCGGGGATGGGCACGCTCTTGGAGGGCACCACTGATCCGGCCGGGCGGCTAAGACCTGGTCTCAGAACCTGATCTGTCGTTGCCACCCGCCGGGGAGCGGTTCACAGTGCCTGCAGGACGACGAGGACGCAGTCGTGAATGGTCGATGACCGTCTGTGGGAGCTGATCGCCCCGCTGATCCTTCCCCAGCCACCGCCCCGAGGCCCCGGTGGCAGACCCAGGATCGAGGACAGGGCGGCCCTGGAGGGGATCCTGTTCGTGCTCCACACCGGGTGCCGGTGGCGGGACCTGCCCCCGGCTCTGGGTGCGGATCCGGGCACACCGCCTGGCGGCTGCACCACGGGCAGGAAGCCGGGGTGTGGGAGAAGCTGCACCGCGCCGTGCTCGAGGAGCTCTCCGAGCAGGAGCTCCTCGACTGGTCGCGGACCAGCATCGACGCGGTCTCGGTGCGGGCCAAAAAGGGGGGGCGAGCTGACCGGCCCCAACCCCACCGACCGCGGGGAACCGAGGGCGAAGTACCACCTGCTCACCGACCGGAACGACCTGCCGTTGCACGTGCTGGTCTCAGCAGCCAACGTCCACGACAGCAAACTCTTCGAGCCGCTGCTGGAGACCAACCCGGCGGTGCGCGGTCGCCGCGGTCGTCCAGGGCGACCTCGCCGCCGGCCGGAGAAGTTGCAGGCGGTCAAGGGCTACGACTACCCGAGGCGCCGCCGCTACCTGCGCCGGCGGGGCATCAAGGTCGGCTCGCCCGGCGCGGGATCGAGGCCAAGACCCACCTGGGCCGGCACCGCTGGGTCGTGGAGCGCACCATCTCCTGGGTGTTGCGCTTCAAGCGTCTCGGGCTGCGCTACGACCGCACCGCAGCCATGCTGCTGCCGTTGCTCCTGCTCGCCGTGACCCTCATCAGCCTCCGCCGACTGCACCAGGCGACCGTGTTATGAGACCAGGTCTTACTGGATCGAAGAGGGGCGCCGTCCTGCCGGAATTCAGGGGTTGACCCCGACGGGGCGCGGTGGGACGCTGTCGTGCATCGGAAGTCCACTGATGAACCAGGTCGACGAGCCGAGGTGGCGCGGATGCGAGCGATGGTCTATCGGGGGCCGTACAGGATCCGGGTGGAGGAGAAGGACATCCCGCGGATCGAGCACCCCAACGACGCGATTGTGCGGGTTACGCTCGCGGCGATCTGCGGGTCGGACCTGCACCTGTACCACGGGATGATGCCGGACACCCGGGTCGGGATGACCTTCGGCCACGAGTTCGTCGGGGTGGTCCACGAGGTCGGCCCCTCCGTGGAGCACCTGAAGCCGGGGGACCGGGTCATGGTGCCGTTCAACGTGTACTGCGGGTCCTGCTGGTTCTGCGCCCGGGGCCTGTACTCCAACTGCCACAACGTCAACCCCAACGCCACGGCGGTAGGTGGGATCTACGGCTACTCGCACACCTGCGGGGGCTACGACGGAGGTCAGGCCGAGTACGTGCGGGTGCCCTTCGCCGACGTCGGGCCCTCGATCATCCCCCAATGGATGGACGAGGAGGACGCGGTGCTGCTCACCGACGCCGTGGCCACCGGCTACTTCGGTGCCCAGCTCGGGGACATCGTCGAAGGCGACACCGTCGTCGTGCTGGGGGCGGGCCCGGTCGGGCTGTACGCCGCGAAGTCGGCGTGGCTGATGGGTGCAGGACGGGTGATCGTGGTCGACCACCTGGAGTATCGGCTCGAGAAGGCCCGTCGGTTCGCCCACGCCGAGACGTTCAACTTCGCCGAGCACGACGACCTCGTGGTGGAGCTGAAAAGAACCACCGACTACCTGGGTGCGGACGTCGTCATCGAGGCGGTCGGCGCCGAGGCGGACGGCAACTTCACCCAGCACGTGAGCGCGGCCAAGCTCAAGCTGCAGGGCGGGTCGCCGATCGCGCTGAACTGGGCCATCGACTCCGTGCGCAAGGGCGGGACGATCTCGGTGATGGGGGCCTACGGGCCGATGTTCAGTGCCGTGAAGTTCGGCGACGCCCTCAACAAGGGCCTGACCCTGCGGATGAACCAGTGCCCGGTGAAGCGCCAGTGGCCGCGGCTGTTCGAGCACATCCGCAACGGCTACCTCACCCCCAGAGACATCGTCACCCACCGGATCCCCCTGGAGCACATCGCCGAGGGTTACCACATGTTCTCGTCCAAGCTCGACGGCTGCATCAAGACACTTGTCGTCCCCGGCACCGGGTGAGACGGCCAAGGAGGGGAACCGAGACCATGGCGAGCACACCTGAGCACACCCCGTACATCGCTGGTGAGGCCCGGCGCACCGTCTCGCGCGAGGCGCTGCGGGCGCGCATCCCCGGTTGGGGCGCGGACCTGGACCCGGCCGACCGCCCCTCGGTGCCGAAGTTGCGTTACGATCCGGCGGGCACAGGAGCGCATTGGGAGTACCCGGAGGCGCAGCCCGAGAACCGGCCGCGCGAACGGTCGATCGAGCACGCACACCTGACCCCCGTCTTCGGCACCGCGTGCCCGTCGAAGGGCCTGCCCGGTGCACTGCGCCGGCACGCCTACCAGCGCTACAGCGAGGCACGGGCGGCGCACTGGCTCGTCCTCCTCGCCGCCGACCGCGTCGACGCCTGGCAGAGCCACTGCACCTCATGGGTCACCTTGAGCCCGGACAACCCGGTCACCGACGCCGGAGTGCTGGCCGAGCCCGTCCGGCACGGCTTGTCTTCACGGATCGGGACCCACCGCGCTGATCTCTCCCACCAATGGCTGGACCCGATCATCGTGGGAGGCCCCTGGGTGTTGAGCGCTGGAGCGGCCGTTGCAGTGATCAGGACGCTGATCCACCGCGGGCGAGGGAGCTGATGGAACCGGGACGGTCGTCCGCCGATCGGCACCAGCAGCATGGGTATGGTCACCGGCTTGCCCTCAGCCAGCGCCCGGCGGTCACGGTGCGGGGGTCTCCGCCGGTGGCCAGGCACTTGAGGACGATGTCGCGGTCGGTCACCACGCCATTGAGCCGGTTGTCCTCCCCGCAGATGGGCAGGGCACCGACGTCGAGTGCATCTTCTCCTGACAACGTGCCTGGGCCCAGGGGTGTGGGGCTCGGTTGCCGGACCGGTGAGAAGCGGCTCCCCGCCCGTGGTGGGAAGCCGCTTCTCGTTAGTTCATGGGCGCGAATGGTGTCCGTCAGTGGGGCTCAGGTGCGGGTCCTGTCGGCGGTCCGGTCGTGGGTGTTGCGGTCCAGGAAGGACAGTCCGACCATGGTCAGGCCCAGGAGCAGGTGCAGCCAGTCGTCGGCGGAGTTCAGCGGCACGAAATTGGCGGTGGACTCCTTGTCGATGAGCAGGCCGTAGAGCCACAGCAGCAGGTACACGGCCCCACCCCAGCGCAGGTAGTTCCGCGCCCCCGAGACGGTCCGGGCCAGGGCGATGCCGGCGATGCCGTAGAGCAGGTGGACGAGGTTGTGCAGGATCGAGACCTGGAACAGGCCCATGAGCATGGCCTCGGACTCGTGGCCGGCGACCATGAGCTGGTCGTAGTTCGTGGTGAGGCCCGGGATGAATCCGGCCGCGCCCACGAGCAGGAAGACGACCCCGTAGAGCAGGGCCGCCGTGCGGACGGGTGAGCGGCGGGTCGTGCGGTCGCCGGGGCGGGCGGCGGGGGTGGTCATGATCGCTCCTCTCCTCGAGGTGGTTCAGGGCCGTGCGGTGGGCGGCCGGCGGCTATTCCTTCTTGAGCTTGTCCTGGATGGTGCCGGCGGCCTTCTCCATGATGTTGGGCTGTTCGGTGGTGCCGTAGAACCGGGCGTCGGGGTGGGTGGGAGGCGGCATCGGCACCCCCGCCATGGGCTGGTCCTGGTAGCCGAACTGCCCGTTGCCGTCCGGCGTCGGCCCGGAGGCCCACGAGCCCTCCGCGGCGGCGGCACCGTCGGAGAAGTTGTAGTAGTCGTAGGAGAACTCGGTGGCCTCCTTGGCCTGCGGGAAGTTCGAGGGCACCGGCATCTGCTCCAGCCCGTCGGCCTGCAGCTCCTTGACCGCGGCCATCCACTGGTTCTGGTGCATGGTGTCCCGCGCCAGCAGGAACGAGAGCATGTCCCGGATGCCCTTGTCGTCGGTCATGTGGTAGAGCCTGGCCACCTGGGTGCGGCCCTGCATCTCGGCGTTGACGTTGGCGGTCATGTCCGCCAGCAGGTTCCCCGAGGCGGTGACGTAGGACCCGGACCAGGGGTTGCCCATCGAGTCCACCGGCCGCGCGCCGGCCCCGGCCACGATCGCGTGCTGCAGGTCGGTGCCGCCGATCACCGCCGCGACCGCCGGGTCGGACTGAACGGCGTCCTCGGTGATGCCCAGCGGGGCCTTCTCCAGCAACTGGGCGACCATCGTGGCCAGCATCTCGATGTGGCCGAACTCCTCGGCGGCGGTGCCGAAGAGCAGGTCCCGGTACTTGCCCGGGATGTGGGCGTTCCAGGCCTGGAAGCTGTACTGCATGGCCACGGTGATCTCCCCGTACTGGCCGCCGATCACCTCCTGGAGCTTGCGCGCGTAGACCGCGTCCGGGGCCTCCGGGGTGGACTTGTACTGGAGCTTCTGCTGGTGCAAGAACATGCTGACCTCCGTCATCGACTGCTGTGGCCGGTAGCGGCGCGGCACTCCGCACCCGTGATCTCCGGCTCTGTTCTCCACGCTAGTGATCCGGCCCCCGAAAGGGAAGCCTGCTTATTGAATGAACGGGGCATCAGATGAGCTGAGGCCGGGCGCTCCGGGCCGTCCCGCCCTGGGGTCTGCGGGCGGTGCAGGGCGGGAGCGGGGTAGGCCCGTGGGCCGGCATACCGTTGGGGATCAGCAGTTCGACCGGGCTGACCCCGTCCAAGGTCTCGTCGTGGTCGATCGCCCAGCGCAACAGGTCCACCGCGTTCGGCTCCACGTGGCCGGCGGTGGCGAGATCAACACTGACGGTCACCGGGGGCATCAGCGCCCGGGCACGGCGCACCAGCGGATACAGGACATGCTGGTTGGCCTCGGTCAAACACCCGGTGACGATCAGGCGCACGTAGGCGCCGTCCAGGTCGATCTGGACGAGCACGGAGAGCTTGTGGTCCATGAGAGCATCCTTCGTCGCATGCAATCTGTCTCATGGCCATCTTCTTGACCACTTCCCACGGTACTCGCGTCGTTGCAGGTGGGCCAGGGTTCCGTTGAATGTGTACCGTCAACTCAGGCGTTCCGCGTGCTGCAGAGAGTACCCCGTCCGCTCCCGCGGGTCGGGGTGCCGGCGCCACGAGAGCCCACGTCAGGCCTCGAAGTGGGTGGTGGCGGGGCCCTTGCCGACCGTCCCGACGAGCCCGGCGGCCAGATCGCGCAGCTTGACGTTGCGGTTGCTGGAGGCCGCCCGCAGGATCTCGAACGCTTTTTCCTGGCTGCAGCGGTTCTGGGCCATGACGATTCCCACGGCCAGGTCGATGGTGGTCCGGGACTCCATCGCGGTCCGCAGATCGGCCTCGGCGTCGCGGTGCCGGGCCAGGCGCACGGCCAGCCGCAGGATGGTGGAGGCCTCGGCCACCTGGCGCTCCACGACCTGACGGACCGCTTGATCGAAGGCATCGGGGACATCGGCGTAGACGTTCAGTCCCGCCGAAGCCTCCCCGCCGAGATCGAAGGGTACCCCCAGGACCGAGGAGACCCCGTTGGCGGCCGCGGTCTGCCCGTAGGCCGACCACCGGCCATCGCTGCGGGTGTCCCGGAGGTGGACCACCCGGTGCTCCCGGGCTGCGGTCAGGCAGGGGCCGTCACCGTAGTGGTACTGGATCTCGTCCAGGGCCTCGGCCCGGGGGCTGGAGGAGGCCACGGTGACGGAGCGCCTGGGGCGCAGCAGCGTCACCGCGCACCACACCTCCTCGTCGTCGGTGGACAGGGCCTGGGCGAGAGTGGTGGTGAAGGCGTCGAGGAAACCGCTGATGTCCTCGGAGACCAGCAGCAGCTCCTGGAGTCCCACCTCGGGTCTGTCGCTCGTTCCGTGCTGGGTCATGGTCGTCTCCTTCGTCTGCATGTGATGAGTACCGGGGGGCTCCGGGTGCAGGCCTTGGCGGTGGACGCGGTGGAGATCCGGGTGCCGTCCGCGTCGAGCGGGGAGAGCCCGGCTCCGGTCGTGCCCGGGACCATCTGCTGGGCTGCCTGGGCCACCGCGGCGCTGGTGTCGACCTTGACCCGGGAGCATGCCGCCCAGCTGGGCGACGACGGTGCTCGGCCCACTGGGTGCAGGTTCTGGAGACACGTGGTGCGCCGTTCGGCCGGCGCGGTCGGGCCGGCACGATGGCCGCTGCCGAGTCCGTCAGCGAAGAAGCGCCTCGTCCCACCGACTCCCTCTCGAGGATCAGACTACTGCCCTGCCGCAGGGGCAGGATCAGCCACTGGCCGGCAACGTCCCCCTGTCCTGTCCACCGGTCGCGGTCGAACAGATCAGACCGGCCAATGCCTCGGAGGTGTAGGGGGCTCGCGGTGGCGCGGCCTGAGCCAGGATCTCATTGGCCGCATGGGCCAACAGGTCCCGTTGGAGCTGGGGCAGCAGCAGGGCATGGTGTACGTAGGCGTCGATCTCGAACTCCTTGACGTTCCCACCGAGGCTGAAGTGGTGCAGCCACAGATCCTGCCGGTTGATGAAGGCTGCGGTCATCGTGGCCTGTAGCCCGCCGGCCTGCTCGTGACCCGTCGCGGCGTCGACCACGGCGGTGGCGATCTCGGCCAGGTCGCGCCCCTGGATGCCCGCTGCCTCCAGCAGTGCCGCCCGGGCCGTCTCGGGGCTCAGCCGGTCGCGATCCATCAGCACACCGGCGGCGAATCCGATGAGCTGGTCAGGGTCCGGGGCGTCCATGCCCGTGGCGCTCCGGTGCACCGGGGTGTCGGGATCCTGGGCCGTCCTCAGCACGGTGGCCGCCGCATCGGCCAGCAGGCCCAGCAGTCGCCCCTCGGCGTCCCCGAAGGCGTCCGGGGTGGTGGCGTAGACCGTCAGCGCCCCCGGGCGACGGTCGAGACAGGGCAGCGGGACGCTGAGCACCGAGCGGATCCCGGTCGTGGCCGCGCCCGCTTGCCACGGCCCCCATCGGGGGTCGGCTGCGGTGTCGTCGATGCGCTGGACCCGCCCGGTGATCCACGCGCTCCGGGACGGGCCCATCCCGAGCCGGTGCTGCAGGGCGTCGGCGGCCTCCACGGCCGTGCCGGTGGAGGCGATGGTGCTGCCGGTGCCGTCCTCGTCCAGCAGTGAGACCCCGGCCCCGACTGCGGTGGGAATCATCTGCTGGGCGGCGCGGACCAGGTGGTGCACCGCGGTGGTGGCGTCCTGGGTGGACAGTGTCCTGCGGGTCAGGGGGGGGTGGACGCGGTGGGCAGCTCACCGGAAGTGTCATCGGAGGACATGGGGCGCCGTTCGGCAGGGATGGTCAGGCTGGCACAACGGCCGCTGCCGACTCCGTCAGCAAAGAGAGTGCCATATCCTCACGACTCCTCTTGTGATCAGCTTACTGCCGTTTCGGCTCCGGGATCCCGGGCGGGCGCCCACTCCCTGGATGGTGGTCCGGGCACGGGACGGAGCACGACAACCCCGCTCCGAGCACCTAAACTGAACAGTGTGCTGATCATCGGGGAGTTCGGTGAGCAGCGCCTGCACCGTCCGGAACCCTCGACCACGGAAGGACCACGCCATGAGCCAGCCAGAGCAGCAGCAGGAGGTCCCCGGCGTCCAGGCCGCGATGACCCCCGTCCCGGACTGCGGCGAGCACAGCTACCGCGGCTCCGGCAAGCTCGCGGGAAAGGCAGCCATCATCACCGGCGGGGACAGCGGCATCGGCCGTGCCGCCGCGATCGCCTACGCCCGCGAGGGCGCCGACGTCCTGATCGCCTACCTCGAGGAGGACGACGACGCCCAGGACACCGCCCGCTGGATCGAGGAGGCCGGGCGCCGGGCCGTCCTGGTCCGCGGAGACCTCTCGGACCCGGCCCACTGCCGGGCCGTCGTCGACAGGGCCGTGCAGGAGTTCGGCCGGATCGACGTGCTCGTCTCCAATGCCGCCTACCAGATGAGCCGCGACAGCCTCGACGAGATCAGCGACGAGGAGTGGGACTACACGTTCCGGCTCAACATCGGCGCCATGTTCCACCTCACCAAGGCCGCCGTGCCGCACATGGCACCGGGCTCGGCGATCATCGGCAGCTCCTCGGTCCAGTCCGACCAGCCGTCCCCGCAGCTGGCGCCCTACGCGGCCACCAAGGCGGCGATCGCGAACTTCTCCGCCGGGCTCGCGCAGATGCTGGGCGAGAAGGGCATCCGGGTCAACAGCGTGGCCCCGGGCCCGATCTGGACGCCGCTGATCCCGGCGACCATGCCCGCGGAGAAGGTGGGGGCCTTCGGCGACGACGTCCCCCTGGGCCGTGCCGGCCAGCCCGCCGAGCTCGCGCCCGTCTACGTCCTGCTGGCCTCGGACGACGGCAGCTACATCTCCGGCTCGCGGGTCGCCGTCACCGGCGGCAAGCCGATCCTCTGAGCCCGGGTCCACTGCGGAGCGGACGGCACACCTGTTCCGCCGGACCTCGGCGGAAGGACATGGTTTCCGCCCAGGATGGGGCGGAGCTGATCACTCGTCGTCCACGATCTCGCGCGCGGTGTCCTCGACGTCCTGGCCGCTTTGCCTGGCATGGCCCACGGCGTTCTGTGCCCGACCTTCGGCCTGCAGATCGGGTTTGTCGGTGGCGGCGCCGATCTTGTCCTTGGCGGCACCGGCGGCCTTGTCCGCGGCGGCACCGACCTTGTTCCCGAGTCGCACGGGTGCTCCCTTCTCTCGGTCGACGGGTCCCTTCAGCCCGGCTCCGAAGTTGACCGACGTCGTGTCGGGGAGCCGCCCCGAAGGGTGGGTCGGATGTCGTGCCCGGCGGGAGAACTCTTCGTCGTCACCGAACCGATCCGACCCGCCCGAGGGCGCTACTGCTGGTTGTCGGGACGGGGAGCGCGTTCGCGCTCCTCCACCGCGGAGCGCACCTCCGGGTCGTCGGTGTCGTCGACCCAGGGCTCGGTCTGGCGGTGCTCCTCCACGTGGTCGGGTTGGATGCCGGCCACCTCGCCGGCGACCTCGTGCTTCATCTGGTCGTCCAGTTCCGCACTGTGCTTGGTGTTGCCTCGCTCGGCCATGTCGTTCTCCTTGCAGGGATGGGACAGCGTACTTCGGTGGGACGGCCCGTCAGGCGGTCCCATCCTCCTCGAGCAGACCCCGCTGGGCGCGGTCGGCTGCTTCGGAGGAGTCTTCCGGCAGCGGGTCGGTGGCCGGTGGGACCTGCCCGGGCGCGTAGTCGGTCAGCCCGGCGGCCACCCGCTCCTGTTCGGTGGCTGCGGCCAGTGCCTCGTCGTCGAGATGCTCGGGCATCCCGGCGTGGCCCTGGTGGATGGGGTCGGGCAGGGCGTCGCCCTCGGGCTCGAGGACGTCGTCGAGGTCCGGGGCGTCGTCGTTGTTCGGGGTGGTCATGGAGAACCTCCTGTGCTGAGCCGTGCTTCCCACCTTAGTGACCTGGCTCACGGAGCGGAACCACCCTGGGACCTGGGCGCACAGACCACGAACAAGCAAGATGCCGTCCACCGGAACAGGGACAGTCCCTCATCCGTGGAACGTGCGCACAGGATCGGTGCCGCTGAGGACATGGTCCCAACTCCCCGAGAAGCGGGGCCTGTCGAGGTCCCGCCCGTGCTCCTCCCGGGCTGCGTTGAGCAGTCGATCGTAGGCTGTTCGTGCGCATCGCCTGCGTGTTTCGAGGCCGCAGGTGCCGATGCGTTCCCCGACATGAGGACAGCTTGATGACTGACGTCGCTCCGGACCGACCAGCGGTTCTGCACCCCGTACCAGCCCAGCGTTCGATCGTCGTGATTCCACGGGTGCACGATGGCTCCGGGGCCCGGACCCGCTACGGGCTGGTCCAGGCCGAGCTGGACCCGGGCGGGCAGGCGCTGATCTTCCCGCAGGGCCCAGTGGTCGACCCCGACGAACTGCGCGCCGGGGCCGCGCTGCTGTTGGAGGAGGAGTTCGGGCAGGGCATGTCCGCGGCAGTGATCGCTCCGCTGGGAATCCTGTACGCCGATCAGCGCAGAGAAGAGCGGATCGACGTGCTGCTCGCAGTGGCGCGCCGGACCGATGCCGAGTACGGCGAGGCGCTGGAGCCGGCCGGCATCGCCGGGGTGGAGTGGGCCGATGAACAGCAGCTGCTCCAGCACCTGTGCTCCGGGCGGATCACGGACACCACCACCGCCTCAGCCCTGGCACTGCTGCAGGCCTGTGGTGAGTTCACCCGCTGACCGGCCCACCTGCAGCACATGTCGGACTTCGCCGCCCGGCTCGAGGGCACCGGCGAGTTCGTCGACGCGCAGGCGCTGTCCCCGGAGGGCACGTTCGTCCGCTACGGCGGCGAGGGGCGGCTGCCCGTCACCGACGGCCCGTTCCCCGAGACCAAGGACCTGATCTCCGGCTGGATGGTGATCGACGTCGAATCCAACGACCGAGCGCTCGAGCTGGCCGCCGAGCTGTCCGCGGCCCCGGGGGCGGGCGGGAGGCCGATCCACGAGTGGCTCGAGCTCCGCCCGTTCCTGACCGCGCCGCCGCAGCGGCGTACCTCCACGAGCGCGACGGCGACCCCGTGACCGCGGCGCGGTTCTACGCCGCGGCCGCCCGGTCGGCGCCCAGCCTCCCCGAGCGCGACCACCTCGTGCTGCAGGCCGCACGGCTCAACGCGGGGCGGCACGGTGGGGCGACCGGGCCGCACCGGTCAGGGGCCCCCCGGACCGGTTGACTCCTCGGGGCGCTCGCCGGTGAGGACGCCGGTGGTGGTCAGCCGCTCGGCGACGTCCCGGAGCTTGGTGTTCGTCTGGGAGCTGGCGGTCGTGAGGAGGACGAAGGCCTGCTGGGGCGTGATCTTGAACCGCTCCATGAGCACGCCCTTCGCCTGACCGATGAGGTCCCGCGTGGCCAGGGCCTCGTGGAGGTGGCCGACCTGCTGGGCGTCGGCGAAGGCCACCGCGGCGTGGGCCGCCACCAGCAGGCCGATCTCCTCGGACTCGTCGGTGAACGCGGCGAAGTCGGCGCCGTAGACGTTGAGCGCCCCGAGGACGTCGCCGTCGGTGTAGAGCTGGAACGCGAGCATCGACGTCGCTCCCGCCTCCAGGGCGGCCGGGGCGAACCGGGTCCACCGGTCCTCGTGGCGGAAGTCAGGGACGTGGACGATCCGCTCCTCGTAGGCCGCGTCCATGCAGGGTCCCTCCCCGGTGTCCTGCTGCAACCGGTCCACCCGGCGGGGGAGCGCGCCCGAGGCGGCCCGGGACTCGATGCCGCGGTGCCGCCGGGCGACCGAGATCGAGGCCTCCACCACCCCGGGGATGAGCTCCACCGCGGCGCGGACCATGGCCTCGAGGGTGCCCTGGACGTCGGTCTCGCCCTGCAGGGTGCGGGCCAGGTCGCTCAGCCGCCGGGCCAGGTCCGCGTCCACGGCCCCCGTCCGGTCCCGGCGGGGGTCCGACCTGGTCGTTCGTCCCGTGTCCGTGTCCGTGCCCATTGCCCCAGTCTCCCCCGCAGAAGGCCGTCAGGACCCGGGACCGGAGGAACTCGTTGCGGACGGGAACTTCCCGCCCTGTCAAGGGTGGCGGACGGCCGTCTCCGCACCGGTCCGTGCCGCGGTCCGTGCTGCGGTCCGTGGTGCGGCCCGCACAGGATCCCGGCGGGGACGCCCGGTGCTGCGGCGAACGGGCTCAGCCCGCGCTCAGGGCCGCGCACGCGGCCTCGATGGACTCCGGGGACAGGACGTGGTCGATGGCCAGCACCGCCGCCCCCATGACGCCGGCGCGCTCCCCGGCGACCGACGGGGCCACCCTCAGGTGCTCCGTGGCCAGGGGCAGGGACCGCCGGTAGACGACCTCCCGGATGCCTGCCAGCAGGTGCTCCCCGGCCTGGGCGAGGCTGCCGCCGATCACGATCACGGAGGGGTTGATGAGGTTCACGCAGGTGGCCAGGACGTCCCCGATGTCCCGCCCCGCCTGGCGGATCACCTGCACGGCGAGCGGGTCCCCGGAGCGGACGAGGTCGATCACGTCCTGGCTGGTGGACAGCGTGCCGGCGGTGTGCTCGTTGAGCGTCCGCACGAGGGCGGGCGCGCCGGCGAGCGCCTCGAGGCAGCCGGTGTTGCCGCAGCGGCAGAGCAGCTCGTCGCCGCGCGGCACCCGGACGTGGCCGAGGTCCCCCGCGGTGCCCTGGGCGCCGCGCTGGAGCGCGCCGCCGGAGATGATCCCCGCGCCGATGCCCGTGGCCACCTTGACGAACATCAGCTCGGTGGTCCCGGGCCAGAAGAAGCTGCGCTCGCCCAGGGCCATGATGTTGACGTCGTTGTCCACCAGCACGGGCACGTCGTAGTGGGCCTGTACGAGGGCCGGGACGTCGACACGGTCCCACCCCGGCATGATGGGCGGGTTGATCGGCCGGCCCGTCTCGTGCTCCACGGGACCGGGCAGCCCGATGCCGATGGCGGCGAGGTCCGCGGCGGGGCGGTCCGCGCGCTCGAGCAGCGCGGCCACCGTGCGCACGAGCCAGCCCAGGACCGCGCCGGGGCCTTCGCCGATCGCGAGCGCCTGGCGCTCCTCGGCGAGCTCCCGGCCGGAGAGGTCCGCGAGGATCGCCCGGGCGTGCGTCGCCCCGACGTCCGCGCCGACCACCACCCGGGCACCCGGGTTCAGGGCGAAGAGCGAGGGCGGGCGCCCCCCGGTGGAGGCGGCCCCGCCGTAGGGTGCGACGAGCCCCAGGGACATGAGCGTGTCCACGCGGGACGCCACGGTGGAGCGGGCCAGCCCGGTCAGCTGGGCGAGCTCCGCCCGGGTCCTCGGGCGGCCGTCGCGCAGCAGCTGGAAGACTTCGCTCGCCCCCGGGGCGGGCGAGTCCGAGGAGCGCGGCGACGGCGCCGACGGAGGACTCTGCAGCACTTTTTCAGTAGAGCACGCCCCCTTAGGGGGGTCAAGCACGTCACAAACGCACAGTGAAGGAACAACTTTTGCAGGACTGTCGACAGAAGTCTGTGGTGCGTGTCACAGTGACCGCATGAACGAGCGCACGAGCTCCCCGGTGCTGGACGTCACCGGCCTGTCGAAGTCCTTCTTCGGGGTGCCGGTGCTCGAGGACGTGGACCTGCGGCTGCACGCCGGCGAGGTGCACGGGCTCGTCGGTGAGAACGGCGCCGGCAAGTCCACCCTGATGAAGGTGCTCGCCGGGGTGCACGAGCGGGACGCGGGCACCGTGGAGATCGGCGGCACCCCCGTCGAGTTCCACCACCCCACCCAGGCGCACGTGGCCGGGCTGTCGACGGTGTTCCAAGAGTTCAACCTGCTGCCCGACCGCACCGTGGCCGAGAACGTGTTCCTCGGCCGCGAGCCGCGCCGGGGCCTGCTCGTGGACCGGCGGGCCATGAACGCGAGGACGAGCGAGCTGCTCGAGGACCTGGGCATCACCAGCATCCAGCCGACCACGACCGTGAGCTCGCTGTCCGTGGCCCAGCAGCAGATCGTGGAGATCGCCAAGGCCATCAGCTACGACGCCCGCATCATCTCCATGGACGAGCCGACCGCGGCCCTCGCGGGCCCCGAGGTGGACCTGCTCTACGCGATCGTCCGCCGGCTCCGGGCGCGCGGCACCGCCATCCTGTACGTGTCCCACCGGCTGAAGGAGATCTTCGACCTGTGCGACACCATCACCGTCCTCAAGGACGGCCGCGTGGTCGGCACCGAGCCCGCCTCCGCGATGGACGACGCCGCCCTGGTGCGGATGATGGTGGGCCGCCCGATCTCCGCCTACTTCCCGGAGGCGGTGCCCGGCACCGGGGTGGGGCGGGAGCTCCTGAGGATCGACGGCGGCGGCAACGACCAGCTCGACGGCATCGAGCTGACGCTGCGCGCCGGGGAGATCGTGGGGGTCGCCGGGCTGCAGGGCTCCGGGCGGACGGAACTGGTGGAGGCCGTCTTCGGCGTCCGCCCCTTCACCCGCGGGTCCATGGCGCTGGACGGCAGGCCGTACACGGCCACCTCGCCCCGGCAGGCCGTCCGGCAGGGCGTGGCCCTGATCACGGAGGACCGCAAGTCCCAGGGGCTGAGCCTCGACCAGTCCATCCTGGACAACGCCCTGGGCGTGATCCGCTCCGTCTTCCCGCGGCGGACCGCCGCCGCCCGGAAGGACGTCCCCGGGGTCCTCTCCTCGCTGGAGGTCGTGGCCCGGGACCTGGACCAGGAGGTCCAGTACCTCTCGGGCGGGAACCAGCAGAAGGTCGTCCTCGCCAAGTGGCTGGCCGTGGACCCGCGGGTCGTGCTGCTCGACGAGCCCACCCGGGGGATCGACGTGGGCGCCAAGATCGCCGTCTACAACCTCATGCGCATGCTCGCCGCGGAGGGCAGGGCCATCCTCATGGTCTCCAGCGAACTGCCGGAGGTCCTCGGCATGTCCAGCCGGATCGTGGTCCTGCGCGACGGCCGGATCGCCGGTGAGCTCCCGCCGGACAGCACCGAGGAGCAGGTGCTGCGGCTGGCCACCGGCGCCCGCACGGAAGGGGCGAGACCGTGAACGCGTTCTCGAGGCTCACGTCCACCCACATCGTCTACCTCGTGGTGCTGCTCACCGTCGTGGTCGGCACGGTGCTCGTGGGCGCCACCGGGCGCAGCTTCGTCAGCGCCGGCAACATCTCCGCGATCCTCACCGGGACCAGCGTCCTCGGCTTCATCGCCATCGGCCAGACGCTCGTGATCCTGGTGGGGAGCCTCGACCTGTCCGTGCCGTACGTCATCAGCCTCGCGAGCCTGCTCTCGGCCGGCCTCATGGCGAACCAGCCAGGGAACATCCTGCCCGGCGTGGCGCTGGCCCTGGTCGTCTCCGCGGGCATCGGCCTGGTCAACGGCCTGGTGGTGTCCGGGCTGAAGGTCCACGGGTTCATCGCCACACTGGGCACCGGGCTCGTCGTCAGCGGCTACCTCGCCACCAACTACAAGGGCAGCTCGGGGCAGACCCCCGTGGCCTTCCGCCTCATCGGGGCCACGGGCATCGGCCCGGTCCCGGTCTCCACGCTGATCATGCTGGCCTGCGCGGGCGCGGTGCTGCTCATGCTGACCCGCAGCCGCCTGGGCCACCACATGTACGCGGTCGGCGGGGACATCCGGGTGGCCCGGATGTCCGGGATCCGGACCGGCACCCCGATCGTGGCCGCCCACGTCATCTGCTCCGTCATGGCCGGTCTCGCCGGGCTGCTGCTCGCGGCGCGACTCGGGGTGGGCAGCCCCACGATCGGGTCCCAGGGCGGGTACGACCTGCTCTCCATCGCCGCCGTGGTCCTGGGCGGGACGCTCCTGGCGGGCGGCAAGGGGTCGCTGGTGGGGACGCTGGGCGGGGTCCTCATCTTCGCGATGATCGACAACATCATGAGCGTGATGCAGATCAACCCGTTCCTGAAGGACGTGGTCCGCGGCATCGTCATCGTCGTCGCCGTGGCCGTCTACGCCCGGCGCCGGGTGGTCAGCCGGCCCGCGCGCTTCGACGACCGGAGCGGGCGGACCGCGCAGGAGGTCACGGCATGAGCGCCACCGTCACGGACCGGACCGCGGTCCTGCAGCAGAACCGGTCACCGTGGCACGAGCGGGTGCTGCGCGGGCTGCGGACCCCCGGCGGGGCGGTCTTCGTGCTCCTCCTGGTGCTGCTGGTCGCGGCCGTCGCCGTCAACCCGTCCTTCGGCGAACCGGGCTCGCTGATCCGGTTCGTCGGCCGCACGGCGCCGATCGCCATCGCGGCCATCGGGCAGTACTTCGTGATCGTCTCCGGGGAGTTCGACCTGTCCATGGGCTCGGTGGTCACCGCCCAGGTGTTCGTGGCCGGCAACCTCATCGGCCAGGACGACAGCCGGACGGTGCCCGTCCTGGTCCTGATGCTCGTCCTCGGCGCCCTCGTGGGCCTGGTCAACGGGCTGGTCACCACGCTCCTGCAGGTGCCGAGCTTCATCGTCACCCTCGGCACCATGCTCGCCCTGCTCGGGCTGGTGCTCTACTGGACGGGCGGCGCCGCGACGGGGAACCCCGCGGACAGCTTCCGGCAGATCGGCCGCGGCGGCATCCAGGACGTCCCGGTCCTGGGGATCCTGCCCTACCCGGTGGTCCTGGTGGCGGTCGTCGCGCTCGCCGCCCTCTGGCTCATGCGCCGGCCCTACGGCCGCACGCTCGTCGCCGTGGGCGACAACCCCCGGGCCGCCGCGCTGACCGGGGCCCGGGTCTGGTGGGTGCGCACCCGGGCGTTCATGCTCTCCTCCCTGGCCGCCACCGTGGCGGGCATCATCCTGGTGGGCTACGCCGGCGTGCACCCGTCCGTGGGGCGCGGCTACGAGTTCACGGCCATCACCGCCGTGGTCCTCGGCGGGGTCGTGCTGGGCGGCGGGCGCGGCTGGGTGCTCTCCGCGGCCGCCGGCGCCTTCGCCCTCGAGACCCTCTTCGCGCTCCTGAACTTCCTGGGGGTCCAGTCGACCTGGCGGGACACCGTCCAGGGCGTGATCATCATCCTCGCCGTCGCAGCCGGCACCCAGACCTGGAAGCGCCGCCGGCGCGGCCGGACCACGGCGGCGCAGGAGCCGAGACGTGCCATCGCAGCACCGCCCACCCCGGGCACCGACGAGGAAGGAACATGATGCGCCGAAGCATCCAGTCAAAGGTCACCGTGGTGGCAGCGGCAGCGCTGCTGGGACTGACCGCCTGCACCACCGACCAGTCGATGGAGGAACCGCCGCCCGCCGAGACGGGGGGCGCGGAGGCCGCCGCCACGCCGGCCCCGGAGGGCGGTGACGAGTGGTTCGACCAGGCGGAGTACGACCGGCAGCTCGACCAGCGCTCCGCCTCCTTCGAGGGGGACCCGGAGCAGCCCTGGACGCAGTACATCGACGGGGAGACGACCGCCACCGCGGAGTTCGCCGCCGACGACCCGCAGAAGGTGTGCTTCTCCAACGCCTCCATCTCCAACCCCTGGCGCCAGACCGGGTGGATCACCATGAACGAGCAGCTCAAGGTGCTCCAGGACTCCGGGGTGATCTCCGAGATGGAGACCCGCGACGCCCAGGACGACGACAACACGCAGATCGCCGACATCGACTACTTCATCGCCGAGGGCGAGTGCGACGGGTTCATCATCTCGCCGAACTCGACCGCCGCCCTGACGCCCGCCGTGGAGCGCGCGTGTGAGACCGGCAAACCGGTGGTGGTCTTCGACCGCGGGGTGGAGACCGACTGCGCGACGACGTTCGTCCACCCCATCGGCGGCTTCGCCTGGGGCATCGACTCGGCGAACTTCCTGGTGGACAACCTGCAGGAGGGCGACAAGGTGGTGGCCCTGCGCATCCTCCCGGGCGTCGACGTCCTGGAGCAGCGCTGGGCCGCGGCCGAGCGGATCTTCGAGGAGAACGGGATCGAGGCGACGGACTACTTCACCGGCGCCGACCCCACCGAGATCAAGAAGATCATCTCCGACGAGCTCGCCACCGGGGACGTGCAGGGCGTGTGGATGGACGCCGGCGACGGCGCCGTCGCCGCCATCGAGGCGTTCGAGGACGCCGGCGCGGACTACCCGGTGATGACCGGCGAGGACGAGATGAGCTACCTGCGCAAGTGGGAGGACACCGGCCTGACCGGCCTCGCCCCGGTGTACTCGAACTTCCAGTGGCGCACCCCGCTGCTGGCGCTCGAGCAGATCTTCGCCGGCGAGGAGGTCCCCGCCGAGTGGGTCCTGCCGCAGGAGCCGATCACCGAGGAGCAGCGGGCGGACTTCCTCGCCGACAACGAGGGGATGCCGGACGGCCACTACGCCAAGTTCGGCGGCGAGGACCTGCCGGGCTACCCCGACGTCTGGCGGGACCGCGTCATCCCCTGACCCGCCCGACCGCGCCCTGCCCGCCACCGGCCCGGCCCCGGGAGACCCCGGCGGCGGGCGGGGCGCCATCCAGCCCACCGCACCGAGAGGAGGCAGACCCGTGCAGCGCCCGATCGCCGTCAACACCTGGGTGTGGGAGTCCCCCCTCACCGACGCGAACCTGCCCCCGCTCCTGGCGAGGATCGCGGACATGGGCTTCGACGCCGTCGAGCTCCCGCTGGAGAACGTCGGCGACCTCTCGGCCGGGGTCGTGCGGGACGCCCTCGGCGGGCTCAGCCCGCTGCTCGTCGGCGCCATGGCGCCCGGACGCGAGCTCGTCCTGGCGGACGACGCCGTGATCACCCGCACCCAGCACTATCTCAGCGCCTGCATCCGGCTGGCCCACGACATCGGCGCGCCGGCCGTGTGCGGGCCCTTCTACGCGCACACGGGCCGGGTGTGGCGGATGGACGCGGCGGAGCGCGCGGACGCCTACGCGCAGCTGCGGCGTCGTCTCGCCCCGCTGGCCGCCGAGGCCGAGGCCGCCGGGGTGGTCCTCGGCATCGAACCGCTCAACCGCTACGAGACGTCCCTGCTCAACACCACCGCCCAGGCGCTCGAGGCCCTCGGACCGCTGCTCGGCCACGGCGTGGGACTGGCCCTGGACACCTACCACCTGAACATCGAGGAGCGCTCCTCCGCCGACGCCGTCCGGGCGGCCGGCCGGCACCTCGTCCACGTCCAGGTCTGCGGCAACGACCGGGGAGCCCCCGGCGGTGACCAGACGGACTGGACGGGCATCTTCGACGCCCTGGACGCCGTCGGCTACACCGGCGCCCTCAGCATCGAGAGCTTCACCGCCCGCAACGCCAGCATCGCCACCGCCGCCTCGATCTGGCGGCCCCTGGCGGAGAGCCAGGACCAGCTCGCCGAGGACGGACTGGCGTTCCTGCGCTCGTGCGCCGCCCGATCCCCAGGAGGACACCCATGACCACCACCGTGCCCGACCCCGCCGTTCCCCCCGGCCACGGGAGCGCCGCCCTGGGCGTCGCCGTGCTCGGCCACTCCTTCATGGGCAAGGCCCACTCCAACGCGTGGCGCAACGTCAACGCCTTCTACCCCACGCCCCGCGTGGCGCAGAAGGTGCTGGTGGGCCGGGACGCCGGGCACGCGGCCGAGGCCGCCCGGCGGTACGGCTGGGAGGAGAGCGGCACCGACTGGCGGTCGGTGCTGGAACGGGACGACATCCACGTCGTCGACATCTGCACGCCCGGCCACCTGCACGCCGACATGGCCGTGGCCGCCCTCGAGGCCGGCAAGCACGTGCTCGTGGAGAAGCCGCTGGCCAACACGGTGGCCGAGGCCGAGCAGATGGCCGCCGCCGCGGCGGCCGCCCGGACCCGCGGCGTCCAGTCCATGGTGGGCTTCAACTACCGCCGGGTGCCGGCCCTGGCACTGGCCCGGCAGCTGATCGCGGACGGCCGCGTGGGCCGGGTCCGCCAGGTCCGGGTCAGCTACCTGCAGGACTGGCTCGCCGACGAGCACGCGCCCATGACCTGGCGCCTGCGCCGGGAGACCGCCGGGTCCGGGGCGCTGGGCGACCTCGCCTCCCACGCCGTCGACCAGGTGCGCTTCCTCCTGGACTCGCCGGTCACGTCCGTCTCCGGGACGCTCACCACGTTCGTCCCCACCCGGACGGGGGAGGACGGCCCCGAGCCGGTGACGGTCGACGACGCCGCCTGGGCCACCCTGCGCACCGCCTCCGGGGCGGTGGTCGGCCTGGAGGTCTCCCGCTGCGCCACCGGCTGCAAGAACGCCCTCGAGATCGAGGTCTACGGATCGCTGGGCGGACTGCGCTTCGACCTCGAGCGGCTCAACGAGCTGCACCTGTTCGACGCCACCGCGCCGCCGGACACCCAGGGCAGCAGCCGGATCCTCGTCACCGAGGCCACCCACCCCTACGTGGGGGCGTGGTGGCCGGCCGGGCACGTCCTGGGCTGGGACCACACGTTCACCAGCCAGGCCGCCGAGCTCCTGCGGGCCATCGACACGGGGGCCCCGGCCGCCCCCGGGTTCGAGGACGGCCTGGAGGTCCAGCGGGTGCTCGCCGCCGTGACGGACAGCGCGGCGCGCTCCGGCGCCACCGTCCACCTCTGACCCCGCACGAGCGGAGCACCGCTCTCCCCGACCCGAAGGACCGACGATGGGACACCACCGCTACACGCTGTTCACCGGCCAGTGGGCCGACCTCCCGCTCGAGGAGGTCGCCGAGCTGGCGGCCGGCTGGGGCTACGACGGCCTGGAGATCGCCGTCTCCGGCGAGCACCTCGACGCCTGGCGGTGGGACGACGACGCCTACGTCCGGGACCGGCTCGACATCCTCGAGCGCCACGGCCTCGGGGTGTGGGCCATCTCCAACCACCTCAAGGGCCAGGCCGTCTGCGACGACCCGATCGACTTCCGGCACGAGTCCATCGTGGGACCCCGGGTCTGGGGCGACGGCACGCCCGAGGGAGTGCGCACCCGAGCCGCCGAGGAGCTGCAGCACACCGCACGGCTCGCGCGAAAACTGGGCGTGGACACCGTGGTCGGCTTCACCGGGTCCTCCGTCTGGCAGTACGTGGCGATGTTCCCGCCCGTCTCCCAGGACGTGATCGACGCCGGGTACCAGGACTTCGCGGACCGGTGGAACCCCATCCTGGACGTCTTCGACGAGTGCGGGGTGCGCTTCGCCCACGAGGTCCACCCCTCCGAGATCGCCTACGACTACTGGTCCACGCACCGGGCGCTGGAGGCCATCGGCCACCGCCCGGCCTTCGGGCTGAACTGGGACCCCAGCCACTTCCTGTGGCAGCAGATCGACCCGGTGGCGTTCATCTCCGACTTCGCGGACCGGATCTACCACGTGGACTGCAAGGACACGAAGATGCGGACCGGCGGTGGGCGCAACGGCGTCCTGTCCTCGCACCTGCCCTGGGGCGACCCCCGCCGCGGCTGGGACTTCGTCTCGACCGGACGGGGCGACGTGCCGTGGGAGGACAGCTTCCGCGCCCTCACCGCCATCGGCTATCGCGGGCCGATCTCCGTGGAGTGGGAGGACGCCGGCATGGACCGCCTCCGGGGCGCCCCCGAGGCCCTGGCCTTCCTGAAGCGCTTCGACTTCGCCCCCTCCGGCGCCTCGTTCGACGCCGCCTTCCGGCAGTAGCCGGTCCGGGGCGGCACCCGGGCGGGCCCCGGTGTCAGCCGAACGGCGTCGTGGACACCGGCGGTCCGCAGGCGCACGATGGAGACCCACACCGCAGGAGGAACCATGGGCGAGGTCGGCCGGCAGGCCACGAGGGCGGCCGACGCCGCGGACGACGCGACGGACTCCCGCGGGTTCGTCCTCGCGGCCCGCGCCGGGTACGTGGCGGCGGGCCTGCTGCACGTCATGATCGGGGTCATCGCGCTGCGCGTGGCCACCGGCGGCTCGGGCTCGGCGGACCAGTCGGGGGCGGTCGCCGCGCTCGCCGGCAGCCCGGGCGGCACCGTCCTGCTGTGGGCGTGCTTCCTCGGCTGCGCGGCGCTCGCCGTCTTCCTGTTCAGCGAAATCTTCTTCGGTGCGACGCAGCGCTCGGACCGGGACCGGCTCAAGCACCGCGTCAAGATGGGCGGCCAAGCGGTCGTCTACGGCGCCATCGGCGCCGTGTTCGGGACCTACGCCCTCGGCGGCACGAGCGACAGCAGCGAATCCTCCCAGTCGCTCAGCGCCGGGCTCATGGCGCACCCCGCCGGCACGGTGCTGCTGATCGCCGTGGGACTGGGCCTCGTCGTCGCCGGCGCCTTCTTCGTCCACCGGGGCGTGACGAGGTCCTTCCGGGAGAACCTGACGAGCCTGCCGCCGGGCAGGGCCGGCCGGGCGGTGGTGTGGCTGGGCACGGTCGGCTACGCGGCCAAGGGCGTGGCCCTGGCCGTGCTCGGGGTGCTCATTGTCGTCGCCACGGTGCGCAGCGACCCGGAGCAGTCGTCGGGACTGGACGGTGCGCTCAAGGCCCTCCAGGAGCAGCCCTTCGGGGCGTGGATCCTCGGCGCCGTGGCCCTGGGCCTCATCTGCTACGGGGTTTTCATGGTGGTCCGGGCCAGGTACCAGCGGATGTGACCGCGCCCTCCCGGCACACCGTCCGGGGTGTCCGGGGCTGCCGGCCGACCGGCCTTCGCGGGGCGCGGCACGAGGAATAGAATGGTCCCATCCGCACCGCGGTCACCTGGGGGACGTCATGTCTGAAGAGCAGCACACCGTCAACGAGGACGCGCCGTCGTCGGGCTACCGCCTCTTGGACCGGTTGAACCAGATCGCGCTCAAGGTCTACGGCGCGGCCGATCGCATCGCGCCGGAGACCCACGGCGCCGGGGAGAGCGAACGGGCCCACGCCTGGTACGAGGAGTGCCAGAAGCACTTCGTGATCGAGCGGGACGAGCACGGCAACGAGTACCTCTACCACCGCGACGACTCCCGCGGCGGCCCCCGGGCCGGGACGTCCCGCAACTGACGGCCCCGCCCGCGGCACCGCGCGTCAGCGCATCGCGCGCAGCGCGTCCACCAGCGCCGTGGTGCGCCGGCCGAGCAGCCGCGACAGGTCCCCGGTGACCAGGTCCAGCGCGCCGTCCTCGATGTTGGCGTCCAGGGCCACCAGGAACCGCGCGGTGCTCTCGTCCACGCCGGTCCGCTCCAGCTCCGCCAGGTGCTGCTCGGGCGTGAGCCGCCGGTAGGTCACCTCCCGGTCCAGGACCTCGGTCAGCGCGGCGGCCAGTTCGTCGAAGCTCCACGCCGCGTCCCCCGAGAGCTCGTAGGTCCGGCCCGCGTGGCCGTCCTGGGCGAGGACCGCGGCGATCGCCTCCGCGTAGTCCTCGCGGGTGGCGCTGGCCACCCGGCCGTCCCCGGCACTGGCCAGGACCACGCCGGTGGTCTCCGCGTGCCGCAGGGCCGGCTCGAAGTTCTCGGTGTACCAGCCGTTGCGCAGGATCGTGAACGGGAGCCCGGACGCGGCGATCGCCTCCTCCGTGGCCAGGTGCTCGTCGGCGAGCAGCAGCTTCCCGCGGTCGGCGCCGAGGGCGCTGGTGTAGACGAGGCGGGACACCCCGGCCCGGACGGCGGCGTCGACCGCGTTCCGGTGCTGGGGCACCCGGATCCCCACCTCGCTGCTGGAGATCAGCAGGACCGTGTCCGCTCCCGCGAACGCCTGGTCGAGGGTCGCGGGTTCGGTGTAGTCCGCCCGGACGGTGGCCAGGCCCAGCTCCCGGAGGGCGCCGAGCTTCTCCTCGTCGCGGCCGGCGGCCACGAGGTCCGGCAGCTGCACGTCCAGGCGCAGCAGGGAGCTGATGACGTGGCGGCCCAGCCGGCCGGTCGCGCCGGTGATGACGATGGACACGGTGTTCCTCCCGGTGGTGGCCCGGCCGCTCCCGGGCGGGTGCCGGCGGGGGCCCGCCGGCACCCGCCGGGCGCGGCGGTGTGTCCTGTGCAACGGGCGGCGCCCGCGGCGTATTTCCGGTGTGCGGTCCCGGCGGCCGCGGGTCCGATCGCCTCCGGAGGAACCCGGCCTCCGTGTCCGGGGCGGCGCGTAGCCTGGTGCCATGAGCCTCGCCCAGAAGATCAACCGTGTCGTCGCCCCCTTCGAGGTCATCTCCGACTACGTTCCCGCCGGCGACCAGCCCAGGGCCATCGAGGAGCTCGCCGCGAGGATCGAGGCGGGGGAGAAGGACGTCGTGCTGCTCGGCGCCACCGGCACCGGCAAGTCCGCGACCGCCGCGTGGCTCATCGAGCGCGTCCAGCGGCCCACCCTCGTCATGGTGCAGAACAAGACGCTCGCCGCGCAGCTCGCCAACGAGCTGCGGGAGCTGCTGCCCAACAACGCCGTCGAGTACTTCGTGTCCTACTACGACTACTACCAGCCCGAGGCCTACGTGCCGCAGACGGACACCTTCATCGAGAAGGACTCCTCCATCAACGAGGAGGTCGAGCGGCTGAGGCACTCCGCGACCAACGCGCTGCTGACCCGCCGGGACGTCGTCGTGGTCGCCACCGTGTCCTGCATCTACGGCCTGGGCACCCCGGAGGAGTACGTGGCGCAGATGGTCACGCTGCGCCGGGGGGAGGAGATGGACCGCGACGAGCTGCTGCGCCGGTTCGTGAACATGCAGTACGCGCGCAACGACGTCGACTTCCACCGCGGCACGTTCCGCGTGCGCGGGGACACCGTGGAGATCATCCCGATGTACGAGGAGCACGCGGTCCGGGTCGAGTTCTTCGGCGACGAGATCGAGTCGATCTACACCCTGCACCCGCTCACCGGGGAGATCATCCGGGAGGAGACGGAGATGTACGTCTTCCCCGCCTCCCACTACGTGGCCGGCGCGGACCGGATGGCCACGGCCGTGAAGTCCATCGAGGACGAGCTCGCCGCGCGGCTGAAGGAGCTGGAGTCCCAGAACAAGCTCGTCGAGGCCCAGCGGCTGCGGATGCGCACCACGTACGACCTCGAGATGATGGAGCAGATGGGCTACTGCAACGGCATCGAGAACTACTCGCTGCACATCGACGGCCGTCCCCGCGGGTCCGCCCCGCACTGCCTCATCGACTACTTCCCGGACGACTTCCTGCTGGTGGTCGACGAGTCCCACGTGACGATCCCGCAGATCGGCGGCATGTACGAGGGGGACATGTCCCGCAAGCGCACCCTCGTGGAGCACGGCTTCCGGCTGCCCTCGGCGATGGACAACCGCCCGCTGAAGTGGGACGAGTTCCTGGGGCGCATCGGCCAGACCGTCTACCTCTCGGCCACGCCGGGCAAGTACGAGCTGTCCCAGGCGGACGGCTACGTGGAGCAGATCATCCGGCCCACCGGGCTGATCGACCCCGAGGTGGTCGTCAAGCCGACCAAGGGGCAGATCGACGACCTCCTCGACGAGATCAACGCGCGGGTCGAGCGGGACGAGCGCGTGCTCGTCACGACCCTCACCAAGCGCATGGCCGAGGACCTCACCGAGTACCTCATGGAGCACGGGGTCAAGGTCCAGTACCTGCACTCGGACGTGGACACCCTCCGCCGCGTGGAGCTGCTGCGCGAGCTGCGGATGGGCACGTTCGACGTCCTCGTGGGCATCAACCTGCTGCGCGAGGGCCTGGACCTGCCCGAGGTCTCCCTGGTGGCGATCCTCGACGCCGACAAGGAGGGCTTCCTGCGCTCCACGACGTCCCTCATCCAGACGATCGGCCGTGCCGCCCGCAACGTCTCCGGCCAGGTGCACATGTACGCGGACCGGATCACCGACTCGATGGCCACGGCCATCGAGGAGACGAACCGGCGCCGGGAGATCCAGGTCGCCTACAACACGGAGCACGGGATCGACCCCCAGCCGCTGCGGAAGAAGATCGCGGACATCACCGACCAGCTCCAGCGCGAGGAGGAGGACACCCGGGAGCTGCTCGCCCGCCGTGCCGCCGCCGGGAAGAAGACCGCGCCGACCGGGGCGAAGGGCGGGCGGGACGCCGTGGCGGCCGCGGAGGACAAGCTGCGCCGGGACGGGTTCGCGGCCGCGCCGGCCGAGGACCTCACGGACCTCATCGCGCAGATGACGGAGCAGATGCAGGCCGCGGCCGCCGAGCTGCAGTTCGAGCTCGCCGGGCGGATCCGCGACGAGCTCTCGGACCTCAAGAAGGAGCTGCGGCAGATGCAGCAGGCGGGGCACGCCTGAGCCCGGTCCGGCCGGGACCCGCACCCCGGGGGGCACGCCCGTTCCCGGCGTTCTCCCAGGTTCGGATAGAGTGCTCTCCGCGTAGGGGAGTATCCCTCAGCGCTGCGGTCGTCAGCACGCCGGGCAAGGGAGCCGGGCCGGTCGCAGCGACCGCACCTCGGCACCCGGGCCCCCAGCCCGCCGGGGCCGGTGGAGAGACTTGCGGCTCATCGTGATGCCCCGGTCCGCCCCGTTCCCCGGACGACGCCGGCCCGCGGGCTCACCCATCTCCAAGCGAAAGAACTCGCGTGCACACACAGCTACCCGCGTGGTTCGAGATCGGCTCCTTCGTCGTTCTCGGCTGCATCCTTCTCTTCGACCTGATCATGGTCGCCAAGCGCCCCCACGAGCCCTCCATGAAGGAGGCCGGCATCTGGGTGGGCGTCTACGTGGCCCTCGCCCTCGTATTCGGCGCCCTGATGTTCGCCTTCGCGGGCGCCGAGCAGGGCACGCAGTTCGTGGCGGGCTGGATCACGGAGTACAGCCTCAGCATCGACAACCTGTTCGTGTTCATCGTGATCATGACCCGGTTCGCGGTGCCGCGGAAGTACCAGCAGGAGGTGCTGATGGTGGGCATCATCATCGCGCTGGTCCTGCGCGGGATCTTCATCCTGCTGGGCGCCACGATCATCGCGAACTTCTCCTGGGTCTTCTACCTCTTCGGCGTCTTCCTGCTCTGGACGGCGTACCACCAGGCCAAGGACGACGGCGAGGACGAGTCGGCGGAGAACGGCCTCATCCGCAGGCTGCGCACCGTGGTCCCCATGACGGACCGGTACGACGGCAACAAGCTGCGCACCACCGTGGACGGCAAGAAGCTCTTCACGCCGATGCTCGTCGTCTTCGTGACCATCGGCGTGACCGACCTGATGTTCGCCTTCGACTCCATCCCGGCGATCTTCGGACTGACCCAGAGCCCGTTCATCGTCTTCACGGCCAACATCTTCGCCCTCATGGGCCTGCGCCAGCTCTACTTCCTGCTCGGCGGGCTCATGGAGCGGCTCATCTACCTCAAGCACGGACTGTCGCTGATCCTGGCGTTCATCGGCGTCAAGCTCATCCTGCACGCCATGCACGAGAACGAGGTGCCCTTCATCAACGGCGGCGAGCACATCGGGTGGGCCCCTGAGATCCCCACCTTCGTGTCCCTGGGCGTGATCGTGGCCATCATCGTGGTCGCCACGGTCGCGTCGATGGTCAGCCCGAAGGGCCGGTCCGCCCACGCCGTCGCCGAGCTGCACCGGGCCATCCAGGTCTACCGGGGCATCCCGGAGGGCACCCCCACCCAGGAGATCCGCATCGTGCAGGCCGAGCTCGTGCAGAAGCACCGGGCGGCCCGCGGCGCCTCGGAACGCTCCGCCGTGGAGCTGCCCGACCTCCACGAGCACACGGGCAAGTCCGCGGAGGAGCACCACACCGAGAGCCGGCACCTGGAGCACGCGAAGCACGGGGAGGCCCGGCACTGAGCACCACCGCAGGCTGAGCGCCCGGGGACCGTCCTCGACGGCCCCCGCGGGGAGGGGCCCGGTCCGCCGCACGGCGGACCGGGCCCCTGGCCGTGCGGGCCGGGACGTCCGTATAGACTGGCCCGAGCCTAGGGGAGTATCCCTCAGCGCTGTGGACGTCAGCACGTCGGGTGCCACAACCCGGCCGGACGCAGCGGTCGAGCCCAGGACTGGACCGGAACGGTCCGGCGGGAACGGCGGAGAGACTTACGGCTGTCCCGTACTCGACCCCGAAAGCAGAACCATGGAAGTCTCACTCACCGTCTGGATCGTCACCATCGCGGCCATCGCCGGCCTGCTGCTCTTCGACTACGTGTTCCACGTGCGCAAGGCCCACGAACCGCAGCTCAAGGAAGCCGCGATCTGGTCCGCGATCTACGTGGGCATCGCCCTCCTCTTCGGCCTGTTCGTCCTCGTCCAGTGGGGCGGCCGGTACGCCGGCGAGTACTACGCCGGGTACATCACCGAGAAGGCGCTGTCGGTCGACAACCTCTTCGTCTTCCTCATCATCATCGCGTCCTTCAAGGTCCCGCGCGAGGACCAGCAGAAGGTCCTGCTCTTCGGCATCACGTTCGCCCTGATCGCCCGCACCGCCCTGATCTTCGTGGGCGCCGGGCTGATCAACCAGTTCGCCTGGATCTTCTACCTGTTCGGCCTCATCCTGCTGCTGACGGCCGGCTCCCTGATCAAGGGCGAGCTGTCCGAGTCCGCCCACGACGAGGCGGACAACTTCATCATCCGCACCGCCAAGCGCTTCATGCACACCTCCGACGAGTACGACGGCGACAAGCTGTTCACCATGGAGAACGGCAAGAAGGTCATGACGCCGATGCTGCTCGTCATGGTGGCCATCGGCGGCACCGACGTCCTCTTCGCGCTGGACTCCATCCCCGCGATCTTCGGCCTGACCCAGCAGACCTACCTGGTGTTCACCGCCGTGGCGTTCTCCCTCATGGGCCTGCGCCAGCTGTACTTCCTCATCGACGGGCTCCTGGACCGGCTCATCTACCTCTCCTGGGGCCTGGCGATCATCCTCGGCTTCATCGGCGTCAAGCTCATCCTGCACGCCCTGCACGAGAACAACCTGGGCTTCATCAACAACGGCGAGCACGTGGAGGTCGTCGAGGTCGGCATCAGCCTGTCGCTGACCGTCATCGTGGGGGTGCTGGTCCTCACCGTCCTGGCCTCCCTGTACAGCCCCAAGGGCCGGGCCCTGCGCGTGCTCAACGGCCTGCAGACCGTGGCCGAGAAGTACGTGACCCTGCCGCAGGACGCTCCTGCGGAGGAGCGGCGCAAGCTGGCGGAGAAGGCCGCGAAGTACCAGCGGCAGATGCCGAAGATCTCCGACAAGCACCGCGAGGAGCTGCTCGAGTCCGAGAAGCAGTTCCACGAGCTCCTCGACCGCGCCCGCGGCAAGCACCGCGAGTTCGAGCGCACCGGGGTGGGACCGGAGCCGGACGCCGTGCCGGCCCCCGAGGCCGAGGCCCTCTCCGGTGCCCGGGCCGAGACCCAGGAGGCGGCCGGCACCACGACCCCGGACGCCCCCCGCGGCGGCGGCAGCTCCGCCGTCTGAGCCACACCTCCCGGTGCCCCGCGCGCCGGGAGCAGGAGCCCCCGGCGCGCACCGAGCAGGTGCGCACCGGGGGCTCCGTCGTCGTCGGGGGGACCGCCGGGCGGCCCCGGCTCAGCGGCCCGTCTCGGTGATGGGCCCGACGTTGTCCACGACCACCGCGGGGAAGCCGTCCTCGTCCGAGGTCCGCAGGTCGATGCGGGCGTTGATGCCCCAGTCGTGGTGGCCGTCCGGGTCGTCGAAGACCTGCACCACGGTCCAGAACCCCGGCAGGCCCTCGGGCTGCTCGTCGATCCGGATCAGCCCCGGCCCCCTCGACTGGGGGTCCGTGTAGATGTCCTCGTGCTCGCCGAAGTACGCGTCCATGGCGTCCGCCCACCGGTCCCGGTCCCAGCCGTGCTCGCCGTCGAGGGCGCCCAGGACCTTGTCCTTCTCGTCCGCGAACAGCTCGACGCGCTGGAACAGGGCGTTGCGCACCATGACCCGGAACGCCCGCGGGTTGGACGTGATCACGGGGGGCTGCTCGTCGATGAGCTCCTCGAGGGAGTCCGCGGAGGTGCCCATGGGGGACTCCTCCCCGGCGGCCAGCTTCTCCCACTCGTCGAGCAGCGAGTTGTCGGTCTGCCGGATGAGCTCGCCCAGCCACTCCACGAGGTCCTCGAGGTCCTCCCGGAGCAGGTCCAGGGGCACGGTCTGGCGCAGGGCCTTGTAGGCGTCGGAGAGGTAGCGCAGCAGGATGCCCTCGGACCGGGCCAGGCCGTAGAACTGCACGTAGTCGCCGAACGTCATGGCGCGCTCGTACATGTCCCGCACCACGGACTTGGGCGTCAGCTCGAACTGCGCCACCCAGGGGGCGCCGGTGCGGTACGTCTCGAACGCCTGGGTCAGCAGCTCCTCGAGCGGCTTGGCGTAGCTGACGTCCTCGAGCTCCTTCATCCGCTCGTCGTAGTCGAGGCCCTCGGCCTTCATCGACGCCACGGCCTCCCCGCGGGCCTTCTTCTCCTGCATGTTCAGCACCTGGCGGGGCTTCTCCAGGGTCGCCTCGATCACGGAGACGACGTCCAGGGCGTAGCCCGGGTCCTCCCGGTCCAGCAGGGTGAGGGCGGCGAGGGCGAAGGGGGACAGCGGCTGGTTGAGGGCGAAGTTCTCCTGCAGCTCCACGGTCAGCCGCCAGGTGCGGCCCTCCTCGTCGGGCTCCGGGAGCTTCTCGACGACGCCGGCGGCGCGCAGCTCCTTGAGGATGCCGATGGCCTGCTTCAGCAGGGCGCGCTGCCGCGGCCGCGTCTCGTGGTTGTGGGTCAGCAGGTGCCACGCCGCGAGCACCGGGTCCCCGGGGCGCTGCAGGAGGTTGAGCAGCATCGAGTGGGTCACCGTGAAGGACGAGGTCAGCGGTTCCGGATCGGAGGCGACCAGGGTCTCGAACGTCGGCTTCCCCCAGGACACGAAGCCCTGCGGCGGCTTCTTCCGCACCACCTGCCGCAGCTTCTTCTGGTCGTCGCCGAACTTGGCGTGGGCCTTCTTCATGGCCTTGTTGTTCTCGATGACGTGCTCGGGCGCCTGGACCACCACGGTGCCCGCCGTGTCGTAGCCGGCTCGCCCGGCCCGGCCGGCGATCTGGTGGAACTCGCGGGCGTTGAGCCGGCGGGTGCGCTCGCCGTCGAACTTGGACAGCGCCGTGATGACCACGGTGCGGATGGGCACGTTGATGCCCACCCCCAGGGTGTCGGTGCCGCAGATGACCTTGAGCAGCCCCGTCTGGGCGAGCTGCTCCACGAGCCGGCGGTACTTGGGCAGCATCCCGGCGTGGTGGACCCCGATGCCGTGGCGGACCAGGCGGTTGAGGGTCTTGCCGAAGCCGGCCGAGAAGCGGAACCCGGCGATGAGCTCGCCGATGCGCTCCTTCTCCTCCTTGGTCAGCACGTTGACGGACATCAGGTTCTGGGCCTGGTCCATGGCCTGCAGCTGGGAGAAGTGCACCACGTAGACTGGGGCCTGGTTGGTGCTCAGCAGCTCCTCGAGGGCCTCGTGGATGGGGTCCTCGGACCAGTAGTGGTGCAGCGGGATGGGCCGCTCCGCGGAGGACACCGTCGTGGTCGGGCGGCCCGTGAGCTCCGTGATCCCCTCCTCGAAGCGGGAGACGTCCCCGAGCGTGGCGCTCATGACCAGGAACTGCGCCTGGGGCAGCTCCAGCAGCGGCACCTGCCACGCCCAGCCGCGCTGCGGGTCGGAGTAGAAGTGGAACTCGTCCATCACCACTGGCCCCACGTCCGCGTCCCGGCCCTCGCGCAGGGCGACGTTGGCGAGGATCTCCGCGGTGCAGCAGATGATGGGGGCCGCGGCGTTGACCGCGGAGTCCCCGGTGACCATGCCGACGTTCTCCGCGCCGAAGATCTCCACGAGCGAGAAGAACTTCTCGGACACGAGCGCCTTGATCGGGGCGGTGTAGTACGAGCGCTGCCCGGCGGCGAGACCCGCGAAGTGCGCCGCGACGGCCACCGTGGACTTCCCGGACCCGGTCGGGGTCGCGAGGATCACGTTGGACCCGCTCGCGAACTCGAGCACGGCCTCGTCCTGGGCGGGGTAGAGCTCCATGTCCCGGGAGGCGATCCAGCCGAGGAACCCCTCGTAGACCTCGTCCCCGGACAGGGCGTTGGTGGCGAAGTCGCCGCGGTAGTACGGGTGGCCCGGAGTGCCGAGCTCGGGGGAGAGGGCTTCGAGGAGTTTCATCGTCCTCCACTGTATCGGGACGGCGCGTCCGGGCCCGTGCCGGTTCCGCGCCGCCGGGGCCCGCGCGAGGACGGCGGGGCACTGGCCGGGACGCCCCGGGTCCAGCAGACTGGCCCCATGACCCACGTCACCGACCCGATGCCCTCGGACCTGGAGATCGCCCAGGCCGCCCGGCCCCGCCCCGTGAGCGAGATCGCGGCCGCCGCCGGGATCGCCGCCGACCGCCTGGAGCCCTACGGGCGCTTCGTGGCGAAGGTCGACCCGCGCCCGGACGAGGTGTCCACCCCCGAGGAGGCCGCCGCGCGCAAGCACGCCCGCGGCGTGCGGTACGTGGTGGTCACGTCGCTGACCCCCACGCCGCTCGGCGAGGGGAAGACGGCCACGGCGGTGGGCCTGGCCCAGGGCATGGCGGCCACCGGCCGCTCCGCCGCCCTGACGCTGCGCCAGCCCTCCATGGGGCCGACGTTCGGGATCAAGGGCGGGGCGGCGGGGGCGGGATACGCCCAGCTGCTGCCGATGGACAAGCTCAACCTGCACCTGACCGGGGACTTCCACGCCGTGACGGCCGCCCACAACCTGCTGGCGGCGATGATCGACAACCACCTGCACCACGGCAACGCCCTGGGCCTGGACGCCCGCTCGATCACGTGGCGGCGGGTCCTCGACGTCAACGACCGGGCGCTGCGCACCGTGGTGGTGGGCCTCGGCGACCACCAGGACGGCGTGCCCCGCCAGACCGGCTTCGACATCACGGCCGCGTCCGAGGTGATGGTGATCCTCTCGCTCGCCACGTCCTTCGCCGACCTGCGCCGGCGCCTGGGCCGGATCGTGGTGGGCGCCACGCACGACGGCGAGCCGGTCTCCGCCGAGGACCTCAAGGCCGCCGGGTCCATGGCGGTGCTGCTGCAGGACGCCTTCCAGCCGAACCTGCTGCAGACTCTCGAGGCGACCCCGGCGCTGGTCCACGCCGGACCGTTCGGCAACATCGCGACCGGCAACTCCTCCGTGGTCGCCGACTACGTGGCCATGGCCCACGCCGACTACGTCATCACCGAGGCCGGGTTCGGCGCGGACATGGGCCTCGAGCGGCTGGTCAACGTCAAGGCCAGGGCCTCGGGGCTGACCCCGGACGCGGCGGTGCTCGTGACCACGGTGCGGGCGCTGAAGAATCACTCCGGCCGCTACAGCGTGCGCCCGGGCAGGGCGCTGCCGGCGGAGATGCTGCAGGAGAACCCCGGGGACGTGGAGGCGGGGGCGGCGAACCTGCTCCACCACCTGGCGATCGCCCGGTCCTTCGGGATCTCCCCGGTCGTGGCGATCAACGCCTTCCCCGGGGACCACCCCTCGGAGCACGAGGCGATCCGCCGGATCGCCCGGGCAACCGGGGCGGAGGTGGCCGTGTGCACGGCGGTGCCCGAGGGCGGCGCCGGGGCGGCCGAGCTCGCCGACGCCGTGGCCGCCGCGTGCGAGCACCCGGCCGGGTACACCCCGACCTACGGGCTCACCGAGTCCCTCGAGGACAAGCTCACCGCGGTCGCCACCCGCGTCTACGGCGCGGACGGCCTCGAGATCACCCCGGCCGCGGAGCACCAGCTGGCCCGCTACGAGGAGCTCGGCTACGGGGGGCTGCCGGTCGTCATCGCCAAGACCCACCTGTCCACCACCGCGGACCCGGCCCGCAAGGGAGCGCCCACCGGGTGGTCCCTGCCCGTCCGGGAGCTGCGCGCCGCCGTGGGCGCCGGGTACCTCTACGCGATCTGCGGGACGATGCGCACCATGCCGGGACTGGGCACCTCCCCGGCGGCCGAGCGGATCGGGATCGACGACGACGGGCGCGTCACCGGCCTCTTCTGAGACCCGCCTCCTTCGGGACCCGCCTCGTCCGGGACCGGCCTCGTTCCGGACCTGCCTCGTTCCGGACCCGCCTCGTCCCGGACCCGCCCCGTTCCCGACCCGGACCGGCCGGCTCACCGGCGGGGCAGCAGCTCCTCGCCGGGGCCGTGCCGCCGCAGCATGGCCTCGGCGGGCGCCCACCACAGGACAGCCGCCCAGGCGTAGGCGGCCCCGGCCACGGCCGCCAGGTCGGTCCACAGCGCCCCGGGACCGCCGGCCCAGGACCACAGCACCCAGGACGCGGCGCCGCCGACGGCCGCCGCGGCCGGGACGACGGTGAGGGCCCAGGCGGGCCGCACCCACCCCGCCAGGAGCAGGGCACCGACCGCCAGCAGCGCCACGGTCAGCGCCGCGGCCCGCGCTCCGGCGCCGTCCGGCACGAGCCCCGGGAGCCCGGTCAGGGCCGCCCCGGCCCAGACCGCCACCGCGGCCGGCACCACGAGGACCGCCCGCCCGACCTCGCCCAGGACCTCGCGGCTCGGCACGCGCACCGCGAGCACCGCGCTCAGGCGCTCCAGGGCGAGCACGCCGAGCACCAGCAGCAGGACGGCGGCCGCACGCCCGGACGGCACGGCCGCCCCGAGCGGGAGGAGCAGGGACAGGGCGGCCGCACCCGCGAGGGCGGACCGCCGCAGCGCGCCGCTGCGGGCGGCGGCGACCTCCCCGACCGTGACCGCCGGGACGACGGAGCCCCCTGACCCCCCGGGGGTGGGCCGGGTGCGAGGAGACGGCCGCTCCCCGGCGGCGTCCCGGACGGCCGCCCACCGTCGCAGCGCGCGCCGCCCCGTCCGCAGGATGGACAGCACGAGCGCCGCGGAGACCGCCGCGAGCAGGGCGGCACCGGGCCAGGACCACGCCCGTGCCTCCGCGGCGACCGGGCCCGCGGCCGGCCACAGTCCGGCCGTCAGCGCCACGGCGACCAGGGCTGCGCGCACCGGGGTCACCACCGCGGGCACGAGCACGAGCAGGGGCTGGAGCACCAGCAGCACGACCTCCCAGACGGGGCGGGGCAGGTCCGGGGTGCCCGCCAGGGCCCGCCCCAGCACGCGCACCCCGCGCGAGGCCAGCGAGAGGCGGTGCCCCGGGGCCAGCCGGTCCAGCCCGTCGGCGCTCGCGCCGACCGCAGCCCGGCCGCGGGCGGGGCAGCCGTGCCCGGCGTCGCGCAGCAGGGCGTCCTGCAGGCCGGCGACGACGGCGTCGGCCATCGGGTTGCTCCCGCCCGGGGAACCGCCGGGCGCGCCCGGCGGGGTCGTCGAGGTCGCCGGGATCGTCGGGGGCGTCGAGGGCGTTGGGGGAGACGCCGGAGCGGCCGTCGGCAGCCCGCGCAGGAACCCGGCGACCCCGGCCGCCGCGTCGAGGCGTCCCCACCACCAGTCGTGGGCCCGCCAGTCCGCGGCCAGGAACCCCCGGAAGTTCAGCAGTCCCGCACCGGCCAGCTTGGCGCCCGCCGGCATCCGCTCCTCGGCGTCCGTGAGCAGGCGGGCGAGCTCCCGGGGATCCGCCCCCGGCGCGTCAAGGGCCTGCTGGAGGCGGTTCCGGGCGAGCGCCGCCCGGAGCGCGGGGAACGCGTCCGGCGCCGCGGGGGTCTGGTCGCCGCGGATCTCCCCGTAGGCCACGGGGGACACCGCGGCGGGGATCCCGGCGGCGGCCAGGAGCGGGGGCAGGTCGGCCGCGGCCGGCGCCCTGTCCCCGGCGGGGATCCTGGACCACGGGGACGCCTCCCAGACCGCGCGGCTGGCCGCCCGGCCGGGGACGTCGGCGTCCAGGTGCTCGTCCACCGCGGCGCGCAGGCCCCGGAGCCCGTCCACGACCGCGTTGAGCTCGGCCCAGGAGGTGGCCGCCGGCCGGTGCCCCGCGCCGGTCGCGCCGAGCCAGGGGTCGACGGCCTCCGTGGGGTCTGCCGCCGGGTCCGCGACGGCGGCCAGCACGGCGTGGAAGCGCCGGTCGCGCTCGTGGCGGGCGCGCGCCAGCACCTCATAGGCGCGCTCGCGGGCGAGGGACCGGTCGAATCCTTCGGCCGGCCCGGCCGGCCCGTCGAGGCCCAGCTCCTCCAGCACGCGCACCCAGGACAGCACGCAGGACGCGGCGTCGAACAGGGCCTGCGCCCCCCGCAGCACCGCCGCGGCGGCGGGGTCCTTCAGCGGGCCCCGGGAGAGGGCGTCGTAGCGCCGGAGCAGCTCCGCCCGCAGCGGGTCGAGCGCACGGGGCGGCCGGGCCCGCAGGGCGTCGCGCCGGGCCAGGGTCGAGGTGAGCTGCCACTGCGCCGGGCGGGTCAGGAGGCGGGACAGCAGGTCGGCGTCGGTCCGGGCCCGGTAGCGCAGGTAGGCCCGGCGCCGCTCCTCGAGGGAGGCCTCGTCCCAGCCCCCGATCAGCGCCGCGAGCGGGTGCAGGCGGCCGCCGGCCACGAGCTGGGCGTCCAGGTAGTCGGACAGGGCCAGGACCTCGTCGTCGTCCGACTCCCGCCGCGGCAGCCGGGAGACCGTGGCGGCGAGCGTGCCCACGAGCCGCGGCAGGTCGCGCACGAAGGGCACGGCACGCTCGCGGTGCGGCGGGTCCGGGTCGAGGTACAGCAGGGCCCGGTCGGCGTGCCGCAGGGACGTCCTGGTGCGCGCGGCCTCCAGGGCCCGGTCGATGGGGATGTTGTCGAACACCCCGCCGTCGACCACGTGGTAAGGCAGCTCCGCGGGGTCGCGGTGGGCGCCGAACGCATGGCTCAGATCCGGGCGCCCGGCCGCTGGGGCCGGGGCGCCCCGCGGGCCCGGGGTCGGGGCGGACCACACCGAGGCCGGCTCGAAGGCGCCGGGGAAGGAGGACGTCGCCCGGGCGGCGTAGGCCAGCCGGGACAGCGCGGCCGCGGCCTGCTCGGGGGCCGTGTCCCGCCCCGGGATGTCGTTGTCCAGGGACGGGCCGGGGGAGCCCGGCTCCGGGGAGGAGAAGTGGAAGTCGCTGCGCCCCTCCGCCGACGCGCTGTAGGGGGAGGGGTCGCTGTCCAGGACCGTCGCGGAGAGCTCGACCGTGACGTGCTCGGCCACCAGGTCCGGGTGGTGCTCCGGGCTGCCCCGGAGCGCCAGGAGCGCCTCCAGCAGCCGCGGCCACAGGTAGTCGTCGCCGCGCAGCAGGGAGTCCACGGGGTGCCGTCCGAGCGGGCGCAGCAGCCGGCCGAGGGCGCCGTGCTCCGTCCAGATCCGGCCGAGGGCGTCCAGGTCGGAGCCCGCGCGCTGGGCCACGGCGTGCACCACGCCGTTGAGCCCGCCGGCGCTGGCCCCGGCGAGGAGGTCGATGTCCACCCGGTCGTAGCCGGCGTCCGCGAGCAGCCGCGCGTACACCGCGGCCCGCTCCTCGAGCGCCGGGTCCCGGGTGGTGGCGGGGTGCAGGAGGTAGGCGTGCAGCGCTCCGCGGCCGTCCCGGTGGATCCGGATCCGGCGCAGGAGGTCCAGTTCGGCCACCGCGCCGCCGATCCACACGGCGAGGCTCACGCCGCCGCGCATGGCGAGGGCGAGGCGGAGGGTGCGGCCGAACGCCGGCGCCTGTCCGGCCGTCGCCCCGGCCAGCCTCCGGGACGGCGGCAGGACGGTCAGCGGCAGGCCCGGGGGCTCACCCGACAAGGGCCGCGAACGCCCGTCCCGGCCCGGGCCGGCGGGTCAGGTCGTGCCGGAGGTCCTCGAGCGCCCCCCGCCGCTCGTGGCCGTCGTCGAGCAGCCCGGCCACGGCGTCCCGCACCTCGGCGGTCGACAGGGCGTTGGGGTCGAGCACCGTCCCGAGCCCCGCCGCCTCGAGGGCCGCCGCCCCGGCGAACTGGTCCGTGGACATCGGCAGCAGCAGCAGGGGCACCCCGGCGGTGAGCGCCTCGGTCACGCTGTTGTTCCCCCCGTGGGAGACCGCGACGCTCGCGCGGCGCAGCAGGGTGACCTGCGGCAGGGTGCCGCGCACGAGCCAGGACTCCGGGACCGGGCCGAGCTCGGCGGGCCGGGTCGCCCCGGCCGCGAGGGCGACCCGCACGTCCAGGCCGCGGAGGGCCTCCGCGACCCGGGCGAGCACGTCCCCGCGCACGGACAGGAAGCTGCCGAGGCTGATGTAGACGATCGGGCGGTCCGAGCCGGCCAGCCACGCGGCCACCTCCGGGTCCTCGGCCTCCTCCCGGACGGCCGAGCCCAGGAACGTGTGCTCGGGCAGCGCCCGGGTCCGGTGCTCGTCGTGGAGCTCGCCCGGATAGTTGAGCAGGAGGTCGTCGCCGGTCTCCGCGAAGGCGTCGGCGCTCGCCGGGGACCCGGGGGCGATCTGCTGCAGGGCCTCGTTCCACTGCTCCGTGAACTCGTCCCGCACCGACGAGCACAGCCGGTGCAGCGCCTCCAGCTCGGCCGGGGACGGGCGCAGCCGGCCGGGCCAGGCGGGCGGGTGCCCGTAGACCTCGTCGGCCACCGTCAGGGCCGAGGGGTGGCCCAGGACCACGTCGGCGTGCCGGATCCCGGAGCCGGTCAGGGCCAGGCGCGCCGCGAAGGCCAGGTGGTCCACGACCACCTGGTCCGGCCGGACGCGGTCCACCACGTCCTGCACCCGCCGGGCGGTGCCCAGCGGGTCCCAGAGCAGGTCGTCGCGCCGTGCCCGGGCCTGGAAGGCCAGGGTCTCCGCGGGGCCGCGGCGGGTGGCGGCGAAGAACCCGCGCAGGGCGTCGTCCTCCCCGGGCGGCTGCTCCTCGGCCCGGATGACCCCGGGGTTGGAGCCGCGGCCCAGCGGCAGGATCTCGACCTCGAAGCCGAAGCCCCGGGCGATGGCGGCGGTCGCGGGACCGGTGGCCACGACCACCCGCTCCCCGGCGTCCCGCCACGCGGTGGCCAGGGTCGCGAGGGGGAACAGGTGGGAGGCGTAGTCCGGGCTGATCACGAGCAGGGTCACGGGGTGGGGCTCCTGTCGGCCGTGTGCGCCACGGCGTCGTCGTAGACGGAGGTGAGGGCGGTCGCCATCCCCTCGATGCTGAAGCGGTCGCGGACCATGGCACGGGCCGCGTCGGCAGCGCGCTCCGCGTCGGGGCGCGCCGCCAGGTCGAGGGCCAGGTCCACGGCCCGGGCCAGCGCGGCGGGGTCGCCGGTGTCGACGAGGACGCCGGTGACGCCGTCGGCCACGAAGGTGGCCGGCCCGCCGGCGTCGGGCGCCACGACCGGCAGCCCGGTGGCGAGGGCCTCGACCAGCGCCACGCCGAACTCCTCCTTGAGGCTCGCGCAGACGTAGACGCCGGCGGGGGCGGACAGGCCCGGTCGCCCCCGGCGCACCGCGGCGAGCCAGGCGGCCACGGTGGCGTGGGGACGGTGGCCGGCCAGGAGCAGGCCGGCGGTGGCGGCCTCGTCCCGGGGGAGGACGGCGTCGATCCGGGTGAGCTGCTCCCGCTCGTCGGCTGAGGGGGAGACGAGGTCCCCGCCCACGACGAGGAGGTTGCAGCGGTCCCGCAGCCCGGCGTCCCGGGCCCAGGCCTCGACGAGCGTGGCCGTGCCCTTCACCCGGTGCAGGCGGCCCACCGTGACCACGAGCGGCAGTCCGCGCCGGGCGGCGGGCAGGGCCGCGAGCACGGTGTCGAGCTCCGCGAGGTGCGCTCCGGCACCGGTGCGCACCTGCGCGGCGGCGCGGTCCACGGCGCCCAGGTCGATGCCCTCCGGCACCACCGTGCACCGCCCGGGCTCGTCCAGGTCCACGTCGAGCAGCGCGCGGGCGTCCCGGGCCAGGTCCGGGCGGGGGAAGAGCACCAGGTGCTCCGCCCGCGCCGCGAGGTCGGCGAGCAGGCGCACGCGGAACCACAGGTGCTCCACCCGGTCGGCCGCGCCGAAGCCGGCCCGGGTCAGGGTGCCGGCGCGCTCGCGGGCGGCGACGAGCGCGTGCGGATCGGGGGCCATCGTGAGCACCCACGGGATGCCGAGCTCCGCGGCCACCGCCGCGGCCGCCATCGAGCCGACGTCGGCCATGCGCAGGTGCAGCACGTCCACGGGGCCGGCCCGGCGCAGCACGCGCCGCAGCCCCCGTTCCGCGGCCACCCGCCGCGGCCAGGCGTCCGCCATGTGCACCGGGGGTCCGGTGAAGGGGACGACGCCGAAGACGTGCCCCGCCCCCGCCGGACGGGCCGTCGCCGCCCGGGCCTCGTCGTGGGTGCCGCGGGACACCGTGAGCACCCGGGCGACGCCGCCGGGGCCGTCCGGGGCGCTGAGGGCGTCGCCCAGCTGGGCGAGCAGCGTGGCGATCCCGCCGTTGTCCCCCCGCCCGGAGAAGGTGAGGTCCCGGTCGATCTCCGCGTGCAGGAACGGCTGCAGGACCGTGAGCCCGTCCCCGCCGGACGCCGGGGCGGGACCGGCGGCGGCGTGGACGTCGGCGAGGGCGAGCCGGGCCACGGCGGCGAGCGGCCCGTCCGCGTCGGCGCACGCCCCGGCGAGGTCCGTCAGGTCGGCCACGGACTCGGCGCCGGCCTGCCGGCGGTCCACCAGGGCCTCGAGGGCGGCCCCGCGGACGTCCTGGTCCTCGCCGGGACTGCCGGCCAGGGCGCGGAGGCGCGCGGCGGGCCCGGCACCGGGGACGAGCCCCAGGGTCTCGGCGAGCCGTGCGCGGGGCCCGGGGGCGACGGCTCCCGCGAGGGCGTGCTCGAGGGCGGTCCCGACCGTGTCCGGTGCCGCGGGGGCCCAGGCCTGCAGGGTGCGCTGGGCCAGCATGCCGGGGAATCCGCCGCCGGCCACGAGGTCGGCGAGGTGCGCTGCGGCGCGGGGGAGGGGGGCGCGGTCGGCGAGCACCCATGCGGAGTGCTCCCGCAGCCACGGCTCGTCGTCGAGGAGCGCGGTGAGGAGCGTGTCCGCCCGGGACCCGGGCACGGAGGCGAGGGCATGGACGGCGGCGATCGCCGCGACGTGGTCGTCGCGCCGGCGGATCTCCTCCGCGAGCACGGGCAGCGCCCCGGCTGGATCCTCCCGGGCCGCCTGCAGCAGGTCGTCGGCGCGGCGGATGCCGTCGAGGATCGAGGGGGCGCGGCGGACGGCCTCGAGGGCCGCGTGCGTCGCCGCGCCGGTGCGCTCTGCGCTCGTTGTCGGGGCGCGGGGCGCGGCGAACGTCATGGGGCTCACGGTAGCCGAGGCCCGGCCCCGCGCACAGCGGGTCCCCGGGATTCTCAGGCTCCTGGGAGCCGGCGCGCCGTCCGCGCGTCGGCTCGGCGGCAGAGCAGGGCGAACAGGGCGCCCGAGAGGTTGTGCCAGACCGAGAACACCGCGGCGGGCAGGGCCGCGAGGGGGTTCATGTAAAGGGCGGCGAGCCCGGCGGCCAGCCCGGAGTTCTGCATGCCCACCTCCACAGCGGTGGTGCGGCGCACGGCGATCGGCTGCCGCGTCACCGCCCCCACGAGGTGGCCGAGGGCCAGGCCCAGGACATTGTGCAGGGCCACGGCCGCGAGCACGAGCAGGCCCGCCTCCACGATCCGGTCGGCGCTGCCCGAGACGACGATGGCCACGATCACGGCGATGGCCGCCACCGACACCCACGGCAGGGCGGGCAGGGCGCGCTCGACCAGGCGGGGCGCGAGCAGCCGGACGGCGAGGCCCGCGACGACGGGCAGGAGGACGATCTTGGTGATCGACCAGGCCATCGCCCCGCCGTCCACCGGCAGGTACTGCCCGGCCAGCCACAGGGTGAGCAGCGGGGTCAGCAGCGGTGCGAGCAGGGTGGAGATCGAGGTCATGGCGACGGACAGGGCCACGTCGCCGCGGGCGAGGTAGGCGACCACGTTGGAGGCCGTCCCGCCGGGCGCGCAGCCCACCAGGATCACGCCCGCGGCGAGCTCCGGCGGCAGCCGCAGCAGGAACACCACGAGCAGCGCCACGAGCGGCATGATCACGTACTGGGCCGCGACGCCGAGCAGCACCGGCAGCGGCCGCTTCGCCACGAGCGCGAAGTCCACGGGCCGCAGGGTCAGGCCCATGCCGAACATGACCACGCCCAGCAGGGGGTTGATCCACCCGGACAGCCCGCTCACGGCGCCGGGGGCGAGGAAGCCCACGAGCCCGCCCGCGAGGACGAGCACGGGGAAGAGCAGGACGGCGGTGTAGGCGCCGCGGTCGGGCGCGGCGGTGACGGCCGCCGCGGGCCCGGGACCTACCACCCGCGGGCCCGCCACTCCTCGAGGTGCGGGCGCTCCGCCCCCAGCGTGGTCGGCTTCCCGTGGCCGGGGTGGACCACGGTGTCGTCGTCGAAGCGCTCGAAGACGCGCTCGGTGACGTCGTCCATCAGCTGCTGGAAGTCCTCGGGGCTGTTCGTCCTGCCCACGCCGCCGGGGAAGAGGGAGTCGCCGGAGAAGATGTGCGCCGGACCCTGGGGGTCGCGGTAGACCAGGGCGATCGAGCCGGGGGTGTGGCCGCGCAGGCCGATGACCTCGAGGTCGAAGCCGTCGAACTCGGCCGTGTCCCCGTCCTCGAAGGTCAGGTCCATGGGCACGGCGATGTCGGACTCGTCGTCGGCGCCGCACGCCGTCATGGCCTCGGAGCGGGAGCGGACCTCCTCGAGGGCGCGGACGTGGTCCCAGTGCGAGTGGGTGGTGATGATGAGCTGGAGATTGCCGTAGGCCTGCGAGCAGTCGCCGTTGCCGGCGCCCACGAGACCGGCGATGGCCCGGGCGTCGTCGGCCGCGTCGATGAGGACCTGCGTGCCCTCGTCCTTGGACGTGAGGAGATAGACGTTGTTGTCCATCTCGCTCACGGAGATCCGGCGAATCGTGACCTCGGAGAGGTCGGTGACCTCCGTCTTCGTTGCGATCATGAGGACGAAGGTACTCCCGACTCCTGACACTGGCCAATCGCGGGCGCTCCGGGGCGCCGGGCGGTGTGTCCGACGGCACGGGCGCCGGGGTTGGCTTCCCCGCGCCGTCCGGATAAAGTTGCGTGAGGCAACAAAGCATCAGGGCATCCGGTGGCACCACGCCCGCGTCGTCGTCGACGCGGGACCCCGCGAGGAGCGGGGCGTGCGGACCGGGTGCCCCTTCGTCGTTGTCCACCCCCGTCCCCGATCCCGGAGGAGCCCCGTTGCCCGTCTCCCACGACACCGCCGTGGAGCTCGTGCGCGACCTGCTCGAGCTGCAGCGCGTCATGAAGCGCGTGACCAAGACCGACGCCGGTCAGCGCCAGCTCAACCCCACGGCGATCGCCCTGCTCTACTACCTCGACGGCAACGGGCCGCGGCGGGCCACCGTGATGGCCTCCGAGACCGGCCTCGGGCCCTCGGGCCTGAGCCGGCAGCTGGCCGCCCTCGAGGGGGAGGGCCACGTGGAGCGCACCCCCGACCCCGACGACGGCCGCGCCGCGCTCGTCGCCATCACGGAGTGGGGCCGGGAGCAGGTCCGGACGGTGCTGGAGCAGGACGCCCAGCGCCTCGCCGCGCGGCTCGAGGGCTGGGACGAGGGCCAGGCCCGCACCAGCCGCGGCGCCATCAACGAGATCACCACCGTCTTCCTGGACTCCCTCGGCGTGGAGCGCACCACGTCCTGCCGGGACCACGCAGACCGAGAGCACGAGGAGCAGACCGCACCATGACGTCACAGCAACCGACCACCGCACCGGGCGGGGGGACCGGCGCCTCCCACAAGGAGGTCATGCGGGCGCTCACGGGGATCCTCTCGGTGTTCTTCATGGCGATGGTCACCCTCACGATCATCGGCACGGCCCTGCCCGTCATCATGGCCGACCTCGGCGGGGACCAGACCTCGCTGTCCTGGACGGTCACCGGCACCCTGCTCGCCAACGCCGCGACAACGCCCGTCTGGGGCAAGCTCGCCGACCTCTTCGACAAGAAGAAGCTGCTGCAGCTCTCCATCGTGATCTTCGTGCTCGGCTCGGCCATGGCCGGGCTGGCCCCGACCATCGAGTTCCTCATCCTGGCCCGCGTGGTCCAGGGCGTGGCCATGGGCGGGATCATGGCCCTGGCCATGACCATCATGGGCACGATCATCCCGCCCCGGGAGCGCGGCCGCTACGCCGGCTACATGGGCGCCGTCATGGCCGTGGCCACCTCCGCCGGCCCGCTGCTCGGCGGGCTCATCGTGGACCTCTTCGGCTGGCGCTGGGTGTTCCTCATCCCCGCCCCGCTGGCGGTCCTGGCGGCCGTGCTCGTCCACCGCACCCTGCGCATCCCGCCGCAGGCGCCCCGGAAGGTGAGCATCGACTGGCTCGGCATCGCGCTGCTGGTCCTCTCGGCCTCCGCGCTGCTGCTGTGGGTGTCCCTGGCCGGGCAGCCGGGCATGTTCGAGTGGGTCTCGGCGACCTCCGCGGCCCTCGTGGCCACCGCGCTCGTGGGCTCCGTGCTGTTCGTGCTCGTGGAGCAGCGCGCCGCCGAGCCGGTCCTGCCCATCCGCGTGGTCACCGAGCGCACCACCGCGCTGGCCATCCTCGCGGCCATCGCCACCGGCGGGGCCATGTTCGCCTCGACCACCTACCTCGGCCAGTACTTCCAGCTGGGCCAGGGCTTCAGCCCCACCATGGCCGGGATGCTCATGCTCCCGCAGGTCTTCGGCTCCCTCGTGGGCGCCACGGTCGCCGGGCAGCTGATCACCCGCTACGGGCGGTGGAAGATCATCCTGGTGGTCGCCGCCGTGCTCATGTCCACCGGCCTGTTCCTCGCCGCCACGCTCACGCACGACACCGCGCTGTGGGCCGTGAGCGTCTTCATCTTCCTCGTGGGCCTCGGCATCGGCGCGCTGAACCAGAACCTGGTCCTGGCCGTGCAGAACACCGTGGGGCTCAAGGACATGGGCGCGGCCTCCTCCTCGGTGGCCTTCTTCCGCACCATGGGCGGCGCCGTGGCGGTCGCCGTGTTCGGCGCCCTCATGAGCTCCCACCTGGCCCGGCAGCTCGCCGAGAGCACCCGGGCCCGCGGCGGGGACCCCGCGGCGGTGGACAGCTCCACGATGGACCTGGAGTCGCTGCCGGCGTCCGTCGAGGGCGTGGTGCGCGAGGCCTACGGCACGGGCACCGGCCTCGTCTTCCTGGTCGCCGCAATCGCGTCCCTCGTGACGCTGCTCGCCGTGCTCCTCATCAAGGAGGTGCCGCTGCGGCGCACCGTGGACATCGTGGAGGTGGACCCCGCCACGGGCCGGCTCAAGGTCGTCACCCGCACCCTCGACGCCCGCGAGGTCCGCCGCCGGCAGGAGGCCGCGGCCGGCCCGCACACCGAGGAGACCGGTCCAGGCTCCGCCGGGGGACGAAACGGCTCCGCCGGAGGAGCGGCCCCGGACCGGGTCCGCGAGGACACCACCACCGGCCCCGTGGACCGGGTGTGAACCCGCCCACGGACCCGGCCCCGATGTCCGGGCCCGGTACTAGAGTGGAGGGCGTGTCTGAGCCGATCCCCACGTCCACCCTGGTCCTGAACCCGTCGACCGATTCCTCCGAAGCCCTCGACGGGCCGGTGACCGCCACCGGCGCCCGGACCGCCCGCAGGTCCGACCTCACCGAGATCGTGGTGCAGGGCGCGCGCGAGCACAACCTCGACAACGTCTCGCTGACCGTGCCGCGGGACGCCATGGTCGTGTTCACGGGGCTCTCCGGCTCCGGGAAGTCGTCACTGGCCTTCGACACGATCTTCGCCGAGGGCCAGCGCCGCTACGTCGAGTCCCTGTCCTCCTACGCCCGGATGTTCCTGGGCCGGGTGGACAAGCCGGACGTCGACTTCATCGAGGGCCTGTCCCCGGCAGTGTCCATCGACCAGAAGTCCACCTCCCGCAACCCGCGCTCCACCGTGGGCACGATCACCGAGATCTACGACTACATGCGCCTGCTGTGGGCGCGCGTCGGCCACCCGCACTGCCCCGAGTGCGGCGAGGCGATCAAGAAGCAGACCCCGCAGCAGATCGTGGACCAGCTCCTCGAGATGCCGGCCGCGACCCGCTTCCAGGTGCTCGCGCCCGTGGTGCGCGAGCGCAAGGGCGAGTTCGTGGACCTCTTCCAGGAGCTCTCCGCGAAGGGCTTCTCCCGTGCCACCGTGGACGGCGAGACGGTCCAGCTCTCGGACCCGCCCAAGCTCAAGAAGCAGTACAAGCACACCATCGAGGTGGTCGTGGACCGGCTCGTGGTCAAGGAGGGCATCCGCCAGCGCCTGACCGACTCCGTCGAGACGGCGCTGGGTCTCGCCGAGGGGCGCGTCGTCGTCGAGCTCGTGCCCCGCTCGGACGAGGAGATCGCCCACCCGCTGGAGCTGCGCCGCCCGTTCTCCGAGAACCTCGCCTGCCCCAACGAGCACCCCCTGCAGGCCGACGAGATCGAGCCCCGGTCCTTCTCCTTCAACGCACCGTTCGGCGCGTGCCCGGAGTGCGACGGCATCGGCTCGCGGCTCGAGGTCGACGAGGAGCTCGTGGTCCCCAACCCGGACCTCTCCCTCGTGGAGGGCGCGATCGCCCCGTGGTCGCTCGGCAAGGCCACGAGCGAGTACTGGAACCGCCTGCTCGCCGGCCTGGGCCAGGAGCTCGGCTTCGACCTGGTCACCCCGTGGGGGAAGCTGCCCGCCAAGGCGCGCAAGGCGATCCTCGAGGGCAAGGACTACCAGGTCACCGTGGCCTACCGGAACCGGTTCGGCCGGGAGCGCCGCTACACCCAGGGCTTCGAGGGCGTGATCGGCTACATCAAGCGCAAGCACGCGGAGACGGAGTCGGACAACGCCAAGGACCGCTACGAGCAGTACATGCGCCAGGTGGCCTGCCCGGCCTGCGACGGCGCCCGGCTGAACCCGACCATGCTCGCCGTGACCATGGGCGGGAAGAACATCGCCGAGACCACCCGCATGCCCATGCGGGACGCCCACGCGTTCTTCCGGGACCTGGAGCTCAGCACCCGCGAGACGAAGATCGGCGAGCAGGTGCTCAAGGAGATCCAGGCGCGCCTGACGTTCCTCGTGGACGTGGGCCTGGACTACCTCAACCTGGAGCGCGCCGCCGCGACGCTGTCCGGCGGCGAGGCCCAGCGCATCCGCCTGGCCACCCAGATCGGGGCCGGGCTCGTGGGCGTGCTCTACGTCCTGGACGAGCCCTCGATCGGCCTGCACCAGCGGGACAACCGCCGGCTCATCGGGACCCTCACCAAGCTGCGGGACATGGGCAACACCCTGATCGTGGTCGAGCACGACGAGGACACCATCCGCGAGGCCGACTGGATCGTGGACGTCGGCCCCGGCGCCGGCGAGCGCGGCGGGCGCGTGGTGCACTCCGGGACCTACGCGGAGCTCCTCGCCAACGAGGAGTCCATCACGGCCGACTACCTCTCCGGCCGCCGGGCCATCCGGGTGCCCGCGCAGCGCCGGACGATCGACCGCAAGCGGATGCTCAAGGTCGTGGGCGCGCGGGAGAACAACCTGCGCGGCATCGACGTCTCCTTCCCGCTCGGGGTGCTGACCGCGGTGACCGGGGTGTCCGGGTCCGGGAAGTCCACGCTGGTCAACGACATCCTCTACACGGCGCTGGCCAACAAGCTCAACGGGGCCAAGCAGGTCCCCGGCCGGCACAAGCGCATCGACGGCGTGGACCAGCTCGACAAGGTGGTGCACGTGGACCAGAGCCCGATCGGGCGGACCCCGCGCTCCAACCCCGCCACGTACACGGGCGTTTTCGACCACATCCGCAAGCTCTTCGCCGAGACCCCGGAGGCGAAGGTGCGCGGCTACCAGGCCGGCCGGTTCTCGTTCAACGTCAAGGGCGGGCGCTGCGAGGCGTGCTCCGGCGACGGCACGATCAAGATCGAGATGAACTTCCTGCCGGACGTCTACGTCCCGTGCGAGGTGTGCAAGGGCGCCCGGTACAACCGGGAGACCCTCGAGGTGCACTACAAGGGGAAGACGATCGCCGAGGTCCTGGAGATGCCCATCGAGGAGGCCGCCGAGTTCTTCAAGGCGTTCGGCCCGATCGCCCGGCACCTCAACACCCTCGTGGACGTCGGCCTCGGCTACGTCCGGCTGGGCCAGCCTGCCACGACCCTCTCCGGCGGTGAGGCCCAGCGCGTGAAGCTCGGCGCGGAGTTGCAGAAGCGCTCCAACGGCCGGTCCATCTACGTGCTGGACGAGCCCACCACCGGCCTGCACTTCGAGGACATCCGCAAGCTGCTGCTCGTGCTGCAGGGGCTCGTGGACAAGGGCAACACCGTGATGACCATCGAGCACAACCTGGACGTCATCAAGTCCGCCGACTGGATCGTGGACCTCGGACCGGACGGCGGGTCCGGCGGCGGGCAGGTCGTGGCCGAGGGCACCCCCGAGCAGGTGGCCCGGAACACGAACAGCCACACCGGCCGGTTCCTGGCCGAGGTGCTCGCCGAGCGCCCCGTCCCGGCGGGGGCCGCCCGATGACCGCCCCCGTGGTGCTCTGGGACCTCGACGGCACCCTCCTGGACCCCGCCGGGGCGATCACCGGCGGCATCGCCCGGGCCCTGGCCGAGCACGGCCACGCCGTGCCCGAGGACCTGCGCCGGTTCGTGGGCCCGCCCGTGGGCTTCTCCCTGCGGACCTTCACCGACGTCCCGGAGGAGGACATCCCGGCGGTGGTCGCCACCTACCGGGCCCGCTACCGCACCGAGGGGCTCGCGCAGACCCGGATCTACCCGGGGGTGGAGGAGCTCCTGGAGCGCCTGCACGGGGCCGGCGTGCGGATGGCCGTGGCCACCCAGAAGCCCGAGCCCACCGCCGAGCTCGCCGTCGAGCGGTTCGGCCTCACCCGGTGGTTCGAGACCGTCTCGGGGGCCGCCGACGACGCCGCGGCCGCCCCGCGCGACGGACTGGCCCACGACAAGCCCGCGATCATTGCCGAGGCCCTGCGCCGGCTCGGCGTGGCCGCCCCGGACCGCGCGCGCACGGTGATGATCGGGGACCGCCGATACGACGCCGAGGGCGCGCTCGCCCACGGGATCGACTGCCTGGGCGTCGCCTGGGGCTTCGCCGACGAGGACGAGCTGGGGACCGGCTTCGCCGCCGTGGCCCGGGACGCCGCCGAGCTCGGGGAGCTCCTGGCCCGGTACACCGCCCCGGCCCCGACCGGCAGCTGAGGGGGACCGGACCGTGGCCGATCCGGAGAGCTACCGCCCCGCCCGCCAGGACATCCCGACCGCCCCGGGGGTCTACCGCTTCCGCGACGAGTACGGGCGCGTGGTCTACGTGGGCAAGGCCAAGAACCTGCGCAACCGGCTGAGCTCCTACTTCGCGCCCCCGCACGCCCTGAGCCCCAAGACCCGCGCCATGGTCACCACCGCGGCCGGGGTCGAGTGGACCGTGGTGGGCAGCGAGCTGGAGTCCCTGCAGCTCGAGTACACGTGGATCAAGGAGTTCAAGCCCCGGTTCAACATCGCCTACCGGGACGACAAGTCCTACCCCTACCTCGCCGTCACGATGGCCGAGTCCGTGCCGCGGGCCCAGGTGGTCCGGGGGGAGAAGAAGAAGGGCAACCGCTACTTCGGGCCCTACTCCCAGGCCTGGGCGATCCGCGAGACCCTCGACGCCCTGCTGCGGGTCTTCCCCGTGCGCACCTGCTCGAAGGGCGTCTACCGGCGCGCCGAGCAGTCCGGGCGCCCGTGCCTGCTGGGCTACATCGACAAGTGCTCCGCCCCGTGCGTGGGGCGGATCTCCGAGGAGGACCACTACGCCCTCGCGGAGGACCTGTGCCGGTTCATGGCCGGGCACGCGACGCCGTTCATCAAGGAGCTGCAGCGGCAGATGCAGGAGGCCGCCGCGGCCATGGACTTCGAGACCGCCGCCGCGCGCCGGGACGACATCGCCGCCCTGGAGAAGGCCTTCGAGCGCAACGCCGTGGTGCTCTCCGACAGCACCGACGCCGACTTCTTCGCGCTCGCCGAGGACGAGCTGGAGGCCGCCGTCCAGGTCTTCCACGTCCGGGGCGGCCGGATCCGCGGCCAGCGCGGCTGGGTCACCGAGAAGGTCGAGGAGGCCGACGGCGGACGCCTGCTGGAGCAGCTGCTCGAGCAGGTCTACGGCGACACCGCCGCGGACGCCGCCGAGAGCGCCCACGCCGCCGCGCCCCCGTCCCCGGGCGGGTCCAAGCACCGGCCCTCCGCGGAGCTCGCCTACCGGGAGGACGCCATCCCGCGCACCGTGCTGCTCTCCGAGCCCGCCGACAGCACCGACCGGCTCGAGGAGTGGCTCTCGGGGCTGCGCGGCTCCCGCGTGACGATCGCCGTGCCGCAGCGCGGGGAGAAGGCGCACCTCATGGAGACGGTGCAGGAGAACGCCCGGCAGGCGCTGAAGCTGCACAAGTCCCGGCGGGCGGGCGACATCACGACCCGCTCCGCGTCCCTGCAGGAGCTGCAGGAGGCCCTCGACATCCCCGTGCCGCTGATGCGCATCGAGTGCTACGACATCTCGCACGTGCAGGGGACCAACGTCGTCGCCTCCATGGTCGTCTTCGAGGACGGGCTGCCCAAGAAGTCGGACTACCGGAAGTTCTCGGTCACCGGCGAGGCCGCCCGGGACGACACCGCGTCCATGCACGACGTCATCTCCCGGCGCTTCCGCCGCCACCTCGAGGAGCAGGCCGAGCGGGAGGCCGCCGGGCCGCGCACCGGGCAGGTGGACGCCGGGGCCGAGGCCCCCGAGCGGGCGCGCTTCGCGTATCCGCCCAGCCTGGTGGTGGTCGACGGCGGGCCCCCGCAGGTCGCCGCCGCCGCCCGGGCGCTGCGCGAGCTCGGGATCGACGACGTCCACGTGGTGGGCCTCGCCAAGCGGCTCGAGGAGGTGTGGGTGCCGGACGACGAGTTCCCCGTGATCCTGCCGCGCGCGAGCCAGGGCCTCTACCTCCTCCAGCGGATCCGCGACGAGGCCCACCGCTTCGCCATCACCTTCCACCGCAAGAAGCGCTCCTCCGCCATGACGGTCTCCGTGCTCGACGAGCTGCCCGGGGTGGGCCCCGCCAAGCAGAAGGCCCTGCTCAAGCACTTCGGCTCCGTCAAGAAGCTACGGACGGCCCGGGTCGAGGAGCTGGAGCAGGTCCCCGGCTTCGGGCGGACCCTCGCCGAGAAGGTGGCCGCCGCGCTGCAGGCCTCCGACGACACCACCGCCCCGGCGGTCAACATGACCACCGGGGAGGTGCTGTCCTGATCCGGGCGCGCCGCCGGGGTCGCGGCGGGGCCCCGCCGACTTCGTTAGGCTGGGGCGGGACCACCGGGCGCAGGCCACCACGACGGGAGACGGAGCGGACATGAGCGAGCACACCGCCGGAGCGGACGTCGGGACGGCGGACGGGACCGGCCACGCGAAACCGACCAGCTCGGAGCTGCTCGTCGTCACGGGCATGTCCGGGGCCGGGCGCAGCACGGCCGCGAACGCCCTCGAGGACCTCGGCTGGTACGTGGTCGACAACCTGCCGCCGCAGATGCTGCACACCCTCGCCGACCTCGTCTCCCGGACCCCGCAGGCCCTGCCCAAGCTGGCGGTCGTCATCGACGTGCGCGGCAAGGCCCTGTTCAGCGACATGAAGGAGACGCTGGCCGCCCTCGAGGCGTCCGACGTCGACTTCTCGGTGCTCTTCCTGGACGCCGCCGACGAGGTCCTGGTCTCCCGCTACGAGCACCAGCGCCGGCCCCACCCGCTGCAGGCCGGCGGGCGGATCCTCGACGGTATCCGCGCCGAGCGCGCCCTGCTGACCGACCTGCGGGAGTCGGCCGACGTGGTCCTGGACACCTCCGGGTTCAACGTGCACGCCCTGTCCCGGGCCGTGGCCGACCTGTTCTCCACGAACGGGCCGGTGGTCCTGCGCCTGACCGTGCTCAGCTTCGGCTTCAAGTACGGGGTCCCCGCGGACGCGAACTACGTGGCCGACGTCCGGTTCATCCCCAACCCGCACTGGGTCCCGTCGCTGCGCCCGCGCACCGGCAAGGACGACGAGGTCCGGGACTACGTCTTCCAGGACGACGGCCCCCGGCAGTTCGTGGACCGGTTCGTCGCCATGCTCGAACCCGTCTTCGCGGGATACCGTACGGAGAACAAGCACTACGCCACCATCGCGATCGGCTGCACGGGCGGGAAGCACCGCTCCGTGGCCGTGAGCGAGGAGGTGGCCCGCAGGCTCGCCAAGCTGCCGCTCGTGACGGTCAACATCCAGCACCGGGACATGGGCCGGGAGTGACCGGCTCGCCCTCACCGCGATGGGACCCCCGATGACCCTTCCTCCCACCGGCGCGTTCCCCCGGCTGCCCCTCAGCAGCGGCGCCGATGCCGACCCCCACCACTCGCCCGACCCCTCCGCCCGGCGGCCCGGTGGCGCCAGCCCCTCCGTGGTCGCCCTCGGCGGCGGGCACGGGCTCTCGGCCAACCTCGCCGCGCTGCGCCGGATCACCCCGGTGCTCACGGCGGTCGTGACCGTGGCCGACGACGGCGGCTCCTCCGGCCGGCTGCGAGACGAGCTCGGGGTCCTGCCCCCGGGGGACCTGCGGATGGCGCTCGCCGCACTCTGCGACGACTCCGAGTGGGGCCGGACGTGGCGCGACGTCATGCAACACCGGTTCAGCTCCTCGGAGGGGCGCCCCACGACGCTCGACAACCACGCGCTGGGCAACCTGCTCATCGTCACGCTGTGGGAGCTGCTGGGGGACCCGGTGGCGGGGCTCGAGTGGGCGGGCGCCCTGCTGGGCGCCCGCGGCCGGGTGCTGCCGATGTCCACGCAGCCGCTGGTCATCGCCGGCGACGTCCCCTGTGCCCCGTCCGGCGGGAGCGCGGCGGTGCGCCCGGGCGAGGCGGGCACGGTGCGCACGATCACCGGGCAGGCGGTCCTGGCCAAGCAGGCCGACGTCTGCAACGTGCGGCTCGTGCCCCCGGACGCCCCGGCCTGCCCGCAGGCGGTCGAGGCGGTCGGGCTCGCCGACTGGGTGATCATGGGGCCGGGCTCGTGGCACACCTCCGTGCTGCCGCACCTGCTGCTGCCCGAGCTGCGCCGGGCGATCTGCGGCTCGCCGGCGCGCCGCTGCGTCACCCTGAACCTCTCGCCGGACACCGAGACGCGCGGCAAGACCGCCGCCGACCACCTGCGGGTGCTGCACGACTACTGCCCGGAGCTGACCCTGGACGTGGTCCTCGCCGACCCCTCGGCCACCGAGGACGGCGCCGACCTCGAGGAGGTCGCCCGGGGCCTGGGCGCCGAGGTCTTCTACGCCGACGTCCGGGCGCACCCCGGCACCGCCGTGCACAACACGCTCCGGCTCGCGGCCGCCTACCAGGAGATCTTCGAGCGCCACCGCTGAGCATGCCGCCCCACCCCCACACACCCCAGCATCCCCAGGAAAGGAACCGCGTGGCCCTGACGTCATCGGTGAAGGAAGAACTGTCCCGCCTCGAGATCAAGAGGTCCTCGGAGCGCCGCGCCGAGCTCTCCGCCCTGCTGCGCTTCGCGGGCGGGCTCCACATCATTTCGGGACGCATCGTCGTCGAGGCGGAGGTGGACCTCGGCGCCACCGCGCGCCGGGTGCGCCGCGCCGTCCACGAGGTTTTCGGCCACGACAGCGAGATCGTGGTCGTCTCCGGCGGGGGACTGCGGCGCGGGAGCTCCTACGTGGTGCGCGTCGTCGAGGACGGCGAGGCCCTCGCCCGCCAGACGGGACTGCTCGACTCGCGCGGGCGCCCCGTGCGCGGGCTCCCGCCCGCCGTGGTCAACGGGGCCGTGGCCGACGCCGAGGCGGTGCTGCGCGGTGCCTTCCTGGCCCACGGCTCCCTCACGGAGCCCGGCCGCTCCGCCGCGATGGAGTTCACCTGCCCCGGCCCGGAGGCCGCCCTCGCGCTCGTGGGCGCGGCACGCCGGCTCGGCGTCCTCGCGAAGGCCCGCGAGGTGCGCGGCGTGGACCGGGTGGTCGTGCGGGACGGGGACGCGATCGCCGCACTGCTCACCCGGATGGGCGCCCACCAGACGCTCCTCCAGTGGGAGGACCGGCGGATGCGCAAGGAGGTGCGCGCCACGGCCAACCGCCTCGCCAACTTCGACGACGCCAACCTCCGCCGCTCCGCGCAGGCCGCTGTGGCCGCCGGCGCCCGGGTCGAGCGCGCCCTGGAGATCCTCGGCGACGAGGTCCCGGAGCACCTGCGGCAGGCGGGGGAGCTGCGGCTGTCCAACAAGCAGGCCAGCCTCGACGAGCTGGGCCGGCTCGCCGACCCCCCGCTCACCAAGGACGCCGTGGCGGGCCGGATCCGCCGGCTGCTGGCCATGGCGGACCGCCGGGCGGAGGAGCTGAACCTCCCCGGCACCGACGCCGGTGTCGCCGCGGAGGCCCTGCCCTCCTGAGCGGGGCGCTCCGGCGGCGCTGCGCCGGCGCGGTCACTCCGGGGCCGCGCCGGAAGAGGGCCGTGGTACCGCGTGGGTTTCCGAGGGTCCGCATCCCCCGATGTGGGTTTGTGTGGGTTTGGCGATGAATGCCGGGTGAATCTTTCACGACCCCAAGACAACCCAGGGATAACCACGTAGAATGGGACCTGGTTCAACGATCCAGACCCCGACCAACACAGGAGTACCCAGTGACCATTCGAGTGGGCATCAACGGTTTCGGACGCATCGGACGCAACTTCCTCCGCGCGGCGCGCGAGCAGGGCGAGAACATCGAGGTCGTGGCCGTGAACGACCTCACGGACCCGGAGGCCCTGGTCCACCTCTTCAAGTACGACTCCATCATGGGCCGGTTCCCCGGCGAGGTGACGCTCAACGGCGACACCATGAGCGTCGACGGCCACGAGGTCAAGTTCCTCGCCGAGCCCGACCCCGCCAAGCTGCCCTGGGGCGAGCTCGGCGTGGACGTCGTCGTCGAGTCGACCGGCCGCTTCACCAACGGCTCCAAGGCCAAGGCCCACCTGGACGGCGGCGCCAAGAAGGTCGTCCTGTCCGCCCCCGGCAAGGAGATCGACGGCACGTTCGTGCCCGGCGTCAACCTCGACACCTACGACGCCGCGTCGATGAACATCGTCTCCGCGGCCTCCTGCACCACGAACTGCCTCGCGCCCATGGCGAAGGTCCTCAACGACGCGTTCGGCATCGAGCGGGGTCTGATGACCACCATCCACGCCTACACCGCGGACCAGAACCTGCAGGACGGCCCGCACAGCGACCTGCGCCGCGCCCGCGCCGCCGCCCTCAACATGGTGCCCACCACCACCGGCGCCGCCGCCGCCGTCGGCCTCGTGCTGCCCGAGCTCAAGGGCAAGCTGGACGGTTTCGCCGTGCGCGTGCCCGTGCCCACCGGCTCCGTCGTGGACCTCACCTTCGACGCCCAGAAGGAGGTCACCGTCGAGTCGGTCAACGCCGCCATGAAGGAGGCCGCCGAGGGCCCCATGAAGGGCATCGTCAAGTACACCGAGGACCCCATCGTCTCCTCGGACATCCAGGGCGACAGCATCTCCACGATCTTCGACGCCCCGCTGACGAAGGTCATCGGCAACCAGGTCAAGGTCATCGCCTGGTACGACAACGAGTGGGGCTACACCTCCCGCCTCGTCAACGTCGTCTCCCACGTCGGCGCGCAGCTCTGAGCCCGTCGCCGCGCGACGCCGCCGGGGTAGGGTGAGTGACATGGCTCATGCACTTGACGAACTGATCGCCGACGGCGTCGCCGGGCGCCGCGTCCTGGTCCGCTCCGACCTCAACGTCCCCCTGGACGGCTCCACCGTGACCGACGACGGGCGCGTCCGCGCGTCCCTGCCGGTCCTGAAGAAGCTGGCCGACGCCGGGGCCCGCGTCATCGTGATGGCGCACCTCGGCCGGCCCAAGGGACAGGTCGACCCGAAGTACTCGATCGCGCCCGCCGCGCGGAAGCTGGCCGAGCTGGCCGACTTCCCCGTGGCGGTCGCCTCCGACGTCGTCGGGGAGGACGCCCGGGCCAAGGCCGAGGCCCTGGCCGACGGCGAGGTCCTCGTGATCGAGAACGTCCGCTTCGACCCCCGCGAGACCTCGAAGGACGACGCCGAGCGCGGCGCCTTCGCGGACGAGCTCGCCGCCCTGACGGGCGAGAACGGGGCCTACGTGGACGACGCCTTCGGCGCGGTCCACCGCAAGCACGCCTCCGTGTTCGACATCGCCCACCGGCTCCCGGCCTACCTGGGCGACCTCGTCAAGCGGGAGCTGGACGTGCTCACCAAGGTGGTCTCCGCCCCCGAGCGCCCCTTCGTGGTGGTCATGGGCGGGTCCAAGGTCTCCGACAAGCTCGCCGTGATCGAGAACCTCATCGGCAAGGCCGACTCGCTGCTCATCGGCGGCGGCATGGTCTTCACGTTCCTCGCCGCCCAGGGGCACTCCGTGGGCGGGTCCCTCCTGGAGCAGGACCAGATCGGGACGGTCAAGGACTACCTCGAGAAGGCCTCCGCGGCCGGCACCGAGATCGTCCTGCCCGTGGACATCGTCTACGCGGCGGAGTTCGCCGCGGACGCCGCGCACGAGGTGCGCCCCGTCGACGCCATCGAGGACGGCGAGATCGGCTCCACCGGTCTCGGCCTGGACATCGGCCCCGAGTCCGCGAAGCTGTTCGCCGAGCGGATCCGCGGCGCGAAGACCGTGTTCTGGAACGGTCCCGCGGGCGTGTTCGAGATGGAGGCCTTCGCCGGGGGCACCCGGGCGGTCGCCGAGGCCGTGGTGGCCTCGGACGCGATGAGCGTCATCGGCGGCGGCGACTCCGCCTCGGCCGTGCGCAACCTCGGGTTCTCCGACGACCAGTTCGGGCACATCTCCACCGGCGGCGGCGCCTCCCTCGAGTTCATCGAGGGCAAGGAGCTCCCCGGGGTCGTGGCCCTGGGCGCCTGACCCGCACGCTCCCCGCCACGGCGCCGGGGGCGCCCCGGGCCTGCACGGCCCGGGGCGCCCCCGCCGCCCAGCGCACCACTGCCGAACCGCACGACGAGCGGCGCACCCGCCGCGGACAGGAGTCCCTATGACCTCGCAGACCAACGGTCAGTTCGACCGCACGCCGCTGATCGCCGGCAACTGGAAGATGAACATGGACCACGCCCAGGCGATCACCCTGCTGCAGAAGCTGGCGTGGACCCTGGACGACGCCAAGCACGACTACTCCCGCGCCGAGGTGGCCGTCTTCCCGCCGTTCACCGACCTCCGCTCCGTCCAGAGCCTCGTGGACGGTGACGACCTGCGCGTCGTCTACGGCGCCCAGGACCTCTCCGACCAGGACTCCGGCGCCTACACCGGCGACATCTCCGGCCAGTTCCTGGCCAAGCTCGGCTGCACCTACGTGCTCGTGGGCCACTCCGAGCGCCGCACGATCCACGGCGAGTCCGACGAGCTGTGCAACGCCAAGATCGCCGCCGCCCACCGCCACGGGCTGGTCCCGGTGCTGTGCGTCGGCGAGGGCCTCGAGGTCCGGCAGGCCGGCGAGCACGTCGCCTTCACGCTCGAGCAGCTGCGCGGCTCCATCGCCGGCCTCGAGGCGGACCGGGTGGCCGAGCTCGTGGTGGCCTACGAGCCCGTCTGGGCGATCGGCACCGGCGAGGTCGCCGGCCCCGAGGACGCCCAGGAGATGGCCGCCGCCATCCGCGCCGAGCTGGCCGAGCTCTACGACGCTGAGACCGCCGCGAAGACCCGCATCCTCTACGGCGGTTCCGCGAAGGCCGCCAACGCCGGCTCGATCCTCAAGGGCAAGGACGTGGACGGCGTCCTCGTCGGCGGCGCCAGCCTCGACGCCGAGGAGTTTGCTAGCATTGCCAGGTTCGAGCAGCACCTCGTGACCGACTGATCACGACCCCCTGACCGTCCGCGCCCGCCGGGCGCGGTTGCTCGACGGACACCCCCGAGGGAAGGCCCCAGTGGAAATTCTGCAGAACGTGCTCCTGGCGATCATCGTGCTCACGAGCCTCCTGGCCGTTCTCCTCGTCCTGCTCAACAAGGGCAAGGGCGGTGGCCTCTCCGACATGTTCGGCGGCGGCATGACCCAGTCCCTCAACACCTCGGGCGTGGCGCAGAAGAACCTGGTCCGCCTCACCACCACCACGGCCGTGGTCTGGGCCCTGTCCATCGCGGCCTACGCGCTGACCATGCGCTTCGCCGAGGTGGCCGTCTGAGCCGACCGCTCCCCGAACGACCCCGGGTCCTCCGGCCGACCACGACGTCCCGTGGCCGGCCGGAGGACCCGGGGTCGTTCGCGTCGGGGCCGCATGTCGCCGTGTGACGGGGTCGATCACGCCGCCGTCACGCAGGTGGCGGAAGGTTGGCGGGGTGCCGTGCCCCGGCCGGGGCACGGTGAGCCGCCCACCTCGCGAGGAGCCGACACCATGGTCCCGACCATTCCTCCGGCGGACGTGGAGGAGCTCGGACGGCAGATCGCCGGACCGGTCCTCACGCCGCAGGACGACGGTTACGAGCGGGAGACCGCCGCCTACAACCTCGCGACACCCATCCGTCCCGACGTGGTGGTGGGGGCCGTGGACGCCGACGACGTGGCCGCCGCCGTCGCCTGGGCCGCCGCCCACCGGGTGCCCGTCGGGGTGCAGGCCACCGGTCACGGCGCCGACGGCCCGATGCGGGGCGGCCTGCTCATCAGCACGGCCCGGCTGCAGGAGTGCACGGTGGACCCGGAGGCCCGCACCGCGCGCGTGGGCGCGGGGGTGCGGTGGCGGAGCGTGCTGGAGGCGTCCGTGCCCCACGGCCTCGTGGGCCTCAACGGCTCCACGACGGACGTGGGCGTCGTCGGCTACACCCTCGGCGGGGGTCTCCCGGTCCTGGGGCGGACCTTCGGGTTCGCGGCCGACCACGTGCGCTCCGCCGACGTGGTCACCCCCGACGGCCGGCGCCGGACGGTGGACGCCACGCACGAGCCCGAGCTCCTGGGACTGCTGCGCGGGGGCAAGGGCAACCTGGGCGTCGTGACGGCGATGGAGTTCGAGCTGCTCCCGCTCGACGGCCTCTACGGCGGGGGGATCTTCTATCCCGGCGACGACGCCCGTCAGGTGCTCACCGCGTGGTCGCGGTGGACCGCGGACCTCCCCGAGACGGTGTCCACCTCTCTCGCTCTGCTGCGGCTGCCGGCCATGGACATCGTCCCGGAGCCGCTGCGCGACCGGTTCGTGCTCCACCTCCGGTACGCGTGCACGGCCGGGGACGAGGAGGGGGAGCGGCTGCTGGCGCCGATGCGCGCGCTCTCCGACCCGGTCATGGACACGGTCGGGCCCATGAGCTACCGGGACGTCGACGCGATCCACCTGGACCCGCCGGTGCCCATCCCGTACCGGGAGACGGGCCGGCTGCTGGACGACCTGGACGACGCCGCCGTCGACGCCCTCCTGGGGCAGGCGGGTCCTGGCACGGACTGTCCCGTCACCCTCATCGAGATCCGGCTCCTGGGCGGCGCGCTGGCCCGTACCCCGGAGGGCGTGGCGGACCTCGTGGCGGGCCGGGACGGTCGCTACGTGATCGGCCTCGTCGGGCTCGTGGTGCCCCCGGGCGGCGAGCGGGTGCCGGCGGCGATCGAGGGCATCCTGGCGGCCCTGGCCGGCCACGTGTCGGAACGGACGCTGGTCAACTTCCAGGGCTCGGTGGACGGGGAGGGGGACTCCTCCCGGTCCTGGACCGAGGAGGGCCACGCCCGGCTGCTGGCGGCCAAGAACGCCTACGACCCCGACAACCTGCTCCGGTTCCAGCACGCCGTGCGCGCCTGAGCGCCGTGTGACGGGTGCTCCCGCGTCATCGGTTCCCCGGGGCGTTCTCCCCGGCCGCTCCACCGGCGGTCACCGCGTCACAGGCGCACCACGGGCCCGACGAGCCGCACCAGTTCGTCGGAGGGGCCCGCTCCCGTCTCGGCGACCGCGACGGCGCAGTAGCGGCGGAAGTCCCGCAGCGCCGCGGCCTGGTTGCCGAGGGCGAGATGGGAGCGCACGAGCAGGCGCACGGCGCTCTCCCGCAGCGGATCCGCCCCGCGCACCGCCTCCGCCCACCGCACGGCCCGGGACGGGTCGCCGTGGGCCAGGCACAGCGCCGCGGCGTGCTCGGCCGCGTGGACGTAGAGGCCGCGCAGCTGCTCCTGCTCGGCGAGCACCCAGTCCTCGTACCATCCCGGCAGCAGCGCGGGAACACCCGGTCCGACGAGGTCCGCGGCACCCAGCGCGGCGGGGTCCTCGGTGCGCGCCACCGCGATGAGGCGGGCCCGGAGCACGTGCACGTCCACGGCGAGGGCCGGGGACAGGGCGAGGTCGTGGCCGTCGCGGACCAGGGCGCCGGGCAGGTGGTGGTTCACGCCGCAGACCGCGGCCCGCAGGCTGCCCAGGGCCCGGGCCTCGGGGCAGCCGGGCCACAGCAGGCCGCCGAGGTATCCCCGGGTCCGGCGCCCGAGCAGGGCGAGAGCCGCGAGGAGCCGCAGCTGCCGGGCGCCGGGGTCCACGCTCCGCCCGCCGCACCGGACCGCGCAGGTGCCCAGCAGCCGCAGCTGCAGGACCGGCTCGGAGGAGGGTCCGGCGACGGGCGCGGGGCCGGGCGCGTGGGTCATGGCGGAGTGTCCCCTCGGCTGACGGCGGCGCGCGGGACGGTGCGCGTGTGCCCATGGTCCCGGTCGCGGACCGGGCCGGTCCACGGGCGTGGCCGGATCGTTAGCCGGTCAGGCAGTCCTCCGTCACGAGCAGCAGCGTCTCCTCGGTCCCGCGCACCCCGGCCCCGGGAGTGCGCTCGAGCGGGGCGCCGCCGCGGACGGCCGCGACCGCCCCGGCCTTGTCCGCTCCGGCCACGAGGAACCAGACCCGCTCCGCGCTGTTGATCATCGGCAGCGTCATGGTCACCCGCTCCGGCGGTGGCTTGGGGGAGTCCCGCACCCCCAGCACGGTGGCGTCCTGCTCGTGCACGTGCGGCAGCCCCGGGAACAGGGAGGCCACGTGGCCGTCGGGGCCCAGGCCCAGCAGCGAGAGGTCGAACCGGGGGAAGGCCTCCGTCCGCTGCTCCGCGTCGGCGGCCGCCGCCAGCTCGCGCCGGTAGTCGAAGGCGGCGTCCTCGGCGGTGTCGAAGTCGTCGGCGCTGCCCATGTAGTGCACCCGGTCCGGGTTCAGATCCAGGGCTCCGCCCACGGCCTCGACGGCCTGGACGCAGTTGCGCTCGGCGCTGTCGCCGGCCACGAAGCGCTCGTCCGACCACCACACGTCGACCCGGGTCCAATCGACCTCGTCCCGGCGGGCGGAGGCGGCGAGGGCCGCGAGCACCGCGGTGCCCATGCTCCCGCCGGTGAGCACCAGGCTCGCCTCCCCGCGCTCCTCCTGCGCCGCCACGACCACGTCGAGGACCCGCTCCGCGGTGTCCGCCGCGAGCGACTGCTTGTCCGGATGGGCGACGGTCTCCAGCTCCGCGCTCATGCGCGCTCCTCCCCGGGGGCCAGGACGGACGCCTCGGGTGCCGGGACGGACGCCCCGGCGGCCGGGACCGCACCGGAGTCCGGATCCGCCGGTTCGTCGGCCGGGGCGTCGTCGGGCGTCGTCCGCGCCGGCCGGTCCCGGTCCGGGAGGCGGCCGCCGTGCTCGGCCAGGAACCGAGCGGCGCCGGGGGTGAGCTCGCCGGCGGTGTCCACGATCTGGGCTATCCGCACGTCCCGCAGGCCGGTGGTGACCACCTCGCCGTAGACCTCGTCGGGGTCCAGGCGCCGGAGCTCCTCGGCGATGCAGGCGTTGAGGTCCCGCACGGGCATGGCGATCTGCTGGTCGGGCTGACCCGGCTGCCTCAGCATCGCCACGGACCGGCCCGGGCGCTCGAGCACGATCTCGCCGTCGTCCCGGACGAGGGTCACCCGGTCGAGGCGACGGGGCCCGGGGCTGTTGACCAGCGTCACGTCGGCGTCGAGCCGGGTGCCCAGCCACGTGCCGAGCAGCACCACGCTGGGGGAGCGGCCGCACCCCTCCACGACGACCTCGCGCACGGGCGCGGGCTCCGCCTGGTCCAGGACCGCGGCCAGCTGGATCCGCCAGTTGGTCACCCGGGTCCAGGCCAGATCCGTGTCGCCGGGGACGTACCGGGTGCTCAGCTCGGCGAGCGTCTCGTAGGCGTCGTCGCTGCGCGCGGAGTCCGTGATCCGCCGGTGGGCGATCCCGGCGATGGACGAGGTGTGCGGCGAGGGCGGCGGCACCGTGTGCGCCCACCAGGCGACGATCGGCGCGTCCGGCAGCAGCAGCGCCGAGAACAGGGTCTCGGTGGGCTCGGCGAGCTCGCCGTAGCCGTGCAGCACGATGACCTCGGAGGCGCCGGCGTCACCGCCCATGCGCAGCTGGGCGTCGAGCCGGGTGCTCTCCGCCTGGGAGTGCGCCACGTGCACGAGGATCCGGCACGGGTGCTCGTGGCTCGCGAAGTTCGCGGCCTCCAGGGCGGCCTCGGAGTGCCCGGCCTGGGCGAGGATCACGAGCGTCAGGACCCGTCCGAGCGTCACGACGCCGTGCTGGTCCCGCAGCTGGCTCAGCTTCTTGTCGATGGCCGAGGTGGTGGTGTTCTCCATCGAAACGATCACGGTCGCCTCCAGACGCGTCCGTCGCGGGCCAGCAGCTCGTCGGCGGCGGCGGGTCCCCAGGACCCGGGCGCGTACGGCTCCGGCATGATCTCCTGCTCCGACCAGCACTGCTCGAAGGGGTCGAGGATCCGCCAGGACAGCTCGACCTCCTCGTGGTCGGGGAACAGCGGTGGTTCCCCGAGCAGCACGTCGAGGATCAGACGCTCGTAGGCCTCCGGGCTGGACTCGGTGAACGAGTGGCCGTAGCCGAAGTCCATCGTGACGTCCCGGATCTCCGACTGGGTCCCGGGCACCTTGGAGCCCAGCCGGATGGTCACGCCCTCGTCGGGCTGGATCCGGACCACGATGACGTTCTGTCCCAGGTCCTCGTGGCCGTTGTCCCCGAACAGCAGGTTGGGGGAGTTCTTGAACTGCACCGCGATCTCCGTCACGCGCCGGCCCAGGCGCTTGCCGGCGCGCAGGTAGAACGGCACGCCCGCCCACCGGCGGTTGTTGATGTCCAGGCGCAGCGCCGCGTAGGTCTCGGTGCGGGAGTCGGCGGGGATGTCCTGCTCCTCGAGGAAGGCCCGCACGCGCTCACCGCCCTGCAGACCGGCTTCGTACTGGCCGAGCGCCGAGTGCGCCGCCCGGTCCTCGGGGACGACGACGGAGGCCAGGACCTTCGCCTTCTCGGCGCGCATGTGGTGGGCCTGGAAGGACAGCGGCTCCTCCATGGCGGTGAGGGCCAGCAGCTGCAGCAGGTGGTTCTGGATGACGTCGCGGGCCGCGCCCACGCCGTCGTAGTAGCCGGCGCGGGAGCCGATGCCGATGTCCTCGGCCATGGTGATCTGCACGTGGTCCACGAACTGCGCGTTCCACAGGGGCTCGAACATCTGGTTCGCGAAGCGCAGCGCCAGGATGTTCTGCACCGTCTCCTTGCCCAGGTAGTGGTCGATGCGGAACACCGAGTCCGCCGGGAACACCCGCTCCACGATGGCGTTGAGCTCCTGCGCGGACTCGAGGTCGTGGCCGAAGGGCTTCTCGATGACCACGCGGCGCCACCCGGAGGCGTTCTCGTGCTGGGCCAGGCCGTGGTCGGCGAGCTGCTGGCAGACCGTCTCGAACGCCTTGGGCGGGATCGAGAGGTAGAACGCGTGGTTGCCGCGCGTCCCCGAGTGCACGTCGAGCTCCTTGAGGGTCGACTTGAGCGCCTCGTAGGCCTTGTCCTCGTCGAACTCCCCGCGCACGAACCGGACGCCGGAGGCGAACTGGCGCCACACGTCCTCCTGGAAGGGGGTGCGGGCGTGCGCCTCGACGGACTCGCGCACCACCTCGCGGAACTGCTCGTGGGACCAGTCGCGGCGGCCGAAGCCGACGAGCGCGAAGGACGGCGGCAACAGACCCCGGTTGACGAGGTCGTACATCGCCGGCAGCAGCTTCTTCTTCGCGAGGTCTCCCGTCACGCCGAAGAGCACGAGCGCCGACGGGGCGGCGACCCGGACGAGCCGCCTGTCCCTCGGGTCCCGCAGGGGATTGCGGGCGTTGTTGTCTGGCAACGGTACTCCTTCACGTCTCTGCGGGGCCGTGGCACCCACGGGGGCCTGCACGCGCAACGGTCGGCGCGGGAACTCCCGCGCCGACCGTGGCGTGCTCCCATTCTAGGTCAGCGGTCCGGTCGTGCCGGCCGGGTCAGCCGCCGAGGGAGTCGACGGCCTGGCGCAGCCGGGCCACGCCGGCGGCGCGGTCCGCGAGCCGCAGCCGCAGCACGGGCCGCCCGTGGTCGGCGAGGACCTGGGCGTCCCCGTCGGCCTGGGCCGAGATCAGCTCGCCGAAGCTGAACGGGCTGTCCGGGATCTCGAGGTCCGTCTCCGAGGCGGCGGTGATCTGCAGGTACACGCCCTCCGCCGGTCCGCCCTTGTGGTACTGGCCGGTGGAGTGCAGGAACCGGGGGCCCCAGCCGAACGTCACGGGCCGACCGGTGGCCCGGGCGAGGACGGGGCGGACGCTCTCCAGCTCGGCCCACGAGAGCCGGTCGAAGTACGCCTGCACGGACAGGTAGCCGGTCTCCGGCAGCTGCGCGAGCAGCTTGGCCAGCGCGTCCTCGACCGTCTGCGCCCCGTCGAGCAGCTCCTGCGCCCCGCGGATCTCCACGGGCCCGTCCACGACGTCCGCGGCCGTGGGCTGCGGCTCGTCCTCGAGCAGGGCGCGGGTGGCGTTCTTGGCGGACTCCACGTCGGGCTGGTCGTACGGGTTGATGCCGAGCAGCCGCCCGGCCGCCGCGGTGGCGACCTCCCACAGCATGAGCTGGGCGCCGAGGGAGCCGGAGACCCGCACGACGTCGCCCTCGGGGGCCTGCTCCTCGTCCACGCCGACGAGTTCCACGACGAGGACGTCGGAGGCCCCCGAGGAGGCCTCCGGGGCGTCACCGGCGCCGACGACGACGGGCAGCACGCCCTTGCCCTCCTTGCCCGTGGACTCGGCGATCAGCTGCTCCGCCCAGTCGGCGAACCCGGCGATCCCGGAGCCCAGGTCCCGGAACACGAGCTTGTTGCGCAGCGGCTGCGTGCCGCCGAGCGCCGCGCCCAGGTGCAGGCCGGGGTTGTCCTCGGCGTCCTCGCGCAGCACCTCGCCGGCCTCGTCGGCGTCGTCGAGCAGGGCCCCGACGTCCACGCCGGCCAGACCGGAGGGGACCAGGCCGAAGGCGGTGAGCGCCGAGAAGCGCCCGCCCACGGTCGGGTCGGCGGTGAAGACCCGGCGGTAGCCGGCCTCCCGCGCCGACGCCTCCATGGGCGAGCCGGGGTCGGTGACCACCACGATGCGCGAGGCGGCGTCGATGCCCGCGTCCTCGAACGCCCGGGCGAAGACCCGGCGCGCCGAGTCGGTCTCCACGGTGGAGCCGGACTTGGAGGAGACCACGATCGCGGTGCGCTCGAGGCGGTCGGCGAGGGCCGCGCCCACCATCTCCGGGTCCGTGGAGTCGAGCACGAACAGCTCGACCCCGGCGGTCCGGGTGATCACCTCGGGGGCGAGGGAGGACCCGCCCATGCCCGCCAGCACGAACCGGTCCACGCCCTCCGCCGCGAACTCCTCGCGCAGCGCGGTGATCTCGGCGACGAGCGGGCGGGAGACCTCGGCGGCCTCCACCCAGCCCAGCCGCTTGGCGGACTCGTCCTCGGCCGCGGCACCCCACAGGGTGGGGTCCTGGGCGAAGAGCTTCGAGGCGAACCTGTCGCCCACCAGCGCGGGCACGTGCCGGTCGACGGCCTCGCGGGCGGCACCGGAGGTCTGGACGGACAGGGAGCTCATGGGTTCTCCTTCGGGTGGGGCGGCACGGACGGTGCTCGGGTCAGGACGGGACGGGCTCAGCGGGCGTTGTCGAGGGCGGCGCGCACGGTGTCGAGCAGCTCCGCCCAGGAGTCCTCGAACTTGGTGAGACCCTCCGCCTCGAGCTTCTCGACGACCTCGTCGTAGGAGATCCCCACGCCGGCGATCCGGTCCAGGAGCTCGTTGGACTCCGCGTAGGTGCCGGTGACGGTGTCCCCGGTGACCTCGGCGTGGTCGAACGCGGCCTCCAGGGTCTTCTCCGGCATGGTGTTCACGGTGTTCGGGGCCACCAGCCCGGTCACGTACAGGGTGTCCGGCAGGGACGGGTCCTTGACCCCGGTGGAGGCCCACAGCGGGCGCTGCGGGTTCGCCCCGGCCGAGGCCAGCCGCTCCCAGCGCTCGGTGGTCAGGGCGTCCTCGTAGATCTGGTAGGCGAGCCGGGCGTTGGCCAGACCGGCCTTGCTCTTGAGCGCGGCGGCCTCGTCGGTGCCGATCGCGTCCAGGCGCTTGTCGACCTCGGAGTCCACCCGGGAGACGAAGAAGGACGCCACGGAGTGGATGGTGGAGAGGTCCTTGCCGTTCTCGAGCGCCTGCTCCAGGCCCAGCTGGTAGGCGTTGATGACTGCGCGGTAGCGCTCGAGGGAGAAGATCAGCGTCACGTTGACGGAGATCCCCTCGGCGATGGTCGCGGTGATCGAGGGCAGGCCCGCCTCGGTGGCGGGGATCTTGATCAGCGCGTTGGGGCGGTCGATGGTCTGGGACAGGCGCTGGGCCATGGCCGCGGTCGCCTCGGCGTCCTGGGCCAGGCGCGGGTCCACCTCGATGGACACCCGCCCGTCCTCCCCCTGGGTGGCCTCGGCGATGGGGGCGAAGAGGTCGCAGGCGTCGCGCACGTCGTCGGTGGTGATGGCCAGCACGGCCTCGTCCACGTCCGTGCCGGCGGCGGCGAGCTGCCTGACCTGGTCCTCGTAGGCGTCGTGCTTGGCGAGTGCGGCGGCGAAGATCGTCGGGTTCGTGGTCACGCCCACGACGTCCTTCTCGTCGATCAGCCGCTGCAGCCCGCCGGAGGTCAGGCGTTCGCGGGAGAGGTCGTCGAGCCAGATCGAGACGCCGGCGTCGGAGAGCTTCTGGGTGGGGGTGGTCATGTGTCTGTCAGTCCTCGTGCTCGGGGAAAGGTGGTCGGTCGGTGCGCGCCGCGGCTCAGCGGCCCACGGAGGCGGTGGCCTGCGCGGCGGTGAGGGACTCCTGGGCGGCGGCGGTGACGGCTTCGGCGGTGATGCCGAACTCGCGGTAGAGGGTCTCGTAGTCGGCGGACTCCCCGAAGTGCTCCAGGGACACGGCCCGCCCGTGCTCGCCGAGCAGGTCCCGCCAGGACATCGCGACCCCGGCCTCCACGGACACGCGGGCCTTCACAGCCGCCGGGAGCACGGACTCGCGGTACTCGGCGTCCTGGGCGTCGAACCACTCCCGGCACGGCATGGACACCACGCGGGCGGCCACCCCCTGCGCCTTGAGCTGCTCGCGGGCTTCCACGGCCAGGGAGACCTCGGAGCCGGTGCCGATGAGGATCACGTCCGGGGTGGACTCGGTGTCGGCCAGGACGTAGCCGCCGCGGGCCACGCCCTCGGCGGAGGCGAACTTCTCCCCGTCGGCCTCGGGGTGCAGGTCCGCCCGGGCGAAGGTGGGCACGTTCTGGCGGGTCAGGGCGATCCCGGCCGGGCCGTGCCGGTTCTCCAGCATCGTCCGCCACGCGATCGCGGTCTCGTTGGCGTCGGCCGGGCGCACCACGTCCAGGCCCGGGATCGCGCGCAGCGCCGAGAGCTGCTCCACGGGCTGGTGGGTGGGTCCGTCCTCGCCGAGGCCGATGGAGTCGTGGGTCCACACGTAGATCGAGGGGACCTTCATCAGCGCGCCCAGGCGCACGGCGGGGCGCTGGTAGTCGGAGAAGATCAGGAACGTCCCGGAGAACGCCCGGGTCTGGGAGGACATGGTGATGCCGTTGACGATCGCCGCCGCGGCGTGCTCGCGGATGCCGAAGTGCAGCACCCGCCCGTAGGGGTTGCCGGTCCACTTCGCGGTGGAGCGGGCCTCGGGGATGAAGGAGGGCGCGGACTCGATGGTGGTGTTGTTGGAGCCGGCCAGGTCGGCCGAGCCGCCCCACAGCTCGGGGAAGGTGTCGGCGATCGCGTTGATCACCTTGCCGGAGGCCGAGCGGGTGGCCACGTCCTTGCCGGCCTCGAAGACGGGGAACGCGTCGGCGTAGTTCTCGGGGAGCTCCTCGGCGCGGATCCGGTCGTAGAGCTTCGCCCGCTCCGGGTTGGCCTCCCGCCAGGCCTGGAACTCCCGCTCCCACTCGTCGCGGATCTGCTTCATGCGGTCCTGGATGCCGCGGGTGTGGGCGATGACCTCGTCCTCCACCACGAAGGACTTCTCGGAGTCGAAGCCGAGGATCTCCTTGGTCGCCGCGACCTCGTCGGCCCCGAGCTTGGAGCCGTGGATGCCGCCGGTGTTCTGCTTCTTCGGCGCCGGGTACCCGATGATCGTGCGCAGGGCGATCAGCGAGGGCTTGGCGGTCTCGGCCTTCGCGGCGCGGATCGCGGCGTAGAGCTCCTCGATGTCCTCGACGTAGTCCCCGGTCTTCGTCCAGTCCACCCGGGCCACGTCCCAACCGTAGGCCTCGTAGCGCTTCAGGACGTCCTCGGTGAACGCCACGTCCGTGTCGTCCTCGATCGAGATGTGGTTCTGGTCGTAGATCACCACGAGGTTGCCCAGCTCCTGCACCCCGGCCAGCGAGGACGCCTCGGAGGTCACGCCCTCCTGGAGGTCGCCGTCGGAGGCGATCACGTAGACCGTGTGGTCGAACGGGGAGGTCCCGGCGGGGGCCTCGGGGTCGAACAGGCCGCGGGTGTAGCGCTGGGCGTAGGCGAAGCCCACGGCCGAGGCCAGGCCCTGGCCCAGCGGGCCCGTGGTGATCTCCACCCCGGTGGTGTGCCGGTACTCCGGGTGCCCCGGGGTCTTCGAGCCCCAGGTCCGCAGGGACTCGATGTCGTCGAGCTCCATGCCGTAGCCGGACAGGAACAGCTGCAGGTACAGCGTCAGCGAGGTGTGCCCGGGGGAGAGGATGAAGCGGTCACGCCCCGTCCACCGGTCGTCGGTGGGGTCGTGGCGCATCACCTTCTGGAACAGCAGGTACGCCGCGGGGGCCAGGGACATCGCCGTGCCGGGGTGGCCGTTGCCCACCTTCTCCACCGCGTCCGCGGCCAGCACCCGCACCGTGTCCACGGCACGCCGGTCCTGCTCGGTCCAGGTCAGCTTCTGATCGAGTTCGGTCGCCAAGATTCGGTGCCCTTTCCATTGGGGTCCGCTGCCGTGCGCAGCGGGTGCCGGTCGTGGACCGGCGGTTTGGGTCCAGCTTAGGTCACGCGCATTTCGGGCGTGTGACCGACGGCACCGGTCCCCGGGGCCCCGGACGTCTTTCCCGTCATGTCCGGAGCGGGAACGGACGTCGCCACGCGCTATGCTGTATAGGACCTTCTTCCGCGCCCGCGACCACCGCGCCGACCGCTCCTGCGTGCCGGCGACGCACCGTCTCCGGGCCGACCTCGCGCACGGAGCCGGGGGAACACCACCGCAACCGGGAGCAATGATTCTGTGAACTCACTCGAGACGTCGGGACCCGCAGGACGAGCCGTCCTCGGCAACGGGCACACGGGTGATGCGGCGGCCCCCCGCAGCGAGGGACGGATGACGGCCTCCCGGAAGGTGCGGGCCTACGTGGCCCTCATGAAGCCGCGGATCATCGAGCTGCTGCTCGTGGCGACCGTGCCGACCATGATCTTCGCCCAGCAGGGCATGCCGAACCTCTGGCTCATCCTCAACACCCTCGTGGGCGGCACGCTCGCGGCGGGTGCGGCCGGCGCCTTCAACTGCTACATCGACCGGGACGAGGACCGGGTGATGAAGCGCACGGCCAAGCGCCCGCTGGTCACCGGCGAGGTCACCGACCGCGAGGCCCTCGTCTTCGCGTGGGTCCTCACGGCCGTGTCGGTCGCCTGGCTCACGATCGGGGTCAACGTGCTCGCCGGCGCCCTGGGCGCGGCGGCCATCTTCCTCTACGCGGTCTTCTACTCGATCGTGCTCAAGCGCCGCACCGCCCAGAACATCGTCTGGGGCGGGGTCGCCGGGTGCATGCCGGTGCTGATCGGGTGGGCCGCCGTGACGGGCGGCCTCGACTGGCCCGCGCTCGTGCTGTTCCTGTTCATCTTCCTGTGGACCCCGCCGCACTACTGGCCGCTGTCCATGAAATACGCCGACGACTACTCCCGCGCCGGGGTCCCCATGCTGGGCGCCGTGGCAGGGGCCCGCACCGTGGGCAGCCAGGTGGTCCTCTACGCGTGGGCCACGGTGGTGTGCTCGCTGCTGCTCGTCCCCGTCGGCGGCGCCGGCTGGGTCTACGCCGTGACCGCCCTGGCCTCCGGTGCCTGGTTCGTGGGCCACAGCCACAAGCTGCACGCCCTCGCGGTGGCCGGCCGGCCCACGGACAAGCAGGCGATGCACGTCTTCCACGGCTCCATCGCCTACATCACCTTCGTGTTCCTCGCCCTGGCCGTCGACCCGTTCGTGGGCGGCCCCGTCCTCTGAGCCCGTCGGGGCCGGCCGGCCCCGCGGCGCCCGCGTCCGGCCGGGGGACCGGCCGGACCTAGGATGGTCGCATGCTCAGCATGACCTTCACCGGGCTCGTCGCCTACCCGATCACACCGTTCCAGCAGGGTGGCCGCCTGGACCTGGAGTCCTTCGGGCGCTACGTCGGCCGGCTGTCCCGATCGGGCGTGGACGCCCTGGTGGTCCTGGGCAGCTCGGGCAGCTTCGCGTACCTCTCCGGGGAGGAGCGGGCCGAGGTCGTGGGCGTCGCCGTGGAGGCCGCCCGCGGCTCCGGGGTGCCGGTGGGGGCGGGGATCTCCGCGATGACCACCCGCGAGGTCCTCGAGATGGCCTACGCCGCGGAGAACGGCGGGGCGGACGGGCTCGTGCTCAACCCGCTGTCCTACATCCCGCTCGTCTCCCAGGAGATCGCCGACCAGGTGGAGACGGTCTCGGCGGCCGTGTCCCTGCCGCTGTGCATCTACAACAACCCGACGACGACGGGCTTCACGTACCCGGTGGAGCTCGCCGCCGAGCTGTCCTGGCTGGAGAACGTCAGCGCGTTCAAGGACACCGCGGACTCCCCGGCGGACCTCGCCGCACGGCGGCACCGGTTCGCCGAGCTGGCGGAGCCGGGGACGGCCCACGGGGTCAGCGGGGAGCGGCTGCTCCACGAGGCGGCGCCGGACGCCGCGGCCTGGCACTCCGGGATCGCCGCGGTGCTCCCGCGCCAGTACGCCGCCTTCCGCGCCGCGGTCGTCTCGGGCGACGACCGCGCGGTGCGCACCTGGCAGGCGGCGCTCACCCCGCTGATGGAGATCCTGCGCCAGGAGCGGCCCCTGAGCTCCCTGTACGCGCTGGCGGAGGTGTGCGGCGTCAGCACGGCCCCGCCGCGGCGGCCGCTGCTGCCGATCCCCTCGGCCAGCCGGCAGCGCCTGGCCCAGGCCGTCGAGGAGCTGCTCGACGAGGCGCCCGACGAGCGGGCCTGAGGGCCTCAGCCGCGGGACGGGGCCTCGGCCGACTGCATCCGGTCGGTGCTGCGCAGCACCGGGGCCGGGGTGCGGGTGACCGCGAAGCCCTTCTCCACGGTGCGGGCCGTGGCCCAGATCAGCACCGCGGAGCCCACCAGGTGCAGGGCCACGGCGACGATCGGCACGCCGTTGAAGTACTGGTAGTAGCCGATGAGCGCCTGCAGGACCAGCGCGGCCAGGAGCACGTTGAGGCTCGAGGCCAGCGGCACGGGCCACCGGTGCCGGCGGGCGAGCACGAGGCCGAGCACCACGGCCACGACGATCAGGTACACGGGGACCGCGTGGGCGCGGGTGATGAGGTAGGCGTCGAACGCGTGCCGGGCGGTGGTGTCGTCCCCGGCGTGCGGGCCGGTGCCCGTGACCAGGGTGCCCAGGTAGAGGATCAGCGCCGTGAGCACCCCCAGGCTCACCATGAGCCCGCGGACGGTCCGCCGCTGCCCGTAGGCCTGACCGGGGCGCTCGGCGTCCCGCACGGCGGGCAGGGAGCGCCGCCGGGTGCGGTTGACCAGCACCGTGGCCAGGGCGATCATCACCCCGGAGATGAGGTAGTGGATGCCCACGATCCACGGGTTGAGCCCGGTGAGCACGGTGATCCCGCCGACCACGGCCTGCAGCGGGATGCCGAGACCCAGCAGCAGGGCGATCCGGAAGAGGTCGCGGTGCTCGTGGCGCAGCCGGAGCACGGCCAGGAACGTCAGCACCGCCACGGCGGCCAGCAGGAAGGTCAGCAGCCGGTTGCCGAACTCGATGAGGCCGTGCATGCCCATCTCGGGGGTGTTGGTCCAGGACTCGTCCGTGCACCGGGGCCAGGTGGGGCAGCCCAGGCCCGAGCCGGTCAGCCGGACGAGCCCGCCGGTGAGGATGAGCACGGAGTTCGCCAGCAGCGACGCGACGGCGAGCCACCGCACCCACGGGGTGATCCGGCTCGGCAGCAGTCCGCCGCCGTGCTCGCGGACGTCGACGTCGCTGGGGTCGCTGGCGCGGTTCATGAGTTCACTTCCGGACGGGGTCGGTGCGGTGGGGTCTCCGCGCCCAGTTTATCCGCCTCCGCGGCCCCCGGGTCCCGCCGGCCCGGGACGGGCCCGCGGCCCCCGGTCCGCACCGGCGGCTCAGCTCCAGCGGAACCAGCGCACGGCCCCGGCCCAGGCGGCGGCGGCCCAGACACCGAGCACCAGCACCGGCAGCAGTGTGGGCGCCCCGGTGAGGAACGTCTCGCGCAGGGCGGTGCCCAGCGCGCCGGAGGGGAGCACCTCCACCACCCAGGTGAGCCCCGCCGGCAGCGTGCTCGAGGGGAACAGGGTGCCGCCCACGGCGGCGAGCAGCACCCACACGAGGTTGGTGACGGCCAGGGTCGCCTCGGCGCGCACCGTCCCGGCGAGGAGCAGCCCCAGCCCGGTGAACGCCGCGGCGCCGAGCAGCAGCACCGGCACGGAGACGAGGACGACGGCCGCGTCCGGGCGCCAGCCGAGGGCCGCGCCGAGCACGGCCACCAGCACGTACTGCACCACGAGCACCGCGACGATCGCGAGCAGCTTGCCGGCGATCAGCCCGCCGCGGCCCAGGGGAGTGGTGGAGAGGAAGCGCAGCACCCCGTAGCGGCGGTCGAAGCCGGTCTGGATGCCCTGGCCCGAGAAGGCGCTGGAGAGCACGCACAGCGCCAGCACCCCCGGCACGGCGACGTCCACGCGGGAGGCGCCGGCCGGGACGGCGGCGTCCAGCAGGTCGGTCAGGGTCAGGGCCACGAGGGCCATGAGCGGGAGGATGACCAGCAGCAGCAGCTGCTCGCCGTTGCGCAGCACGGCCCGCGTCTCGTAGCGGGCCTGGGCGGCCACCCGGCGGGCCAGGGAGGCGGGCTCCGGGCGAGGGGCGGTGGCGGTGGGCAGGGCGGGGGCGGTCATCGGATCTCCCGTCCGGAGATGTCGAGGAAGACGTCCTCGAGGGTGCGCGGCTGGAGGGACAGGGACTCGGGCAGCGTGCCGGTCGCGGTGAACCACCGGGTCACGGTCTCGAGCATCGGGGGCGTGAGGGCGCCGGTGAGGGTCACGGTGCGGTCGGCGCGGTCCGCCCGGATGCCCTCGAAGCCGGGGCCGTCCCACGGGAACGGCCCCGCGCGCAGCTGCTCCGGGGCCAGCGTCAGCACGAGCACGGCGGGGGCGTCGGCGCCGGGGGCCACCAGCTCCGCCACGGACCCCTGGGCCATGACCCGGCCGTGGTCCACGATGTAGACCTGGTCGGCGAGGCGCTGGGCGTCGTCGAGCAGGTGCGTGGTGAGGATGATGCACACCCCCTCCCGGCGCAGCTGCTGGACGAGGTCGAAGACGATGTTGCGGGACTGCGGGTCCATCCCGGCCGAGGGCTCGTCGAGGAAGAGCACCTCCGGGTTGCCCGCGAGGGCCGCCGCCAGGGCCACGCGCTGGCGCTGGCCGCCGGAGAGCCGGCGGACCACGGTGCGGTCGAAGCTGCTGATGCCGAGCCGCTCCACGAGCTCGTCCATGTCCCGGGGGCTGCGGTAGAGGGACGCCACGTGCCGGAGCAGCTCCAGCGGGCGCACAGCCTGGGGGAGCCCGCCGTCCTGGAGCATCACGCCCACGCGGGCGCGCAGCGCCGGGCTGGCCCGCCACGGGTCCTGCCCCAGCAGCCGGACGGTGCCGCCCGTGGGCCGCTGCAGGCCCTGGGCGCACTCCAGGGTGGTCGTCTTGCCCGCGCCGTTGGGGCCCAGCAGCGCCGTGATCTCGCCGTGCCGCGCGGTGAGGGACAGGCCGTCGACGGCGTGCACCACGTCGGCGCGCACCGCGCCCGGTCCGGCCGGGCGGCGGGAGCGGCGCCGGCGGACCGGGAACTCCTTCACGAGGCGCTCGATCGAGAGTGCGGGCGAGGACGCGGGGGGACTCTGGGCGGGCACCGGACCAGTGTAGTGCGGGCGCGCCCGCGGCCCGGCCCCCCTTGGCCCCACCGCGCCCGGGGGTTATTATGAGTAAGTCGTGATTTTTGGACGGAGCCCGGTAAGGCTCCACTTACTGGTCAGACCGGAATGAATTACGACATACTCCGGTTGTGTATTAGAAGCGCCCCTTGAGGGTCGCGCGCTGCAGCACGAGAGCCTCCACCCCCGAGCAGGAAGCGAACGGTTCACCCATGACTCAGACCACGGACGCCCGGAGCAGGTCCCGCTCCGGCCCGCGGGCGGAGCAGGAGGAGAACACCCGTTCGCGCGTGCTCGGCGCCGTCCTCGAGCACGGTCCCGTCTCCGCCGCGGACCTCGGCGAGATGCTCGAGCTGACCCCGGCCGCCGTGCGCCGGCACCTGGACGCCCTCGAGCAGCAGCACTTCATCGAGGTCACCATGGTCCGCCGCCGCAGCGGGGGCGCCGGCCGCCCCGCGCGGCGCTACGTCGTCGCCCCCGAGGGCCACGCCAAGCTCGGCGACGACTACCTCGAGATCGCGACCGACGCACTGGAGTCCATCCGCCGCATCGCCGGCCCGGACGCCGTGCACTCCTTCATCCAGGAGCGCGTGGACCGCCTGGAGGCCTCCTACCGCCCCGAGGTCGAGGCCGCCGGGGACGACGTCGCCGACCGCCTGCCCGTCCTGGTGCGGCTGCTCAGCCGCGACGGGTTCGCCGCCTCCACCAACGAGGTGGCCGTCGGCCGCGGCGAGTCCCGCACCATCGTCTCGGCGCAGCTGTGCCAGGGGCACTGCCCCGTGCGCGAGCTGGCCGCCCGCTACCCGCAGTTCTGCGAGCTGGAGACCGAGCTCATCGCCCGGCTGCTCGGCACCGACGTCCGCCGGCTCTCGACCCAGGCCGCCGGCGCGCACGTGTGCACCACGCACGTGCCCCTCACGCGGCCGGGACCCGCCGCGGCACCGACTTCCGTGGACCGCACCGCGGCCCACGCCACAGACCAGACAACAGAGGAAGGCCGTCATGACTGACCAGATCGCCAGCGGCAACGACACTGTCATCGCCGACATCCTGGAGAAGAACCCCGAGCTCGAGGGCATCGGCACCTACGAGTACGGCTGGGCCGACTCCGACGTGGCCGGCGCCTCCGCGCGCCGCGGTGTCGACGAGGACGTCGTCCGGGACATCTCCGCGAAGAAGAGTGAACCGCAGTGGATGACCGACCTGCGGCTGAAGGGCCTGAAGTTCTTCGACCGCAAGCCCATGCCCACGTGGGGCGCGGACCTGTCCGGGATCGACTTCGACAACATCAAGTACTTCGTGCGCTCCACGGAGAAGCAGGCCGCCACCTGGGAGGACCTGCCCGAGGACATCCGCAACACCTACGAGAAGCTGGGCATCCCCGAGGCCGAGCGCGGGCGGCTCGTCTCCGGCGTGGCCGCCCAGTACGAGTCCGAGGTCGTCTACCACCAGATCCGCGAGGACCTGGAGGAGCAGGGCGTCATCTTCCTCGACACCGACACCGCGCTCAAGGAGCACCCGGAGCTCTTCGCGGAGTACTTCGGCACGGTCATCCCCGTGGGCGACAACAAGTTCGCGTCTTTGAACACGGCCGTGTGGTCCGGCGGCTCCTTCGTCTACGTCCCCAAGGGCGTGCACGTCGAGATCCCGCTGCAGGCATACTTCCGCATCAACACGGAGAACATGGGCCAGTTCGAGCGGACGCTCATCATCGCGGACGAGGACTCCTACGTCCACTACATCGAGGGCTGCACCGCGCCGATCTACAAGACCGACTCGCTGCACTCCGCCGTCGTGGAGATCATCGTCAAGAAGAACGCCCGCGTGCGCTACACGACCATCCAGAACTGGTCGAACAACGTGTACAACCTCGTGACCAAGCGCGCGATCGCCCACGAGGGCGCAACCATGGAGTGGATCGACGGCAACATCGGCTCGAAGGTCACCCAGAAGTACCCGGCGGTCTACATGACCGGCGAGCACGCCCGCGGCGAGACCCTCTCGATCGCGTTCGCCGGCGAGGGGCAGCACCAGGACACCGGGTCCAAGATGGTGCACATCGCCCCGAACACGTCGTCGTCGATCGTCTCGAAGTCCGTGGCCCGCAACGGCGGCCGCGCCGCCTACCGCGGTCTCGTGCAGGTGCGCGAGGGCGCCCACGGCTCGAGGTCCAACGTGGTCTGCGACGCCCTGCTGGTGGACACGATCTCCCGCTCCGACACGTACCCGTACGTCGACATCCGCGAGGACGACGTCACCATGGGCCACGAGGCGACCGTCTCGCGCGTCTCCGAGGAGCAGCTGTTCTACCTCATGCAGCGCGGGATGGCCGAGGACGAGGCCATGGCGATGATCGTGCGCGGGTTCGTGGAGCCGATCGCCCGCGAGCTGCCCATGGAGTACGCGCTCGAACTCAACCGCCTCATCGAACTGCAGATGGAAGGATCCGTTGGCTGACATGTCCAAGCTGAACGAAACGATTCGCAACGCCACGGAGGCCGCCGCCTCCGCGGCCACCGCGGTGGCCGACAAGGCCGTCGGCGCGGCCAAGGACGCCTACGGCAACCTCGGCGAGAAGGTCGACGGGGTCCGCACCGGGGAGGGGCGCGTCGCCATCCCGGGCATGGACCTGGAGGGGGAGCGGCTGGCCCGCGACAAGGTCGAGAACGACACCCTGGTGCGGCACACCGCCCACGGCGACATCTCCGGCGTGCCCGACTCCTCCCGCGCCGGGCGGCGCACGTCCTACGACGTCGCCGACTTCCCGAAGCTCACCGGCCGGGAGGAGGACTTCCGGTTCACCCCGCTCAAGCGCCTCAAGGGGCTGCACGCCGACGCCCTGACCGGCCCCGCGCCCGCGGTGACCGTCGACTCGGACGCCGTGCGCGTCGAGACCGTGGGCCGCGACGACGCCCGCATCGGCAGCGCCGGGATCCCCGAGGACCGCGTCTCCGCCAACGCGTGGAGCAGCGTCACCGAGGCCACGGTGCTCACCGTGCCGCAGGAGACCGAGATCGCCGCGCCCGTGCTCGTCGACATCCACGGCTCGGACGCCACCCCGGCGGCCCAGCACCTCGTGATCGACGCCCAGCCCTTCTCCAAGGCCCTCGTGGTCCTGCGCCACCACGGCAGCGCCGTGCTCTCGCAGAACGTCGAGTTCCGGGTCGCCGACTCCGCGAACCTCACCGTGGTGACCCTCCAGGAGTGGGACGACGACGCCGTGCACGCCTCCTCCCAGCAGGCGCGCCTCGGCCGGTCCGCGACCTTCAAGCACGTGCTCGTCAGCCTCGGCGGCGACCTCGTGCGGGTCACCCCGTCCACCCGCTTCGACGCCCCGGGCGGCTCCGTGGAGATGTACGGGCTGACCTTCGTGGACGCCGGCCAGCACCTGGAGTCCCGGCTGTTCGTGGACCACTCCCAGCCGCACTGCACCTCGCGGGTGACCTACAAGTCCGCGCTGCAGGGCGAGAACGCGCACGGCGTGTGGATCGGCGACGTCCTCATCCGCGCCACCGCGGAGGCCACCGACACCTACGAGCTCAACCGGAACCTGATCCTCAACGACGGCCCGCGGATGGACTCCGTGCCGAACCTGGAGATCGAGACCGGCCTCATCACCGGTGCGGGCCACGCCTCCACCACGGGCCAGCTGGACGACGAGCACCTGTACTACCTCATGTCCCGGGGCATCCCCGAGGACGAGGCGCGCCGGCTCGTGGTCCGCGGATTCCTCTTCGAGATCATCCAGCAGATCGGTGTCCCGGACATCGAGGAGCGGCTGCGCGGGTCCGTCCAGGACGAGCTCGCCTCCGCGAACTACTGATCCGCCGCGCCCGCACGCACCCTTCCGACCCCAGACTTTTTCGACCACAGGAGAACCATCCATGGCAACTCTCGAGATCAAGGACCTGCACGCGTCCGTCGTGCTCGACGACGAGACCACCAAGCCGATCCTCAAGGGCGTGAACCTGACCATCACCTCCGGTGAGGTGCACGCGATCATGGGCCCCAACGGCTCCGGCAAGTCCACGCTGGCCTCCACCATCGCCGGGCACCCCAAGTACGTCGTCGACTCCGGCGAGGTCCTCCTGGACGGCCAGAACGTCCTGGAGATGTCCGTGGACGAGCGCGCCCGCGCCGGGCTCTTCCTGGCCATGCAGTACCCGGTGGAGATCCCCGGCGTGACGACCTCCAACTTCCTGCGCACGGCCAAGACCGCGATCGACGGTGAGGCCCCCTCGCTGCGCACGTGGACCAAGGACGTCAAGGCCGCCATGGAGCAGCTGAAGATCAGCCCCGACATGATCCAGCGCAACGTCAACGAGGGCTTCTCCGGCGGCGAGAAGAAGCGCCACGAGATCCTCCAGCTCGAGCTGCTCAAGCCGAAGATCGCGCTGCTGGACGAGACCGACTCCGGGCTCGACGTGGACGCGCTCAAGGTCGTCTCCGAGGGCGTCAACCGCGCCCTGGAGACCAACGACATGGGCGTCATGCTCATCACCCACTACACCCGCATCCTGCGCTACATCAAGCCGCAGTTCGTGCACGTGTTCCACGACGGCCGCGTAGTCGACGAGGGCGGTCCCGAGCTCGCCGACCGGCTCGAGAACGAGGGCTACGACCGCTACCTGGCCCCGGCCAAGTAAGCGGTCCCGACCCCACCAGCTTTCGAAAGGAGGCCAGCGATGGCCGACACCCCCGCTGAGACCACCGCCGACCCCGCGACCGCGGGCCGGCCCTCCGCCGAGGAGGTCGAGGAGGCGCTCAAGAACGTCATCGACCCCGAGCTCGGCGTCAACATCGTGGACCTGGGCCTGCTCTACGGCTCCAAGTGGGCCGAGGACGGCGCCCTGGTGCTCGACATGACCCTGACCACGGCCGCGTGCCCGCTGCAGGACGTCATCGAGGAGCAGTGCGCGCAGAACCTCGATCCCATGGTGGACGAGTGGCGCGTCAACTGGGTCTGGATGCCGCCGTGGGGTCCCGACCGGATCACCGAGGACGGCCGCGACCAGATGCGGGCCCTGGGCTTCAACATCTGAGTCCTCCTCCGCACCGACGCCGCCCCGCCCACCTCGCAGGAGGTGGGCGGGGCGGCGTCGTCGTGCCGTGTCCCGTTCGATAAGTAACCTTGCGAATTGTGGGTGCGCCGCCGCCGCGCGCTCCTACACTGCCGTCATGGGCCAGACCTTGCTCTTCGGGATCGTCGCCTCGAGCGCGCTCATCATCGGGGCGCTGGTCGGCGTGCGCTTCGAGCTCCCCAAGCGGCTGCTCGCCATCCTGCTGTCCTTCGCCGCGGGCGCGCTCATCACCGCGCTGGCCTTCGAGCTGTTCGAGGACGCCTACGAGCGGGGCGGGCTCTGGCTCGCCGTCATCGGTCTCTTCGCCGGTGCCGTGGTCTTCACGGCGCTCAGCGCCCTCCTGGACCGCTGGGCGCAGCCGGGACCGGCCGCCGAGGACGCGGAGCAGCAGCAGGGCAGCGTCAAGCTGGACACCGACGCCGCCGCGGACGAGAAGGCGCCGACGGCCGCCTCCACCGGCGGCGCCGCGGGGCTCGCGCTGCTGGCCGCCGTCACCCTGGACGGCGTGCCCGAGAACGTGGCGCTGGGCGTCTCGCTCACCGAGGGCACGGGTGGGCTGGCCCTGCTCGCGGCGATCTTCGTGTCCAACCTGCCCGAGTCCCTGGTGGGCGCGGCGTCCATGCGCGAGCAGGGCATGTCCCGCGGCAAGGCCGTCCTGCTCTGGTCGGTCTGCGCCGTGCTCCTGGTGGTGGCCGTGCTGATCGGCGCCGGTCCGCTGGCGGGCAGCGACCCCGAGACGATCTCCCTGCCGCTGGCCTTCGCCGCCGGCGCGGTGATCGCGTCCCTGGCCGACACCCTGATGCCGGAGGCCTACGAGCACGGCGGGCCGGCGGTGGCACTGAGCACGGCGGCGGGCTTCGCCCTGTCCTTCGCCCTGTCCCTGGCCTGAGCGCCCCTCGCCGCTCGCCGGGGGCGTCACGCCGCGCGTCCCGTGCTCCGCTCGGGTCCGGTCCGTGGCAGAGTCGACGCGTGAACACCGACGAAAAGCGCATCGCCCTGCTCATCGACGCCGACAACGCACCGGCGGCCAAGATCGACGTGGTCCTCGCCGAGGTGGCCCGCCACGGCGCCGCGAACGTCCGGCGCGCCTACGGCAACTGGAAGAGCCCGCACCTGCAGCAGTGGGAGGCGGTGCTGCACGCGTACGCGATCCGGCCGATCCAGCAGTTCGCCTACAGCACCGGCAAGAACGCCTCGGACATGGCCATGGTGATCGACGCCATGGACCTTCTCTACGCCGGATCGGTCGACGGCTTCGCGATCGTCTCCAGCGACGCCGACTTCACCCCGCTGGTGATGCGCATCCTCACCGACGGGCACAAGGTCTACGGCTTCGGCCAGCGGCAGACGCCGGAGCCGTTCATCAACGCCTGCTCGCAGTTCACCTACGTGGAGAGCCTGGGGGAGCCCGCCGAGGAGAAGCCCGGGGAGGCGCCGGCGGCCGCGCCGCAGCAGGCGCTGCGCGGTGACGCCCGGCTGGTCAGGATGCTGCGGAGCGCGGTGGACGCCGCCAGCGGCGACGACGGCTGGGCGCACCTCGGCGCGGTCGGCCAGCAGATCGGCAACCAGGCGTCCTTCGACTCCCGCAACTACGGGTACCGCAAGCTCAGCGACCTCATCGAGGCCACCGGTCTCTTCGATGTCCGCCGGCAGAACCCGGGCGTCCAGGTGCGGGACAGCCGCCGCCGCTGACCTCCGAGGGTGCACCCACCTCGGCAACCCGAATCAGGTGTACCGCCATGCGCGATTCGACCAGTGTCGAGTCCCCACAGAGCTCGCATGTCCCCACAATCGGATTGGGGGTCTGCGAGCACTTTGGGGACTCGGCGCCCCGGGCGGCGCCGGAGTGGGGACTGGGCGTCCGAGATGGCGTGACGGCCAGGGGTCAGAGGGCCGGCGGGGCGTTCAGGTCGCGGGCGCTGAAGGTGTCGCAGGCGTTGAGGTCGCCGGTGCGGTAGCCCGCGTAGAACCACAGCTGCCGCTGGGCGGAGGCGCCGTGGGTGAAGTTCTCGGGGCTGACCCGGCCCTGGGTGGTCTCCTGGATCCGGTCGTCGCCGATCGCGGAGGCGGCGTCGAGGGCCTGGTCGAGCTCCTCCTGGGAGATGTCGCCCAGGTCCACGGCCCCGGACGTGTCTCCGGCGGCGCCGCCGGCCCACAGACCGGCCAGGCAGTCGGCCTGCAGCTCCACGCGCACGGCGCCGGACTCGGGGCCCTGCGGGTCCTGCTGGGCGTAGCCGAGGGTGCCGATCTGGTTCTGGATGTGGTGGCCGAACTCGTGGGCGAGCACGTACTCCTCGGCCAGCGGGCCGCCCTCGGCGCCGAACTGGGTCTGCAGCTCGTCGAAGAACGCGATGTCGAGGTAAGCGGTCTCGTCCGCGGGGCAGTAGAACGGGCCCACGGCCGACGACGCCGCGCCGCACCCCGTGTTGGTCTGGCCCTCGAACAGCTCCACGCCGGGCATCATGTACTGCTCACCCGTGGCCTGCGGCAGGTAGTCCTCCCAGAACTGGTCGAGGCTCTGCGCCGTGGCGATCATCCGGCAGTCGGTGTACCGGTTGGCGTCCTCACCGGTCCGGCACCGCTCCGCCCGCTCCTGCTCCACGGAGGTCTGCGACCCGGTGTCCTGGCCGCCCCCGCCGGTGATCGCGTCGATGCCGTCCTGGCCGAAGAGGAGCCCCACGACGAGCAGCAGCAGTCCGCCGCCCAGTCCACCGCCCACGGCGATCCCGCGTCCCCGCCCGCCGCCGCTGCCGACGCGCGAGGCGTCCAGCTGGGAGCTGTTGTCGAAACTCATGGCTGAAGTGTAAGCCGTCTGATGGTGGCGCGGGTGCCGGCGCTCAGTCGAAGCCGCGGGCGGCGAGGGCCTCACCGGTCCGCTGGGCGTAGGCGACGGCGGAGATCACCGCCGGGGTCACCAGCCGCACGGGGTTCGGGCGCAGCCCACGGGCGCGCACGGCGTCCCGGAGCTCGCCCACGGCGCCCACGATGAAGGGGATCGAGCGCAGCATCAGAGAGATCGCCAGACCGATGCGCTCGGGGTCCGCCCCGACCAGCCGCACCGGCGAGCACAGCCACACCACTCCGTCGAGCAGCTCCGGCAGGGGCGTGGTGTGCATCAGGACCCGGGTGAGCACGAGGAGGACGACGATCGTCAGCACGACGTCGGCGGCCTCCGCCGGCCCCGAGGTCAGGACGTGGTAGACGGCCAGCAGGACCAGCACGGGCAGGGCGGGGGCGAGCCCCCGCCACCACTCGAGGGCGCCGATGCCCGCGGCGGAGCCCGCGACGAGCAGGAGCAGGGTGAGCGCGGCGGGGACCGGCCACGAGGGCGAGAGCACCACGGCCAGGGTCACGGCGACGATGCCGAGCCCCTTGACCCGGAGCGGGGCGCGGTGCAGGAGGCCGGTGCCGGGGGAGTAGCTGCCGAAGAGGTCCGGGCCCCGGCTCACGGGCGCACCTCCCCGGGGAAGCCGTGCGCGCACCACCGCTCGTAGGCGGGGACGACCTCCCCGGGCGGACCGTCCGCGACCAGGGCGCCCTCGTGCAGGACCAGGACGCGCGGGGCGGTCGCGGCCAGGCCGAGGTCGTGCGTGGAGATCAGCAGCTGGTGCGGCAGCCCGTCGAGCAGCCCCATGAGCCGCCCCCGGTTGCGCAGGTCGAGGAGGGTGGTGGGCTCGTCGAGGACGAGCACCTCGGGCTCCACGGCCAGCACCGCGGCGAACGCCGCCAGCTGGCGCTCCCCGCCGGAGAGGTCGTAGATGCTGTGCTCGGCCCGGTGGCCGATGCCCGCGCGCTCGAGCAGCTCGAGTGCGGCGGTCCGTCGTCGGGCCCGGGGCACGCCGGCCCCGCGCAGGGACAGCTCGACGTCCTCGACCGGGGTCGGCATCACCAGCTGGGAGAGCGGGTCGGTGAACACGAAGCCCACCCGCCGCCGGGCCGCGCGCACGTCCCGGGTCACGTCCGTGCCGTGCACCGTGACCGTGCCCGAGGACGGGCGGACGAGGCCGTTGAACAGCCGCAGGAGCGTGGACTTCCCGGATCCGTTGAGCCCGAGCACGGCCACCCGCCGCTCGCCCAGGCTCACGTCCAGGTCGCGCAGCAGGGTCAGCTCACCCGAGGCGGTGGGCACCGTGACGGTCACGCGGGAGCACACGAGGGCCGCGGCCCCGGGGGTTCCGGGCACGGCTCAGCGCGTGCCCGCGATCCGGGGGAACGCCTTGTGCACGCCCACGGCGATGACCGCGGCGAGCACCACCTTGAGCAGGTCGCCGGGCCAGAACACGAGGTCGGCGAGGAACGCGTCCTGGAAGGGCAGGCGCGCGTTGACCACCAGGCCGAGGATGCCGCCGATCCGGATCACCACGAACCCGGCCAGGGCCGCGGCCACCAGCCGCAGGGTGTAGGTGCCGGTGCGCTCGTAGCGGGCGTTGGTGGCGCCGCCGTCGTTGGCCCGGCGGGCCGGGATCAGCCACTGGGCCACGTAGCCGGCCGCGGCCGCGGCGAACGGGAAGGCGAGGATGTAGCCCGCCGAGGGCCCGGCGAGCACGCCGAAGCCGCCGCGGAAGCCCGCGAACACCGGTACGCCGATCAGGCCCACCAGGACGTACAGCGCCACGGCCAGGAGCCCGCGGGTGCCGCCCAGGACCAGGCCGGTCAGGAACACGGCGAGCGTCTGCAGGGTCAGTGGCACCCCCGCCGCGCCCAGGGGGATCCCGGGGAGCACGGACAGGGCGGCCGTGAGGGCGGCGAACACGGCGATGTTCGCGAGGTCCTCGGCGGTGATGGTGCGGCGGCGCTCGACGTTGGTCATGGCACCCAGACTAGGGCTTGCGGGCCCCCGCGGCGGAACCGGTGTCCTCGTCCTGGGCGGGCGCCGCGCCGTCGGCGTCGTCGCGCTGCCGGACGGCGTCGCGCTCCGTGGCCCCGAAGCGCCCGCCCAGGGCCTGCTGGTAGCGCATCCGCTGGTACTTCCAGCGCTCGGCCATGGTGGCCTTGGCCTCGACGCGGTCCTTCTGGTTCACCGGGTCCGGGCCGAGCACCGGGTCGTCGCCGACCTGGTAGCGGTTGGACCAGACCTGGATGACGGCCCACGCGACGGCGGTGTACGGCACGGCCAGGATGGCGCCGAAGATGCCGCCGACCAGGGTGCCGACGGTCAGGGCGAGCAGCACCATGAGGGCGTGCAGGCTGAGGGTGCGCCCCATGATGATGGGCTGCAGGATGTTGCCCTCGATCTGGTTCACCGCGACGATCACGACGACCACCGCGAGGGCGATGACCGGCCCGTTGGTGACCAGGGCGACCAGGGCGGCGATGATGCCCGCGATGGTGGCGCCGACCACCGGGATGAACGCGGTGACGAACACGAGGACCGCGAGGGGGATCGCCAGGGGGACGCCCAGGACGAGCAGCGCGCCCCCGATGAGCACGGCGTCCACCGCCGCCACGAACGCCGTTCCGCGGACGTAGCCGCCGAGCACCTGCGCGCTGCGGTCCACGGACTCCGCGAGCTTGGCGCGGCGCTCGCCGCGGAACCAGCGCAGCGTGAAGTTCCACATCTTCTCGCCGTCCTTGAGGCAGAAGAAGAGCACCACGATCATCAGCACCAGGCCGGTCACGAACTCGGTGGCCGCGCCCAGGCCGCTGAGGGCGCCGCCCGCGAAGGAGCCGCTGGTGACGAAGTCCCCGGCCTGCTGGACGGCGGAGTCGATGGCGGCCGTGTCGACGGGGATCGGCCCGGACTGCACGAGGCGCTGCAGCTCCTGCCAGCCCTCCACCGCCGAGGCCGTGAGCGTGTCCCACTCGCTGCGCACGGCGAGCACGATGCCGGTGAGCACCCCGCCGACGAGTGCCAGGATCCCGAGGAAGGCGGCGAGGGTGGCCAGCAGGTTGGACCAGCCCTTGCGCTCGAGCCACTTCACGGCCGGTCCCACGGCGGAGGCCAGGATGAGCGCGACGAGCACGGCGATCAGCACGACCTTGACCTGCAGCAGGATCCAGATCAGCCCGACCACCACGGCGGCGACGAGCAGCGTCTGGGCGGCCCGGGAACCGGCCCGGCCGAGGGAGTCCGCCCAGGGGCTGACGGCGGGGGCGAGGGCCTGGGTGGCCTCCTCGAAGCCGGCGGGCTCAACCTCGGGGCCCATCGCGGGGGCCGCGCTGGTGCCGGGGTCGGCCTGACCGCCGAGGACGCGCTCGGCGTGCAGCGGCGCGGCACTCGAACCTCCGGACGACATGCTGTGCTGCTCGGGGCGTGGGGGATTTCCCATGCGGGTGCTCCTCGGGGGCGTGGATGGCGAAGGGAAGACGGGCACCGCGGAAGGGACGACGGCGATCGAGCCAACACTAAGGCGACTGCTGGAGGGCTGTCCAACGTCACACCGGCGAACGGAGCCCGCTCCGGTAGAATGGACAGGTTGCCCGGTCAGGGCACCCACTCCTCACCACTGCCTCCCGAAAGGTCTCCTCCGTGATCACTGTCCAGAACCTCGAACTGCGTGCCGGTGCGCGGCTGCTCATGGACGAGGTCAACTTCCGGGTGGACAAGGGGGACAAGATCGGTCTGGTCGGGCGCAACGGCGCCGGCAAGACCACGATGACCAAGGTCCTCGCCGGGGAGACCCTGCCCGCGGGCGGGACGGTCACGCGCACCGGGGCCATCGGCTACCTCCCGCAGGACCCCAAGGTCGAGGACATGGAGCAGCTGGCCCGGGACCGCATCCTCTCCGCCCGCAACCTCGCGGGCGTCGTCGCCCGTCTGCGCCAGGCTGAGCAGGACATGGCCTCCGAGGAGGACGCCGTGCGCAACAAGGCCATGCGCGGCTACGACCGGCTCGAGTCGGAGTTCCTCGCCGGCGGCGGCTACGCCGCGGAGTCCGAGGCCGCGACGATCACGTCCAACCTGGACCTGCCCGAGCGGATCCTCGACCAGCCGCTGCGCACCCTCTCCGGCGGTCAGCGCCGTCGCGTGGAGCTGGCCCGCATCCTGTTCTCGGACGCCGACATCATGCTCCTCGACGAGCCCACCAACCACCTGGACGCCGACTCCGTGGTGTGGCTGCGGGACTTCCTGAAGAACTTCCAGGGCGGGCTGCTGGTGATCAGCCACGACGTGGAGCTGATGGAGATGGTGGTCAACAAGGTCCTGTACCTGGACGCCAACCGCTGCGTCATCGACCTGTACAACATGGGCTGGAAGAACTACCTGCTGCAGCGCGAGCAGGACGCCCACCGCCGCAAGCGCGAGTACGCCAACGCGGAGAAGAAGGCCACCGCGCTGATGGACCAGGCCAACAAGATGCGCGCCAAGGCCAGCAAGGCCGTGGCCGCCCAGCAGATGATCAAGCGCGCCGAGCGGCTCATGAACGGCCTCGAGGGCGAGCGACAGGCGGACAAGGTCGCGAACATCCGCTTCCCGAAGCCCGCCGACTGCGGCAAGACCCCGCTGACCGCCCGGGACCTGTCCAAGTCCTACGGCTCGCTCGAGATCTTCAACGACGTGGACCTGGCCATCGACCGGGGCTCCCGGGTGGTCATCCTCGGGTTCAACGGCGCCGGCAAGACCACGCTGCTGCGGATGCTGGCGGGCGAGGCACAGCCGGACACCGGTGAGGTGGTCCCGGGGCACGGCCTCAAGCTCGGCTACTTCGCCCAGGAGCACGACACCCTGGACCCGGACCGGACGGTGCTGGAGAACATGCGCTCCGCCGCCCCGGACCTCGCCGACACGGAGGTCCGCAATGTCCTGGGCTCGTTCCTGTTCCAGGGCGACGACGTGTCCAAGCCGGCCGGAGTGCTCTCCGGCGGCGAGAAGACCCGCCTGGCGCTGGCGACCCTCGTGGCCTCCTCCGCCAACGTCCTGCTGCTCGACGAGCCGACCAACAACCTGGATCCGGCCTCCCGCCGGGAGATCCTCAACGCGCTGCGCACCTACGAGGGCGCGGTCGTGCTCGTGTCCCACGACGAGGGCGCGGTCGAGGCGCTGGACCCCGAGCGCGTGGTGATCCTGCCCGACGGCACCGAGGACCTGTGGAGCCAGGAGTACCAGGACCTCATCTCCCTCGCCTGACGGCGGACGCCCCTCGCGACGTCAGTCGCGGGCGGCGGAGGTGCGCTCGCGCTCCAGGGCGTCCAGCATCGCGTCCTCCTCGTCCTCCCACGTGGGGCCGGAGCGCCGGCGCTGCGGCCGGGGGCGCATGAGCGACCTGAGGTGGGCCGGCATGTCGTCGGCCATCTCGAGCTGGCGGACGACGAGCTCCTCGTCGCCCTCGCCGATGTAGTTGCCGTCCTCGTCGTAGAACCGTGCGAGCCGGCGCTCCATCTCCTGGGCGAACTGGCGGTCCCAGGCGTCGTTGCGGGCCTGCTGGCGGGCGGCGTAGCCCCAGGCCACGAAGAACAGCGCCGCGAACGCGTACCACTGCAACGAGTAGGACAGGTGCGGCCCGGAGTCGATCTCCGGCTCCGGGGCCGGAGCGGGGGCCGCCGCGGGGGCCGGGTCCTCGGCGAAGACCTCGCCGTAGGCCGCCGTCCCGATCGGCCGGTCCCAGCGCTCGCGCAGCTCCTCGAGATCGATCGAGGCGATCTGGCCCGCGGGGGCGCCGCGGCTGACGGCCGGCTCCCCGGGCTGGAGCCGGGCGGTGACCGTCACCCGGCCGGCGGGCGGGGCCGGCACCTCGTCCGGCATCCCGTTGGCCGCCTCGCCCGTGGGGATCCAGCCGCGGTCGAGGACCACGACGTCCCCGTCCTGCGTGCGGAACGGGACGAGCACCTCGTAGCCGACGCGTCCGTCCTGCGGCCTGTTGCGGACCAGCACCTGGTCCTGGGGCAGGTACTCGCCCGTGAGCTCGACGGGGTGCCAGGTGAGGCGCTCGTCGTGGGCGGCGAACTGCTCGGCGGCGGCCGCACCGGTCAGGGGCTCGGCGCGGTAGTTCTGGGTGATCTTGGCGTTCTCGCCGATCAGGTGGTCGTTGCGGTCCATCTGCCAGCCGCCCAGGTACACCGAGACCACGGCGGCGGCGCAGGCGAGGAGGAAGAAGCCGAGCCACTTGCCGCTGAGCAGGAAACGGTAGTCGTTCATCCCCGGCGCTCCTGCGCGGGGTCGGCGTCGGCGAGGGGGACGGTGTCCTTCCAGAAGCCGCGCGCGCCGAGGAACTGCTCGAGGTCGCCGCGGTGCTCGGGGCACGCCAGCCACGTCTTGCGGCGCTCCGGGGCGTGGATGCGCGGGTTGTTCCAGCGGATCTGCCACGCGGCGTCCGCGCGGCAGCCCTTGCGGGAGCACTGCGGGGTGTCGGGCCCGGCCGGGGGAGCGTCGGCGCCTCGCGGGGACAGCGATCCGAGCAGGTCGAACTCCACGGCGGTCGTGCTCCTCAGGGTCTTCGGCGGGTCCCGGTACGGCCCGCGGCGGGCTCAGGCCGCTCCGCGGCGCCGGGTGGTGTCGTCCTCGACAGTAGCGGAGGAAGCCGGGTCCCCGCTGGGAGCGGTCGTGCTCTCGTGGCCGGCCGGGGCGGAGTCGTCCTCGCGGTGCCCGGCGACGAACTCGCCCTCGAGCACGAAGTCGATCGCCAGGGGCGGGGCAGGCGGCCGCGGCTCGGGGGCGGCGGCCAGCGCCGGCGCGGCGGGCGGCTCGTAGTACTGGCTCGTCCGGGCGGAGCGGTCGTTGCTGTTGGCCAGCAGCACCGCCATCCACGGCAGCACGGCCACGCCCAGGATCGCGACGCCGCGCACCCAGATGTTGTCGACCGCGACGAACACGATGAGGCACACGATGCGCAGGCCCATCTGGATGCTGTAGACCTTCATCCGGTGGCCCATGTCCTGGGTGTGCGGCTCCGCGGTGGCGGTGATGGAGTGGACGTCGTCCTGACCGGCGGCCTCGCCGGTCGTGAGATAGCGCTTGCTCATGGTCCTCCCAACAGACGATCAAGTATCTCACCGGGGTCCGACATCGAGAAGACGGTCCTCCGGGGCTACCGTCCGGTCGCCCGCGGCGACCGGTACGATTGGGGGGATTTCCACGCGGGCCGGCGCCGACCGGTGTGCCGCGCACCCGCGACCCACGACCGAAAGGCCCCCTTCCCATGGCAGACGAGCAGCGCAGCCCGGCCCCCCGCACCGTCCTCGTGACCGGCGGCAACCGCGGGATCGGACGGGCCATCGCCCAGGCGTTCCAGGACGCCGGGGACAACGTGGCCGTCACCTACCGCTCCGGCGAGGCGCCCGAGGGCTTCTTCGCGGTGCAGGCCGACGTCACCGACTCCGCGTCGATCGACGCCGCGTACAAGGCCGTCGAGGCCGAGTTCGGCCCGGTCGAGGTGGTCGTGGCCAACGCCGGGATCACCCGGGACACCCTGCTGCTGCGGATGAAGGAGCAGGACTTCCAGGACGTCGTGGACACCAACCTCACCGGCGCGTTCCGCGTGGTGCAGCGCGCCGCCAAGGGGTTCATGCGCCTCAAGCGCGGGCGCGTGGTCCTCATCTCCTCCGTGGTCGGGCTCTACGGCTCGCCCGGGCAGGTCAACTACGCCGCGTCCAAGGCCGGCCTGGTCGGCATCGCCCGGTCGATCACCCGGGAGCTGGGCGGGCGCAACGTGACCGCCAACGTCGTCGCCCCCGGGTTCATCAACACGGAGATGACCGCGGCGCTGCCGGAGGACACCCAGAAGAACTACCTCGCCTCGATCCCGGCCGGCCGGTTCGCCGAGCCGGAGGAGGTCGCCGCCGTCGTGCGCTGGATCGCCTCCGACGAGGCGAAGTACATCTCCGGCGCCGTCATCCCCGTGGACGGCGGCCTCGGCATGGGCCACTGAGCCCCGCCGCCCCCTGATCCCCGCACGTTCCACCGAAGGAGCACCATGAGTTCACTCGCAGGCAAGACCGCCGTCGTCACCGGGTCCTCGCGCGGCGTCGGCGCCGACACCGCCAAGCTGCTGGCCGGGGAGGGCGCCAACGTGGTCGTCAACTACCGGCAGAAGGCGCCGCGCGCCAACAAGGTCGTCAAGGAGATCGAGGCGGCCGGCGGGAAGGCCATCGCCGTCCAGGCGGACATGACCGAGCCCGAGGACGTCCGCAACCTGTTCGCCCGCGCCGTGGAGGCCTTCGGCGGGGTGGACGTGCTCGTGCTCAACGCCTCCGGGGGCATGGAGACGGACCTCGGTGAGGACTACGCGCTCAAGCTCAACCGGGACGCGCAGAACGACACCCTCAGTGCCGCGCTGGAGCACCTGCCCGAGGGCGGGCGCGTGGTGTTCGTGACCAGCCACCAGGCGCACTTCATCAACGACGTCGAGACCATGCCGGAGTACGTGGAGGTCGCCAGGTCCAAGCGCGCCGGTGAGGACGCCCTCACCGCCCGCATCCCGGAGCTGACCGAGAAGGGCATCACGTTCGTGGTGGTCTCCGGCGACATGATCGAGGGCACCGTGACCGCGACCCTGCTCAACCGGGCCCGCCCGGGGGCGCTCGAGGAGCGCCGCGAGGCCGCCGGCAAGCTCTACTCCGTGCAGGAGTTCGCCGAGGAGATCGCCCGCATGGTCACCGCGGACGTCCCCACCGGGCACGTCGAGCTCGTCGGCGGCGCCGACGACTTCCTGGCGAAGGCCGGTCGCCGCTAGGCCCGCGGCTCCCGACGACGGCGGGGCGGTCACCTTCCCGGGTGACCGCCCCGCCGTCGTCCCTGCCGGGACCGGCGGCGGCGGCGCGAAACCGTCCGCAATGTGACGCCGTCCGCCCTCCGGGGGTGCTAATCATGGACTCCACGGCACGAGGCCGATCGCGCCTCGGCCAGGAGCACCTCCGCGCGGTGCGGAGCCGAGCGAGGAGCCACCATGACCCCACAGCCCACCGGACGCCTCGACGCCGGCGGTCACCTCGTCCTCACCCGCACGTTCCGCGCCCCGGTCGAGGAGGTCTGGGCCGCGGTGACGGACTCCGCCCGGCTGGCCCGGTGGTACGGGGCGTGGAGCGGGGACCCGGCCACCGGGCGGGTCGAGGTGCTGCTGACGGTCGAGGACCTGGACGAGCCCGAGCCCCTGCTGATCCGCCGGTGCGACCCGCCCCGGCACCTGGCGCTCACCCTGGGCGCGGCGGCCGACGCCTGGCGCGTGGACCTCGACCTCCAGGACGACGACGGCACCACCGTCCTGCGGCTCACCCACCGGTACCCGGACCCCGACGAGGTGGAGTCGGTGGGGCCCGGCTGGGAGTACTACCTGGACCGGCTCGTGGCCGCCGAGACCGGCGGGGACCCGGACGCCGTCGACTTCGCCCGGGACTACCACCCCGCGATGTCCGGGCACTACCGGCCGCTCGCCGAGCAGCTCCGGGCCCGGGACTGATCCGGGCCGGGTGGGCCTCACCCGGGGTTGGGGCTCGCGATCTGGATGAGGTTGCCGCAGGTGTCGTCGAGCACCGCGGTGGTGTACGGGCCCGAGACCGTGGGCTCCTGGACGAAGTGCACGCCGCGCTCGCGCAGCCGCTCGTACTCCGCCCGCACGTCCTTGACCCCGAAGCTCGTGAACGGGATGCCGTCGGCCACGAGCGCGGCCTTGAACGGTCCCACGGCGGGGTGCTCGGAGGGCTCGAGCACCAGCTCGACGCCCTCGGGCGCCTGGGGCGAGACCACGGTGAGCCAGCGGGCGCCGCCGGCGGGGACGTCGTGCTTGACCATGAAGCCGAGCTTGCCGGTGTAGAACAGCAGCGCCTGCTGCTGGTCGTCGACGAAGACGCTGGTGTGGGTGATGCGCATGGGACGCTCCTTCTCGGGTCGGGCGGCGCGGGGCGCGTCAGGAGCCGGCGTCGCCGACGCTGAACATCCAGTGGATGCCGAACCGGTCGGTGCACATCCCGAACAGACCGCCCCAGGGGGCCTCCTCGAGCGGCATCGTGACGGTCCCGCCCGCGCCCAGTGCCTCCCACCAGCCGCGCATCACGGACTCGTCGTCCCCGCTCACGGAGACCGAGACGTTGTCGCCGACGGTCAGGTCCATGCTGTTCGGGGTGTCGGCGGCCATCAGGACCATGCCGGTCCCGGTGGTGAGCATCGAATGCATCACCTTGTCCTGCTCCGCCGGGTCGTCGCTGGCGCCGTACTCGCTGAACCGGCTGACCGACAGCTCCCCGCCGAACACGGAGCGGTAGAAGGTCATCGCCTCCTCGGCCGTGTCCCGGAACGAGAAGTAGGGATTGAGCAGCATGGGCATGGCCGGGCCTTCCGCGTCGATCGGTCGATGCTCCCATCATGACGCCGTCCGCGGCGCGGGGGAAGCAACCCTGGGAAGCCGCCGGAGGGGTGCGTAACCTGGTGCGCATGAGCAGAACGCAGTACTACGTGGCGGCCAGCGCCGACGGGTACATCGCCGACCGGGAGAACCACCTCGACTGGCTGCTGCAGTACGGCTTCGAGGCCTACCAGGAGCACTACGACGCGTTCCTGGCCGACGTCGGCGCGCTTGCGATGGGCGCGAGCACGTACGAGTTCGTCCTCGACCAGGGGGACTGGGCCTACGGGGACCTGCCGGTCTGGGTCTTCACCCACCGCGAGCTGCCGCGGCCGGCGGGGGCGGACCTGACGTTCGTCAGCGGACCGGTCACGCTGCACGCCGAGGCCCTGGTCGCCGCCGCGGGCGAGCGGAACCTGTGGGTGGTGGGCGGCGGGAAGCTCGCGGCCCAGTTCGCGGACGCCGGTCTGCTCGACGAGCTGTGGCTGACCTACATGCCGATCGTGCTGGGCGGAGGACATCCCGTCCTCCCGACGGCGACGGCGTGCGACCTGCGGCTCCAGCGCACCACCCACTTCGAGGGCGGCGCCGTGGAGCTGCGCTACGTCCTGCAGGGCCCGGACCGGCAGGTGTGGCCGGAGTAGCCGCCCTCCGTTGTCGGGCCGGGGGCCGAGGACTACACTTCCTGCCACGCCCTCGGCGGCCGCTTCGCCGCTCCACCGGGGCCCGAGCGCCCCTCGTCGCAGGAACTCGCCATGAGCACCCACCCTCCGGTCACCGGTGACCGCGCGACCGACCGGGTCCTCCGCGACCTCGCGGGGCATCTCACCGGCGCCCTGATCGAACCGCAGGACCCCGGCTACGACGACGCGCGACGGGTCTGGAACGGCATGGTCGACGTCCGTCCGCGCGCCCTCGTCCGGGCCGGCTCCGTGGCCGACGCCGACCTCGTCCTGGCGACCGCCCGGAGAACCGGACTGCCGCTGGCCGTGCGGGGCGGCGGGCACAACATCGCGGGGCACAGCACGGTCGCCGACGGTCTCGTCCTGGACCTCGGCGGTCTGCGCGGTGTCGTCGTCGATCCGGCGGCGCGACTCGTGACCGCTCAGCCGGGGGCCACCCTCGCCCACGTGGACCGGGCGACGGCTCCGCACGGCCTCGCCGTTCCGCTTGGGGTGGTCGGCGGCACGGGCGTCGCCGGTCTCACCCTCGGCGGCGGCATCGGATGGCTGACCCGCACCCACGGCCTGACCATCGACAACCTGGTGTCCGCGGAGGTCGTGACCGCCGCGGGGGAACACCTGCACGTCGACGAGGCCGAGCACCCCGAGCTCCTCTGGGGACTGCGCGGCGGGGGCGGGAACTTCGGCGTGGTCACCTCCTTCCGGTACCGGGCCCACCCGCTGGCGTCCCCCGTGCTGGTGGGTGGCCTCGTCTACCGCCGCCCGCGGTGGGAGCACGCGCTGGCGGCCTTCGAGGCCTGGACGCGGGAGCTCCCGGACGAGATGAACACCATCGTGTCCTTCGTGGTGCTCCCGCCGGAGTACGGGCTCGGGCCCGAGGTGCTCATGACCGTCGGGGTCGCCTGGGCCTCGCCGCAGCACGGAGCCGGCCTCGAGCTCGTCGACCGGTTGCGCGCGGCGGCGCCGCCCGACCTCGAGACCGTGGGCCTGGTGCCCTGGACCGTGTGGCAGACGGCGAAGGACCCGGTCTTCCCGACCGGCTCCCGGGGCTACTGGAAGAACGTGGCGTTCAGCCGCCTGGACGAGGAGGTCGTCTCCGCGCTCGTGGCCGTGGCCTCCGAGATCACCTGGGTGGGCAGCGGCATCAACCTGCACTACCTCCGGGGCGCCTTCGGCCGGGTGCCCGAGGACGCGACGGCGTGGCCCAGCCGCGCCGCGCGGTTCTGGGTGAACATCTTCGGGTTCTGGCGCGAGCCGGCCGACGACGTCCGGCTCACGGCGTACGCCCGGACGGTGCACGCGGCTCTGAAACCCTTCGCGGAGCAGGGCCAGTACGTCAACTTCCTGGGGGCGGAGACCGGCGGAGACCCCGTGGCGGCGGCGCGGCAGGCCTACGGGCGCGACAAGCACGAGCGGCTGGTCGAGCTGAAGAACCGCTTCGATCCGGAGAACATGTTCCGCGGCAACCACAACATCGTCCCGACGGCGTCCCGCTGACTCCTGCCGCGGCGCGAGACTCGGACGGCGGGCCCGGGGCCCTCAGGGCGCGGCCGCCGGACGCGGCAGCCCGTACCAGGCCGCGGCGTTGTCGTGGAGCACGGCCGCCGCGGCGCCGGCGCCCAGGGTCTCGGTGATCAGCGCGACGTCCGCGTCCCGGAACGGGCGCTCCGCCCGAGTGCTCGGCAGATCGGTGCCGAAGAGCAGGGCCGTCGGGTCCACAGCGTGGATCCGGCGCAGCGCGTCCGGCACGTCGAGGTCGACGCGCCCGAACCCCGTGGCCTTGACCTTCACGCCCCGCTCGACGAGCTCGAGCAGCCGCGGCAGCCCCGCCGCGCTCATGCCGAGATGGTCGACGCCGGCCCGCGGCAGGCGCCGCAGCACGGGGGCGAGGTGCTCCAGCGCGGCGGCGTCCGCGTAGAACTCGGCGTGCCACCCGGCGAGGTCGTGCACCCGCCGGGCGAGCCGCTCGATGCCGGCAGGGTCCGCGTCGGCGCCGCGGCGGAGGGTGAAGCGCACCGCCCGCACCCCGGCCCCGTGGAGCTGGCGCACCTGCTCGTCCGGGACGGTGGGCGGCAGCTGGGTCACGCCGACGAATCCGGGGCCCAGCTCCGCCAGCGCTGAGCGCAGCCACTCCTGGGCGTGGCCCTGGAAGGAGCCGCTGACCACGGCCCCGCCCGCCACGCCCAGCTCCCGGACCCTGCGCCGGTAGTCCCCGACCGTGAAGCTCGGCGGCAGGTACCCCTGGTTGGGCACCAGCGGGAACCGCGGGTCGACCACGTGCAGGTGGGCGTCGATCATGCGGTCATTCTGCCCGAGACCGTGGGGCGGTGCGCGGGGGCCGCCGGTCCGGCGGCGCGACCGGGGTGGCGCCCGCCCTCGTTGCTTCCGCACACATACACTGCATGCCTGTGACCACCACTGTCCTGACCCCCGACCTCGTGCTCCAGGCCGCCGAGGAGGCCCTCGACCGGGCCCGGCGCAGCTACGCCCGGAAGCTGCTGCGCATGGTGGCCGCCGAACTGAGGCGCCGGCACCCCGACGCGGTGCGCCTGGACGTGCTCGGTCACGACGGTGACCAGGAGTTCTTCGTCGACGCCCTGCGCGACGCCGCGGGCGACTACGTCTGGGGCGACCCGGGCCGGGTCGTGGTGGTGCGCGAGACGGCCGACGACGAGCTCGGCGGCACCGTCACGGTCGCCGCGCGGGACGTGCGCGAGCTCGTGGGCCGCGCCCTGGACGCCTACGACGGACCGCTGGAGCGGCTGCTGCACCACGACGAGCAGAGCGACACCTACTGGCTGGACCTGACCGCGCCCTGACCGGCCCCGGACCGTCCCGGCCGGGCCGCGGCGACCGTGCCCGGGCGGTGCGGATCACTCCTCGTAGGGGGGCCACAGGCTGACCCCCAGCCGCACCTCGAGGCGGGCGATCGTGTACCCGTCCGGCCAGACGTGCCCGTCCAGGATCCGGGACAGCGCCGTGTGGTCCACACCGGTGAGCGCCCCGAGCTCCCGCAGCGTCCGGGACCCCGCGGCCGCCCGCAGGTTCAGCGCGAACAGCCTCGCCCGCTCCGCCACCGGGTCGCCGCAGATCTCGTCCGGCCAGGAGAGACACTGGTCCTGTGGTTCCGGTCGCACCCTGCTCGCCATGGCGGGCAGTCTAGGGACCGGCCCTGAGCATGAACCTGGGATCAGGAGGCCGCGGGCCCGTAGCGGTGCTCCGGGCGGCCGGTGCTCCCGTAGCGGAGCTGGATCTCGACCGACCCGTCCTCGGCCAGTGCGGAGAGGTAGCGCTGGGCGGTGGCCCGGGAGATGCCGACCTTCCGGGCGATCTCCGCGGCCGAGAGGGGCACCCCGGCCTCCAGGGCCGCCAGGACCGAGCCCTCCGTCGCGGACCGGGTGCGCTCGCCGGGGGAGGCGGTCTCGCCCGGGTGCAGGGCGTGCAGGGCGCGGTCCACGGTCTCCTGCGTCAGCGCGTCCCGGTCGGTGAGCAGCCGGCGGTACCGGGCGTAGGCCCGCAGGGTGCGCGCCAGCCGCTCGTTCGGGAACGGCTTGATGAGGTAGGCGAGCGCGCCGCGGCGGACGGCGGTCCGCACGGAGGCCGGGTCGGCCGCCGCGGTGAGCATGATGACGTCCACGTCGAGGGCCCGCAGCAGGTCCAGGCCGAGCGCGTCGGGCAGGTAGACGTCCAGCAGCACGAGGTCGGGCTGGTGGGCGTGGACGGTGCGCATCGCCTGCTCGGCGGTGCCCACGGGGGTCAGCGCCGTGAAGCCCGGCACGGCGTTGACGAAGCCGGCGTGCAGCCGTCCCACGTGGAAGTCGTCGTCGACCACGAGGACCACCAGGTCGTCGCTCATCCTGCACCTCCTGATCTGCCGGCGGACCGGTCGCCGCCGACGTCGGCCCCGGGCCCGGGGTCGCGGACCACGGTACCGGGCAGGCGCGCGCAGAAGACGGCTCCGGGCCCGCCGGGGCGTCCGGGATCGGCCACCCACACCTCCCCGCCGCGCCGGCGGGCCAGCTCCCGGCTCAGGGACAGGCCGAAGCCCTGGCCGTGGACGTCGGGCAGCACGGCGAACGGTTCTCCGCCCCCGTCCCCGGATCCGCCGGAGGGAACGGCGGTGGACCAGCCCTGGGCGAAGATCGGCTCGGGGTCCGCCACGGGGAGCCCGTCGCCGGAGTCGGCCACGACGAGGTGCAGGGTGCCCTCCCCGCCGGTCCAGTCGTCGAGCAGCTCGACCTCGACCCAGCGGTCTCCCGCCGCGCCCTGGACGGCGGCGCGGACGGCGTTGTCCACGAGGCTGCCGATCACGGTGGTGACGTCCTGCGGGTCCGTGATGCGGCCGCGGACGAGGGTGTCGGCGCCGATGCGCAGGCTCACGCCGCGCTCGGCGGCCTCGACGCTCTTGGCCCCCAGGAACGCCTGCAGGTAGGGGTCACGCAGCAGCTGTGCCCCCTCGGCGGGGTAGCTGAGGGGGCCGGTCTCGGTCACCTCGGCCACGTACCGGCGGGCCTCCTCGGCGTCGCCGATCGCGAGCAGCCCCGCGATGGTGTGCAGGCGGTTGGCGAACTCGTGCCGCTGGGCGCGCAGGGCGGTGCTGAGGGCGCCGACGGCGTCGAGCTGGCGGGTCAGGGACTGCAGCTCGGTGCGGTCCCGGACCAGGACCACCCAGCCCAGCGGGGGCAGGCCCGGGCGGTCGGGCCGGACGGCGCGGGCGGAGAGGATCAGCACGTGCCGGCCGACGACCTGCTCCACGGCCGGAGACGCGGGGGTCGCCGCGGCGAGCAGCGCCGAGAAGGACGCCGGCAGGCCCGCCTCGGCCAGCGGGGTCCCCACGAGCCGGGCGGGCTCCGCCACGCCCAGCAGCCGTCCCGCCTCGGCGTTGACCACGGTGATGCGGTGCTCGGGCGAGATGCCGATGACGCCTTCGTCGACCCCGCGCAGCACCGCCTCTTGGTCCTGGGCGAGCGTGGCGATCTCCTCGGGCTCCAGGCCGAGGGTGAGGCGCTTGAGCCGGCGCGCGATCGCCGCGGAGGCGGCCGCGCCGAGGCCGAGGGCGCCCACGGCGGTGGCGGCCACGGGGGTGATGTCCTCCCGCAGGGTGGCGAGCATGTCCGTGCGGGAGATCCCCACGCTGACGGCGCCCACCACGGCGGCGTCCGTTCCCGGGGCGTACACCGGGACCTTGGCCCGGGCGGAGCGCCCCAGGGTGCCGCGCTCCTGGCTCGTGACCTCCCGCCCGGCCAGGGCCTCGGTGGGGTCCGTGCTGACGGGCCGGCCCAGCTGCTCGGGATTGGGGTGGGAGAGCCGCAGCCCGGTGTCGTCGGTGATCACCACGAAGAGGGAGTCCGTGCGGTCGCGGACCTCCTCCGCGGCGGTCTGCAGGGCGCCTCCGGACAGCACCTCCGGGTCGAGGTCCGCGGGACCGGCGTCGAGCAGGTCCGCCACGCCCGCGCGGACGTCGTCGTCGGCGGCGACCGACCGGGCGATGGACAGCGCCTGGCGCTCGGCGTCGCGGCCCAGCCGCTCGTAGGTCAGCCAGCCGTAGACGCCCCCGCACAGGGCGACGACGAGGGTCACCACGGCGAGGTGCAGCAGCATCATCCGGGCCAGGAAGCCGGGGCGCTGCCGGGGCGCACCGGGTGCCGTCACTGTCTCTCCTCGGGGCCGGGCGTGGTCTCGTGCTCGAGGGCCGCGCGTGCTGCATCCCACTCTACGACCCGGGTCGGCCGCCGGGAGCGGGGTCCCGGCGGGGGGCGGGGGATCAGAGGTCGGCGAAGAACCGGACCGCGTCGAGGTTCGGCAGGTTGACCTGGGCGTCGGCGGCCGCGCGCAGGGCGGGCTTGGCGTTGTAGGCCACGCCGAGCCCGGCGGCCGTGAGCATGTCGAGGTCGTTGGCGCCGTCGCCCACGGCGATGACGTCCTCGGGGGCGACGTCGAGCTCCTCGGCCCAGGTCCGCAGGCACCGCTCCTTGACGGTGCGGTCCACGACCTCGCCGAGCACCCTGCCGGTGAGCGTGCCGTCGACGACCTCGAGGGTGTTGGCCGCGTGCCGGGTGAGCCGAAGCTGCTCGGCGAGCGGGGTGAGGACGCCCAGGAAGCCGCCGGAGACCGCCGCCACGGCGTGCCCCTCCCGCAGGAAGGCCTTGACGAGCACGTCCGCGCCGGGGGAGAGCCGGACCGCGGCCAGGACCTCGTCGAGCACGGACGCGGGCAGCCCGGCGAGGGTCTCGACGCGCGCGAGCAGGGACTCGGCGAAGTCCAGCTCCCCGAGCATGGCCGCCCGGGTCACGGCGGCGACCTCGGCCTCGCGCCCCGCGTGGGCGGCGAGCATGTCCACGACCTCCTGCTGGATGAGCGTGGAGTCGACGTCCATGATGAGCAGCTTCTTGCGCCCGGGCTCGAAGAGGGTGGTCGGCACCACGTTGACGTCCACGCCCGGCAGCATCTGGGTCAGCGGGTCGGGGCGCAGGGCGGCGAGCAGGGCGGTCGCGTCGGAGCCGTGCACGAGCGCGGTGAAGGCGTTGTAGCCGGGGACCTCCGAGTCCGGCCCGGCCGAACCGGGGCCGGTGACCCGCACCGTGGAGAAGCGCTCGACCTCGGCGCCGGCGTCCTGCACCAGGGTGAGGATGCGCTCACGGGCCTCCGGGTCCGGATTCTGGGCAAACGCGATGACGGCGAGGTCGGTGGTCATGTGTGCCAGCTTATCGGCAGGCGCGGGCAACGGCCGACCGGGGCTCTCACTCGGGGCGGAGCACCGCGACGTCGGAGACGAGTTCGATGTGCTCGGCCATCGCGCGGGCCGCCCGCTCGGGCTCCCGGTCGCGGATGGCGTCCACGATCGTCCGGTGGGACTCCAGGGACCGTTCGGGGCGGCCCTGCTGGCTCAGGGACTCGATGCGGGTCTCCCGCACGAGTCCGGAGATCTCGGTCATCATCCGCGCCAGGACCGAGGAGTGGGCGGCGGCGGTGACCGCGGCGTGGAACAGCTCGTCGCCCTCCAGCCCGCGGCCGCCGCCGGCGATGTCCTGCGCCATGAGCGCCAGGGCGTGCTCGATGGCGGACAGGTCCTCGGGGGTGCGACGGGCCGCGGCCAGGGCGGCGATCTTGGTCTCCACGGCGCTGCGGGCGTCGACGATGTCCGGCAGCCGATCGGCGTGCTCGCGCAGTCCCCGCAGCACCACGGCGCTGGAGGGCCGGTAGCGCAGCACCGCCCCGTTGCCGTGCTGCACGTCGATCACCCCGAGCACCTCCAGGGCCACCAGGGCCTGGGCGACGGTGGCCCGGGAGACGCCCAGGCTGTCGGCGAGGTCCCGCTCCGGCGGGAGCCGGTCGCCGATCTCGAGCCGGTCCTGGATGACGTGGTCCAGCAGCCGCTCCACCACCTGCTCGTAGAGCCGAGGGCGTTCCACCCGGTCGATCCTGCTGGGCCCTGCCATGTCCGTCCTCCCCGGTCGCACGGCGCCGGGGCGTCCCGGCGGCGCGGCACCTCGCGGCGACTGCTGCCTCCCATGCTAGCCCAACGATTGACAAGGACCCCTAGTGTCCTATTGGCTAGTCCAAAACTGGCGGTGTGATCCACACCACTGTTCCCGCAGGAGCTTCACCCTCACCGGCGGGACCGTCCTGATCCGAAGGAAGACCCATGGGCCCAGAAGTGCTCTCCATCATCATCCTGGCCGCGATGTTCGTCGTGGCCACCGTCCTGCCCGTCAACATGGGGGCGCTGGCCTTCGTGGGCGCGTTCGTCCTGGGGGTGTTCGTCCTCGGGATGGACACCGACCAGATCCTCGAGGCGTTCCCCGGCGGGCTGTTCCTCACCATCGTGGGGGTGACCTATCTGTTCGCCATCGCCCAGAAGAACGGCACCGTGGACCTGCTCGTGCAGGCGGCGGTGAAACTGGTGGGCAGCCGGGTCGCGCTGATCCCGTGGATCATGTTCTTCATCACCGCCGTGATCACCGCCGTGGGCGCCCTGTCCCCGGCCGCCGTGGCGATCATCGCCCCGATCGCGCTGAGCTTCGCCGCCAAGTACAAGATCAATCCCCTGATGATGGGCATGATGGTCATCCACGGCGCCCAGGGCGGCGGCTTCTCGCCGATCTCCGTCTACGGAGTGACCGTCAACGGCATCGTCGCCGGGGCCGGCCTGGACGTCAGCCCCATCGCGGTGTTCCTCTCCAGCCTGGTCTTCAACCTGCTGATCGCCGTGGGCCTGTTCGTGACCCTCGGCGGGCGCGGCCTCGTCTCGGCCCGCGCCGAGGACTTCGTGGAGCGGGCCTCCGAGGCCCGCCTGTCCCGCAGCCGGGTCGCCGCCGGGCACGCCGGGGACCGGGACGTGGACTTCAAGGGCTTCGGCTCGGGCATGTACGGTCCCCGTGACCCGGCCGGATCCTCCGAGCCCCCGGTCCGGCGCGAGGGCAGGGACGGACTGCTCCCGCAGGCCGCCACCATCCTGGGCCTGGTCGTGCTGGCCGTCGTCGCCCTGGGCTTCGGCGTGGACGTGGGCTTCGTGGCCATCACCGTCGCCGTCGTCCTGGCCCTGGTCTCCCCGAAGGCGCAGAAGGGCGCGGTCAACAAGATCGACTGGTCCACCGTGCTCCTGCTCGGCGGCATGCTCACCTTCGTCGGCGTGCTGCAGGAGGCGGGCACCATCGAGTACGTCTCCAACGGCGTGGCCGGGCTGGGGATGCCGCTGCTGGCGGCGCTGCTGATCTGCTACATCGGCGCCGTCGTCTCCGCCTTCGCCTCCTCGACCGCCATCCTCGCCGCGCTCATCCCCCTGGCCGTGCCCTTCCTGCTCGCGGGCGAGGTCGGGGCCACCGGGCTGATCTGCGCCCTGGCCGTTTCCTCGACCATCGTCGACGTCTCCCCGTTCTCCACCAACGGCGCGCTCGTGCTGGCCAACGCGCCCGCCGACGTGGACCGCGACGTCTTCTACAAGAAGATCCTCGTCTACGCCACCGGCGTGGTCGTCATCGGCCCGCTGCTGGTCTGGGCCGTGATGGTCGCCCCCGGCTGGCTGTAGCCCGCCGCCCCGCCCCGCCGATGCCCACCGACCCGATCCCGGAGGAACCCGCCATGACCGACATCCAGCCCGCCACCGGCACCCCGCCCCGCACCGCCCCCCAGGAGCCCTCGCCGTCCGGCGGCCCCCTGGCCGGCACCCTCGTCGTGGACCTGTCCCGGGCCCTCGCCGGCCCGCACGCGGCCATGATGCTCGCCGACCTGGGCGCGCGGGTCGTCAAGATCGAGAGCCCCGGCACGGGCGACGACACCCGCGGGTGGGGCCCGCCCTTCGTGGGACCCGAGGACGACCCGCAGGCCACGTACTTCCTGTCCTGCAACCGCAACAAGGAGTCCGTGGCCCTGGACCTCAAGTCCGACGACGGCGGGCAGGTGCTCCGGGCGCTCGTGGAGCGCGCCGACGTCCTGGTGGAGAACTTCCGGCCCGGGGTGCTGGACCGGCTCGGCTTCTCCGTCGAGGAGCTGCACCGCCTGAACCCCCGCCTGGTGGTGCTCTCCATCACCGGCTTCGGCCACGACGGACCGGAGTCCCGGCGCTCCGGCTACGACCAGATCGTCCAGGGGGAGGCCGGGCTCATGTCGCTCACCGGGTCCGGCCCGGACGACCCCCAGCGGGTGGGCGTGCCCATCGCCGACCTGCTGGCCGGGATGAACGGCGCCTACGGCGTGCTGGCCGCCCTCTACGAGCGCGAGCGCACCGGGGCCGGGAAGGTCGTGCGCACCTCCCTGCTGTCCTCGGTGGTCGGGGTGCACGCCTTCCAGGGCACCCGCGCCACCGTGGCCCACGAGGTGCCGCGGGCCCAGGGCAACCACCACCCCTCCATCGCGCCCTACGGCCTGTTCGCCTGCCGCGGCGGGAAGGTGCAGATCAGCGTGGGCAGCGAGAAGCTGTGGCGCACCTTCGCCGGGGCCTTCGGGATCGACCCCGACCGGCCGGAGTTCGCGACCAACGCCGACCGCGTCCGCAACCGACCGGCCGTGATCGCCGCCGTCGAGGAGGCCTTCGCCGTGCACGGTCCCGAGGAGCTGCTGGAGCTGCTGGCCGGGATCGGCATCCCGGCCGGGAAGGTCCGGACCCTGGACGAGGTCTACGCCTGGGAACAGGTGCGCTCGCAGGGGCTGGTCGTGGGCGTCGACCACGAGGTCCTCGGTCCCGTCGAGCTGCCCGGACCCGCGGTGCGGTTCTTCGCCCCCGGCGACACGGACGAGACGACACGGCGGATGCACGCCGCCCCGCCCGTGCTCGACCAGCACGGTGCCTCCGTCCGCGACTGGCTCGCGAGCACCGCGACCGGGGCCGGTCCGACCGGGAACACCACCGATCCGAAGGCGGAGGCCCTCCGATGACCGCTCAGCCCCTCCCCGAGATGTCCACAGGCGCACTGGAGGTCCGGCGGGAAGGCCCCGTGGCCTGGGTGGTCCTCGACCGCCCCGACCGGCGCAACGCCCTGTCCCCGGCCATGTGGGCGGCCCTGCCGGGCGTGCTGGAGAAGCTCGACGCCGACCCCGGCGTGCGGGTGATCGGTGTGCGCGGAGCGGGCGGGGTGTTCTCCGCCGGGGCCGACATCGCCGAGGTGTTCGAGTGCCTGGGGGAGCCCGGCACCGGTCTGCCCCGCGGCGGGCTGCTCACCGAGGCCGAGGCGGCCCTGGCCGCGGTGCACAAGCCCACCGTGGCCGCCCTGGAGGGCTACTGCATGGGCGGGGCCTGGATGCTGGCCGGTGCCTGCGACCTGCGCATCGCCACGGCCTCCCTGCGCATCGGACTGACCCCGGCCCGGATCGGCATCGTGTTCCCGGCCTCCGGGATCCGGCGCCTGGTCCGCCTGGTGGGCCCCGGCACGGCCTCCTACCTGCTGCTCACCGGCGACACCGTCACCGCCGCCGACGCCGAGCGGTGGGGCATGCTCACCCGCGTGGTGGAGGACGCCGGCTTCGAGACGGCCCTGGAGCAGCTGGTCACGGACCTGGCGGGGCGGTCCCAGCTCTCCGTGCAGGCCCACAAGCACCTGATCGGGCGCGCCTCCCCGGACGAGGGCGAGGCCGCCGAGCTCGGCGCGGACGAGGTGTCGGAGGCCCTGTTCCGGGAGGTCCTCGACGGACCCGACGCCCGCATCGGGCAGCGGGCGTTCCTGGCCAAGGAGACGCCCCGCTTCCGCTGGGCCGGGGAGGACTTCTGGGCCGCCCGCTCCGGCGCCGCCGGGAAGGGCCGGGAGCACCGCGCGTCGATCATCCGTGGGCGGTGGCCGCGCCGCTCCGCCCGTCCCTGACGGGGTGCGCGCCGCACCGGCACGCCGGTGCGCCGCTCCGCGTGTCCTAGAGTGGCGGGTATGAGTGCTGTGGTGGAGATGGTGGACGTCAGCGTGGTCCGCGGACAGAAGACCCTGCTGGATTCCGTGGACTGGGTCGTCAACGAGGGCGAGCGCTGGGTCATCCTGGGCCCCAACGGCGCCGGCAAGACCACCCTGCTGTCCATCGCGGCCGCCCGCCTGCACCCGTCCCGGGGCATGGTCGACATCCTGGACGAGATCCTCGGCGCGGTGGACGTGTTCGAGCTGCGCCCCCGCATCGGGCTGACCTCCGCCGTGCTCGCCACCCAGATCCCCGACGCCGAGTCCGTGCGCAACTGCGTGGTCACCGCCGCGTACGGGGTGACGGGGCGGTGGATCGAGAGCTACGACGACGCCGACGAGGCCCAAGCGCAGGAGCTCATGGCCGCGTGGGGGATCGAGCACCTGGCGGAGCGCCGCTTCGGCTCGCTCTCGGAGGGGGAGCGCAAGCGCGTCCTGATCGCCCGCGCCCTGATGACCGACCCCGAGCTGCTGCTGCTCGACGAGCCCGCCGCCGGCCTGGACGTGGGCGGGCGGGAGGACCTGGTGGCCCGGCTGGACGAGCTGGCCCGCGACGGGGCGTCCCCGGCGATCGTCATGGTCACCCACCACCTCGAAGAGGTGCCCGACGCCTTCACCCACGCGCTGCTGCTGCGCGAGGGCCGGGTGGTGGCCGCGGGCCCCGTCCGCACCGTCATGACGCAGAAGAACCTCTCCGAGACCTTCGGCCTCCCGCTGAAGCTGGTGAAGGTCGGCAACCGCTTCGCCGCGTTCGGCCGGTCCTGACCCGACGTGGTGCCCGACACGCTCGCCGCCCTCACCGCGGACTTCCCGTTCGAGTGGTGGCAGGCCGCCCTCATCCTGCTCGCCGGCGTCGCCGCAGGACTGATCAACACCATCGTCGGCTCCGGCACCCTCGTCACCTTCCCCGTGCTCGTGACCATGGGCGTCCCGCCCGTGACCGCGTCCATGTCCAACGCGATGGGCCTGATCGCCGGCAACCTCACCGGCGCCTGGAACTACCGCCACGAGCTCGCGAGCGTGGAGCGGACCCTGCTCAAGCTCATCCCCTGCTCCGCGCTGGGCGGGGTGATCGGCGCGTGGCTGCTGCTGCACCTGCCCGAGGAGGTCTTCGGCTACGCCGCGCCGGGGCTGATCGTCGTCGCCCTCCTGTTCGTGGTCTTCCAGCCGCGGCTCCAGGCACTCGTGCGCCGGCGCAAGGACGAACAGGCGGAGGCCGCCGCCGCGGCGGCCCGGGCCCGGGGGGAGACCCCCCGCACCCTCGACCCGGACCGCGCCCCGCAGCCCGCGTCCCTGTACGTCCTGGTGTTCCTGGCCGGGATCTACGGCGGGTACTTCGTGGCCGCCCAGGGCGTGCTGCTGCTCGGCATCCTGGGCGTGTTCCTGCTCGCCTCGCTGCAGGCCGCCAACGCCGTCAAGGTGGTGCTGGTGGCGGCGGTGAACATCGTCGCCGCCGTGTCCTACATCCTCTTCGCGTTCGACCGGATCAACTGGTGGGTGGTGCTGCTCATCGCCCTCAGCTCCACGGTGGGCGCCTGGGCGGGGGCCAAGATCGGCCGCCGGCTCTCCCCGGTCCTGCTGCGCACCGTGATCGTGGTGCTCGGCGTCGTGGCCCTCGTGAGCCTCGTGTCCCAGCTGCTCTGAGACCGGCCGGGCCCCGGACAGGCTCCGGCTACCATTCGGGGCGGACCCTGTCCGCGGCCCCGACCCGCCCGCCACGAACCCCGACCCCGAAGAGACCCCGTGACCGACCTCCCCCAGATGATCCGCCTCGACAGCGCCGACGACCCCCGGGTCGCCGACTACGCCCGCCTGACCGACGTCCGGCTGCGGCGCAAGCTCGAGCCCGAGCGCGGCATGTACATCGCCGAGTCCTCCAAGGTGCTCCGCCGGGCGCTCGCGGCCGGGCACACCCCCCGGTCCTTCTTCATGGCGGAGAAGTGGCTGGAGGACCTCGCGGACGTCCTCGCCCAGTACCCGGACGTGCCCCTGTACGTCGGCCCGGACGAGGTGCTCGAGCAGATCACCGGCTTCCACCTGCACCGCGGGGCGATCGCGGCCATGCAGCGCCCGGAGCCGGTGGAGCTGGAGCGGCTCCTGGCGTCGTCGCACCGGGTGGCGGTCCTCGAGGACATCGTCGACCACACGAACGTGGGGGCGATCTTCCGCTCCGCCGCCGCGCTGGACGTCGACGCCGTGCTCGTCACCCCGCGCTGCGCCGACCCCCTGTACCGGCGCTCCATCCGGGTCTCCATGGGCACCGTGTTCCAGGTCCCGTGGACCCGGCTGCAGCACTGGACGGCCGACCTGCAGCGGATCAAGGACGCGGGCTTCACCACGGCGGCGCTCGCCCTGAGCGACGACTCGATCACCCTCCAGGAGCTGTCCGCGCGCCGCGACGAGCGGCTCGCCCTGGTCCTCGGCACCGAGGGGGACGGGCTGAGCGCCGCCACCGTCCACCACGCGGACCTCACCGTGCGGATCCCGATGTCCCACGGCGTGGACTCCCTCAACGTCGCCGCCGCCTCGGCCGTGGCCTTCTGGGAGACCCGGCCCGGCCGGTAGCCCTCCGGGTGCGCCGCCACGAACCCAGCGCACGGTCACGATGCGGCCGCACGGTCACGATTCGGCCGTCGAACCGGCGCTGACGTGCGTCGACGGGGCGCACCGCGCGAGATGATGGGGACACACGGTCGCGCCGCCGGGCGCGACGAGGAGCAGGGGGTGCGTCATGCAGAAGGTGCTCGCGTGGGTCTCCGCCGCCGGGCTGGCCCTCGGTCCCGCGCTGCTCGCCCCGACCGCGGCAGCCGCCGCCCCCGGGTGCAGCACCGACTGGGGCACGGAGGCGGAGTACCAGGCGCCGTCGATGGTGCCGCACGAGACGGCGCACCCGCTCAGCGTCCGCGCCGGCCAGGACGAGTGCTGGGACCGGCTGGTCGTCGAGCTGGAGGGCGACTTCCAGGGCTACGTCGTGGGCTACGTCGACGAGCTCCGCGGCATCGGCTCGGGCCTGCCGATCCCGTCGCGCGGGGACGCGGCCCTGGCCATCAGCTTCGAGGCCCAGGCCTACGGGGAGCTGGACGGCACGGACTTCCGGATCTTCTACGGCCCGCACGACGCCGACGAGGTCTGGGACGTCAGCGGGTTTCAGGCGTTCCGGCAGGTCCTGTGGCAGGGCAGCTTCGAGGGACGGACGGCCATGGGACTGGGTGTGCGCGAGGAGCTGCCGTTCCGGGTCCTCGTGCTGGACGGACCCGACGACTGGACCCGGCTCGTGGTGGACATCGCGCACGCGCCGTGATCGGCGCGTCCCGGCAGATCACGGTTCGGGCGTCGATCACGGTGCGACCAGTGCTGTTGGCAAGTGCGAAGACTATCCTGGAGGGGTCTGCGAGGCCCGGTCCTTCCAACCGCGGCACCAGCCGGCGGCCGGGCGCAGAGGAACGATCGGGTGTGTCATGAAGAAGGTGATCTCGTGGCTGGCGGCAGTGGTGCTGGCCATGGGGCTGGGGCTCATCGTCCCCGGCAGCGCGAACGCCGCGGCCCCGTACTGCGGCATCACGTGGGGATCGGGGGCCAAGGCCCGCAGCGGTGAGGCGACCACGCCCCGCTATCCCCACGTCACGGACGTCCGGGCGGGGCAGCACCGCTGCTTCGACCGGATGGTGATCGACCTCGATGGCAGGCTGCGGGGCTACGACGTGCGCTACGCGCGCTTCACGGGCATCGGCTCCGGCGACCCCATCCCCCTGCGGGGGACGGACCTGGTGATCACGGCCAACGCCCCCGCCTACGACGGCAGGGGCAGGCCCACCTACGAGTTCGACGACCGGCGGGAGCTCGTGGACGTCGCCGGCTACCGCACGTTCCGCCAGATCGCGTGGGGCGGCAGCTACGAGGCCCGGACCTCGGTCGGCCTCGGCGTGCGCGCCCGGCTGCCGTTCCGGGTGTTCGTCCTCGACGGGCCGGGCCGGGGATCGCGGCTCGTCGTGGACGTCGCCCACCGGTGGTGAGGCGCCCGCGGCCCGGGCGCAGGGGCGCGGGGGGAACGGCACGCACCGGGCCCCTCGCGCCGCGGGACGGCGGGTGATTTTCCACCGGCGATCCGGTACGCTGAACCGCTGGTGCCCGATGCCCCCGCCCTTCCCGGACGGTGCGGACGGACGACGACGGCGCACCGCCCACCGAGCGAAATTGTGGCTGGCAAAATCCAGGCACCGACGACAAAGGTTTGTACCCCATGAAGACTGACATCCACCCGGACTACCACCCGGTCCTCTTCCGCGACCTGGCCTCCGGCAAGACGATCCTGACCCGTTCCACCGCCACCTCGAAGAAGACCGAGACGTGGGAGGACGGCAACGAGTACCCGATCATCGAGGTCGAGATCTCCTCGGAGTCCCACCCGTTCTACACCGGCAAGCAGCGCATCATGGACTCCGCCGGCCGCGTGGAGCGCTTCAACGCCCGCTTCAAGAACTTCGGCAAGTCCAGCAGCTGATCTCCGTCCCGCTCGCGGGGCCCCGCACGATCGCCCGCAGGCCCGGACCGCACCGGTCCGGGCCTGCGCCGTGCCCGGGGTCCCCGGCGTAGGCTGACCCGGGACCACCGGCACGGACGAGGGAAGGACGCGGATGGCGCAGGAGCGGCGGCACGGGGAGTACAAGGTGCTGGGCGGCAAGCTCGTGGTCGCGGACCTGGACGTGGTCGACGGGCGGCTGGCTGACGTCTCCGTGAACGGGGACTTCTTCCTCGAGCCCGACGAGGCCCTCGAGGACATCAACGCGGCGCTCACCGGGCTCAGCGAGCACGCCTCCCCGCAGGAGATCGTCGCGGCGGTCGAGGCGGCCCTCGCGCCCGACGTCGTGCTGTTCGGCTTCTCCCCGCAGGCGATCGCCACCGCGGTCCGCCGGGCGCTGGCCCACGCCACGACGTGGGACGACCACGCGTGGGAGGTCATCCCGCCCACCGTCCGCCCCACCCTGGAGAACCTGGCGCTCGACGAGGTCCTCGCCCGCGAGGTGGGCGCGGGCCGGCGCCCGCCCGCCCTGCGCCTGTGGGACTGGGAGGAGCCGTCCGTGGTGATCGGATCCTTCCAGTCCCTGCGCAACGAGGTGGACGCGGAGGGCGCCCGGCGGCACGGCGTCTCCGTGGTGCGCCGCGTCTCCGGGGGCGGGGCCATGTTCATGGAGGCGGGCAACTGCATCACCTACTCGCTGTACCTGCCGCAGACGCTCGTGGACGGACTCAGCTTCTCGGAGTCCTACCCGTTCCTCGACCAGTGGGTCATGCAGGCGTTCCAGGAGATGGGCCTGGAGGCGTTCTACGTCCCGCTCAACGACATCGCCACCGAGCACGGCAAGATCGGCGGAGCGGCGCAGAAGCGCTTCGCGGGCGGCGGGATGGTCCACCACGTGACCATGAGCTACGACATCGACGCGCAGAAGATGACCGAGGTCCTGCGGATCGGCAAGGAGAAGCTCTCCGACAAGGGGCACCGCTCGGCCAAGAAGCGCGTGGACCCGCTGCGCCGGCAGACCGGCATGGCCCGCGCCGACGTCGTGGACAAGCTCGTGGAGGTCTTCGCGGGCCGCTACGGCGCCGCGGAGGGCGCCGTCCGGGACGCCGAGATCGCCGCCGCCCGCGAGCTCGTGCGCACCAAGTTCGCCACCCCGGAGTGGATCGCCCGGGTGCCCTGACCCGCCCGTGCCCCTCCTCCGCCCCGGCTCTCCCAGCGACCTCCGGGCGACCTCCGAGCAGCGGCGGCCTAGCATGGGCGCACCGGCCGGGACAGGCGCCGCGACCGGCGTCCGCCCGACCCACCGAACGGGGAGCCTCCGATGACCGTCCACGACCGCGAATCCGCCCGCGACGCCGACCGTGGTGCCGAGCGCGCGGCGGCCGCGCCGCGCCGCCGCCCGGTGCGGCGCGTGCTGCTGGTGCTCCTGGGTCTCGTGCTGGTCCTCGCCCTGGTGGCCGCCGCGTTCGTCTGGAACCTGGGACGGACCTTCGACGCCCGCAAGCAGGTCGTGGACGACGCGTTCCCCGCCGAGAGCGGGCGCCCCGCCGCGGGCTCCGCCCAGGACCGGGGCACCACCGTGCTGCTGCTCGGCGCCGACAGCCAGCCCGGCGGGCGGGCGGACGTGGGCGTCGAGGGGGCGCGGGCGGACACCATCATGCTGGTGCACCTCCCCGAGGACGGCGGCGAGGCCTACATCATCTCCGTGCTGCGGGACACGTGGGTGCCGATCCCCGGGGTGGGGGAGGCGAAGATCAACGCCGCCCTCGACCTCGGCGGCGTCCCGCTGATGGTGGGGACGGTCGAGAACCTCTTCGGCACCCGGGTCGACCAGGTCGCCGAGGTGGACTTCGCCGGCTTCCAGGCCCTCACCGACGCCCTCGGCGGCGTGACCGTCGACGTGCCCCAGGACTTCGTGTCCAACGAGGGCATGACCTTCGAGCAGGGCCCCGAGCACATGGACGGGGAACGGGCGCTCGAGTTCGTCCGGGAGCGCAAGGCCTTCGAGGACGGGGACTTCCAGCGGGTGGAGAACCAGCGCAACTACGTCCAGGCCGCTCTCGAGCGGCTGCTCGGCCCGCAGACGCTGCTCAACCCGGTCCGGCTGCACACCGTGGTCAGCGACTTCTCGCCCTACCTGACGGTCAGCGAGGGGCTCGACGCGGCGTGGATCGCCGGGCTCGCCCCCGACCTGGCCGGTCTCTCCGCCGGGGACCTGCAGATGACCACGGCCCCCGACCAGGGCCTCGGCGTGTCCCCGGACGGGCAGTCCGTGGTCCTGCCGGACCTCGAGGCGATGGCGGGCATCGGCACGGCCGTCGCGGCGGACGATCTGGGCCCATATCTTGCTACCCTGAACCCTGACGATCAGTAGTTCCCCACCGGCCCCCGACCCGGCGAGGAACGTCTTCCCCCCGCCCGCAGCACGCCCCGTGATCGACCGGGACGGCCCCTCTTGACCCCCGCGAGAAGGCCATGCCGCACACTCCCCGCCCCTTCAGTCCGGACGACGAGCCCGAGGCCTTCTGGCTGCCCGCGGCCCGGGCCCTCCCCGCCGGCGCGGCGCGACCCGCCGCCCGCGCCCTGCTGCGCAGTCCCTGGCCCGAGGCCGGGGCCGCCGTGGCCCGCACCCTGGGCCCGGACCCGCGCGCGGAGCGGCAGCTCGAGCGCCGGCTCGGCCGGGCCCGCCGCCGGCGTCCCGCGCCGGGCGCGGCCCGCCGTCTCGCCGAGGCCGCCCTGTCCGCGGGCCGCGTGGCCGAGGCGGACCGGTTCCTCGCGCTGGTGCCGCCCGGCACCAGCGACCTCGCCGGCACACGGGCCCGCCGGCACCGCCACGTCGGCCGGATCTCGGAGGCCGTGGTCGAGCTCCGGCGCGCCGTGGCCGCCGGGCGTGCCACGCCGGGGGAGCGCCGCCGGCTGCTCCACTACGAGGACGACCTGCGGCTGCTCTCCGGCTGGCGGCCCGCGCTCACCCCGGTGGTCGGCTACCGGCCGGAGGCCGCCTCCGTGCTGCACGTGCTGGCCGAGGCCCCGCCGCGCGCCCGGGGCCGCCGCGCCCCGCGCCACCACTCCCTGCTGTCCGCGACCGTGGCCCAGGGCTGGGCCGTGACCGCCGTGACCCGCCCCGGTCCCGTGCCCGCCGACGGCCGGTCGCACGGGCCGTCGCCCGTGGTGCTCGACGGCGTCACCTACCACCGGATCCTGCCCGCCCGCCGCGCGCTGCTGCCCACGGCCCAACTGCAGCAGGAGGCGCAGGCCCTGCTCGCACTGGCCCTGCGCGCCCGGCCCGCCGTGCTGCACACGACGAGCCGCCCCGGCAACGGCCTCGTGACCCGCGCGGTGGCCGAGGCCCTGGGCATCCCGTGGGTCTACGAGGTGCGCGAGCTGCCGGCCGACCGGTGGGCGGCCTCCCGTCCCGCCGAGGCCGCCACGAGCGAGCGCCACCGGCTCGACTGCGCCCGGGAGGCCGAGGCCCTGGCCGCCGCGGCCGACGTGGTGGCCACGAGCCGCGCGATGGGCGAGCGGGTGCGGGCGCTGACGCGGACCCTGCCGGCCGGCCCGGTCCCGGTCCGCGTGGCGCCCCCCGCCGTGGACGGCCCCTACCTGGCGGATCCCCGCCCCCTGCGGGAGGCGCGCCGGGTCCTCGGCCTGCCGGAGACGGCCCGGGTGGTGGGCGCGGTCGCGGACCTGGTGGAGCACGAGGGCCTCGACGACCTCCTGCGCGCCGCGGCCCTCGTGCGCGCCGACGTGCCGGAGCTGCTCGTGGTGGTCGTGGGCGAGGGCCCGGCGCGGCGGGAGCTCGAGCGGCTGGCCGCGGAGCTCGGCCTGGGCGGCCGGGTCCGCTTCACGGGGCGGGTCCCGGACGAGCAGGTCGTGCAGTACCACCAGGCGTTCGACGTGTTCGTGGTCGCCCGCAAGGACCGCCCGGTCACCCGGGCCGCGGCCCCGACCGAGTCCGTCGAGGCCCTGGCCACCGGGACCCCCGTGGTCGCCTCGCGGCTGCCGGTGCTCGCCGAGACCGTGGCCGACGGCATCACCGGGATGCTCACGCCGCCGGAGGAGCCCGAGACCCTCGCCACCGTCCTGCGGATGATGCTCGAGTGCCCCGCCGTGCGCCGCTGCCTCGGCGGCGAGGGGCGGCGCCGGGTCGTGCCGGGACGGACCTGGCACGGCGTGGCCGCGGCGGCCGCGGAGGCCTACGACCACGTCACCGGGCGCGCCGGGACCGAGGAGGCCTCGGCCTGAGCGCGGTGCGGACTCAGAGCAGGCCAAGGCGAGCGAGGCGGCGGCGTGCGGCCGCCTCGCTCGGCCCCGTCTCCCCGAGGGCGTGGCCGACCACCGCCAGGGTGAGCCCGGCGGCGCTGCGCGTGGGCAGCGGCACGGGGCCCAGCCGCGGACGCTCGAGACCGAGCAGGTCCAACCGGTCCCCGGGCAGCGAGTCCACGACGGCGGCGAACAGGGCCCGGTAGCCCGGCAGCAGCACCGGGTCCAGGGGAGGGCGGCGCAGGAACGCCACGACGTCGTCCACCCGCGGGCCTCCGGCGAGGCGGGGGCCGAAGGACCGGAGGCGCTCGTCCAGCTCGGCCTCGGAGCGCGGCGGCCGCTCCACGCCCATCAGCCGGCCCGCCACGGCCCACTCCCGCACGTAGGCGTCCGGCCCGCCCGGGATCGGCCCGCCCCACCGCTGGTGGGAGCGCAGGAACGCGTCCGTGAACGCCAGGTGGACCCACTCGGCGAGCTCGGGGTCGTTCGCGCAGTACGGGCGCCGCACGCCGTCGGCCCCGGTGTAGGTGCCGCGCACGCCGTCGTGGATCCGGCGGACGTGCGCCGAGGCCCGGTGCGCGGCGGTGGTGTCCCCGTAGGTGACGGTGAAGATCCACCGGATGGTCCCGGCGAGGCGCCCCAGGGGGTCGTTCCGGTAGTCCGAGTGCTCGACGACGCCGGCCAGCGCCCCCGGGTGCAGGGCCTGGGTGAGCAGGGCGCGCACGCCCGCGGGGATGGTCGCCATCGACCCGTGCACGGCCCACACCGCCGAACCGGGCCGGAAGTGCCCGGCGTCCTGGCCGTCGGCCAGCGCCAGCTCCCACTCCGGCACCCGGTCCGCCTGCCCGGCGAAGGTCGTGCGCAGCCTGTCCTGCAGCGGCGCCATCAGTCCCACGTCGAGCCCCTTCCGTCCCGGTGACCGGTCGGACCCATCATGGCCGCCGCCTCCGACATCCGCGGCGGCGCGCCGGGCAGGACCGCGCCCGGATCCGCCACCGGGGCGGGGCCGCACCGGACAGGACCGGGAGTTCAGGGCCGTTCGGAGCCCCCGGGGACCAGTCCGGCCAGGGGCCCGCCCCGGAGGAAGCGCACGAGGGCGGGGGAGCGGGTCACCACCGTCTCCTGGTAGCGGCCCGGCAGCTCGGGGTCCTTGCCGATGACCAGCTGCTCGACGTCGTCGTCCAGGAACATCGCCATGGTGCCCCGCAGCAGCTCCAGCACCGCGTCGTCGCCGAGCATGGCGCGCACGGCGCCGGGCAGCCGGACGGTGCGCGCGCCGTCGAGGACCAGGTCGGCGAAGTCGGGGGTGTCGCCCTCCGACCACCGGGCCGTGGACGCGGCGGCGACCGCCCCGACGGCCTCGACCGCAAGGGTCACGACGATGGTCGCCTCCGTCAGCGCCGTCCGGACGTCCTCCGCGCGGCCCCGCTCGCGGTTCCGCCGCCAGCGGCTCGGACGGGTGCGGTCCACCACCAGGTACTCCAGCTGCAGCCTGCCTCGACAGTCCTCCAGGAAGGAGACGGTGACGGTCTCGGCGGGGCAGTCCTCCCGGACGGCGGCGTAGGCCCGGCGCAGCAGGTCCTGCAGGTCGGTGGAGCCGCGGCCGAGCGTGCGCGCCGAGAGGCGCACGGGCCGGCCGTGCTCGTCGAGGCAGCGCACCGTGATCGGGACGCGTGCCACCGTGGTGTCGAGGGGGGAGTCCACGCTGACGTCAGGCCTTCCTGTGCGGTCGGGGAGAGGTCATCAGTCTAGATGCGCAGTCATGATCTGCCCGCGCCCGACTCGTCGCCCGTTGTGGGGACAACCGTGCTCTCACCAGCGGCGACGGCCGGGCCGGACGCGTTTCCGCCGCCCGGCCCGGCCGTCCCTCCGCGCGCAGCGCCGATCAGGGCCAGGAGCCCTCCTCGGCGTGGGCGACGAACAGCTCGCGGATCTCGCACCCGCGGGGCTGGCCGAGGGCGAACAGGACGGCGTTCGCGACGTTCTCCGGATCGTTGAGCTGGGAGTCGTCCTGGGGCTTGTACTGCTCGTCCCGGTCGTCGAAGAAGTGCGTCTTCATGCCGCCGGGGATGAGCTGGGTGACACCGACCTCGCCCTTGAGCTCCGCGGCGAGAGCCTGGGTGAAGCCCAGCACCCCGAACTTGGAGGCGCAGTACGCCGTCGCGTCCGAGACGCCCTTCAGCGCCAGAGTGGAAGCCACGGTGACGACCCGCCCCCGGGACTCCCGCAGGGCGGGCAGCGCCGCACGCACCGTGGACACGGTGCCGAACAGGTTGACCTGCACGACCTTCTCCCACTCGGTGCTCGCCACGTCCTCGAGCCGGCCGCAGCGGTCGATGCCGGCCGCGGTGACGACCGCGTCCAGACCGCCGGCGGCCGCCACGGCCCGGCGCACCGTCTCGGTCACCGCGGCGGTGTCCGCCACGTCGACCTCGTAGGCGGTGACGCCCGTGAGCGTGCTGATGTCCCGGTCCAGGACGATGGGGGTGCCGCCGTTGTCGCGGACCGCCTCCGCCACGGCGGCGCCGAGCCCGGAGGCACCGCCGGTGATCAGCACCCGGCCGGGGTTGGTGGGCTGGAGACTCATGCAACTTCCTCTCTGCTGGACACGGCCGCGCCCACGGCCGGTGCCGCGGGCGGGCGTGCTGCTCCTCGTCGGAACAGGGGGCAGGCACCGCGGGTGCGGCGGCCTGGTCCCTGCTACCGTAGCCGCTCCCGAGCCGTTCATCAGTATGCTCATCAGGACGGCCCCCGGGGTGTCCGCACCCGCACGGCCGGAGGACGCCCGCCCGCACGGAGAAGGAGTTCCATGACCACCGCAGCACCCGCCACCGCCCCGACGACCGAGCTCACCGTGCAGGATCCGCGGGACGGGTCCACGGTCGGCACCCTGGCCGCCGCCACGGAGGAGGAGGTGCGGGCCGCGGTCGCGGCCGCCCGCGGCGCCGCCCGGGATTGGGCGCGGACCGCCCCCGAGGAGCGCGGGAAGGCCCTGCGCGCGGCCGCCGACCGCCTGGCCGCCCACGCCCAGGAGCTCGCCGAGCTCAACGCCCGCGAGACCGGCAAGCCCGTCGAGGAGTCCCGGGGCGGGGTCATGGCCGGGGTCGGCACGCTCCACCAGTACGCGGAGCTCGGCCCGGTGCACCGGGGCCACAGCCTGCGCGGCAGCGTGCTCGCGGCCGACTACACGGTCGCGGAGCCGCGCGGCGTCGTCGTCGCCCTCACCCCTTGGAACGACCCCGTGGCCGTGGCCGCGGGCCTGCTGGGCGCGGCGGTCGTCACCGGCAACACCGTGGTGCACAAGCCGAGCGAGCGCTGCCCCCACGTCGGGGCCCGCCTCGGGGAGATCCTCGCCGGGGCCCTGCCGGCCGGCGTGCTCGGCACCGTCACCGGCGGCGCCTCCGTGGGTCAGCTGCTCACGGCGCTGCCCGGCGTCGACGTCCTCGCCCACGTCGGCTCGACCGCCACGGGGGAGGCCATCGCCCGCGCGGCGCTCGGCACCGGCGCCCACGTGGTTCGGGAGAACGGCGGCAACGACGCCCTGGTGGTCGACGACGACGTCGACCCCGTCTGGGCCGCCGGGCAGGCCGCCCTCGGCGCGTTCGCGAACTCGGGCCAGATCTGCGTGGCGGTCGAGCGGATCTACGTCCACCGCGGCGTCGCCGAGCCGTTCCTCGAGGCGCTCGCCGAGGAGGCGCGCCGGCGCAACACCGACGGCACGCTCGCACCGCTGGTCGACGAGCGGCTGCGCGAGGAGGTCCACCGCCAGGTCGCCGAGGGCGTCGCCCAGGGGGCGGTCGTGCTCGAGGGCGCCCAGGTCCCGGAGGGCCCCGGCGCGTTCTACCCGGCCACCGTGCTGCGCGGGTGCACCCCCGCGATGACCGTGATGACCGAGGAGACGTTCGGGCCCGTGGCGCCGGTCCAGGTCGTCGACAGCTTCGACGAGGGGCTCCGGCTGGCCGCCGCCGACCGCTACGGGCTGGCCGCGACCGTGCTCACCGGCCGGATCGCCCACGCCCAGCGCGCCGTGGCCGAGCTGCCGGTGGGCACGCTCAAGGTCAACAACGTCTTCGGCGGCGCCCCGGGCGGTGCGGCGCAGCCGCGGCGGGCGTCCGGCGCGGGCTTCGGCTACGGCCCCGAGCTCCTCGACGAGATGACCCAGGTGAAGGTCGTGCACCTGGAGATGCCGCCCGCGGCCGGCTGAGCCCGGACCGCGGCGCCCGCTGGCCCGGGCCGTGGTGGCCCGGGCCGTGGTGGCCGCGGCCCGGCCCCGGGGCCCGGGTCCTCACCGCCGGCGCCGGGGCTCGAGCAGCCCCCGGACCCGGTGCGAGGGCTGCTCGCCCAGCTCCGCCGCGAGGGCCGAGCGGTACTCCTGGAACGCCCGCCGGGCCTCGGCCTCGTTGCCGAGAGCGAGGTGGGCGCGCAGCAGCAGGCGCACGGCGCTCTCGCGCAGGGGAGCGGCGTCACGGACCGTCCGGGCCAGCGCGAGGGCGTGGTGGACCTCACCGCGAGCCAGGCAGAGCTCGGCCCGCTCCTCCACGGCGTTGACGTAGAGCTCCTGCAGTCGGGCCTGCTCCTCGACCACCCAGTCGTCGTACCAGCCCGGCAGCAGCGCCACCCGGGGGCGGTCCAGCACCCAGGCGTCGTCCTGCTCGGCGGACCAGGACGCCACCGGGCGCACGACCAGCTCGAGCAGGCGGTGCAGGTCCACGTCCACCGCCCCGGAGAGCGCGAGATCGCCGCCGCCGCCTTCCAGGGCTCCCGGCACGCGCCGGGACAGGGCGAAGACGGCCGCGCGCAGGCTGCCGAGAGCGTGGTCCTCCGGGCACTCCGGCCACAGCAGGCCGGCGAGGTAGTGCCGGGACCGGGGGCCGTGGATCGCCAGCGCCGCCAGGAGCCGCTGCTGCCGCGCCCCGGTGTGCACGGGGGCGCCCTGCACGGCGAGGTCCCAGCTCCCCAGCAGGCGCAGCGTGATCGCCCTCCGCTCGCCCATGATCCTGCTCCCCCCGGCTGACCAGGCGCAACGTCCGCGCCCGGGCTCCACCGCCATGCTCTGCCGCGGGGTGGGGGAAGTCAACGGGATGTCGTGCCCCGCCGCGAGTGCGTCCGTGCCGAGTCTGTGCCGGGTCCCCGCGGCGGGGGCCCGGGGCGGAGGCCGGGCGGGCCGCCCCGCCGGGGCTCAGAAGCGGCGGCGGACCCGGATGGTGTTGGCCAGGCGCCGGACCTTGGGCACGTTGGTGGAGAGCACGAGATAGCCGGTGAGCGTGCCCACGGTGGTCGCGCCGCCGGCGATCAGGGGGGTGTGGAACTTCCGCCACCGCTCCGGGTCGGACGCCAGGATGTGGGCCATGCCGTTGATGGACGCGGCGATCACCGCGCCGGCCACCACCTGGTGGCCGATCTTCTCGCCGCGCTTGAGCAGCGGCTCGAACTCGTCGGCGCGCAGGTGGACGTCGAAGCCGCCGCGCTCCAGCACCACGATGAGCCGCCGGAGGTACTCGGGGGCCTCGACGCCCATCTGCACCGCGTCCTGCAGGATCTCGCGCACCCGCTTGGCCAGGATCTCCGGGGAGAGCCGGTGCAGCACGAACCGCTGGGCGTACGGGGCGAGGACCGAGACGAGGTCGAACTCCGGGTCCAAGCCGGTGCCCACGGACTCCGCCGTGACGAGCATCCGCAGGAACAGGGCGGACTCGCGCGGCAGGTGCATCCGGTAGCGGCGCAGCATCCCGATGAGGTCGCCCATCAGGTGGCCCACCCGCACCTCGTGCAGGGGCTTGTTCGCGTAGCGGCGCAGCAGGATCGCCACGTCCCGCTCGAGGTCCTTCTTGTTGACGTCCAGCTCCTGCGAGGTCAGCCCCAGCAGCCCCGCGGCGACCCGCCGCGGGTTCTCCTGCACCACGCCGAGCATCAGGGTCACCAGGTGGTCCCGGAACTCGTCGGTGAGGGTGCCCATCATCCCGAAGTCGATGATCCCGATCCGCCCGCCGGTCTCCACGAAGAGGTTCCCGGGGTGCGGGTCCGCGTGGAAGAAGCCGTGCTCGAAGATCATCCGGCAGATGGCCTCGGTCGAGTCCACGGCCAGCAGGTGCCGGTCGAGCCCGGCGGCCTCGAGGGCGGGGTAGTCGTTGATCTTGATCCCGCGGATCCGCTCCATCGTGAGGATCCGGGAGGTCGAGGCCTCCCAGAAGATCTCCGGGACGTGCACCCGGGGGTCGCCCCTGAAGTTCTCGGCCATCCGCTGGGCGTTGCGGGCCTCCGTGAGGTAGTCCAGCTCGTCCCGCAGGGACTGGGCGAACTCGTCCGCCAGACCCACGAGGTCGAAGTGCTGCACCGCCGGCCAGTAGGTGGACAGCAGCTTGGCCAGCTCCGCGAGGATCTCGAGGTCGCGGTTGACCTCCTCGACGACGCCGGGGCGGCGCACCTTCACGACGACGTCCACCCCCTTGTAGACGGCCGCGTGCGCCTGGCCGATCGAGCCCGTGGCGAGCGGCACGGGGTCGATCTCGGCGAGGATCTCCTCGGCGGCGGAGTCGGGTTCCGACTCGATCATCGCCCGGATCCGCTCCGGCGGCACCGGGGGCGTGCTGTCCTGCAGCCGGGTCAGCTCCTGCACGTACCGCGGCGGCAGCAGGTCCGGCCGGGTCGAGACCACCTGGCCGAGCTTCACGAACGTGGGCCCGAGCTCCTCGAGGGCCTGCCGCAGGTGGACCGGCTGGCTGTAGAGCTTGTCGGGGTCGATGAGCCGGACCCGGGCCAGCGGTGCGCGCCACTCCTCCTTGATCCCGCCGAGGGCGAAGCCGAAGCCGTGCTTCGAGAGGACCTCGAGGATCTGGAGGAAGCGTTCCCGGCGGCTGATCATCGGCGGGCCGCTCCGGTGCTCATCCGGGCGAGGTAGAAGGACATGAAACCGGTGGCGACGGCCACGATGAAGCACAGCGCGCTCACCAGCGGCTCGATGCCGAGGAAGACCACGCCCACCCCGCCCAGCAGCACGGTCATGGCCAGCAGCGCCCACACGGCCACGTGCACCCGGCCGAGCACGCCGGTCCCCGGGCCGGCGGAGGAGCGCTGGGCGGACACGTCGTCCTCGTGCCCGGCGCGCTCCGCGCCCCCGGACCCCGCCGCGGAGACGGCCAGGCCCTTGCGCCACTTCTTCGCGTTGCGCGAGCGGTCGGCCTCGGCCGCGACGTAGGCGTCCGGGACGGGGAAGCTGCCGCCGGGCGGCAGGAGCTCGGGGACGTCGTTGGGCAGCTGCTCGAACCACTCCGCGGGGATGTCCTCCGGACGCGCGGCCTGGAGGGTCATCGAGACCTCGAAGGCCGAGCCGCGGATGGTGCCCCACACCGCGGTGAGCTTCTCCTGCTGGAAGGCGTGGTCGATGATCGGGATGAACTGCTGGGACATCTGGGTGGAGAGCCGGCCCACCTGGCGGCGCTCGTAGAGGACGTCGACGATGTCCAGGGTCTGGCCGTGGTGGTTGCGGACCTTGTTCGTCTCCAGGGTCAGCATCACGCGGCCCTCCCCGGACGGGGGGATGACGCTGTGCAGGTACTCGGCGAACTCCTGCTCGTCCAGGACCTTGATCGACGGGCCCTGCGGCAGCACCGCGGCCTGCGCCGGGGGCGTGTTGAGCGGGAACAGCAGGTCCGGGGCCGCGATCGACAGCCGCGCCGCGGCGTCGACCTCCGCCTGCCCGTCCTGGCGCAGGACCGTGGCCTCCAGCTTCAGCGGCGCCACCGGCGTGTAGCCGGACGCGATGACCCGCGCGAGGTAGGGCCAGTACCGCTGCGCGTCCTGCTGGGCGAGGTGGCCGATCTTGTTGGGCCCGATCCGCACCGAGACGGTGTGGGGGTCGAAGGGGTTGTCCGGCTCCGGGACCAGCGCCGCGTTGCCCGTCCAGGTGCGCAGCTTGCCGAAGGACAGACCGCCGAACACCCGCATGATCTCGGTGTCGTAGAAGTTCTCCGTGACGATCTCCAGAGAGCCGCGGTCGTTGAGCGCGTAGTCGGTCATGGTCTCCCTCGATGGAGCTGGGGCATCAAGTCGTCAATAGCTTCTCACGATTCCCGTGACGCCCGGTCCACCGCCGGGCCCGTACGGTGTCCGCGCTGACTGGTGCAATGATGGCCGATCAGGACACCGGGCGGGCCCCGGTGAGACGCCCCGGGACGAGAGCCGGACCGGGACCCCCGAAGGAGGCGCGCGGATGCCCCAGGGCCAGGACCTCCCGCCCGAGCCGGACCGCCCGGCGGTGGACGTCGACGTGCTGCGCACGCTCTTCCTCAGCCCCGGCGACTGGATCCACCGGCGCGTGGAGTCCGTGCTGATGAGCCCCGACGGGGTCACCCGCCGGAAGGTCTCCCTCGACGTCGACCTCGCCGCGCGCGCCCCGTGGCCGGCCGACGCCGCCGGCCGGCTGCTGGTGCCCGTGACCATCCAGGCCAAGCAGCCCCTGCGCAACTTCGACGCCGTCTGCCAGGGCGACCCCGTCCCGGTCCTCAGCACGGAGGACAACGGCGCGCTCGCCGAGCTGCTGCTGCGCGGACTGATCCCGGAGCAGCTGCCGCTGGCCGAGGCGGCCGTCCTGGCGGACGACCACGTCCCGGCCGTGGTGCACGCCCCCGAGCTGCTCGTGGAGGACGCCCTCGACGGGTTCTGGGCCTACTGCGAGCACCTGCGCGCCGTCGTCCAGGAGCTCGTCGACCGGGGACGGCTGCCGGCGGAGGACGCCGAGCACTGGGAGGCCGACCTCGCCCTGTTCACCACCGTGGCCGACCAGCTGGCCCGCGGCTTCCTGCTGACCTTCGCGCTGCCCGCCGAGTACGCGGGGCGCCGGCTCGTGCTCAAGTACTCGATGGACGAGCAGTACGCCGCCGGCCGGAGACCGCGCGCCCGGGACCGGCTGCGGCACTGCTGGATGCCCTGGGTGGGCCGGGTCGGCCTGCACGACCTCGCGTCCTGCCGCAGCTTCCACCTGGAGCTGACGGTGCCCCCGGAGGTCCGGCTGCACGAGTTCACGGTCCTCTCGCACGAGGGCGGGCGCCCCGGCGGGCCGGGCGGCTCGCACCGGGCGGTGGACCGGGTGCTCGCCGAGGACCGCGCCGTGCGGCGGTGGCCCGGGGCGGTGCGCGGCCACCTGGCGCTGCGGCCCACGTCCCGGTTCGACGACGCCTTCTGCGAGATGGTGATCCTGCCGGCCCGGCAGGGGATCACGGCGTTCGCCTCCGTGGCGGTCAGCCTCATCACCGCGGTCCTGCTGCTCGTGGGGCTCGTCGCCACCGTGCGGGAGCACGTCCTGGGGCCGGGCTGGCAGGTGCCCTCCGCGGCGGCCTCGATCGTGATGTCCGTGGTGGCGGTGCTGCTGTCCTGGATCAACCGGCAGCCCGAGCACGACATCTCCGTGCGCGTGATGCGCCCCCTGCGCTACGCGCTGAACCTGGAGGCCCTGGTCATGCTGATGCTCGCCGGCGCGGCCTCCGTCCCCTTCACCCCGGTGGCGGCCGCGGCGTACTGGTCGGTGCTCGTGCTGCTGCACGTGCTGTCCCTCGTGCTCGTGGCGCGCACCTGGTGGGTGCGGCGGTCCGTGGACCGGGGCTGGTTCACGTCCCGGGCGCGGCGGCACGGCCGATGACCGGCGGCGCTCTGTTCAGTGGGACGGCGGCCTCCTACACTGGAGGTGTCACGGAAAGGATCCACCATGGCCTATGACGCCCGGACCGGTCCGCAGGCGCCCCAGCCGCGCCGCGAGCACCGCAACGACTCCAAGGTGAACCTGCTGCAGCTGGGCAACTCGTCGATGTCGCTCGGCCAGAGCCTCGACCGGCGGGTCTTCAAGTCCAACGAGGACGCCCAGCGCGCCGTCGACCGCGTGCTGCGCCGCTCGGGACGCCCCGCCACCTGAGTCCGCGCCGCCCGGAACCCCCGGGTCCCCCGGACCGTCGCAGTCCCCCCGGTGCACACCGGGGGGACTGCCGCTGCCCGGGGGCCCCGGGGCCGGCCTCGGCGTGCGGGGGTCAGGGGCGCGCCGCCGCCTGCGCCCGCAGCGCCCGCAGCAGGTGGTCCCGCTCCTCGACCAGGATCCGGCGAAGGGCGGCGGGCGCCCCGGCGTGGTTGCTCAGCCACAGCTCCGTGCGGGCGAGCACCGGGTGGTGCTCGGGATCGTGCCCCGGCTCGAGATCGGCGCCGGCGGGGTAGAGCCCCTGCACGATGCGGGTGGCCATCCCGATGGACCGGCGCGCCCACACCTCCTCCAGCATGACGAAGTACCGCTCCCGGTACGGCTCCACCAGCTCCGCCGGGCCCAGCTGGAAGCCGGCGACCGTGGCGCTCAGCAGATCGTTGGACAGCTCGTCACCGGTGATCGCTTCCCACGCCTCGGCCTTGGCACGGGGGAGCGGGCGGGCGGCGCGGGCCCGGGCCCAGCCGACCTGCCCGGTGCGGGTCCGGTCCGCGGCGCGCTCCCGCTCCAGGGCGGCGTCCAGGACGGGGTCCGCGCCGTGGCCGGTGGCCGCGAGCGCCGTCCACAGCGCCCAGCGCAGGTCCGAGCCCAGCCGCAGCCCGGGCAGCGCGTCCCGTCCGCCCAGGAGGTCGCGCAACCAGCCGGCGTGGCTCCCGTCGCGCCGGGCCGTGCGGGCGGTGAGCCGGGCGAGGGCCAGCTGCCGGTCGCTGCCCGGATCCGCCCGGCGCAGCTCCCGGACGGCGGCGTCGAGCAGCCGGCCCCGCAGCCGGGCCCGCCGGGCGGTCGGGGTGAACCGCTCGACGGCCTCCACGGCGTGGTCCACGGCGGTGGAGAACATCCCGGTCTGCGGCTCGGCGAAGCCGTGGTCCAGGACGGCGCCCACCCAGTCCCCGGGGTCGAGCTCGGCGTCCCGGGTGGCGTTCCACAGCCCCGACCACAGCTGGGCGCGGGCCATGTCGTCCTCCACGGAGGACAGGGAGCTCAGGGCCGTGGTGAGCGAGAGCGGGTCCAGGCGGGTCTTGGCGTAGGTGAGGTCCTCGTCGTTGACCACCAGCAGCGGCGCGGTCGAGCCCACGAGCTCGGGGACCTCCACGGAGGACTCGGCGGGCAGGTCCACGCTGACCGTGCCGGTGCGCACCAGGACGTCCCCGGGGCCGCGCTCGTAGCCGCCGAGCAGCAGCCGGTGCGGGCGCAGCACCCCGGCGCCGGGGTCCTGGAGCAGCGCCGCGAAGGTGACGGTGCCGTCGTCGTCCCGGGCGAGGTCCAGGGCCAGCGAGGTGACGCCGGAGGTGCCCAGCCAGGACTCGGCCCAGCCGCGCACGTCCCGCCCGGAGGCCTCCTCGAGCACGGCCAGGAAGTCCTCCAGGGTGGTGGACCCGTAGGCGTGGCGACGGAAGTAGGCGCGGCACGCGTCGACGAACGGGCCGTAGCCCACGAACGCCACGAGCTGCTTGAGCACCGCGGCGCCCTTGGCGTAGGTGATGCCGTCGAAGTTCTGCCGGGCGGCCTCGAGGTCCTGGATGTCGGCGACCACCGGGTGCGTGGTGGGCAGCTGGTCCTGCCGGTAGGCCCAGGCCTTCCGGCGGTCCGCGAACGCGATCCACGCCTCCTCGAAATCCGTGGCCTGCACCGACGCGTGCGCCCCCATGAACTCGGCGAAGGACTCCTTGAGCCACAGGTCGTCCCACCACGTCATCGTGACGAGGTCCCCGAACCACATGTGGGACATCTCGTGCATGAGGGTGTTCGCCCGCCCCTGGTACTGGGCGCGGGTGGCCCCGTCCGGGAACAGGTACTCCTCGGTGAAGGTCACCAGCCCGGGGTTCTCCATGGCACCCAGGTTGTACTCGGGCACGAACGCCTGCTCGTACTTCCCGAACGGGTACGGGTAGCCGAACAGCTCGGTGAAGAACGTCAGTCCCTGCCGGGTGAGGTCGAACAGCTCGCGGGCGCCGGTGGCCGCGTCGAGGTGCTCGGCCAGCGAGGCGCGGCAGTACAGGGCCAGCGGCACGGACATGCGGCTGCCGTCCTCGAAGGAGTGCCGCCACTCGCCCGCGACCCGGTGGTACGGGCCCGCCAGCACCGTGGTGATGTACGTGGAGATCCGCTCCGTGGGGGCGAACTCGTGGCGCACCGCCCCGGGCCGCTCGGCCTCCGGGGCGGGGGACGCCGCCATGCGGACCCCGTTGGAGGAGACCTGCCAGCTGTCCGGGGCCAGGACCGTGAACCGGAAGGACGCCTTGAGGTCCGGCTGCTCGAAGTTCGCGAAGACCCGGCGGGCGTCCGCCGGCTCGTACTGGGTGTACAGGTAGACCCGGCCGTCGGCCGGGTCCACGAACCGGTGCATCCCCTCCCCGGAGCGGGAGTACAGCCCCCGCCCGGCTACCGTGACCTCGTTGGCGGCCTCGAGGGACGGCAGCCGGATCCGCGCGCCCTCCACGACGTCGTCCGGGTCCAGCTCCCGGCCGTTGACCGTCACCGACTCCACGGCGCGGCCGATGAAGTCCAGGAACGTCTGGGCGCCCTCCTCCGCGGCGAAGCGCACCGTGGTCACGGACCGGAACGAGTCCGCCTCCGGGTCCGGCGCGGAGGACAGGTCCAGCAGGACGTCGTAGCTCTCCACGGCGACGAGCTCGGAACGGTCGGCGGTCTCGCGGCGGGTCAGGTTGTCGTTGCGCACCGTGCCATTGAACCACCCGGGCCGGTCCGCCCGCCGGGCCCTGCCGTGCCGGGCCACAGACGGACTGAATCCGGACAGCCGGGGCCCGGGCGGCCGTAGGCTGGGTCGCAACCCCGCCCGCCCGCACCAGGAGGACACCATGGCCGACCAGGACCGCCGGACGGTGATCGCCGGCACGCTGCTGGGGGCGGGCATCGCCGCCTCCGTGGTGGACCTCGCCGTCTTCCACCTGCTCCTGCACTGGCACCACTTCTACGACCTCTCCACCACCGGTGTCGCCCTCGCCTCGGACGGGCTCTTCCACGCCTTCGGCTGGTTCGTCACCGTGGGCTCCCTCTTCCTGCTGGCCGACATCCGCCGCCGCGGCGCCCTGTCCTGGGGCCGCTGGACCGGGGGACTGCTCGCGGGCCTCGGCGCGTTCCAGCTCGTCGACGGCGTGGTCCTGCACAAGGTGCTCAGGATCCACCAGATCCGCTACGACGTGAACCTGCTGGTCTACGACGCCACCTGGATCGGCACGGCCGTGCTCGCGCTCGCCGCGGGACTCGTGCTCCTGCGCCGGACCCGCCCGCACCGGACCGCCCGCCCGCGCCGATGACGCACGACCACGGGACCACCGGCTGGGCGCTCTTCGACGCGACCGTGCTCGCCCTGCTCGTCCTGGGCGCCGCCGGCTGGGCCGCGGGGCTGTGGGCGGCACGGCACCGCGGCCCGTGGCCGGCGCACCGCACGGTGCTGTGGTGCGCGGGACTGCTCTGCGCCGGCACGGCGCTGGTCGGGCCCCTGGCCGAGGCCGCCCGCGCCGGCTTCACCGCCCACATGGCCGGACACCTGCTGCTGGGGATGGCCGCCCCGCTGCTGCTGGTGCTCGCCGCCCCCGTGACCCTGGCGCTGCGCGCGCTGCCCGTGGCCCGGGCCCGCACCCTGTCCCGTCTCCTGCGCACGCCGCCCGTCCGGGCGGTGACCCGTCCGGCGGTGGCCGGGACGCTCAACGCGGGCGGCCTGTGGGTGCTCTACACCACCGGGCTGTACGGCACGATGCACGCCTCCGTGGCCGTGCACGCGGCGGTGCACGTCCACGTCCTCCTCGCGGGCTGCGTCTTCACCGCCGCCGTGGTCGGGGTGGACCCGGACCCGCACCGGGGCTCCTTCCGCGTGCGGGCGGCGGTCCTGGTCGGCTTCGTGGCGGTCCACTCGGCGCTCGCCAAGCACCTGTACGGGCACCCCCCGGACGGGGTCGGGGCGTCGGACGCCCGCACGGGGGCGCAGCTCATGTACTACGGCGGGGACGTGGTGGACGTGGCCCTGATCGTCGTGCTCTTCGCCCAGTGGTACGCCGCCGGGCGGCCCCGCGTCCGGGCGGCCCGGTCCGTGGCCTGAGAACCGGTCACGCCCCGGGGGCCTCGTCCCGCCGGGCCTCGAGCTCCGCCACGAGCTCCTCGTGGCGGTCCTGGGTGACGGGGTGGGGGCCGTCGGTGTTCACGAGGTACTCGTGCTCGAGCTGGCAGACCACCCGGCTGTGCAGGACCTGCAGCTCCACGAGGGGGAGCGCGGAGAGCTCCGCGGGGAAGTCGCAGTCCGGGCTCAGGCACGTGTCGCAGTCCCGGGTGCCCCCGGCGCCGGTGCCGGCCGGCGACGTGGCGACGTCGACGCCGCTCACGCCGCCACCCCGCCCGGCTCGGCGCCGTTCCAGCGCGCGGGTGCCGGCGCGTGCGCACCGGTCGTGGGGCGGTCCGCCTCGGTGAGGCCGAACGGCGCGGGCCGGGTGAGCACCCGGACGGCGCCGCCGGACTCCGGGAGGGGGTCGTGGTCGAGGGACCACCACAGCAGGTCCAGACCGCCCGGGTCCACGTGCTGGGCGCCCGTGAGGTCCACGACGACGGCCGCACCGGGCACCAGGGTGCGGGCGCGGGCCACGAGGGGGGTGAGGACGCGGTGGTTGCGCTCGGTGAGATCGCCGGTGACCACCAGGTGCACGCACCGGGTGTCCAGCTCGATCTGCACGACGACGGACAGGGAGTGGTCCATGGAGGGGTCCTTCCACGACAGGACGTCACGGCCGGCTGCTCGACCCGTGCCATCGAGCCTAGACGCCCGTGACCTGCGTCACCAGTTGTTGCGCCGACTCGTTATGGGACGTGACAGTGCTCCTGGTCCGCCCGCCGAGCGGCCGGGGCGACCCCCGGGGCCGACACGAGATGTATATCAGCCGCCTGATCGTTTTGTGCCATACTCCGGTTCATGAACTACCTGGGTGTCAACGCGATCTTCCACGACCCCGCGGCGGCCCTCGTCGTGGACGGCACAGTGGTGGCCGCGGCGGAGGAGGAGCGCTTCTCCCGCCGCAAGCACGGCAAGCGCCCCGTGCCGTTCTCGGCGTGGGAGCTGCCCGAGCAGGCCATGCGCTGGTGCCTCGCCGAGGCCGGCCTCACGCCCGCCGACCTGGACGCCGTCGGCTACTCCTTCGACCCCGCCATCGCCGCCGAGATGCCGGACGACCCGTACGACCCCGTGCGCGTGGACTACGCCCGGCGCGCCGCCGGGTTCCTGGCCGAGGCGCTCCCGGGCCTGGACCGCGACAAGGTCCGGTTCGTGGAGCACCACGTGGCCCACGCCGCCTCCGCCGGACTCGCCGCCCCCACGCGCACGAGCAGCGTCCTGGTGGTCGACGGCCGCGGCGAGGCGCACTCGCACCTGGCCGGCCGCTACCGGGACGGGGAGCTGGAGATCCTGCACCGCCAGGCCCTGCCCGAGTCCCTCGGCCTGCTCTACGAGTCCCTCACCGACCACCTGGGCTTCCTGCGCTCGAGCGACGAGTTCAAGGTCATGGCGCTCGCCTCCTACGGCGAGCCCCGCTTCCTGCCCGAGCTGCGCGAGATCGTCCGTGCCACGGGCGACGGCGGCTTCCGTGCCCAGGCCCCCGACTGGACCCGCTTCGCGCCCCGCCGGATCGACGACGGCACCTGGGGCGGCGACCACGCCGACCTCGCCGCCTCGGTCCAGGCCGTGGTCGAGGAGGTCCTGGTCGACCTCGCCACCTGGCTGCACGGGCAGACCGGGGACACGGTGCTCACCATGGCCGGCGGGACGGCCCTGAACTGCGTGGCCAACTCCCGGATCTGGCGCGAGACGCCGTTCGAGGAGGTCTGGGTCCAGCCCGCCTCCGGGGACTCCGGGACCGCGCTCGGCGCCGCCCTGCACCTGGCCCAGGAGGCCGGTGACCTCGGCGCGCCGCAGCCCACCGCGGCCCTCGGGCGCAGCTGGTCCGGCGAGGAGCTCGCGCAGTGGCTGAGCACTGCGCAGGTGCCCTTCACCACCCCGGAGGACCTCGCCGGCGAGGTCGCCGACATCCTCGCCGGCAACGGCGTGATCGCCTGGTTCGAGGGCCGCAGCGAGTTCGGGCCCCGGGCGCTGGGCCGCCGGTCCCTCCTGGCGAACCCGATCCACCCCGACAACCTCGAACGGCTCAACGACGTCAAGGGCCGCGAGCAGTTCCGGCCCGTGGCGCCCATGGTCCTCGAGGAGCGCGCCGCGGAGATCTTCGGCGGCGGGCCGCTGCCCAGCCCCTTCATGCTCTTCGTGCACGACGTGGCCCCCGAGTGGCGGGAGCGGATCCCCACGGTCACCCACGTGGACGGCACCGCCCGGATCCAGACGGTCACCGACGAGGACAACGCCGGGATCGCCGCGCTGCTGCGGGCCTTCGACGAGCGCACGGGCGTGCCCGTCGTCGTCAACACCTCGCTCAACACCGCCGGCCGGCCCATGGTCGACGACCCGCGCGACGCGCTCGAGCTCTTCGGCTCCGCCCCGGTGGCCGCGCTCGTGCTCGGCCCGCACCTGGTCCGCCGCGCCGCCTTCTTCGAGGGGGCCGAGTGACGGCCGCGCCCGCGACCTACGCCGTGGTCGTCCCCTCGATGGGCCGGCCGAGCCTGCAGTGGCTGCTCGACACCCTCGCCGCCCAGGACGTCGACGCCGACCACCCGGGGCCGATCGAGGTCGTGGTGGTGGACGACCGGCCCGGCGACGTGGAGCCGCTGCGGCCCAGCGTGCCCGGCGCCGTGGCCTGGACCGTGCGCACCGTCCGCGGCTACGGGCGGGGCCCGGCCGCCGCGCGCAACCGGGGCTGGCGGGTCGCCCGCCGCTCGGGGGCGCAGTGGATCGCCTTCCTCGACGACGACGTGGAGCTGCCGGCCGGCTGGGCCCGGCGCCTGGCCGAGGACCTCGCCGCGTGCGGGCCCGAGATCGGCGCGACCCAGGGCCGGATCGACGTCCCCCTCCCGGGCTCCCGCCGGCCCACCGACTGGGAGCGCAACACCGCGTCCCTGCAGGACGCCGACTGGGCGACCGCGGACATGGCCTACCGCACGGCCGCGCTCGAGGCCGTCTCCGGCTTCGACGAGCGCTTCCCCCGGGCCTACCGGGAGGACGCCGACCTCGCGCTGCGCGTGCGCCGGGCCGGGTGGCAGCTGGTGCGCGGGCATCGCCGGATCACCCACCCCGTGCGGCCCGCCGACGACCTCGTGAGCCTGCGCGTGCAGGCCGGCAACGCCGACGACGCCCTGATGCGCCGCCTGCACGGACCCGACTGGCGCCGCGCGGCCGAGGCTCCTCCCGGGGGCTTCCGCTGGCACGCCGCGACGGTGGCCGCCCTGGGCGCCGCGGGCGCGGGCGCCGGCGCGGCGCTCACCGCCGCCGCCCTGGGCCACCGGCCCGCCCGGCGCTCCGCCCTGGCCGCGGCCGGCGCCGGCGCCGCGGCGTGGGGCTGGCTGACCGGCCGGTTCGTGCTGCTGCGCACGGTCCCGGGCCCCCGTCCGGGCGACCCCGAGTTCCTGCCCGAGCTCAGCCGCATGGTCCGCACCAGCGCCACGATCCCCGTGGCCGCCGTGCGACACAAGGCCCGTGGCTGGTGGCGGCACCGGGGCACCGGGCCCTGGCCCGTCCCGGTGCGCGCCGTGCTCTTCGACCGCGACGGCACCCTGGTCCACGACGTGCCCTACAACGGCGACCCGGACGCGGTCGAGCTGGTCCCCGGGGCCCGGGAGGCGGTCGACGCCGTGCGCGCGGCCGGGCTGCGGGTGGGCGTGGTGTCCAACCAGTCCGGCATCGGCCGCGGCCTGCTGACCCGGGAGCAGGTCGACGCCGTCAACGCCCGCGTGGCCGAGCTGCTCGGCCCCTTCGACACCTGGCAGCTGTGCCCGCACGCCCCCGAGCAGGACTGCGCGTGCCGCAAGCCTCGGCCCGGCATGGTGCTGGCCGCGGCCGCGGAGCTGGGCGTCGACCCCTCCGAGTGCGTGCTCGTCGGCGACATCGGCGCGGACGTCGAGGCCGCCCAGGCCGCCGGCGCGCGCAGCGTCCTGGTCCCCACCCCGGTGACCCGCGAGGAGGAGGTGGCGGCCGCCCCGGTGGTCGCCCCGACCCTGCGCGAGGCCGTCGCCGCCGTCCTGGCCCCCGCGGCGGACGGGGGGACGGCCGCCCGGCCCGACGCCCGCCCGGTCGCGGCCGGGGCCAGGAGCTGAGCGTGGGCCGCACCCTCGCCGTCCGCCTCGACTCGGACGGGGACGTCCTGCTGACCGGGCCCGCGGTGCGGGCCCTGGCCCGGCTGGGGAACCCGGTGGATCTGCTGGCCTCCCCGTCCGGCGCCGCGGCCGCCCGCCTGCTGCCGGACGTGGACGAGGTCCTCGAGTACTCGGCGCCGTGGTCGGGCTTCCGGCCCCCGCCCGTGGACCGGGAGACGACCGAGAACCTGGTGGACGCCCTCGCCGCCCGCGGCTACGACCTCGCCGTGGTGTTCACGTCCTTCCACCAGAGCCCCCTGCCCATGGCGCTGCTGGCCCGGCTCGCCGGGATCGACCGCGTGGTCGCCACGAGCGAGGACTACCCCGGGTCGCTGCTGGACGTCCGGCACCGCCGCGCGGACCCGCCCGGCGGTGGCCACGAGGTCGAGGCGGCATGTGCGCTCTCCGTCGCGGCGGGCGCCCCCGAGCCCACCGCGGCCGACCTGCGCCTGGCCGTGCGCCGCCCGCTCCCGGAGCTCCCGGCCGAGGTGTCGGCGCTGCCGGACGGGTTCGTGGTGCTGCACCCCGGCGCCTCGGTCCCGTCCCGCGGGCTCACCGCCGAGCACGCCGGGGCCCTCGCGGCGGGACTCGCCGCGGCCGGGCGCCCGGTCGTCCTCACCGGCGGGCCGGGGGAGCGGGAGCTCACCGCGGCCGCCCGGGCCGCGGCCCGCGCGGCCGCCCCGAGCGGCACGGTGCTGGACCTCGCCGGCCGGACCGACCTGCCCGGCCTGGCCGCCGTGCTGGACGCCGCCGCGTGCGTCGTCGTCGGCAACACCGGTCCCGCGCACCTGGCCGCGGCCGTGGGCACCCCGGTGGTCTCCCTCTTCTCCCCGGTCGTGCCGCCCGAGCGGTGGGCGCCCTGGGGCGTGCCCGTCGTGCTGCTCGGGGACCAGGGCGCGGACTGCCGCGGCTCCCGCGCCCGCGACTGCCCCGTGCCCGGCCACCCGTGCCTGTCCTCCGTGTCCCCGGCGGCCGTGCTCGCGGCCGTCGAGGAGCTCGTGCACGGCGCTCCGGGGGCCCTCGCCACTGTTCCCGAACCGGAAGGAGGACGCGGGTGCGCATCCTGACCTGGCACGTCCACGGATCGTGGACGACATCGTTCGTGCACGGTCCCCACACCTACCTGCTGCCCGCCGTCGCCGACCGCGGCCCCGACGGCCGCGGCCGGGCCGAGACCTGGGACTGGCCGGCCGCCGCCGTCGAGCGCACGCCCGAGGAGCTGGCCGACACCGCGTTCGACGTCGTCCTGCTGCAGCGACCCCACGAGCTGGAGCTGCTCGAGCGGTGGACCGGGCGCCGGGCGGGGACCGACGTCCCGGCGGTCTACGTGGAGCACGACACCCCGCGCGGGCCCGCCGTGGCCACCCGTCACCCCCTGGCCGGGCGCTCCGACATCCCCGTGGTCCACGTGACGCACTTCAACCGGATGATGTGGGACAACGGGGACGCGCCCACCGAGGTCGTGGAGCACGGCGTCCTGGACCCCGGACCGCTCTACACGGGGCGCACGGCCAGCCTGGCCGCCGTGGTCAACGAGCCCGTCCGGCGCGGGCGGATCGCGGGCACCGACCTGCTGACCGCGCTGGCCCGCGAGCTGCCCGTGGACGTGTACGGCATGGGGATGGACCAGCTCGCCGAGCACGCGCCCCACATGGCCGGGCGGCTGCACGAGAACTATCCTCAGGAGAAGCTGCACGCGGCGCTCGGCGAGCACCGGGCCTACTACCACCCCTACCGGTGGACGAGCCTGGGCCTGGCGCTGCTGGAGGCGATGACCATCGGGATGCCGGTGCTCGGGCTCTCGACCACCGAGGCGCCCCGGGCGGTGCCGCCCGGGGCGGGGCTGCTCTCCAACGACCCGGAGGCCCTCGCCGCCCGCGCCCGGCACTGGCTGGACGACCCCGGCGCGGCGGCCGCCGCGGGCGCCGCCGCCCGCGAGCACGCCCTGGAACACTACGGCGCGGACCGCTTCCTCGCGGAGTGGGACCGCATCCTGGAGAAGGTGACAGCATGAGAATCGCAATGGTCTCCGAGCACGCCAGCCCGCTGGCCGCGCTCGGCGGGGTCGACGCCGGAGGGCAGAACGTCTACGTGGCCGCCCTCGCCGCGGGTCTCGCCCGGCTGGGCCACGACGTCGTCGTGTACACCCGCCGCGACGACGCCCGGCTGCCCGACGTGGTCGAACTCGCCCCCGGGGCGCACGTGGTCCACGTCCCGGCGGGACCCCCGAGCTTCCTGCCCAAGGACGACCTCGCCCCGTACATGGACGAGTTCGGCCGCTGGCTCGCCCGCGACTGGGCCCGCCGCGGGGTCCCCGACCTCGTGCACGCCCACTTCTGGATGTCCGGGACCGCCGCCCGCCGCGCCGCGGAGACCATGCAGGTCCCGGTGGTGCAGACCTTCCACGCGCTCGGGGCCGTCAAGCGCCGGCACCAGGGAGCGGCCGACACCAGCCCCACCGGCCGGCTCGCGGCCGAGAACGAGCTCGTCGCCGCGGCAGACCTCGTCCTGGCCACCTGCCGGGACGAACGGGCCGAGCTCCTGGCCCTCGGCGGGGACCCCTCACGGATCGACGTGGTCCCGTGCGGCGTGGACCTCGACGCCTTCCTCCCCGCGCCGCCGCCCGCCGGCGACCGGAGGCCACGGATCGTGGCGCTCGGCCGGCTCGTGGAGCGCAAGGGCGTGGACGTCGTCGTGCGCGCCCTCGCCGAGCTGCCGGACGCGGAGCTCGTCGTGGCCGGCGGCCCCGCCCGCGCCGAGCTGGACCGGGACCCCGAGGCCCTGCGGCTGCGGGCGCTGGCCCGGGAGCTCGGCGTGGCCGAGCGCGTGGAGCTGCTCGGCCGCGTGGACCACGACGACGCCGCCGCGCTGCTCGCCACCGCTGACGTCGTGGCCTGCACCCCCTGGTACGAGCCGTTCGGCATGGTCCCGCTCGAGGCGATGGCGTGCGCCCGCCCCGTGGTGGGCAGCGCCGTGGGCGGGCTGCTCGACAGCATCGAGGACGGCGTGACCGGCCTGCACGTGCCCCCGCGGGACGTCGCCGGGACCGCTGCCGCCCTGCGCACCCTGCTGGCGGACCCCGAGCTGGCGGCCCGCATGGGCCGCGCCGGGCGGGAGCGCGTGGAGCGGCTCTTCGGCTGGCGGCACGTGGCCCAGGAGACCGAGCGGTCCTACACCCGCGTCGTCGCCCGGCACCGCCGGGAGCACCCGCCGCTGCTCCGGCAGACCGAGAACTGGCTCGGGGCCCACCTGGACGAGCTGTCGGTCGCCGCGGGCGAGGCCGCCCAGCACGCCGACGTGGTGGACCGGTGGGGCGCCCGCCTGGCCGGGATGCTCACGCACGGCGGACGCGTGCTCGCCGTGGGCAACGGCGGCAGCGCCGCGGAGGCCCAGCACTTCACCGCCGAGCTCGTCGGCCGCTTCGTCGACGACCGGCGGCCGCTGTCCGCCGTGTGCCTGTCCGCGGAGACCTCGAGCCTGACCGCCATCGTCAACGACTACGGCGCGGAGGAGGTGTTCGCCCGCCAGGTCCAGGCGCACGGGCGGGCGGGCGACGTGCTCGTGGTGCTGTCCACCAGCGGCCGCAGCCCCAACGTCCTGGCGGCGGCCGACCGGGCGCGGGAGCACGGCCTGCACGTCTGGGCGCTCACCGGCCCCGGCCCCAATCCGCTGACCGAGCGGGCGGACGAGTCCCTGACCGTCGACGCGTCCAGCACCTCGGTGATCCAGGAGGTCCACCTCATGCTGCTCCACGCCGTGTGCGCCGCGGTCGACGCGCGCCTCGTCCCGCGTCCTGATGCCGGCCCGGCCGTGCGCGGGGCCTCCGGCGCCCGGGCCGACGGGGCGGCCGTCCGGGCGGGGGTCGCATGAGCCCCGTCCGCGTCGTCGTGGTCGGCGACGCCCTCCTGGACCGGGACGTCGACGGCACGTCCACGCGCCTGAGCCCGGACGCCCCGGTGCCCGTGGTCGACGTCGGTGACGTCTTCGCGAGCCCCGGCGGCGCCGGCCTGGCGGCGCTGCTGTGCGCCCTGCCGCCCGCCGTGGGCCCCGTCCCGGTGGAGGTCGCGGTGACCCTGCTGGCACCCGTGGCCGCCGACGCCGCCGGCCACGAGCTCGCCGCCGCCCTCGGGGAGGTGGCCCTCGAGCGCCTCGGCCACGAGGGCGGGACCCGCACCAAGACCCGCATCCGCAGCGCCGGCCAGACGCTGGTGCGCGTGGACGAGGGCGGGCCCGGCACCCCGGTGGGCGTCTCGGCCTCGCACGTCTCCGCGGTCCTCGCGGGCGCGGACGCCGTGCTCGTGTCCGACTACGGGGGAGGCGTCACCCGCGACCCCGCCGTGCGCGCCGCCCTCGCGGAGCACGCCCGGACGGGCACGGTCGTCTGGGACCCCCACCCGCGCGGCGGGGAGCCGGTCCCCGGCTGCGCCCTGGTCACCCCCAACGCGGCCGAGGCCGCCGCCGCCCTGGGCGCCCCCGCGTCGACCGGCGCCCGCCAGCTCGCGGGCACCCTGCGCGAACGGTGGTCGGCCCGTGCCGTGGCGGTGACGGCCGGGGCCGAGGGCGCCCACCTCGCGACCGCCACGGGCACCGAGCTCGTGCCGGCCGCTCCCGTGCGCAACACCGACCCGTGCGGGGCGGGGGACCGCTTCGCCTCGACCGCGGCCCTGGCCCTCGGCGCGGGCACGGACGTGACCACGGCCGTGGAGTCCGCCGTCGAGGCGGCCGGGCAGTGGGTCGCCGCCGGCGGCGCCGCCACCTTCCGCACCCGCCGCGCCCAGGGCGCCCAGGGCCGCGCGCGCCTGCACCCCGGTGCCGAGCGGCTGCCCCGGGAGGTCCAGGACCTGCTGGTGGACGTGCGCGCCGCGGGCGGCACGGTGGTGGCCACCGGCGGCTGCTTCGACGTCCTGCACGCCGGCCACATCGCCTCCCTCGACGCCGCGCGCCGGCTCGGCGACGCGCTGGTGGTGCTGCTGAACTCCGATGACTCCGTGCGCCGGCTCAAGGGCCCGGGCCGGCCGGTGGTCGGCCAGGAGGACCGCGCCCGCGTGCTGGCCGCCCTGCGCAGCGTCGACGCGGTCGTCGTCTTCGACGAGGACGACCCCCGTGCGACCCTGTCCGTCCTGCGCCCCGACGTGTGGGTGAAGGGCGGCGACTACACCCCCGAGCAGCTTCCCGAGGCCGTGGACGTGCGCGGCTGGGGCGGGGAAGTTACCGTCCTGCCCTACCTCTCCGGGCGCTCCACGACGGCGATCCTCCAGCGGGCCGGCCGTGAGCGCTGAGCCCCGCGGCCCCCGCACCGTGGACCCGGGCGAGGTCGGGCCGGGCGACGTGCTGGTGCTGCGCGCCCTCGGCCTGGGCGACGGCCTGACCGGCGTGGCGCCCCTGCGCGGGGTCCGGCGGATGCTGCCCCGGCACCGGCTCGTGCTGGCCGCGCCCGAGGGCATCGGCACGTGGCTGGCCGAGCTGGGCGTGGTGGACGCGGTCCTGCCCACGTCCGGGCTCGACCCGCTCCCGCCGCTGTCCGGCGGGCACGTGGCGGTCAACCTGCACGGGCGCGGTCCCCTCAGCCACGAGCTCCTGCTCGCCACCGGCCCGGAGCGGCTCGTCGCCTTCGCCGCCGCCGGGCACGCCGGCCCCGCGTGGCGGGCCGCCGAGCACGAGGTGCACCGGTGGTGCCGGCTCGTGCGCACGGCGGGGGGACCCTGCGGCCCCGAGGACCTGCTGCTGCGCGAGCACGCTCCGGCGCCCGACGGTGCCCCCGTGGTGATCCATCCGGGTGCCGCCTCCGGCGCCCGCCGCTGGCCCGCGGCCCGCTGGCGGACCGTGGCGGAGGCCCTGGCCGCGGACGGCCACCGGATCGTGGTCACCGGCTCCGCCGCGGAGGTGGAGCTGGCCGCGACCGTCACCGGCGGGCTGCCCGCGGCGGAGAACCGGTGCGGCCGGCTCTCCCTGCCGGAGCTCGCCGCCACGGTGGGGGACGCCGCCGCGGTGCTCAGCGGCGACACGGGCGTCGCCCACGTGGCCACCGCCCTGGCCGTGCGCTCCGTGGTCCTCTTCGGCCCAACCCCGCCGGCCCGGTGGGGCCCCGCGGTGGACCCCGGGCTGCACACCGTGCTGTGGCACGGGGACCCCGCGGCCGCGGCGTGGGGCGATCCGCACGCGGACGCCCTGGACGACCGCCTCGCCGCAGTGACGGCCGACGAGGTCCTCGCCGCCGCCCGCGCCCAGCTCGCCCAGGGCGCCGGGGTCCCGGCCCGGCCCTGACGCCCTCCGCCGGCGCCCACCACCCGGCCCGTTCGCCGAGCCGTTCCCATCCGTCCCGATCCGTCAGGAGCACCGTGAATCCCACAACGAACGCGACCACCGCCGCGAGCGCGACCCGTCCGATCCGCCGGGCCGTGGTGACCGGGGGGACCGGCTTCCTGGGCAGCCACTTGTGCACCGAGCTGCGCCGCCGGGAGGTCGAGGTGGTGTGCCTCGACAACTTCCTCACCGGTTCCGCGGCCAACATCGGCCACCTCGTGGGCGACCCCGGCTTCCGGCTCGTCCAGTGCGACGTCACCGACTACGTGCACGTGCCCGGGGACGTGGACCTCGTCCTGCACTTCGCGTCCCCGGCGTCCCCGATCGACTACCTGAAGCTGCCCATCCACACGCTCAAGGTCGGCTCGATCGGCACCCACCACGCCCTGGGCCTGGCCAAGGACAAGGGTGCCCGGTTCGTGCTGGCCTCCACCTCCGAGGTGTACGGCGACCCGCAGGTGCACCCGCAGGCCGAGAGCTACTGGGGCCACGTCAACCCGGTGGGCCCGCGGGGGGTCTACGACGAGGCGAAGCGCTTCGCCGAGGCCCTGACGGTCGCCTACCGCGCCGAGCACGGGGTGGACACGGCGATCGTGCGGATCTTCAACACCTTCGGGCCCCGGATGCGGCCCTTCGACGGCCGCGCGATCCCCACGTTCATCCGCCAGGCCCTGGCCGGTGAGCCCCTCACCGTGGCCGGGGACGGCACGCAGACGCGCTCCGTCTGCTACGTCTCCGACCTCGTCCGCGGCATCCTGGCCCTGGCCGACAGCGGGCACAGCGGGCCCATGAACATCGGCAACCCGCACGAGCTCTCGGTGCTGCAGATCGCCCACGACGTCATCGCCGCGACCGGCACGTCCTCGGGGGTCGAGTTCGTCGAGCGTCCCGTCGACGACCCCATGGTGCGCCGCCCCGACACCACGCTCGCGACCGAGGTCCTCGGCTGGGCCCCGGAGGTCCCGTGGCCGGTGGGGCTGGAGCGCACCGTCGAGTGGTTCCGGGAGGGGGCCGGCCTCCCGGCGACCGCCGTGCGGGCGCGCTGAGCGCGCGGTTGCGGGGGCGGCGGCCCGGCGGGGCACTCCACCGGCCGCTCCGCCGTCCGGTCCGCCCTCCGGTCCGCCGGGAGCTCAGCTGACGTAGCGGCGCGCGGCGCTGTCGCGCTGCGACTCCTCCAGCGCCCGGAACCGCCGCTCGACGCGCTCGGGCAGGGGCCGCCGCTCGCGCAGCACCCACGGCGCCCCGCGCAGGGCGTCGAGCAGGGCCAGCGCCGTGACCCGGTCCCGCGGGGCGGCGCCGACCACGTCCCGGGTCCGGCGCAGGGCCGCGCGCAGCGGGCGGCGCAGCCAGATGAACCACAGGGTGTTGCGCAGTCCGTGCCGGCGCCGCAGGTGCGGGTCCCGGACCGTGGAGGCCTGGTGGTGGACCACCACGTCGGGCAAGTGCACGAGCTCCCACCCCGCGGTCGCGAGGTCCGCCGCCAGCAGCTCCTCCTCGCCGCCGAGCCACAGCCGCTCGCTGAACCCGCCCACCTCGCGGAACGCGGTCCGGCGGACCACGGAGGCCCCCGCCAGGAAGCTGCCGAGGGCGGGGCCGGGCATCCACGCGGGGCCCTCGACGGGCGAGTGCAGCAGCTCCGCGTTGATCGCGTCCTCCCGGGATCCGGGCTCCACGAGGATCCTGCCCGTGACCACGCCCAGCCGCGGGTGCGCCTCCAGGGCGTCGGCCGCCCGGCGCAGGGACCCGGGCTCCCACCAGGTGTCGTCGTCGCAGAAGGCCACGAACGGGGCGTCCACGCGCTCCAGCGCGACGTTGCGGCCCACGGCCCCGAGGTTGACGGGGCTCGCGACGAGCTCCGCCCAGGGGTGCCGCTCGCGGATCGCGTCCGCGGTGCCGTCCCCGGAGCCGTTGTCGACGACCACCACGTGCGGCCGTTCCGGGAGCTCCCGCAGCCGGGCCAGGGCCAGCAGGGCCTCCTCCCGGCGGTTGTGGGTGATCATCACGACCGCCACGCGCGCGTCGGGACCGGTCGCGGGCGGGGGTGCGGGGGTGGTCTCGGTCACGGGCTCTCCTCCGGTGCGGCGGGGGCGGGGCCGTGCAGCAGCGCGAGCGCGGCCTCCGTGGTCGGGGACACCCGGTGCCGGGCGCGCAGCGCGGCCGGGGTGCGGGGGAGGGCGCGGAGCAGACCGCGGCGCCCCGCGCGGCCGCCGCGCAGCGCCTCCCGCAGCTCGTGCGCCACGACCCGCCAGGGCCGGCGCAGGAGCACGGTGAGCAGGTGGCTGCGAACGAGCGCGACCTGCCGGCGCTCGTCCGAGCCCCGGTGCGGCGAGGGGTGGTGGTGGGCGCGGATCTCCGGCACGTAGGACAGCCGCCAGCCGGCGTCGAACAGGTCGAGGGCGAGACGCTCCTCCTCGCCGGGGAAGCGCACGACGTCGTCGAAGCCGCCGGCCGCGAGGAACGCCGTGCGGCGCACGATCGCCCCGCACGCGACGAAGCCGAGCAGCGCCGGGCCGGGGGCCCCGGTGGGGATGCCCAGCGGGGACGCGGCGAGCACGGCGTTGAGCGGGTCCGGGCGCTCCTCGGGGCCCACGGCGATGGACCCGGCGATCAGCCCGAGCCGGGGATGGGCGTCGAACACGGCCGCGGCGCGGGCGAGCGCCCCGGGGGCCCACCACGAGTCGTCGTCGGCGAAGGCCACGTAGGGGGTGCGGGCGAGCCGGACGCCGACGGTCCGGGCCACGGCCCCGACGTTGCGGGGCAGCTCCAGCACCTGCACGTGGGGGTGGGCGGCGCGCACCGCCTCGGCGGAGCCGTCCGTGGAGGCGTTGTCCACGACGACGACGGGCCCTTCGTGCCGGCCCAGGTGCGCCACGAGCTCCTCCCGGCGGTTGCGGGTGGCCACGACCACCGTGACGCGGCGCTGGGGGTCCGGGGCGTCCATCGTGTCCTTCCGTCGGGTCCGCCGCGCCGCGGCGGCGGACGCGGTTGCGGTCGCGGGCCCGCCTCCGGGCGGACACGCCCTCCCATCGTAGGGGCACGTCCTCCCGGCCTCCGGTGCACGGCGCGTGACACAATCGGGAGGAGCCTCGGCCACCGGGTTACCGCTGCGAAATACGGCCCGTCCATACTGCACGTACTGCCCGCCCCGACCCCGAAAGGCCTGTGATCGCCCGACATGTCCGACCTGTTCGAGAACTACGCCGCCGACATGGCGGTGGCGGCGGCCTACGACGAGATGTACACGCCGGACCGGCAGGTCCGCCCCGGCTACGACCGCATCGGCGGTGTCCTCGACGACCTCTCGCTCAGCGACGTCAACACCCGCGCCGACTCCATGGCCCGCTCCTTCCTCGACCGGGGCGTGACCTTCGACTTCGCGGGGGAGGAGCGGCCCTTCCCGCTCGACATCGTGCCCCGGGTGATCACCGCCGAGGAGTGGGACGTCATCGAGCGCGGCGTGAAGCAGCGGGTCCGGGCCCTGGAGTGCTTCCTCGACGACGTCTACGGGGAGCAGCGGGTCGTGGCCGACGGGATCGTGCCGAAGGCGCTGATCACCTCCTCCGCCCACTTCCACCGGAGCGTGTGGGGCTTCCGGCCCGCGGGCGGCGTCCGGATCCACGTGGCGGGCATCGACGTGGTCCGGGACCAGCAGGGCGTGTTCCGGGTCCTGGAGGACAACGTGCGCGTGCCCTCGGGGGTCTCCTACGTCATCGAGAACCGGCGGGCCATGACCAAGGGCCTCCCGGAGGCGTTCATGTCGCAGCCGATCCGCGCCGTGGAGGCCTATCCCCGGCACCTCTACAAGGCGCTGCGCGCCACGGCCCCGGAGGCCGCCGAGGACCCCGTGGTGGTGGTCCTCACCCCGGGCGTGTTCAACTCCGCCTACTTCGAGCACACCCTGCTGGCCGGGCTCATGGGGGTGGAGCTCGTGGAGGGCCGCGACCTCGTGGTCCGCGGCGACAAGGTCTACATGCGGACCACCGACGGCGAGCAGCGCGTGGACGTGATCTACAAGCGGATCGACGACGAGTTCGTCGACCCCCTGCACTTCCGCTCCGACTCCGCGCTCGGCTGCTCCGGGCTGGTCAACGCGGCCCGCGCCGGGAACGTGACCATCGCCAACGCGATCGGCAACGGCGTGGCCGACGACAAGCTCACCTACTCCTACGTCCCCGACCTCATCCGGTACTACCTCGACGAGGAGCCGGTGCTGCCCAACGTGGACACCTACCGGCTGGAGGAGGACGAGGCCCGCGCCTGGGTGCTCGAGCACCTGGACGAGCTGGTCGTCAAGCCCGTGGACGGGTCCGGCGGCAAAGGCCTGGTCATCGGCCCCCATGCCACCGCGGCGGAGCTCGAGGAGCTGCGGTCGAAGGTGCTCGCGGACCCGCGCGGGTGGATCGCCCAGCCGGTGCTGCAGCTGTCCACCGTGCCGACGTTCGCGGACGGGGAGTTCAGCCCCCGGCACGTGGACCTGCGGCCCTTCGCGGTCAACAGCGGCGACGAGGTCTACGTGCTGCCCGGCGGGCTGACCCGGGTGGCCATGCAGAAGGGCTCGCTGATCGTCAACTCCTCCCAGGGCGGCGGCTCGAAGGACACCTGGGTGCTCGGCCAGCCGCAGACCCAGGACCTCGACCCCGGCCAGGCCCCGCCCCCGGACGTCGACTCCTCGGTGCACACGTGGCCGGTCTCCGCGTCCTGGCAGGACGAGGGCGACAGCGGCCAGCAACAGCAGCAACAACAGCAGGCCGTGACCACCACCGCGACGACCCGCACCGGAGAGGGGCCCACATGCTGAGCCGCATTGCCGAGTCCCTGTTCTGGATCGGCCGCTATGTCGAGCGGGCCGACGGGGTGGCCCGGATCCTCGACGTCCACCTGGAGCGGATCACCCAGCTGCCCATAGGCGAGCAGGAGGCCGAGGTGCGCCGGATCATGGCGGTGATGGGCGTGGAGCCCGGGGACGGCGACTACAGCGTCCGGTCGATGATCCACGAGCTCGCGTGGAACAAGGACTGCCTGACCTCCATCTCGGGCTCCCTGCACGCCGCCCGCGAGAACGCCCGCCGCGCCCGGGAGACCGTGTCCTCGGCCATGTGGGAGTCGCTCAACTCCACGTACTACGGCCTGGGCCAGCACCGCCGCGACGTCGTCGGCACCTTCCGCGTCTGCCACTGGACCATCGAGCGGATGGCCACCGTGCGCGGGCAGACCCAGATGACCATGTCCCACGACGAGTCCTGGATGTTCCTGTCCCTGGGCGCGGCGATCGAGCGGGCGGACATGACGTCCCGGCTGCTGTGGACCCGGTCCACGTCCACCTCCGGCATGTCGTGGGTGTCGATCCTGCACTGCGCCGGCGGGTACGAGGCCTTCCTGCGCACCCGCTACGGCACGTTCAGCGACGAGTCCGCGACCGAGTTCCTGCTCCTGGACCGGCTCTTCCCCCGCTCGATCCTGCACGCGCTCACCACGGCGGAGGAGATCCTCGTGGGCCTGGAGCCCGGTCTGCAGCGGGTCGGGTTCAAGGACGACGCCCGGCGGATCATCGGCGAGGCGCGCACGGCGCTGGAGTTCCACCACGCGGAAGACCTCATCGCGGTGCTGCCCGAGCACCTGAACAACGTCCAGGCCGCGTGCGCGAGGGCGTCGGAGGCCGTGAGCACCAAGTACTTCTCGCACGCCGTCGAGGCGTCCTGGTTCGGAGGCATGCTGTGACCCGGCTCAAGATCGACCACGTCACCCGCTACGACTACAACGACAACGTCTCGAAGTCCTACAACGAGGCCCGGATGACCCCCCTCTCGGACGACGAGCAGATCGTGCTCGAGGCGGAGCTGACGCTGAGCCCCGGGACCGCCACGGTCAGCAACTACCGGGACTACTGGGGCACCCGGGTCGCGGCCTTCGACATCCAGGGCCGGCACCGGCACCTGGAGGTCCGCTCCTCGGCCACGGTGGAGGTGCACCGGCGGCCCGGCGACGAGGTCGCCGACGGGCTGAGCTGGGAGGAGCTGGCGACCCCCGAGGTCCTCGACGCGGTCTCCGACCACGTGCCCCAGACCCCGCTCACCCGGCTCGGGCCCGAGCTGGAGAAGGTCGCCGAGGAAATCCGCAAGGAGGCGGCCGACCCGGCCGCGGCGGCCGCGGCGATCTTCCAGGGCATCGCCTCGCACATGCAGTACGTGCCGGGGGTCACCGGGGTCCACACGGACGCCGAGGCCGCCTGGCGGGAGGCCAAGGGCGTGTGCCAGGACCTCGCGCACGTGGCCATCGGCATGATGCGGCACATCGGGATCCCCGCCCGCTACGTCTCCGGGTACCTGCACCCCGACTACGAGGCGGGCATCGGCGCGACCGTGCCGGGGGAGTCCCACGCGTGGGTGGAGTGGTGGAACGACCGCTGGTACGCCTACGACCCCACCAACCACACGCGGCTCACCGACTTCCACGTCACCGTGGCCCGCGGGCGCGACTACACCGACGTCACCCCGCTCAAGGGCATGGTCACCGGCGGCGGCGGCACCTCGGGGCTGCAGGTCCAGGTCGAGGTCACCCAGACCGCGTGACGACGGCGGGGCCGCCCACCTCCCTGAGGTGGGCGGCCCCGCCGTGACGGGTGGGATCCCTAGCTCTCGAACCGGAAGTTCTTCGGGGCGACCGTCAGCCCGGAGGGCGTCACGGTGAGGCCGCGGGCCCGGTCCTGCTCCGCGTCCACGCCGACCTTCACGCCCGGGGGCACGACCACGTTCTTGTCGAGGATGCACCGCTCCACCACGGCCCCCTCGCCGATCCGGACGTTGGGCAGCAGGATCGACTCGTTGACGGTGGCGTCGTTGTTGACCAGCACCTTGGGGGAGAGCACCGACTCGGTCACGCGCCCGCCGGTGACCAGGACCCCGCGCGAGAGGATCGAGTCGGTGGCGATGCCGCCCTCGCCCCGCGGGCCGCGCACCAGCTTCGCCGGCGGGGCCTGCATCTCGTTGGTGTAGAGCGGCCAGTCGTAGTTGTACAGGTTGAACACCGGCAGCGGGCGGATCAGGTCCATGTGGGAGTCGTAGTACGAGTCCAGGGTGCCGACGTCGCGCCAGTACTGCCGGTCACGGTCCGTGGAGCCCGGGACGTCGTTGTTCGTGAAGTCGTAGACGGCGGCCTCGCCGCGGTCCGCGAACCACGGCATGATGTCCCCGCCCATGTCGTGGCTCGTGTCCTCCTTCGCCTCGTCGGCCCGCAGGGCCTCGACGAGCGCGTCGGTGTCGAAGACGTAGTTGCCCATCGAGGCGAAGAAGGCGTCGGGGTCGTCCGGCAGGGGAGCCGTGCTCTCGGGCTTCTCCACGAAGCGGGTGATCTTCGTGACGTCCTGCGGATCCGTCTCGATCACGCCGAAGGACGTCACCATCTCCATCGGCTGGCGCACGCCCGCCACGGTGGCCCGGGCCCCGGACCGCACGTGGAAGTCCACCATGTCGGAGAAGTCCATCCGGTACACGTGGTCCGCGCCGACCACCACCACGATGTCCGGCTTCTCGTCCTCGATGAGGTTCATCGACTGGAAGATGGCGTTGGCGGAGCCCAGGAACCACTCCTTGCCGCGCCGCTGCTGGGCCGGCACGGTGACCACGTAGTTGCCCAGCTGGGCGGAGAGGCGCCAGGTCTGGGTGACGTGCTGGTCCAGGGAGTGCGACTTGTACTGCGTGAGCACCACGACCTGCAGATAGCCGGAGTTCACGATGTTGGACAGCGCGAAGTCGATCAGCCGGTAGCCGCCCGCGAAGGGCACCGCGGGCTTGGCGCGGTCCTCGGTGAGCGGCATCAGGCGCTTGCCCTCGCCTCCGGCCAGGACGATCGCGAGTACCTTCTTACGGTGGGGCATGGGAACCTCTCTGACTTCTTCGGCAATCGGGCGCAACATCTCCGCCTCGCGGTGCGGAACCACTCGACAGGCGCCTTCATTGTGTCTTAACAGCCGCGAAGGGGAGTGACCGCTCGCACAGGAGTCCTGATGTGTCTCCGGGAACGGCGCGCACGGATCCCGGCGCGCGATTCCCCGTGGCACCGTGCCGATCCTGCAGTACGCTCGGAACCGTGCGAGTAGATATCTTGTCCAAGGAGTTCCCGCCCGAGATCTACGGCGGCGCCGGAGTCCACGTGTCCGAGCTCTCGCGGGTCCTGGCCCCGCTCGTCGACCTGAGGGTGCGGTGCTTCGGTGCTCCGCGCGAGCCCCGGGTCAACGGCGTCGAGGTCCAGGCCTACCCCGTGCCCGCGGACCTGGCCGGCGCCAACGCCGCGATCCAGACGCTGGGGGTGGACCTCGCGATGATCGGCGACATCGCCGGCGCGGACCTGGTGCACTCCCACACCTGGTACGCCAACATGGGCGGGCACCTCGCGTCGCTGATGTACGGCATCCCCCACGTCCTCTCCGCGCACTCCCTCGAGCCCCTGCGCCCCTGGAAGGCCGAGCAGCTCGGCGGCGGGTACGCGGTCTCCTCGTTCGTGGAGAAGACCGCCTACGAGGCGGCCGCGGCGATCATCGCCGTCTCCGACGGGATGCGCCAGGACATCCTCCGGTCCTACCCGGACGTCGACCCCGACCGGGTCCGGACGGTGCACAACGGCATCGACGTGAGCCAGTGGGTGCGCGACGAGGGCACCGACGTGCTCGAGTCCTACGGCATCGACCCGGCCAAGCCCTCGGTGGCGTTCGTGGGCCGTGTCACCCGGCAGAAGGGCGTGCCGTTCCTGCTGCGCGCCGCGGCCCTGCTGCCCGAGGACGTGCAGCTCGTGCTGTGCGCCGGCGCCGCCGACACCCCGGAGCTCGGGGCCGAGGTCAACGCGCTCATCGACGAGCTGAGGGCCACCCGGTCCGGGGTGGTGCTCATCGAGAAGATGCTGCCGCGCCGCGAGATCGTCCAGATCCTCTCCGGCGCCACGGCCTTCGCCTGCCCGTCCGTGTACGAGCCGCTCGGGATCGTCAACCTCGAGGCCATGGCCTGCGGCACCGCCGTGGTCGCCTCCGCCACGGGCGGCATTCCCGAGGTCGTCGTCGACGGGGAGACGGGCCGGCTGGTCGCCATCGAGCAGGCCCAGGACGGCACCGGCACGCCGGTCGATCCCGAGAAGTTCGTGGCCGACTTCGCCGCCGCGCTGACCGAGGTGGTCTCCGACCCGGTGCGCGCCCGGGAGATGGGCGCCGCCGGCCGGCGCCGCGCCGAGGAGCACTTCGCGTGGGAGTCCATCGCCGAGCGGACCCTGGAGGTCTACCGCTCCGTCCTCTGAGTCGCCGCGGCACCGCACGCCCTCGGCGGGCGGTGCCGGCGCCGGACGGTGAGAGGCGGCGGCCACCGTGGTCCCGTGGGAGAACGGGGCGGCGGCGGCCGCCGCCGGCACAGGTGAGGGGGGTCCCCGGCCGTGTCGAGGGTCCCTGGCACCGGCGGGGACGGGGGGCTCCCCGGTGGCGCGAACGCAACCCTCGAACGAGCATCGCCCCAGGTCAGCTGGAGAATCCTGGAGATGCTCAGCCACCATTCAACCGCATGGCGGGGCGCGGTGGAAGCCGGAAGTGCACTTACTCAGGGGTTTTCATCAAAATTTTCGGCGCGGTCGCGCCGCTCCTCCGGACATCGGCGCCGATGTGAACGGCGGCCGCGCATGTGGTACCTTATTTTCTGTTGCGTTCAGGAGGAACGGCCGGAAACGGCACCACGTTCGCCCTGGATCCACTCGCGCGGGTGGCGGAATAGGCAGACGCGCTAGCTTGAGGTGCTAGTCCTCGTATTAGAGGGTGGGGGTTCAAGTCCCCCCTCGCGCACAGTGCGATGTCCCAGGACATCGGAAACACCCCGGACCTACGGTCCGGGGTGTTTTTGTGTGTCCGGGGTGTTTTTCTGTGTCCGGGGGTCGGGTGAGGGTCCTCAAGCCGCTGACGGACACCGACCACGGCTCCCCCCAGTTCACGATCCGCGACGGCGGCGGCAACCTGTGGACCATGGGCACCTGCCGCGGCGCATGAGCCGATGAGGACCGGCGCCCCGACTCGTGCTCCACCCTGAGCCGTCCTGGCCTGCCGCAACGGGCGCTGGGCGTGCGAGCTCACCCACTGCACCGCAGTCGGACCACCGGCCTCACCATCGAGTCTTTCCACCGAGGAGGTGGGATGGTTTCAGATCCGACGGTGGCCAGTGTCCGGAGCCGGTTCGACGGCCACGAATGGGCCCGCGTACTGTCGCGCCCACGGGGGGCTCGGCGGTTCGGGGCGCGCCCTCCGTGTCAGGGAACGTCGGCGGCGGCCTCCAGGTCGGCGATGACGAGCTTGCGCATCGACATCATCGCGGCCATCACCCGCTGCGCCCGCCCCGGATCCGGATCGGCCAGCAGCTCGACGAGCCTGCGGGGCACCACCTGCCAGGACAGCCCGTACTTGTCCTTGAGCCACCCGCACATGCTCTCCTGCCCGCCGTCGGCGGTGAGAGCCTCCCAGTACCGGTCCACCTCCGCCTGATCGGCGCAGTCGATCTGGAACGACACCGCTTCGCTGAAGCTGAACTCGGGCCCGCCATTGAGCGCGGTGAACGGATGACCGTCGAGCTCGAACTCCACGGTCAGCACCATCTCCGCCGGCCGCGGCCCGGCCTTGCCGTAGTAGGTGATGTCGGTGATCCGGGAGTTGGGGAACACCGTCAGATAGAAGTTCGCTGCGTCCTGGGCTTCGGTGTCGAACCACAGGCAGGGCGTGAGAGTAGTCATGGTGGGATTGTCTGCTTCCGCGCCCGGCCCGGGGAAGGTGTAGGGAAGACATGACGACGCCTCGTGCAGAAGAACCTCGAGGGCGCCCGAATGTCGACGCCTTCGGGGCTGGGTGCTGTGGGCGCGTGTACTTCCCCGCCCTTCTGGCACTCCGTCACCCGGCGATCCCGTTCGCGACCGGGCGACCGTTTCCTGGGACTCCCGTCACAGCCCTTGGATGGCCGAGTCGGACGCGTCAGGCCTCGTACTGCACGAGGGGGTCGATCTTCACCGGTGGCTCGGAGAGGGCGAGTTGCCGCGCGATGGCCGGGATCCCGGGATCGGAGAGGAACCCCTGGTAGTCCTCGATGCCCCAGTCGAAGAAGATCCACACCCGGTCGGGGTCATCGGGATCACGGAACACGTAGGCGCCCTTGCATCCGTGCTCCTTCCTTTTCTCGACGCCGATGGTCGAGAAGGTCGCCATGAACTGATCGAACTCGGCGACCTTGGCGATGGTGGCGATCATTGCCCCTTCACCATTTCTTTCGACTGAACCGTTGTTGATGTGCTCGACAGAGAACGGAGGCAGACTCAGGCCCGCCCAGCAGGTGGGTCACATCTTCTCGCCGGGCAGCTTGCTGGCCTGCTCGATCCAGGTCCGCAGGTGACCCGCATCCAGCTCATCGGTTTCGCGGATGTCGAGGTAGCGCACCTCCTCGTGCTTGGAGGCCTTGGGCGGCACCGGTTCCAGTGAAGCTCCCTTGAAGAACTGCACCTGCACGTAGTTCGTGTAGCACCGGAACGACAGGCACCAGCCCTCGTCCTTGAACCCGTAGAACGGCTGGTTCCATTTCACGGCCTTGTGAACGTCAGGAACGGTGTGCACGATCAGGTCATCGAGGCGTTGCCCGATATTTCGTTTCCACCCCGGCATGGCCGCGATGTAGTCCTGCACCGGGCCATCAACCGTGCCCTTGGGGATCTGTGGGTTGCCCCCGGAGAGCAACCTTGATCCTGCGTCTTCCTCGTTGCGATCAGTCATCGGGTGACGCCCCCTGAAACGGTCCGTGGCAACGGCTGAGAAGTTCCATGCCTGCTTCGACGCGCCCCAGTGTAGTTCGGGCTTTCACGTCGGTCACTGTGACGCCACCCGTGATCGATACTGGTCAGGGCGCACAGCAGGGGACCAGTACCGCTGGCAGCAGCCTCCTGTTGTGGGTCGGGTGCCGCGTCATTGCCGTTCGAGGCCGGCGGGACCTTTACAGGCCCTCGGCGATGGCACGCAGGGCGTCGAGGTGGCCGGTGTAGGCGGTGCGCCCGGCGGGGGTGAGGGACAGCCAGGTGCGGGGACGCTTGCCGACGTACCCCTTGCGGATCTTCACGTAACCGGCGGCCTCGAGCTGGGTGGCCTGTTTGGAGAGCACCGAGTCGGAGACCTCCACAGTGTCGCGCACGTGGGCGAACTCGGCCTCGTCGACCTGGGCCAACGTCGCGACGATGCTCAGACGCACCGGGGCGTGGATGAGCTCGTCCAGGCGGTGCCGGGCGTGCTGGCCCTCGGTGGTGCTCACCTGGACCCCCAGCGGATCACGGCCGCGGCGACCAGGGTGGGAACAGCGGCGACGGCGGCCCCGGCGGCGACCATGGACCAGGTGTTGGGTGCGGTCTGGGCGGAGAAGTTCAACCACGGCAGCACCACGGTCAGCGTCAGCACGAAAGAGGCCACGATCCCGCCCCGCGACCACATCTTGGCCCGGCGCGGCACTGTGCGTGCCACCCGCTCGATCCACCACACCGCCACAACCCAGACGGCAGCGAGCACCGCGGTGCCCACGGAGTGGCTGACCCAATCGGACAAGATGTTCTGCGCAGCCATGTAGAGGGCCGTGACCACCCCGAACACCGCTGTTGCTGCGGCGTGCACCGTGCGGTCACGGGAAGTGTCCAGGGTGCGCGCTTGGATGGTGGCCAGTTGCTGGCGGGCTTGTTCGGGGGTGAGGTGATGGCTCATGGGGTCCTCCGGGGGCAAGTTCGGCGATATCACCATCAAATCAAGTACTTGCCGAATAGGCAAGTACTTGCCTCAAGTTAACCGAGGTCAGTCGAATCGTCGCGTCACCCAAGGGATGCGAGACGTCTCGTCCGAGAAATTTGCGCCCGCACGTTTCCGCGGTTGAGCATGTCTCGCATCCTTGTGCTTTATCCATGCCCCTAGAATCGGATACTCAACGTTGGTTGCGAGACAGATGAGGTGGACGTGGGGAAGCTGATCGGGTACGCACGAGTGTCGACGCGTCAGCAGGACGCGGACCGCCAGTTGCATGACCTGCTGGCAGCTGGCGTACGGCGCGATGACGTCTATGTGGACAGTGGAGTGTCTGGAGGGCGTGCGTCTCGTTCGGCCTTCGACAAAGCCGTGGCGGCCCTCGAGGAAGGCGACACCTTGGTCATCACGACGTTGGACCGGCTGGGGCGGTTCACGCAGAACATGCTGGCCTTCGCCGAGGCGCTGCGGGGCAGGGGAGCCGGGCTGAGGGTGCTGAACCTCGGTGGGGGCGATGTGGACACGCACACCCCGATGGGCTCGATGGTCTTCACCGTGATGGCCGCCCTGGCGCAGATGGAGCTGGAGATCAAGCGGGAGCGGATCACCGACTCGGTGGCCAAACGCCGGGCCGCCGGCAAGGACCTCGGTGGGCGGCGCCAGACCTTCACCGACTCCCAGATCCGCAACGCCCTCCGGCTGATCGAGTCCGGGGAGCCGGCCACCCAGGTGGCCCGCGACCTCGGCATGTCCAGGGCCACCCTCTACCGGCGCATCCGAGAACTGCCGCAGGTGACGATCATCTGAGTCCGTCATCTCCTGTGGACATCATGATGCGTATATCGCACACCTGCATGGGCTTCCCATCGCGCAGGGTAAACGGGCATCACCCACGCCTAGTTTCTCGCCCCCGCACCATCACCCACAGTCGGACCGGCAAGGGGCTCTCTAACGTGCCTTGTACGGGCAGCAGATGATGAAGCCGGGCCGGCCCCAGAGGGCCGGCCCGGCTCGTGTCGATCGAAGAATAAAACTACTGCTGGTCGCCGTCGTTCTTCCCGTCCAAGGCGTCCTTGGCCTTGTCCTTGCCCTGGTCGACCTTCTCAGGGTTGTCCTGGGCGTAGTCCTTGGCCTTATCGGCTGCTCCACCAAGATCCGGCATGGAAACTCCTTCCGTTGATCCCCCTCCGCCATGACTCATCACGGTCACCGCGGGCTGACTCGTCCATCCTGACGGATGCCTCCGGAAGAAACCACCACCTGCCGGGGCCTCCCCGGAGCCGTCACCACTGCCGCCTCGCCTGCCGGCGCTGGTAGCTCAGTCCCAAGTCAGGAGGGGCTCCGGCCCCTGTCGCTTTGACATATGGCCCATTAGAGGCAGACCGCATTGCGGTGAGGCCTCCTTGGGGCCTGCGACGTCTGTGCCGTAGGGCACAAGAAGGGCCGTGGTCGCTGTGAGAACAGGGATCACTTTGGGTCTTTCGGAGTGGGCTAGTCGTTGATGAGCTCGGAGGCGGCGTGGTCGAGTAGCTGACGATCGAGGCGGGGCAAATGCAGCGCCTGGTGGAGGTAGGCCTCGATTTCGAGCTGGCCGACATCACCGCCCAGACTGAAGTAGTGCCACCAGAGCTGGAACACCGAAATGTCAGCCTGAGCGATCGTGAGCTGCAGCAGCCGAGCTTGCTGGGCGGCAAGGGCGTCGCGCACCAGGTGCTCCTTCAATATCGAGGCCGCGCAGGGCGTTCATGATGGAGCGGGCTGGCTGGCTGCTTAACCACCCCTGTAGCAAATGAAAATAGTCCCGGACGCTGGTTGCTACACGTCGTTGACGTTTTTGGACCGCCACCCGCAGTAACGCCATCGTTCGGTGCCGCAGGCAGGGCAGGGTTCCGGATGATGACAGGGGGGGCGTGTCCCATGTCCTGACCATGGTCGCCTCCAGCACCCGGGGTGCTGAGCCGGTAGTGGGTCGCTCAGCCGATGACAGTCAGGGCCGAGGGGGCGGACTCGATGCGCACCGTGGTGTGGGCGGGCACGGAGTGGACCTCCCCGTCGAGCTGGTAGGGCATCGGCTTGAGGGCGATGAACTCATAGCGGGCCACACTAGGCTGGTCCCCCAGCCCGGTGGTGGTGGCGCGGGCGGCCTTGAGCAGCACCTTCCACTTGGCGGTGTGCGGGAACAGGATCACCTCGAACTTCCCATCGGCCGGCCGGTCCTCTGCCTCACTGAGGGTGGCGAACTTGGCCATCTGAGGAATGTTGGCGAAGACGAGGCTGTCGATCTTGGCCCGGGTGCCGTCGGAGTGCTGGATGTGGAAGGGCCGGAACTTCGCGAAGGTCCGCACCACCGAGAGCATCTCCTTGAGCGCTCCCTTGTTGCCCTTCTCCATGTCGATGGCCACCACCGGGGTCAGCCCGAAGCCGATGTAGGAGTGGGCGTAGAGGGCCTCGGCACCCGGGTGGTTCCCGGTGGACAGGTGCAGCAGGTCCATCTCTCGCACGTGACCTTCGGCGATGGCTTCGGCCAGGGGCTTTCGGGCGGTGGTGCGGTGGTGGTCGTTGGCGTTGCCGGCCGCGAGCACCGCGCACACGGCATCGGTGCTCCCGGCGGCCATGACACCGTTGACGACCTCGTTGTAGCCCCCGTCGCCGCTGACCGAGACCACCAGGGCGTTCGGGGCGCCGGCCGCCTCCTTCGCCAGATCCACGGCGTGCCCGGCGTGCTTCGTGGGCAGCATCCGGATCTCCGGGCTGTAAGGCAGGTCCTGGGCCAGCTGCTCGCGCAGCTGCCCGGCCAGTTCCGGGGCGTCCCCGGTGCTGTGCGGATTGAAGATCACGCAGATGGCATCGAACCTGCGGACCGCCGGATCAGTGGTGTCGGTGGGGTCTGTGGCGTGGGTGGTGTTCATGGTGTGCCTGTCGGTGAGGGTTCGATCTGGGTCATGCGGTCTCATGCGGTGTCGCGGGCGTCCAGCTCAGCGGCCACCTCGAAGCTCCGGTCCATGGTGGCCGAATGGGGCCCGGCGGGATCGGTGAGGTAGTCGTGGTCGAGCTGGCGGGTGATCCTCGAGTGCAGCACCTGCAGATCCGCCATGCCCAGCCCGGTCAGATCTTCCGGGAAGTCCTCCTCCGGATCCAGGCGGCTGCCCGGTGTCTTTGTGGGCGCGAGGGCCATGGGTGCGGCCAGGACCGGTGCCACCAGGGCGGGGGCGGTCTGCTCGTGGGGTGTGGAGTGCTGGTGGCGCCCGGTGTGGTCAGCGGCGGTGGTGGTCATGAGAGCTCCTGTGGGCCGGGATCGGGCATCGATGTGCTCGGGGTGCTGGGTGCGGTGGGGTGGAGCTGGGTGGCGAGGCCGCCCAACAGGATGGTGATGCCCTGGTCAAGTTCGGCGGCTCCGTCATAGTCGGCCAGCAACGACGCCATGGCGCGCAGCCGAGGGAACTGGCGGGCGGGCAGGCGGTGCAGGCCCAGGCGCAGCAGGGACTCGTTCTCCTCCGCGTCCACGACGACCTCCTGGAGTTCGTTGAGGACGTGCCCGTAAAGGAACCCGTAGTAGGCCCGGTAGACGTGCAGCGCATCGGCCGGGGCGAAGCCGGCGTCGATGAGCAGGGCCAGGATGTTCTCCAACGGCCGCAGGGTGCCCAGCGGGCGCAGCCCGAGTGGGGTGGACAGCGGCCGGGTCACCAGCAGCGGCACCACGTACGGATGCTCCAGGGCCAAGCGGCGGAAGTCGTGGGCGGTGGCGCGCAGCTGCGCCTGCCAGTCCGCCCCGTCGGTGGGGATCACCAGCTGGTCCAGCACCACCTCGGTGATCCCGTCCAGCAGATCCGCCCGGTTCTTCGCGTAGCGGTACAGGCCCATCGGGTCCCGGCCCAGCTCAGCCCCCAACCGGCGCATGCTCAAGGCGTCGAGGCCCTCGGCGTCCACCAGCTTCAGGGCCGCGGTGAGCACGACCTCCCGGCTCAGCCGCGGTCGGCGCGCCTTGGCCTGGGGGGTCGGTACGGGGTCCTCGACGGCTTCGGGGACGGGGTCTGCGGGAAGGGAGCTCATGGGCATCAGGGTCCTTTAATAAGCGGGCTTTGCATTAACTGCAGTCTACACGTACAGTCTACGGCGTAGGCAAGGCGTCGAGTACACGGCGCCCCCACGCCTTCCACTGACTGCGCCGACGGCGATCCGCCCTCCGGTGCCCTGCCGAATCCGGCACCCCCTTACTTCTTCAGGAGAATCCCTTGACGAACACTGCTTCCCACACCGCCACCACCGGCGCCGAGCACACGAGTCGTCGCGCCACCGAGACCAAGGCTGCGACCACGACCACCGAGTTCATCGCCTACCTCGGGGTGCTGGTGGCCATCGTCGTCACCGCCATCCTGGTCGGTGACGGCGGGGCCGAGGACGGCGCCGATCTGTTCGACGCGCGTCAGGCCATGGAGTACATCACCTACCTGACCATCGGTTACCTGGTGGCCCGCGGGCTGGCCAAGTCCGGCAGCCGCGAGAACTACTCCGCCTGAGCACCCCTTCCGGTCTGCGGGGATCCGAGCCTAATTTCGGGGCTCGGATCCCCGCAGACCGGGCGCAGCATGTTGAATCTCCCCGCACGAATTTGAACAGGACGCATCATGACCACCACTGATCCATGGCTCCACGACCTCACCCGGGTGCACCCCGGGGACCGGATCGAAGTATGGGATGAGCACCACCTGCGCCATGCCGGCACCGTGAGCCAGGTGGCAGCCCACCTGGGTGTGCTGTGGGTGCGCGAGGCCAGCAACGGGCTCGCCAAGCTGATCCCCGCCGACGAGTACCGGCTGCGTCACGCCTCGGTGGCCCACGCCGTCTGAAGCGGTCGCAGATCCCCCGGTAGCCCGTGCTTCCGCGTCAGTGGAGGCCTCCGGGTGGGGTGAGGCACCAGCAGGATTCGTGAGGCCCGCCTCGGCCCGGTCACCCCGTGCCGAGGCGGGCCTCACCATCTTTGAAGGTCACTCAGGTTGTCAGAGTCCCGACTCGGGGCAGTCACCGCACCAGAAGCGGCGCCCACTCCGTGACCATTCACCGGCTGCCCGGCCCGGTGCGGCCCGGCGTATCCCTGAGAGAAGGGGCAGTCATCGTGCGAGAAACTACCGGCTATCGAGGCCGCCACGACAGCACACGATGCACCGTGGACTCGACCCGCCCCGTCGGACCGAGAGAGGTCCTCATGCACCCCGAGTCCTCCGCGACGGAGCCGACCACGGTCTTCGCCCGCATCCAGAACCTGCTGCTGTCCCAGGAGCACGCTGCGGCCGCGGTGCACCAGCTGGCCCAGGTCGCCCAGGCCCTCATCCCCGTAGCCGCCGGTGCCGGGGTCTCCCTGCTCGACGCCCAGGGCACCAGGATCAGCACGGGGGCCACCGGCCATCTCGTGGAGGCTGCCGACGCGCTCCAGTACGACCTCGGGAACGGCCCGTGCCTGAGCGCCTGGGCCACCGCGACCCCCCAGCGCGTCAACGACACCACCGACGACGACCGGTGGCCGCAGTGGTCGACGGCTGCCGCTGCCTCCGGAATCCGCTCGATGCTCAGTGTCCCGCTGGTGTTCCAGGACCGATGCCTGGGTGCGATGAAGGTCTACGCCACCGTCGGCGATGCCTTCACCGACCACGAGGAGCAGCAGCTGGGCCTGCTGGCCGCCGCGGCGGCCACCCTGCTGGGCTCGGCCCAGACCTGCGACGCTCCGCAGCGGCTCAGCGCCGCGTTGCAGGCCGGTCTCGAGGATCGACAGGCGATCGACCGGGCCACCGGGATGCTGATGGAACAACGGGTCACCGACCCCGACGACGCCCATTGCGTGCTGCTCACGGCCGCCCGCGCAGGGGCGTCCGATGGCCGAGGTCGCCCGCCAGATCCTGGAGCGCCACCCGGACCCGGAAGGGTGAGGGGCACCCGTGGATGACGACGGGATCGGGGCGGAACAAGCCCGCCTGCTGCTCGAGGTCATCGGCCGCGCCGGCATCCAGGTGAAGCAGCTGTGGTTGCACTACTTCGCCCTCGGCGGCAGCGCCGGGGAGATCGAGGTCGAGGCCTACCTGCACCATTGCTTGGACCTGCCCGCCTTCCAGCGCGACCTGTTGGCCCACGCCGCCAACGAGCTCATCGACCGGCAGCCTCCGTTGCGCGCCCCCTACACCTCCGAGCTGCTCCACCGCGAAAACTCCGACGGCGCAGAATGAACACTCCCCTCCGTCGGTGTTGCATCCGGATCTCCGGAAACGATGTCAAGCAGGCCGTGGACAGCAGAGCCAAGGGCGGCTCCGTCCCCTCCGCTATACATATGGCCCCATTAGAGGCGATCTGCGTTGGGAGGGAGGGCTTCATCTCGGTTCTGCGATCGAGGGGCCAGGCCTTCATAGCACCGTCGTGTGCGTGGTGGGTGTGCGGGCCCGGCTCTGATGGTGGCTGTCCTCCGAATCGGGGACGCTGGAATCCTGGCCGTCGGCAGAACGGGTGCCGGTGTTCGAGTGTGATGCACTGCGGTCCGGCATCGTGCCTGGTCACAAGGAGAGCCGTTCCGTTCCCCTCAGGGCAGACCTTGGGGTGCCTATGCTCGAAGGGCAACGTGTGCATGTTTCGAGGGATCGGGGGACCCCATGCGCGTGACCGTCTTCGGGGCTGACAACGACATCGGCCGCAAGGTCGTCGAGGAGCTGATCTGGCGCGGCTATGAGCCCCGGGTCTTCACCTCGGACCCCAGCACGGTGCCCGAAACCTGGGGGCGCCGGGTGCAGATGCTGAGCGGGCAGCTCACCGACCCGGTGGCCGTGGCCGCGGCTATTGCGCGGACCGAGGCCGTGGTCAACGCCCTGGATCCGCGCCTGGACCGTCCCGGGGCGCACTTAGTGGAAGGCACCGTACGCGTGGTGGCCGCGATGCAGGACCACGGGGTGCACCGCTACATCGGCCTGGGCAGCCCCGCCGTCGGACTGTGCCCGAAAGAACAACCCACCCCGGCGGTGAAAACCCACCGGGCCCTGCTGCGAGCCCTGCACCCGCGCGTCCACGGGCAGATGCGGCAGATGATGACCACGGTCACCGGCGCTGGGCTGGACTGGACGATCGTGCGGTTCCTGCGCTCGACTCCCGGTCGAGGACGCGGGCTGAAGTACGTCGGATACTTCGGCCAGGACGCCATCGGCTGCAGCGCCGCCGCCGGCGACGTCGCCGCCTTCGCCGTCACCCAACTCCTCGATGCCCGCCACATCACGAACGCCCCGGCCGTGAGCAACTGAGCCACGGTGCCCCCGCGACCACCGAACTTCAGGCCCCGCTCCTAATTCACCGGACGGCAGCACCGATGTTGGCTGGCCGCAGCCCAGCACGTGACCGGTCGCCTGCTGGGTCCTTCGCCGAGACAGCCCCGATCACGCGGGGGTCCGGACGGTGAGGTGCCGGAGTCCTCCCAGATGCGGTCGTAGAAGGCGGCGCAGGGACCGACTGGCACCCCGAGGGGTGCTGCGGAGGTGCCGGGCGTGTCTGAGTGCGGGGTCTTGTCGGGGTGGATCGGTCCAGGTCACCTGTCGGCGGGATCCTGGGGGTGCACCTGGTACTCCCGCAGGTCCAGGAGCTTGCGTTCCCCCAGTCCGTCCTCGCGGATCCACACCACCCCCAGCGGGACCGCGACCGTCTCCACCGTCCCCGTCCAATGCGCCACCCCATGCAGCTGGGCCTGCACCCGCTGACCCAGCTGCAATCGTTCCACGGTCGCGCCGATAGCACGGGGCGCGTCGTCGGCCTGGCCGTGCGGCACCGCCTCCCCTGTGCCTCCACCGTCGCCTGCGGCTTCATGCCAGCTCATGGTTCATCCTCGTCACGGGAACGCGGCGGCCGGGAACTGTGACCGAAAGTGGCGCTGACCTGCGAGAATCAGCCGCCCACAGGTGTCATCCGTCACTGCGCTTTCGGGCCGGCCCGCGTACGGTGGAACCCAGTTGTTGAAGTTTCGTTTTTCGCATTTCAAGCAGTTCGCCCGGACATCGGGTACGGCAGTTTTTCTGAGAAGACGTTTTGGCAGGCATCGCAACGCCCGAGCACCCCGATCGCCG
>NZ_JCAXEN010000003.1:0-371949 GCF_059758435.1 Kocuria sp. GQ42 | reverse complement strand
TCGGGTGCCAGGGCCCCGCCGAGCAGGATCGCGGCGGCGCCGAGGGTGGGGGCCAGGGCGATGGTGCCGGGGAAGCGGGTGTCGGGCCCGATGAGGAAGGGGGTGGCGAGGATCGCGGCCAGTCCGGCCCAGCCCAGGACCACCCCGGTCACCCGGGCCGGGGCGGTCCGGCGCCGGGAGGCCGTGCCCGAGGCGCCGGAGCCGGCCAGGGCCAGGGCGGCCATGGAGCCCAAGGCGAACTCCCACAGCCGGGTCAGGGTGCTGAAGTAGGCGGCCTCGGGCCCGGCCGCCGTCGCCACCACCGACCAGGCCAGGGAGCCGGCGAACACGGCGGCGAACACGGCCCAGGCGACCGGCCGGAACCCGATCCCCATCCGCCGGGCCGTCACGGCGGCGCCGGCCAGCAGCAGCGGCCACACCAGGAACACCTGGCCCTGCACCGACAGCGACCACATGTGCTGCAGCGGGGTGGTGGCCGCGGAGTTGCCGGCGTAGTAGTCCACGGCCTGTCCGGCCAGGACCCAGTTCACGACGTAGAACAGTGACCCCCAGGCCTGGGTCAACAGGTCGGCCCACCGGCTGGGCGGGAAGACGGCGAACACCGCGGCGAGCACGGCCAGCAGCAGCACCGCCACCGGGCCCAGCAGTCGGGCGAAGGTCCGGGTCCAGTAGGCCGGCAGTTCCAGGGGGCGGTCGTGTTCGATCCGGCGGGCGAAGGAGCCGGTGAGCAGGAACGCGGAGAGCACGAAGAACACGTCCACCCCGCCGGAGACCTTCTCGGTCCACACGTGGAAGGCCACCACCAGCAGCACCGCCACCCCGCGCAGACCCTGCAGATCCGGGCGGTGCCGGGTCCGAGGGACGGGGGCGGTCGGTGTCGTGGTGGCGGTCGGTGTCGGGTGCGTCATGGGAGACGGTGCCTGTCCGGGTCGATGGCGGGTGGAGGGCTGCGGAACCGGTGCCGGGCCAGCGCTGAGGCGGGTCCGGTGCCGGTTCCGGTGCTCCTAGTGCCCGCCGTTGTTGAGCATGCCGCCCAGGCGCACTCGCATCCGGCGGCTGGCCTGGTTGAGTCCCACGATTTCCACGTCCTTGCCGTAGTGGGCGTACTTGTCGGTCACGGAGTCCAGGGCCGCCACGGTAGAGGCGTCCCAGAGGTGGGAGTCGGAGAAGTCGATGACCACCCGCTGGGGGTCTCCGGCGTAGTCGAACATCGTGTAGAGGTCGTTGGAGGAGGCGAAGAACAGCTCCCCGTGCACGGTGTACTTGGCGAAGGTCTCGCCGAAGTGCTCTTCGACGGTGCGGTCCACGGTGACCATGTGGGCGACCCGGCGGGCGAAGGCGACCATGGCCACGAGCACGCCGACGATCACGCCGATGGCCAGGTTGTGGGTCCACACGGTGGCGACCACGGTGGCGAGCATGACCATCGTCTCGGGCAGGGGCATCCGGGACAGGGTAGTGGGGCGGATGGAGTGCCAGTCGAAGGTGGCCCAGGAGACGAAGATCATCACGGCCACCAGGGCCGCCATCGGGATGATCGCCACGACCGGGCCCAGGGCCACGGCCAGCACCAGGACCAGCACGCCGGCGGCGAAGGTCGAGATCCGGGTGCGGGCGCCGGAGGCCTTGACGTTGATCATGGTCTGGCCGAGCATCGCGCAGCCGCCCATTCCGCCGAAGAACCCGGTGATGATGTTGGCCCCGCCCTGGCCCCAGGACTCGCGGGTCTTGTTGGAGTGGGTGTCGGTGACGTCGTCGACGAGCTTGGCCGTCATCAGGGATTCGAGCAGGCCCACGATGGCCATGGTGAAGGCGTAGGGGGCGATGATCTGGAACGTCTCGACGGTCAGCGGCACGTCGGGGAGGAACAGGGTGGGCAGCGCGTCGGGCAGCTCGCCCTTGTCGCCCACGGTCGGCACGACGATCGCGGCCAGCACCGCGATGAGGGCGACGACGACGATGGCCACCAGCGGGGGCGGGACCGCCTTGGTGAAGCGCGGCAGCACGAAGATGATGACCAGGCCCAGAATAGTGAGCGGGTAGACCAGCCAGGGCACGCCGATGAGTTCGGGGATCTGGGAGGTGAAGATCAGGATGGCCAGGGCGTTGACGAAGCCCACCATGACCGACCGGGGGATGAAGCGCATCAGCTTCGCGGCACCGACCAGCGCGAGGACCACCTGGAAGATCCCGGCCAGGATCACCGCGGCGAGAAAGTAGTCGATGCCGTGGGAGGCCACCAGCGGGGCGATGACCAGGGCGGTGGCCGCGGTGGCTCCGGAGATCATCGCCGGGCGCCCGCCCAGGAAGGAGATGGTCACCGCCATGATGGAAGCCGCGAACAGTCCCACCTGCGGGTCCACCCCGGCGATCAAGGAGAAGGCGATGGCCTCGGGGATCAGCGCCAGGGCCACGACCAGGCCGGCCAGGATCTCGGTCTTGAGCCGGCGCGGGGACTTCAGGGTGCCCAGCACGGACTGGCGCCGCTCGGGCGACAGCTCGACATGGCCGGGGGCCTTCTGATCCTCCTCCGCCGGGCTCATCACGGGCAGGGCGCCGGTGCGTGGCGCGCGTTCATCGCGGGTGCTGGCCATAGAGGTTTCTCCAATGCTGCGGTTGCGGGCACACGGGCGCCCTCGGCAATGCCCCGAACGGGACGATCAAAGGGGCGCTGCGTCGCGCCGGCAGGAGATCGGGATCGGGCCGCCGCATCGACGGGGCGACTGACCTGGTTCACGACTCTACTCTAACGTCACGGTAGAGTTGGGCTGCGTTCGTGGGAGGTACCTCACAGTGCGCCACTACGGTCGAGCCCCGGTGCTGAGGTCGTGGTGACGCCGGGCCGTGGTGACATCCGCGAAGGCACCAGGACCGCGGAGTGAAGAGAGCACACCATCGACGACGAAAGCGGCAGGAATGACTGACAGGCCGCAGAATGTCGACGGAGTGCTGGGCCCGCTGGCCGGCACGGCCGTGGGCGACGGACTGGGCGCTCTCTTCGAGGGGCAGTCCTCGGTGTCGGCCACGACTCCGGACCTACAGCGCTCCTGACGCCACACCTCTCCGTGGCCCCGACGATGCGCCGGGGCGGTCGGGGGTCAGGGTGCTCACCGAGGAACGAGGCCCGACGGGACGTGCGCGACGACGGCTGCCGTGGCGACGGCGACGGTCACCAGCGGGGCGCCGGATGGGCGGCTCGTCGATGGTACGGGGGCGAGGGTGCTCAGTCGAGGTCCCCGCCGATCGGTTCCAGGGCGACCTCGGGGGCGTGGGTGGCCACGCGGCCGAGCTTCCACTTGTCGCTGAACACCGCGATCGGCTCGCCGTCGGCCCGCCGGAGGACCTCGGTCCCGGGGATGCGGTTGAGGACCTCGGGGTCCGGGGCGATGACCCGCCGGGCGAGGGTGTAGGTCAGGGGCTCCAGGCGCACCTGCGCGCCGAACTCCCGGTTCATCCGGTCGGCGATGACCTCGAACTGCATCGGCCCCACCGCCGCCAGCACCGGGGCCTGGTCCCCCCGGGCCTCGGAGCGCAGCACCTGGATCACTCCCTCGTGCTCGAGCTGGGTGATCCCGCGGCGGAACTGCTTGGCCCGCCCGGCGTCCACCGCCCGGGCCACCTGGAAGTGCTCGGGGGAGAAGTGCGGGATGGGCGGGAAGGTCACCGGCGTGTCCACGTACACGCTGTCCCCGGCTCGCAGCGCCGAGGCGTTGACGAGGCCCACCACATCCCCGGGGAACGCCGTCTCGATGGTCTCCCGGTCCCGGCCGAACACGTGGTGGGCGTACTTGGTGGCGAACGGCTTGCCCGTGGCCGCGTGGGTGAGGACCATCCCGCGGTGGAACACACCGGAGCACACCCGCAGGAACGCCACGTGGTCCCGGTGGGCGCGATCCATCCCTGCCTGCAGCTTGAACACGAACCCGGAGAACGGCGCGTCCACCGGACGCGGGGCACCGTGCGCGTCCACCCGGGCGCCGGCCGGGGGCGCGAGGTCGACCAGGACGTCGAGCAGGGCGGCCACACCGAAGTTCAGGGCGGCGGCGGCGAACAGCACCGGGGTGGACTCCGCCGCGAGAAAGGCCTCGCGCTCGAAGTCACCGTTGCTCTCGGCCACCAGGGCCGCGGTCTCGACCGCCTCCGCCCACGCCGCACCCTCCGACGCCGCGGCCTCTTCGGCGGAGAAGACGTCCACCTCGGCCAGGGAGGCACCGGAGGCCACCCTCCGGTACCGGGTGTAGGCGCAGCTGCGCGGATCCAGAGTGCCCCGGAAGTCCCCGGACAGTCCCACCGGCCAGGTCAGGGGCACAGGGACCCGCCCGGTGCGCTGCTGGACCTCGTCCATCAGCTCCAGGGCGTCCTTGCCCGGCCGGTCCCACTTGTTGATCACGGTGATCACCGGCAGGCCCCGTCGCCGGCACACGTCGAAGAGCTTCAGGGTCTGGGTCTCCAGGCCCTTGGCGGCGTCGATGAGCATCACCGCGCAGTCCACCGCGGCCAGCACCCGGTAGGTGTCCTCGGAGAAGTCGGCGTGGCCGGGAGTGTCGAGGAGGTTGAACACGGTGTCCCGGTAGGTGAACTGCAGAGCGGCCGAGCTGATCGAGATGCCCCGCTCCTGCTCCATCTGCAGCCAGTCCGAGACGGTCGCCTTCCGGCTGGCCTTGCCGTGCGTGGCACCGGCCTCCGCGATGACGTGTGCGTGCAGGGCCAGGGCTTCCGTCAGCGTCGACTTGCCCGCGTCCGGGTGCGAGATCACCGCGAACGTCCGCCGCCGGGACGCCTCCCGGCGCACCTTGGCGGCCGCATCCTGGCCGGTCGTCTCGGCCGGCGAGCGTTCTGGGTGGTGGACAGACATGGCTCTGAATCTACTCTGACGTCAAGGTATTTTTTCGACGCGTGATGCACCATCCTGACACGTTCTGCACCACCGCCCCCCGGAGCGGTTCTGGTCCCGGTGGCCGAGGCCCCGGCGGCCACTCCCCCGTGCGCTGCTGCCGGTGCTCACCACGGTGCGGGTCATGGAACTGGTCGGCTGCACCCCCGAGCGGTTGCCCAGGCCAGACGAGCGCAACGGTTCCAGCTCACCGGTCCTCCGGGAGCCGACCGGGCCTCAGGACCAGGCCACGGCCGGCGCCGGCGGCCCGGGCCAGGAGCCGCTCCAGCGGGCCCCGGCCGAAGGCGCGCTGCCAGGCCACTGCGAACAGCGCCGCGACCGCCACGTGGATGAGGAACCACAGGAGCGGCACCTCGTAGTGGAGCATGGCGGCGAGGGCCAGCAGGTGCGCCGAGTAGAGCGTCAGGGTCATCGACCCCATGGCGCTCAGCGGCAGCAGCCAGGCACCGGCCCGCCGGGCCACGAGGAGGAGGAGACCCAGCACGGCGGCGCCGGAGCCGAGGTCCTGGAGGATCGCCACCGGGGTGTTGGTGTGCGGACCGGGGATCAGCAGCCACCACCAGGAGGTGTCGGGCAGGACCGGGTCCGGCCCCCAGACGATGATCTCGTCGATCAGGTCCTCGCTCAGCCACGGGGTGGAGCTCATGAGCTGGTCGTAGCCCCCGGACTGGAGGACCAGCACCCAGTACACCAGCCACGCCCCCACGGCCAGGGCGAGCCCCGCCACCAGCAGCCGGCCCTGGACGCGCACGGCCCGCAGGTTCAGCCGGCCGATGGCCATCCCGGCGAGCAGGTAGGCCAGGTACGGGACCGCGGGATAGGTGCCGGTGAACAGCACCTGGGCCAGGACGGTCCCCGGCTCGGCGAGCACGTCGGCGAAGGTCGGGTTGTACACCTCCAGCGCGGGCAGCACTCCCCGGAGCGCCTGCATCAGCACCGGCCCCACCACGGCGGTCGCGGCGGCGAGACCGAACAGCGTCCGCGCCGGCAGGTGCAGGAAGGGGATCGCCAGCAGGAAGAACATGCCGTAGTAGACGAGGATGTCGTAGGCGGGCGGGTCCGCCGGCATGACCTGGTTGATCAGCAGCCCCAGCCCGGTGATCAGCACGGCCCGGACGAGCAGCCCCACGCGGTCGGCGGTCATCGTCCGGCCCCGGTGCGGGGTGCGCCCGCCGGAGGAGAAGGCCAGGCCCACCCCGGCCAGCAGCGCGAACAGGGCCGCGGCGCGGCCCGCGAACAGCTCCCACTGCAGCGTGGGCCCGTAGGTCTCGGGGTTCCAGGCGGGCAGGATGTGGATCGACATCATCCCGACCAGGGCGAGGCCCCGGGCGGCGTCGACCCCCACGAGCCGGCGCCTGCGGACCAGCGGCAGGACCGGGTCCTCCTCTGCTGACCGTGCACCGGGTGCAGGGTGGTGGGCGTTGACCATGGCGGCGGGTTCCTTCTGTCGGACGTGCCGACGTGCTCCCGCCCGCCGGCCCGGACCTCTCGGTCCTTCTCGTCCTCCAGCTGACCAGCCGGGATTGTGCCGCCGTTGTGGCGTCCCTGTGCCGGGGCTGTCGAAGTGGTCCCCCGGCCCCGGCTACCGCCGCACGGTCTTCTCCAGCCCGCTGACCAGCAGCACCGCGCACGTGGACCAGATCGCCCCGGCCGGGCCGAGCGGCGCGGCCACCAGGCCGGCCAGCAGGGGCATGGCGACCTGCCCCGCCCGGTTGCCGACCAGCCGCACGGCGAGCGCCGAGCCCCGCCACGAGGCGGGCACGGCGGTGGAGACCAGGGTCATGGTGATCGGCTGGCCAAGGCCCAGGCAGAAGCCGCCCACGAACAGGAGCGCCGCGGCGAGCCACGGCACCGTGATGACGGCCGGCGGGACGGCCAGGGTGATCCCGGCGCCGTAGAGGCTGACCAGCAGCAGCGCCCGGCGGGACATCCGGTGCGCGAGCCACGGCAGCAGGACGCGCGAGACGATCGAGGCGCCGCCGCGCACGGCCAGCAGGACGCCGATCCACGCCGGGGAGACCCCGGCCCGCTCCCCCACCAGCGGCAGGAAGGCCGTGAGGATGTCGAGCATCGCGAGCAGGGCCAGGGACGCCAGCATGTGGGACGGGATGCCGGGGACCTTGAGGATCCGCAGCATCGACGCCCGCGGCGCCGTTCCCGGGACCACCTCGAGCTCACCGGTGGCGGGAGCCGCCTGCTCCGCGGCAGCGTCGTCGTCGTCGTTCCGGGCGGGCGCCCCGGCGGCCCCGGACGCCGGCCGGCGCAGGAGCATGACGGGCACCACGAGGACCGAGAGCCCGGCCCCGATCCACAGGGACAGGGTGATGTCGGCGACCCGCTCGGGCGAGGCGACGTCGCTGCCCGTGCCCAGGAGCACCCCGACCAGCAGCGGACCCACCAGCTGTCCGGCGGAGAAGGCCGCGGTGAACCAGCCGAAGCCCTTGTCCAGCTGGTCCGGCGGGGAGAAGCGGGCGACCGCCGACTGCCCGGCGATGGTGAACACCAGGTGCCCCATGCCCAGCAGGGCGCTCGCCACGGCGACGAGCGCCACGCTGGGCGCCAGGGCCAGCGCACCCGCGCCGAGGGCCAGGACCAGGGCGCCGACGACCACCATGGTCCGCAGGTCCCGCACTCGGTCGGTCATCCGGCCCAGCCACATGGCCGTGACGAGCGGGACCACGGCGTAGGCGGCGGTGACCAGGCCGACCGTCACGGAGTCGGCGTCCAGGGACAGCAGCTTGTAGGTGGTGACCGGGCGCACCAGGTTCAGGGCGGTCTGCGTGAGCAGGGCCCCGGCCACGAGGAACCACAGCCACGCCCCGGAGCGTGCTGGGGGCACCCTCCGCCTCATGCCCGCGCGTCGTCGGCGGGCGACCCCCGTCGTGGCGCACGGCATCCGGGGGCGCAGCCCGGGAGAGCGGGGGTGGGGACGGTCATGGTGGCCCTTTCACGTCGTGGGGGTGGGCCCGCCTCCGTCGGAGGCAGCAGGCCTCATGCTATCGCCGCGCACCGCCCCGGCCTTCCTCAGAGCAGATAGCCGGCCGGCGGCACCAGCTCCGCCAGCTCCACGAGCGCGAAGAGCGCCCCGGCGATGCAGACTGTGTAGATCAGCGCCGGCAGTGCCTTCATGCGAGCCACGACGAGCAGGAACACCACGGCGAAGAGGGCCGAGCCGGCGATCATGCCGAGGCCGAACACCGCCCAGATGAACCCCAGGAGCCAGGCCACCGAGGTCAGCACCACCCGCAGCCGGGACTTCCAGGCATCATCGAAGCGACCGAGCCCGCCCTCCGCCCGGATCCGCACCAGGTCCTTCACCAGGCTGATGCCCGCCAGGAGCAGGCCGATGCCGCCCACGGCCAGAGGAAAGACCTTGCCGCTGGCCGAGAAACCGGTGGCCAGCAGCACCGCCGCGAGGAAGAACAGCAGCGCTCCGATGCTGACGGCCAGGTCCACGAACGGCGGCGCCGCCGGCCCGGACACCTCGGAGGCCTCGGGCTGCGACTCTCCGTCCGCCCTCCTCCGGCGACGCCACGCCACGACGACCGAGGCCAGCGTGACGGCCGCGAGGACGAGGACCACGATCGCGACGAAAGGCCTGGTCAACCACTCGGCCGGGGTGAAGACGCTCACCGTCAGGAAGAAGTAGCGCTCCAGGGGGATGGCCAGGACGTAGGCGATCAGGAAGGGGGCACGGGGGATGTCGGTGACCTTGCAGATCCAGCCGACGACGCCGAGCAGCAGCATCACGTAGAAGACGTTGAGGTTGAGGGGCTCCTGGAACCCGCTCATGAACAGGATGGGGATGAGCGCGGCGGCCAGGACCGGGAAGCTGACGAAGCTCAGCCGCGCCAGCGGACGTGCCATGAAGAAGGCCAGACCGGCCCCGACCACGCTCGCGATCGCGAAGGACCAGACGATGAAGTAGACGAGGTCCAGGTCGTTCTGGATCAGGTTCGGACCGGGCTGGACCCCGAAGATCAACAGGACCCCCAGGAGGAGGGCGAACGGAGCGGCGCCCGGCACACCGAAGAGCAGGGTGGGGATGAGGGCTCCCGACTCGATGCCGTTGCTGGCCGCCGAGGGAGCGATGACGCCGCGCGGGTCGCCCTTCCCGAACGAGGACGTGCCGCGTCGGGCGGCGAAGGCCTGCGCCTGGCCGTAGGCCAGCCACGATCCGGCCGTGGCGCCCACGCCGGGGAGGATCCCGACCCCCACCCCGACGGCGGAGCCCCGCAGGACATCGCCCTTGTGCCGCAGGACGTCCCGGGCGCCGCGCCCCCAGCCGCCGCCGAGATCGAGCTTGCCGCTCGCCACGGCCTTCTTCTGCGCCACGAGGTCGATGATCTCCGCGACGCCGAAGATGCCCAGCGCGGCGGCGACCAGGCCGATGCCCTCGGTCAGGTACTCGCTGCCCAGCGTGTAGCGGTACTCCGCCGACACCGGGGACACGCCGACGAGGCCCAGGGCCAGACCGAAGGCCGAGATCATGAGCCCCTTCACCACGTTCCCCTTCGAGAGCGTGGCCGTCAGGAAGATGCCCATCACGATCAGCGCGAAGACTTCCGGCGATCCGAAGGCGCTGACGAGGGGTTGTGCCACGGGGACGACCAGGGTCAGGGCGACGATGCCGATGAGACCGCCGACCATGGAGGACAGGAAGCTCGCGGACAGCGCCCGACCGCCCTGCCCCTTCTGCGCCATGGAGTGCCCGTCCAGGAGGAAGACGGAGGCGGACGCCGATCCGGGGATGCCCAGCACCACGGAGGTGATGACGTCCGAGGTGTGGACCACGGCCACGGCTCCGATGATCATGGCGATGGCCTGTTCGGGTTCGAGCACGAAGACGAACGGCAGGAGCACCGCCACCGCCCCGGTGCCGCCCAGGCCGGGGATGACTCCGATGATGAGACCGACCACCACACCGACCGCCAGGTAGATGAGCATGGTGGGGTCGGCGAACTGCGCCAGGGCTGAAGTTGCTGCGTCGAGCATGATGGTTCCTCCGGGTCAGTCGAGCACGGCGCCGTGCTCGTCGGTCAGGAAGTCCTTGGTGAAGGACAGGACCTCCGGATCGAGGTCGATGGCGGCACGGAAGTCCGTCCGGGCGGAGCGCCCGGACACGAGGTCGTACCCGCCGAGCGCCGACTTGCTCTCGGCGCGGAACTCGGTGTCGTCGTTGAGGGCCCGGGTCAGCCGGTGGTAGGTGTCGACGACCCCCTGGTCGGTGCCCGCGTTGGACCACAGGCCCTTCTGGAAGAAGAACCCGGGCGTCACGAACGACCGGTAGGCCTCGAAGGCGATGGGCGCCGCGTCCGCGCCGCGGAACTCCCGCAGCAGTTCGTCGACCGTGGGGATGTCGGGAACGTTGGGGTCGCGGACGATCCTGCCGTTCTCCAGGACGCCGACCGAGAGGATGGGGTGGGCCTTGCCCTGGTCGACCAGCGGCTGGATCTGGGACAGGTAGGACGACGTCGTCTGGAAGTCCAGGTCGGTCTCGTTGCGCTGGACCGCCAGGCGGCTGGGGCCACGGCCCTCGAAGCCGAAGATGCCGTCGACCTTCACCCCGAGCGCCTCGAGGGCGAGCAGCGGCACCAGGTCCAGCCCGGAGGCGGAGATGCCACCCAGCTTGGGGCGCTCCCGCCGGTCCATCAGGTCGGCGGCGGACCGGATGCCGCTCGCGCCACCGGCGTAGAGCACTGCCCCGGTGCCGTTGAGCACCAGTGGCTCCATGGCGGAGAAGTCGAAGTTCGCGGTGTGGTGGCCGAGCATGTTCTGGAAGTACGTGGTGGCCGAGGAGACCAGGAGCTGCTGACCGCCGGTGACGCCCGCCGCGGTGTAGGCGTTGGTCCCGGTGATCGACTCCCCGCCCGGCGTGTTCTCGACCTGGTAGCGGTCGACGCCCTCCTGCCGCTCGGCGAAGTACGGGGTGATGAAGCGGGCCCACGTGTCCGTGCCCCCGCCCGCGCTGTAGGGGACGACGACGTCGACGATGCGTTGGCCGGACGGCTGGTACGAGGACTGTGCAGGTGCGCATCCTGCCAGGCCGCCGAGGGCGGCGGCGCCGCCGGCCAGCAGCAGGGTGCGGCGCGAGAGGCGCGGGGTCATGGCAACTCCTTCTTGTCGGTCGTCGAGGGGCACTGCGGGCGGGCGGGCGAGAGGGCCCTCATCGGCCGGCCTCGGAGAGGTGGAGCACCGTGGTGGCCAGCGTGCGGGCGGTGCGCCCGACGCCCACGAGCACGTCCGCACCCGTGCGGTCCGTGAAGGTGCGCAGCACTCCCGCCGGCGTCCGCAGCCGCAGGCCGTCCTCGGCGCGTCCGCGCACGAGCTCTTCCACGAGGGTGCCCGCGGTCCACGAGGCCACGGTGAGGGCGACGCTGCTGGTGATGGGCATCGCCGGGTGCGGCCGGCCCATGGACAGCGCCAGGACCTGGAGATCTGCATCCTCGGTCGGCGAGGGGCCGACCACGCAGATCTTGGGCACCGCCCGGGCCGCGGAGGCGGGGGCGTCTGCCATGCCGATGGCCACGGCTGCGGCCCGCCGGAGTTCGTCGAGCACCCCCAGGTGCGGTTCCACCCGGTGGACCCACTGCGCGTGGTCCGCCGCGCGGAGGCCGAAGTCTTCCGCGGACAGCACGACGAGCGGGGCTCCCGCGTCCACCACGCTGGCCCGGTGCGCCCGGCCGTCCCGGGTGAACACGTGCTGGGCGCTGCCGGTCGGCAGCGTCGCGCCGGTGGTGCGCCCGGCCGGATCGACGAACCCCAGCCCGACGTCGTGACCGGGGAAGACCGCCCCGGGCATCGTTCCGGTCGGCGCCTCCGGGAGCCGGCCACCGGGAGTGGCGACGCGCTGGACGATGACCTGACCCGTGTTCGTGTTGTACGTGGTCACACGGGTAGCCGGCTCCCCCAGGGGGACCCAGCCGTGCTCCACAGCGAACAGGCCCGCGGTGGTCGAGCAGTTTCCGCAGTTGCTGCCCCAGTCCACCGTGGCCTCCTCGATCCCCACCTGGGCGAAGGTGAAGTCGACGTCGATCCCGTCACGCTCGGAACGCTCGAGGATCACCGCTTTGCTGGTGGTGGACGTGCCTCCGCCCACACCGTCCCGCTGGTGGGCATCGGGGCTGCCGAACAGGCGGGGCAGCAGGCTGCCGGCGGTGCCCCCCGCCTGGGCGAGGGCGCTCGCCTCGAAGACCCAGCACTTGCTGGTCCCTCCGCGCATCCAGCTCGCTTCGATGTCCACGGTGTGTCTCCCATCACGTCTGTCGGAGATCCCAGCGTGAACGAAAGCCGCCATTGAAAACAATGTTGGAGAACTTCAGCATCCTGAAGCGATACTTCAATCATGCGCGGACGGGACGGGGGGCATTCCGTTCGGCCGCCCCCGTCGCTCCCCGGTCCAGCCCCGCCCTGCCGGGGAACGGGGCTCGTCCCGCACGACCGGTGGACCCCCGACGAGTTCTGCTCAAGGCGCCGCGGGCCGCCTCGGCGAGATCACGCCCGTGCCACTCCCCCGCGTGCCGCACGCACGAGGTCTATCGGCCTAGAGGTAGTCCCCGGCCCGCTCCCGCGCGACCTCGAGGAGCGTCGAGTGGAAGGCGACCTCCGCCGGGGCGTAGACCTTGTCCTGCCGCTGCGCGAGGAGCACCCGGCGCAACGGCGCCTCGGGGCCCAGCCCGAGCACGCGCACGTCGGGGTGCTGGAGCGCCACGGCGGTCCTGGGCACCATGGCCACGCCCATGCCGACGCTGACCATGGCCTGCGCCTCCTGGTAGTCGTTGGCCAGGAAGCCGATGGTCGGCTCGAACCCGGCGTCGGTGGCGGAGCGCTGCAGCACCTCCACCACGGGGTGGGCATCGGCGCGCACGATCCAGGACTCGTCACGGAGTTCCTCCATCGACACGCTGTCGCGGCCGGCCAGGGCGTGGCCCTTGGACACCAGGATCACGGTGCTCTCGCGGAAGACCTCCGTCACCCGGACGGCGTCGTCGTCGAACGGGCTCCACGGGTAGTCCCACAGCAGGCACAGCCCCGTGGCGCCGGACTCCAGGTCTGCCAGCAGTTCGTCGAAGCGCGCGCTGCGCACGGACAGCCCGATGGCCGGATAGCGCTTCTTGAAGACGGTGATGACCGCGGGCAGGAACGACCCCGCGAGGGTGGGGAAGGTTCCCACGGACAGGGAGCCGCGCTTGAGCCCCGCGATCTGGTCGAGATCCGACTGGGCCGCCTGCATCTGCCGGAAGATCTTCCGGGCGTGCCCGGCCAGCACCTGCCCGGCCTCGGTGGGCACCACTCCGCGCGAACGCCGGTTCAGGAGGGGCTGTCCCACCTCCTGCTCGAGCTTCCGCAGCTGCTGGGACACGGCCGACGGCGTGTACATCATCGATTCGGCCGCAGCCGTGATGGAACCGTGCTCGACCACCTCCAGCAGCAGCGCAAGCCGTCTCGTGTCGAACGATCTGTCCGATCCTGAGTTAAGCATTTCTCCACCCGGGGTCTTCATTCGTTCATCCTCTTCATCTGGACGCCCCACTGCGGAAGGCCGGGGCGATCCGGCTCGGCGATCAAGGCCTCAGCAACAGCCGGCGCCCGCGCGCTTCCAATGCATTAAGCAACAGTACATCCCGTTGTAGAAATTGAACCTGGCCTTCAGCTGATCGGTGGCTCACTCTTCTTCTCGAACCACCGCCCCGTACGACGGAACTGAGGAGACATGGCCGGAACGATCAACATCACGGCACAGTGGATGCGCGGAGGCACCAGCAAGTGCTGGGTCTTCGAGGACAGGAACCTGCACGCGGACGGACACAGTCTCGACGAGCTGCTGCCGCGGCTCTTCGGCAGTCCGGACCCCCGGCAGATCGACGGGGTGGGCGGGGGGACCTCGACCACCAGCAAGGCCGTGATCCTCCGCCCTGCCGACGACGACGAGGCCGACGTGGAGTTCACCTTCGCCCAGGTGGGCATCGAGGAGGCCACGGTGGACTGGGGCAGCAACTGCGGCAACTGCTCGGCGGTCGTGGGCCTGTACGCGCTGGAGAAGGGCTGGGTGGTCCCCACGGGGGAGATGACCCGCATCGTCACCCGCAACACCAACACCGGCCAGATCATCGTCCAGCGGGTGCCCACTCCCGACCGCCGCCTGCCGTCCGTTCCGGACGCCCACATGCCGGGGGTCCCCTTCCCCGGCTACCGGGTGGGGCTGGGGTTCCAGGACCCCGCCGGCAGGACGACGGGGCAGCTGCTGCCCACCGGTGCGCCCACCGACACGATCACCGCCGCCGGCACGACCCTGACGGTGTCACTGGTCGACGCCGGGGCGCCGGTGGTGATCGTCCGGGCCGAGGAGCTGGGCCTGGACCCGGACCACTACGAGAGCTGGGGCCCCGCGGTGGAGCTGCAGCTGGAGGTCCTCGAGCACGTGCGCCGCCAGGCGGCCGTGCGGATGGGCCTGGCCACCACCGTGGCCGGCGCCGCGCGGGCGATCCCCAAGCTCGCGATCGTCGCGGCCCCGACCCCCGCCGATCCGACGTGCGACGTCAATGTGATGATGCTGTCGATGGGTCGGCCCCATCCGGCCCTGGCCATCACCGGCAGCGTCGCCCTGACCCTGGCCACCCGCACTCCGGGCACGGTGCTGCACGACATCGCCGGACGGGCCGAAGGGAACACGCTCTGGCTGCGCACCCCGGCCGGGGTGATCGAGACCTGGAGCGAGGAGAACGAGGGGATGCTGCTCGTGGGGGCCGACCGCACCGCCCGCACCCTCGCCACCGCCACCATTCATCTGCCCGAGGCTCCCGGCGCGGCCGTCGCAGCCGCCGCCGGGGCGGACCCTCGAGGAGCCCACCATGACTGACCACACCCAGCGGACGACCTCACCCGCTGTCGACGCCGGTGACCACCAGCCCGACCCGCCCGCTCACCGGCGCCGGACGGTCCTGGCGGCGGTGGCCGGTTTCGGGGTGCTGGGCCTGGTGGCCACGGTGCTGGGCGGCAACATCCTCAACCCTCCGGCCACCACCACCGACGGCGACTACGCCGGGGAGACCGTCTCCCTGCTCATCCCCCTGGCCGAGGGCGGTGGCACCGACACCTGGGCCCGGTTCATCGGCGCGGAGATGACCGAGCACATCCCCGGGCACCCCGGCTTCTCCCCGGTCAACGAGGCCGGCGGCGAGGGCATCACCGGCAGCAACCAGTTCGTCACGTCCGCCGAGCCCGACGGCACGGAGCTGCTGGTGAGCACGGCCACCACGGTGGTGCCCTGGCTGCTGGAGCGGGAGGCCGTCCACTACTCCTTCGACGAGCTCGAGCCCGTGCTGGTCAACGGCACCGGCGGCGTCATCTACGCCCGCACCGACGCCGGGGTGCAGGACGTGGAGGACCTCGTGGACCGGGACACCCCACTGGAGTTCGGCGGGATCACCGCCACCGGCCTGGACCTGACCACGCTGATCGCCTTCGACCTGCTCGACGCCGACGTCACGGCCACCTTCGGGTTCGAAGGCCGTGGTCCGGTCAACCTCGCCCTGCAGCGCGGGGAGATCGATCTGGACTACCAGACCACCACCAGCTACGAATCGGCCGTGGAAGGACTCGTCGAGGACGGCGACGCGGTCGTGCTGGCGTCCTTCGGTCAGCTCAACGAGGCCGGTGAGGTCGTGCGCGACCCCAACTTCCCGGACGTCCCCACGGTCGTGGAGGCCTACGAGCAGATGCACGGCGAGAAGCCCAGCGGACCCGAGTTCGAGGCGTACAAGACCGTGCTGGGTCTGACCTACACCTACCAGAAGGGCCTGTGGGTCCCGAAGGACACCCCGCCCGAGGCTCTGGCGCTGCTTCGGGAGTCGGCGCAGAAGATGGCTTCCGACACCGCCTTCCTGGAGGAGGCCGAGGAGATCCTGGGCGGCTACCCCCTGGAGTCCGGCGACGACGTCGCGGCCCGGGTGCAGGAGGCCTACACGGTCTCCGACGACACCGTCACCTACATCCGAGACCTCCTCCAGGGGTCCTACGACATCACCGTTCACTGAGGACACCCCATGCTTGATGCAGCTTTCGGAGCCCTGGGCTCCCTGACCGACCCGGGCCTGCTGATCATGCTCGTGATCGGCGCGACCGCCGGCCTGATCATGGGCCTGATCCCCGGACTCGGTGGCACCGGCGCCGTGGCCATCCTCCTGCCGGTGACCTTCGGCATGGACCCCGAGCCCGCCCTGGCGCTGCTCATCGGCGCCCTGGCCGTGGTCCACACCTCCGACACCGTCTCCGCCGTCCTCCTCGGGGCCCCGGGCTCGGCCTCGGCCTCGGTGACCATGCTCGACGGCTACTCCATGGCCAAGAAGGGCCAGGCCGCCCGGGCCCTGACCCTGGCGTTCCTGTCCTCCATGGCCGGGGGCATCATCGGGGCCATCGGACTGACCATCGCGATCCCGCTGGCCCGGCCGCTGGTGCTCTCCTTCGCCAGCCCCGAACTGTTCATGCTCGCCGTCCTGGGCGTGTCCCTGGCCGCGGTGCTCTCCCGCGGCAACGTCCTCAAGGGCCTGACCGCCGGCATGCTCGGCCTGCTGCTGGGCATGGTCGGCATCTCACCCACCACCGCCGAGGAGCGCTTCACCTTCGGCAGCCTCTTCCTCGGCGACGGGCTGTCCCTGGTGGCCGTGGCCCTGGGCGTGTTCGGGCTGGCCGAGATCGCCAGCCGCGCCAGCCAACGCCGCGGGGACACCACCCAGATCACCGTGGGCGGAGGCTGGTTCTCCGGCATCCGCGAGTGGCTCACCCACTGGACCCAGGTCATCCGCGGATCCCTGATCGGGATCTGGGCCGGCATCCTGCCCGGGGTCGGCGCCACCGCCGGCACCTGGCTGGCCTACGGCCAGGCCGTGGCCACCGCCAAGGACAAGTCCAAGTTCGGCAAGGGCGACCCGCGCGGCATCGTCGGGCCCGAGAGCGCGAACAACTCCGTGGAGGCCGGGGACCTGATCCCCACCCTGCTCTTCGGCATCCCCGGCGGCGTCCCCTCGGCGCTGCTGCTGGGCATGCTCCTGACCTACGGCATCCAGCCCGGTCCGGCCATCATCGAGGAGAACCTCGAGCTGATGTACCTGATCGTGTGGTCCTTCGCCATCGCCTCCGTGCTCGGAGCCCTGCTGTGCTTCCTGTCCGTGCGCAAGCTCGCCAAGCTCACCGCCGTTCCCTTCGCCGTGCTCTCTGCCGGGCTCGTGGTCCTCATGCTCCTGGGCTCCTACCAGGACGGCGGGCAGCTGGGCGATCTGTGGGTCATGGTCCTGCTCGGCGTGGCCGGCTGGTTCCTCAAGACCACCGGGGTGCCCCGCGCCCCGTTCCTGATCGGCTTCGTGCTGGCCATCCCGCTGGAGCGCTACTACTTCCTCACCGACAGCCTCTACGAGGGCTTCGAGTGGATGCTGCGCCCCGGGGTCCTGGTCTTCCTGGCGATCCTGATCATCCCGGCGCTGTGGAACCTCTTCAAGACCATTCGTCACCGCCGCAACACCGACAAGGACGACACCCACGACATCGAGGTGGACGACGAGACCCCGCTGGCCGACTCCCCCTACTCCCTGGGGGTGGCGATCGTCGCCGTGGCCCTGTTCGCCGCCGGCCTGGTCGTGGCCACCGGGTTCTCCCCGGAAGCAGGCCTGGTCCCCAGACTGGTCTCCGTCGCCGGGCTGGTCTTCTCGATCGCACTGCTGGTCAAGGAGATCCTCGCGCGCCGCGGCAAGCAGGCCGCCGGGTCCTACCGCCCGCACCTGCGCACCGCGGCGACCACCTTCGTGTGGATGGCCGGGTTCCTGATCCTGGTCTACCTCGGCGGGTACCTGCTGGCGGCCATGATCTTCCTCCCCGCCTTCCTGCTCGTCGTCGCCCGGGCCCGACTCAAGGTCACCTTCATCTACACCGCGGTGGCCCTGGTCGTGCTGCTGGCCCTACCCTCGCTGTTGCCGGTGGACCTGCCCCAGGGCCTGCTCACCCGCTTCGTCAGCTGAACCACACCCACCACTCGTGAAAGGCGTCGTCATGACCCGACCGCACCTGCTCATCGTCGCCAACGACAGCGACTTCGGCCGCCGTGCCCTGGAAGCGGGCGAAGAGATCGCCCTGGAGAAGGGATGGGACGTGGCCGTCCTCTCCACCGAGGCCGACGGCCACGGCCCCGCCCCGGAGGACCTGCCCATCGACCGGGCCAAGCTCGAGGCCGCCGGGGTGCACCTCACGTTCGTCCCTCCGGCCCCGACCATCCACGACGCCGGAGACCAGGCCATCGCCGTGGCCCAGGAGCGCCGGCCGGAGCTGATCGTCCTCGGGATCCGCCGCCGCTCCCGCGTGGGCAAGCTCATCATGGGAAGCGTGGCGCAGAAGATCCTGCTCGAGGTCGACTGCCCCGTCCTGGTGGTCAAGGCGCACCACTCCTGACAGCGCACGAGCTGAAGGCCCGCACCTGAGGTGCGGGCCTTCAGCACGTGCAGGGGACGGATCAGGAGCGCCGGGGCTTGACCGCGATCACCGGGGCGTTGGCCTCGAGGAGCACCTGCTGGGCGGCGCTGCCGAGCAGCAGCTTGCCCACGGGGCTGCGGTGCTTCACGCCGATCACCACGGCGGAGGCGTTCACCTGCTCCGCGGCGTCGAGGAGCTCGCCCACGGCGTCCCGGTTGCGGGTGTCGGGGGTGCGGAAGGTGACGGGCACACCGTTCAGCTCGCTCCCCTCGGGGTCGAGCTGGGCGCCCTCGAGGTTGAAGACCAGCAGGTCCTCCTGGCGGCGTCCGGCCTCCTCGACCGCGGCCGCGAGCGCGGCCTCGCCCTCGGGGGTGCTGGTTCGGGCAACGACGACGGTCATGGGAGCCTCCGCGGTGGGGTGGGGAAATCGGGTGGTGGGAAAGGGGCGTACAAAACGAGGTCCACCCTACGGCCGAACGTGTGAGGGACGTCTCTTCCGGCGTGAGCAGAATGCGCAGAACCAGCACAACGATCAGTACGCACGAAAGGTGGATCAACGGCCGTCGCGTGACCCGGGTCACTTATCGTCGTCAGGAGAGGCTCGGACCGAGCCATGCACCCGCACCCTCCGACCCAGGAAAGTGGATCCCCGTGAGTTCACCACCAGATCAGGCCCAGCAGGGCACGCGACGCCGGCACCCGATCGTCATGACGGTCTACGGCGTCGTCACCGCCGCCGTGGTCGGCCTGGCCGCCTTCTTCTCGTTCCAGTCGGCCACGGCCGGCTCGGACATCCGGGCCAACATGACCCTGATCGCCCCGGCCGGTGCCGGCGGTGGCTGGGACACGTTCATGCGGGAGCAGCAGCAGGCCATGCGGGTCAACAGCCTGGTCAACAACACCCAGGTGGTGAACATCCCCGGTGCGGCCGGCACCATCGGGCTCGGCCAGCTCTCCACCATGGAGGGCCAGGCCAACACCCTGATGGTCACGGGTGCGGGGCTGGTCGCCGGTGTCGCGCAGCTGGACTCGGCCGTCACGCACGACGACGTGCGCCCGATCGCCCGGGTGGTCGAGGAGTACGACGTCGTCGTGGTCCCCGCCGACTCCCCCTACGAGACGATCGACGAGCTCGTCGAGGACTGGCGGGCGAACCCCGCCGAGGTCGCCTGGACCGGTGGCGGCACCTTCGACCAGCTCGTCATGACCGAGCTCGCGCTCGAGACCGGCATCGACCCGTCCGAGACCACCTACATCCCGAAGTCCGGCGGCGGCGAGGCCACCCAGGCCCTGATCACGGGCACCGCGGACGCGGCCACCTCCGGGTACATGGACGTGGCCGACCAGATCGAGGCCGGGCGCCTGAAGGCCCTGGGCATGGCCGCTCCGGAGCGGCTCGAGGGCGTCGACATCCCGACCCTCACCGAGCAGGGCTACGCCGTGGACCTGGCCAACTGGCGGGCCATCCTGGCCCCGCCCGGGATCACCGACGAGGAGTTCGCCGAGCTGCGGACCCTGGTCGAGGAGACCATCGCCACCCCGGAGTGGCAGGAAGCCATCGAGCGCAACAAGTGGACCGAGGTGTACCTCGCGGGCGACGAGTTCGACGAGTTCATGGCCTCGGAGCAGGAGCGCATCGCCATGCTGGTAGAGGAGATCTCCTGATGAGCACCCCCACGTCCTCGCACACCGGCGCCGCCGGAGAGCACCTGACCGACGTCCGGCCCCCGGAGGCGCAGCGGCCGGACACCGCGAGCTCCTGGTGGAGCGGGCGCAGCGGCCTCGTGGTGCCCGCGGTGATGGCCGCCTTCAGCACCTACCTGCTGATCGGCGCCCTGACCATGGACATCCCGGAAGGCACCGACTTCCCCGGCCCCACGTTCTATCCGCTGATCCTCACCGTGGCCGGGTACGTCCTGGCCGCCCTGCTCACCCTCCACTACCTGCGCACCCCCGAGCACCCCGAGGAGCTCTCGGCGCGCACCTGGCGGAGCCACTCGGACTGGTCCGCGGTGCTCTGGTCCGCGGGCGGGTTCCTGGCGTTCGCGCTGACCCTCGAGGTGCTGGGCTGGATCCTGGCCGCCGCCCTGCTGTTCTGGGCCGTGGCCCGGGGCTTCGGCAGCCGCCGGCCCCTGTTCGACATCTCGCTCGCCCTGCTCGTGAGCAGCGCGATCTACCTGGCATTCACCGTCGGCCTGGGGCTCACCCTCCCGTCCGGCATCCTGGGAGGCGGTTTCTGACATGGACGCACTCAATCTGTTGATGGACGGGTTCGCCGGCGCGCTGACCCCCATGAACCTGCTGTGGGTGGTGGTGGGCTGTCTGCTCGGCACCGCCGTGGGCGTGCTGCCTGGCCTGGGCTCCTCCATGGCCGTGGCCCTCCTGCTCCCCATGACCTTCGCCCTGGACCCCACCGCGGCGTTCATCCTGTTCGCCGGCGTGTACTTCGGCGGCCTGTTCGGCGACTCGACGATGGCCATCCTGATGAACACCCCGGGGCAGGGCTCCGCGATCGCCTCGACGTTCGAGGGCCACAAGATGGCCAAGGACGGCCGGGCCCCGCAGGCCCTGGCCACCGCGGCCATCGGCGCGTTCATCGGCGGCATGGTCGCCTCCGTGGTCGTGGTCTTCCTGGCACCCAAGCTCGCCGACTTCTCCGCGAACTTCGGTCCCGCCGAGTACTTCGCGCTGGCACTGTTCGCCTTCGTGGCCACGTCCTCGGTGGTCTCCGACTCCGCGGTCAAGGGCCTGGCCTCCCTGGTCCTCGGCCTGGGCATCGCCACCGTGGGCATCGACGCGATCTCCGGTTCGGAGCGCTTCACCTACGGCTCCGCCAACCTGTTCGACGGCGTCTCGCTGGTGACCGTCTCGGTGGCGATCCTGGCCCTGGGCGAGGTCTTCCACGTGGCCTCCCGGATCCGCCGCGATCCGGCCGCCCACCAGATGAAGGTCACCGGGCGCCCCTTCCTCTCCCGCGCCGAGCTCAAGGAGGCCGCCCCGGCCTGGGCGCGCGGCACCGCGATCGGCCTGCCCTTCGGTGTCATCCCGGTCGGTGGCGCCGAGGTGCCGACGTTCATGTCCTACGACCTCGAGCGCCGGCTCGACCGCCGCCGCCCGAACCCGGTGTTCGGCAAGGGCGCGATCCGTGGCCTGGCCGCCCCCGAGGCCGCCGGCAACGCCACCACGGGCACCGCGATGGGTGCGCTGCTGGCCCTGGGCCTGCCGGTCTCGGCGACCGCGGCGATCATGCTCGCGGCGTTCCAGCAGTACGGCCTGCAGCCGGGCCCGCTGCTGTTCGACCGGGCCCCCGAGCTCGTGTGGGCGCTGCTGGCCAGCTTCTTCATCGCGATGGTCGTGCTGCTGGTCATCAACCTGCCCTTCGCCCAGCTGTGGGCGAAGCTCCTGCTGATCCCCAGCCAGTACCTCTACGCCGGGATCACGGTGTTCTGCGGCTTGGGCATCTACGCGACCTCCGGGGCGATCTTCGACCTGCTGCTGCTGCTCGGGCTGGGCGTGCTGGGCTTCATCATGCGCCGCCACGGCGTGCCGGTGGCCCCGCTGCTGATCGGCATGGTGCTGGGTCCGCTGGCCGAGACCAACCTGCGCGACGGCCTGCTGTCCTCCAACGGCGACTACTCGATCTTTGTCACGGGACCCATCCCGCTGGTGCTCTACGGCCTGCTGTTCATCGTGCTGGCGCTGACCGTCCGGTCCAAGATCGTCAACCGCGCCCGCCAGGACGTGTAGTCCCCGGTTCCACCGCGTGCCGCCGCGCCCCGCCCCGGAACTCTTCGGGGCGGGGCGCGGCGGTTAAACACAGACGTTACGGAGGAGAAACCACCGCGCCGCACCCCCCGGACATGCTTTACCTGTCAGATGACAGGAACTCCGCTCGGCGGAGCCCAGGCGGGGAGAAGCACATGATCATTCTCGGGGTCGGCATCACCGTGCTGGCGGTGCTCATCATCGGCGTGCTCGTGGCGCGCAAGGTGGACGGCGACAGCACCAACTATCTCGTGGCCGGCCGGCAGCTGGGGATGCCGCTGGTCGCGGTGTCCCTGACCGCGGCGGCCGTGGACTCGAACGCCACCGTGGGCAACACGGACCTCACCTCCGGCTACGGCTTCTGGGCCGGCGCCTCCCTGGCCCTCGGCCTGGCGGTGTGCCTGCTGCTCGCCGGGCTGTTCCTGGCCAAGCCCATGAACCGGCTGCGGCTGTTCACCCTGGGCGACTTCTTCCGGATCCGGTACGGCCGGACCACCGAGACGCTCGCCTCCGTGATCATGATCTTCGCCTTCACCTTCCTGCTCGCGGGCAACCTGGTGGCGTGCGGGTTCCTGCTCGAGTACTTCGCGAACGTCCCGTACTCGATCGGCGTGGTCGTGGCCAGCGCCCTGGTGCTCAGCTACACCCTGGCCGGCGGGCTGTTCTCCGACGCCTACACGGCGGTGCTGCAGACCGTGATCACGGTGGTGGCCGCCGTGGCGCTGATCGTGTGGGTCGCCCTGACCTACGGCATCGTGATCCCGGAGGGGATGGGCCCGTTCGACCTCGAGGAGCTCACGAGCTCGGAGGCGGGCGCCCCGATCAACTGGGCCACGCTCATCGCCCTCGGCATCGGCGACCTCGTGGCGATCGACTTCATGCAGCGGATCTTCGGGGCCAAGAGCCCCAAGGTGGCCCAGCGCTCGTGCTTCGTGGCCGCCGGCACCACCGCGGTCATCGGCACGATCTTCGCCCTCGTGGCCCTCACCGCCTCCTCCGTGCTGGGACTCTCAGCGGAGAACGGCCCCATCCTATACACGCTGCTGGGCGAGTACGCTCCCCCGCTGCTGGCGGTGCTCGTGCTCTCGGGCATCGTGGCCGCGTCCTTCTCCACGGCCTCCGGGGCCATCCTGGCCACCTCCGCCGTGACCGTGCGCAACGTCTTCAACGTCCGCCGCACCGAGATCTCCGGCGCCCACGACCCGCTGCTGCGCTGGACGCGCCTGGCCATGCTGCCGGTGGTGGTCATCGGTATCCTGCTGGCCGTGCGGGTCAGTCAGACCGGGATCCTGCTGACCCTGGCCTTCGACCTCATGCTCGCGAGCCTGTCCGCCTCGTTCATCCTGGGCACCTTCTGGCGGCGCCCCGGCGCCCGGGCCGCCCTGGCCGCGGCGTGCGTGGGCCTGACCAGCCGGCTGGTGTTCCTCGCGCTGACGCCCACGATCTACGGTGCCCCGAACGACCTCTTCCACCTCGAGAACACCCTCGTCACCAGCGCCTTCGACGGCTGGGCCACCCTCGTGGCCGGCGCCCTGGGCTGGCTCACCTACGTCCTGGTCGGTCTCACCGCGGCCCGCGCCCAGGTCGAGACGGACACGCAGCGGCTCGAGCTGTACCGGCTCTACCGCGAGCAGACCCCCTCCGGGTTCACGCCCCGCGTCCGCACGGCCCCGGTCCCCGCACAGCCGGCCGACCCGCCGGTCCCGGCCGGGGTCTGAGGACTCGGCCCGGCGGTCCCGGCCGGTCCCGGCTGGTCCCGCCAGGAGCGGCAGCGGGTACGGCTGCGGTCGGGTGCGTCAGGATGGAGGAGATCCGTCCGCGCCGATCTCACGTTTCGTCCGGTGCGGACGTCTACGAGGTGATGGACACGAAAGAGCCTTTCGAGACGCAGGTGACCCGGCACGGCCCCGTGGTGTGGCGGGTCTGCCGGGCGGTGCTGAGCACGTCCGCGGACGCCGAGGACGCGTGGTCGGAGACGTTCCTGGCCGCGCTGCGGGCGTACCCGGACCTGCCGGCCACGGCGAACGTGCAGGCGTGGCTGGTGACGATCGCCCACCGCAAGGCGGTCGACGTCGTCCGGGCCCGGTCCCGGGCGGCGGTGCCCGTGGCCTCGCTCCCGGAGCCACCGGCCCACCGGGACGCGCCGCACGAGCACGACTCCCCGCTGTGGGCGGCGGTGGCCGCCCTGCCGCCCAAGCAGCGGCACGCCGTGGCCTACCGCTATCTGGGCGGACTGCCCTACCGGCAGATCGCCGAGCTGCTCGGCGGCACCCCGGAGGCCGCCCGCCGGGCCGCCTCGGACGGCGTGGCCGCCCTCCGCAGGGTCCTCACCACGACCGCCCCCGCGAACGGCACGGGAACCCGCGCCGGGCACCGCACCCAGCTCGACCGGACAGGAGAGGACCGATGACCACGAACACCCTCGACTCGACCCCGCACTCCCCCCTGCGGAGCCTCCGCGCCGACCCCGTGCCGGAGACCGTGCTGCGCGGTCTGCACCGGCGCCTGGAGGAGGGGGCCGCCCGGGCGGGGCTGCTCGACGTCGCGTACACGACCGTCAGCACCCCGGTGGGCGTGCTGCTGCTGGCCGCTACGGAGGAGGGGCTGGTGCGGGTGGCCTACGCGCGGGAGGACCACGAGGCGGTCCTGCAGGACCTCGCCCGCCGGATCAGCCCGCGGGTGCTGCGCGCCCCGGCCCGCCTGGCACCGGCCGTCCGGCAGCTCGAGGAGTACTTCGCCGGGACGCGCACCGGCTTCGACCTCCCGCTGGACCGGTCGCTCTCGCACGGGTTCCGGCGCCTGGTCCAGGAGCACCTGCCCGAGATCGGCTACGGCCGCACGGAGAGCTACGGCGCGGTGGCCCGGTCGGTCGGGCGCCCGCAGGCCGTGCGGGCGGTGGGCACGGCCTGCGCCACGAACCCGCTGCCGGTGGTGGTCCCGTGCCACCGCGTGCTGCGCGGCGACGGCGGCCTGGGCGGGTACGTCGGCGGCCTGGAGGCCAAAGCGGCGCTGCTCGAACTGGAGACCGCGGCCTGAGCAGGACCGGCCGCCCCGGCACGACGCGACGTGCCGGCCCGGCCGCACCTCAGAGGCGCGGCGCGGCGTCCGCGTGCCGGGTGGCGTGGTCGTAGGCGCGGGCGGTCCGGAGCAGCTCGACGTCGCGCCCGTGCGCGGCGACGAGCTGCAGCCCCACGGGCAGCCCGCCGGGGCTGAAGCCGCCCGGCACCGAGACGGCCGGGCACCCGGTGGCCGAGATCAGGCTCGCCGAGCGCATCCACTCGACATATGTCTGCATCGGCATACCCGCGACCGTGCGGGGCCAGCGCTCCGCCGACGGGAACGGCAGCACCTGGGAGGTGGGGGTCAGCAGCACGTCCCAGCGGTCGAAGAACGCGCGCACCGCCTCGTGCAGGCGCGTGCGCGCCAGGGCGGCGTCCATGAGCTGCTCGGCGGTCAGCGCCAGTCCCTTCTCGACGTTCCACACGATCTCCGGCTTCACGAGCTCGCGGTGCTCCGCGACCACGGTGCGCAGGGCGACGGCCATGTCGAAGGCCCGGGTCACGTCGAACACCTCGTCGGCGTCGCGCAGGTCCGGGACGGCCTCCTCGACCACGGCACCGAGCTCCTCGAACACCCGCGCCTGGGCGACCAGCACCTCGACGATCTCCGGCTCCACCGGGACGCCGAGGCCGAAGTCCGTGCTCAGCCCGATCCGCACGCCGGCCAGGGGGCGGGCCCCCGGGTCGGGCGGGTCCTCCGCCGCGAGCGCCCGGAACCCGGTCCGCGGCGCCGGGCAGTCCAGGGGGATCCGCGGGTCGGGGCCGGCCAGCACGGACATGGCCAGGGCGAGATCGTCCACGCTGCGGGCCAGCGGACCGGAGCGGCCCAGCCATGCCCAGGCGTTGCCGGTGGGGGCCGAGGGCACGACCCCGGCGGAGGGCCGGAAACCGGCGATGCCGCAGAACGCGGCCGGGTTGCGCAGGGACCCGCCCATGTCGGAGCCGTCGCCCAGGGGCTGGATCCGGGACGCGATCGCCGCGGCCGCCCCACCGCTGGACCCGCCCGCGCTGCGGTCCAGCGCCCAGGGGTTGTGCGTGGTCCCGAAGACCTCGTTGAAGCTGTGGGAGCCCGCGGCGAACTCGGGCACGTTGTTCTTCCCGGTGCTGATCACCCCGGCCGCCGTGAACCGGGCGACGATCAGGTCGTCGTGCTCCGGGACGTGCTCGGCGAACACCGGGGAGCCGGACGTGGTGCGGATCCCGGCGGTGGCGTGGGTGTCCTTGTGCGTCATCGGCACCCCGTGCAGGGGCGGCAGCTCGTCGGCGGGCGTGGCGGCCGTCAGCTCGTCGGCGCGGGCGGCGGCCGCGTACGCCTGCTCGCGGACCTGCGTGACCACGGCGTTCACGGCGGGGTTCACGGCGTCGATCCGGGCGAAGTGGGCGTCGAGCACCTCCCGCGCGGAGACCGTGCGGGCCCGGACGGCCGCGGCGAGCTCCCGCGCGGAGAGCCGGAGCAGCTCCGCGGTCCCGGTTTCCCCCCTCATCGGGTGCCCACGCGGGAGAGGATCGCGCTGACCGCGGCCGTGACGCCGGTGCTCAGCGTGGGCTCCACGACGGGGGCGAAGAACGGCGAGTGGTTGGTCGGCACCGGTGCGTCGCCGTCGACCGCCTCGTCGGACATCCCGCCGAAGAACCAGTAGACACCGGGCACCCCGATGGCGTCGGGCAGGTGCCCGAAGTCCTCGCTGCCCATCTGGGCGGGACGGTCCAGGACGTTCTCCGCCCCGAGGGCCGCACCGAGCACGGCGCGGAGGGAGTCCGTCTCCGCCGGGTCGTTGACGAGCAGCGGGAAGGTGTAGATCTCGTCGATCCGGGGCTCCGGGGCGCCGGAGGTCACGGCCTCCCCGCGGATGACCCGCCGGAGCGCCGCCAGCACCTGCTCCCGGACGTCGGCGTCCAGGTTGCGGACGTTGACGGTGAACTCCGCGACCGCCGGGATGATGTTCTCCTTGAGCCCGGCGTGGAAGCTGGCGATGGTGATCACCGCCGCCTGCTGCGCGGGGATCTCGCGGGAGACGATGCTCTGGACCCGCACCACCATGTGGGCCGCGAGCACCACGGGGTCGATCGTGTCCTCCGGGCGGGAGCCGTGGCCGCCCCGGCCGTGGACCGTGACCTTCCAGCCGTCGGCCATGGCCATGGCCGGGCCGCTGGTGAGCTCCACCTGGCCGGCGCGCCCGGGCCAGACGTGCTGGCCGTAGACGATCTCGGGGCGGGGGGCGCGGTCCCACAGGCCGTCCTGCAGCATGGCCATCGCGCCCTCGGCGGTCTCCTCGCCCGGCTGGAACAGGAAGACCACGGTCCCGGCCCAGGCGTCGCGGTTCCCGGCCAGCAGGGTGGCCGCCCCGACGGCGCTCGTGATGTGGGTGTCGTGCCCGCACGCGTGCATGACGGGGACCTCGGTCCCGTCGGGCAGCACGCCCCGGGCGGTCGAGGCGTAGTCCAGGCCGGTGTCCTCCGCCACGGGCAGGGCGTCGGTGTCCGCGCGGAAGCCGACCACCGGTCCCTCGCCGTTGCGCAGCACGGCCACCACCCCGGTGCCGCCGCAGACGAAGGTCTCGCAGCCGAGGGCGTCCATCCGCGCCCGGATCAGCTCGGCGGTCGCGTGCTCCTGCATGGACAGCTCGGGGGCGCCGTGCAGGTGGCGGTACAGGGTGTGCAGGTCCTCGCGCAGCTCGGCGGGGATCTCGGGCAGGGTCGTGGTCATGACGTCCTCTCGTGGGCGGGGTGCGGGGCGGGGGTCTCGGGGAAGGCGGCCCGGGTGGTCACGGCAGGCTCTCGTCCCCGGGTGCGGCGTGCTCGGCCTTCCGGTCACGGAGCACCCACGCCAGGACCATGGTGGCCAGGACCACCACGGCCGTGGCGAAGTTCCGGAACGTGGCGCCCAGGACCGGCACGAGCAGCAGCTGGACGACCGCTCCCACCACGAGGGCGATGAGGAGGATCCGCGGCTGCTTCACGTAGGCGGCGAGCTGGACGATCACCGCGCCGATGATGGCCGGGAAGATGTAGAGCCGGGCGACCTCGACGACGGGTTCGGGCACCACGCTGACCAGCCATGTGCCGAGGATGCCGACGAAGAGCAGCAGGGAGACGATGTGCACGACGGCCGCGCCGCAGATGGCCATGACGGCCGCGAGCTCCGCGCGCCGGGTCCCGGGCTTGGCGCCGATGGCCGCCTGGGCCACGATCGCGGAGGGCAGCAGCTTGTTCGCGATGTTCCCGATCATGAAGGCCTGGTACATCGCGGCGGGCCCCAGCACGGGGTAGTAGGTGATGGGCTCGACGACGGCGAGGATCGCGAAGACCGCCGCCACCGCCAGGAAGGCGGTCACCACGTCGGACAGCGGGATCTCCAGACCGGAGAAGAGCAGCAGGTAGATCGGGCCGGCGTAGGAGAACAGCAGACCCAGGATCATGGTGAGCCGTCCCCAGCGGGACGTGGTGCGGTCGTAGACGGCGTAGGCGGTGGCTGACGTGCCGGTCGGTGAGGCCATGACGACTCCTTCGGGTTCTGGGGTGCTCAGGCCGTGGCGCCCATGCCGGCGCCGTGGGCGAAGTAGGCGACGACCAGGCCGATGATGATCGAGAAGCCGAGGCCCCACTCCCGCAGCCACGGCGCCCTGAGGGCCCGCGCGAGCAGCAGGCACACGGCCATCACGATGGCGGAGACCACGACCGTCAGGATGTGCACGGAGCTCTTGGGGAGCTCGGCGATGCCCAGGGAGGCGAAGGCGGCCAGCAGCGCGGCCGAGGGGACGATCGCCATCAGGGCGGGGTTCACCGATCGGAGCTTGACGTCCCCCCGCTTCAGCAGGGGCGTCAGGATCAGCGTGGACAGCATCCACAGACCGCCGGAGAGGCTCATGGCCAGGAAGGCCACGGTGAAGACGTCCGGTGTCCAGCCCGCCCCGCCCAGTTCGGCGTCCAGGGTCCCGGCGGCGAGGTTGGCCGAGGAGGTCTCGGTCGCGGCCGAGCCGACCAGTCCGATGCGCACGAGGACGGCCGGGGCCCCGAACAGCGGGAGCAGGGCGACCGCGACGACGACCACGGCGAGGGACGGGCCGATCGCGGCGACACCGCCCGAGCGGAAGGACTGGCGCAGGTCCTGGCGGGTGAAGCCGACGTCGGGGCCCACGAGCCGGGCCGCTCGCACGTAGATGACGGTCTGCAGGATGATCACGGCGAAGACCGCCAGGGCGCAGAACCACAGGAAGGGCATGTTGACGTAGTCGGACAGCGTGTTCATGCGGAGCCTCCGTTCAGGGATGACGTGCTCGGGTCGTGGCCGTCCGGAGGTCCCGGCGGCCGGAGGTCACAGCGCCCGGAGGTCACAGCGGCGCGGTGTCGAGGGCCCGGAGGGTCTCGCCGAGGACGTGGACGCCCCGGCCGATCTCCAGGGGGTCGGTCCACTCCTCGGGGCAGTGGCTCCGGCCGTCGCGGGAGGGGACGAAGATCATCGCCATCGGCGCCAGGGCCGCCATGTGCACGGCGTCGTGCGTGGCGCCGCTGGGGATCGGCCGCCAGGAGTACCCGAGCCGGTCCGCCGTCGCGGCGACGACGTCGTGGGCGCGCGGATGGGCGTCGACGACGGGGTTGTCCGTCGTCCAGTCGAACTCGACGTCGACACCGTAGCCGCGGGCGGCGGCGAGCACGGTCTCCCCCAGCCTCCGGCGGGCCCCCGACAGCCACGACCGGTCGATGCTGCGCAGCTCGCCCCGCAGGTCGACCGCACTGGGGACCACGTTGGGGGACGGCGAGAGGTTGTCGGCGTGCGTGGCGGTCGCCACCCCGTTGCCGGGCGCCCCGCAGCCCTCGCGGCGCACGGCCAGGACGGCCTCGGCGGCGGCCACCAGGGCGTCCTGCCGGTCGGCGACGGGCCTCGTGCCGGCGTGGTCCTCCCGGCCGGCGAAGTGGGCCACGAAGCGTTCGATGCCGCAGACGGAGGTCACCACGCCGATCTGCTCCCCGCCCTGCTCGAGCGCCGGCCCCTGCTCGATGTGGAGCTCCACAAAGGCGTGCAGCGGACCGGGATCGAGACGGGACGGCTGCAGCACCGCGGAGGGGTCGAGGCCGAAGTCCTCGTAGGCGGCGGCCAGGGTCCGCCCCGCCCCGTCGCGGCGGCCGAGGTCGGCGGCCGTCGTCTCCCCGGCCATGGACCGGCTGCCCAGGCAGCTGAGGCCGAAGTCGTTGGGCTCCTCGCCGAGGAAGTCGACGACCAGGAGGTCCCGGGACAGCGGGGCGCCCGAGGCGCGGATGCTCCGGGCGACCTCGACGGCCGCCAGCACGCCGACGACGCCGTCGAAGCGCCCGCCGCCGTCGACGGTGTCCGTGTGGGATCCGGTCATCAGTGCGGGCGCGGAGGGCCGGGAGCCGGCGAGCCTGCCGACGAGGTTCCCGGCGGCGTCCCGGTGGACCTCCAGGCCGGCGTCCCGCATCCGGGCCGCGACCCACGCGCGGGACTCCCGATAGGGGTCGCTGAACACCTGGCGCGTCCACCCCCGGCGGTCGTCCCGGCGCAGCTGGGACAGCTCGGCGACCTGCTCCTCGACCCGCTGGGTCGTCTCCTCCAGCTCGAACTGCATCGCGCACGTCCTTCCTGCTGAGCGGTCGGGTCCTGCGCTGCCCGCGCGGCCGGGCAGCGGCGCCGGGGAGCGACGGACGGCCCTGTCGGTCATGCCGCACGTTACCCAGTCCGGCGCCGTCCGACCAGGGCTGAGCGGTCCGGACCGCTCAGCCGGCGGCCGCCCGGTAGGCGGCCCAGCCGCCGTGGACCGTGATGTCCTCGGCATCCTCGAGCGCCCAGGGCTCCGCCAGGAAGCCGGGCAGCTCCCGGCCGTCGGCGAGCTCGACCCTGCCGATGGCCATCGGCGCGGGCAGCCCGGCGACGAACGTGCCGAACGCGGCGGCGTCCAGCGCCCAGACCTCCACGGCCAGGGCCGCCCCGCGGCCCGGGACGCGCACCACCCCGGGCTTGGCGGGCACGGTGTCCAGGGCGAACATCCGGTACGCGGCGGCCGTGGTCGTGGCCTCCACGAAACGGGCGGCCAGGTCGAGCAGCTGCGGGTTGAGCGGCTGGCCGCGCAGGTGGGCGCCCGCGACCACGAGCAGCAGCTCCGGGGCGGAGGTGGACGCGGACACCGCGGGCGCGGGATCAGCGGCCATCGAAGCCTCCCTCCCGGGCGACGTCCACGAGCCGGTCGTCCTGGAACGTGTCCCCCACGAGCTGCACGCCGAAGGGCAGGCCGTCCACCCGGCCGGCGGGGACGGCGAGCGCGGAGAGGTCGAGCAGGTTCACGAAGTTGGTGAAGCGGCCCATCCGGCTGTTGGCCCCCACGGGATCGGCCGCGACCTCCGCGAGGGTGGGGTGGGACGTGGTGGTGGGCAGCACGAGGGCGTCGAGCGCGCCGAACACCTCCCGGGCCCGGCGGGCGCAGCCGTCGAGGAACTCCTGGTCGGCGAAGACCCGGTGGGCGGGGACGTCCCGGGCGCCGGTGACGATGCGCCCGACCGTGGGGTCCACGTCCTCCGGGTGGGCGTCGACGAACGCGCCGACGGCCGTCCAGCGCTCGGCGACGAACGCGCCGTCGTAGAGCAGGGCCGCGGCCGCGAGGAACGGCTCGATGTCCACCGGCACGGTCCGGAAGCCCCGCTCCCCGAGCCGGCGGACGGCGGCGGCGTAGGCCTCGGCCCAGCCGGGGGCGAGCTCCCCGAGCTGCTCCGGCTCGGCGAAGCCGACCACGCGGTCCAGCCGGGCCGGGCGCGGCGCGGCGGGCGGGCGGGAGCGGGCGTCGCCGTCGTCGACCCCGGCCATGACGTCCGCCGCGAGGCGGGCGAGGCGCAGCTCCCGGGCCATGGTGGTCACCACGTCCTGGCTCCGGCACGCGGGCACCACCCCGGTGGAGGGCACGGTGCCCTTGGTGGGCTTGACCCCGTACAGCCCGTGCAGGGCGGCGGGCACCCGCCCGGAGCCGGCGGTGTCGGTGCCCAGGGCGAAGTCCGCGAAGCCGAGGGCCACGGCCACCCCGGAGCCGCTGGAGGACCCGCCGGAGATCCGGGCGGGATCCTCCGCGTGCCGGACCGCGCCGTACGGACTGCGGGTGCCGACCAGCCCGGTGGCGAACTGGTCGAGGTTGGTGCTGCCCAGCACCACCGCGCCCGCCTCCTTCAGCCGGCGGACCACCACGGCGTCGCGCTCCGGCTCGTAGCCGAAGGCGGGGCACGCCGCGGTGGTCGGCAGACCGGCCACGTCGATGTTGTTCTTCACTGCGAACAGGGTCCCGGCCAGCGGCAGGTGCTCGCCGGCGGCCCGGGCGGCCAGCGCCCGGGCGACGTCCTCGGCCACGTCCTGCTGGGGGCGCAGGCCGATCCACACCTCGGGCCGGTCCGCCTCCTCGATCAGGCGGTAGCGCCGTGCCACGAGCTCGTGGGCGGTGCGCTCGGCCGCGCCCGGGTCCGGGGATCCCGCCGGGGCCGGGGGTGCTGCGGTCTCTGCTGTCGTGGTCATGGGTGCTCTCCTCGTGCTGGGGGGTCCGGGCCGCTGCTCAGACCGTCTCGGTGGCCGGTGCGGGGTCGGCCGGTGCTGTGCCCGCCGGTGCTGGGGCCGCCGTGCGGACCACGGCCAGGACGGCGCCCGGGCCCACGTGCGCCCCGGGCTCGACGACGATGCTGTGCACCACGCCGTCCGCGGGGGCCGTCACGGGGGCCTCCATCTTCATGGCCTCGACGGCCATCAGGGTCTGGCCCTCCCGCACCGTCTCGCCCACCCGGACGTCCACGCGGAAGACGTTGGCGGCGAACTGCGCCTCGACGCCCTCGCACCCGTCGGGGATCTCCACGGCGACCTCGTCCTCCGGGACGACCTCCGCGAGGGCGGCGACCCGCTCGAACTCGCCCGCCTCCTCCCAGGCCCGGCGCTCGTCGTCGAAGGCCGCCCTCCGGCGGGCCTCGAAGGCGTCGATGCCCTCCCGGTGCTCGGCGAGGAAGGCCTGGTACTCGGCCATGGAGAACTCGCCCTCCTCGATCCGCAGGGGGAGCCGGCCCACGGCCATGTCCGCGCGCATCTCCGCCAGCTCCTCGGAGGACACCGGGAACCACTTGATCCGGTCGAAGAACCGGAGCAGCCACGGGGTGCCCTCCTCGTAGGGCCCGCGCTGCCGGTGGGTGGACCACACCTGGGTGGTCCGGCCCACGAACTGGTAGCCGCCGGGGCCCTCCATGCCGTAGATGCACAGGTACGCCCCGCCGATGCCCACGGCGTTCTGCGGGGTCCAGGTCCGGGCCGGGTTGTACTTCGTGGTCACCAGCCGGTGCCGGGGGTCCACCGGGGTGGCCACGGGGGCGCCCAGGTAGACGTCGCCCAGGCCCAGGACCAGGTACTCGGCGTCGAAGAGCACCGAGCGGACGTCCTCGACCGAGTCCAGGCCGTTGATCCGGCGGATGAACTCGATGTTCCAGGGGCACCACGGGGCGTCGTCGCGCACGCCCTTCTCGTACCGCCGGATGGCCTCCCGGGTGGCGGGGTCGTCCCAGGACATCGGCAGGTGCACGGTGCGGCTCGGCAGCCGCAGGTCGTGCGTGGGGGGCAGCCCGGCGTCGAGGACCAGCACGCGCTCGAGCACCTCGTCCAGGCCGAGCCGGTCCGGGTCGAGGTGGACCTGCAGGGAGCGGATGCCCGGGGTCATCTCGAGCACGCCGGTCAGCGCACCGTCGTCGACCTGCTGCTGCAGGGCCCGGCGCAGCGCCTCGATCCGCATCCGGGAGGCGATGTCCAGGGTCATCTCGCCGTACTCGACCAGCACGTTGGAGTCGCCGCTGCGCCGCACGGTCAGGGAGGGGCGGTCCGCGGTCGCGGGCACGGAGGTGACCACGCCGCCGTCGACCACGGCGTCCCGGCCCGGGGCCACCCGGGCCCGCGGGTCGCGGCGCAGCTCCGCGGCCTGGGCCTGGGTGATGGGCACGAAGCGCACCCGGTCCCCGGCGCGGAGCTGGCCCAGCTTCCACTTCTGGCCCTCGGCCACCGTGGCCGGGCACGTGAACCCGCCCAGGCTGGGGCCGTCGGGGCCGAGCAGGATGGGCATGTCCCCGGTGTAGTCCACCGCGCCCACGGCGTACGGGGTGTCGTGGATGTTGGAGGGGTGCAGGCCGGCCTCGCCGCCGTCGCGGCGGGCCCACTGGGGCTTGGGGCCCACCAGGCGCACGCCGGTGCGGTCGGAGTTGAAGTGGACCTCCCAGTCGGCGGCGTAGAACTCCTCCATGTCGGCCACGGTGAAGAACTCGGGGGCGGCGTGGGGGCCCTCCAGGACGCCGACCTCCCAGTAGGCGCCCACCTGGGGGCGCTCGGCCAGCGGGACGTCGGCGACCTCGTGGGGCACGGCCGGGGTGCTGATCCCGAGGACGTCGCCGGGGGCCAGGGCGCGGCCGGCGGCGCCGCCGATCTCGCCCTGCACGAAGGTCGCGGCGGAGCCCAGCACCAGCGGGACGTCCAGGCCGCCCTCCACGAGCAGGTAGGCGCGCATGCCCTGCTCGGCGCGGCCGATCGCCAGGACGTCCCCGGCGGCCAGCTCGAGCACGGTCCACTGCGCCACGGGCTCCCGGTTGACCAGGACCTCGACGGGGGCGCCGGTCACCATGACCCGGCTGGGCGTGTGGAAGCGCAAGGTCGGCCCGGCCGCCGTCACCTCGAGGCCGGCGGCGCGCTCGGGGTTGCCCAGCGCCTCGTTGCCCAGCCGGAAGGACAGCTCGTCCATGGGGCCCGAGGGCGGGATGCCCACGGGCCAGTACCCGATCCGCCCGGGCCGGTCCTGGACGGTGGTCAGCAGCCCGGACCGCAGCACCTCGAGGCGCGGCTGGGCGCTGCGCACGCCCTCCAGCGTGGCGGTGGAGTGCTGCACGTCCCGCACCGCGGGCAGCCGCGGGACGGCCCGCAGCACGCCCAGGTTGGTGGCCACGCCGTGCACGCGGGCCTGCTCGAGGGCCGCCTCCAGCCGCGCCCACGCCTGCTCGCGGTCCTCGCCGTGGGCCACGAACTTGCTCAGCAGGGGGTCGTAGAAGGCGCTGACCTCGGTGCCGACCTCGATCCAGGAGTCCACCCGGATGCCGTCCGGGACCACGAGGCCGGTGACGGTGCCCGCGCTGGGCAGGTTGTCCAGGTCGGTGTTCTCCGCGTACACCCGGGCCTCCACGGCGGCGCCGCGGGCCGTGGGCTCGGCATCCATCATGGTGCGGTCGCCGCCGGCCAGCCGGAGCATCCACTCGACGAGGTCCACGCCGTAGACGGCCTCGGTGACGGGGTGCTCGACCTGCAGGCGGGTGTTGACCTCGAGAAACGCCGCCTCCTGGCGGACCGGGTCGTAGACGAATTCGACGGTCCCGGCGGAGCGGTAGCCGACGGAGGCGCACAGCCGCCGGGCGGCGTCGTGGATCGCGGCGCGCACGGGACCGGGCAGGTCGGGGGCCGGAGCCTCCTCGACCACCTTCTGGTGGCGGCGCTGGAGGGTGCAGTCGCGGTCGCCGACCACGAGGACGTCGCCGCGGCCGTCGCCGAAGACCTGCACCTCCACGTGCCGGGCCCGCTCCACGAGCCGTTCCAGGAAGACCCCGGCGGAGGAGAAGTTCGCCCCGGCCACGCGCCGGACGCTCTCCCACGCCCCGCGCAGGTCCTCGGCGTCGCGGCACTCCTGCATGCCGATCCCGCCGCCGCCGGCGGTGGCCTTGAGCATCACGGGCCAGCCGATGCCCTCGGCCTGCGCGAGCGCGTCCTCGAGCGAGTCGAGCAGGCCGGTGCCGGCGAGCAGGGGGACCTCGGCGGACACGGCGGCGTCCCGGGCCGTGTGCTTGGACCCGAAGATCCGCAGCTGGTCCCCGGTGGGGCCGACGAAGGCGATCCCGGCCGCCTCGCAGGCCTCGGCGAACCCGGTGTTCTCGGAGAGGAAGCCGTAGCCGGGGTGGATCGCCCCGGCCCCGGTGCGCCGGGCCGCGGCGATGATCTTCCCGATGTCCAGGTAGCTCTCCGCGGCGGGCGAGGCCCCGAGGTGCACGGCCTCGTCGGCCGCACCGACGTGCAGGGCGCCGCGGTCGGCGTCCGAGTACACGGCCACGGCCCGCAGGCCGAGGGCCTGGACGGAGCGGATGATCCGGACGGCGATCTCGCCGCGGTTGGCCACGAGGACGGTGTCGAAGGCGCTCATGCCCGGGCCTCCTGCCCGGCCGTGGCGACGGAGGTGCCGGCGGAGACGATCATCTCGGCACGGGACGGGTCGAAGCCGTTGCACGGGTTGTTGATCTGCGGGCAGTTGGAGACGACGACGAGCACGTCGCGCTCCGCCCGCAGGCTCACCGACAGCCCCGGCGCGGAGATGCCGTCCACGATGCCGAGCGCGCCGTCGGGGTCCACCGGGACGTTCATGAACCAGTTGACGTTGGAGACCTGGTCCCGCTTGCCCAGGCCGTACTTCGAGAGCTCGGTGAGGAAGTTGTCGGCGCACCCGTGCTGGGACCAGGTGTGGTGGCCGTAGCGCAGGGTGTTGGACTCCTTGGAGCAGGCTCCGCCGAGGGTGTCGTGGCGCTCCACGTCCGTGCCGACGACGGTCAGCAGCGGGTCGTGCTCGTTGCTGCGCAGCACCGACCCGGCGGTCAGGTAGACGCTGTCCTGGCCCTGCAGGGTGGCCTGCGCGCTGTAGGCCCGGGCGGTGTCCACGGCGTCGTAGACCAGGAAGTCGACGGCCTGGTTGCCGTCCACGTCCACGATGGTCAGCACCTGGCCGGCGGTCAGGACGGCGGACCAGGGGGCGAGGGGCGCCACGGTCTCGCGGCGGAGCTCGGGGCCGAACCGGGACGCGAGGGCTCCGGCGGCCGGGGTAGTGGTGCGGGTGGTGGTGGCAGTCATGGCGGGGTTCCTCGTTCTCGTCGCTGGTCTCGTCGCGGTTCTCTGTGCGCGGGGCTCAGGCCAGGCCGCGGGCGCGGAGGTACTCGGCGGTGTTCTGGTAGGCGCGGCGGCGCTCGGGGGCCGAGTTCCAGGCGGGGGCCTCGGGCGAGGTGGCCCTGGCGCGCCAGGCGACGACGTCGAGCGGGGTGCTCACGTACTCCTCGCGCGGGTCCAGCGGGTGGGCGGAGTTGGCGATCAGCAGCACGCACGGCATCTCGGTGACGAGGGTCAGGGCCGCGCCCGCCCCGGCGGAGCCCGTGAACACCGGCTGCCCGGAGGGGGCGATCTCGACGCCCTGGAAGAAGGAGACGCAGGGCGGCACGTCCCGCCGGGCGAGCCCGTGCTTGGCGCCCGCCAGGACCAGCAGCTCGCGGCCGGCGGGGCTGGGGCCGTGCGGCTGGCCGTCCCCGTAGCGCTCCTCGTTGCGGGCCCGGGAGCTGGCGCCGTAGAGGGCGTCGTGGCGGCCCGAGCTGTCCTCGACCACCGTGGCCATCGCGCGGCCCTGGTCGGAGAGCAGGACCTGTCCCGCGCCGGAGTAGACCTGCCACTGGATCTTCACGGTGTCGGCCACGTTGAGCCGCTCGAAGGGCTCGAAGGCGTTGTAGAGCAGGACCGAGGCGCAGGCGTCGCCCCGCACGTCGGTGAGCCGCACGGCGGTGCCGCGGTCCAGGACCTTGTGCGTGTAGTTGCCGCCGGCCACGCGCTCGGCCCACACGAGGTCCTGCGGGGCCACCCGGGCCGGGGCCCCGGTGGAGGTGGTGGACGGGACGGTGGGGCGGCACTCGACCGCGGTGCCCTCCTGGGCGCGGGCGTGGGCCCGGGCCCCGGCGGTGGTCCCCGTGGAGGACGTGGTCTGGGTGTCGGTCATGGCCGGCTCCTTCTGCCGAGAGGCTTTTCTGTCGCTTGACAGATATAGAACCAGGGCCGGATTTCCCCCGGGTTCGGCGTCTGTTTCGGCCGTGTAACCGCCGTCCCGGCACCGGGCCCGGCGGGGATTGGTAGGTTCGGTGGCGTGACGAAGAGCCGAGGACGCCCGCGCAAGAGCACCACCTCCCCCACCGGGCGCGGCGCCGAGCAGGACATCCTCCACGCCGCCGGAGAGCTCTTCGTGCGCCACGGCTTCGGCCGCACGAGCACCCGGGCCGTCGCCGAGGCGGCCGGTCTCCAGCAGGCGAGCGTCTACCACTGGTTCCGCTCCAAGGAGGACGTCCTGCTGCGCCTTGTGCTCGGCACCGTGCTGCCCTCGCGCCGGCTGGCCGAGCGGCTGCTCGCGGCGGACGCCCCCGGGCACGTGACGCTCTGGGCCCTGTGCTTCGCGGACACCCGGCTGCTCCTGGAGGACCCCCAGAACCTCGGGGCCCTCTACTTCGCCCCCGAGCTGCGCACGGAGGGCTTCGAGGAGTTCCACGAGAACCGGGACGCGCTGGAGCGGATCTACGGGACGCTGCTGGAGCGGACCAGCGGGCACCCCGCCACGGCCTTCGACGCCGCCGTGGTCATGGGGCTCGTGGAGAACGTGATCCTCCAGCGGCAGCGGACGGACCCGCGGTTGCCCGGGGACGCGGCCGCCCGGATCGCGGACGCGGCGCTGCGGCTGGCGGAGGCGCCCGGCCGGGTCACGGAGGAGACCCGGAGCCGGGCCCGGGACCTGCTGGAGCGCCTCGACCGGGAGGGCTGACGCCCTGCCGGCGGCGGGCGGCCCGCTCTCACCGGGCCGCGGGGTCGGCCCGACCCCGTAGCATGGGGGGATGCTCTCGCGCCACGGATCTCCGGTCTCGACCAGCCCTGCGCCCCGGAGCGGAGGTGAGCGCTGATGTGCGGCATCGCCGGTGAGGTCCGGTTCGACGGCGCCGCCGCGGACCCGGGCACGATCCACCGCATGACGTGCGCCCAGGCCGGCCGCGGCCCGGACGGGCAGGGCGCCTGGGCCCAGGGGCCGGTGGCCATGGGCCACTGCCGGCTGAAGATCGTCGACCTGAGCCCCTCGGGCGGGCAGCCGATGGTCGACTCCCGGCTGGGGCTGTCGATCGTGTTCAACGGGATGATCTACAACTACCGGCAGCTGCGCGAGGAGCTGCGCGGGATGGGCTACGAGTTCTTCTCCACCTCGGACACCGAGGTGGCCCTGAAGGCCTACCACCGCTGGGGCCGGGAGTGCGTCTACCACTTCCACGGCATGTTCGCCTTCGCGATCACCGAGCACACGAGCGGGCGCACCGTCCTGGCCCGCGACCGGCTGGGCATCAAGCCGCTCTACGTCGACCACACGGGGGCGCGGCTGCGGTTCGCGTCCACGGTGCAGGCGCTGCTGGCGGCCGGGGACGTCGACACCTCGATCGACCGCACGGCCCTGTCCTACTACCTCACCTTCCACTCGGTGGTCCCGGCCCCGCGCACGATCCTCAAGGGCGTGCGGAAGATGCCGCCGGCGACCGTGCGCACGGTCGAGCCCGACGGCTCGGCCTCGGACCACGAGTACTGGAACCCCCAGTTCACCCGCGACGAGGACCGCTCGGGCTGGTCCGAGCAGGACTGGCAGGACGGGCTCGTCGAGAAGCTGCGCACCGCGGTGAAGCGGCGCATGGTGGCGGACGTCCCCGTGGGCGTGCTGCTCTCCGGCGGCATCGACTCGAGCCTCGTCGTCGCCCTGCTCGCGGAGAGCGGGCAGGAGGACCTGCAGACGTTCAGCATCGGCTTCGAGTCCCGGGGCGAGGAGTCCGGGGACGAGTTCGAGTTCTCGTCCCTCGTGGCCCGCCGCTTCGGCACCGACCACCACCAGATCGCGATCGACGACGCCCGCCTGGTCCCGGCGATCGACCGGACCGTCGCCGCGATGAGCGAGCCCATGATCAGCCACGACTGCGTGGCCTTCTACCTGCTCAGCGAGGAGGTCTCGAAGCACGTCAAGGTGGTGCAGTCGGGGCAGGGCGCCGACGAGGTGCTCGGCGGCTACCACTGGTACCCGCCGCTGGCCGACGTCGCGCGCGACGACGCCCGGAAGACCTACTCCCAGTCGTTCTTCGACCGGCCGTGGTCCCGGCTCGCCAAGGTCCTCTCCCCCGAGTGGATGGCGACCCACGACGCGCCGACCGCGTTCATCGAGCGCCACTTCGGCCGCCCCGGCGCGGAGACGGCCGTGGACGCCGCCCTGCGCACCGACTCCACGGTGATGCTCGTGGACGACCCCGTGAAGCGCGTGGACAACATGACCATGTCCTGGGGCCTCGAGGCGCGGGTGCCGTTCCTCGACCACGAGCTCGTGGAGTTCGCCGGGCGCATCCCGCCGGAGCTCAAGCTCGCCGACGGCGGCAAGGGCGTGCTCAAGCGCTCGGCGCGCGGCATCGTCCCGGACGAGGTGATCGACCGGAAGAAGGGCTACTTCCCGGTCCCGGCGATCCGCACCCTGGAGGGCGGGACCCTGGACCGGGTCGAGGCCGCCCTGACCGACCCGGCGGCGGTGCGGCGCGGGCTCTACAACTCGGAGGTCGTGGAGACCCTGCTGGCCGACCCGAACCAGCACCACACGCCGCTGCGCTCGAACGTGCTGTGGCAGCTGGGCCTGCTGGAGATGTGGCTGCAGGAGAACGGCATCTCCTGACCGCACGGGACCGGACCGACGACGGCGCGCCCCGTCACCCGCTGCGGGTGACGGGGCGCGCCGTCGTCGCCGGGGACCTCCGCGTCAGTCGCGCCGGCCGGCGCCGACCAGCTCGCGCTCGGCGTCCGGGTCCGGCGCCGCGTCGCCCCAGCCGCTCGGGCCGGCCGCGGCGGCCGGGTCCTCGGGGGCGGGGGTGTGGTCGCGGCGCAGGGAGTCGCCCTCCACGTCCACGTTCGGCAGGATCCGGTCGAGCCAGCGGGGCAGCCACCAGGCCCGGTCGCCGAGCAGGTGCATGACCGCGGGGATCAGCGTCATGCGCACCACGAAGGCGTCGACGAGCACGCCGAAGGCGAGCCCGAAGCCCAGGGGCCGGATCATCGCCATGTGGGAGAACATGAAGCCGGCGAACACCGAGATCATGATGATCGCCGCGGCGGTGACCACGGCCCGGCCGGCCTGGAGCCCCTCCTGCACGGCGGCCCGCGCCGAGCGGCCGTGCACGAACGCCTCCCGCATCCCGGAGACGAGGAACAGCTGGTAGTCCATGGCCAGGCCGAACAGCACGCCCACGAGGATGGTGGGCAGGAAGCTCAGGACCGGGCCCGGCGCGTGCACGCCGAGCAGACCGCCCAGCCAGCCCCACTGGTAGATCGCGACCACCGCGCCGAACGCGGCGAAGAGGGAGAGCATGAACCCGGCGGTCGCCACGACCGGCACGAGGATCGAGCGGAAGACGAGCACCAGCAGCACCAGGGACAGCCCGATCACCACGGTGAGGTACAGCGGCAGCGCGTCGGCCAGCAGCTGGGAGACGTCGATGTTGCCGCCGGTCTGGCCGGTGACGCCGATGGTCACCCCGAGCTCGTCCTCCAGGGCGGGGGACAGGGCGCGCAGGTCGTTGACGAGCTGCTCGGTGGACTCGGCGGCCGGGCCGTCCACGGGCACGACCTGGAACGCGGCGGTCCGGCGGTCCTCCGACAGCCCCGCCGGGACCACCGAGACGACGTCGTCCTCCGCCATGAGCTCCTCGCCCACGGCGAGCTGCAGATCGGCGGCCCCGGACTCGTCCGTGCCCTCCGGCAGGTCGGCGACCACGAGCAGCGGGCCGTTGGCGCCGGCGCCGAACTTCTCGTCGAGGACCTGGTAGGTGCGGTACTGGGTGGAGTCCTCGGGCTCGGAGGAGGCGTCCGGCAGGCCCAGGCGCATCGAGGCCGCGGGCAGCGCGACGACGACGAGCGCGAGCACGCCGGCCACGAGGGTCAGCACCGGGTGGCGGGTGGCCACCCCGGGGCGGGGCTCCCCGAGGTGGGCGGGCCGGCGGGCCGCGCGGGTCCGGGCGCGGGCGGAGAGCAGCCGCTGCCCCACCAGGGACAGCAGCACCGGGGTGAGGGTCACGGCGACCAGCACGGCCACGGCCACGCAGACCGCCGCCGCGGTGCCCATGACGCCCAGGAACGGGATGCCGGTGACGTTGAGCGCGGCCAGGGCGATGATCACGGTCAGCCCGGCGAAGACCACCGCGTTGCCGGAGGTCCCGGTGGCCAGGCCGATGGACTCGTGCAGCTCCGTGCCCGCCAGCAGCTGCTGGCGGTGCCGGTTGAGGATGAACAGCGAGTAGTCGATGCCCACGGCCAGTCCGAGCATGACGCCCAGCATCGGGGTCACCGACATCATGTCCAGCACCCCGGAGAAGGACAGCACGCCGAGGGCGCCGACGGACACGCCGGTGAGCGCCATCAGGATGGGCAGGCCGGCGGCCACGAGGGTGCCGAGCATGACGAGCAGCACGATCCCGGCGATGACCACGCCGATCACCTCGGCGGGGCCGACGAGCTGGGAGATGTCCTGGGCGATCTCCAGGGAGTAGTCGACCTGCACGCCCTCGATCTCCGTGCCGTCCACGGCGGCCTGAAGGGACTCCTTCTCCTCGGCGGTGACCGCCTGCTGCTCGGCGGTGAAGGTCACCACGGCCATCGCGGTGGTCCCGTCCGCGGAGACCGTGCGGGTCTCCTCGGCCAGGGCCATCATCCGCTCGCCGCGGTCGAGCTCGGGCAGACCGTCCGCGAGCTGCTCCCGGTTGCGCTCGAGCTCCGCGCGGCCGTCGTCGAGGGCCTCCTGGCGGTCGTCGAGCTCGTCGAGGACCTGGTCGGGGGCGTCGGCCCGCTCGGCCTGCTCCCGGGCGGCGTCGAGCTTCTCCTGGTTCTCGTCGAGCGTGTCCTCGGCGGCGTCGAGCTGCGCGCGGCCGTCGGCGGCCTGTTCGCGCCCGTCCGCGAGCTGCTGCTCCTGCGCCTCGCGCTCGTCCTGGGCGGCGAACGGGTCCAGGACGCCGTCGACGCCCGGGGACGTCTCCGCGGCGGCGAGCGCCGCGCCGACCTGCTCGCGCTGGTCCGCGGTGAACGGGTCGCCGTTCTCGGTCTGGAACACGATCCGGCCGGTGCCGTGGCCGGCGTCGGGCAGCTCGCTCTGCAGGCGGTCGGCGAGACGCTGGGTCTCGGTGCCGGGAACGGTGATCGCGTTGGTCAGCTGCCCGCCGAAGGCGGCGAAGGCGCCGCCTGCGAGGAGCAGGACCACCCCCCAGGCCGCGACCACGGCCCAGGCGCGGCGGGCGGCGAAGCGCCCGAGTCGGTACAGCAGATGTGCCATGTCTCTTCTCTGTCGGTCGTGTTCTGCGGGTCGTGCTTTGAGAGTCGTGCTCTGTCGGTCGGGTCAGTCCGCGAAGCCGTGGCGCAGGCGCTCCACGGCGGTGCGCAGCAGCCGGCGCCAGGTCTCGCGGCTGTCCGGGGTGTCCACCGCGCCGGTCTCCTCGGCCCACCGCTCGAAGGACACGGCCAGGGCGTGGAGCAGCAGGCTCGCGAGCAGGTCCACGGTGAAGGAGGGCGCGCCGGGGACCCGGTCGGTGATCTCCGCGGCCAGCCGGGCGGTGAGGGTCTGGAACACCTCGTGCGCCCACATCGCGGTGATGGGGCTGTCCCCGCTCGCGCCCATCAGGTGGGCGATGTGGCACATGGCGGGGACGAGCTCGGTCCGCTCGATGACGTCGGCCAGCTGCTCGAGGACGGCGCCGGGGCTGGGGTTCGCGGGCGGCGGGGTGGCCTCCACGACGCGCGCGAAGTTGTCGACGAACACGCCGAGCAGCTCGCTGAAGCGCGCGTAGACGGCGTCGTCCGCGGAGGCGAAGTGGTTGAAGATGGTGCGCCGCGAGACCCCGGCCCGCTCGGCGAGGTCGTTGACGGTGAAGCGTCCCAGTCCGCGCTCCGCGGCCAGGGCCGCGGCGGCGTCGATGATGGCGCGGCGGTTGTGGTACTTCACGGCCTCCCGCCGGTCCTCCGGGGGGTGGTGCCGGGCGGGCTCGGCGGGCAGGTTCGTCACGAGTGCTGACACTAGGTGCAACCATGCACTCCGTGCAACATTGCACTGTGTGCAACGTGCCACACCGGACCCGGCCCGCCCGGAACGCCGCCCGCAGCGAACGGAGGGGAGTGACGGATCACGGCCGGGTCACGATCCGCGGCGAGAACCCTGCGGGAGGGCCCTCAGGGGTGGCCGCACGGTGATCCCCCCGCGTACGGTCGTCCCCGTCCTGCCGGAACGGCACCGAGCACAGCACGACGACGAGGAGACCACCATGCACCGCTTCCCCCGGACCGCGGCCTCCGCGGCGGCCGCGCTCCTCCTGGCCGGCACCGCCGCCGGCTGCGCCGAGGAGACCGAGCTGACCCGCGCCGACCAGTCGGGCGTGCCCACCGAGGAGCTCGTGGGCGAGGCCATGACGCTCACCGGCGAGGTGCAGGAGGTCCTGGCCCACCAGGTGATCGCCATCGGCGCGGAGGACACGCTCGTGCTCGCAGACCAGCTGCCGGAGGGGCTGTCCGTGGGCGACGAGGTCGAGGCCACCGGCACGGTGGAGGAGCGGGACGTCTTCACGGTCGACGACTACGAGGCGCTGCAGGCGGTCGCCGACGAGGAGACGGCGCAGCTCTACGTCGACCGCGGCGAGGAGCTCATCCTCGTCGACGCGACCGTGACGCGAACCGACTGACCCTCCGCACCCTCCCCCGGACGGACGGGCGAGCGCCCGCGCCCCGGGCGGGGTCCGCGGCGCCCGTGCCCTACCGTGGGCCCAGGAGCAGACCGGCGCGACCGAGAGGACAGCAGTGGCGAGGAACGACGGCACCCGGCACGAGCACCGGCGGCCGGTCGACGAGGCCGAGCAGCTGGGCCTCGCGGAGGGGCTCGCGCGCCGGCTCGACCGGCCGATGGGCGTGCTGGGCGTGCTGTTCCTGTTCGTGGTGCTCGGGCAGCTGCTCGCCGAGGACCCCGGGCTCGTGGCCCTCCTCAACGTGGTCGGCTGGCTCTTCTGGGCCGTGTTCGTCGGCGAGTTCCTGCTCCGGGCCTACGTCGCCGGGTTCTCCGCCCGGTTCTGGAAGCGCAACTGGTGGCAGGTGCTGTTCCTGCTCCTGCCCTTCCTGCGCTTCGTCCGCGCGCTGCAGGCCGCCCGGCTGCTCCGGCTCACCCGGCTGACGCGGGCGGGGAGCGTGCTCTCGGCCGGGGTGCGCGGCTCCCGCTCGGCGGGGAAGCTGCTGTCCAGCAGGATCGGCTGGCTCGCGGCGGTCACCGGCGTCGTCGTGCTGGTCTCGAGCCAGCTGCTGTACGTCCTCGGCCACTACGCGGGATACGGCCCGGCGCTGTCCGACGCGGCGATGTCCACCGTCACGGGCCGGGAGCTCGGGGCGCAGGGAGGCTTCCCCCGCGTACTGGAGGTGGTGCTGGCGCTCTACTCGGTGGCCGTCTTCGCGACCCTGGCCGGCTCGGTGGGGGCGTACTTCCTCCGGGGCGAGACCGCGGCCCAGGCCCCGCACTATGCGGGTCCGGACACCGCCGAGTAGGCTGGGGCGGACCGAACAGATCAGCATGCTGTCCTTCCGCACCGGAGGGGCCGTTCTGAGAAGGAGGATCGATGAAGGCTCTGACATGGCAGGGAAAGCGCTCGGTGAGCGTCGAGGAGGTCCCGGATCCGCGGATCCAGGAGCCCACGGACGCGATCGTGCGGATCACGTCGAGCGGGATCTGCGGGTCCGACCTGCACCTGTACGAGGTGCTGGGCCCGTTCATGGACAAGGGCGACATCATCGGCCACGAGCCGATGGGCATCGTCGAGGAGGTCGGCCCGGCCGTCACCCACATCAAGGCCGGGGACCGGGTGGTCATCCCGTTCAACGTCTCCTGCGGGCACTGCTTCATGTGCAACCAGGGGCTGCAGTCGCAGTGCGAGACCACCCAGGTCCGGGAGTACAACAGCGGCGCGGCGTTCCTCGGCTACTCGCGGCTCTACGGCTCCGTGCCGGGCGGGCAGGCCGAGTACCTGCGGGTGCCGCACGCCGACTACGGGCCCATCAAGGTCCCCGAGACCGGTGAGGACGAGCGCTACCTCTACCTGTCCGACGTGGTGCCCACCGCGTGGCAGGCCGTGAAGTACGCCGCTCCCCCGGAGGGCGGCTCCCTGGCCGTGCTGGGGCTGGGCCCGATCGGCCAGATGTCCGCCCGGATCGGCCGGCACCTGGGCTACCGGGTGCTCGCGGTGGACCCGGTCGCCGAGCGCCGGGCCATGGCCGAGCGCCACGGCATCGAGACGCTGGACTCCGCGGGCGACGTGGCGGAGCGGCTGAAGGACCTCACGGACGGCCGCGGCCCGGACTCCGTGGTGGACGCGGTCGGGATGGAGGCGCACGGCTCCCACGTGGCCGGGGTGGCCCACGCGGCGGTGGGACTGTTGCCGTCCCCCCTGGGCCGCAAGGCGATGGAGACCGTCGGGGTGGACAAGCTCGACGCGCTGTACACCGCCATCGACGCCGTCCGGCGCGGCGGCACGATCTCGCTCAGCGGCGTGTACGGCGGCATGAAGGACCCCATACCGATGCTCACGCTGTTCGACAAGCAGGTCCAGATGCGCATGGGCCAGTGCAACGTGAAGTTCTGGATCGACGAGCTCCTGCCGCTCGTGGACGACCCCTCGGACCCGCTGGGCGTCCTCGACCTGGCGACCCACCAGGTGCCGCTGTCGCAGGCGCCGGAGATGTACGAGAAGTTCCAGAAAAAGGAGGACGGCTGCATCAAGGTGGTGCTCAAGCCGTAGTCCCGCCCGCAGCGGTCCTGCCGCCGGCCCCCGTCCCTCGCGAGGGACGGGGGCCGGCGCGCGCCGTCCACGGTGTCCGGTCCGCGGTGCTCAGCCGACCGTGATGCGCACCCGTGCCGGGAGCAGGGCGTCGAGGTCCCCGTCCAGCGCCAGGGCGGGCGTGCTCGAGCCGAGGGCTGCGGCCGGGACGCCGCGCACCGCCATGCGCAGGGCGAGCTCCGTGGTCAGCCACGGGGTGGTGCCGTAGCCGGGGTTGCCCTGCGCCTCCAGCACGGCGGAGAAGCTGCCGCCCTCGTGGGTGGTGAACTCCCCGCGGGTGGTCCAGGACCAGCCGGTGAGCACGTCGCCCGCCGGGCCCGTCCCGACCTGGGGCAGGACCCCCGCCAGGACGTCGGCGAGCCGCGCCCGCACCGGGTGCGGCAGACCGGCGGCGAGGCCGGCGAGCGCCTGGAAGACGGCCACCGCCACGGCCGCGGCGCAGCGCCCGGCCCCGCGGAGCCCGCCCGCCCGGCCGACGTCCATGGCCTCGCGGAAGGCCAGGGGGTGCGCGGCGGCCCCCGGGACGGGGCTCAGGGCCTGAGTGCGGTGCACCACCGGGGGATTGATCGCCGCGAGCGGGCTCATGGCCGCGAGCACCCGGCCGCGGGCGGTCCGGGCACGCAGACGGAGCGGGCTGAAGGCGCGGACGGCGTCGGGGTCCGCGGCGGTCCCGCTGCCCGGCGCGGGGTCCGGGAGACGGGCGGCGACGTCCCCGGTGCGGGCGGGGTCCGGGTCCCGCAGCACCTCGACGAGGCTCTGCACGGTCCCGCCCGAGACCGACTCCGAGAATCCGGTCCCCGGCGGCGTGCGCACGGAGGTGACGAGGTCCGCGGAGCGCAGCGTCTCGCCGCGCTCCGCGGCGTGCCGGCGGGCGGCGTCGACGAGGACGTCGGCGGGCAGGGCCTCGAAGCCCGCCGTGTGCACGATCGCGACCCCGGCGGCCCGCGCGGCCTCGTGCAGGTCCCGGTCGGTGCGGTGGGCGAGCTGCGACTCGCCCGTCAGGTCCAGGTAGTGGGTGCCCTCCGCGACGCACGCGGCGAGCACCGGGGGCGCCAGCCGCGTGTAGGGCCCGGCGAGGTTGACCAGCACGTCGACCCGCCGGACGAACGCGCGCAGCGAGCCGGGCTCCGCGACATCGGCGTGCAGGACCTCGGGGACGGGGAGCTCCCGTTCGGCGCACAGCGCTCGCACGCGCTCGGGGTCCCGGGCGCCGACGACGACGTCCACCCCCGCCTCGGGCGCCCGCGCCAGGAGATGGGCCAGTGCCACGCGCCCGGTGATGCCGGTGGCGCCGAGAAGGCCCACGACGGGCCGGGACGTCTGCTCGGGTTCCATCCGGCCACTCTAGGGGAACGGCCCGGGCGCCGGCCGGGAACGGGTGCCCCGGCCGGCGCCCCGTCCCTGGTGGCAGTCAGGTCCAGGGCCTACCGTGGCGGTCGAGGACCCGTGCACTCCGACCCGCACATTCCATCCCGTGCACCCCGACCCGGGAGCCCGACCCGCGGCTCCCGGTCCGTGCCACCCGAGAAAGGCCCCGCCGTGACCGCCTCCCCCGTCAGCACCGGCCGCACCGACCTCCGGCCGACCCGCGCGGACCGCGTCCGCCAGGTGCTGGTCACCGTCAGCGAGATCGCGTGCCTGTTGGGCACGCTCGTCGGCATCGGCGTCTTCGGCACCCGGGTCGAGGAGTCGTCCGGCGGCAGCCTCTCCGCGGACGCCACCCTGCTCGCCCCGGCCGGCACGGCGTTCTCGATCTGGTCGGTGATCTACCTGGGACTGTTCGCCTACACCGTCTGGCAGTGGCTGCCCTCGCGGACGACGGACCCCCGGGCCCGCGCCACCGGCCGGCTCGCGGCGGCGTCCATGCTCCTCAACGCCGGCTGGCTGCTGGTCACCCAGCAGGGCTGGATCTGGGCCAGCGTCGGGGTGATCGTCGCCCTGGTCCTGGTCCTGGGCCTGCTGGTGGTGCGCCTGACCGAGGTCCCCGGCCGGCGCGGCCCGCTCGACCTGATCGTGGTCGACGGCACCTTCGGGCTGTACCTGGGCTGGGTGTCCGTCGCGACGGCGGCCAACGTGGCGGCCGCCCTCGTGTCCTCGGGCGTGTCGCAGGAGGGCCGGGGCGCCGAGTGGATCGGCGTCGTCGTCGTGCTCGTGCTCGCTGCGGTGGTCGCCGCCATCCAGCGGCGGGTCGGCGGGCGCTGGGCCGTGGCCGCCGCCTCCGCGTGGGGGCTGTCCTGGATCGCGGTCGGCCGGGCCACGGACGAGCCGCGGTCCGTGCTCCTGGCCTGGGGCGCGGCCGCGGCGGCGGTCCTGGTGGTGCTGGCCACGGCGTACTTCCGCCGCCGTGCCGGTGCCGGTGCCGGTGCCGGTGCCGGTGCCGGTGCGGAGCATGCCGAGCAGCGCAGGGCAGAGCAGCGCAGGGCCGGTCGTGCCGTGGACGACCGGGCGGTGGACGAGCAGCGCTGAGGACCCTGCTCCCGCTCCCGCCGCCGCTTCCCCGCGCGGCCGGTCAGCCGCGCAGCTGCCGGAGCGCCCGCACGGCCGCGTCCCCGTATCCGCCGCCGAACCGGACGGCGTGCACCAGCAGCGGCGGCAGCTGGTACCACGGCACCCGCTCCTGCCAACCGGGCGCGAGCGGGTGCTCGGCGTCGTAGGCGGCCAGGCACTCCTCGCCGAAGCCGCCGAACAGCAGCATCATCGCGATGTCGACCTCGCGGTGGCCCCAGTACGCCGACGGGTCGATCAACCAGTTCCGGCCCCGGACGTCCACGAGCCGGTTCCCGGCCCACAGGTCGCCGTGCACCAGGGTGGGGGGCTCCGGCGGCCCCGCGAGCTCCTCGGCCCGCGGGGCGAGCTCCTCGAGCAGGTCCGCGGCGTGCGGGGCGATCCGGCCGGCCCCGAGCGCGTCCCGCAGGAGCGGGCGGATCCGCCGGTCGAGCAGGAACGCCGCCCAGTCCTGGGTCGGGGACAGGTCCACCGCGAAGGACCCGATCCGCCCGGGCAGCTCCGGGTCGAGCCCGCCGAAGGCCTTCCCCCGCACCCGGTGCAGCGCCGCGAGCCCGCGCCCGCACTCCGCCTCGGTCCCGGACGGGCGCCGGCCCGGGGCCTCGTCGATCCACTCGAGGACGATGCCGTCGTCCGTCCACCGCACGACCTCCGGCACCCCGAGGAACTCCGGCACGTGCTCCCGCAGGGCGTGCAGTCCCGCGACCTCCGCCGCCATCATCCCGGCGGGCGGGTCCGCCATGGTCTTCGCGAACAGCGGTCCCCGCGCCGTCTCCAGGCGGAAGGCCGCCGCGGTGTCGCCGCCGCCGAGCGGGGTGGCCCGTTCCACCCCGAGGCCGTCGAGGAGGTCGTCGGTGAGGTCGTGCGGCAGATCGGCCGCCCGGTCGAAGGTGCTCATGTCCGTCCGTCCTGGTCGATGCGTCCTGATTCGTGCCCGCGTCCCGCCTACGCCTGGAGCCGATCCGTGAGGTCCACGCCGGCCCGCGCCCGCACCACGGCGTCGACGGCGCGGATGAACCCGAGGTGGCTGAACGCCTGGGGGAAGTTCCCGGCGAGCCGCCCGCTGACGGGGTCGAACTCCTCCGCGTACAGGCCGAGGTCGTTGGCGTAGCCGGCGAGCTGCTCCAGGAGCTCACCGGCGTCCTCCACCCGGCCGCTGCGCGCGTACTGCTCCACGAGCCAGAACGAGCAGATGAGGAACGGGTACTCGTCCCCCTCCAGACCGTCCAGGCCGGAGGCGGTCCGGTAGCGGTGCACCAGCCCGTGCGCCCCCCGCAGGTCCCGCTCGATCCGGGCAACGGTGCCGAGCATCCGCGGGTCGTCGTAGGCCACGAAGCCCGTGTGGGGCAGCTGCAGCAGCGAGGCGTCCACCTCGGTGTTGTCGTAGGTCTGCGTGAACGTGTTCAGCTCCGTGTCGAAGCCGTGCTCCAGGATCTCGGCGCACAGCCGGTCCCGCAGCTCACGCCACCGATCCACCGGCCCGGAGAACCCGTGCTCCTCGACGGCGCGCACGCCCTGGTCGAAGGCCGCCCACATCATGGCGCGCCCGTGCACGAAGAACGCGGCGGGCCCGCGCATCTCCCAGATCCCGTGGCCGGCCCGGTCGAAGTTGCGCTCGCAGAAGCGCAGCAGGTTCTTCTGCAGTCCCCAGGACCACCGGTCCTCCTCCACGCCGGCGTCCCGGAGGGCGGCGAGCGCGAGCATGACCTCCCCGACGACGTCCGACTGGAACTGGCCCACGGCGCCGTTGCCGATCCGCACGGGAGCCGAGCCCTCGTACCCGCCGAGGTGGCCCAGCTCGCTCTCGGGCAGCCGGCGCTCCCCCGCCAGGCCGTACATGATCTGGACCTGGTCGGGATCCCCGGCCACGGCCCGCAGCAGCCAGTTGCGCCAGTGCAGCGCGCCGTCGGTGAAGTCGTGGGCGACGAGCACCTCGATGGTCAGTGCGGCGTCCCGGAGCCACGTGTAGCGGTAGTCCCAGTTGCGGCTGCCCCCGAACTCCTCGGGCAGCGAGGTGGTGGGGGCCGCGACGATCCCGCCGGTCCCGCGGTGGGTGAGGGCCCGCAGCACGAGCAGCGAGCGCAGGACCGCCTGCTCGTGGCGCTTGTGGGTGCCCACGTGGGAGGACCACTCGGTCCAGAAGGACACCGCGCGGTCGAGGGCGGCGGCGGGGTCCACGGGGGTGGGCAGCACGTGGTGGGACTCGTGCCACGTCAGCACCCAGTCGAGGGACTCCCCCGCCGAGAGCCCGAAGCGCCCGCCGAGCCGGTCGGCCACGGCACCCTCGTCCTCGTCGAGGCCAGCGGGCTCCTCCGCGGCGGCGTCCGGGACGGCGTCCTCGAGCGGCTCGACGCGGGGGAAGTCCTCGGGGTGCAGCATCGGCCCGGTCAGGAGCAGGGCGTCGGGGCCGGCGATCGAGAGCTGCCCGCAGGTGCCGTTGCCGTCGATGTCGACCCGCCGCGTCCAGGGCACGGCGCGCCCGTAGTCGAAGCGGATCCGCAGATCGTGCTCCACCTCGACCGTCCCCGAGACGCACTCGACCCGCCGCACGAGATCGGCGTGGTCCGGGTGGTCGTCGCCGGCGGCCACCGGGGGCAGGAAGTCGGTCACCACGACGGTCCCGGTGGGGGTGCGCCACGTCGTCTCCAGCACGAAGGTGCGGGGCAGGTAGCGGCGCGACGTGACCACGCCGTCGACGGCGGAGAGCTTCCAGCGCCCGTCCTCGGGCGTGCCCAGCAGGGCCGCGAAGACCGACGGGGAGTCGAAGCGGGGGAAGCACAGCCAGTCGACGCTGCCGTCCCGGGACACGAGCGGCCCGGTGTGCAGGTCGGACAGCAGCGCGTAGTCCTCCAGGGGGGTGGACCGGGGCCGGTTCGCGTCGTCGTTCATCCGCCCATTCAACCAGCCGCGGCCGGGCGTCCGGTCGGCGCGGGCCAGGGGGCGCGCGGGGCGTGCGCCCCGGGCCCCGGGGTACCGTGCTGGCATGACAAGCATCAGGACCCTGATCATCTTCGGCGCCACCGGCGACCTCACGTCCCGCCTGCTCCTGCCGGGCCTGGGCACGCTCCTGAGCTCGGCCCCGGAGCTGCGCATCGACGTGGTCGGCTCCTCGCGGGAACCCGCGGAGGGCTGGGAACAGGTCGTGGCCGAGGCCTTCGACTCCGTCGGCGCGAGCGGGCCCGCCGCCGCGCACACCCGGGAGACCGCCCGCTACGTGGCGGGCGACGTCACCGACGCCGGGGACCTCGAGCGGCTGCTCGACGACGTCGAGGGCCCCGTCTGCCTGTACTTCGCCCTGCCTCCCGCGGTCACCGCGCAGGCGTGCGAGGTCATGGCCGGGCTGGACCTGCCGGAGGACCTGGTGCTGGCCCTCGAGAAGCCGATCGGCTCCGACACGCAGACCGCGCGGGAGCTGAACCGGCTCGTGGGCCGGCTCGTCCCCGAGGAGCGGACCTTCCGGGTGGACCACTTCCTGGGCATGCCGGCGGTGCTCAACTTCGTGGGGCTGCGCTTCGCCAACCGGCTGCTGGAGCCGCTCATGAGCCGGGAGCACGTGGAGTCCGTGGAGATCGTCTTCGACGAGACCCTGGGCCTGGAGGGCCGCGCGGGCTTCTACGAGGCCACGGGAGCGCTGCGGGACATGATCCAGTCCCACCTGCTGCAGGTCATGGCCCTCGTCATGATGGAACCGCCCTCCTCCTTCGACCAGGTGGAGATCCCCACGCTGACCAGCCACGTGCTGCGGGCCACGAAGCTCTGGCAGGACGACGCGGCGGGCGCCGCGACCCGGGGCCGCTATACCGCCGGCAGCGTGGAGGGCCGTGAGCTGCCCGACTACACGGCCGAGGACGGCGTGGACCCGGAGCGCGGGACGGAGACGTTCGCGCAGGTGGTCCTCGAGGTCGACACGTGGCGCTGGAACGGCGTGCCCGTCACCCTGCGCTCGGGCAAGGCGATCGGCAACCCCCGCCAGGAGATCGCCATCACGTTCCGCCGCCCGCCGCACGACTACGAGCAGCTGCCCCGCTCGGGGGACGTCGCGCCGGACGTCCTGCGCATGGGCCTCGAGGAGGAGCAGCTGACCCTGGAGCTGAACGTGGGCGGGCCCTTCGACTCCCGGGGCATGACCCGGGTGACGCTCTCGTCCGGGATGGCCCGGCCGGGCCTGACGGCCTACGGCAGCGTGCTGCGGGGCGTCCTCGAGGGCGACCACACCTTCGGCGTCCGCGGGGACGCGGCGGAGCAGGGATGGCGCATCGTCGACGAGGTGCTGGCCGCCTTCGAGGACGGCCGGGTCCCGCTGCTCGAGTACCCGGCCGGCAGCTCCGGCCCCGTCTGAGCGGCGGCGCCGGCCGGACCGTGGCCGGGCGCCGGGGCGTCCGCGGGAACGCCCCGGCCGCCCGGCCCCCTGGCCACCCCGGGGACTAGAGGTCGCCGATCGCGGAGCCGAGCAGGCGGACCGGCTCGAAGGCCTCCGCGTTGGTGTTCTTGGCCTGCGCCCCGCGGAAGGCGGCCATCCCGCGCACCCGCCCGGGGGTCATGTAGGGCTTGCCGGCCTGGTCCCGGTGGGAGAGCACGGCCTCGACCTTGACGTCGACGTAGCCGTCGATGTCCACGAACACGGACGGGTCGAAGTCGCGGGTCACCGACGGGGACTCGAAGCACAGGATCGAGTGGTGGGCCCGGGCGGCGCGCAGGGTGGCCTGGTGCACCGCGTAGTGGTCCTGGTGCTGGTCGTGGGCCGAGTGGGTGAAGATCACGTCCGGCTCGAACTCCCGGATCGCGGCCTCGATGGCCCGGACCATGTCGTTGGTGACCGTCTCCAGCTTCGTGTCCGGGAACTCGTGCACCCGCAGACCCGTCAGCCCCAGGAACGAGGCGCCGCGCTGGGCCTCGGCCGGTCGCAGCCCGGCGTTGCCGCCCACCTCGCCGGAGCTCATCACCAGGCCGCGGACCTCGTGGCCAGTGTCGACCAGCTTGGCCAGGGTCGCCCCGCAGGCGAGCTCGAGGTCGTCCGGGTGCGCCCCCACGGCCAGCACCTTCCGGCGCTCGACCACGGTGGTGGCGGGGATCCGCCGCTCGGCGATGACGAAGCCGAAGACCCCGGTGGCGACCAGGGTGGCCACCGCGATCGCGTCGCAGACCAGGGTGACGGGCATGATCGTGGCGCACCACAGGTTGAGCACCAGCAGCACCGCGTACACGGCGACGATGGCCTGGCGCAGCGACCTGGCCCCGGCGATGAACCGCTTGTGCCGCGTGTAGGCGGCGTTCGACAGGACGTAGACGAGGACGACGGTGCTCAGCAGAGCACCCACGACGGATGGCAGCATTTTTCCCCCCAGGAATGATCGGCCCGGCCCGGAAGCTCCTTCGCTCCGGGTCGATGACGCCACCGGCCCCCCGACCGGTTCGACGTCCACCCCGCCGCGGTGGTCACCACCGGGTCGGGTATGGATCAGTTTGCATGAGGAAACAGTTTTTTGCATCTGTTAATGGCCGTTCGGACGACCCCACATCCGCCCACATCGGCGGCGGACGACCGGACACCGGAGCACGGCGGCCGGCCGGCGACGCATCTGGCGAACTTTATAGTCAGCCTGCTTTCGTATTGCTCCGTTTCGTGTGAGACTGGGCGGACACCGCTCGAGGAGTTCGCCGTTCACGGTGACCACCACAGGAAAGAGGTACGTCCATGATCAGCACGATCCAGAACCTTGGTGTCCGCAGCGAGCACGCCTACGCGGCGGGCTTCGCCTCCATCGGCCTGTCCGTCCTCTCCTGGGCGGCCAGCCTCGGCAAGAGCAAGTCCAAGCCCCAGGCCGACCGCTGGGGTCTGTTCGTGGGCGAGTGGACCCCGACCTTCTTCGCGATCGGCGTCGCGCTGAAGCTCGAGGAGACCTCCTCCAAGAAGTAGGTCCCGGGACAGCGCGTCCCTGGACGCCACGGCGGCCCCCACCCCTCTGCGGGTGGGGGCCGCCGCCGTGTCCGGGACCGGGCTCAGCGCCCGGCCCGAGGCAGGTCCTTCACGGCAGGGCCCTCGAGCAGGGAGCCGTCGGCGGCGAACCGGGAGCCGTGCAGGGGGCAGTCCCACGAGCGCTCGGCGTCGTTCCAGCGCAGCACGCCGCCGAGGTGCGTGCAGACGCCGGAGACCTTGCAGGTGGTGCCGTCGACGGTGGACACGCCCACGGGGCGGCCGTGCTCGCGTCCGACGACGCCCTGCCCCTCCGCGGGCGCCCCCGCCGGCAGCTCCTTGAGCTCGGCCTTGAGCCAGTCCTTGGGCGCGTTGAGGCCCACCCCCGCGTTGACGCGCAGGGCGGTGAGGATGTCCGACGGCGAGGTCATGCGCCGGCCCAGCGTCTCGGCCCACGGCACGCTGCCGCCGAGGATCTCGGCGTTCAGCGCGATCGCGGCGGCCACGGCGTTGCTCATCCCCCACTTGTTGTAGCCGGTGGCGAGGTAGATGCTGCCGCCGCCGCGGGGCAGGGTGCCGATGAAGGGGATGAGGTTGACCGACTCGTAGTCCTGGGCCGCCCACACGTGCGTGCGCTCGGCCCCCGGGAACCAGCGCTGCGTCCAGGACTCGAGGTCGTCCACGGCCGCCTGCGGGGAGGCGGACCGTCCCACCACGTGGTCGTTGCCGCCCACCAGGAGCAGCTCCTCCCCGTCGACCGGCACGGTGCGCAGCGTGCGGGTGGGGCTGTCCGCGGTGATGTACATGCCCTCCGGGATGGACCCCGGCGCCCCGGGGACCCGGTAGGTCAGGGCGTAGGAGCGGTTCGGGGAGAGCTTCGCGAAGTACCCGCCGCGGTCCAGGACCGGGGTGCCCGTGGCCAGCACGAGCCGGTCGGCCCGCACCGGGCCGTGCGAGGTCTGCACCGAGAGGGGTGAGCGGACACCGGCCCCGGTGATCCGGACCCCCTCCACGAGCGTGCCGCCGTGCTCCTTCAGCTCGGCGACGAGGGCGCCGAGCACCTCCATCGGGTGGAACTGGACCTGGTCCGGCATCGTGATGGCCCCGGAGACCTTGTAGGGGAGGCCGGTGTCCCGGGTCCAGTTCATGTGCAGCCCGGCGATGCGGGCGGCCTCGAGCTCCTTGCGCAGCGCGGAGGCGCCCTTCGACGTCGTGGCGTAGGTGTAGGCGTCGCGGCGCTGGAACGGGACCCCACGCTCCTCGAGGAACCGGACCAGCCAGTCCATCCCCTCGCGGTTCCCGTCCGCGTAGGCACGCAGCACCTCGTCCGACTGGTGCCGGTGGATCTGGGAGAGCGTGGTGCCCTGCAGCAGGGACAGCTTCGCCGTCGTGTTGCCCGTGGTGACGGCCCCGACGGAACGCGCCTCGAGCACGGCGACCCGCTGACCCGCACGCGCCAGCAGCACCGCGGTGGTCAGCCCGGTCAGCCCGGCACCCGCGACCACCGTGTCGTAGTGCGCACCGGGGACGAACCGGTCCGTCGCGGTGGACGGCACCTCGTACGTGTCGAGCCAAACGGATCTCATGGAGGAACTCCCTCGTGGTCGCTGCTGCCGGAGTGGTCGTTGCGGTCGCACCCTGGTGCCATCCTGTCGGCCACCAGGTGTGAAGTCCACTGTCCATTCCCGGGGAGGACTCCGCGAGCCCGCTGTCGGTGGCGGTTCCTAGACTCGTCCGCATGCCCCCGGAACCGTCCATGATCGACATCACCCGCATCTACTACGAGCCGGCCGCCGCCGAGCTGCCCCGGGGGCGGCAGGTCCTCGAACGCTGGCCGGACGCCACCCTGGTGGAGGTCCCGAGCCACTGGCAGATCCCGGAGCTGCACGGGGACGAGACCAACGCGCGGCGGTGGGTCCGGATCAAGCGCGAGGCCCTGGTGCTGGGGGTCAAGAAGTCCCTGGCGGCGCGGCCCAACGGCCGGTCGGCGGACTTCATCGCGCCGTCCACGGCCAACGGGTGCGCCATGGCGTGCGCCTACTGCTACGTCCCGCGCCGGAAGGGCTACAGCAACCCGGTGACGGTCTTCGCCAACATCGAGCAGATCACCGGCTACCTGGACCGGCACATCGGCCGGCAGGGCCCCAAGCCGGAGCCCAACCAGTGCGACCCGGACGCGTGGGTCTACGACCTCGGGGAGAACAGCGACTGCTCGGTGGACGCCCTGCTCAGCGACAACGTGCAGGACCTCGTGGACCTGTTCCGCCGCCACCCCACCGCCAAGGCGTCCTTCGCCACGAAGTACGTCAACCGGGAGCTGCTGGACTGGGACCCGCAGGGGCGGACCCGGGTACGGTTCTCCCTGATGCCGGCGCACCTGGCCAAGCTCACGGACATCCGGACCACGCCGGTGCCGGAGCGGATCGCCGCCATCGACGACTTCGTGGCGGCTGGCTACGAGGTGCACGTGAACTTCTCGCCGGTGATCGTCACGGACACGTGGCTGGAGGACTGGGCCGAGCTCTTCGAGCAGCTCGACGACGGCCTGAGCGCGGCGGCCAAGGACCAGCTGGCCTCGGAGGTCATCTTCCTGACCCACAACGCCCAGCTCCACGAGGTCAACACGCAGTGGCACCCCAAGGCCGAGGAGGTGCTGTGGCGCCCGGACCTCCAAGAGACCAAGCGCTCCCAGAACGGGGCCCTCAACGTGCGGTACCGCTTCCGGGACAAGCAGCGGTACCTGGAGCAGTTCCTGGACCTGCTCCACGAGAAGCTGCCGTACTGCGACGTCCGCTACGCGTTCTGAGCCGGAGCCCTCGGGTCACGCCACTCGGGGGTCGTAGCCGTCCGACGGCCGGGAGACGGTGGTCAGCAGGAAGACCGAGTCCTCCAGCGCCTCCACCGAGTGGCGGGAGTCGGTGAGGGACAGCAGCTCCCCGGCCGTGAGCTCCTCGGCGAGCTGGCCGCGCTTGAGCACCCGGACCCGGCCGCGCAGCAGCTGGAGGGTGGCGGCGGGCGGGGAGACGTGCTCGGCGAGCTCCTTGCCGGCGCACAGCGCCATCATCGTCTGCCGCAACACGCCGTCGTGGACCACGAGCTCCGCGCTGCGCCCGGCGCCGGAGGCACGTGCCTTCGTGAGATTGGCGGTGGCGAGGTCGTCGAGGCGGGTCATGGGTCCTCCTGGTGGCGCGTCAGGGGTGCGGGTTCAGAGCAGCGCGCCCTCGAGGCGCAGCAGGTACTCCTTGCGTTCCATGCCGCCGGCGTAGCCGGTCAGCCGCCCGCCGGCGCCGATGATCCGATGGCACGGGACCAGCAGGCTGACGGGGTTGCGGCCGTTGGCCGACCCGACCGCCTGGGCGGCCCGGGGCGCCCCGACGGCGCGGGCCACCTGCCCGTAGGTGCCGGTCGTGCCGTACGGGATCTGCGCGAGGGCGTTCCACACACGAACCTGGAACGGTGTCCCGTGGAGGACGACGTCGGCGTCGAACTCCTGCAGCCGTCCCGCGAAGTACTCGCCGAGCTGCTCGCGGACGTGTGGGAGGAGGCTGTCGTCGCGCGCCCCGAAGGAGGTGGGGACCGGCCCCTGGCGTGCGCCCTCGACGGAGAGCGCCACGAGCGCCCCCGCCTCCTCGACGAGAGCCAGCGGGCCGATGGGCGACTCCACCAGGGCGTGACGCCGGACAGTCGCGGTGGTGGGCGCCGGGCTCAGTCTCAGTGCCATGGGCCGATTCTACGCCCGGCCCAGCGGCCCTCGCGGGGTGCGGGCCAGGGTGTAGGACGGCTCTCGCAGCCGGTAGGTCCACCCGTAGTTCTCGGCGCCCGTGGGGACGTTGAGCAGGGGGTCGAACCGTTCGTCGTCCCCGAACGGCGCGCCTGGACCGAGCTCGACCGTCCCGAAGCGCTGCCACGGCCCGAGCGGTGTGGCCCAGTACAGACCGAGGACCCAGGGCTCGGCGGCGACCGACGCCCGGAAGAGGTCGGGGCGGGCCGGCAGGCGCTCCGTGCGCGGCTCGGGGTGGGCGGCGACCAGCACCGGGCCGCCGAGACCCCGGTAGGGCATGAAGGAGGCGAACGCGCTGTCCGGCACGTGCCGGTGGAAGGTCGGGACGAAGCGGGAGAACCGCCCCCCGCCGGCGGTCGCGAGGAGGATGTCGGCCCGGCCGTCGCTGCGGCCCTCCATCTGCCCGGAGGGCGGGACGGGGCAGCGCAGGGCGAGGCCCAGGATGTCCGGCCACCCCTGCGGGAAGCCGATCGAGCGGGAGAAACGGGCCCGCACGGGATCCTCTCCGGCTTCGTCGATCCAGTGGATGCCACTGGTGCCGCCCCCCGTGCGGACCAGGACGCCTTCGAGCCCGACGCCCTCCGAGTGGATGGGCCGCTGGGGCCGGAACTGCTTGAGCAGGACGAACGGCGCCCGGGCGGCGGACCCGAGGAGGGCGCTGATGGGTGGGGACGTCATGACCCCCACGCTACCCGGGGGCGCGTGCCCTGCTCAGCGGAGTCGGACGCGGATCGGCCCGCGGGCTGTCCGGCCGTCGACCACGCGGCCCTGCTGGGTGATGTCGACGAGCCCGGCGTCGGCCATCCGGTACGCCTCCTGACGCACATCCTCCATCAGGTCCCGCCAGCCCTCGGCGTCCAGAGCGCGGGCGGCCTCGGAGGGACACACCGTCTTCGCGGACCCGCGGCGGCGGACCAGGTCGAGCAACACCGAGCGCACCTCGGTGGGCGACGGGGTGGTCACGGGCAGCTCCTCCGTCTCACCGGGGTCTAGGGTCCGGGGTCCAGGATGTCAGAACGGCGGCGGGTCGTCGGCCGGACCAGGCCGAGAAGCGGAGCGCGGGACACCGTGCGGCGCGTGAACTGCATCCGGGCGCGGAGCGGGGACTGCGAGGAAGTACGGTGCGCGCTCCGGGACCGGATGGTGGTGCTCCTGCGGATAGGTCCGGTGGATCTGTCCGGCAGGCGAGGTCCACTCCAGCACCCCGTGGTCGTGCAGCTCGGGGACGAGGCGCTCGGGTGCCACGTGCTCCACCCGCCACCGGCCCAGCGGACCGTCCCGGTGCTTGAGCAGGTGGTGGTGCCGGCACAGGTGTGCGAGGTTGTCCGCCGAGGTCCGGCCGCCGTCCGCCCAGGCGACGGTGTGGTCGAGGTCGCACCGCGATGCCCGGCGTCGACAGCCCGGGAAGCGGCACGTGCCGTCCCTGGCTCGCAGCCGGTGCTTGAGATCGGCGGGCACGGCATAGGTGCTGCGGTCCCGGTCCAGGACGGTCCCCGTGACGGGATGGGTGAGGATCCGTGACCAGGAGGGCGCGCGCGCCGCGATCCGCTCCGCGAGACCGACCGGGATGGGCCCGTAGCCCTCCAGCTCCGCACAACGGGAAGTGCGCGGCAGGCCCTCGATGGAGCCGGGGGGCAGCGTCCCTGCGTTCTCGAGGAGCGCGAGAGCGGGCACGGTGACCGTGACGTGCCCGCGGATGCCGCGAAGACGGTCGGGCATGTCGGCGGGCTCGCCGTCGAGCAGGAGGTCCGCCAGCACGTCGGCGCGCAGCTGGGGCACCGTGCGGCGCTCCGGAGCCCCGGCGGTGGGATCCGACGGACCGCTGTCCGGGGAGTCCGCGGCGGACGACGCGGGCGATGCCGTGGTCAGGACCTGCGCGGGGAGGACCTCGGGCGGGACCGCGGGGACCGCCCGGTCGACCAGCGTGTCGAGGCGGTCCTGGATGGCGTGCGCGGTGGCCGCGTCCAGGAGGGCGCACAGCTGCGCCATGCCGTCCTCCCGGGGTTCGACCCACACGCGCCGGTCCTGCAGCGCCAGCCGGTGCCGCTGCTCCTGGGTCTCCCGCAGCAGACCTGCGCGGCGTCGGCGGGCGAGGGCGCGCAGCTGGGCCACGGTGCTGCCGGGGGCCCGGAGGAGCAGCTCGTCGACGATCCGCTGGACGGCCTGGACCGGCGCCCGCTGCTCCGGCGGGAGACCGGCGGCGTCCCACACCAGCTCGCGCCACAGCTCGACGAGCACTCCCGCCTGCCGGAAGCCCACCTGGCCCTGCTCGAGCGCCTCGAGGACCCCGGGCAGGGACTCCGCGAGCAGCACGGCGTCCTCGACACGGCGCAGCGCGGTGCCCGCGGGGAGCCGGAGGGCCGGACCGATCTCATCGGCCACGTCCCGCACCGTCTGCTCAGCGGGCTCGAGGGAGTGCGGGCCCAGCCGGTCCGCCTCGGGGCGCATCCAGAGCGCCTCCACCATCCAGCGCTGCTCCCGGGCCTCCTCCTGCAGCTGCCAGAGCCGGTGGAGCAGCCGGTACTGGCGCCCCGCGGCCCGGGCCTCCGCGCGGGACTCCTCGACCAGCGCCCGCACGCCGGCGGAGAACTCCTCGCCGATCTCGGCCAGGTCCGTCTCCTCCCGGAGGGCGTCCTCCAGGCTTCGCGGCGGAACGGCGGTGGCGGCCATGGTTCATGGTCCCAGCCGGATCCGACACGCTAAGACGTGACCCGGACCACCTGCGAGGGTCCCCGCGTCCCTCCCGGCAGGACCGGGCGGGACGCGGGGAGTGGCTCAGGCCTGCGCGAACGGGTAGTCCGTGTAGCCCTCGGCGCTCTGCGTGTAGAAGGTCCGCGGGTCCGGCACGTTCTCCCGCAGACCCTCCGCCCAGCGCCGTGCCAGGTCCGGGTTCGCGATCGCCGGGCGCCCGACGACGACGCCGTCCGCCACGCCCTCCTCGATCAGCTGCACGCTCTCCTCACGGGTGGTCGGCACGTCACTGAAGCCGCTGTTGGCCAGGAAGGCGCCGCCGAAGCGGGTGCGCAGCCCCTGGACGAACTCCCCCGCCGGCTCCTTGTGCAGCACGGAGAGGTAGGCGAGGCCGAGGTCCCCGATGCCGTCGACGAGAGCGGCGTACGTGGCCCGGACGTCCTCGTGGTCCGTCTCCCAGGCGTCCTGGATGTTGTGCTCGGGCGAGATCCGCAGACCGACACGCTCCGCACCGACGGCCTCGGCCACGGCCCGGACCAGCTCGACCACGAAGCGGGCGCGGTTCTCGGGGGAACCGCCGTACTCGTCGGTGCGCTGGTTGGCGCCCGGCGCGAGGAACTCGTGCAGCAGGTAGCCGTTCGCGCCGTGGATCTCCACACCGTCCAGGCCCGCCTCGATCGCGTTGCGCGAGGCCCGGACGAAGGACTCCACCACGCCCGGCAGCTCCTCGGCGGTCAGCGCGTGCGGCACGGGGTAGTCGGCCTTGCCCTGGTAGGTGTGCGTCTTCCCCTCGATCGCGAGAGCACTCGGGGCCACCGGCTGGGAGCCGCCGTTGATGTCCGGGTGCGTGACGCGCCCGGCGTGCATGACCTGCATGAACAGGCGGCCGTCGGCGGCGTGCACGCTCTCGGCCACCCGGCGCCAGCCCTCGACCTGCTCGGGCGTCTCGATGCCGGGCTGGTAGGCGAAGCCCTGCCCCACCACGTCGGGGTACGTTCCCTCGGTGACGATGAGGCCCATCGAGGCGCGCTGGGTGTAGTGCTCCACGTTGAGCTCGCCGGGAACACCGTCCCGGCCGGAGCGCATCCGGGTGAGCGGCGCCATGACCAGGCGGTTCGGCAGCTCGAGGGAGCCGAGGGTGACGGGGGTGGACAGGGTGGAGTGCGGCACGGGGAGGCCTTTCATCAGGGAACTGGTTCTTTCCGTGTCAACGGGAGATCCCCCGGAGTTATTTGCGCTCCGGCTGTCTCGTTCCTCACAGCTGGAGGATGCTATACCCCCTGGGGTATAGTAGGCCCACGTGTCCCGCCCGGTGCGGCACGAACCTCTCGATCATCGCGAAGGAGAACTGAGCCATGGGCCTTCTCGGCCGACTCTTCGGCAGCACCTACGAGACCGTGGACGTGGCACGCGCCCGGGAGCTCCTGGACGGCGGGGCCGTGCTCGTCGACGTCCGCACCGCCCAGGAGTACCGCGCGGGTCACGCCCCGGCCGCCCGGCACATCCCCCTGGACGCCATCGGCACCCGGCAGCGCGAGCTGTCCAAGGACCGGCCGGTCGTGACGGTCTGCCGATCCGGCGCCCGCTCGGCGAACGCCGCCCGCCGGCTGGCCACGGCCGGCTACGAGGTGGCCAGCCTCCGCGGCGGCATGACGGGCCTGGCAGCGCGCCGGCGAGCGCGTGGTGGCGAAGAACGGCCGGCCCGGCACGGTCGCCTGACCCACGCCCCGGGTCCCGGGATTCCTCATCCGCCCTCCCGGCCGGACCGGGCGCGCCCGTAGCCGCGCGGAGTGGCGCCCAGCACCGACCGGAACTCCCGGGTGAGGTGGGACTGGTCCGCGAAGCCCAGCTCCGCGGCGAGCGCCCCGAGGTCCGCGGCCGGGTCCGCGCGCATCCGCTCGGCCGCCTCCTGGAGCCGACGACGACGGAGCAGCAGCTGGGGCGGCATCCCCACGAACCGGGCCGCGAGCCGTTGCAGCGAGCGCTCGGAGACGTGCAGCTGCCGGGCCAGGCCCGCCGGGCTCCGCGCGACGGTCCCCGCCTCGAGGAGGTCGACCATGCGATTGGCCAGGGCACCGTCCCGCGCCGCGGACGGGGGCACCGCCGCCGCCAGCGCCCGGACGTGGTCCGCGAGCAGGGCCGCCGCCCGCAGATGCCGGCCGGCCGGATCGGCACCCGCCACAGCCCCCGCGGCGGCAGAGCGCAGCCCGGGCGCGCTGACGGACTCCGTTCCGCCGGGCGGATCCGCCGGACGTGCCCACCGCCCGGCCGCATCGGCCACCGCCATGGCCTCCGCGACGGCGGAGCGCAGCCCGGGCGCACTGACGGGCGCGGACCCGTCGAGCAGGTCCGCCGGGTGCTCCGTGAACAGCAGGACCCCCGCCGGGCGCAGCAGCGCGCCGACCGCCCAGCCCCGGCCCGTGAGCACCCGGGTGGACGCACGGCTCGTGGGCCCGTGCAGCGCCACCCCGTCCGGTTCGACCACCACGTTGCTCGCCGGATAGCCCAGCACCAGCTGCTCGGCCCGCTCCCCCGCCGGCAGGTCCCACTCGGGGATCCACAGCTGCCGGACGAGGTGGGCGACGTCGTCGGGCGCGGGCAGGCGCACGACCGTGGCGTGCGGTCCCGGGGTGAGGTGGCCCCGCGTGGTGGGCGGCTCGCTCATGGCACGAGCGTAACCACCCGGAGGTGGCGGGAATCTTCAAGACCGCCCGGCACCGGATGCCTAGGCTCGGAGCATGAGCACAGAGCAGAACCTCCGTGGGGTCACCGGAGCGCACACCACCGACGGGACGCCCCGGGGGTTCACGTCCCTGACCCCGTTCATCGCGGTGGTCGACGCGGCCGCGGCGCTCGACTTCTACACCCGCGCCTTCGGGGCCGCCCTCGTCGACCGCACCGACATGCCCGGGCCGGACGGGGCTCCCGTCGTCGTGCACGCGACCGTCGATCTCGGCGACGGACGGCTCCAGCTGGGCGAGGTGAACCCCGACTTCCACCTCGTGGCCCCGCCCGCGGGCGACGACGACTGCTATTCGCTCGGCCTCTACGTCCCGGACGTCGACGACGTGGTGGCGCGTGCCGTCGCCGCCGGCGCCACCGTGCGCGAACCCGTCAGCACGTTCGTCTCGGGCGACCGCTACGGCAGCCTCCGCGACCCGTTCGGCGTCCGCTGGTCGATCATGACCCGGGTCGAGGACCTCTCCGAGGAGCAGAGCAGCGCACGGGTCGCCGAGTGGGCGGAGTCCATGGGGCAGGGGTGAGGCGCCGCGCGGCTCAGGCGTCCTCGGGGCCGCCGGCCGGGGCGAGGAGCTCCAGGGCGATGTCGTCCGGGTCGCGGAACTCCAGGATGTGGCCCACCCCGATGTCCTTGATCCCCTCGTGGGCGATCCCCAGGTCGTCCAGGACGACGACGGCGTCCCGGAGGTCGGCCTGCGACGCCACGGTGAAGCACAGGTGGTCCAGGCCCACCCGGTCCTCGTCGTGCCGGTCCCCGTCCGGCGCCACCGGCCGGAGGCCCAGGAGTCCACCGCCGAACCGGTAGATCACGCCTCCGAAGAGGAAGGACAGCTGGTCCTTCGTCTCCTGGTCGGCGTCCGCCGGGGGAGCCTCGAAGGCGACCGGGAAGCCGAAGACGGCGTCGTAGAAGGCGCGGGAGCGGTCGATGTCGGTGACCGTGAGCCGGACGTGGGCGTAGTCGGTGGCGCTGATGGGCACGGTGTTCTCCGGTGTCGTCGGGTGGGGCTTCGAGCGGGACGTCCTGCACTGCGCACCGGGACGTAGGGCCTGCTTCCGGTACCAGGATTCGCACTCTACGGGGCCCCGACCCTGCGGGCGAGGGTCCGGGCCCCGCGCGCGAACTCCTCGGACGCGCACGGGGTCCGGCCTCCGGGACGGGTCCCGGTCGCGGCTCTCCAACCCTCGACCGGGACCGTCAGCTTCTCCCTGTGTCCCGGGGATTCCCCCTCGCACCACTTAGCCAACCACCTCCTGCTGAACACGAGCTGAAGCAGGTTTCCTGGGCGGTGGCCCCGGTGGTGCCGCCCGTGTCCGCCGGCGCGAGTGCGCCGGCTCAGGGCGCGGCGAACCAGAAGTCGTCGAACCCGTACTTCAGCACCCGGTAGGCGAAGTCGTCCTCGGTCGGCCCCTCGAGGGCGTAGTCGAAGCGGGCGATGACCTGGCGCTGGGCGTCGTGCTCGGCGAACGTCAGGGCCTGGCCGCTGTTGACCACGAGCGGACCGCCGAGGTCCTGCACGTTGCTGACGATCGCGGAGTAGGGCACGGGGACGGTCTCGACCTCGGTGTAGGTCCCCGCGTTCTCGTCGACGAGGTACTTCCGGTACTCCGAGCGGAGGGAGGGGTCCGCCGTGGCCACCGGGGAGGTCCCCGCGGGCACGGGACCGGTGTAGTCCGGACGGCTGCCCATGCTCCAGAACGAGTTGTCGAACATCGTGAGGTAGTACTGGCCGTCCGCCAGCGCCGCGTCGTCGTGGCGCACCACCGAGTGCTGTCCGCCGGTGTCGGGGAAGTCCCCCACCTTCTCGAGGAGCAGGTCCTCGGCCCCGGTGCCGGCCCAGACCTCCCGCTGACCGATGATGTAGTCGACCGCGGGGTTCCCGTGGACATCGTCGACCTTCAGGATCGCGGAGTTCTCGCGCGCGCTGACGATCACGGAGTCGCCGTCCGGGGACCAGTCGACCGAGTTCAGGTGCAGCCAGTCGTCCACCGTGTTCGGGCCGTAGGGCTGGGTGCGGGACTTGTAGCCGGCGAGCAGTTCCGTGAAGTCGACCGTCTTCTCGTAGGTGCCGGTCTCGAGGTCCAGGGACACCAGGACGTCCTCCACGCTGCCCTTGGCGGTCTCCGTCGCGAGGGTCACGACCTTGCCGTCGTCGGTGACGTCGAAGTCGTGGTGCATCTCGAAGCCCGCCAGGACGTGGGTGGCCACGACCCGGCCGAGGCCGTCGATCCGGGCGACCTCGTTCCTGCCGACGGTGGTCACCATGGTGTCGCCGTAGAACTCCAGCCGGTCCGTGCGGTAGCCGTCGAGGTCGAACTCGGCGCGCAGCACCCCCGCGTTGTCGTAGAGCAGGGTGTAGTCGAGGTGGCGCTTCAGGCCCATGACGGCGAACAGGCCCTCGGTGAGCTCCTCGGCGTTGCCCTCCACGGTGCGGTCGAGGGTCGTGCGGTCGCCCGAGGCGCTCGGTGGAGCGGTCATGGTGAACGAGAACTCCGTGGGTCCGCCGTCGTCGGGCTGCCAGGTGGTGGTCACGGTGTTCTCGGCGCCCGGGGCCACCCCGATGAGCTGCCCCTCGAACGACGCGGCGCTCGGGTCGTGGTCCTTGGCGACGCGCGTGAAGTCCTCGGTGCCGGGAGAGCTGACGGTGTACGTCAGGGTGCCGCTGCCCTCGGTCTCGAACTGGGCGTGCACGCCGGTGGTGTTGGTGCCGAAGGGGTTGAGGACGAGCAGCGGGGCCTCGGGAGAGGAGCCCAGGGACTTCAGGTCGTCCAGCGCGGCGTCGACCACCTCCTGCACGTCCGGGGCGAAGCTGTCGCGCTCCTCGGGAGCTCCGTTGCGGGTGACCGAGACGGTGTAGACGTTCGTGTCCGCCTCCGGGTAGGTCTCGGCCGTGGCCGCCACCTGCTCGGCGGCAGGCACCACGGGAGGAGCACCGGGCTGCTGCAGCACCCGCGGAGGCCCGACCGCGAGGGCCGGGCTCCCCGACACGACCAGGGCGGCCGCCGCGAGCAGGGTGACGGAACGAGCGCGCGATCGGTGGGACATCTGGGGCTCCTGGCGGTGGGCGCGGCGGTGAAGTCCGGCCGAGTGTAGCCACGCAAGAGCCCTCTGATAAGGGGCGATGTCTTTGCGGGGGCTAACGCCGCACCCCAGGAGCATCTTCAGTGGCGGGAATGACCCCGGATGACCTCCGGATGGTCCGGCGATCCGGGCCGTGCCGTCCTGCGGGTGGCGCTGCGGGTCCGCCTCACTGATCCCCGCCGGGCTCGCACCGGTCGGCGCAGTCGCGCAGCCGCGCCACGAGCTCCTGCGCCGCCGGGTCCTGGTCGAACTCGCTCACCACGAGGCGCCGGACGCCGGAGCTCTCCTGGACCTCGATCACGTAGGACTGCTGGTCGGCCGCTCCCCGGCGGGTCGTCGGGGCAGTCGATCCCAGCCGGTGCGCCAGGACGGTCTCGAAGAGGTCGAGGAGCGCGTCCCGCTGCGCCCGGGGCAGGGACTCGGTCTCGAAGCTCCGCTCCACGGCCAGGCCGGGGAAGTACGCGAGGCCTCCCTCGAGGCGGTAGCTGACTCTCGCCATGGACGGCACCGTCCCTCCGTCGGACGCGGATGGCCCGGACCGGGCCCGCGCGGGGACCGGCGGGGCCGGTGAGGAATCAGTTCCCGACTATACCCGTGGCGCCCTTCCGGGTCAGGCGCCAGCACCCGTCCGCTCCGTCGAACGTGGTCATGGCGCCCGTGGCGACGTCGCCCACCAGCGTGCCGGCGTACCGGGCCGCACCGGCGTCGAAGGACAGGAGCAGGGTGCCGTCCTGCTGGTGCCACTGGCCGGACAGCTCTCCGGTGAACGAGCCGTTGTCGTGGAAGCTCAGATGCACCCGCGCGGAGGAGTCCGTGCAGCCCCAGCTGTACTGGAGCACCCACTCGTCCGCGAGGGCGCCCACGGATCGGGCCGCCTCGGGCGCGACCCCCACCTGCTGCCAGGCGTCCGCCACCACGGCCTGTTCCGCGGGTCCGAACAGGGCGGCGGCGTGCTCGATCGTGAGGCCCGCGAAGTCCTTGAACTGCGCGACCCACCGCAGGCGCCGCAGCTGGGGATCACGCATCGCGGCGTACCAGATCCGGCCGGCCCTGTCCCAGCTGTGGCCGCCCAGTCCGGTCGCCGCGAGGCAGAACGCCCGGTTCGGGATGCCGGAGTTGATGTGCACCCCGCCGTTGTCGTCCAGGGTGTGCACGAAGCGGGACATGTGGTCCGGCTGCGGGTCCTTGCCGAGCACGTCGTCGTCGAAAGCGGTGCCGGGTGCCTTCATCGAGCGGAGGCCCACCCCGTTGACGGCGCTCGTGAACAGGCCTGCACCGATGATCCAGTCGGCGTCCGCCGCCGTCTGGCGGGGAACGGCCACGTACTGCTTGACCATGGCCCCGATGACGTCGGAGAAGTGCTCGTTGAGCGCCCCGGACTGGTACATGTACAGCAGGTCGGACTCGTGCGTGGTGATGCCGTGCGCGAGCTCGTGCCCGATGACGTCCACGGCGGCGGTGAAGCGGTTGAAGTACTGACCGTCGCCGTCCCCGAAGATCATCTGCCGGCCGTCCCACGCCGCGTTGTTGTACTTCTCCTGGTAGTGCACCGTGCCGAGCAGGGGCATGCCGGCGTCGTCGAGGGAGTTGCGCCCGAAGACCTCCTGCAGGAGGTCGAACGTGGAGCCCAGGCCGTCGTACGCCTCGTCCACGGCGGGGTCCCCGCTGGCGGGTGCTCCCTCTGAGCGCACGAGCGTCCCCGGGAGCTCCGCGGTGTTGCCGGCCGAGTGGACCTTCCGCTCCCTGTGGGCGGTCGCCTGCGCCGCGACGGCCCGTGCAGTGAGGTCCGCGATCAGCCGTTCCGCCCGGACCGTGGTGTCCACGGCCAGCGCGGCCAGGGCGTTCCTGCGGGTCTGCTCGTCCCCGTGCACCGCCATCTGCTCGTGCACGTACGGCGGGATCACCCCGCAGAGCGCTCCGTGCCGGTGCCCGTGTCCGTGGTCCGTGGTCATCGCTTCCCCACCCCTCCGCATCAGATCCGGTTGCCCGCGGCGTCCAGCTCACCGGGCGCCGTCCCCGGGCCGTCCGGCGCACCGGGCGCCGTCCCCGCGGAGTCCAGCCTCCGCCCGGCGACGTCCGCCGGCTGCCCGGCGCTGCTGTCCGCGGATCCCGGCCCACCGGCGGGTCCCTGCCTGGCCAGGTACCAGCAGCCGCCCGGCGAGCCGTCGAAGGAGGACATCGCCCCTGCTCCCGCCGTGCCGGTGACCGTGCCGCCGTACTGCGCGGGGCCGTCGGCGAAGCGGAGCAGCAGGGTGCCGTCCTGCTGCCGCCAGGCGCCGGAGAACCCGCCGCCCGAGAAGGTGCCGTCCGGGTCGAACACGAGGCCCACCCTGCCGTAGTCGTCGGTGCAGCCCCAGCTGAAGTGGAGCACCCACGGACCGGAGATCGTCACTGTTCCGCCCCTTTCCTCGCCCGGCGCACGAGCACCGGCGGGACCGCTGACCGGGTGCTCCGGGAACCGGAGAACCATGTGCAACGATCATCCCACCAGGATCCGACGGCGTACCGGCCGGCGCGGAAATCAGCAGCCGGTGCCCTGCGGGTTCTCGAGGCAGTCGTCCGCGTAGTTGCGCACCGTGGAGCGCCAGACGCTGATCGGCACGGGCGCGCTCGCGACGTCGTTGAGCCCCGCCACGGGCAGCCACGGGCCGCCCGCCACGGAGTACTCGCCGGAGAACCAGGTGGTGAGCGAGACGGCGTAGTCACCCGTCTCCGTGTAGACGTGACTGGTGTCGGTCTCCACGTCCCACGCCCCCTCCGCGAGCGGGACGCCGCTGAGCTCGGTCGGCCCGAGCGCGGTCCCGTCGCCGTAGTCCCATGCGTACTGGACCGGCACGGCGCGCACCTGCACCGGGAAGCCGCCCAGCTCGGTGCTGAACTGCTGGGGGCGGGCCTCCGCCCAGACGTTGGTGTGCATGCCCCGCAGCGTGTCGGGCGCGGGCTGGACAGCACTGGCCGCGGGCGCGACGGCGAGCGTCCTGAAGTCCTGCAGGGTGAAGGTCGGCAGCTCCATGACCTCCTCGCCGCCCTCCGCCTCGGCGACCGCCACGCACATCGGCTCGCCCCACGGCGTGCTGGGCCCCTCCCCCTGCCGGACGACGACGTTCATGTAGACGCCCTCCCCACCGTCGGCCGTGGTGCAGTCCCGCTCCGCCAGGCATTCGTCGAGGATGTCGCCCGTCCGGTTGGTGCACGGGTTCTGCAGACCGAACGTCTGCTGCTTCGACTGCGCGATCGTGTCCGGGTTGAACGGCCGGTCGACGCCCTGGTCGCTCAGGTACTGGCGGAGGGCCTTCTGAAAAGCGGGGTCCTCGTCCGGGTCGTAGTCGACCGGGGCTGCACCCACGGCAACTGAACCTTGTTGGTGGTCATTGCCGACCACAATCGGCGGCCCCTCATCGAGCCGGACCTCCAGTTTCATCTTGTCCCCGTCTGCGACAGCAGTCGTCGACTTCGAGATATCGGCATTGCGCTGGCCGTGCATGGAATACCCACTCTTGAGCCGAGTTGCCTTATCTGCCCAGCCATCTTCTTCACCGAGGGCTCCGCCAGTTGCCGATTGAAAAAAGAGGAAAGTTAGAACAAAGACTCCGACGATCTTGTTTTTGTCCATTGAATTATCCTGTGCCCGGCATGTTTGCGGCGGTTATATATATCCATAGCCCCTGCGAATAATTCAAGTAAACAGGGAACGGGTCCCCTTGACCGCTGCGCGGGAATGCTTCATATGTGACCTCTCCGCCCTCAACCAGCTTCAGCCCCTCAGCGCTGGTTAATACAATCGGCTTATAGATCCCGTCAGAGGAACGTTCAATATTTTCATCCTGTATCACAGGCGTCTCTCGACCACCAATGAACCAAGCGCCATCGGCGTACACATCTTCCACAAATTCTAATTGCTCCATGCAGACATCACAGGCGTCACTGACAATTTCTCGCGCGTATTTTGCATCACCGGTTTGATGGGCGTACCACATGGCGTCGGACCAGTAGTCGAGGAAGGCCTGCGCCCCGTCCCGGGACTCCTCCTTCGCCAGGTCCGGCATGACGGGCTTCGGCACGTTCTGCGCGGGCCCGTCGAGCGAGGCCGGCACGTAGTCGGCGGGAGTGGCGTCCGGACTCGGCTCCGATGAGCTCGCCGCAGCCGATGAGGCGGCGCTGGAAGGGGACGCCGCGGCGCCGTCGTCGTCGGGACCGCATCCCGTGAGGAGCAGTGCCGTCAGGACGACGCCCCCGACCACCGTGCCGACTGGGCTGGACCGCACCATGAAGTTCCCCGCTTCGCTCTGCCACGGCCGGACGGGCCGGCTGGATGGGTCAGATGGTAAGCGCCCCCCACTGTGCGGGAGCAACCCCTGTGGACATGCTGAAACCCGCGTTTTCATGGGGCCTGGTCAGCGGCCCCATGGTCACGACTTCGTTAATGTCACTCCGACTCGAACAGTGTTATAGTCGCTGGAACCAGAAGGCACTGGACGTGAAGGAGGTGACGATGACCGCGCAGAACGTGGAACTGGCGGTCTCGACCGTCATCTTCGCCGCCCGCGACACCGGTCCCGACGGCGGCAAGGAACTCTGGCTGCCCCTCGTCCGCCGCATCCGCGACCCTTTCCGGGGGATGTGGGCCCTGCCCGGCGGACCGCTCCAGCCGCACGAGGACCTCGAGGCCTCCGCGGCGCGGTCCCTGCAGCTCACCACCGGTCTGCAGCCCGGCTACCTCGAGCAGCTCTACGCCTTCGGCGGCCTGACCCGCTCGGCGAACGCCGAGGAGCGCGTCGTCTCGATCGTCTACTGGGCCTCGATCCGCACCGACCAGACCTCCGACCTCCACGCCGATCTCAACGTCACGTGGATGCGCACCACCGAGCTGCCGCCGCTGGCGTTCGATCACAGCGGCATCGTGGACTACGCCCTCTACCGGCTGCGCAACAAGATCACCTACAGCCGCGTGGCCCACTCCTTCCTCGGCGAGACCTTCACCCTCGCCGCCCTGCGGGAGGTGCACGAGGCGATCCTCGGCACCCCCCTGGACCCGGCCAACTTCCGGCGCCAGGTGCTCGCGTCCGGCGCCGTCCTCGACACCGGCACCCGCCTGGAGGGCACACGTCATCGCCCACCCCGGCTCTACCGCTACAACCACGACCTCGACCTCGCCGACCGCACCCCGGCCGGCCGCAGCACCCAGGAGCAGACATGACCTCCGTCGCCACCCGCATCGACCTGCTGACCGAGAAGCCGGCCGGCCTGCCGGGAACCGCCCCGGCCCCGAGCACGTGCAGCACCGACCTCTCCGCGAACCCCTGGGACTTCGCGCCCGCCGTCTCCGCCGGCTACGGCCCCGGGGCGTCCGAGGACGACGTGGTGCCCGCCGGCGCCCCCGCCCAGCCCGTGATCCCCGAGGAGTACCAGCACGCCTCCGCCGAGGAGCTCGACCGGCGGATCACCGCCGCCAAGGCGACCCTCGGCGAGCGCGTGGTGGTGCTCGGGCACTTCTACCAGCGGGACGAGATCGTCAAGCACGCCGACTTCCTCGGCGACTCGTTCCAGCTGGCCCGCGCCGCCAGGAGCAAGCCGGAGGCCGAGGCGATCGTGTTCTGCGGCGTGCACTTCATGGCCGAGACCGCCGACATCCTCTCCGGCGAGCACCAGTCCGTGATCCTGCCCAACCTCGCCGCCGGCTGCTCCATGGCGGACATGGCCGACGAGGACTCCGTCGAGGAGGCCTGGGAGCAGCTCATGGACGTCCTCGGGGAGACCGACGACGACGGCCGGCAGACCGTGGTCCCCGTGACGTACATGAACTCCTCCGCGGCGCTCAAGGCGTTCTGCGGCCGGCGCGGCGGCATCGTGTGCACCTCATCCAACGCCGCGACCGTCCTGGAGTGGGCCTTCGAGCGCGGCCGGCGGGTGCTGTTCTTCCCGGACCAGCACCTGGGCCGCAACACCGCCAAGGCCATGGGGATCCCGCTCGAGCGGATGCCGATGTGGAACCCTCACAAGGACCTCGGCGGGAACACCGCGCAGGACCTGCAGGACGCCGAGGTGATCCTCTGGCACGGCTTCTGCTCCGTGCACCGCCGCTTCACCGTGGCCCAGATCGAGAAGGCCCGCGCCGAGCACCCCGGCGTGCGGGTGATCGTGCACCCCGAGTGCCCCATGCCCGTGGTCGACGCCGCCGACGAGAGCGGCTCCACCGACCACATCCGCAAGGCCGTCGAGGCCGCCGAGGCCGGCAGCACCTTCGCGATCGGCACCGAGATCAACATGGTCAACCGGCTCGCCGACCAGCACCCCGAGCACACGATCTTCTGCCTGGACCCGGTGATCTGCCCGTGCTCCACGATGTACCGGATCCACCCCGGCTACCTCGCGTGGGTGCTCGAGGAGCTCGTGGCCGGGCGCGTGATCAACCGGATCTCCGTGGACGCCGCGACCGCCCGGGACGCCGAGGTGGCGCTCGAGCGGATGCTGGCGGCGCTGCCGCGGTGAGCACGCACTCGGCACCGCGCGTGCTCGTGGTGGGCAGCGGCATCGCCGGCCTCACCGCGGCCCTGGGCGCCGCGGGCCACGGTCTCGACGTGACGCTGCTGAGCAAGGACGCCCTGGACGAGACCGGCACGGTCCGCGCGCAGGGAGGGATCGCGGCCATGACGGCCGCGCTCCCGGCCGGCCAGCCCCGCGACTCCGAGGAGCTGCACGTCCAGGACACCCTCGCCGCGGGGGCGGGGACGTGCGACGACGACGCCGTGCGCGTCCTCGTGCGCGACTCGGCGGCCGCGATCGACGAGCTCGTGGCGCGCGGAGTGGCCCTCGACCGTGCGGCCGGACCGGACTCCCCCTGGCTCGAGGGTCTCGAGGGCGCCCACTCCGTGCCCCGGATCCTGCACGCCGGCGGCGACGCGACGGGCCGCGAGATTCAGCGCGCCCTCCTCGCCGCCGCGCTGGCGGCCGAGGCCGCGGGGCGTCTGACGGTCCTGCGGCACACCATGCTGGTCGACCTCGTGCTCGGCCCCGGCGGCCGCGCGGCCGGGGCCCTCGTCCTGGCGGATCCCGGGGACCGGCTCCACGAGCTGGCCGCGGACGCCGTGGTGCTCGCGACCGGCGGGGCCGGACAGCTCTACCCCCACACCACCAATCCGGCCGTGGCCACCGGTGACGGCATCGCCGCGGCCCTGCGGGCGGGCGCCGCCGTGGCGGACCTGGAGTTCGTGCAGTTCCACCCGACCGCCCTCGCCGCCCCGGGCTGCTTCCTGGTCTCCGAGGCCGTCCGCGGCGAGGGCGCGGTGCTGCGGGACAGCACAGGCCGGCGCTACCTCGAGGACGTGCACTCGCGCGCGGAGCTCGCCCCCCGCGACGTGGTGGCCCGCGAGAACGTCCGCCGGTCCCTGGCCCAGGGCGGCCGGCCGGTCCTGCTCGACTGCACCGCGCTGAGCCCGTCCGGTCCCGGCCCGCACGGGGGCGGCACGACCGCCGAGTTCCTCGCCCGGCGCTTCCCCACGATCGACGCCGCCCTGCGGGCCCACGGCCTCGACTGGTCCCGCGAGCCGGTCCCGGTCACGCCGGCGGCCCACTACCTGATGGGCGGCGTGGCCACCGACGGCCTCGGCCGCACCACCGTCCCGGGGCTCTACGCCGTGGGCGAGTGCGCGGCCACGGGCGTGCACGGCGCCAACCGGCTGGCCTCCAACTCGCTGCTGGAGGGCGCCGTCTTCGGGGCCCGCGTGGCCGACGCACTGCAGGCGGACGCGCTGCGCACGGACGCGCCGGGGACCGGCCGAGCGGCCGACGACGCCCCGGCGCGCCTCGTCCTGCCCGGCCGCGCCGAGATCCTGCCGGCGGCCGGTCGTTCCGGGATCGCGGCCGCCCGGTCCCGGAGCACTGCGTCCTTCGACAGGGACGCCGTGCCGTTCGACAAGGACACCGAGCCGGTCGACGGAGAGGCTGCGCCGGTCGACGGGGACACCGAGCGGCTCGACGGGAGTGCCGTGCCGGCCGAGGGGAACACCGTGCCGTTCGACCGCGAGCAGTTCCAGGAGGCCATGTGGGCGGGTGCCGGCGTCCTGCGCGACCGTTCGCGGCTCGAGGCGCTGGCCCGGCGGCTGGCCGGCTTCCGCCCACCCGCCGGTCTCTCCCGCCGTGCGGTCGAGGACCGGAACCTGCTGACCGTGGGACGCGCCGTGACCGCCGCGGCCCTGCACCGCACCGAGTCCCGGGGCGCCCACTTCCGGGAGGACTTCCCGGCGCCCGATCCCGCCCGGGCGCGGCGCACGTTCTGGCGCCTGGACTCCGCCCCGGATGAGGCCACTGTCCCGGCGCTGATCAGTGCACATACTTCCATCGACATGTTCGACCTACCGGAGAGGATCCCCGCATGCTGACCCGAGCCGCCATCACCGAGGTCGTGGAGCGGGGGCTCGCCGAGGACGCGCCCTGGGGCGACATCACCTCCGAGCACCTCATCCCCGCCGGCACCACCGCCCGGGCCGAGCTCGTGGCGCGCGAGGCCGGCGTCTTCTCCGGCGGACAGGTCTTCGCCGCGACGTTCGCCGCCGCGGACCCCGCGGTGGCCGTCGAGCTGGTCTCCGCCGAGGGCGACCGCTTCGAGGCCGGGGACACCCTGGCCGTGGTGACCGGTCCCGCCCGGGCCGTGCTGACGGGCGAGCGCGTGGCCCTGAACCTGACCCAGCGGATGTGCGGGATCGCCACCCTGACCGCCCGCTACGTCGCCGCCGTCGAGGAGACGGTCGCCCGCGTGGAGCAGGCCGCGAACCTCCCGTCCGGCACGATCACCCGCACCCGGGTGGCCGACACCCGCAAGACCACCCCGGGGCTGCGGGCGCTCGAGAAGCACGCCGTGCTCAGCGGGGGCGGGCACAACCACCGGCACTCCCTCTCGGACGCCGTGATGGCCAAGGACAACCACCTGGCCCTGCTCACGGCCGACGGCACCGACCTGACCGGCGCCCTGCGGCAGCTGCGCCGTCGTCTCCCCCACACGGTGCACCTCGAGGTGGAGGTGGACCGGCTCGACCAGATCGAGGCGGTCCTGGCCGGCGGCGCGGACACGATCCTGCTCGACAACTTCTCGCTGGACGACCTCGTGAGCGGCGTGGCGATCATCGACGGCCGGGCGACCGTCGAGGCCTCCGGCGGCGTGAGCCTGGAGACCGTCGGGGACATCGCGGCCACCGGGGTGGACGTCATCTCGGTGGGCGCGCTCACCCACTCCGCCCGCAACCTGGACCTGGGCCTCGACATCGGGCTCGGCAGCGGCCACGGCACCGGGACGGGATGACGGTGCTGTACCTCGACTCGGCCGCCACCACCCCCGTCCGGCGGGAGGTCCTGGAGGCCATGTGGCCCTATCTCACGCAGGAGTTCGGCAACGCCTCGAGCCACCACGACGCGGGCCGGCGGGCGCTGGCCGGGCTGGACCGGGCCCGCGGGACGGTCGCGCAGGTGCTGAACTGCCGGCCCGCCGAGGTCGTGTTCACGTCAGGCGGGACCGAGGCCGACAACCTGGCCGTCAAGGGCATCGCCCTGGGCCGACGGGACCGGGACCCCGCGTGCACGCACGTGGTGACGAGCGCGGTCGAGCACCACGCCGTGCTCGACTCCGCCCGGGACCTGGCCCGCTGGGACGGCTTCGACGCCACCGAGCTGGGCGTGTCCGCCGAGGGGTTCGTGGACCCCGCCGCCCTGGAGAGGACTGTTCGTCCGGGCACCGCAGTGGTATCCGTGATGCATGCGAACAACGAGACGGGTACGGTCCAGGCGGTCGCCGACCTGGCTGCGGTGGCTCGGGCGCGGGACGTCCCGTTCCATACGGATGCGGTCCAGACGGCCGGGTCGCTGGAACTGGACGTACAAGCGCTCGACGTGGCGGCGCTGAGCCTCGCCGGGCACAAAATCGGGGGGCCCAAGGGCGTGGGCGTGCTGTTCCTGCGCCGCGGGACGCCCCTGCGCCCGCTGCTGAGCGGCGGCGGGCACGAGCGCGGCCGGCGCTCCGGGACCTCGAACGTGGCCGGCGCCGTCGGCCTCGCCACCGCCCTGCGGCTCGCCGCGGAGGAGCGCCCGGACCGGGCGACCCGGCTCGCCGCCCTCCGGGACCGGCTGATCACCGGGATCCTGTCCGCGGTCCCGTCGGCCGTGCTGACCGGTCCGGACCCCCGGGAGCGGCCGGCGGCGCGGCTGCCCGGCAACGCCTCGTTCTGCTTCCCCGGCGTCAACGGCGAGACGGTCCTGGTGGACCTGGAGGCCCGCGGGCTGCTCGTCTCCTCGGGCTCGGCCTGCGCGGCCGGGGACATCGAGCCCTCCCACGTGCTGACCGCCATGGGCTTCCCCGCCGAGGTCGCCACCACCGCGGTCCGGTTCACGCTGTCCGCCGAGGTCACCCCGGAACAGGTGGACGGGATCGTGGCGGCGGCCCGGGACGTCGTCGAGCGGCTGGTCGCGGCGCGCGGCTGAACGCGCTCAGCCGACCGGGACGGGGAGCGCGACCGGCACCGGGTGCTGCACCCCGGCGTGCACGACCGCCAGGACCGGTTCGCCCTTCTGCTCCGTGCTCCGCGAGCTCTCCGGCACCAGGACCCAGGAGGGGTCCGGGCAGGAGTGGGGCGCGGGGCCCTCGGGGACCGCGCTCGAGGCGCCCCGGCCGTCGAAGCCCTCCAGCCGGAAGCCGACGACCGTCCGCCACCACAGCGTGCTCGGCGTGCTCGCGATTCCCCGGGTCTCGGTGATCACCAGGTCCGTCCGCCGCGTCAGGACCTCGGCGGTCCCGGGCTGCACGCACTCCCACGAGATCTCGGTCACCGACTCGGTCTCCGCCACGAACTCGAGCGAGGCCGCGTTGGCCTGCAGCGTCTCGTCGTCCCAGCCGAGCGCGGCCCGGGCGTCAGTGGCGGTCACGAAGCCGGTGCCGTCCTCGTGGAGCTGCGTGGCCGCCCAGGCCGGCGCCGCCAGCCCGATCGACACCCCCGCCGCCGCGAGAGCCGCCAGTACCACGATGACCTTGTGCATGTGCTTCCCCATTCCCCTGTCCCCCGACACCGGGGACGCGCTCCCGGATCGTTTTTCCGAACGCTAATGCAGGCACGGGGGGCCGATCCAGCGGCGTGACCCATCTGTGACCCCCCGTCCGACCTGCGACGACACATGCGGCGCCGCGGAGCGCGCCCCTCAGGCCGCTTCCTCCCGCTCGGTGGGCACCGGGTGCGCCACCCCGTCGTGGACGACCTCGAGGGCAGGCCCCTCGTGCGCCTGCGCCCGTTCGGTGGACCGGGGCACCCGGGACCAGGCCCCGTCCTGGTCCCCGCCCCCGTTCACCGGGCAGGCGTCGAGGTCGGGGCCCTCGACCACGGAGACGGACACGGCGTCCTCGGCGAAGCCCTGCAGCTCGAAGCCCGTGACGGCACCCGTCACGGAGCTCCGCTGCACGGTGGCGACCAGGTCCGCCCGGGCGGTCGTCGTCGTCCGCCGCTCCTGCACGGCCACGGCGCCGGTGAGCTCCTGGACGCACTCCCACGACGCGGTGGCCACGGTGACCGTCTCCGCCACGAGGTCCAGCTCCGCGGCGGAGGTCTGCAGCCGGTCGTTGGTCCAGCCCACGGCCCGCAGGACGTCCTCCTTGCCGACGGAACCCGTGCCGTCCGGGCGCAGCGTCACAGCCGCCGCGGCCGGCACGGCCAGCGCGACGGACGCCGCCGTCACGGCCGTCACCACGCAGGTCAGCAGTCTCTTTCCCACTCGATCCCCCTCCAGTCCCCCCCTGTCCCCCGACAGGAGTCCGGCCATCGGGCCGTGCTGGGGAGGCTAATGAAAAGTCGTGGACGCGTCCAGCCCGGACGGCGCGCGACCTGTCCTGCGCCTCAGCCTGCGGCCTGCTCGCGCAGGACGTTCTTGCGGATCTTGCCGGACGCGGTGCGGGGCATCTCCTCCACGAGGCTCAGCGTCTTGGGCACCTTGTAGCGGGCCAGCCGGCCGGCCAGGTGCTCCTGGATCGTCCCCGCCGTGAGCTCCCGCCCCTCCCGGGGGACGACGACGGCGTGCGGCACCTCGCCCCACTTCTCGTCGGGCACGCCGATGACCGCCACGGCGGCCACCTCCGGCAGCTCGAGGATGGCCGACTCGACCTCCGCCGGGTAGATGTTCTCCCCGCCGGAGATGATCATGTCCTTGATCCGGTCCGCGACGAACAGGTAGCCGTCCTCGTCCAGGTAGCCCAGGTCCCCGGAGTGGAACCACTCCCCCTCGAAGGACCCCGCCGCGTCGGGTCGGTTCCAGTACTCCCGGATGACGTTGGGCCCCGAGAGCAGGATCTCCCCCGCCTCGCCGGGAGCCGCGGGCTCCCCCGCGGCGTCCACGATCCGCACGTCGGAGAAGAAGTGCGGCAGCCCGGAGGAGCCCGCCTTCTCGCGGGACTTCGCGGCGGGGAGGTTGGTGGCGCCCGGGGAGGTCTCCGTCATGCCGTAGCTGGCGGTGAAGGCCAGTCCCCGGTTCTCGTAGGCGTCCAGGACCCGCATGGGCACCGCGGAGCCGCCGCAGGTGAGCTTGCGCAGGGAGGAGAGGTCCGTGGCGTCCCAGTCCGGGTGCTCGCACAGCATCTGGTAGGTGGTCGGCACCCCGGAGAGCCAGGTGACGCGGTGTCGCTCGATGAGCTCCAGCACCCGGCCGGGCACGAACTTGGACTCGAGCACCAGCGTGGCGCCCTTCAGCAGCGTCGGCAGCACCCCCATCCCGAGCGAGGCCACGTGGAACATCGGGGAGATCATGAGCGCGACGTCGTCGGCCGCCACGTCGTAGTCGACCAGGACGTTGAAGCAGTTCCAGGTGAAGTTGCCGTGGGTCAGGCAGGCGCCCTTGGGCCGGCCGGTGGTCCCGGAGGTGTAGAGGATCACGGCGAGGTCGTCCAGGCCCACCGGGACGTCCTCCGTCCAGGGCTCGGCCGTCGCGATCACCGTCCCGAGAGCGGGGACCCCGTCCGCATCTTCCTCGGCCGCGTCCTCCTCGGCCACGACCCAGCGGACCACGTCCGGCAGGTCCCGGGCGGCCGGTGCGGCCAGGCCCGTCAGGGCGGCGTCGTGGATCAGCACCGAGACGTCCGCGTCCTCGAGCTGGTAGCGGATCTCGGGGACGGCCAGGCGCGTGTTGAGGGGGACGAGCACCGCGCCGAGCGCTCCCGCGGCGAACATCGCCTCCAGGAAGGCCGGGCTGTTCTCCCCGAGGAACGCCACCCGGTCCCCGGGGCCCACGCCCCGGCCGGACAGGGCCGTCGCGAGGCGCCGGGACCGGTCGTGCAGCTCCCGGTACGTCAGCGTGCGCTCGCCGTGGATCACGGCCGTCCTGGGCCCGGACTTCTCGAGCCTCCGGACGAGCCAGGATCCCAGTCCTTGATTGCGCATGCGATCGTCTCCTCAAACAGTCGTCAAAACCAATAGTTGAAAAAGTCCACTATTAGTCCCCAGCGTAGAGAGAGCTGGATCACATTGTCCAGACCCCCGGACGAACCCGACCCGGCGAGGCCTCGCCACTTAGGTCATCTTCTCAATGGTTGACATCTTCAATTGATTGCTGTTCCAATGGTCGCACTGTGAGTCGGCCCACACCACCGCCCGGACGCACCCGAGGACCGGGGCCGGCCCGTCCGCCGCACCGGAGCCCCGTCCCGGCGGCACACCCACTCTCTCCGCCCCAGAGCAAGGAACCGCCATGTCAGCAGCACCCGGCACCCTGGCGTCCCTGGACGCCCGCGCCAGGAACAAAGAGGCGCGCAAGGTCATCTTCTCCAGCTACCTCGGCTCCACCATCGAGTTCTACGACTTCCTGCTCTACGCCTCGGCCTCCGCCCTGGTCTTCCCCTACGTGTTCTTCACCGACCTCGACCCACTGGCCGGCACGATCGCCGCGTACGGCACCTTCGCCGCCGGCTACCTGGCCCGCCCGCTGGGCGGAGCGGTCTTCGGCCACTTCGGCGACCGCCTGGGCCGCAAGAAGATGCTCATCATCTCGATGCTGATCATGGGCATCGCCTCCACGCTCATCGGCCTCATCCCCAGCGCCGCCGTCATCGGCTCCTGGGGTGCGGTCATCCTGATCCTCCTGCGGGTGTGCCAGGGCATCGCCGTGGGCGGCGAGTGGGGCGGAGCCGCACTGATGGCCCTGGAGCACTCCGCGAAGGGCAGGCGGGGGTTCGCCGCGTCCTTCACCAACGCCGGCGCCCCGACCGGCGCCGCGCTGGGCACCTTCGTCCTGGGTCTGTTCGCCGCCATGCCGGAGGATCAGTTCCTCTCGTGGGGCTGGCGCGTCCCGTTCCTGCTGTCCGTCCTGCTGCTGGCCGTGGGCGTCTTCGTGCGCTCCCAGGTGTCCGAGAGCCCGATCTTCCAGGCCGCGCTGGCCAAGGAGGCCGCGGAGGGCACCACCGCCAAGCGCAAGGTGCCCATCGTCGAGGTGCTGCGCCGCCCCCGCGCCCTGGTCTACACGATGCTGGCGGGGGCCTCCGGGTTCGCGCTCCAGGTCTTCCTGGCCACCTTCGCGGTCGCCTACGCGGTCGAGCGCGGCGCCGACCGGCAGCCGGTCCTCTACGCCTTCGCCCTCGCGTCCGTGCTCAGCGTGTTCTTCGTGGTCGGCATGGGCCGCCTCTCCGACCAGCTGGGCCGGCGCCCCGTCATGGTCGTGGGGCTGGTGCTGTTCATCGCCCTCATCCTCCCCATGTTCTCCTGGCTGGCCACCGGCAACGTGCTGCTGATCTTCGCGACCTTCACCATCGGGCTGGCCTGCCACGCCGCGATCTACGGACCGCTGGCGGCCTTCATCTCGGAGCAGTTCGGCACGTCGTCGCGCTACACCGGGGCGTCACTGGGCTACCAGTTCGCCACCCTGATCGGGGCGGGCTTCACCCCCACGATCCTCGCCTCGATCTACGCGTCCTCCGGGCAGGCCATCACCCCCGTGGTCTGGTACCTGGCCGGGATGGCGGTGGTCAGCGCGGTGTTCATCCTGCTCACCCGTGAGTCCAAGGACTTCGACCTGGAGACCCACGAGCACTGACGCCGCCCGCACCGCCCGCTGCCGAGCATCTGCGGCACCGAGCCCCCGCCTCGTCACCGCCCTCCCCGATCGACCGGGGAGAGGTGGCGGGGCGGGGGCTCGGCGTCGTCGAGGGCCGGGGGACCCGTCCGTCAGAAGGCCACCTTCTTCAGCAGCCGGGACAGCTCCTCCCGCTCCGCCGAGGAGAGCGGGGAGAGCGACTCCGCGGTGGAGTTCTCCACCAGGACCCTGGCCCGGGCGTACAGCTCCCGGCCGGCGGCGGTGGGGGCGATGATCTTCGAGCGGCGGTCCCTCGGGTCGGTCCGGCGCTCCACCGCGCCGCGCCGCTCGAGGTCGTCGAGGATGGCCACGATCTGACTGGGGTCCAGCACCAGGAACTGGCTGAGCTCGCGCTGCGTCAGCTGCTCCTCGCCGCAGGCCAGCGCCAGGACCGAATAGTGGCGCACCTTCAGCTCCAGCTCCGCCAGCTTCCGGTTGGCCGCCGAGGAGCCCGTCGAGGCGGCGCGGGCCATCAGGAAGACCGGCTCCGCCGTCAGCTCCGCCTCGAGGAGGCGCTCGAGACCGGCGGACGGGTCGGTGGGCGTGGTCATAGCGTCTCTCCTGGGGCCGGGGACCCCAGTCTACGGAATCCGTGCCCCCAGCATAGATGGAGGTTCTTAACCATTGACATTTTCAACGAATAGCGGTGGAATGGGGACGAACCCGCAGCAGTGACGGGCGTCACCCCGTCCGCCGATCCACGAGCGCCGATCCGTCAGCGCCGATCCGTCAGCGAAGGAGCCACCCCATGGCACAGGACAGCACCGCATCCCCGAGCACCACCCCCCTCGCCGGCAAGGTCGCCGTCGTCACCGGCTCCGGCCAGGGCCTGGGCCTCGCCTACGCCCAAGAGCTCGCCCGCCAGGGCGCGGCCGTGGTGATCAACGACGTCGACCAGGCCACCGCCGAGAACGCCGTCGCCTCCATCACCGAGACCGGCGGGCGGGCCGTCGCCGTCGTCGCACCCGTGGGCTCCACCGAGACCGCCACCGCCCTCGTGAACGGCGCCGTGGAGGCCTTCGGCCGCCTCGACGTCCTCGTCACCAACGCCGGGGTGCTGCGCGACAAGTCCCTGCTGAAGATGACCGACGAGGACTTCGACCTCGTCATCCAGGTGCACCTGCGCGGCACCTTCACCTGCGCCCGCGAGGCCTACCGGTACTTCAAGGAGAACGGGGTCCCCGGGCGGATCATCACCATCGGCTCCCCCACCGGCCAGTACGGCAACTTCGGCCAGACCAACTACGCGGCGGCGAAGGCCGGGATCGTGGGCATGGTCCGCACCTGGGCCCTGGAGATGCGCAAGGCCGGCGTCACCGCCAACGCCGTCATCCCCGTGGCCGCCACCGCCATGACCGAGACCATCCCCTTCTTCCGCTCCGCCGTCGAGGCCGACCGCCGCGGCGAGCCGATGCCGGACTTCTTCCGCAAGGACCTCGGCTTCGGCAACGCCGCCGACGTCGCCGGGCTGATCGCCTGGCTCGCCTCCGACGACGCCGCGCAGGTCACCGGCCAGGCCATCGGCGCCGGCGGGGACCGCCTGCAGGTCTTCAGCCACCCCCGCCCCGTGGCCACCGAGTACCGCGACGGCGGCTGGACCTTCGAGGCGCTGCGCGAGCAGCTCCCCGCGATCCTCGAGGACAGCCTGCAGCCGGTCGGCGAGACCCTGCCCCCGCTGCCGGAGGATCTGAAGCCCGAGTCCGCGACCCAGCAGTCCTAGGGGGACCACCATGCGCTACGAGTACGGTCTCGACCTCGCGTCCCTCGACGCGATCGACATGCACGTGCACATCGAGTGCTCCGACCACGGGCACCCGTCCCTGCCCGCGGCCCTGACCGAGGCCTCGGCCAAGTACTTCAAGGCCGAGGACCGGTCCCCCTCCCTGGACACCATCGCCGAGCGCTACCGCGAGTGGCGGATGGCCGCCGTCGTCTTCACCGTCGACGCGACCACGGCCCTGGGCCACGAGCCGAACTCCATCGAGGAGATCGCCGAGGGCGCGGCCCGCAACAACGACGTGCTGATCCCCTTCGGCTCCGTGGACCCGCTCCAGGGCTCCGCCGCGGTGGAGCGGGCGAAGATGCTCGTCGAGGAGCACGGCGTCAAGGGCTTCAAGTTCCACCCCTCCCTGCAGGGCTTCGACCCCTCCCACGAGCGGTTCTACCCGCTGTATGCGGCGATCCAAGACCTGGGCGTGCCCGCCCTGTTCCACACCGGGCAGAACGGCATGGGCGCCGGGCTGCCCGGCGGGGGCGGGATCAAGCTGGGCTACTCCAACCCGCTGCTGCTGGACGCGGTGGCCGCGGACTTCCCCGAGCTCCAGGTCATCATGGCCCACCCCTCGGTGCCCTGGCAGGAGGAGGCCAACTCCATCGCCACCCACAAGGCCAACGTGTGGATCGACCTCTCCGGCTGGTCGCCCAAGTACTTCCCCGAGTCGCTGGTGAAGGCCTCCAACCGGATGCTCCAGGACAAGGTCCTCTTCGGCACCGACTACCCGCTGATCACCCCGCAGAAGTGGCTCGGGGCCTTCGAGCAGCAGTCCTTCACGGACGAGGTCCGCCCCAAGATCCTCAAGGACAACGCCGTGCGCCTGCTCGGCCTCGACGGGGCACGGGCATGAGCACGGACGCCGGGCGCCTCTACCCCGACTGCGACCCGTACGGGATCGCGGAGAGACTGACCGAGGCCGAGAAGGCGCCCCTGCGCCGGCTGCGCCGGGTGCTCGAGGACGAGGTCCGGCCGCTGCTGGCCGAGTACTGGGAGGCCGGGGAGTTCCCCTACCAGGTCGCCCCCTCCCTGCACTCCCTCGACCTCATGACCCCGCCCGAGCTCACGGCCGGCGGCGCGCAGCCCCGGTCCCTGTACCACGGGTTCCGGATCTTCGAGCTGGCCCGCACCGACGCCTCGATCGCGACGTTCTACACCGCCCAGGCCGGGCTGTTCCGCACGGCCTGCCGCGTGGGCGGCACCCCCGAGCAGTTCGCCGCGTGGGACCCGAGGATCACGTCCTTCGAGATGACCGGGGTGTTCTGCCTGACCGAGCCCGAGCACGGCTCCGACATCGCCGGCGGACTGGCCACCACGGCCCGGCGCGAGGGCGACGAATGGGTGCTGACCGGCACCAAGCGCTGGATCGGCGGCGCCTTCACCGCCGACTACCTGGCCGTCTTCGCCCGCGACGAGGCCGACGGGCAGGTCAAGGGCTTCCTCGTGGACCGGCAGGCCCCGGGCGTGCGGCTGGAGAAGATCCACGGCAAGACGTCCCTGCGGATGATGCAGAACGCCGACATCCACCTCGACGGAGTCCGGGTGCCGGAGGCACAACGGCTGGGGAACGTGAACTCGTTCAAGGACGTCGCCGCGATGCTGCGCGCCATGCGCTCCGACGTCGCCTGGATCGCCACCGGCATCCAGGCCGGCGCCTACGAGGCCGCGCTGCGCTACGTGCGGGAGCGCGAGCAGTTCGGCCGCCCGATCGGCGGCTTCCAGCTCGTCCAGGAGAAGCTGGCCCGGATGCTCGGCAACGTCACCGCGTCCCTGACCATGGTCGCCGGCCTCGCCGAGCGGCAGGAGGGCGGCGTCTACCGGGACGAGGACTCCGCCCTGGCGAAGATGTGGATCAGCCTGCACATGCGCGAGACCGTGGCGCTGGCCCGCGAACTGGTCGGCGGCAACGGCATCACCCTGGCCCACGACGTCGCCCGCTTCCACGCCGACGCCGAGGCCGTCTACTCCTACGAGGGCACCCACGAGATCAACGCGCTCGTGGTCGGCCGGTCGATCACCGGCCGGAGCGCGTTCGTCTGAGCCGCCCGCCCGACACCACCCGACCCACCACCGACACCACAGACACCACAGACACCACAGACACCACCACGGAGGACACGCCATGACCGAAGCACAGACCCAGCCCCAGACCGTCGTCGCCTTCGACGAGGTGAAGAACCTCGTCGGCAAGAGCCTCGGCCACTCCGCCTGGCGGGAGATCACCCAGGAGCAGGTGAACACGTTCGCCGACGCCACCGACGACCACCAGTGGATCCACGTGGACCCCGAGCGCGCCGCCGAGGGCCCGTTCGGCGCCCCGATCGCCCACGGCTTCCTGACCCTGTCCCTGCTCATCCCGATGTGGTCCGAGCTCTTCGACGTCACCGGCGTGAAGACCAAGGTCAACTACGGCCTCGACAAGGTCCGCTTCACCTCTCCCGTCAAGGTGGGCTCGCGGATCCGCATGACCGTGACCATCACCGACGTCCAGGAGGTCAAGGGCAACGGCCTGCACCTGGTGGCCGACGGCACGATCGAGATCGAGGGCGAGGAGCGGCCCGCCGTGGTCGCCACCTTCCTCAACCGCTTCTACGCCTGAGCGCGCCACCTCCTGACCCGCGACGGCCCGGGTGACCACGGAATGTCGTGGTCACCCGGGCCGTCGCGGGTCAGCGGGTGCGGAGCGGGTCAGACGGTCGCCTCGGCCCGCGCGCAGGCCGCCACGGCCTCGGCCACGGCCGGGGCGACCCGGGGATCCAGGGCGGAGGGCACGATGTGGTCCGCGGTCAGACCGTCCGCGGCGGCGATCGCGGCGATCGCCCGGGCGGCCTCGAGCTTCATGACCGGGGTGATCCGCCGCGCCCCGGCGTCCAGGGCGCCGCGGAAGATGCCCGGGAAGGCCAGCACGTTGTTGATCTGGTTCGGGAAGTCGGACCGGCCCGTGGCCACCACGGAGGCGTACTTCGCGGCCACATCCGGCATGATCTCCGGGTCCGGGTTGGCCAGGGCGAACACGATCGCGTCCTCGGCGAGTTCGGTGAGGTACTCCTCGGGGACCGTCCCGCCCGAGACGCCCACGAACACGTCCGCGCCCTCGAGGGCGTCCTTGGGGCCGCCGATCAGCCCGCGCGGGTTGGTGCGCGCCGCGTAGCCGGCCTTGATCGCGTTGAGGTCGTCCCGCTCCCTCGAGACGATGCCCCGGGAGTCCATCAGCACCACATCATTGATGCCCTGGGCCAGCAGGATCTCGGTGATCGCGATCCCGGCTGCTCCGGCGCCGGCGATCACGACCTTGAGACCGGCCAGGTCCTTGCCCACCAGGGTCGCGGCGTTGAGCAGGGCGGCCAGGACGACGACGGCGGTGCCGTGCTGGTCGTCGTGCATCACCGGGATGTCGAGCTCCTCGATGAGGCGTGCCTCGATCTCGAAGCAGCGCGGGGCCGAGATGTCCTCGAGGTTCACCGCGCCGAAGGAGTGGCGCAGCAGCTTGACCGTGGCCACGATCTCCTCGACGTCCTGGGTGTCGAGCACGATCGGGATCGAGTCGAGGTCCGCGAAGGTCTTGAACAGGGCCGCCTTGCCCTCCATCACCGGCAGGGACGCGGCCGGGCCGATGTCGCCCAGGCCCAGCACGGCGGAGCCGTCGGAGACGACCGCCACGAGCCGGCCGGCCCAGGTGTGCGTGGCCGCCATGGCGGGATCCGCGGCCACCGCGCGGGAGACCTCGGCGACGCCGGGGGTGTAGGCGATGGACAGGTCCCGGCGGGTGGCCAGGGGGGACTTCGACACCACGGAGAGCTTGCCGCCCTCGTGGGAGCGGAAGATCTCCTCGTGCGTGATGGGACCGGACTGCTGGTTCTCGTCGCTCATGCGGGGTCCTCGTGCTCTCGTCATTGAGTGCGAACAGGGTCCCCGCCATTGTGCCCCACCGCCGGGCCCCCTCCCCCGCCCGTGTGACGCTCCGGGACCTTCGCGGTGCTTCCGGTCCGGGCGGCACAGAACCCCCGGACCGCGTGGTCCGGGGGCTCTGCTCGCGGGGTCGGGCGCGCGCGGCGCCCGACGGTGCGGACCAGGGATCAGATGATGGACCGGCCCCCGGTGCGCGCCTTCTCGAAGCGCTCCTGGACGTCCGCCCAGTTCACGATGTTCCAGAAGGCCTTGACGTAGTCCGCCTTGACGTTCTGGTAGTCGAGGTAGAACGCGTGCTCCCACATGTCCAGCTGGAGCAGCGGGATCGTGGCGACGGGCACGCCGTTCTGCTGGTCGTACATCTGCTCGATGACCAGGTTGCCGCCGACGGGCTCGAGAGCGAGGATCGCCCAGCCGGAGCCCTGGATCGTGGTGGCCGCGGCGGTGAAGTGGTCGCGGAAGGCGTCGAAGGACCCGAAGTGGTCGTCGATCGCCGCGGCGAGCTCACCGGTCGGCTTGTCGCCGCCCTCGGGGGAGAGATTCTGCCAGAACACCGAGTGGTTCACGTGGCCACCGAGGTTGAACTGCAGGTCCTTGGACAGCTTGGCCGCGGCGGCGCCGTCACCGTTCGCGCGGGCCTCCGCCATCTTCTCCAGGGCGGTGTTGGCACCGGCCACGTAGGTGGCGTGGTGCTTGTCGTGGTGCAGCTCCATGATCTTCGCGGAGATGTGGGGCTCGAGCGCCGCGTAGTCGTAGGGGAGATCGGGAAGGGTGTACTTCTCGGCCATAGGAGAATCCTTTCGAGTGCTGTCGTGTGGTTCCACCCTCGTCCCGCGCGCGAGCAGGGGTCAAGGAGGTTCCGCCACCAGCGTACGGCGCGCCCCCGGGCAGGCCCCGCCGGGGGCTCAGAAGAAGTCGGGCGGACTCTCGAGCGGGCAGCGGGGCGGGTGAGGGGTCAGCTGGGACGGGACCGTGAACTCGTAGTCCCCCGTCTCGATCATCCGCCCGAGCGTCTCGAGGGCGTTCCGGGCGCTCCGGCGGGCGGCCGGTTCGAGCAGGCGCCACAGCCAGGCCTTGGACTCCGTGAACCGCCCGTCCACGACCTTCTCGATCCGGGTTCCCCCCTCCACCTGTTCCCAGGTGATGGTCACCAGCAGATCCACCACCCCCTTGGTGGTGCGCATCCCCAGGCGCCGGCCCGGGACGTGGTCGGAGACGATGTTCACGAAGGAGAAGCGGAGGGGGCCCACGCGGACCGTGGACTCGATCGACGTGCCGAGCTGCAGCACGGCCGTGCTGACCAGGTAGTTCCGCTCAGGGATGGGGTTCCAGCGGCGCAGGCAGCCGGGGTCGAGCAGGAAGCGCTCCACCAGGGCCGGATCGGCCGCGACCACGGCCGTGTCCACCAGCCGGAACGTCGTGGCGCCCTTCAGCATCGTGTCCTCCGCTCCCCGGTCGGATCCGCGCCCCGGGCAGGCACGCGCAGCGCACGGACGGGAGCAATTCGCATGTGCACACAACTACTCTAGTGATCGGCCGCCGCGGCGCCCGCCCGTCCGGGTGCACAGGGGGTGGAGAAAGTTGTCCACAGGTGTGGAGGAACGCGTGCACAGAGCGAGCACCGGCGCACCCGATCCCCGGCCGGCGGCGCCGTTGCAGGTCAGCGCGGGGTCGGCGGGGCGGGGAGTCCCGTAATTCCACCGGTGGAAGTTATCCACGCTGTGGACAACGCCTGTGGAGAAGCTGTTGAGAAGAGCGTGCCAGGACGTCACGGAGCGTCGCACAGAGGCCGGCCGGTCCCCCTGAACGGGGGACAGCACCGGTCGGCGGACGGCCGGGGGCCCCGCCGAACGGGGGGCAGCAGCGGCCGGGAGCACTCCGGACGGCGGCGTCCTAGCGGTGTGCACGGGAGCGCACGAGGACGGCGAGCGCCGCGCAGGCCAGGTAGCAGACGAGCACCACGCCCCAGCCCACCGCGAAGGACCCCGTGAGCTGGAGCAGTCCGCCGAGGACGAGCGGACCGGCGCAGAACCCCGCGTACAGGCCCATGGTCACCACCCCGGTGGACGCCCCCACCCGGTCGGCGGGCACGGCGCGCATCGCCGCGGACATCACCACCACGCTCACCGCGAGTGCCGCGCCCCCGTGCAGGACGGCCGCCGGCCACACCGCCCACGCGAGGCCGGGGTGCAGGGGCGCCAGGACCAGCAGCACGGCGCTCGCGGCCGCCCCCAGGGCCATGCCGGCCAGCAGCACGAAGCCGTCCGCGCCCGGCCGGTCCATCACGCGCGCCCACAGCACCCGGGAGGCGATGCCCACGAGCGCGGAGACGGACACGGTGGCCCCGGCTGCGACGACGTCGAGGCCCAGCTCCCGGTGGGCGTAGAGCGGCAGGTAGACGTTGGCGGCCTGCGCCCCCAGCCCGGTCAGTGCCGCGGCCGCGGCGTACGCCCTGACGGCACCGGGCATCGGCGGCCGTGCGGCGGCGCCCGCCGTCCGGGACCGGAACGGCGTCGTCGTCCCGGACGGGGACGTCGTCCGGGACGGGCGTGCCGCCTGGGTGCCGGGGTGGTTGTCCGGGACCGTCCACCAGCCGTGCACGAGCAGGAGCAGCACCGCGCCCACGGCCACCAGGACCGCGGTGCGCCAGCCGAGCAGCAGGCCGAGCGCGGGGAAGGTCAGGCCCGCCACGAGCTGCGAGGCCTGCACGCCGGCCTGCTTGATCCCGAGCCAGCTCGCGCGCCGCCCGGCGGGCACGTGCAGGCGGATGAGCCGGTTGGTCGCGGGGTTCGCCATGACCTGCCCGAGCCCCGAGAGCACCATGGCTGCGAGCAGGACCGCGTAGCCCGGCGCGGCGGCGGTCAGGAGCATCGCGAGCGCGGCCCCGCCGAACATCACGACCAGCAGGGTGCGGGCGGCCAGCCGGTCCGCCCAGCGGCCCGTGCGCACCGCGGTGACGGCCGCGACGAAGAAGGTGGTGGTGGCGAGCAGCCCGAACTGCGCCTCCGTGAGCTCCAGGTCCGCGATCACCAGGGGGCTCATCGCCGAGAGGCTGTGGGTCAGCAGCGGGCCCACGGCCATCGTGGCGGTGAGCACGAGCATGAGGTGCGCGCCCGGCCTGCGGTCCCGGGTCACCGGTCCTTCCCCGGGGTCGGCCGGTCGGCGGCGTGCAGGCCCACGACGCACGCCACGATCCCCGCCAGGAAGAGGGCCTTCGCCCACGAGATCTGCTCCTGCCCCGTGCCGGCCGCCCACGCGACCGTGAGCACGGCGCCGATGCCCGTCCACACGGCGTAGGCGGTGCCCATCGGCACCACCCGGGCGGCGCGTGCCAGGGTGAGCATGCTCAGCACCAGGGTCACGGCGAAGAGCAGACCGGGGCCCGGCCGCGAGAAGCCCTCGGACGCGCCCAGGGCGGTGGCCCAGACCGCCTCCAGGATCCCGCTGAGCACCAGCAGCGCCCAGGCACGGGCGCGCCGGTCCCGCACGGCCCGCGCCGCTCCGGCCTCAGCCGACAACCTTGAGCCCGATCACGCAGCCGACGAGGCCGAGCACCAGCAGGATCCTGAGGGGCGTGGCGGACTCGCGGCCCGTCAGCATGGACCAGGCCACGGTCAGGGCCGCGCCGATGCCCACCCAGACGGCGTACGCCGTGCCCGTGGGGAGAGTGGCCATGGCGTAGGCCAAGCCGGCCAGGCTCACGGCGGCCGTCACCGCGAACACCACGGCCGGCACGGGACGGCGGAGCCCGTCCGAGGCCGCGAGCGCGGACGCCCACACCGCCTCGAGGACGCCCGAGAGCACCAGCACCGTCCACGCACCCACGGGTCAGCGCTTCGGGAGCACGCGGATCCAGAGGAACCCGTGGGCGTCGAGCAGCAGACCGTGGCGCAGGTCGAGCTCGGTGTTGCCGTGCAGCTCGACGGCCTGGGGCAGGAACCCCGAGAGGGTCTCCCCCGTGACGAACTGGGACCAGTCGGAGAAGTTCGCCAGGCACAGCACCACCGTGTTGCCGCCGGGGCGCTGGTAGCCCAGCACGTGGGGGTTGCGCGCGTCGAACGGGAGGAGCGTGTTGCCGTCGAACTCCGGGGAGTTCCGGCGCAGCTCGACCATCCGGCGGATGCCCCCGAAGATCCGGCCCTGCACGGAGAACAGCTCGTGGCGGCGCTCGTAGTCCTGGACGGGCCGCGGCGGCCGGTGCACCCACCGGGCGTCGCCGGCATGGGCCGGGTCCTCGTTCCAGGCGGGGTCGTTGAGCTGGCCGACCTCGTCGCCCAGGTACAGCAGGGGGATGCCGCCGGTGCTCATCGCCACGGAGTGCGCGAGCAGGACCCGGTCCACCGCGGACGCCGGGTCCTCGGCGAGGCCCAGCAGTGACGCCGTGGTCCCGCACACGCGGCAGTCCCCCGTGCGGGGGTTCTCCTGGAACGGGACGCCGTCCGCGAAGCTGCCGGGGTGGCGCCCGGTGTAGAAGGCGTTGAGGAAGCGGCGGTGGTCGTGGCCCTGCACGCCCAGCCGGGCGGCGTCCTCGTCCGAGAACGTCCAGCCGATGTCGTCGTGGCCGCGCACGTAGTCCACCCACGCCGTGCCGGGCGGGAGGGCGTGGCGCTCCTCGAGGGCCTGGGCGAGCAGCTTCGGCTCGCGGGTGGCCATCGCCTCCCAGGTCAGGGCCATCTGGAGCGGGTTGTAGGACAGCTGGCACTGTCCGGGCTCGATGTACCGGGCGACCTCGTCCGGGTGGACGATCGCCTCGGACTTGAACAGCACGGCCGGCGCGGCGATCCGGCACAGCGCGTTGTACGCGCGCAGCAGCACGTGGGCCTGGGGCAGCGACTCGCACGCGGTGCCCAGCTGCTTCCAGATGAACGCGACGGCGTCCATGCGCAGCACCTCGACGCCCTGGGCGGCCAGGAACAGCAGCTCCGCGGCCATCGCCCGGAAGACGGCGGGATTGGTGTAGTTGAGGTCCCACTGGAAGGAGTAGAAGGTGCTCCACACCCACCGGGGGTCCTCCTCGCCGGCGCCGATCCGCGTGAAGGAGCCGGGGTGGTCGTCCGGGAAGATCTCCCGCGTGGTGCGCTCGAACTGCTCCGGGACCGTGCGGTCCGGGAAGATCCAGTAGTAGTCCTCGTACTCCCGCTCCCCCGCGGCGGCCCGGCGCGCCCACTCGTGCTCGTCGGAGGTGTGGTTGAAGACGAAGTCGAGGACCAGGCTGATCCCGTTCCGGCGCAGCTCGCGGCTCAGCTCGGCGAGCTCCTCCATGGTCCCCAGACTCGGCTCCACGCGGCGGTACGAGGACACCGCGTAGCCGCCGTCCGAGTTGCCCTCCGGCGCCTCGAACAGGGGCATGAGGTGGAGGTAGGTCAGGCCCAGTTCCCGGAAGTAGGGGATCTGCTCCCGGATGCCCTGCAGGTTCCCCGCGTACCGGTCCACGTAGCAGACCCCGCCGAGCATCTGCCGCGCGCCGAACCACGCGGGGTCCTGCTCGCGCCGGGCGTCCAGGTCCTTGAGGTCGTCGGGGCGCTCGGCCCAGGAGCGCGCCAGCTGCAGCCCGAGCTCGCTGAGCTGTTCGAGGAAGTCCTCGCGGTGGCCGTAGATCTCGGCGAAGAGCAGCGTCAGCCGGGGGAAGTGCTCGTCGAACCGGCGGTCGAAGTCCGTCCACCCCGTGCCCGGCAGGTCCGCCGGGCGGCCCTCCTGCACCCGCTGGCGGACGCACGCGGTGATCACGCGCGCCTGGTTCTCCGGCGACAGGCCCGGGATACCGGGCGTACTGGTGTTCGGCACACTGCTCCTTCGGTCGTCCGCCCCGGGGCGGGCAGTCTCCGAACTCGAGATCCTCCTTGACGACGAGCCCTCGGATGGTCGAGGACCAGCTGCCACCGGCCGGCGGGAGCGGTCCGCCCCTCAGCATACTGATGCGCTCCCAGCTTTTCAGCGGATGACCCGGGGCTTCCTCCACATGCCTGTGCACAGAGTTGTCCACAGGTGTGGACGAGTCCTGGGGACACCGTGGGGCAAGGCCCGCCGGCGCCCTCCAGGAGCGCCTCGGCGGGCCCGGAGGACCCCGGGAGACGACGCCGCGCGTGTGGAGAACCCTGTGCAGGGCGGGCGCCGCGTCCCGGGATCTCGGACCCCGGGACGCGGCGCCCGTGCCGGTGCCGTGCGCGGGCTCAGTACCCGTTGGCGGACAGCCACTCCTGCGCGGCGTCGGCCGGGCTGACCTGGTCCTCGCCGCTGACCTGGCGGTTCAGGTCGATGAGGGCCTCCGTGGTGAGCTTGCCGGAGAGCTCGTTCAGCGCGTCCACCGCCTCCTGGGGCAGCCGGTCCGCCGCGGCCAGCGGCAGGACCTGCTGGGCGATGAAGTTGTTCTCCGGGTCCTCCAGCACCACGAGGTCGTTGTCGGCGATCGCCGGGGTGGTCGTGAAGATGTCGGCGACGTCCACGTCCCCGTCGAGGAGGGCCTGGACGGTGAGCGGGCCGCCGCCGTCGTTGATCGGCTCGAAGGACTCCGGCACGCAGCCGTACTTCTGCTCCAGGCCGTCGAGGCCGTAGGCGCGCTCGGCGAACTCGGGCGGACCCGCGATCACCAGCTCCCCGCACACCTCCGCCAGGTCCGCGATGCTCGTGAGCCCGTACTGCTCCGCGGTCCCGGAGGTAACCACCATGGCGTCCTTGTTCTCCGCCTCGGAGGCCTCGAGCACGGTCAGGCCCTCGGGCAGCGCGTCGGGCAGGGCCGCCATGATCTCGTCGGCCGAGCTCGCCGTGGCCTCGGGGTCCGCGAAGAGCAGCAGGTTGCCGGAGTAGTCGGGGACCACGTCCACGGACCCGTCCTGCACGGCCCCCACGTAGGCCTCGCGGGCGCCGATGCCCAGGGACGTCTCCGTCTCGACCCCGGCGGACTCGAGCGCCCCGGCGTAGAGCTCGGCCACGATCTGGCTCTCCGGGAAGTCGGCGGAGCCCACGGTCACGGTCTCCGAGGACGTGGTCGCGGACCCGTCCTCCTCGGCGAGGGGGTCGCCGCCGCCGCAGGCGGTCAGCCCCAGCAGCAGGGCGGCGCCCAGGGCGGGTGCGGCGGCGCGGCGGCGGAGCGCGGGAGCGGTGGTCATGGTGGTTCTCCTGTCGGTCGGTGGCACGGAGGACGATGGGGGCTCGGGAGGACGGGGGTCAGGGGCAGCGGTGGGTCAGGGAGCGGCGAGGCGCAGCCCCGGGGAGGTGGACAGCCGCTGGGCCAGGGCCAGGACGGCGTCCACGACGAGCGCGAGGACCGCCACGAGCACCACGGAACCGAGCATCCGGTCGTAGTCGCGCACCGCGAGGCCGTCGATGAGGTAGCGGCCGAGGCCGCCGAGGTTGATGTAGGCGACCACGGTCACGGTCGCCACGACCTGCAGGGCGGCGTTGCGGATCCCGCCCAGGATCACGGGCAGGGCGTTGGGGACCTCCACGCGGGTCAGCACCTGGCTCCCGGTCATCCCCATCGCCGCCCCGGCGTCCTTGAGGGCCGGGGACACGTTCGCGACCCCGGCGTAGGCCCCCGACAGGATCGGGGGGATCGCGAGCAGGACGAGCGCGATGATCGGCGGCACCAGTCCGAGCCCGAGCAGCAGGGTGAAGAGGGTGAGCAGGCCCAGCGTGGGCAGGGCGCGCAGCGCCCCGGCCAGGCCGACGACGACGCCGGAGCCGCGCCCCGTGTGCCCCACCCACAGGCCCAGGGGGACCGCCACGGCCAGGGCCACGGCCATCGTCACGCCGCTGTACGTCAGGTGCTCCAGCAGCCGGGCGGGGATGCCGCCGGCCCCGGACCAGTTCTCGGGCTCGGTCAGCCACTCCAGGGCACCGCCGGCGAGGCTCACGCGACCGCTCCTCTGCGCACGCGCGGGACTGGGGCCGCGCCCGCCCGCTGCCAGCGCGTCAGGGCGCGGCCGGCCCCCCGGAGCACGAGGTCCATGAGCACCGCCAGGACCACGGTCAGGACGATGCCCACCGCGATCTCCTCGAGGATGGACCGGCGCAGCCCGTCGGTGAACAGGGTGCCGAGGGACTGCACGCCGATCACGGCGCCCACGCTGACCATGGAGATGTTGCTGACGGAGGCGACCCGCAGCCCGGCGACCAGCACGGGCACCGCGAGCGGCAGCTCGACCGCGAAGAAGCGCCGCAGCGGGCGGTAGCCCATCGCGGTGGAGGCCTGCAGGATGTCGCGGTCCACGGACTCGAAGGCGTCCACGGAGGAGCGCACCAGGATGGCCACGACGTAGACGGTCAGCGCCACGACCACGTTCACCACCGAGGTGATCTGCGTGCCGAGGAGCAGGGGCAGCACCACGAACAGGGTCAGGGAGGGGATGGTGTAGAGCAGGGAGGAGCCCGTGACGAGCACCGGGCGCAGTGTGCGGTTGCGGGCGGCGAGCCGGGCCACCGGGACGGCGACGAGGGCGCCGAGCAGCAGGGGCAGCACCGACTGGACGAGGTGCGTGCCCGTGAGCTCCAGGACGTAGGGCCAGTTCCGGCTCGTCCAGTTCATCGGGGCGTCCGCCCGCCGAGCCGCGCGTCCTCGATGGCCGCGATGATCTCCCCCGGCTGCATGATCCCGACCGCCCGGCCGTGGTCGTCGACGACCACGGCGAGGCCCGACGGCGAGGACAGGGCCGCGTCCAGGGCGCTGCGCAGGGAGCTGCCGGGCCGGTGCAGGGTGCCGCCGACCACGGGGTCGTCCTCCGCGCCGGGCCGCACCCAGCCGCGGGGGGCGCCGTCGTCGTCGACCCGCAGCGTCCACCCGTCGGGGACGGGCCCGTCCCCGGTGCCGGCCACGCCCTGGGTGCCGTCCGGGCGCACGGTGGCCACCGGGTGCACGGGGATGTCGTGGGCCGAGTCGAAGGTCAGGGAGCGGAAGCCGCGGTCCCGGCCCACGAAGTCCGCCACGAAGTCGTCGGCGGGCGCGCGCAGCAGCTCCTCCGGGGTGGCGTACTGCGCCAGCCGCCCGCCGGTGGCGAAGACGGCCACCCGGTTGCCGAGCAGGATCGCCTCGTCGATGTCGTGGGTGACGAACACGATGGTGCGGTGCAGCCGGCGCTGGAGGTCCAGCAGCTCGCGCTGCAGGTCCTGGCGCACCACGGGGTCCACGGCGGAGAACGGCTCGTCCATGAGCAGGACCGGCGGGTCGGCGGCGAGCGCCCGGGCCACGCCCACGCGCTGCTGCTGGCCGCCCGAGAGCTGGGAGGGGTAGCGGGAGCCCAGGGCCTCGGCGAGCCCCACGGTGCTCAGCAGCTCGCGGGCCCGCTCCCGCGCCTGCTTCCTCGGCACGCCGTTGAGCCGCGGGACGGTCGCGATGTTGTCCACCACGGTCCGGTGCGGCAGGAGGCCCGACTGCTGCATGACGTAGCCCATGGAGCGGCGCAGCTCGTGGGCGGGCACGGACGTGACGTCGCGGCCCTCGACCGTGACGGTGCCGGAGGTGGGCTCCACCATGCGGTTGATCATCCGCAGGGAGGTGGTCTTGCCGCAGCCGGAGGGTCCCACGAACACGGTGAGGGATCCGCGGGGGATCTCGAGGTCGAGGGCCTCGACGGCCGTGGTCCCGTCCGGGTACGTCTTGCCGGCGCCCTCGAAACGGATCGCGATGTCGGTCATGGAGATCCTCCCGTTGCCGTCCGGCCAGTATAGGCAAGCACGGCGGACACCCCGCTAGACTCGCGTCCACCGGAGGCGGATCCCGCGGGACCGCCGGCCGACGCGCGAGGAGGTGGACGGTGCACAGCCTGGAGCTGCTGCTCGGCGAGGACGCCGAGGCGGCCGTGCGCGCGGACTGGGACCGGCTGGCCGAGGCGGGACTGCCCAGCTCCGGCCGGCACCGCTCCGAGTCCAACCGTCCCCACATCACCCTGGTGGCCGCCCCGTCCCTGGCCCCGGAGACCGTGCCGGGGGTCGACGAGCGGGTCGCCGCGGCCGCCGGGTTCGTGGACCTGCCGCTGACCAGCGCGGGCGTGCTGCTGTTCGGTCCGGGCCGGGGCGGCTACGTGGTGGTCCGCCAGGTCGTGACCACCCCCGAGCTGCTCGAGCTGCACCGGCGGGTCTGCGACGCCGTGGGCTCGGTCCCCGGGCAGGCGCGCACCTCCTTCCCCGGGGCCTGGACGCCGCACATCACCCTGGCGCGCCGGATGCGCCCGGAGCAGGTGGCCGCCGCGCTCGACGTCCTGGCCCCGCACCCCGAGCCGCTGCGCGCCGTGGCGCTGCGCCGCTGGGACGCGGACGCCCGCACCGTGGTGCGGCTGGCCTGAGGTCCGGCCCCGTGCCGGCGACGGGCGCGGAGCCGCGTAGGCTCGGATCATGACGAGCGCACAGGACATCGCCACCTGGATGATCGACCGCATCAGGACCGAGGGACGGCTGTCCCAGGACGAGGCCGTCCAGGACATCCCCGGGACCTTCGGCCCCGAGTGGGTCCGGACCCTGGAGAACGGGCACACCGGGATCAGCAAGGAGGTCCTCGCGGAGTTCCGCAAGGCCCACGGCGGCACGGTGCAGTGGGACCGCGACCGCCGCTTCTGGTCCCTCAAGAGCTGAGCCGCCGGGCGGCTCCCCCGGCACGGCCGGGGTGCCCCGCGTGACGGTGGACACCTCTTTCCGGCTCCGGCTATCCTGGGAGCAGAAGACGCCCATGAGCTGTGGTGGGAGAGTCCCGCCGGTGCACTCGGACCGGCGGGCGCCGTAGGAGCAATTCCTCCCCAGGAAACTCTCAGGCCCCCGTACCACCACGGATCGGCAACTCTGGAAAGCAGCCCGGCGCGCGTCGCCGGACTCACCGACGGTGCAAGCGGCCCCACGGCCGCGGAATCTCTCAGGTCCCAGACAGAGCGGGGAGGAACTCGAACCGATCCACGCCGCCCTGGCGTGCAGCACCCGGGAGTTCCTCATGACGATCCAGCTCGCCACCACGTCCCCGACCACCGTCTTCGCCGACCGGCACATCGGCGCCGGCTCCGACGCCGTCCGGACCATGCTCGCCCGCGTGGGCCGCACCAGCCTCGACGACCTGGCGGACGCCGCCGTGCCCGCCGACATCCGGCAGAGCACCCCTCTGGACCTGCCCGCGGCGCTCAGCGAGCAGGAGGTGCTCGAGCAGCTGCGCGCCTTCGCGGACCGCAACACCACGGCCGTGCAGATGATCGGGCAGGGCTACTACGACACCCACACGCCCCCGGTGATCCTGCGCAACGTGCTGGAGTCCCCGGGCTGGTACACCGCCTACACCCCCTACCAGCCCGAGATCTCCCAGGGCCGCCTCGAGGCGCTGCTGAACTTCCAGACCATGGTCTCCGACCTCACGGGGCTGCCGGTGGCGAACGCCTCGCTTCTGGACGAGGCCACGGCGGTGGTCGAGGCCGTGCTTCTGATGCGCCGGGCCAACAAGGCCCGCGGCAACGGCGCGATCGTGGTCGACGCCGACACCCTGCCGCAGACCCTGGCCGTGGTGCTGGCCCGCGCCGAGGCGCTGGGCTTCGCCGTGCAGGTCGCCGATCTGACGGCGGGCCTGCCCGAGGGCGAGATCACCGGCGTGGTCCTGCAGCAGCCCGGGGTCTCCGGGCGGGTCGTCGACCAGGCCGCGGTGATCGCCGAGGCCAAGGAGCGCGGGGCGATGGTCACGGTCGCGGCCGACCTGCTGGCCCTGACGCTGATCACCCCGCCCGGCGAGCAGGGCGCGGACATCGCGGTGGGCTCCTCCCAGCGCTTCGGGGTCCCCCTGTTCTTCGGCGGCCCGCACGCCGCCTACATGGCGGTGCGCTCCGGCCTGGAGCGGAACCTGCCCGGCCGCCTGGTGGGCGTCTCCAAGGACGCCACGGGACGGGCCGCCTACCGCCTGGCGCTGCAGACGCGCGAGCAGCACATCCGCCGGGAGAAGGCCACCTCCAACATCTGCACCGCCCAGGCGCTGCTGGCCGTCGTGGCCGGCATGTACGCCGTCTACCACGGCCCGGAGGGGCTGAAGGCCATCGCCCGGCGCGTGCACGACCGCGCCCGCACCCTGGCCACCGTGCTGCAGGGCGCCGGCCACGAGCTCGTCGCGGAGCAGTTCTTCGACACCCTCACCGTGCGGGTCCCCGGCCGGGCGGAGCAGGTGGTCCGCGCGGCCGAGGGCCGCGGCGTGAACCTGCGGCTCGTCGACGCCGACCACGTGGGGATCTCCTGCGACGAGGCGACCACGGAGCAGCACCTCGTGCTCGTCGCCGAGGCCTTCGGCGTGGCCGACGCCGCCGCGGCGGTCGCCGCCGGGCCGCGCGGCCCGGAGCTGGACGCCGGGCTGCGGCGCACCTCGGAGTTCCTCACCCACCCGGTGTTCTCCACCCACCGCTCCGAGACGCAGATGCTGCGCTACCTGCGGCGCCTGGAGAACCGGGACCTGGCCCTGGACCGGACGATGATCCCGCTGGGCTCCTGCACCATGAAGCTCAACGCCACCGCCGAGATGGCGGCCATGAGCTGGCCCGAGTTCGCCTCGATCCACCCGCTGGCCCCGGCCCACCAGACCACCGGCTGGCGCGAGCTGATCGCCGACCTGGAGGGCCGCCTGGAGGAGATCACCGGCTACGCGGCCGTGTCCCTCCAGCCCAACGCCGGTTCCCAGGGCGAGCTGGCGGGCCTGCTGGCCATCCGCGGCTACCACCGGTCCCGCGGCGAGGAGCAGCGCACCGTGTGCCTCATCCCCGCCTCGGCCCACGGCACCAACGCCGCCTCCGCGGTCCTGGCCGGCATGAAGGTCGTCGTGGTGAAGACGGCCACCGACGGCACGATCGACCACGCCGACCTCGACGCGAAGATCGAGGCCCACCGCGACCAGCTGGCCGCCATCATGATCACGTACCCCTCCACCCACGGCGTCTACGACGCCGACGTGCGCCTGGTCTGCGACGCCGTCCACGCCGCCGGCGGGCAGGTGTACCTCGACGGGGCCAACCTCAACGCCCTGGTCGGACTGGCCCAGCCGGGGAAGTTCGGCGGGGACGTCTCCCACCTGAACCTGCACAAGACCTTCTGCATCCCGCACGGCGGCGGCGGGCCCGGCGTGGGCCCCGTGGCGGTGGCCGCGCACCTGGCCCCGTTCCTGCCCGGCGACGCCACCCGCGCCGAGGCGGACGGGGAGTCCGGCGCGCCGATCTCCGCCACGATGTTCGGCTCGGCCGGCGTGCTGCCGATCTCCTGGGCCTACATCGCGATGATGGGAGGCGACGGCCTCACCCGGGCCACGCAGACCGCGCTCCTGACGGCGAACTACGTCGCCACCGCGCTCGACGAGCACTACCCGGTGCTCTACACCGGCAACAACGGGCTGGTCGCCCACGAGTGCATCCTGGACCTGCGACCGCTCACGGCCCGCACCAAGGTGACCGCCGAGGACGTGGCCAAGCGGCTGATCGACTTCGGGTTCCACGCCCCGACCCTCTCCTTCCCGGTGGCCGGGACGCTGATGGTCGAGCCGACCGAGTCCGAGGACCTCGCCGAGATCGACCGGTTCATCACCGCGATGACCACCATCCGCGAGGAGATCGAGCAGGTCGCCCGCGGTGAGCTCAGCGCCGAGGACAGCCCCCTGCGCCACGCCCCGCACACCGCCGAGGTCGTGGCCGCGAGCGACTGGGACCGCCGCTACCCCCGCGAGCAGGGCGCCTTCCCCGTCCCGGAGCTGCGTCAGGACAAGTACTTCCCGCCGGTGGGCCGCATCGACGGCGCCGCCGGGGACCGCAACCTGATCTGCTCCTGCCCGGCTCCCGAGGCCTTCGAGAACTGATCCGGCACCGCACCGCCACGAAAGGCACGACATGAGCGTCAGCACCACCTCCCGCCACACCGCCCTGCACGACGAGCACGCCGCGCTGGGGGCGTCCTTCACCGACTTCGGCGGCTGGGACATGCCCCTGAAGTACGGCTCCGAGCTGGCCGAGCACCGCGCCGTGCGCACCGCCGCCGGTCTGTTCGACCTCTCCCACATGGGGGAGATCCGGGTGACCGGCCCGGACGCGGCGGCCTTCCTGAACACGGCCCTGGTGGGCAACCTCGCCGCCATCGCCGTGGGCCGGGCCAAGTACTCCCTCATCTGCACCCCCGAGGGCGGGATCATCGACGACCTGATCAGCTACCGGCTGGCCGAGCAGGAGTACCTGGTGGTGCCCAACGCCGGCAACGCGCCGACCGTGCTCGCCGCCCTCCAGGAGCGGGCCGCCGGCTTCGACGTCACCGTGGCCGACGAGTCCGCCGACACCTCCCTGGTCGCCGTCCAGGGCCCCGCCGCGCAGGCGATCCTGCAGGAGCTCGTCCCCGCCGAGCAGCAGGAGCTGGTCGCCGAGCTGAAGTACTACTCGGCCGCGCCGGTCACCGTCGCCGGGACCGACGTGCTGCTCGCCCGCACCGGCTACACCGGGGAGGACGGGTTCGAGCTCTACGTGCCCGACGCCCAGGCGGTGTCCCTGTGGCGGAAGCTCCTGGAGGCCGGGCAGGGCCACGGGCTCGTTCCCTGCGGCCTCGCCTGCCGCGACTCCCTGCGCCTGGAGGCCGGGATGCCGCTCTACGGCCAGGAGCTCACCCTGGACCTCACGCCCTACGAGGCCGGTCTCGGGCCGGTCGTCTCCTTCAAGAAGGAGGAGGACTTCGTGGGCCGCACGGCCCTGGAGGCCCGCAAGGGCGCCGGAACGGACCGCAAGCTGGTCGGCCTGCGGGGCGAGGGCCGGCGCGCGGCCCGCGGCCACTACCCGATCAGCGTGGACGGCGAGGTCGTCGGCGAGGTCACCTCGGGGGCGCTCAGCCCGACCCTGGGCTACCCCATCGCCATGGCCTACGTCGACAACGCGCACGCCGAGCCCGGCACCGAGGTGCAGGTCGACCTGCGCGGCAAGCCGGTGCCCTTCGAGGTCGTGTCCCTGCCGTTCTACCAGCGCGGGCAGTGACCCGGCCGGCTCCGGCAGCCCGTTCCACCACCCGTCGTCGTCCCCTCCTGCTGAAAGGTTCTCGATCATGACCAACATCCCGTCCCACCTGCGCTACTCCGCCGAGCACGAGTGGGTGGACGAGTCCTCCCCCGTGAAGGTCGGCCTGTCCGCGGTCGCCGTCGACGCCCTCGGCGACGTCGTCTATCTCGACCTGCCCGAGGCCGGCTCCACCGTCACCGCCGGCGAGGTCTGCGGCGAGGTGGAGTCCACCAAGTCCGTCTCCGAGCTCTTCGCCCCGGTCTCCGGCACGGTGATGGAGGTCAACGCGGCCGTCGTCGACGAGCCCGGGCTGGTGAACTCCGACCCGTACGGGGACGGCTGGCTGTTCACCGTCGAGGTCACCGACGAGGGCGGGCTGCTCACCGCCGAGCAGTACGCGCAGGCCCAGGAGGACCAGGCCTGAGCACGCCCCCACGAGCGCAGCAGGACGTCGGGACCCTGGGCGAGGGCTGAGCACCGGCCGCGCCCGGGTACCGTCGAGGACCGTGGTGCGGGCCGGGTCCCGGCCCGCACCACGACCGTTCCACCCACCACCGCCCCGCACCGGGGCACCACCTCCTTTGGAGCATCACCGTCATGGCCATCAGCGTCTTCGAACTGTTCACCGTGGGCATCGGCCCCTCGAGCTCCCACACCGTCGGCCCCATGCGCGCCGCACGGTGCTTCGCCGAGACCCTGACCGGGGGCGGGCTGCTGGAGCGCACCGCGGACCTGCGCGTGGACGTCTACGGGTCGCTGGCCGCGACCGGCCGGGGCCACGGCACCTTCACCGCGATCCTGCTCGGTCTGGAGGGCTACGACCCCGAGACCGTGCTGCCCGCCGAGGTGGACGAGCGGCTCGCCGACCTCGCCGAGACCGGGACGCTGCGGCTGTGCGCGGCCCTCGGGCAGCGCAAGGACCTCCCGTACCGGGTCGAGGACATGGTGCAGCACCCGCTGACCGTCCTGGAGCGGCACACCAACGGCATGCGCTTCCAGGCCCTGGACGCCTCCGGGGCCGTGCTGGCCGACGAGACCTGGTTCTCCGTGGGCGGCGGGTTCATCGTCCGCGAGGGCCAGGAGGACGCCGCCGCGGCCGAGCTGGACGCCGCCAGCGCCCAGGTGCCCCACCCCTTCCGCACCGCCGCACAGCTGCTGGCCCACTGCGAGCGCACCGGCCTGCCGATCAGCGGGGTGATGCTGGCCAACGAGCGGACCTGGCGCGACGAGGACGAGATCCGGGAGCAGCTGCTGCACATCTGGACCGTGATGGAGGAGTGCAAGGACTCCAGCCTCCGGCGCACCGGCCCGCTGCCGGGCGGGCTGAACGTGGCCCGCCGCGCCCCCGAGTGGCACCGGCGCCTGCGCACCGAGGACCCGGACCGGGACCCGGGCTTCTGGCCGGAGTGGGTGAACCTCGTGGCCCTGGCGGTCAACGAGGAGAACGCCTCCGGCGGACGCGTGGTCACCGCCCCCACCAACGGGGCGGCCGGCATCATCCCGGCGGTGCTGTTCTACGCCACCCACTACTCCCCCGCCGCCCGCGCCGCCGCCGCGGAGGGCCCCGAGGCGCTCGCGGCCGCCCGGCGGGACATCGTGGTCCGCTTCCTGCTCACGGCCGGGGCGGTCGGGGTGCTCTACAAGGAGCAGGCCTCGATCTCCGGGGCCGAGGTGGGGTGCCAGGGCGAGGTCGGCTCCGCGTCCTCGATGGCCGCCGCCGGCCTCGCCGAGGTCCTGGACGGGACCCCGGCCCAGGTGGAGAACGCCGCGGAGATCGCCATGGAGCACAACCTCGGGCTGACCTGCGACCCCATCGGCGGACTGGTGCAGATCCCCTGCATCGAGCGCAACGCGATTGCCGCGGCCAAGGCGATCAACGCCGCCAAGATGGCGATGTGGGGCGACGGCACCCACCGGGTCAGCCTCGACGAGGTCATCGTGACCATGCGCGAGACCGGCAAGGACATGAGCCACAAGTACAAGGAGACCGCCCTGGGCGGACTCGCCGTGAACGTCGTGGAGTGCTGACCGTGAGACGCTGAGCCCGTCGGCCCGGACGGTCCTGTCCGTGCGGACCGGCGAACAGCGTTGGCACCCACCGAGGAGACGAGACCGCACCGTGACAGCCCCCGCCCAGGACACCCGTTCCCCGCAGCGCCCCACCGCCCTGGTGGTGGGGGCCAGCGGCATCGCCGGTTCGGCGATCGTCGAGCAGCTGACCCGCACCGAGGACTGGGACGTGCTCGCCCTCTCCCGCAACCCCGTCCCCGGCAGCTCGGCCCGGCACCTCGGCGCCGACCTCCGCTCCCCCGAGAGCCTGGCCGCGGCCCTGGCCGGGGAGCGGCCCACGCACGTGTTCTTCACCGCCTGGTCCCGCCAGGACACCGAGAAGGAGAACATCGAGGTCAACGCCGGGATGGTCCGCAACCTCCTGGCCGCCCTGGCCCACGCCCCGGTGGAGCACGTGGCGTTGATGACCGGGCTCAAGCACTACCTGGGCCCCTTCGAGGCCTACGGCAAGGGGGACATGCCCGACACCCCCTTCCTCGAGGAAGAACCCCGTCTGCCGGTGGAGAACTTCTACTACGCCCAGGAGGACGAGCTGTGGGCAGCCGCCGGCCGCCAGGGCTTCCGCTGGTCCGTGCACCGGGCGCACACGGTCATCGGCCACGCGGTGGGCAACGCCATGAACATGGGGCTGACCCTGGCCGCGCAGGCGGCGATCTGCCGGGAGACGGGCCGCCCGTTCGTGTTCCCCGGCTCCGAGGTCCAGTGGAACAGCCTCACCGACATGACCGACGGGTCCCTGCTGGCCGAGCACATGGTCTGGGCCGCCACCGAGGAGGCCGCCGGCAACGAGGCCTACAACGTGGTCAACGGCGACGTCTTCCGCTGGCGCCGGATGTGGCCGGCGCTGGCCGCCTGGTTCGGACTCGAGTGGGAGGGCTACCAGGACGCACCGCGGCCGCTTCAGGAGCAGATGCGCGGCGCCGAGGACGTCTGGGCCCGGATCGTCGCCGAGCACGGGCTCGTGGAACCCGACCTCGCCCGCGTGGCCTCCTGGTGGCACACCGACGCCGACCTCGGCCGGCCCATCGAAGTGGTCGCCGACATGAGCAAGAGCCGGCTGGCCGGGTTCACCGGCTACCGCCGCACCCAGGACTGCTTCACCAGTCTCTTCGACCGCTACCGGGCCGAGCACATCATCCCCTGATCCCGGCATGACCCGGGAGGGGTCAGCCGCCCACGCGGGAGAGGATCGCGGTGAGGGCGGTCCGCACCCCGGTGGAGAGCGTCGGCTCGATCGCCGGGGCGAAGAACGGCGAGTGGTTCACCGGCACGGGCCCCTCCCCCTCGAGGACGGCGCCGTCGTGACCGCCGAACATCCAGAACACCGAGGGCACCCCGATCGCCGCGCCGAGGGCCCCGAAGTCCTCCGAGCCCATCATCGGTTCGACCTCCACCACGCTGTCCTCACCGAGCACCTCGCGGAAGCGCTCGACGAGAGCAGCGGTGGCCTCGGGGTCGTTGTAGTTGCGGGGGAAGGTGGAGAGCTCCTCGATGGTGGGCTCCGGGGCCCCTGAGGCCGCCGCCTCCGCGGCGATGATGCGCCGCAGCGCGCCCAGGACGTGGTCGCGGACGACGGGGTCGAAGGTGCGCACGTTGAGCGTGAACTCGGCCGACGCCGGGATGATGTTCTCCTTGAGCCCGCCGTGGAAGGTCGCCACGGTGACCACCGCGGCCCGGCGTGCGTCGATCTCACGGGAGACGATGGTCTGGATCCGGGTGATCATGTGCGCCCCGAGCACGATCGGGTCGGTGGCGTCCTGGGGCTGGGAGGCGTGGGCCCCCTTGCCGTGGACGGTGACCCGCCAGGAGTCGGCCATCGCCATGACGTCGCCCGCGGCCCAGCTGACCGTGCCGGCCCGGGAGGGCATCACGTGCTGGCCGAGGACGACCTCCGGCAGCGGCGCCCGCTCCCACAGCCCGTCCTCGAGCATCGCCCGGGCGCCGGCGGCGGTCTCCTCCCCGGGCTGGAACACGAGCACCACGGTCCCGGCCCAGGCCTCCCGCGCGCCGGCCAGCAGCTCGGCGGCCGTCAGCAGGGCGGCCATGTGCGTGTCGTGGCCGCACCCGTGCATCACGGGGACCTCGGTGCCGTCCTCCAGCCGCCCGGTGGCGGTGCTGGCGTAGTCCAGACCGGTGTCCTCGGCCAGGGGCAGGCCGTCGGTGTCGGCGCGGAAGGCCACCGTGGGCCCGTCCCCGTTGCGTAGCACCCCGACCACCCCGGTGCCGCCGCAGCGGAAGTTCTCGATGCCCAGGGCGGTGAGCCGCTGCTCGAGCAGGGCCGCGGTGGCGTGCTCCTGCATGGACAGCTCCGGGTGGGCGTGCAGCTCGCGGTACAGCCGGTGCATCCGCCGGCGCAGGTCGTCGGTCAGCTGGAGGTCCGTGGTGGTGCTCATGGTGCGGGGTCCTTTCGGGAGAAGGGTGCTAGCCGATGCGGAGGTCGTCGGTGGAGGCCTCCGGCTGGGGCGCGACGGGATCGGCCTCGGCCGACCTGTCGCGCAGGAACCATGCCAGCACAGCGGTGGCGATCACCGCGATGGCGGTGCCGAAGAACGCCAGGGTGGGCACGGTCGGCACCAGCAGGAACACGACGGCCGCGGCGACGACGCCGGCGATCACCGTCATCCGCAGGTTGCGGGTCGAGACGACGGCCTGCACGAGCACCGCGCCCAGCACCGAGGGCAGGATGTAGGTCTGGACCACGGCGACGACGTCGGCGGGCACGACGCTCACCAGCCAGGAGCCCAGGAGACCGACCAGGACGAGCAGCGAGACCAGGTGCACCATGGCCGCTCCGCTGATCGCCATCACCGCCGCCAGCTCCCCGCGGCGGGTGCCGGGCTTCGCGCCGATGGCGGACTGGGCGATCAGCGCCGAGGGCAGCAGCTTGTTGGAGATGTTGCCGATCATGAAGGCCTGGTACATCGAGGCCTGGCCCAGGATCGGGTAGTAGGTCAGCGGCTCCACGATCCAGAGCACCCCGAAGGTGCCGGCGATGGCCAGCAGGGCGGTCCAGATCCGGGCCTGGTCCACGTCCAGGCCGGAGAAGAGCACGAGGTAGGCGGGGCCGGCCAGGGCGAAGAGCAGCCCGGCGATCATCGTCAGCCGGCCCCAGCGGGCGGTGGTCGCGTCGAACTGCTCCAGGGCGGGGACGGCAGCGGGGTTCACGGTGGTCATGGCAGAAGTCCTTCGGTGGGTCTGACGCACGGTCTCGGGCACGGGCTCAGGCGGTCGGTCTCGGACGGTCGGTCTCAGGCGGCCGGGAAGACACCGGCGCCGACGGTGGCGTAGGTGACGACCAGCGCGGTCAGGATGGCGATGCCCAGCGCCCACTCGCGCATCCACTGCGCCCGGAGCGCCTTGGCGATGCCCAGGCACACCGCCATCACGGCCGCGGAGGCGAGGAAGGCCACCACGTGGTTGCCCGACTTCGGCAGCTCCCCGAGCCCGAGGGCGAAGAACGCCCCCAGCAGGGCCGCCCCGGGGACCACGGTCATCACGGCGGGGTTGACCTTGCGCAGGCTGACATCGCCCTTTTTCAGCAAGGGCGTGAGGATCAGCGTGGCGAGCATCCACATCGCCCCGCCCAGGCTCATCGCCATGAACGCCACGGCGAACACGCCCTGCGTGTAGGTCGGGCCGCCCAGGTCGGCCCCCATGGTGCCCGCGGCGATGCTGGCCGCACCGGTCTCGAAGGACACCGACCCGATCAGCCCGATCCGCACCAGCACGGCGGGAGCGCCGAAGACGGTCAGCAGCGCGACGGCCACCAGGGCCACGGCCAGGGACGGCCCGATCGCCGAGACCGCCCCGGCGCGGAACGAGGTCCTCAGCTCCGCCGGGCTCACCCCGGCGGCGGGAGCCGCCACCCGGGCGGCCCGGACGTAGATGACGGTCTGCACGACGATGACGGCAAAGACGCCGAGGGCGCAGATCCACAGCACGGGCAGGTTGGCCACGGACAGGATGTCGGTGGAGGCGCCGTCGACAGCGGTGCGCAGGTTCATGGGAACTCCCGGAGGTGGTCGGATCGGCGGGGAAGGAGAGGCGGGGCCACGAGGAGTCCGTCGCCGGCGGTCTCTGCTCCGAGCGTGACGTGACGCCGATCACTGTTGCCGGACATCTTCGATAAACTGCACCGAATGCACTCTTGACCGAAGGAACGAGCATGGAACTGCCCCCGGAGGACCTCGAGCTCGTGCACGCCCTGCAGATCGCGCCGCGGGCGTCCTGGACCCAGCTGGGGGCCGCGCTCGGCCGCCACCCCACCACGCTGGCCGCCCGCTGGGACCGGCTCCGGGCCGACGGCCGCAGCTGGGTCACCGCCCACCTGGGCACCTCCGGCACGCAGGGCTGCGCCACCTTCATCGGCCTCGAGTGCCGCCCGGGCCGCCGGGCGGAGGTGCTGGAGCGGCTGTGCGCCGTCCCGGAGATCGGCACCGTGGAGGAGTCCGCGCGCGCCTGGGACGTCCGGCTCACCGTCCTCACCCGCAGCTGGGAGCAGATGACCCGGGACGTGCTGCCGCTGGTGCGCGCCGATCCGGCGATCCTGCGGGCCCAGCTCACGGTGGCCACCCGGCTCCACGCCATCGGCAGCAACTGGCGCCTGGACGTGCTGTCCCCGGAGCAGCAGCGCCGCGTGAGCGCCCTGCGGTCGGAGGCGCACCGCCCGCACGGCGCCACCCCCGCCCACCTCGAGGAGATGACGGCCGTGCTCCAGGCCGACGGGCGGGCCACCGCCGCGCAGATCGCCGCCGCGACCGGGACCCACCCGACGACGGCGGCCCGGCACCTGCGCCAGGCGCTCGAGACCGGCCTGGTGGCCCTCCGCTGCGAACTGGCCCAGCAGCACTCCGGCTATCCGGTGTCCTGCCAGTGGTACGTCCGGGTGCCGCCGGCGCAGCTCGAGGCGGCCGTGCGCTGCCTGCGCTCCCACCGGACGCTGCGCCTGTGCGCCTCGACCACGGGCGACACCAACCTCACCTTCCTGCTCTGGCTGCGCACCCCCGGGGACATCTTCGACGTGGAGGCGGAGCTGCAGGCCGCCGCGCCGGGGGTCCAGGTTGTCGAGTCCGACGTGGGGGTGCGGACCCACAAGCGCATGGGCTGGATGCTGCGCGACGACTCGACCGCAACCGGCGAGGTGGTGACCGAGCTCGGTCCGGCCGCCCCGTGACGCCGTGCGCCGCCCCGGCCCGCGGCGAGGAGGCACACCGGACGGGACGCGGGCGGTCCTCAGCCCCGGCCCGGCTCCCGCAGGAGGTCCGCCGGGACCAGGTGGGCGTCCCGGACGCCCTCGAGCAGCCGGGGGTCGACCGGCGTGCCGCGCCGGAGGACGCTGATCGTGCCGGCGGCCTCGAAGACCACGCACGCGACCTCGTCGGGGCTGCGCACCCCGGCGCCCCGCAGCGCGCCGAAGAGCTCGGACTCCACCACGTGGACCCGGCGGAGGTTGGCCTCCAGCACCCGTTCGCCGGCCATCAGCAGCACCGCCCGGTTGTTCATCAGCGCCGACACGCGGATCCCCGCGCGGAGCCGGCCGAAGCCCGCCTCGAGCGCGAACAACGTGCCGAGCCCCAGCACGCCGGCGGCGAGCGTGGGCGTGTCCCCCAGGACCGCGCGCCCGGCCACGGCACCGAGCATGACCACCACGACCGCGTCGAAGGTCGACAGCCGGGACAGCACGCGCTGCCCGAGGACCCGCACCATGAGCAGGAACGCCAGGTAGATCCCCACGGCCGAGGCCACCACCGCCAGCGCCCCCGGGGCGTCCACGCCGAGGCGCGCCACGGCGTCGTCGAGCACCGGTCAGACCTCCTGGTCCGCGAACTGCGTCTCGTAGAGCTCCGCGTAGCGCCCGCTCACGGCGAGGAGCTCGGCGTGCCGGCCCCGCTCCACGATCCGGCCGTCCTCGACCACCAGGATCTGGTCGGCGGAGCGGATGGTCGAGAGCCGGTGGGCGATGACCAGGGCGGTGCGCCCCTCCATCGCCTCGCCCAGTGCCGCTTGGACGTAGGCCTCGTTGGTGGAGTCCAGCGCCGACGTGGCCTCGTCGAGGATCACCACGCGCGGGGCCGCGAGCAGCAGGCGGGCGATGGTCAGCCGCTGCCGCTCGCCGCCGGAGAGCCGGTAGCCGCGCTCGCCCACCACGGTGTCCAGCCCGTCCGGGAGGGAGCGGATCACGTGCTCCATGCGGGCCCGGGCCAGGGCGTCCCACAGCTGCTCGTCCGTGGCCTCCGGCTTCACCAGGGCGAGGTTGTCCCGGATCGACTCGTGGAACAGGTGCCCGTCCTGGGTCACCATCCCGATGGTCTCCCGCAGCGAGGCGAAGGTGGCGTCCCGCACGTCCGTGCCCCCGATCCGGACCGCCCCCGAGGTGACGTCGTAGAGCCGGGCCACGAGCTGGGCGATCGTCGACTTGCCCGCGCCGGAGGACCCCACGAGGGCCACCGTCTGCCCCGGCAGGACGGTGAAGCCCACGCCGTGCAGCACCTCCTCACCGCCCCGGGTGTCGAGCACCGCGACGTCCTCGAGCGAGGCGAGCGAGACCTCCTCGGCGGAGGGGTAGGCGAACCGGACGTCGTCGAACTCCACCGACGCGGGCCCGGCGGGCAGCGACCGGGCCCCGGGCCGCTCCTGGATCAGGGGGACGAGGTCGAGGATCTCGAAGACCCGCTCGAAGCTCACCACGGCGCTCATGACGTCCATCCGGGCGTTCGCGAGCATGGTCAGCGGGGTGTACAGCCGGGTGAGGAGCAGGGCGAGGGTCACGACCGCGCCGGCGTCCAGGTTGCCGAGGATCGCCTGCGCGCCGCCGAGCCCGTAGACGAGCGCCAGGGCGAGCGCCGAGACCAGCGTCAGGGCCGTGACGAACACGGTCTGCAGCATCGCCACCCGCACGCCGATGTCCCGGACGCGGCCGGCACGACGGGCGAACTCGGCGGCCTCGGCGTCGGGCCGGCCGAAGAGCTTGACCAGGGTGGCGCCGCCGGCGGAGAACCGTTCGGTCATCTGCGTGGACATGGACGCGTTGTGCTGGGCCGCCTCCCGCTGGAGGTTCGCCAGGCGCCCGCCCATGGCCCGGGCCGGGACCAGGAAGATCGGCAGCAGCAGCACGGACAGCGCGGTGACCTGCCACGAGATCGAGACCATGACGACGACGGTCAGGATCAGGGAGACGATGTTGCTCACCACGCCGGAGAGCGTGTTGGAGAACGCCCGCTGGGCGCCGATGACGTCGTTGTTGAGCCGGGAGACCAGGGCCCCGGTGCGCGTGCGGGTGAAGAAGGCGATCGGCATCCGCTGCACGTGGTCGTAGACGGCGGTGCGCAGGTCCAGGATGAGCCCCTCGCCGATCAGGGAGGAGAGCCACCGGTTGAGGATGCTCAGCCCCGCGTCCACGACCGCCACGGCGGCGATGGCCACCGCGAGCCAGACCACCACGGAGACCGCGTCCCCGGCGTTGATCGCACGGACCACGTCGCCGGCCAGGATCGGGGTGACCACGCCGAGCAGCGCCGTGAGCACCGAGATCACCAGGAACACCGTGAGCCTGGTCTTGTGCGGGCGCGCGAAGACGACGATGCGCCGGAGCGTGCCCCGGTCGATCTTCCGGTCCTTGACGTCCTGACCCTGGACGGTGCGCCACAGCACCATGTACGGCGAGTTCTGCATGCTCATGCGGCCAACCCCGATCTGCGGGGATCGCCCGCGCTGGACCAGGCGCGGCACCGTGGTGGTCGTGCGCGCCGCGCCGCAACCGATTTTACGCGGCCGCGCCGACACGTCCGCGCCCGCCCGGCGCGGGAGGGGTCAGGCCCGGGCGGACCCGCGGCGCCTCGCCGCGACCAGGTGGTCGAGCGACCAGCGGCCGGCACCGGCCAGGACGAAGAGGACGGACGCGGCGGCGAGGAGCAGGACGAGCTCGATCCCGCCGTCGGCGGCGAAGAAGCCCGCGGGAAGGTGCACGAGCACGAGGGCGCCCAGCATGGTCAGGGCGAGCAGGGCGGCGACCACACGGGTGCCGAGACCCAGGAGGAGCATCAGCCCGCCCACGAGCTCGAGGACGGCGGCGACGGGCGCGGCGAGCTCGGCCGCCGGGACGCCCATCTGGGCGAAGGAGGCCTGGGTGCCGGCGACGGTCCACTCGGTGACCTTCTGCCAGCCGTGCAGGAGGAACGTGGTGCCGAGGACGACGCGCAGGACGGTCAGTCCGAGGGTCGCGGCGGAGGAGTCGGCGGCGGGGACGGCGGGGGCGGAGGAACGAGCGGAGGACGTGCGCTGCGGCACCTGTGTTGTGGACATGTCACCACAGTAGGGGGCAGATACTTTCCCTGTCAATCTTTTGGACGGAGGGGGCCCGGTGTCACGGCTGGTCCGAGGCCAGTCCACGGGCCGTGGGGCCGGCCGCGGCGTCGTCGACCATGCGCCCGATCAGCGCGAGCTGCTGGACCTGGACGGGCGTCAGCCGGTCGATCACCGTCCGCCGGACGTGCTCCACGTGCCCCGGGGCCACCTGCTGGACCCGCTCCAGGCCGCGGTCGGTGATCTCCGCGAGCACCACCCGCTTGTCCTGCTCCCCACCGGCGCGCACCACCAGGCCGTCCCGCTCGAGACGCGCGACGATCCGGGACAACCGGGACTGGGAGGTGTTGGTGGCCGCCGCGAGGTCCGACATGCGCCGGCGCCGGTCGGGGGCCTCCGAGAGCATCGCGAGCACCAGGTACTCGGCCAGGCTGAGGTCCGCCTCCGCCTGCAGCTGGGACTCGATGCTGCCGGGCAGCGTGAACATGATGGAGACGAGCGCCAGCCAGGCCTCGCGCTCCTCGGGGGACAGCCATCGGGTCTCGGTCATGGCCCGATTCTACGAGCCGGTCCTTGACGCCTCATGGGAACGCGTCCGCCGAGCGCGCCCCATAATGGAACCCATGGACTCCCTCGGCACCTGGCCCCGGCCCGTACCCGCGGACGACCGCGACTTCGACGTCCAGGTCATGCGGCGGCTGCGCACCGCTCCCGGCGACGAGGGGGCGCCCGACCGCCCCTCCCTGGGCGAGCGCCTGGGCACGTCGCTGCTGCTGGTGGTCCCCGTGCTGACCGCGCTCGCCGTGGTCCTGCTGTGGCAGCAGTGGTCCCGGTCCGGCTCGGTGCTCTACCTCGCCCTCGTCGCCGTGGTGCTGGTGGCCACGGCCCTGTGGTGGACGGCCCGGCTCAAGCGCGCCTTCAGCACCGCGCAGGGCCGGCTGGGCGCCCGCCTGGCGAACGTCGTGGAGCACGGCGTGGGCGTCGTCCGGGAGATCGCCCTCGAGCCGGTCGCCCAGGACGCGTCCGCCGCCGGGCGCACGGACGGGAGCGCAGCGGCGGACGCGGGGACGGGCGGCGGCCGCGTCCTCGCCCGGCTCGAGCTGTCCGTGACCCCGGTGCGGGGGGACCGCTTCAGCACCTCCGTGGAGGCCCTCTACGACGCCGACGCCGCGCTCCTCCTGGAGACCGGCTCGCACGGGCCCGTCCGTTTCCTGCGCGAGGACCCGGAGGGCACCACCGTGATCGACACCCGGCTCTCCGAGGAGCAGGTCGCGCAGGTCTACCGGGGCGCAGCCCTCAACTGAGGGCGGTGGCGGCTCGGCCGTCGCGCCGGTCGGCCGCCCGCTGCTCCTTCTCGACCCGCAGCCGGAGCTGCTGGCACAGGTCCTCGCCCGCCCGGAGCAGCTCCGGCATCCGGTGCCGCTCCGTGGTCTGGGCGCGGAAGGCGTCCGCCACGCCCACCCCGTGCCCGGCGCGGCGGGTGAGCTCGACCGGCAGACCGGCCCGCAGGGTGCCCGGCTCCAGGACCTTGAGATAGGCCCCGGAGCGGCCCCGCTCCGTGAAGCGCCGCAGCCAGCCGCGCACCTCCATACTCGCGCGGAACGTGCCGCAGGGGATGCGGGCGTCCGTGACCTGCAGCAGCACCCCGCCGATGCGCCAGACGTCGCCCAGCCGCGCGTCGTCGACGTCGACGCCCGAGAGCGTGAGGTTCTCCCCGAAGGAGCCGTCGGGGATCTCCCGCCCCAGCTCCTGCGCCCAGAAGTCCAGCTCCTCGCGCGCGAACGCGTACACGGCCTGGTCCGTGCCGCCGTGGTACTTGCCGTCCCCGATGAAGTCCCCGGCCAGGCCCGAGCCGAGACCGCCCCTGCGGGGGCCCGGGTCGCGGACCTCCACCGGTCCGTCCACGGGGTGCTTGCGGATGCCGGTGGCGCGGTTCGGCCGGGCGGGACTGACCTCGGACCGTCCCACGTTGACGCTGTGCACGCGTCCGGTCACGGCCGGACGTCCTCGCCGGGGCGTCCGGCCTCGTCCCCGGTGTGCTCCTCCAGCTCGTTGTGGTGGGTCGGTGAGTACACCGCCGAGCCGATGAGGTACCCGGACCGGGCCAGCGCCATGCTGCCCACGGCCGAGGTCACGAGCTGCAGGACCACCGCGGCGAGCAGCTTCACCGCGTTCTCCACGCCGGGCAGGAAGAAGAACGCCCCGGTGAGGACGAACGAGACGCCGAGGCCCGCGGCCGTGGCGATCGCCGAGGACCGGGTGTAGAGGTCGGGGAACCGGATGATCCCCACCGTGGCGGTGAGGAAGATCAGCGAGCCCAGGACGATGAACGCCTGCCCCACCACGCTCATCCACAGGGTGTCGTGCATGATCGGGTCGAAGTCCACACTCATCGCCTCCCCTTGGTCAGTGCGCGGGCCAGGGACAGGGTCGCCAGGAAGCCCACGAGGGTGGCGATGAGGACCAGGTCGAAGACCGGGGGGCTCATCGCCAGCACGCCGAACAGGGCGATGAGCCCCACCACGGCGAAGAACAGCAGGTCCGCGGCGATGGCCCGGTTGGCGTCGTTGGGGCCGCGGAACATCCGCACCCCGGCGACGAGGACGGAGGCGGCGAGCACGAGCACGCCGAAGAGGATGCCGATCATCGGGGTCCCCCTCCCGGTCGGATGCCGTTCAGCATGTGGGTCTCCATCTCCTGCAGGCTCGACCGGGCGTCCTGCGGTCCGTCCGAGTACATGGCGTGCACGAAGATGTCGTACTCCTCCGTGCCGGCGGCCCCGTCGTCCCCCGCGCCCGCGTCGGACGCGGCGCTGTGCGCGCCCTCCGGGGGCCGGGCCACGGTGGCAAGGGTCAGCGTCCCCGGGGTCAGGGAGATGAGCACGCTGAGCAGGACCGTCTCGAACTCGCTGCGGCACCGGGTCCGGTAGCGGATCACGATGGGCGAGGACCCCTGGCCCGGGGTGAGCACGTCGCGGGTCACCGCGACGTTGGAGAGGACCAGCTCCCAGGCGTACCAGAACAGGAAGCCGATCAGGCGCAGCGGCCAGGTCAACCACTTCACGAGTTCACCACCGCCTCCACGTACGCGCTGGTGTCCACGAGCCCGTCCGCTGCCGTGGCGGCGACGCCCAGCAGCAGCTCACCGCCCACGCCGAGGACGAGGGTGACGACCGCCAGGACGAGGGCCGGTGCGATGAGGCCCACCGAGATGCGGCGCTCCTTCGTGCCGACCGCGGCGACGACTTCGCTCGACGAGTCCTCCGGTTTTCCCAGGAACATCTTCCCCCAGATCTTGAGCAGGTACAGCAGCGTGAACAGGCTGACGCCGACCGCCACGAGGGCCACCACGACCTGCTGCTCCTCGAACGCGGCCAGGATCAGCGCCAGTTTGGCCACGAACCCCGAGAACGGCGGGATGCCGGTCAGGGACATGGCGGCGGCGAAGAACACCACGGCGGTGAGCGGCTCCCGCCGCAGCAGTCCCGTGACCTCGCCCAGCGGCTGCCGCCCGTAGGCGATCTCCACCGCGCCGGTGGACAGGAACAGGGACACCTTCACCACCGTGTGGTGCAGGAGGAAGAAGATGCCCGCGGTGAGTCCGGCGGCCCCGAACAGGGCGACGCCCAGCAGGATGTAGCCGATCTGGCTCACGGTGGAGTAGGCGAGGATCGCCCGCGCGTCCCGCTCCCCCACGGCACCGAGGACACCGACCACCATCGAGACGGTGAAGACCACCAGCCCGATCCACAGGTACTGCTCCATGCCGTCGAAGATCACGGCGTAGATCCGGTAGATCGCGTAGACCGCGATCTTCGTGTGCAGCCCCGAGAACAGCGCGGTGACGGTGGGCGACATGAACGGGTACGTGCGCGCCAGCCACCCGTGCACGGGAACCACTGCCGCCTTCACGGCCAGGGCGACGAGAGTCACGGCGACCGACACGGCCACGGCGGTGGACTCCGCGGCCCGGCCCGCCAGCTCGGCGAGGTTCACGGTGCCGGCCGTGCCGTAGACGAGCCCCACCCCCGCCAGGAAGATCGTGGAGGCCAGCAGGTTGACGCTCACGTAGATCCGCGAGGACGTGACCTGCATCAGCCGTCCCCGGCCGCGGTGGGCCAGGATGATCAACGCGTAGGACGGCACGAGCATGACCTCGATGAACACGAACAGGTTGAACAGGTCCGCCGTGAGCAGCGCCCCGTTGAAGCCCGCCGTGAGCACGAGCACCAGGGGGCCGAAGTAGCGCTTCTCCGCCTGCCCCGAGACCACCCCGAACCAGGAGCTGATCAGCGTCACGAAGCCGGTCGCGGTGAGCATCAGCGCGGTGAACAGATCGGCCGCGAAGGGGATGGCGATGCCGGCGGGCCAGCCGCTGACCCGGTGGGCCAGCACGGTGCCGCCGTCCAGGAGGGTGGCCACGAGCCACACGGCCCACACCACGTCCGCCCCGAGGACGGCGAGCAGCCCCGCCTTGCCGATCCGCCCGGAGCCGCCGGCGAGCACCAGCAGACCGGCGGCCAGCAGCGGGACGATGACGAAGAACGGGATCAGGTCCGCGCTCATGCGCGACCACCCCGCCCCGGGCGCTGCTCGGGGCGGGTGCCCACCGGGTCCGGGTCCGCGGGGGCGTCGCCGTGCGTCCCGGCGCTGTCTGCGGGGTCGTCCATCAGGTCAGGGGTCTCCATCTCCCGGCCGGTGAGCTCGAGATCGGTGTCGTCGTCCTCGTCGCCGGTCACGGCGAGCACGAGCATGTACATGGTGATGGCGAACGCGATGACGATCGCCGTCAGCACGAAGGCCTGCGGCAGGGCGTCCGCCGTGGTTGCCGGGTCCGGGGAGGAACCGAGGGGCTCACCCCGGCGGTCGATGCCGCCGGCGGACATGATCAGCAGGTTCACCCCGTGGCTGAGGAGGGCGAAGCCGATGATCAGGCGGACCATGCCGCGCCGCAGCATCATGAAGACGCCGCCTCCGATGAGCACGCCCACGGTCAGTGCGAGTGCCATCAGGAATCGTCTCCTCGGGGTCGGTCGGTGCGCTCGGCGGACGCCCCGGGGGGCCGTCCGGAACTCCGGTCGAGGACCCGGATGCTGCTGAGATCCATGGGCGCCGTGCTGGGGTGGTGCGGCTCGTCCGTGGTGGGGGTCGAGCGGGGGGCGGGACCGTCCACCGCGGTGGAGCCCACCCGCCGCAGGGGCGGTGGTTCCTTCTCCTCCACGCCGAGACGGCTGACCGCGGCCAGGATCACGCCGACCACCGCCAGGTACACGCCGACGTCGAAGAACAGCGCCGTGGTGATCGCGACCCCGAACACGTCGAAGTGGAGCGCGCGCAGGAACGAACCCTCGGCCAGGCCCAGGAGGCCCACGACCACCGCCACGGCGACCCCGGCGCCGATGAGCTTCACGTAGGGCACGCCGAGCCGGCTGACCCGGTCGTCCTGCGCCGAGAGATAGACCAGGGAGATGCCCGCGGCACCGATGAGGGCGGCGATGAACCCGCCGCCGGGGTGGTAGTGCCCGCGGAGCAGGAAGAAGAGGGACAGGACCACGATGACCGGCCCGAGCAGGCGCTCGGTGACCCGCAGGACCATGGTGTTGTCCCGGGCGTCGCTGATCGGCGACCCGGGCGGCTCCGTGATGGGGCTGTGCAGCTTGGGCAGCAGCCCCCGCGACTCCAGGGCCACGACGATCGCGATGCCGGCCACGCCCAGGACGGTGAGCTCGCCGAGGGTGTCCAGGGCGCGGAAGTCCACGAGGATCGTGTTCACCACGTTAGACCCGCCGGTCTCCGTCTTGGCCTCCGCGAGGAAGTACTGGCCCGCGTCGGAGAGCCCGCGCCGGCCGGTGAGCGCCCACGTGGCCACGGCGGCGGAGGTGCCCGCGAGGACCGCGACGACGGCCGCCGTGGTCGACCGCCGCTTCCCGGTCCGGTGGAAGGTGGAGGGCAGGCGGTTGAGCAGCAGGACGATCACCACCACGGTGAGGATCTCGACCAGCAGCTGGGTCAGCGCCACGTCCGCGGCGCCGAGCTCGTAGAACCACAGCGCGACCGCGAAGCCCACCACGCCGATGATCGTCACGAGGGCGATTCGGCTGCGCACCCCCAGCGCCAGGAGCACGCCGATCAGGACCACGCCGAGCAGGACCCAGTCCAGGGGGCGCGTCACATCCCCGTGCAGCGGCGGGACGTCGACCGTGAACACGCCGACGACCGTCAGCGCCACCAGCACGACCACGGGCGGGACCAGGTGCCGGTAGGGGGCGTCGGCGCGGGTGAGGCCGCCGATCCACGCGCCCAGGGCGACGGAGCCGCTGCGCAGCGCCTCGACCGTGCCCACCCCGGTGATGGGCGACAGCTCCCGGTCCAGGAGCCGGTCCACGCTCCTCCGGGCGAGCACCAGGATCGTGCCCAGGGTGAAGACCGCCACGGACATGTACAGCTCGGGGGCGAGGCCGTGCCACAGCCCCAGGTGGGGCTCGGCGTCGGGCCCGGCCACGGCGGCGGAGGCGGCACCGAGCAGCGGCTCGGCCAGCACGCCTCCCAGTCCCAGCACCAGACCGGCCACGGAGACCAGGGCCACGGGCGCCAGGAAGGCCGCGGAGGCCTCCTTCGGCGGGTCCTGGGCGGGGCGGCCGGGGAAGATCGTGATGATCATCCGGGCCGAGTAGGCGAAGGTGAAGGACGCGGCCAGGACCGCCACGGCGCCCACGAGCCACATCGCCGCGGTGGGCGCCGGGCTCTCCGCCATGGCCTTGAACATGGCCTCCTTGGAGACGAACCCGAACAGCGGGACGACGCCGGCCATGGAGACCGCCGCGAGCGTCATCACGACGGCCGTGACGGGCATCGTCCGCGCCAGCCCGGAGAGCTTGCGGATGTCACGGCTGCCGGCCTGGTGGTCGACGACCCCCAGGGACATGAACAGCGCCGACTTGAACAGCGCGTGGGCCGCCACGTGCACCACGGCCCCCACCACCGCGTAGGAGGTGCCGATGCCGATGGTCGCCGTCAGGAAGCCCAGCTGGCTCACGGTGGAGTAGGCGAGCAGCTCCTTGAGGTCGTTGCGCTGCAGCGCGAAAACCGCCCCCATCAGGGCGGTGAACAGGCCCACGGAGATCAGCAGGACGTTCCACACCGGCACCTCGCTGAGGGCCGTGGAGAAGCGCAGCATGAGGTAGATGCCGGCCTTCACCATGGCCGCCGCGTGCAGGTAGGCGCTCACGGGGGTGATCGCGACCATGGCGTCGGGCAGCCAGGCGTGGAAGGGGAACTGCGCGGACTTGGTGAAGGCCGCGAGGGCGATCAGCACCGCGACGAACGCGGCGAACCCGGGGGACGTGGACCACACGTCGTCGACGAGGATGTCGCTGAGGCGCGTGGTGCCGGTGGCCACCCACATCGCGACCACCGCGGCGAGCAGGCACAGCCCACCGGCCATGGTCACCAGGAAGGTCCGGATCGCCGGGTCCTTGGCGTGCGGGCCGGAGCGGGCGATGAGCAGGAAGGAGCACAGCGTGGTGAACTCCCACATCACGAACAGCAGGACCACGTCGTCGGCCAGGACCAGCCCGAGCATCGCCGCGGCGAAGAACGTCATGAGGGTGTAGAAGGCGCTGTGCGAGCCCTTGGCGAGATAGCGGGCCGAGTAGCCGATGACCACCGCGCCGATGACCAGCACGATGAGGCCGAAGAACAGCCCGAGCCCGTCGAGCCGCAGGTGGAAGGTCACGCCCAGGGTCGGCATCCACGGGATCTGCTGGGAGACCGCGTCGGCGTCCCCCCGGCCGTTCCACACCGCGACCAGCGCACCTGCGAGCACGAGGAGGCCCGCGGCGAGCGGCCAGCCGGCGTCGCGGCCCGCCCGGCGGCCCAGGACGGCCGCCGCAGGGCACAGCAGGGTGGTGAGAGCAAGAATGATCAGGAGGGACACGCCTGGCAACCGTCCGGTCGGTGGGATGGGAACGAGGTGGACTCGGCCGTCGAGTGACCGGCCGCGCCGGCCGGTGTCCCGGCCGGAGTGCTCAGGCGTCCCGGGGGCATCCGGAGAGCAGCGGCCCCCAGGAGTTCAGGTAGCCGTTCGTCCCGTTGGACACGCACCGGACCGCCGAGGACAGCACGCGGCCCGGCGGCACGGCGGGGCCGCGGCCGTGGACGTGGTTCCTGGGGCTGGTCATCGCCCCGAATTTACCATGACGTCCACCACGGTCCCCGGCGAGGTGCTGCGGTGCCCGTGACGGCTCTGCGCGCGGTCCGGCCGCCCTTCCGGCCGGTGACGGGATCAGCGCCGCTCCCGCAGGGGGCTCGAACCGGAGTGCGGGACGGTCGGGGTGGCGGCGGTCTCGGCGTCCGGCTCGACGGGCGCGCGGCGTGCCGCCGGCTCCGGCGGGAGCGCGTCCCCGAGGTCCTCGTCCCGGTCCTCGACGAGCTCCCCGTCGCCACCGCGGTCGCCGTCGTGGGGGGCGAGGGCCGGACGACGGCGCGGGGCGTCGTTGATCTCGGTGACGGACACGGCCATCGCGTTGAGCGCGAGACCGGCGAGCACGAACAGCCACGCCGCGACGGGGTACCACGCCAGACCGAGGACCACTCCGACCACGACGAGGGCGACGGAGGTCAGGTAGGCGGGGGTCAGCACGCGCTGGACGTTGAACTTCATGGTTTCCATTCCACCACGCGCGCGTGCGGATCGACCAACGGGCCCGGGCGTTTCCCCGCACCGGCACGGGCACCCTGGTCCGGGAGCCCCCGTGCGTATACCGTCGGCGGCATGGACGACCTCGACCCCGAGCTGCTCGAGCTGGCGCACTCCGCGCGCACCGTGACCGTGCTCTCCGGCGCCGGGATGTCGGCCGAGAGCGGGGTGCCCACCTTCCGGGACGCCGGCACCGGACTGTGGGCCCGCTGGTCCCCCGAGGAGCTGGCCACCCCCGAGGCGTGGGACGCCGACCCCGGGCTCGTCTGGTCCTGGTACCTCTGGCGGGCCCGCCAGGTGCGCCGGCTCCGCCCCAACGCCGGACACCGCGCGATCGCCCGGTGGGCGGACCGCGCCCGCGTCCACGTGGTCACCCAGAACGTCGACGACCTCCACGAGCGGGCGGGCTCCGCGGTCCTCGCCCACCTGCACGGCAGCCTGTTCGCGTTCCGCTGCTCGGGCTGCGGCGCCCCGTTCCCGGAGCGTCTCCTCCCGGGCCTGGCAGCGGAGGCCCGTCCGGAGGCACCGCCCGCTCCCCAGGAGCCCGACCGCGAAGGGCCGGGCCGCGAGCGCCCCCCGGTGTGCCCCTCCTGCGGCGGAGCGGTGCGGCCCGCGGTCGTGTGGTTCGGGGAGCAGCTGCCCGAGGGCGCCGTGGAGCGCGCCGCCGCGGCCGTGGCCGAGTCGGAGCTCGTGCTCGTGGTGGGCACGTCCGGGCTCGTGCAGCCCGCCGCCTCCCTGCCGCTGATCGCGGCCGGCCGCGGGACGCCCGTGGTCGAGATCAACCCCGAGGACACCGCGCTCACCCCGCACGCCGACCGGACCGTCCGGGCCGGCGCCGCCGAGGCGCTGCCCCGCCTCCTGCCCCCGCGGGACGACCGGCGCCCGGCCGCCCGGCGACCACGCGCCGACGGCTGAGCGCCCGCTGCCGGCCACGACCGCGGCTGCGGCTGCGGCTGCGGCTGCGGCTGCGGCTGCGGCTGCGGCCACCGTTCCCCGCCCTCCGGGGGCCTCCCGCTGCGGCCGGGCACCGGAGGCCGATTGCTGAGAGCAGAAAGCACGCTGTCCTTCTTGTCAGCGCGCGGCGACAGCAGGAGACTGTTCGACGGACACCGGGCCCGGACGAGCTCCTCCCGGCCCTCCCTGTCAGCCCCTGGCTGTCTCCCCACGAAAGGCACGGTCCATGACGCAGTCCACGACGCAGTCCCCGACCCTCACCCTGCACGACGGCAGGACCATCCCCCAGCTCGGCTACGGCGTGTGGCAGGTCGACGCCGACATCGCGGAGGACGTGGTGGGCCAGGCCCTCGAGGCCGGCTACCGCCACATCGACACCGCCATGATCTACGGCAACGAGGAGGGCGTCGGCCGGGCGATCGCGAACAGCGGCATCCCGCGCGACGAGATCTTCGTGACCACCAAGCTGTGGAACGACGACCACGGCCACGACTCCGCACTGAAGGCCATCGACGCCTCCCTGGAGCGTCTCGGCCTGGAGTACGTCGACCTGTACCTCATCCACTGGCCCACCCCGAAGCGCGGGAAGTACCTGGAGACCTGGAAGGCGTTCCAGGAGATCCGCGAGAGCGGCAAGGCCCGGTCCATCGGCGTCTCCAACTTCCCGCAGGAGGAGCTCCAGGAGATCATCGACGCGACGGGCGTGGTCCCCGTGGTGAACCAGGTGGAGCTGCACCCCTACTTCAACCAGTCCGCGCTGCGGGACTTCAACGCCTCGCACGGCATCCTGACCGAGGCCTGGTCCCCCCTGGGCCAGGGCGGCGACCTGCTGAAGGACCCGGTGATCGACTCGATCGCCCGCAAGCACGGCGCCACCCCGGGACAGGTCATCATCGCGTGGCACCTGGCGATCGGCAACGTGGTCTTCCCCAAGACCGTCACGCCGGAGCGGATCCGCGAGAACTACGCGGCCCTCGACGTCCGGCTCGACGACGAGGACGTCCGGGCGATAAGCGGCCTCGACAACGGCGGGCGGATCGGCTCCGACCCGAAGGACTTCAACTGAGTCCTGACTCCTTCCCGGCGACGCCCGGGACCGCGGTGGGTGCACCGCGGTCCCGGGCGTCGCCCGTCCCGCCGCCGGCACCGCCCACCGGGGGGTGAGCGCGACGGGGCCTCCCGGCCGCGGGCGCGCACCGATTGGTGCTCGACCGCCCGGCAGGCCGATCATGGTGCGCATGACCTTCCGGACCCCCCGCGCGGCGGAGGGCGCCACCAGCGCCCCCGACCCGCGCGACCACCACGACGACCACACCGGCACGGAGCTCCCCCGCCCCGACGCCCGGTCCTTCTTCGGCCAGCCGCGCATGCTGGCGAACCTGTTCAGCGTCGAGCTGTGGGAGCGCTTCTCCTTCTACGGCATGCAGGGCATCGTCCTGCTGTACATGTACTTCGCCACCACCGAGGGCGGGCTCGGCATCGACCGCGCCACGGCCGCGGGCATCGTGGGCGCCTACGGCGGCGCCGTCTACCTGTTCGCCATCCTGGGCGGGTGGGTCGCCGACCGGCTCCTCGGCTCCGAGCGGACGATGTTCCTCAGCGGCGTCCTCATCATGGCCGGCCACGTCTCGCTGGCGCTGATCCCCGCGGTCGCGGGCCTCACGATCGGCCTCGTCCTCATCGCGATCGGCTCGGGCGGGCTCAAGGCCACGATCACCAATCTCGTGGGCTCCCTCTACGACCGCCAGGACCCGCGCCGCGACGCCGGCTTCTCGATCTTCTACATGGGCGTGAACATCGGCGGACTCCTCGGGCCGCTCCTGACCGGCTTCGCGCAGAAGACCTGGGGCTTCCACCTCGGCTTCGGCCTGGCCGCGGTGGGCATGGCCTTCGGCCTGACCCAGTACGCGCTCGGGCGCAGGAGGCTTCCCGCCGAGGTCCACCACGTGCCCAACCCCCTGCCGCGCGAGCAGTACGGGAAGTGGGCGGGGATCGCCGCGGCGGCGATCGCCGTCGTCGTGGCCGCCACCCTCACGGGGGTGCTGAACGCGGCCAACCTCGCCGACGTCGTGGTGGGGGTGATCGTCGTGGCGGCCGTGGCGCTGTTCGTCCTCCTGCTCACCAGCAAGAAGGTCGACGACGACGAGCGCTCCCGCGTGCGGGCGTTCATCCCGCTGTTCATCGGCTCGGCCGCGTTCTGGGCGCTCTTCCAGCAGCAGTTCACGGTCATCACGATCTACTCGGACACCCGCCTGGACCGGACGCTGGGCGACTGGACCATGCCGATCTCCTGGGTCCAGTCCTTCAACCCGCTCTTCATCATCCTGCTCGCCCCGGTGTTCGCGGTGCTGTGGACGAAGCTCGGCGACCGCCAGCCCGCCACGCCCACCAAGTTCGGCCTGGGCATCGTGCTGATGGGGTCGGCGTTCCTGGTCTTCCTGCCGATGGTCGGGGTGGGCTCGGTGCCCGTCCTGTGGGCCGCGCTGATCCTGCTGGTCGCCACTCTGGGCGAGCTGATGGTCTCCCCGGTGGGCCTGTCCCTGTCCACCCGGCTGGCTCCGCGCGCCTATCCCGTGCTGATGGTCGCCCTCTTCTACCTGTCGGTGGCCCTGGGCACGGCCCTGTCCGGCGCGCTGGCCGGCTACTACAGCGAGCAGACCGAGGCCGCCTACTTCGGGACCCTGGGCGCCGTGACCATCGTCGTCGGCGCCGCCCTGCTCGTGCTGTCCCCCTGGATCCGGCGGATGATGCGCGGGGTGCGCTGACGGCCGTGCCGAGCACCCGCCGTCAGGGACCGGTCGGTGCGCGGAGGATGCCGCGCACCACCTCGGCGGCGGGGACCTCCTGCGCGGCCGCGAACTGCGGACCGGCCCACAGGGCGATGGCCTCGGGGTCCCCGGCCTGCGCCGCGGCCGCCCGGATGGGCTTCGTCATCTGGTTGACCTGGGGATATGCCGCTGGGGCCATATTCGTGAAGCGGTCGAGGAAACCGTTGCGCACCCCGCGCGCCAGCCGTCCCGAGAACGCGCGGGTCACGGCGGTCTCCGTGTAGCGGCCCGAGCCGAGGGCCTCCCGGTACGCGGCGGACGTCCCCGCCTCGTGCGTGCGCAGCAGCAGCGTGCCGACCTGCACGGCGTCCGCCCCGGCGGCCAGGGCCGCGTCCGCGTCCGCCGTGGAGGCGATGCCGCCCGCGGCCACGAGCGGGACGTCCACGGCGGCACGGACCGCGGCGACGAGCTCCACCAGGGGCTCCTCGCCCGGGACGTCCTCCGCGCGGTGGGTGCCCCGGTGGCCGCCGGCCGCCGGGCCCTGGACCGTCAGCAGGTGGGCGCCGGCCCGCACCGCGGCCTGGGCCTCCGGGACCGAGGTCACCGTGACGGACGTCGTGGTGCCCACCGCCGCGAGCCGCTCCAGCACGGTGGCCGCGGGGAGCCCGAAGGTGAACGAGACGACCGGGACCCGCAGCGCCTCGACGAGCTCGAGCTTGGCGGCCCACCCGTCGTCGTCGGCGGGGTCCGTGTCCGGCAGCTCCACCCCGTACCGGCGGGCCGTGTCTCCCAGCGCCTCCCGGTAGGCCGCGACCGACCGGTGCACGGCGGGGTCGACCGCCGTCCCGGGGGCCGCGGTGTTCGCCGCCTGCGGGACGAACAGGTTCACCCCGAACGGGCCGTCCGTGCGCGCCCGGACCTCCTCGACGTCCGCGCGGACACCCGCCGCGGGACGGTTGCCGGCGGCCAGGAAGCCCAGGCCGCCGGCGGCCGTGACGGCCGCGGCCAGTGCCGGGGTCGAGGGCCCGCCGGCCATCGGGGCGCCCAGGAAGGGGAGGCGGAGATCGGTCAGCCGGAAGCGGGGTGCTGTGCTCGTCATGGTCCCAGGCTAGGAACACGGCGGCTCGCCGTCACCACCTGGGCCGGGCGCGGGGCGTGGCATAGGCTGTGGCCACGGTCACCGCCTGCCGGGGCCCGCCAGCCCGTCACCACCGATTCGAGGCATCCGATGGCCCAGTCAGCCGAATCCGGGACCCGGTCCCGCCCCCAGCCGGAGCTCAAGCGCGTCATGGGCCCCGGCCTGCTCCTGCTGTTCATCGTGGGCGACATCCTCGGCACCGGGGTGTACGCCCTCACCGGGAACATCGCCGGGGAGATCGGCGGCGCCGCGTGGGCCCCGATCCTCGTGGCCTTCGTGGTGGCCACCATCACGGCGTTCTCCTACCTCGAGCTCGTGACCAAGTACCCCGGCGCCTCGGGCGCCGCGCTGTACACGCACAAGGCCTTCGGCATCCACTTCATCACCTTCCTCGTGACGTTCGCGGTGCTCAGCTCGGGCCTGACCTCCGCCTCGACGGCGGCCTCGGCCGTGGCCTCGAACTTCGCCCGCGGCTTCGGGCTGGAGGTGGGCACCACCGGGATCACCGTGATCGCGGTCAGCTTCATCGCGATCCTCGCCGCCATCAACATCCGCGGGGTCACCGAGGGCCTGGTCTTCAACGTGGTGCTGACGTCGATCGAGCTCACCGGCCTGCTCATCGTCATCCTCGTGGGGTTCTGGGCGTCCTTCCAGGGCCGGGCCGACTTCAGCCAGACCATGATCTTCGAGACCTCCGAGGACAAGGGCATCTTCCTGGCCCTCACCGCGGTGACCTCGCTCGCGTTCTTCTCCTTCGTGGGCTTCGAGGACTCCGTCAACATGGTCGAGGAGACCAAGAACCCCAGCCGCGACTTCCCGCGCGTGATGCTCTTCGGCCTCGGTCTGACGGGCGTGGTCTACATCCTGGTCTCGATCTTCACCGTGGCGGTCGTCCCCATCGGCGTGCTCGGGGAGTCGACCACGCCGCTGCTGGACATGGTCCGGATCGGCGCCCCCAACATCCCCATCGACACGATCTACCCGTTCCTGACGATCTTCGCCGTGGCCAACACCGCCCTGATCAACATGCTCATGGCCTCCCGGCTGCTCTACGGCATGGCCCGCCAGGGCGTGCTGCCGGACTTCCTGGGCCACGTCCTGCAGGGCCGGCGCACCCCGTGGTCGGCCATCGTGTTCACGAGCCTCCTCGCCATGGCGCTGATCGTCGTCATCAACAACATCCTCGGCAGCGGCACGGCGAGCGCCCTCGGCGGCACCACGGCCCTCCTCCTCCTGGGCGTGTTCACCATCGTCAACGTCGCGGCGATCATCCTGCGCAAGGACAACAGCCCCACCCACGACTACTTCCACGCCCCCCGGGTCCTGCCCTACCTGGGCGCGATCACCTGCGCCTACCTCGTGGGGCCCTGGGCACAGGACCTCATCGAGTACCAGATCGCCGTGGTCCTGCTGCTGATCGGGCTGGGCCTGTGGATCGTCAACTTCGTCTACGACCGCCTGTTCCTCGGCCGCAAGGTGCGGTTCGAGCACCCGGAGGCCCTCGCCCGCATGGAGGACGAGCCCGCGGACCAGGACCCGCACCGCGGCCCCTGACCCGCCCCGACCCACCGTGCCGCTACCCCAGGAGAACCCGTGACCGTCGTCGTCGGATACATGCCCACCGCCCCCGGACACGCGGCGCTGGACGCCGCCATCCTGGAGGCCGAGCGCCGCGGCACCGACCTGGTGGTGGTGCAGCCGCGGCCGAGGCGCCACCAGCCGCCGGAGGTCGAGGCCGACATCGACGTGGAGCGGGAGAAGCTCGCCCGTGCCGGAGTGCGCTACGAGCTGCGGGAGCCCGACCACGACAGCGACCCCGCCGACGTCATCCTCGACACCGCCCGCGACCACGGGGCCGAGCTCATCGTGCTGGGCATCCGGCGCCGCTCCCCCGTGGGCAAGATCATCATGGCGAGCACCGCCCAGCGCGTCCTGCTCGAGAGCCCCTGCCCGGTGCTGTGCGTCAAGGCCGTCTACGACTGAGCCCGGGATTTTATTTCTGTTTTCGAAATATTAGTCTGGTCCCAGACCCCGGCGCCTCCGGTCCCGCGGTGGGGTCCGTCGGTCGCCGCGGCTCCGACCTGCTCCTGCCGCTCGTGAAAGGCACGCCATGACCACCCCGGCCCCCACCGCGTCCCGTCCTGCCCCGTGGGCCGAGGCCCCCGGGTCCCCCGCACCCCCGCGGCGCTCCCGCTGGACCACGCTGCTGCGGATCCTGCTCCCGGCGCTGCTGATCGTCGGGTGGCTCGCGGTGGCCGGCGTGGGCGGGCCGTACTTCGGGAAGATCTCCGAGGTCTCCACCAACGACCAGTCCAGCTTCCTGCCCGAGTCCACCGAGTCCACCCAGGTCACCCGACTGCTGGGCGAGTTCCGGGACTCGGAGGCGATCCCCGCGATCGTCCTCCTCGCCCGAGAGGGCGGGCTGACCGCCGCCGACCGGGCGTGGGCCGAGGACGCCGCCGCGGCGGTGCAGGAGAGCGGTTTGGCCGTGGGAGAGACCTCGCCGCTGATCCCGTCCGAGGACGGAGAGGCCTTCCAGCTCGTCGTCCCCCTGCCCGACGGCGAGGTCGTCGACGACGTCGAGGCGCTCGCGGACCGGTTCGAGGAGGACCGGCCGGAGGGCCTGCAGAGCTACGTGACGGGCCCCGCCGGGTTCACGGCCGATCTCGTGGCCGGCTTCGAGGGCATCGACGGGATCCTGCTGGGCGTGGCGCTGGCGGTGGTGTTCGTGATCCTCCTCGTGGTCTACCGCTCCCCCGTGCTGCCCGTCCTGGTGCTGCTGACCTCGGTCTTCGCCCTCAGCGCCGCCATCCTGGTCGTGTACTGGCTGGCGGCCAACGAGCTCGTGACCATCAGCGGCCAGGTGCAGGGCATCCTGTTCATCCTCGTGGTCGGCGCCGCCACCGACTACTCGCTGCTGTACACGGCGCGGTACCGGGACGCCCTCCTGCACCACCGGGGACGGGCCGAGGCCACGCGGGCGGCCCTCAAGGGCTCGGTCGAGCCGATCGTCGCCTCCGGCGCCACCGTCATCGCGGGCCTGCTGTGCCTGCTGCTCTCGGACCTCGCCTCGAACAAGGCTCTGGGCCCGGTGGCCTCCGTCGGCATCGTCATGTCCGTCCTGGCGGCCCTGACCTTCCTGCCCGCGGTCCTCTACGCCACGGGACGGGGGGCATTCTGGCCGTTCCGGCCCCGCTACGACGCCTCGGGCGCGGAGCGCGTGCGCGTGGTCGAGCACGGGGCGGGCACCCGTCCGACCGTCGAGGGGCGGGGCGTGTGGGCCTCGGTGGCCCGGTTCGTGGCCCGCGCCCCGCGGGCGATCTGGGTGGTGACCACTGTGGTGCTCCTCGCCCTCGCCGGGTTCAGCACCCAGTTCGAGGCCTCGGGCGTGGAGCAGAGCGAGCTCGTGCTCGGCGAGTCCCAGGCGCGGGACGGCCAGGAGGCCCTGGCCCAGCACTTCCCCGGCGGCTCCGGCAGCCCCGCGGTCCTGCTGGTCCCGACCGGCTCCCTGGACGCCGCGGTCGAGGCGGTCGAGGGCACGGAGGGGGTGGCCGGCGTCGTCGCCGTCGCCGACGACTCCCCGTCCGGCACCCTGCCCCTCGGGGAGGACGCCCCGCCCCCGGCCGGGCCCTTCGCCGGGGCCGAGCCGACGGAGGCCCAGGGCCTCTATCAGCTCCAGGCCACGCTGTCCGACGCCGCCGACTCCCCCGAGGCCGAGCAGACCGTCCGGGAGCTGCGCGAGAACCTGCGCGCGGCGGACGCGGAGATCCTCGTGGGCGGCACCACGGCGACGAACATCGACACCAACGAGACCTCGATCGCCGACCGCACGCTGATCATCCCGGTGATCCTCGTGGTCATCACCCTGATCCTCATGCTGCTGCTGCGCTCCGTCCTGGCCCCGGTGCTGCTGATCCTCACCACCGTGGTCTCGTTCTTCACGGCCCTGGGCGTCTCCGCCCTCGTGTTCAACAACGTCCTGGACCTGCCCGGTGCGGACCCCTCGGTCCCGCTCTTCGGCTTCGTCTTCCTCGTGGCGCTGGGCATCGACTACAACATCTTCCTGATGTCCCGGGTGCGGGAGGAGTCGCTGGTGCACGGCACCCGGGCGGGCATCCTCCGGGGGCTCACCCTCACCGGCGGGGTGATCACCTCGGCCGGCATCGTGCTCGCGGCCACGTTCGCGGCGCTGGCCGTCATCCCGATCATGTTCCTGGTGCAGCTGGCGTTCATCGTGGCGTTCGGCGTGCTCCTGGACGCGCTGATCGTCCGGTCGCTGCTGGTGCCGGCCCTGACCTACGACATCGGCCGGGCCATCTGGTGGCCCTTCCACCGGCGGATCGAGCCCTGAGACCCGGCGGGGCGCCCGGAGCCACGACCGCGGGCGCCCCGCGTCCGGCGGTGTCCCGGTGACCCCCCGCACCCGGGCTCTCGACGGCCGCGCGGGATCCGGGTCTCCCGGGGGACCGCGGGCGCGCCGGCGCCGGGCCCGCGGTGGCCCGGAACGGTGCGGGCGGCGCGTCAGGCGGCGTGGTGGTCAGTCCGCCGGGCCACGACCGGCACCCGTGCCGTGTCCGGACGAGCGTCCTCCGCGGGGCTCTCCTCGGCGGCGGGCCCCTGCTCGACGTCGTGCCACACCGCGTCCTCCTGCTGCCAGCCGAAGCCGTAGGCGAGCGCGGGTACCAGGTGGTTGGCGAGACCGCACCCCACGGCCAGGCCCGCCCACGCGACGGGGAACGAGGCGAGGACGTCGAGGGGGTAGTGCACGCCCAGGTAGAGCCGGGACAGCCCGACGAGCACGGCCGTGCCCAGTCCCGCGACGAGGACGGCGGAGGCGGACCTCGACCGGCGCATCGCGAGGCAGAACGCCGCCGCGATGGCCAGTGCGGCACCCGCGTGCCCGGAGGGGAAGGACGTGAGGCCGTCCACGAGGACGAGGGGTTCCGGGAACGCCGTGCTGTCCGGCCGGGGGCGGCCGACGGCGACCTTCACCATCCCGACCGCGGCCCATCCGGAGAGCGCCGTGACGGCGAAGCCGGCGGCGTCCCAGGGCCGCCGGCGCGCCAGGGCGAGCCAGGCGGTGAGAGCGGCGATGATCGCGAACGCCCCCGGGGTGGAGAACGCGTGGTGCAGGACGAGCGCCAGCGCGTCCAGGACGCCGAGGCGCGCCGCGTCGAGCCGGTGCAGGACCTCGATCTCCTGTGCCGCGACTCCCGGGGAGTACACCAGCAGCCGCCCCACGGTCGCCGTGACGAGCACGACGATGAAGGGGACGACCACCCACTGGTGCAGCTGGGGGAGGGACCAGGTGGAGCGGGCCGGCCGGGGGGAAGAGTGCTGCGCCGGAATTGCCATGCCCACCACCATGACACACGCCACGTTCCGGGAGTCCCCGAACGCCCGCCCCGCAGAAGAGTTCGGGAAGAATTCCCCGAATCGGTACAGAGAATGACAAATCATGAAGCTTGGCGGCGGGAACGGTGCCGGAGGAGCCGCTGTGTGACGCTCGGCGTCCCCCGCGCGACATCGGGACCACCATCAGCCGGAAAAGGCTGATGCTCGGGCAAAGCCACGGAGTTTCACGTGGAACGCCGAACATTCGCGCGGAGATCAATCTCCATCGGGTCTTGCCGATGACGGGCACCGCCACGACGGGCCTCCGCCTCCCTCTTACCACTTTCAGTTCCTGTCCCCTCATCGGGGGACAGCTCTTGACGTGGAACGGTCCGGATAGACTGGGCCGCCACTCCCACCCTGCCGCCCTACCCGCGAGGAGCCCCCGTGTTCAAGAAGGACAAGTCCCGCAGCCGCCGCCCGGCCGCCTCCCACGCCGAGGCCGTGCAGCACGTGGCGGAGGGCGGGGTCGCCATCTACTGGCGGCCCGGGTGCCCGTTCTGCGGCATGCTCGAGCGTGGACTCGGAGCGGACGCCGAGCGCGCCGCGTGGACCAACATCTGGGAGGACCGGGACGCCCTGGCCTTCGTGGAGTCCCTCAACGACGGCAACGCCACGGTGCCCACGGTGGTGACCCGCGACGAGCACTTCGTCGCGGCCTCCCCCGCCCAGGTCGCCGCCGCCAGAGGGCTGATCGCCGAGGCCGGCAAGGTCCTCTGAGAGCAGGCGGGCGGAACCGCCGGCCCAACTCCCCCTGTCTTCGACCTGTGAACGCTGATTAGGATGACAGTCCTGTTCACGTTCACCGGTGAAAGAGGACGATGATGTCCGAGTCCGCAGGGTCCCCCGTTCCACCCGGTTCGCAGACGTCCCTGCGCAACGCCAACCAGCGCCGGGTGCTCGACACGGTGCGCCGTGACGGGCACCTCACCCAGGCGCAGATCTCCCGCCGCACCGCGCTGGCGCCCTCCACGGTGTCCAGCATCGTCCACCAGCTGATCGGCGCCGGCCTGCTCGTCATGGAGACGGACGGCGCCGGCCGCCGCGGTCAGCGCATCGGCTTCCGGGGCTCGGCCGGCCACGTGGTCGGCATCGACGTGGGACACCGCCACGTCACGGTGGCCGTCGCGGACCTGAACCAGAGGATCCTCGCCCAGCGGCGTCACGAGCTGCCCGCCGAGCACCGCTTCGCCGAGGACCTCGAGCTGGTCGGCCGGACCCTCGACGCCCTCCTCCGGGAGCACGGCACGGCACGGTCCGGGCTGCTCGCCGCGGGCCTCACCCTCCCGGCCCCCGTGGACCTCGAGGGGCGGCTGGTCAGTGCGAGCGCGATCCTCCCGGCGTGGAGCGGGATCGACGTGCGCGAGGAGGCCGGCCGCCGGCTCGGGCTGCCCGTCGTCGTCGAGAACGACGCCAACGCGGGCGCCCTGGGCGAGCACGCCTGGGGCGCCGGGCGCGGAGCGCAGCACATGGCCTACCTCAAGATCGGCCACGGCGTGGGCGCCGGTCTGATCCTCAACGGGTCCCTCTTCCGCGGCGCCACCGGGTCCGCCGGGGAGCTCGGCCACACGACCGTGGACGAGCACGGCCGGGTGTGCCGGTGCGGCAACCGCGGGTGCCTCGAGACCTACGTGTCCTCCGGGGACGTCACCGGCCTGCTGAGCGCCACGCACGGGCCCGACCTGACCGTGCCGGACCTCGTGGCCGCGGCGCTCGCCGGCGACGTCGGCTGCGGGCGGGTCATCGGCGACACCGGCCGCCTGCTCGGCACGGCGGTGGCCAACCTGTGCAACACCATCAACCCGGAGCTCGTGGTCGTCGGCGGCGAGATCGCCCGGGCCGGCGAGCTGCTGCTCGGCCCGCTGCGGGAGGTCGTCTCCCGCCAGGGGGTCCGCGGCAGCGTCCGGGACCTGCGGATCGAGACCGCCCGGCTGGGGATCGAGGCGCACGTGGCGGGCGCGGTGATCCTCGCCCTGCAGCACGCGGAGCTGCCCGTCGGGGCCCTTCCGGCAGGATGACGCGCCGGACGACACCTGTCTTCGACTAATGGACATTCAGCGCACTGAGTTTTAGTGTGGACCGCGTCACACGAACCCTGCGGCGTCGGCGGGTGCGTCCGCCCCGGGGTGCGGCGGACGGCACGTCCCGGGCCCACGCCGTTTCCTCCACCAGCAGCCGATCTCTCCACCAGCAAGGGAGCTGTCCGATGAGCCAAGACGCCACGACCCCAACGGTCGCGGAGCACCCGAACACCTCGGCGGTCCTCCGGATCAGCATCATCGCCGCCTTCGGCGGCTTCCTCTTCGGCTACGACTCCGCCGTCATCAACGGCGCGGTCTCCGCCATCCAGGAGGAGTTCGGCGTCAGCCCGGGCCCCCTGGGCTTCGCCGTGGCCTCCGCGCTGCTCGGTGCCGCCGCCGGCGCCTTCTTCGGCGGACGGATCGCCGACCGGCTGGGCCGCGTCCCCGTCATGAAGATCGCCGCGGTGCTGTTCCTCGTCAGCGCGATCGGCTGCGGCGTGGTCGACAGCTTCGGCTGGCTGATCTTCTGGCGCGTCGTCGGAGGCGTCGGGGTGGGCGTGGCGTCCATCATCGCGCCGGCCTACATCGCCGAGATCGCCCCCGCCGCCGTGCGCGGGCGGCTCGGCTCGCTGCAGCAGATGGGCATCGTGCTCGGCATCTTCATCTCCCTGGCCGTGGACGCCTGGCTGGCCGCGATGGCCGGCGGCTCCACCCAGGAGCTGTGGTGGGGCCTCGAGGCCTGGCGCTGGATGTTCATGGCCGAGGCCATCCCGGCCCTCGCCTACCTGATCGGCGCCTTCACGATCCCCGAGTCCCCCCGGTACCTCGTGGTGGAGGGCCGCTCGGACGAGGCCCACGCGGTGCTGGCGAATCTGCAGGGGGACGCCTCCGCACGGGAGCGCGTGCGCCTGATCAAGGAATCCCTCATCACCGAGCACAAGCCGCGGATGTCGGACCTCAGGGGCCGGACCGCCGGGCTCAAGCCCATCGTCTGGGTCGGCATCGGCCTGGCCGCGCTGCAGCAGTTCGTCGGCATCAACGTGATCTTCTACTACTCGAACGTGCTCTGGCAGTCCGTGGGCTTCACCGAGGCGGACTCGTTCACCATCACGGTGATCACCTCCATCACCAACGTGGTGGTCACCATCGTGGCGATCGCCCTCGTCGAGAAGGTCGGCCGCCGCCGGCTGCTGCTCATCGGCTCGGCGGGCATGACCCTGTCCCTGGGCACGCTGGCCGTCCTGTTCGCCACGGCCAACGTGGTCGACGGCGCCCCGGTGCTCGGGCCCACCGCGGGCCCCGTGGCCCTCGTGGCCGCCAACCTGTTCGTGGTCTTCTTCGGCGTCTCGTGGGGCCCCATGATGTGGGTCCTGCTCGGCGAGATGTTCCCGAACCAGATCCGCGGCGCCGCGCTGGCCGTGGCCGGGTTCGTGCAGTGGATCGCCAACTGGCTCGTCACCGTGACCTTCCCGGCCCTGGCGGCCTTCTCCCTGGGCGTCGCGTACGGGCTCTACGCGTTCTTCGGGCTCGTCTCCCTGATCTTCACGATCAAGATGGTCCGCGAGACCACCGGCATCGAGCTCGAGGACATGCAGGACTGAGCACCGCGCAGGAGCCACGACGGCGGCGGTGGTCGTCCCCTCCGGGGGAGACCACCGCCGCCGTCGTCGTCGTCGTGCCCGGCCCGGGAGCGCACAGGGCACCGCGGGCGCTGTGCGTCCTTCTTTACTCCTCCGTGACCGCCAGGACACGGATCGCCGCCCGCATCGGGTATTTTCGGATGAACTGCGCCAGGCCCGGACCCCCGAGCCGGTTCCGGCCTGCCCAGCCCCACCACTCCATTTTCAACGGCGAAAAGGACCCACGTTGACCCAGACCACTGCGGACCCCGCATCCCCCGCACAGACCACTGCCCGCAAGTCGGCGGGCCACGTCATCGTGGACACGCTCGTGGCGCACGGCGTCGAGCGCACCTACGTGGTGCCCGGCGAGTCCTACCTGGACGTGCTCGACGGTCTGCACCACTCGTCGATCGAGACGGTCGTCTGCCGCCACGAGGGCGGTGCGGCCTACATGGCCGAGGCCGACGGCAAGATGGGACCCGTGCCCGGGGTGGCCATGGTGACCCGCGGCCCCGGCGCGGCCAACGCCCACGTGGGCCTGCACACCTCCTGGCAGGACTCCACCCCGATGGTGCTGTTCGTGGGCCTGATCCCGTTCGAGCACCGCGACAAGGAGGCGTTCCAGGAGTTCGACCCGCACGCGTGGTTCGACTCCGGGGCCAAGCGCGTGATGGTCCTCGACCACGCCGAGCGGGCCTCCGAGATCGTGGCCGAGGCGATGTTCGCCGCCAACTCCGGCCGCCCCGGCCCCGTGGTGGTGGGTCTGCCCGAGGACATCATCAGGGCCGAGATCGACGCGACCCTGCACCCGCCGATCCCCGTGGCCCACGGCGGCATGACGGTCAACGACTGGAAGGCGCTGCGCGACGCGCTCTCGACCGCCGAGAAGCCCCTGTTCGTGACCGGCGGCAACGACTGGACCGTCGAGGGTGCGGCCGGCCTCACGGACTGGCTCGAGGAGCACCACCTCCCGGCCGCGGCCGAGTGGCGCACCGAGGGCACCGTCCCGTTCGACTCGGACTCCTACGTGGGCCCGATCGGCTACGGCCGCCCGAAGGCGACCTTCGAGATGCTCGAGGAGACCGACCTGCTGGTCTTCGTGGGCACCGTCCCCGGCGACGTCATCACCAACGGGTTCCTGGTCCGCCAGGACTGGGACAAGAAGAACTTCCTGGTCACCATCGACCCGTCCCTGCGCGGGCGCTCCGGGCCGGTGTCCTACCAGATCGTGGCCAAGCCCGACGTGTTCGTGCGCGACCTCGTGCGCATCGACCTGCCGGCCAAGCCGGCGTGGAAGGAGTGGACCGCCCGGCTGCGCGCCCAGCAGGTCGAGTTCTCCACCCCCGTGTCCACGGAGCCGTCCGGGGGCCGGGCCCGGATGGACACCATGATGGCCCACCTCGTGGCGGGTCTGCCCGACGACGCCATGTGCACCTTCGGCGCCGGCGAGCACACCAACTGGGCCCACCGCTACTTCCCCGCCAAGGGATACGCGGCGATGATCTCCGCCCGCAACGGCTCCATGGGCTACTCGGTGCCCTCCGCCGTCGCGGCCTCGTTGCGCTACCCCGGCCGGCGGGTGGTGACCATCGCCGGTGACGGCGAGTTCCTGATGAACGGCCAGGAGCTGGCCACCGCCGCCCAGTACGGGGCCACGCCGCTGGTCATCGTGATGGACAACCAGGAGTACGGCACGATCCGCACCCACCAGGAGCGGGACTACCCGGACCGCGTCTCGGGCACCCAGCTCAAGAACCCCGACTTCGCCCTCATGGCCCAGGCCTTCGGCGGGTTCGGGGTGCGCGTGGAGACCGACGCCGAGATCCCCGGCGCGCTCGAGGCCGCCCTGAGGGCGATCGACGATGAAGGGCAGTTCGCCCTGATCCACCTGATCGTGGAGCAGCGCGTCAAGGCCTACTGACCCGCGGGCCGTCCACCGCCCGTGCGGTGAGCGGGGCGGGGCCGCGTCCGGTCGGGACGCGGCCCCGCACCCCGTCCTGCACGTCCCGGTCCACTGCGCCGGGGTCCTCGGCGTCCCGGTCCACTGCGCCCGGGTCCTCGGCGCCCCGGTCCTCGGCAGCCCCGTCCTCCGCGCCCCGTCCCTGCGCCCTGAGGGGTGCCGCGGCGGCGCTCAGCCGGCCAGCGGGTGCGCCAGCTCGTCCTCGCGCATCCGCCCGGCCCACAGGGCCACCAGCCCCAGCGCCGGGGTCAGCAGGGCCACGGTCCAGAAGATCACCGGCAGGGGCACCACCTGGGCCACGGGTCCCGCGACCGCCATCGACACCGGCATGAGGGCGATCGAGACGAAGAAGTCGAGGCTCGAGACCCGCCCCAGCATGTGGCGCGGGACCCGGCGCTGCAGGAGCGTGCCCCACAGCACCATGCCCGCGCCGTCCCCGGCGCCCACGAAGGCCAGGCACAGCGCCATGACCCAGAACGAGTCGGTGGTCGCGACGAGACCGAAGGGCAGCGTCCCGAACCCCCACAGCACGATCATCCAGCTGAGGTAGCGCCGCGGCAGGGGCAGCGACGCGACCACCAGGGAGGCCACCGCGCTGGCCCCGCCGTAGCACGCCAGCAGGTAGCCGAACGTGGAGGCGTCCCCGCCCAGCCGGTCCCGGACCAGGAACGGGACGAGGACCTCCAGGGGACCCAGCAGCAGGAAGACCGCGAGCACCGCCCACAGCAGGGTCCACAGCAGCCACGGGGTCCGCACCGTGTAGCTCACGCCCTCCATGAGGTCCTGCCGCACGGACCGGAGGGCGCCCACCGCCTCCCGCGGCGGGGACGGCTCCCCCGCGCCCGGCACCGCGGTGGGGTCCCCGGCCGGCCCCGCGACCGGTTCCGCGTCCGGCTCCGTGTCCGCGCCGGCGTCGTGGCCGGGCACGTGCAGGCGCAGCAGCAGCACGAGCGCGGCGGCGTGGCAGAGCGCGATCAGGGCGAGCGCGCCGCCGGGGGCGACCAGCCCGATGAGCAGACCCGCCACGGCCGGTCCCGCCGCCTGCTGCAGCAGCGGGCGCGCCGTGCCCTCCACCCCGTTGGCCGCGAGCAGCTGCCGGGCGGGCAGGATCCGGGGCAGCGAGGCCGAGTAGGCCGGATAGAAGAAGCCGAGACCCGCGCCGAACACGAACGCCGCCGCGGCGAGGTGCCCCATGCGCAGCCCGTCCGCCAGGGCCAGGACGGCGACCGTCCCCGCCGTCAGGAGGTTGGCGGTCTCGACGAGGCGCAGCACCCGGGCCAGGGGGAAGCGATCGGCCGCGATCCCGCCCACGAGCACGAAGACGAGCATGCCGAGCGCGCCCACCGCCGTCACGGCCGAGAGGTCCACAGCCGTGCCCTCCAGCTGCAGGACCTGGTGCACGAGGGCCACCGCCCACATCCCGGCGCCGAAGACGCTGCTGAACATCGCGAAGGCGAGCACACGGTACCGGCCGAGCCGGAACGGCTCCAGCGCGCGGGGCAGGGGCATGCACCCAGTGTCCCCCCGCGCGGGCCCCGGCGCACGGGCCGGTGCGGTGGTGGAGGCCGCGGATCCGTAGGACACTGGGGCGGTGCAGACCTTCCTCCCGTACCCGGACTTCGCCCGCTCGGCCCGCGTCCTCGACCGCAAGCGGCTCGGCAAGCAGCGGGTGGAGACCCTGCAGGTGCTGCGCGCGGCCACCGTGCCGGGCTACGGGTGGTACCGCCACCCGGCCACGGCGATGTGGTCCGGGCACGTGCCCGCCCTGGTGGCCTACGGCCGCGCGATGGTCGACGAGTGGACGGCCCGCGGCGGGGCCGACAGCACGGGGTGGCAGATCCGCGAGTTCGCCCCCGAGGCCTGGGACCGTGCCCCCGACGACGACGTGGCGCCGCCGCCGCCCTGGCTGGGCGACGAGGCGTTCCACCGCTCGCACCGGTCGAACCTGCTGCGCAAGGACGAGGAGATCTACCGCGCGGTCTTCCCCGGCGACCCCGCCGGCCTGGACTACGTGTGGCCCGTGCCCGCGGAGGGCCGCACGCCACCCGCCGAGCCGCCGCACGGCCGGCGGGCGTGGGTCCTGGCGCCGGGCGCGCACGAGGCGGCGGGCGACGCCGTCGTCGTGCCCTTCCGCGTCCCGGACGGCGTGCGGGAGAGCCACTGGGTGCAGGCGGTGGCCCGCGTCGAGGAGGAGCTGCGGGAGGGTGAGCCGGTGCTGCTGCTGCACGGGCCGCCCGGCCCGGAGCAGGTCGTGGAGCGGACGGTGCTCGGCGAGAACGTGCACCACGCCGTCGGCGGGTTCTCCCTCGAGCTCGAGCGCGGGGACCGGGTGCTGCGCCGCGACCTGCCCGCACCCGCCCGGCTGCAGTCTCCCCGCCCCGTCTTCGCGGTCCCCGCCGAGGCCGTCGGCGCGGATCCGGGCGCCCCGCGGGTTTAATCCGGCGTCACGCCCGTCCGGGGCACCAAACCGTGGGTAGCATGTCACCCACCGGCGCCCGGCGCGCCCGACCCCAGGAGGCGCGCATGCGAGCATCCCACGTCCCCACCACGGGCACCGTCACGGTCACCGACTGGCCCGATCCGCACGCCCGGGAACCCGGTCAGCTGGTGGTGCGCATGCTGCACGCCTCCATCTGCGGATCCGACCTGCACGCGGCCTTCCACGGGCTGCTCCACGCGGAGGGCCCGCGCCGTCCCGGCTACCCCGGCCACGAAGGGGTCGGCGTGGTGGTCGAGTCCCGCTCGGAGCGCGTCCCGGAGGGCACCCTGGTGCTGACGGTCCCCCAGGGCGAGATGGGCGGGTGCTTCGCGGAGCTCCAGCTGCTGGACGACCTGCACGTCGTGGAGCTGCCCGCCGGCACGGACCCGGACGACTCCCTGCAGCTGCGGCGGCTCATGATGGCCCAGCAGTACGGCACGTGCCTCTACGCCATGCGCCAGTTCTGGCCCGTGGAGACGCCTGCCCGCCGGGCGCACACGTGCGTGGTGATGGGCGCGGGGTCCGCCGGGCTGTTCTTCGTGGAGGAGGCCCGCCGACTGGGCTTCGCGCACGTCGTCGCCTCCGACCTGGACACGGGCAGGCTCGAGGTCGCCCGCCGGCTGGGCGCCGTCCCCGTGCGGGTGCCGGAGGAGGACCTCGCCGCGGTCGTGGCCGAGGTCACCGGGGGCCGCGGCGCCGACCTCGTCATCGAGGCCGTGGGGCACGACGTGCTGCGCGACCAGGCCGTCGAGCTCGCCGCCGACCGGGGCATCGTCGGCTTCTTCGGCCTGCCGGAGCGGCACGGGCACACCGAGGTCCCGCTGTGGACGGCGTTCCGCAAGAACCTGCGGCTGCAGTGCTCCGTGGCGGCGCAGGCCGAGCCGGGACTGACGTCCTTCCGCGAGGCCGTGCGGCGGATCTCCGAGGGCGAGATCGACGTGGAGCACTGTCTCGGGCCCGAGTTCCCCCTCGAGCGGATCGCGGAGGCCATGCAGCGGGCCGAGGAGCACCGGCCCGGGGACATCAAGCTGACGATCACCCCGTGACCACCCCACCCCGCTCCGTCGCCGGGTCCCCGGCCGGCGACCGTCCCGGGGCGGCGGCCCCCGCGCTGCCGTCCGTCACCGCCACGACCGGGAGCTCGCTCGCCGTGCAGGTGATGGCCGCGGTGCGCCGGGCGATCACCGCGGGCGAGATGGAGCCCGGGCGCCTCTACTCGGTGCAGCAGCTGGCCTCCGCCATGGACGTCTCCCGCAGCCCGGTGCGGGAGGGCCTGCTGCGGCTGGGCGAGGCCGGGCTGATCCGGTTCCACCGCAACCGCGGCTTCGAGATCGTCGAGGTCAGTCCCGACGACGTCGCCGAGATCTTCGCGGTGCGCACCGCCCTGGAGGTCCCGGCCGCCCGCCGGGCCGCCCGTCTCGCGGCGCCCGAGGAGCTGGACCGGATCCGGGCCCAGTGGGAGGCGCTGCACGAGGCGGCCCGGACCGGGGACGTCGAGGCCACCGCCGAGGCGGACGAGGGACTGCACCGGGCGCTGCTGCTCGTCGCCGGCAACGCCCAGGCCGTCCAGCTCGTGGAGCGGCTGCGCACCACCACGTCCTTCTTGGGCGTCGTCGCCGCCACGTCGCGGCGGCCCGTCGGGGAGCTCGCGCGCGAGCACGACGCGCTGGTCCGGGCCGTGCTCGCCCGGGACGAGGCGGAGGCGGCACGCGCCATGCGCGAGCACCTCGCCTCCACCGCGCAGCGGCTCGTCGCCCAGGCGCTGCGCGCCCAGCGCACGCCCGAGGAGCGCCTCGAGGAGCTCACCGCGCAGGTCTGGGCCGCCGCCGCCGCCGGGTACTGAGAGCCCGGCGGGTGAGCCGCCGGGGGCCGGGGACCCCGGCCGGCGGCCCGGGACCCCCGGGCGCGGAGCAGTCGAATGCCCCGGTCCGCCGACGGACCGGGGCATTCCGCACGGCTGCCCGGGGGTGCATCCGTGCTGGTCGGAGCGGGATCGGGGGGCTCCCGCCGACCAGGGAGACGCTAGGCGGCCCGCGTGACGGTGCCGCCAACGGGAGGTGAACGCGAGGTGCTCAGCCCTCGTCGTCCCCGCCCTCCCGCGGGAGACGCACCTGGAAGCGGCACCGGCCCTCCGGGTCCTCGCCCGCGTCGATCGTCCCCCCGTGGGCCGCGACGATCTCCCGGCTGATGGCCAGGCCCAGTCCGGATCCGCCCGTATCCCGGGTCCGGGAGTCGTCGAGCCGCACGAACCGCTCGAAGACCCGTTCCCGGTCCTCCGGCGCGATGCGGTCGCCGTCGTTGACCACGGTCACGACCGCCTCGTCCCCCTCGGCCACCAGGGAGACGGCGATCCAGGCGTCCGCGTGCCGCTCCGCGTTGGAGAGCAGGTTGCGGACCACCTGCTGGAGCCGGCTGGCGTCCCCCCGGACCCGCACGGGCTCCACGTGCACGCGCACCTCGTGCCGCGAGGCCGGCCGCATCCGGGCGACCTCCTCCCGGACCACCTCGTCGAGGTCGGTGTCCGCGGTGCGCAGCCGCAGCCCGGCGTCGTCGACCTTGGCGAGGGTCAGGAGGTCCTCCACGAGCTGACCCATGCGGCGGGACTGGGACCTGAGGACGGGGGCGAGCTCGGACCACGTCGCCCCGGACGGGTCGGAGGCGGCCACCTCGATCGTGGTGGTGAGGGTGGCGAGCGGGCTGCGGAGCTCGTGGGAGGCGTCCGCCACGAACCGTCGCTGTGCCCGGTCGGAGGCCTGCAGCCGGTCCAGCATCCCGTTCATGGTCTCGGCGAGCGCCGCGATCTCGTCCCGGGTGGGGGGCACGTCGACCCGCTCCCCCAGGCGGGCCGTGCCGATGCGCCGGACCTGTCCGGTGATGCGGCGCACCGGGGCCAGGGAGCGGCCGACCAGGAACCACATGAGCGCGGCCCCGAGCAACGCCAGCACCGGCCCGCCGACCAGCAGGAACAGGGACACGGTCTGGAGGGTGCCCTGCTGCAGCGCCATGGGCACGGCCACGGTGAGAGTCAGGGGCACGCCGTTGATGTACATGCCGTGAGCGACATACACGTGGTCGTCGGTCCTGAGCGTGGGCCCGTCCCCGTTCGCCGCGGAGTCGAAGGACCGCCCCGGCTCCAGGACCGGCACGGACAGGTCCGTGCCCAGCGCGCTGGCGGGGGACGCGGCCACCACCTGTCCGTCGGCGTCCTGGAGTTGCACGATGACCCCCGGGCGGCCGAGCCGCAGCATCAGCTCGCCGAGCCCGGCCTGCGTGAACACGGCCGTCTCCCCCGCCGAGCCCTCGGCGCTGCGCGGGCCCCACGGGAGCCCCAGGTCCTGGAGGATCTCCGTCTGCCGGGCCTCGGCCTGGTCGTGGGCGGCCCCCACGGCCGCGCGGCTGAGGACCTCGAGCAGCACGGCGCCGGCCACGGCCATCACCAGGAGGATGAGCAGCGCCGCGGCGGCCGTGCTGCGCTCCCGCACCCCCCACCGGTCGAGGAGCCCCCTCCCGGCGGAGGTCACGACGCCGGCGCCCCGGGCTCGTCCGGGACCAGCCGGTAGCCCATGCCGCGGACCGTCTGCAGGGTGGAGAGGCCGAAGGGCGCGTCGATCTTCTTCCGGAGATAGCCCACGTAGACCTCGACGATGTTCTCGGAGCCCTCGAAGCCGGCGTCCCAGGCGTTGTCCATGATCTCCAGCTTCGAGACGACCTTCTCCGCGTTCTGCATCAGGTACTGGAGGATGACGTACTCCTTCGCGGTGAGCTCGAGCGCCTTCCCCCGGCGGGCCACGGTCCGGCGGACGGGGTCGAGCTGCAGGGACCCGACCGTGAGCACCACGGGCCGCTCGGGTGCCCCCCGGCGGATGAGGGCGCGCAGCCGCGCCACCAGCACGAGGAAGCTGAAGGGCTTGGTGAGGTAGTCGTCGGCGCCGAGGTCGAAGGCGTCGGTCTGGTCGTACTCGCCGTCCTTGGCGGTGAGCATCAGGACGGGGACCCAGTTCTCGGCGGCGCGCAGCTCCTCGAGCACCGCGTAGCCGTTCCTGCCGGGCAGCATCAGGTCCAGGACCACGACGTCGTAGGGGTTCTCGCCGGCCAGCCACCCCCCGGTGATGCCGTCGTGGGCGACGTCGACGACGAAGCCCTCGTTCGTGAGCCCGCGGCGCAGCGACTCCGCGAGGTCCACCTCGTCCTCCACCAGCAGCACGCGCACGCGTCCTCCCGTTCTCCTCCGTGGGCGCGGCGGGATCCGCACCCCTCCAGTCTTCCGCACGCCGCCTGAGGATCCGATGAGGACGGCGTCCCGGCCGGCACGGTTCCACCCCTTCTCCCCAACCGGTGCACAACGTTGTCCACAGGTGTGGAGAACTGTGTGCACAGCTCGCTCTCCACAGCGTTATTAACAGCTGTGGAAGCCGCCCTGGCCCTGTCCACACCGTTGCTCACAGGTGTGGAATTCCACCGGTGTAACTTGTCGACAGGTGGGGACAACCCCTGTGGAGAACACGGTCGTCCGCCGGCGCGCGAGTGCTCGGGGGCGGGTGCCGGCCGGCGTCACCGGCGGCCGCCGGCACCCCGGCGCCGACGGGTGGCTGCCGTGTAGCCGAAGGCGACGATGGCTCCCGTGACGAGTCCGCCGAGGTGCGCCTGCCAGGCGATGCCGGGGAAGAGGAAGCCGAAGACGACGTTCACGCCGATCAGCACCGCGATGGGCGTGATGGACTGCCCCAGGTGGCGTTGCAGCACGAACAGGGCGCCGAACAGGCCGAAGACGCCCCCGGACGCGCCGACCACGAGACTGAGCGGGTGCGACAGGAGCAGGACGCCCACGGATCCGCCCAGGACGGAGAGCAGGAACAGCAGCAGGAACCGGCCGCGGCCCAGCGCCGGCTCGAGCATCCGCCCGAACAGGTAGAGCATGTACATGTTCAGGATCAGGTGCAGCGGACTGGACATCGAGTGCAGGAAGCCGCTCGTGAGCATCCGCCACGGCTCGGAGGTCGTGGTCACGGGGGCGTAGGCGAACATCTGCAGCAGGCTCACGCCGGCCGCCTGCACGAGCCACTGCAGCGCGTAGACCACCGCGTTGACGCCGACGAGCCACCAGGTGACGAGCATCGGGGAGCCCTGGGCCGCGCGGCCGCCGAGGCTCGTGCGGACGGCGGGGCGCGAGCGCGTCGCCTCCTGCACGCAGTCGACGCAGTGGACGCCCACCGCGGCCGTCCGCTGGCACTCCGGGCACGTCGGCCGGCCGCACCGCTGGCACCGCACGTACGCCGGCCGGTCGGGGTGGCGCGGGCACACCGGGATGTCTCCCCCGGTGGACGCGCCGTACTGCGGTCGCTCGCCGCTCACTGGGACTCCTCCTGGGCCGGTTCGCTGCGGGCCCGGTTCGCTGGACGGGATGGACGGGGGTGGACGGGACGGCAACGGCGCAGGCCCGTCCGGATCGCTCCGGACGGGCCTGCGCCGCTGGTCCCCGTCCCGGCGGTGCCGGGACGGGGAGACTGCTCGGATCTAGAGCTGCTCGATGTCGATCGAGGTGACCACGCAGTCCTCGACCGGGCGGTCCATGCCGCCGGTGCGGACGCCGTTCAGCTCGTCCACGACCTTCCGCGACGCGTCGTCGGCCACCTCGCCGAAGATGGTGTGCTTGCCCTGCAGCCAGGTGGTGGGGGCGGTGGTGATGAAGAACTGGGACCCGTTGGTGCCCTTGCCGTTGCGCTTGCCGGCGTTGGCCATCGCCAGGATGTAGGGCTCGTTGAAGTCGAGCTCGGGGTGGATCTCGTCGTCGAACTCGTAGCCCGGTCCGCCGATGCCCTGGCCCAGGGGGTCCCCGCCCTGGATCATGAAGTCCTTGATGATGCGGTGGAAGACCACGTCCTTGTAGAGGGGACCGGTCTGCTTCTCACCGGTGCGCGGGTCGCTCCACTCCCGGGTGCCGTCCGAGAGGCCGATGAAGTTCTTGACGGTCTTCGGGGCGTGGTTGCCGAACAGGTTCACGACGATGTCGCCGTGGTTCGTGTGGATGGTCGCCTTGGCGGTGGGGATGGCAGAAGTCATGCGCCCATTCTTGCACGGCCCCCGGAGGCCCTTCCCGGTGGGGTCGCGGGGTTCAGCGCACAGTGAAAAGGCCCGGGATTGCGCGGCGCACCCTCCTGCCCCGACGGCTCTGCCCGTATGCTGACAGTGGATTGTCACGACCCGAGGAGGGATGGATTCATGAGCTTCAAGAAGTCCAAGAGCGAGAAGAAGGCCGTCGCGGCGCAGAAGGCCGCGGAGAGCAGGGTCCTGGACGCCGGCAAGTGGGCGTCCAAGGAGATCGGTGACCTCGCGCCCCGGCTCCAGCACAGCGTCGAGGCGGGCGCCGCGGCCCTCGCCGGGGGCGTCGCGACCGCCGGCCCCAAGGTCCAGGAGGGTCTGGGCCGCGCCCACGATCTCTCCGGCTCCGCCAAGCTGAAGGCAGCCGCGGTGACCGCCCCGGTGGCTGCGAAGGCCGCGAAGACCGCCGGCCCCGTGGCCGCGAAGGCCGCGGACCGGGCCTCCGAGAGCCGCGCCGCGATGCAGGCGAAGTACGCCGGCGCCGCCGCCCTGCTCGCGGGCAAGTTCGCCGACGCGGACACCCCCGAGCAGCTCGAGGCGATCGTCGCGAAGCTGACCGGCGACAAGAAGGCCGTGGCCAACGCGAAGAAGGCCGCCTCGAAGGTCGCCAAGGACTACGCCAAGCAGCAGAAGAAGGCCGAGAAGTCCCACAAGGGCCTCCTGCTGCTGGGCCTGCTCGTGGCCGGCGGTGCGGCCGGCGTGGCCGCCTGGAAGGCGTCGCGCCCGGTCGAGGACCCCTGGAAGACCCCGGCGGCCACGTCCCCGCGCGTGACCGCCTCCCCGGTGGCCCAGCAGTCCACCGTGGCCGCCGGCACCGGTGTGCAGGTCGACGACGTCAAGGACGCGACCACCCCGGCCGGTCAGTCCGGTGGTGTCTCGGAGGCCGCCGCCGAGGTCAAGGACAGCGCCAAGACCGTCGGTGAGGACGCCAAGACCACGATCCACGAGGTCAAGGAGCAGATCCAGGGCAAGAAGGACGAGAACGAGGCCTGATCCCCGCCCGTTCGGGCAGAGGCCCCCGCTCCCTGCAGGGAGCGGGGGCCTCCGCCGTTGCGGCGGCGCGCGGTGGTGCGCCCGCGAACGAGAAGATCCCGACCGAGCGTCTGCTCGATCGGGATCCGGTGTGGTGGAGGCGAGGGGACTCGAACCCCTAACCCTCTGCTTGCAAAGCAGATGCGCTACCAGTTGCGCCACGCCCCCGTGGTGTCCGGGCTACTCCACCTCGTCGGTGGCGTCCGCCCAGGCGTTCCTGTCGGCGTCGGCCTCCCGCAGCTTGGTGAGCACGGCGACCGACGCGCCGACCAGGGCGAGAGCCGCAGCCATCTTCCTGTTCACGCCTGCCTCCTGACCTGCGGAAAAGGGAAACCGTGGGCGTACCAGGAATTGAACCTGGGACCTCTTCGTTATCAGCGAAGCGCTCTAACCGTCTGAGCTATACGCCCTCTCACAGCCCTTGCGGACCGAGAAGAAACGATACCGGAGTTGCCGACCCGTGCCAAATCGCCCCGGCCGGGCCGGACTCCCCTGAACCGCGCCGGATCAGTCGTCCGTGAGGGTGAGCCCGATCCCGCCCACGAGGGCCGCCGCGATGTTGTACAGCAGCGCGGCGAGCACCGACAGGGCGGTCAACAGGATGACATTGACCACGGAGACGATGGTCGCGAAGATCGCGATCTGCCCCAGGGACAGGAAGTCCTTGATGTTCAGGGCCCCGCCCGCGCCGCCCAGCATCCCGAGCAGCTCGTTGATCCCGTCGAACAGGCCCGTGAGGTCCAGGACGATCCACAGCACGACCGCGGCGACCACGGTGATGATCCCCAGCGCGACCGACAGCAGGAACGCGAGCTTGAGCACCGACCAGGTGTCCACCTTCGAGACCACGAGCCGCGCCCGGCGCACCCGAGGCCGCGGGGCCGGGCGGACCAGGCCCTTCGTCGAGCTCGCGGGCCGGGCGCTCTTCGCCGGGCCGGAGCCGGACCGGGTAGCGCTCGACTTCGCGGGACCCGAGCCTGACTTCGCCGGCTTCGGCGCGGTCCGGGCGCTCGTCGAGGGTCTCGCCGTCCCGGACGGCGACCCGTTCCCGGGGCGGGGTGCGGACGCCAGGGGGGAGCGTCCGGACCTGCCGGCGGTGTTGGAGCCGGAACTCGAGCTCATGCGTTACCTCCGTTGTTGTTCGGGTCCAACGCTACTTCATCGTCCGTCGTGTCCCCGGAACCGGGGACCGGACCGAGCTCGTCGGCCTCTCCGTCGGCCTCGCCCGTGTCCAGGACGTCGGCCGTCTCCATCGTCTCGTCGAGCTGGACGTCGACCTCGGCCACGGCCTCGGCGTCGACCTCCTCGGCGATCTCCCGGTCGGCGTTGCGGGCCACCCCGGTGATCGTGTCGCCCTGGGCGGGCTTCGCGAAGATCACGCCCATCGTGTCGCGGCCCTTGGCCGGGACCTCGGAGGCGCCGGTGCGCACGACCTTGCCGGACTCCATGACCACGAGGACCTCGTCCTCCTCGCCCACGATGATCCCGCCGACCAGCCGGCCGCGCTGCTCCGCGAGCTTCGCCACCTTGATGCCGATTCCGCCGCGGCCCTGCACCCGGTACTCCTCCACCTTGGTGCGCTTGGCGTAGCCGCCCTCGGTGACCACGAAGACGTAGGCGTCGTCGGTGACCACGTTGGCGGAGAGCAGCTCGTCGCCGTCGCGGAACTTCATGCCGGTGACCCCGGAGGTCGCCCGCCCCATGGGACGCAGCACCTCGTCGCTCGCGGTGAAGCGCAGGGACATCCCGTTGCGGGAGACCAGGAGCAGGTCGTCCTGCGCGGACGCCAGCTGGGCCGAGACGAGCTCGTCGTCGTCGCGCAGGTTGATCGCGATCACCCCGGCCGTGCGGTTGGTGTCGTAGTCCATCAGCCGGGACTTCTTGATCAGGCCCCTGCGGGTGGCAAGGACCAGGTACGGGGCGTCGCTGTACGAGCGCAGCTCCATGACCTGGGCGATCCGCTCCCCCGGCTGGAAGGCCATCAGGTTCGCCACGTGCTGGCCCTTGGAGTCCCGGCCCGCCTCCAGCAGCTCGTACGCCTTGGTGCGGTAGACCCGGCCCAGGTTCGTGAAGAACAGGATCCAGTTGTGGGTGGTGGTGACGAAGAAGTGCTCCACGACGTCGTCCCCGCGCAGCTGCGCGCCCTTCACGCCCTTGCCGCCGCGGCGCTGGGAGCGGTACTGGTCGGAGCGCGTGCGCTTGACGTATCCGCCGCGGGTGATGGTCACGACCATCTCCTCCTCGGGGATCAGGTCCTCCATCGACATGTCGCCGTCGTAGCCGTACATGATCTCGGAGCGGCGGTCGTCGCCGTAGCGGCCCACGATCTCGTCGAGCTCCGAGGAGATGATGCCGCGCTGGCGCTCCTCCGAGGCGATGATCTCGGTGTACTCGGCGATGAGCCGCTCGAGCTCCGCGTGCCGGTCCTGGATTTTCTGCCGCTCGAGGGCCGCGAGCCGGCGCAGCTGCATGTTGAGGATGGCCTGCGCCTGGTCCTCGTCGATCTGCAGCAGCTCCATGAGCCCGCTGCGGGCGTCGTCGGCCGTCGGGGAGCGGCGGATGAGCGCGATGACCTCGTCGAGGGCGTCGAGCGCCTTGAGCAGGCCCCGCAGGATGTGGGCCTCCGCCTCGGCCTGCCGCAGGCGGTACTCGGTGCGGCGGACGATGACGTCCATCTGGTGGGTGACCCAGTGCCGGATGAACGCGTCGAGGCTCAGCGTGCGGGGCACCCCGTCCACGAGCGCGAGCATGTTGGCGGAGAAGTTGTCCTGCAGCTGCGTGTGCTTGTAGAGGTTGTTGAGCACCACCTTGGCCACGGCGTCGCGCTTGAGCACGATCACCAGCCGCTGGCCGGTGCGCCCGGAGGTCTCGTCCCGGATGTCGGCGATGCCGGTGATGCGGCCGTCCTTGACGAGGTCCGCGATCTTCATCGCGAGGTTGTCCGGGTTCGCCTGGTAGGGCAGCTCGGTGACCACCAGGCAGGTGCGGTTGTGGATCTCCTCGACGCTGACCACGGCGCGCATGGAGATGGAGCCGCGGCCGGTGCGGTAGGCGTCCTCGATGCCCTTGTGGCCGAGGATCTGCGCGCCGGTCGGGAAGTCCGGGCCCTTGATCCGCTGCAGCAGCTCCTCGAGCAGCGTCTCGTTGGAGACGTCCGGGTGCTGGAGGTACCACTGCACGCCGTCCGCGACCTCGCGCAGGTTGTGCGGCGGGATGTTGGTGGCCATGCCCACGGCGATGCCGGACGAGCCGTTGACCAGCAGGTTGGGGAACCGGGACGGCAGCACCGACGGCTCCTGGTTCTTGCCGTCGTAGTTGTCCTGGAAGTCGACGGTCTCCTCGTGGATGTCCCGGACCATCTCCATGGCGATGGGCGCCATCTTGGTCTCGGTGTACCGCGGGGCGGCCGCGCCGTCGTTGCCCGGGGAGCCGAAGTTGCCCTGCCCCAGGGCGAGCGGATAGCGCATCACCCAGCCCTGGATCAGCCGCACCAGGGCGTCGTAGATCGCGGAGTCGCCGTGCGGGTGGTACTGGCCCATGACCTCGCCCACCACGCGGGCGCACTTGTTGAAGGATCGGTCGGGGCGGTAGCCGCCGTCGTACATCGCGTACAGCACGCGCCGGTGCACCGGCTTGAGCCCGTCCCGGACGTCCGGCAGGGCGCGGCCCACGATGACGGCCATCGCGTAGTCGAGGTAGGACCGCTGCATCTCGGTCTGCAGGTCCACCTGCTCCACGCGGTCGGTCAGCACGGGGGTGTGCTCGAGGTCGCCGGCGAGGCCGGCGTCCTCCGGGGTCGGTCCGTCCTGGGTCTCGTCACTCATGCGGTCTTTCCGTTCTGTCTGCTCGTCCTCGTGGTCCTGCGCAGGTCCCGCCCCCGGTAATTGCATGCCGAGTGGGACATATGTCGCGGATCAGATGTCGAGGAACCGGATGTCCTTGGCGTTCTGCTGGATGAACTCGCGGCGGGACTCGACGTCCTCGCCCATGAGCACGGAGAAGATCTGGTCGGCGGCGGCCGCGTCCTCCATGGTCACCTGCAGCAGGGTGCGGTGGTCGGGGTCCATCGTGGTGTCCCACAGCTCGGTGTAGTCCATCTCGCCGAGGCCCTTGTAGCGCTGGATGCCGTTGTCCTTGGGGATGCGCTGGTTGTTGGCGAGCCCGCGCGCCAGGGCCTCGTCCCGCTCGGCGTCCGTGTAGACGTAGTCGTGCGGGGCGTTGGACCACTTGATCCGGTACAGCGGCGGCTGGGCCAAGTAGACGAAGCCGTGCTCGATCAGCGGGCGCATGAACCGGAACAGCAGCGTCAGCAGCAGCGTGGTGATGTGCTGGCCGTCCACGTCGGCGTCGGCCATCAGCACGATCTTGTGGTAGCGCGCCTTCTCGATGTCGAAGTCGTCGCCGATGCCGGCGCCGAACGCGGTGATCATCGACTGGACCTCGGTGTTGGACAGCGCCCGGTCCAGCCGGGCGCGCTCCACGTTGAGGATCTTGCCGCGCAGCGGCAGGATCGCCTGGTGCGCGGGGTCCCGGCCCTGCACCGCCGAGCCGCCCGCGGAGTCGCCCTCCACGATGTAGATCTCGGACAGGGAGGGGTCCTTGGAGGAGCAGTCCTTGAGCTTGCCGGGCATCCCGCCCGACTCGAGCAGGCCCTTGCGCCGGGTGGTCTCGCGCGCCTTGCGGGCCGCGAGCCGCGCCTGCGAGGCGTTGATCGCCTTGCGGATGATCTCCCGCGCGGCGGCCGGGTTGCGCTCGAGCCAGTCGCCGAACCGGTTGTTCACCTCGCGCTGGACGAAGGTCTTCGCCTCGGAGTTGCCGAGCTTCGTCTTGGTCTGGCCCTCGAACTGGGGCTCGGCGAGCTTGATCGAGATGACGGCCGTGAGGCCCTCGCGGACGTCGTCTCCGGTGAGGTTCTCGTCCTTGTCCCGGAGCAGCTTGTTCTCCCGGGCGTAGCGGTTCACGAGGGACGTCATCGCCGAGCGGAAGCCCTCCTCGTGGGTGCCGCCCTCGTGGGTGTTGATCGTGTTCGCGTACGTGTGCACGGACTCGGTGTAGGCCGTGGTCCACTGCATGGCGAGCTCGAGGGACATCTTGCGCTCCGTGTCCTCGGACTCGAGCGCGATGACGTCGTCGTGGACGAGGTCGGCCTTCTTGGACGTGTTCAGGAACGTCACGTAGTCCAGCAGGCCGTGGTCGTACTTGTAGACGACCCGGCGGTGGCCGGCGCCGTCCTCGTCCTCGTGGTTGAGCCGGGCGACGTCGGTGCCGCCGTCGCGGCCCTCGACCGGCTCGGCGTCCGCGTGGACGGCGGTGCGGTCCGAGGCGGAGCCGGCGATCTCCTCGCCGGACTCCTCCGGCGCCCGCTCGTCCGTGAGGGTGATCCGCAGGCCCTTGTTGAGGAACGCCATCTGCTGGAAGCGGGCCCGCAGCGTCTCGAAGTCGAAGTCGACGGTCTCGAAGATGTCGGGGTCCGGGTAGAAGACCTGGGTGGTGCCGGTCTCCGAGGTCTCCTCCCCCCGGACCAGCTCGCCCTGGGGCATGCCGCCGTCGGCGAAGACCATGCGCCAGACGTGGCCCTGGCGCCGCACCTCGGTCTCGACGCGCCGGGACAGCGCGTTGACCACGGAGATGCCCACGCCGTGCAGCCCGCCCGAGACGGCGTAGCCGCCGCCGCCGAACTTGCCGCCCGCGTGCAGGATCGTCATGACGACCTCGACGGTGGGCCGGCCCTCGGTCGGGTGGATGTCCACGGGGATGCCGCGGCCGTTGTCCACGACCTTCACGCCGCCGTCGGCCTGGAGGGTGATCTCGATGTGGTCGCAGTAGCCCGCCAGGGCCTCGTCGACCGAGTTGTCGACCACCTCGTACACGAGGTGGTGCAGCCCCCGCGGGCCGGTCGAGCCGATGTACATGCCGGGTCGCTTCCGGACGGCCTCGAGACCTTCCAGGACGGTGATGTCACCGGCACCGTACTCGCGCTTCTGCGGATCCTCTGTTGCCACGGGTTCCTGGCTCCTCCTGTTGGGCACACCGGTCCCGCTCCGGACGGCACAAGAGAACGCCGATGAGTCGTTCGGGCGGCTCATCGGCTCGTGCGGGGTCGGAACGGGTCGACGACTCCGGGTGCCCGCGCCGCGGGCGGGATGGTCGCGATCGGCCGTGGGGGCCCGGTCCGTCGATTGCTGTCTGGAACCGATTCTATCGGAAAACCGTGGGCTCGGGGTGCCCACAGGCCCCTCTGAGCGGCCGGGAAAGGGCCTCAGGACCACTTTTCCTCCGCTCCGCCACCCCCGGGACGCCACCGGGGGGCCGCAGCGCGCCACGAGGCCGCTCAGCGGTCCCGACCGCCGGCCTCAGCCGTAGGTGTCGCGGGGCCCCCGGCCCTGCACGGAGCGGCGGCCCCGCTTCCAGCTCGGGGCCGTGGGACCGAGGATCTCGATCCGGGTGACGATGCCCTCCCCCAGGTGCTCGTCGAACATGCGCAGCAGCTGCGGGACCATGAGGCGCAGGTTCGCGGCGTAGGCGGTGGAGTCGCACCGGACCCGCACCACGGTCTCGTCGAAGCTCTCCGGCCGGCAGTGCCCGGCGATGCCCGGGCCCACGAGGTCGTCCCAGCGGGCCAGCACCGAGCCCACGGCGACCGGCGCCTTCCAGCCGCGGCCGGAGACGAGCCCGTCCAGCACCGTGCCGACCCCCCGGGGGTCGCGGGCGGAGCGACCCGCCCCGGAGTACCCGCCGAGCGCCCGCGGGTCCACGTCGTTGCCCCGGCGGCCCAGGCGCTCGGCGGCCGACGCGGTGGCCGCCTCCATGGCGGCGCCGAAGCCCTTGAGGTTGCGCCGGGCGGCCGCGCCGTAGAGCCGCCCGTCCCCGCGCGCCTCCGCCGCGTGGCGCATCCGGGTGAGCAGCGCCGCCGGCGCGTCGATCTCGTCCTCGATCCGCACGACGTTCGCCTCGGGGACAGGGGGATCCTGGGGCTCCCCGGCGGGGAGCGGGTCGTCCTCGCGCCGCGGCCCGCTCACGACGACGACGCCTCCTCCGGCTCCGGACCGGTCCCGGCGGGCACCTGCTCGTCGTCCCGGACGGCGGTGCCGGGACCCACCCGCACCACGTCGTGCGGACCGGCCACGAGCTCGGCCGGGAGGTCCTCCTCGACCGCGGCGGTCACGAGCACCTGCTCCGCGGAGGCCACGATCGCGGCGAGACGGCTGCGGCGGCGGGCGTCGAGCTCCGCGAACACGTCGTCCAGGACGAGGATCGGCGCGGCGCCCTCCGTGGGGTCGTCCGCCAGGTGGACGTACCAGGAGCCGAGGCGGAGCGCGAGGGCGTAGGACCAGGTCTCGCCGTGGGAGGCGTAGCCCCGGGCCGGCGCCGTCCCGAGCAGCAGCTCGAGCTCGTCGCGGTGCGGGCCCACGAGGGTCAGTCCCCGCTCGAGCTCCCGCTGCTCCGAGGCCTCGCACGCGTCGAGGATCAGCTGGTGCAGGTCCGCGGGCGTGAACCCGCGCAGCCGCTCGGCGTCCCCGGCCGCGCTCTCGGGCAGCACCGAGGACACGTAGCGCAGGGTCGTCTCCTTGGTCCCGTCCGTGAGCTGGCCGTAGGCGGTCGCCACCTGGGGCGCCAGGGCGTCGATGAGCTGCAGGCGCGCGTGCAGGATGCCGGCCCCGGCGCGGGCGAACTGGTCGTTCCACGCCGCCAGGGTCGACCGGTGAGTGTCCGTGAACCGGCCGCTCCGGCGGGCCGACTTCAGCAGCGCGTTGCGCTGCCGGAGCACCTTCTCGTAGTCGGCCAGGGTGCCCGCGAGGACGGGGCGCATGGACTTCGCGAGGTCGTCGAGGAAGCGCCGGCGGTGGGAGGGGTCCCCCTTCACCAGCGCCAGGTCCTCCGGCGAGAACAGGACGGTCCGCACGATGCCGAGCGCGTCCCGGGCCCGCACCGGGGAGGCCCGGTTGATGCGCACCCGGTTGGCGCGGCCGTCGTTGAGCTCGAGCTCCAGGACGGTCTGCTGCCCGCCCCGCCGCACCCGGACCCGGACGATCGCGCGGTCGGCGCCGAAGCGGATCAGCGGACCGTCGGAGGACACCCGGTGCGAGGACAGGCCCGCCGTGTAGTCCAGGGCCTCGACGATGTTCGTCTTGCCCACGCCGTTCGGCCCGAGGAACACGGTGGTCCCGGGAGCAAGACGTATGTCCAGATGGGCATACGTCCGGTAGTCGAGCAGGGAGAGGTGGTCGACGAACACGCCGGGATCAGCAGCTTCCGGTTCCGGGCAGGCCGGTCACTGGCTGGGGAGCCGCACCGGCATCAGCAGGTACTTGTAGTCGTCCTTGTCCTCGCCCTCGGGCTCGGCCTGGGCGGAGAGCACAGCCGGCTTGGGCGGGGCGGTGAAGGAGAACCGGACGTAGTCGGAGGCGAAGGCGTGCAGGCCCTCGGAGAGGTACGTCGGGTTGAAGGCCACCGTGATGTCGTCGCCGCTGAGGTGCGCGTCGAGGACCTCGGAGGCCTGGGCGTCCTCGCCGGTCCCGGCGTCCAGGGCCACCTGCCCCTGGGTGAAGGCCAGGCGCACGGGAGTGTTGCGCTCGGCCACGAGCGAGACGCGCCGGACGGCCTCGACGAGCTCGGTGGTCCGCACCGCCGCGGTGATCGGCGTGTGCTCCGGGAACAGCGACCGGATCTTGGGGTACTCGCCGTCGATGAGCAGGCTCGTGGTGCGGCGCCCGCCGGACTCGAAGCCGACGAGCTCCGCGGAGTCGGACAGCGCGATGTTGATGTCACCGGCGGGGCCGAGCGTCTTGGCGATGTCGTTGAGGGTGCGCGCCTTGATCAGCGCGGCCGTGGAGATGTCCTGGGTGCTGGGCCGCCAGGTGAGCTCGCGCATCGCGAGCCGGTAGCGGTCCGTGGCGAGCAGCGTCATCTTCTCGCCCTCGATCTCCACGCGGACGCCGGTGAGGATGGGCAGGGTGTCGTCCTTGCTCGCGGCGATGTTCACCTGCGCCACGGCGTGGGCGAACTCGTCGCCGGCCACCACGCCGGAGACGTCCGGCAGCGCCGGGAGCTCCGGGTAGTCGCCGACCGGCATGGCCGCGAGGTTGAAGCGCGAGGAGCGGCAGGTCAGGGTGACCTTCCCCTCGTCGGCGTGCACCTCGACCGGGGCGGAGGGCAGGGAGCGGCAGATGTCCGCGAGCAGACGGCCGGAGACGAGGGTGGTGCCCTCCTCCTGGACGTCGGCGCTGATCGAAAGCCGCGCGGAGATCTCGTAGTCGAAGCTCGCGATGGACAGCTGACCGCCCTCCGCACGGATGAGCAGACCGGACAGCACGGGGACCGGGGGCCGAGGAGAGAGGGACCGAGCGGTCCAGGTGACGGCCTCGGCGAGAACATCGCGTTCGACGGAGAACTTCACGAGAGGTTGCTGCCTTTCAGTCTGAGCAAGGACGGCGGAGCCACGGACCCGGACAGGGTCCGGCGCGGGCCGCGCCGCGGGGTGCAGCGGTGCGAACAGGGTCTTCGCCCTCTGCATCGTATCGGTCCGTTTCACGGGACGGCCATTCGGCCGCTCCGTGGCGGCGTCCGGGTGATCCGGGGCCGTGAGGGCCCGGACGGGGTCGGCGCTCCAGGATTCTTGTTGTTTGGCCAGATGTCTCTTTAAGGATGGGAGTGTTAATAACCGCTGTGGAATCTGTGGATAACTGCCCCTCGGCCAGCACCCGGGCGGTGGCGGCCTGTTGAGTTCCTGTGGTTCGGGGTCCACCGGAACGCGTGCTGCCGGTGGACGAGATCCGCGCGGTTCCGCGGGTTCCACAGCCCTCCCCCGAGTTGTACCGAGGTTCTCCACCGGTCGGACGGAGAATTCCACAATCTTATCCACAGGTGTGGGTTCTGTCCTGTGCACAGGCGCTCCACAAGCGCCGACATCCTGTGCAGGAGGGTCCCTCCGGGCCCGGGATCCCGCGGGCGGAGCCTGTGGACGAACTACACGAAAAGGCCCCGGCGGTGCTCCGCCGGGGCCTTCGAGGAGGGGTGGGGCCGGGCTCAGCCCTCGCGCTGCTGCTGCTTGATCCGGTTGGTGAGCTCCGTGACCTGGTTGAAGATCTGCCGGCGCTCGGCCATCAGCGTGCGGATCTTGCGGTCCGCGTGCATCACCGTGGTGTGGTCGCGGCCGCCGAGCTCCTGGCCGATCTTCGGCAGGGACATGTCGGTGAGCTCGCGCAGCAGGTACATCGCGATCTGCCGGGCGGTGACCAGGGTGCGCGTGCGGGACTTGCTCTTGAGCTCCTCGAGGCTGATGTCGAAGTAGACCGCGGTCTGGGCCAGGATCGAGGCCGCGGTGATCTCCTGCGCGCCGTCGTCGGTGATGAGGTCCTTGAGCACCAGCTCGGCCAGGGGCAGGTCCACCGACTGCTTGTTCAGGGAGGCGAACGCGGTGACCCGGATCAGGGCGCCCTCGAGCTCGCGGATGTTGGTGGAGATGTGGGAGGCGATGTACTCCAGCACGTCGTCGGGGGCGTCCATGCCCTCGCTCGTGGCCTTCTTGCGCAGGATCGCGATGCGGGTCTCCAGCTCCGGCGGCTGCACGTCGGTGATCAGGCCCCACTCGAAGCGGGACCGCATCCGCTCGGCGAAGCCGGTGAGCTGCTTGGGCGGCATGTCGGAGGTGATCACGATCTGCTTCTCGTGGTTGTGCAGCGCGTTGAAGGTGTGGAAGAACTCCTCCTGCGTGTGCTCCTTGCCCGCCAGGAACTGGATGTCGTCGATCAGCAGCATGTCCACGTTGCGGTAGATCTCCTTGAAGGAGGAGCCCTCGTCGTCGCGGATCGAGTTGATGAAGTCGTTGGTGAACTCCTCCGAGTTCACGTAGCGCACCCGCACCTGGGGGTAGAGACGCTTGGCGTAGTGGCCGATCGCGTGCAGCAGGTGCGTCTTGCCCAGCCCGGACTCCCCGTAGATGAACAGGGGGTTGTAGGCCTTGGCCGGGGTCTCGGCCACCGCGAAGGCCGCGGCGTGGGCGAACCGGTTGGACTGGCCGATCACGAAGGAGTCGAAGACGTACTTGGGGTTCAGCCGCGCGGAGCTGTCCCACTCCCCCACCACGGCGGGAGCGGTGCCGGTGTCCTGGACGGGGCGGCGGGGCGGCGCGGCCTGCGGGTCCCGCGGCGGCGGCAGGGTCCGGTCGGCCCCGCCCATCTCGGAGCGGTGCGCCGGCTCCGGGGGCGGCGCCATGAGCCCGGCGGACTGCCGGTCGAGACCGGTCGTCCGCCGGTCGACCTCCACCGCGTCGGCGGTGTCGGCGTGGTCGACCCGCGCGGGCAGGTCGGTGCGGTTGCGCTCCGCCTCGAGCTCGCTGATCGGGGGCAGGGCCGCGGTGGGCGTCGAGGCCCCGGCCTCCGGTGCGGGAGCGGTCTCGAGGTCGGCGTCCACCACGAACGCCACGAGCGTCTCGGGGCTGAAGGCCCGGCCCACGGAGGACCGGAGCACGGACGCCATCTGGTTCTGGAAGAACTCGCGGGTGAGCTCGTTCGGGACCGCGACGAGCAGCGTGGTGCCGATGAGGCCCTGGGGCTGGGCCAGGGAGATGAACCCCCGGTAGCGCCCCGTGGTCATGGGGTCCTCGTACATGTACTGCACGCATTCGGCCCACTGCGCGCTGAGCGCCTGATTGTCCTGCGTGCCCACGCGTACTCCTGCTGTCGTCGAGATGTCATCGAGCTGTCGTCGGGATGACGAGGCGGTGGACGGGTCGTCCCGGCCCCTCGCCGGGGATCTTGTCCACAGCGTTGTTCACAACGGTGGAAAAGCTGTCGGGGGCCAGCCGCGAGTGCCAGCCTAGAACATGCGCCGAACCTGTTCATAGCCGTTTTCCGGGGGCTCCGGGAACTACAGACGTGTAGTTCGACCCCCGATCCGCGTGGTTCCGCGGCTCCGGCCGGGCCGGTTTTCCACAGGATGTGATGAAGATCCGTGCACAGCTGTGGGTAGGATGTGAACTGCACAGCGGCGCCGGGTCTCCCGGTGCCCGGTCCAGCACTCGACCACCGTTCGATCCGGTTCCGCCCCGGCCGCCCCGCTCCTGCGCCGGCGGCACCGGGGCCTGCGGCCACCCGTCGCTGATTTGACCGCCCCCTGCCCGTTGTCTAGGGTGAAGTAGTCTTTTGTGTCCACTGTCATGCCCATCCGCATGCTCGGACGCATCCACCAGCACCGCTGTGACCGTCCCTCTCCTCCGCACCGAACCCGGTGCGGTGAGCCCGAGGACGGGCGCACACCCTGACGCCTTTGGAGTAACCAGTGAGCAAGCGGACTTTTCAGCCGAATAACCGCCGTCGCGCCAAGAAGCACGGCTTCCGTGCCCGGATGCGCACCCGCGCCGGCCGCGCCATCCTCGCCGCCCGCCGCAGCAAGGGCCGCACCGAGCTCTCCGCCTGAGCCGGTCCGTGTCGGCGCCGGCGCTTCCGACGACCGCCCCGCGACGGGCGCTCGTCGTCGTGCCGGAGCCGCCCGAGCCGCCGACCGTGCAGGAGCGGGACCGTGCTGTCTGAACAGCACCGGATCCGGACCTCGGCCCAGTTCTCGGCCACCACGCGTTCCGGCGCCCGCAACGGGCGCCGGAACGTCGTCGTCTATGTGCGTCCCACCGGCGAGGAGCACCCGGCCCGGTTCGGCTTCGTCGTCTCGAAGGCCGTGGGCAACGCCGTGCGCCGCAACAAGGTGAAGCGACGCCTCCGGGAGCTCGCCCAGACCACGGTCAGGCAGGCCCCGTACGGTTACGACGTCGTGGTGCGCGCGCTGCCGCCCGCCTCCCGCGCGGACTGGGCGGAGCTGGCCGCCGACTACGCGAAGGCGTGGCGGACGGCGTCCGCGCGGGCCGGGGCTCCCGGGACCGCCGGGACGACGACCACCGCAGCAGACCGACGACCCGCACGGGAGGAGCCGGAGTCATGAGCGAGCACGCTCACGCGCCCGAGGACCTCCTCGCGGCGGCTCCCCACGAGTTCGTCCGCCCGGCGTCCGCGTGGCAGGTCCTGTGGTTCCTGCCCCAGAACGCGCTCATCGCGGGTCTCAAGCTCTACCGGACCATCGTCTCCCCCCTGTACGGGGACGTCTGCCGGTACTTCCCCTCCTGCTCGGCCTACGCCCTCGAGTCCGTCACGGTGCACGGCGCCGTGCGCGGCCTGGGCCTCAGCGTCCGCAGGCTCCTCCGCTGCCACCCCTGGGCGGCGGGTGGGATCGACAGGGTCCCGGACGGGGGCCGGGTCTTCCCCGACTTCGCGTCCCTTCCCCGGATCGTCCTGCTGAACCATCCCACCCTTGCTGAGCGCCACCAGCACCACCCCGCCGGGGGCACCGGTCCCGCGGCCCAAGGAGAGCCTTCCCCATGAACCTGTTCGAAATGATCCTCTTCCCCTTCAGGTGGGTCGTCTCCGCCGTGCTGTGGGTGTTCCACGAGATGCTGACGGCCATCGGGATGGACCCCGCCGCGGGCATCACCTGGGTGCTGTGCATCGTGGGCCTGACCCTGGTCATGCGCACGCTGACCATCCCGCTGTTCCTCAAGCAGATCAAGTCCATGCGCGGCATGCAGGAGCTGCAGCCGGAGATGGCCAAGCTCCAGGCCAAGTACAAGGGCAAGAAGGACCAGCTGTCCCGGCAGGCCATGGCCCAGGAGCAGATGGAGCTGTACAAGAGCCACGGCTCCAACCCGTTCTCCGCCTGCCTGCCCATCCTGGTGCAGATGCCCATCTTCTTCGGGCTGTTCCAGGTCCTCAACGGCGTGCCCGGGTCCGCGGCCGCCGGCGAGGGCGTGCACGTCCTGAACGCGGCCACCGTGCAGTCCTTCAACGAGGCCACGTTCTTCGGCGCCCCGCTGTTCTCCACGCTGCTCAACCCCGGCGACGGCAACCACGTGGCCACGATCCTCCTGGCGATCGTGATGATCGTCGCGATGTCCGCCTCGCAGTTCTTCACCCAGAAGCAGCTGACGGCCAAGAACATGAGCGAGGCCGCGAAGGCCTCCCCCATGTACCGCCAGCAGCAGATGATGCTGTACCTGTTCCCCCTGGTCTTCGCGATCGGCGGCATCAACTTCCCCATCGGCGTCCTCATCTACTGGACCGTCTCCAACGTCTGGTCCATGGGCCAGCAGTGGTGGGTCATCCGCAACAACCCGACCCCGGGCTCGCAGGCCGAGCAGGAGCTCAACGAGCGCCGCGCCGCCAAGGGGCTCCCCCCGGTCGGCAAGACCGTGGAGGAGCACGAGGCCGACATCGAGGAGCAGCGTGCCCGCGCCGCCGCCGGGCAGCGTCAGCAGCCGGTCGGCAAGAAGCGCCAGAGGCAGCAGGCGAAGCGGAAACAGGCGCGATGACCGCGGCCGGCCGACCCGGCTCGACCCCCTCCCCGCACGGGGCCGGCGCGCCCGGCCCCGTGCTTCCACGGCCCCAGGAGACGACATGACCGACATCGGGCAGACCACCCAGGACGCCGACGACGTGCAGCCCCCCGCGCCGCGCGACGACGCCGACCGCGGCGCCGGGGCGGGAGTCCCCGCCGCGGAGACCTCGGCCGCGGAGAGCACCGCCGCGGAGAGCACCGCCGCGGAGAGCACCGCGTCGGAGACCGCTGCCCCGGCCACCGCCGCGCCGCCGGCGGACGGGACCCCGGACGCTCACGGGTCGGGGACGGGGCAGGCACCTGCCGGGGACCGCGCCGGCAAGGACGGCGCCGCCGCCGATCCGCTCGAGGAGGAGGGCGAGATCGCGGCCGACTACCTCGAGGAGCTGCTGGACACGGCAGACCTCGACGGCGACATCGACATCGAGGTCCGCGACGGTCGCACCTACCTGTCGGTCGTCGCCGACGGGGACGACGTCGAAGGCCTGTCGGCGCTGGTCGGCGAGGACGGCGAGGTCCTGGAGGCCCTCCAGGAGCTCCTGCGCCTCTCCGTGCTGGCCGCCACCGACCGGCGCTCCCGCCTGGTGCTCGACATCGGCGGCTACCGGCTCCGCCGGGCCGGTCAGCTCCAGGACCTGGCCCTGGCGGCCGTGCGCGAGGCCCAGGAGACCGGGGAGCGCGTGCACCTCGACCCCCTGTCCGCCTACGAGCGCAAGATCGTGCACGACGTGGTCGCCGAGCAGGGTCTCGTCAGCGAGTCCGAGGGCGAAGGGGCGGCACGGCACATCGTCGTGTCCGTTCCCCAGGGCTGATGGCCGAGGAGCCGCGCCCCTCCCCCGCTCCGCAGGACCCGCCGGTCCCGGACGAGCAGGAGCGGCGCGCCGCCGAGCGGCTGTTCGGCGAGCGGCTGCCGCTGGCGGAGCGCTACGTGGCGCACCTGGCGTCATCCGGCATCGTCCGGGGGCTCATCGGCCCGCGGGAGGTGCCCCGGCTGTGGAGCCGGCACGTGCTCAACTGCGCCGTGGTCGAGGAGCTCATCGCGACCGGCGCGCGCGTGGCCGACGTCGGATCGGGCGCGGGTCTGCCCGGGCTGTGCCTCGCCCTGGCCCGGCCCGACCTGCGGATCACGCTCATCGAGCCGCTGGAGCGGCGCGTGCAGTGGTTGGACGAGGTCGTGGCCGACCTCGGGCTCACGAACGTGCGCGTGCTGCGGGCCCGGGCGGAGCAGGCCCGGGACGAGGTCGGAGAGGTGGACGTGGTCACCGCCCGCGCGGTCTCGGCCCTGGTGGGCCTCGTGGACATCACCCTGCCGCTGCTGCGCGGCACCGGAGAGCTGCTCGCCCTCAAGGGCCGTTCCGCGGCGGACGAGGTGCGCAAGGCGCAGAAGAAGCTGGACCGGCTCGGCGCCCGGTCCACCGAGATCGTCCCGGCCGGGGCGGACCTGCTCGAGGAGCCCACCACGGTGGTGCGGGTCCGGCTCTGAGCACCGCCGCCTGCTCCGCGCGGTGTCGGCGGTAGGCTGGGAGGAGTGTGCCACGGTCGGTGCGCCGCGTTCGGCCACGGGTCGACGGCGACCTGACCTGCGGCGCGGTCCCAGGCACTCCTCCCCCGCGGGAGGCGTGCTCCGACGGAGCGAGTTCGAGACGAACCGGGAAGGTGCGCAGTCAGATGCCGATCGACGACGGCGCGGGAAGTCCGCGAGGCTTCGACGCCGAGTTCCCCCCCGATCCGCTTGATCAATCGATCAAGGTTGTTCCTGATCGGGGTACTCGTGTTTCACGTGAAACGGACGGACAGCTGCCCAAAATGACCACAACGATGGCGGAGGACACGCCGCTGGGGAGGAAGCTCGTGGAGGAGACCAGGCGACGCGCCAGGCTGAAGAAGGTCCAGCTGGAGAAGCCCGCCGCAACGCGGATCTTCACGATCAGCAACCAGAAGGGCGGCGTGGGCAAGACGAGCACGTCGGTGAACATCGCGGTGGCCCTCGCCCGACAGGGGCAGAACGTCCTCGTGATCGACAACGATCCCCAGGGCAACGCGTCGACGGCCCTCGGTGTGGAGCACCACTCGGAGGTCGACAGCACCTACGACGTGCTCATCGACGAGATGCCCATCGCCGACGCGGTGAAGCCGTCCGCCGAGGCGGACAACCTTTGGGTCGTCCCGGCCACCATCGACCTGGCCGGCGCGGAGATCGAGCTCGTGTCCATGGTGGCACGGGAGCACCGGCTCCGCCGGGCACTCGAGGCGTACGCGAAGCAGCGCGAGGCCGACGGGCTGGAGCGGCTCGACTACGTCTTCATCGACTGCCCGCCGAGTCTCGGGTTGCTGACCCTCAACGCGTTCGTCGCGGCCACCGAAGTGCTGATCCCCATCCAGTGCGAGTACTACGCGCTCGAGGGGCTCAGTCAGCTGCTGAAGAACATCGAGATGATCCAGAAGCACCTGAACCCCGAGCTGTCGGTGTCGACGATCCTGCTCACCATGTACGACGGTCGCACCAACCTCGCGTCGCAGGTGGCCGAAGAGGTGCGCAACCACTTCCCCGCCGAGGTCCTGGAGACCATGATCCCCCGCTCGGTGCGCATCTCGGAGGCGCCGAGCTACCAGCAGAGCGTCATCAGCTACGACCCCAGCTCCACGGGGGCGCTGTCCTACCTGGAGGCGGCGGCCGAGATCGCCCAGCGCGCCCAGCGCTGACGGAGCGGCCCCGGCCACTCCCCCGCCCGACGCCCGTCTCCTCTTGGAGGCGGGCGTCCTGCTGTTCCCGACCCGCGCCGCGCGCACGGGACCCACCGTTCCACGTGAAACGGCACGTCGGAACGCGCGGCTCGGCTAGAATTGTCCGGATTGCCGGGCGAGGGAGAGGAACACCGTGAGCGAACGACGACGTGGACTGGGCCGAGGACTGGGAGCACTCATTCCGAGTGCACCCGCCGCCGACGCTCCGGTGGAGGGGGAACAGGGCGCGGACGTCGACCCGGCTCCGGTGCCGTCGACGAGCGCAGCGGACACGTCCCGGAAAAACGCGACCCGCACGGATGTTTCACGTGAAACGAGGTCCGCCGACGCCGCACCCGCACGTGCTGAGAGCTCGACCGACCAGCAGGACGCGGCAACCGGGACCTCGACGCAGCGTTCCTCAACCAGCAGACAGGGCGCCACGCCGCCCCGGGCCACGTCGACGGCCGCGGCTCGTCCCGCCGGCGAGCCCGCTGACGGAGATCACATCCCCGAACCGCCCAGGTCCACCGAGCCGGCGAAGCGGGCTGCTGCCGGGGGTCGTGGCAGAACCGTCAGTCCTGCGGCACGGCAGAAGGCCATGAAGGCCCGGATGGACATGGGCGAGGCCCTGCGCAACACCACACTCGTCAGCCGGCCCTCCGACATGTTCTTCCTGCCCTCGGCCGGTGCCCCTGACACCGAGCCGGCGGCTGACTCCGGCGAGGCGTCGTCGAAGACGACGGAACCCGGACCGGGGAACCGGGCCGGCGTTTCACGTGAAACATCCCGCTCGGAGGAGACCGACGCGTCGGCGGAGAACGTCGACGCCCCGTCCGAGGGTCGCAGTCATGTGGCAGTCGAACCGGAGCAGCAGCGTCTCGAGGTGGCCGATACCGGTGCCGCCGCTGTGGAAGATGCGCCGGAGGCGACAGATGATTCCGGCGTGGTGGAGGCTACCGAGGCGTCCGCCGTGACGGACCGCCCCACGCCCGATGCTTCGGCCGACGATGTTTCACGTGGAACGGACGCCGATGTCGAGGAGCTGGCGGCGGTGCCCGGTGCCACGTTCGCCGAGATCCCGGTCGCGGCCATCCACCCCAACCGCAAGCAGCCCCGTCAGGTGTTCGACGAGGAGGAGCTCGCGGAGCTCGCGTACTCGATCGGCGAGCTCGGTGTGCTGCAGCCGATCGTGGTGCGACCCACCCGCGAGGACGGCGAGCAGGCGTACGAACTGGTCATGGGCGAGCGGCGGTGGCGCGCGACCCAGCGCGCCGGGCTGCCGACCATCCCGGCGATCGTCCGCGAGACCGCGGACGACGACCTGCTCCGGGACGCCCTGCTCGAGAACCTGCACCGCAGCCAGCTGAACCCGCTCGAGGAGGCCGCGGCGTACCAGCAGCTGCTGGAGGAGTTCGGCGCCACCCAGGAGGAGCTGTCCCGGCGCATCGGTCGCTCCCGCCCCCAGATCAGCAACACGATCCGCCTGCTCCGCCTGCCGCCGCTCGTCCAGCGACGCGTGGCCGCCGGCGTGCTGTCCTCGGGACACGCCCGTGCCCTGCTGTCCCTGGCCGACCCCGCGCAGATGGAACGACTCGCGCAGCGGATCGTGGCGGAGGGGCTCTCGGTCCGGGCCACGGAGGAAGCCGTGCAGCTGACGGAGACGGGGGAGCGCAAGCCGCAGCGGGCGGCCGCCCCGGCCGGGCGCAACAAGGAGCGGCTCGACTACATCGCGGAGGCGTTCTCCGACCGCCTGGACACGAGCGTGCGGATCGCCCTGGGAGCCCGCAAGGGCAAGATGACCATCGAGTTCGCCTCGGTGGAGGACCTGAACCGCATCATCGAGGTTCTCGACCCCGGGATGGACCGCAGCTAGACCGGCGGCCGCACGGAAGAGCCCCGGTGTTTCACGTGAAACACCGGGGCTCTTCCGTGCACCGGGTCCGCCCGGCGGGGCGGTTCAGCGTCCGTTGTACTCGGCGACGTCGTCGACGCTCATGGTGCCCGTGGGCACGTCGTCCTCCGCGAGCAGGAACATGCGCTGCAGACCGAAGACGACGGCCTCAGCAAGGTGGTTCCGGTGCTCGGGATCGGCGAGGGCGGCCCGGTCGGCCGGGCCGGACAGGTAGCCGAGGTCGAGCCAGATGGTCGGGGCGTCCTGGGAGCGCAGCAGGTCCCACTGCCGGGCGTGGGTGCCTAGATCGAGCGCCCCGGTCCGGGCCACCATCTCCTTGAGCACGAGCACCGCGGCCCGTTCGCCGATGGGGGAGTAGATCTCCGAGCGGTCCTGCTCGCCCCAGTAGTAGGAGGCGACCCCGCCGGCGGCGGGGGAGGCGTTCCAGTCGCAGTGCAGGGTGACCACCACGGAGTCCGTCCGGCTCCCGGTGACGGCCTCCCGGGTGGAGTCGGCGGTCCGCACGGGCGCGCCGCGGCGGTCGTGGAGCTCCCGTCCGGGCGAGACCACCGAGGGGTCGGCGCCGATCTCGTGCAGCAGCTCGAAGGCGCGGACGGCGACGTCCCGGGTCACCTCGTCGGCGCGGTCGCGGAAGTCCGGCGCCGCCGAGGCCGGCGGCTGCTGACCTGCTGCCCCGGACGGGACCAGCACCACGGAGCGGCCGCGCAGGGCGGAGGTGGCCCGCTCCAGGCGGTGGTACTCGCGCAGCGAGAAGGCCTTGGAGGACGTGATGTTCTTGTTGATCCGGGCGAGAGCGGCGATGGTCTCGCGGTCCACCACTCCGGTGGCCCCGAGACCCAGACTCTGCTGGAGCTCCGTGACCGCGTGGTGCGTGCTGCTGCCGAACACCCCGTTCAGGTGTCCGTAGTAGAAACCCAACCGGGAGAGGTTGTGCTGCAGCATGCTGACGTCGTCGCCCCGGAGCGGGCGGTCGTCGTCGGCGTAGAGCGGGCGGTCACCGAGAGCGTACTGCGCCTCGTTGAGGCACCGGTCCGTCTCCGGGCCCACCAGGCCGTCCACGATGAGCCCGCGCTCCTGCTGGAAGGCGCGCACGGCGGCGTCGACGTGGTCGTCGAAGTAGGAGGGGTTGTTGACGTCCTGCGGCGCGAGGTAGGCCACGGTGACGCCGGCCCGGAGCAGCCGCTCCCGCAGGCTGACCACCCGCCGGCTCGTCATGGTCCGGCGCAGCATCGGTTCGGTGTCGTCGTTGTTCACGGGTGTCCCACGGGTCGGAAGGGTCGGCGTGGTGCCAGGACAGCGGCTCGTCCGCCCCTCCCCGGCCGGGGAGGGGCGGACGAGCCCGGGGTGTCGCGGATGTCGGGGACCGCTCAGTTACCGGCAACGAGGTAGTCGGCGAACTCCTTCTCGAGGGCGCTCTTCGGCTTCGCACCGATGGCCTTCTTGACCACCTCGCCGCCGGAGAAGAGGTAGATGGCCGGGATGGACGTGATGCCGTACTGGGACGCCACGGCGGGGTTTTCGTCCACGTTCAGCTTCACGACCTCGACGGCGTCGGCGTGCTCGGCGGCGATCGCGTCGAGGACCGGGCCGACCATGCGGCAGGGGCCGCACCACTCGGCCCAGAAGTCGACGATGACGGGCTTGTCCGATTCGAGGACCTCGGTGCGGAAGTCGGCGTCGGTGACGTTCTTGGCGGCGCTCATGTTTCTCCTTGTCCGGGCGCCGGACACGCGGTCGGCGTGCCCGGACCGCTCTGGGTGACGTGGTGCGGAAGGCGGATCTGGTTCGATTATGGCCCATCCCGGTCCGGGCGCCGGCGGCGCCCGGACCAGGACGGCTCAGCTGTGCAGGACCGAGCGGTCGTGCAGGGCGGCGAGGTAGTGCTCGGTGTCGACGGCGGCGACGCATCCGGAGCCCGCCGCCGTGATGGCCTGGCGGTAGGTGGCGTCCACGACGTCGCCCGCCGCGAAGACCCCGGCGAGGCTCGTGGTGGAGCTGCGGCCGTCCACGGCGATGGTGCCGTCCACGGTGAGCTCGAGCTGGTCCTTCACCAGGGCGGTGCGGGGATCGGAGCCGATGGCGACGAACAGCCCCGTCACGGGCAGCTCCGAGGTCTGGTGGGACTCCGTGTCACGGACGGTGACGGAGCGGACCTTGTCCTCGCCGTTGATGCCCACGACCTCGGCGTTCCACAGGACCTCGATCTTGGGGTCGTCGAAGGCGCGCTGCTGCATGATCTCGGAGGCGCGGAAGCTGTCCCGCCGGTGGATGATCGTGACCTTGGAGGCGAAGCGGGAGAGGAACGTGGCCTCCTCGAGGGCGGAGTCGCCGCCGCCGACCACCGCGATGTGCTGCTCCTTGAAGAAGAAGCCGTCGCAGGTGGCGCACCAGCTCACCCCGTGGCCGGAGAGCCGCTTCTCGTCCGGCAGGCCGAGCTCCCTGTACGCGGAGCCGGTCGCGAGGATCACGGCGTGGGCGCGGTGCACGGAGCCGTCCTCGAGGGTCACGGTCTTCACCTCGCCCTCGAGCTCGAGGGCGACGACGTCCTCGTAACGGATGTCGGCACCGAAGCGCTCGGCCTGCTGCTGCATGTTGGACATCAGCTCCGGGCCCTGGATCCCGTCGATGAACCCGGGGTAGTTCTCCACCTCGGTCGTGTTCATCAGCTCACCGCCCGCGGTCACGGATCCGGCGAAGACGATGGGGTGGAGGTTGGCGCGCGCCGCGTAGACGGCCGCGGTGTACCCGGCGGGGCCGGATCCCACGATGATCACCTCGTGGACGGTCTCGTCGTCCGCGCCGGCCTTCGGCTCGCCGGTCGAGGGGACGAGGTTGAGGGCGTTGATCACGGGACCGAAGTCGGGGCTCACTGTTCTGCAGACCTTCCGTACAGGGAGCGGCCGGGCACGCCGACCGCAGGGACCACTGGCACAACGGGGCGCGCGCGGCGGATATTCCGGTGCCGGACCCGCCCCGGCGGGCCCGGCGGGGGGAGCGGGGGCCTCAGTCGAGCTGGATCTCGCCGATCCGCAGGCCGTGGTTGAACCCGGCGATGGGGTTCGTCAGCTGCGGCAGCTGCGTCCAGTTCACGATCACGTACTGCTGGTCCTCGTCCTGGGCGGCCGCGGCGAGCGGAACGGTGATCTCCGGGCCCGTGAAGGAGCCGGAGGCCACCTGGTCGGCGCCGTCCAGGCTCGGGGCGTCGTTGACGTACACGTCGAACATCCCGCCCGAGCCGGCCGACTGGCTGAGCCTGAGCGTCTCCACGGGCGCGGGCTCCTCGAGCTGCACGGCGAGGCCGATGCTCGGCGTCCGGTTGCCGAAGTTCGGGTCGGAGAACCCGTAGCTGATCCAGTAGGTGGACGGGTTGCCGTCGACGACCTGGCCCAGCTGCGCGTCCTGGTCGGCCATGAAGCCCGGGTCGGTGGGCACCACCCGGGTGACGGCGCGGGGCTCCGGCTCGGCGGCCGGGGCCTCCGGCTCGGGGCTGGGCTGCACCTGCTCCGTCCCGGCCTGCTCCTCGGCCGGCGCGCTCACGGCGGGCTCCGGGCCCTCCGACCCGGCGAAGAGTCCGCCCAGCCGGTCGAAGCTGAACACCACGGCACCGATCAGCAGGGCCAGCAGCAGGAGCAGGAGCAGCAGCAGGCCCCGGCCGCCCTTCTGCGGCCGGTCCTCGGTCGCCTCCCGGTGCGGCGGCGCGGCCGCGGCCGCCTCCTCCGGCCCGTGGGGCGTGTCCGGGTGCCCGTCGTCGTAGTCGTCGTAGCTGTCGTAGCGGTTGTCGCCGTCGTAGCCCGGGTCGATGTCCGTCCCGGCCGTCCGGACGGCCGAGGCCGCCGTGCCGCTCGCCGCCGCGCGGTCGAAGAGGGTCGAGCGGGTCGAGGTGGCGCTGACCCGCACCGGCCGGCCGAGACGGGTGCGCACCGAGGGGGCGGGCGCGGCGTCGTCGTACGAGTCGTCGTCCCGCCACCGGGTGACCTTGGGCTGGGGGGCCGCGCCGCCGAGGTCGTCGGAGGCCTCGGTCGCGACCACGGGGGTCGGGCTGGTGGGGTCCGGCTCGTCGTACACGTAGGACCCGGGGCCGCTGCCGCGCGGGGCGCCGAAGATGTCGTCGCTGAGGGACTCGTCCTCGACGTCGTCCGGCTCCACGAGCAGGGAGTCCAGCATGTCCGCGGCCGGGGTGTGCGAGGTCACGAGGTAGGTGTGCGCCTCCGCCTGGCCCAGGTCCAGGATCTGGAAGGGGGCGCCGATGCTGCCGTTGGCCATCGAGCGGGCGTTCTCCACGAGCAGGGACGTGTGCCGCTCCGCGGGCAGCAGGATCGACACGCGGCGGCCGAGGATCTGGTCCTGTCCCTCGAGCACGTGGTCGCCCTCGGCGGTGGCCAGCACGTCGGTGACGACCTTGTAGCGGCCGCCGAGGACGGAACCGAGCTTCATCGGTGCGGGCACGTTGGCTCCCTGGGGGTCGGGAATCCGCGGCGGGGGCCGGAATTCGCGGGCGGGGGTGGCCGGCGGGGCAGAAGGGGTGTTCCTGACCCACGTCACCGACCACTCAGCACTTTACCGGTCCCGGCCTCCGGCGGCCGAGAGCCTCGTCACACGGCCGGTCCGCGAGCTCGGTCAGGGCGCCCGGTCCGCCCGGTCGGGGCGCTCAGCGGCCGAGGCGGGCGAGGAGCGGGCGCACGAGGCTGTCGAGCTCCCGGACGCGGCAGAGCTTGAGGGCGCCCAGGTAGGCGATCCCCATGACGGTCCCGCCCGCGGCGACGGTCGCGATCGCCGTCAGCTGGTTGGTCCAGGGGAAGCCGGCGGGGTCGTATCCGCCGAGCAGGAACAGGGCCACGGCGCCCACCGCGCCGGCGAGCAGGGACGCCACGAGGATCCGGGCGTGGGAGTCCACGATCCGGGCCACGTCGTAGTCCCCGATCCGGCGGACCAGGACCACGTGGTAGATCAGCGCGCTCAGGACGTTCTGGGCCGCGTAGCACGCGGCAACCGCGAAGACGATGAGGTCCGGCGGGACGAACGACCAGATCAGCAGCGCCGAGACCACGGTGAAGAGGGCGACGCCGACCTGCACGAGGAACGGGGTGCGGGCGTCCTCCTGCGCGTAGAACGCCCGGCCGAGCATGAAGGACACCGACATGAAGGGCGCGCCGATCGCGATCACCGTGATCACCTGGCCGACCACGGCTCCCGCGGAGGGGACGCCGCCGCTGAAGAGCATGCCGAGGGGGCCGGCGAAGACCACGAGGGCGACGGTGGCGAAGACCGTCGCCACACCGGTGATGCGCAGGCTCGAGGACAGGGACGCGACCATCCCGGCCCGGTCCCCGTCCGTCGAGGCGGCGGCCATCCGGTTGAACAGCACCGTGGCGATGGACAGCCCGATCACCCCGTGCGGGAGGGAGTACAGCATCGAGGCCTGGTTGAGGGCGGCCACGCCCGCGATCTGCTGCGGCGGGTCCATCGCGAGGTACTCCGGCCGGTAGCCGGTGGGGATCGCCGCGACCTTGGTCAGGGTCAGGAACGCCAGGTTGGCGAGGACCCCCGTGGCGAGGGTCCAGCCCGCGAGCCGCGCCGCGGTGGAGAGGCCGATGCCGCGCCAGCCGAACTTCGGGCGCAGCCCCAGCCCGAGCCGGCGCAGCGGCCAGAACAGCACGAGGGCCTGGGTCGCGACGCCCACCGTGGCCATGGCCGCCAGCCAGAAGGTCTTGGCGGGGGACCAGTTCTCGAGGGTGTGCACCGTCTCGGCGTAGGCCCCGAACTGCTGGACGAACACGAGCAGCGCGGCGATGGCCACCACGTTGTTGACCACCGGCGCCCACATGTACCAGCCGAAGGCGCCGCGGGCGTTCAGGACCTGCCCCACCACGGTGTAGAGGCCGTAGAAGAAGATCTGCGGGAACGTGAACAGCGCGAACGTCAGACCGAGCGAGAGCTGCTCCTCGGTCCAGTCGGTGCCCATGGTCCGGATGATGGGTCCCGCCAGCAGCACCACGACCGCCGTCACCCCCAGCAGGGCGAGCACGGCGAGGGTGAGCAGGCGGGCGATGTAGTCGGCCCCGCCGTCGTCCGCGGTCCTGGAGGCCTTGATGATCTGCGGCACCAGGACGGCGTTGAAGATGCCGCCCGCCACGAGGACGTAGATCAGGTTCGGCAGCGTGTTCGCGAGCTCGAAGACGTCGGAGACGGTCGTGATGGAGCCGATCGCCACCGTGATGAGGACCGTCTTGACGAACCCCAGCGCGCGGGAGACGAGCGTGCCCGAGGCCATGATGGCGCTGGAGGCCGCGCCCGAGCGGCGGGCCGGGGCCGCCGGGGTGCCCTTCCCGGCCGGTCCGGAGGGCTCCGCGGTCTCAGAGCTGGTGGATGATGTATTCACGGGCGATGTCGGCGATGCGCCGTTCGTTGGGGAAGGACAGCTTCCGGCCGAGGTCGTCGATGTTCACCCAGGCGACGTCCACGGCCTCGTGGTCGGGGTCGTTGTCCGTGGTGAGGTGACCGCCCGTGGCGCGCAGCAGGAAGTGGTGCACCGTCTTGTGCACGCGGTGCCCGGAGACCGTGAACCAGTAGTCGATGCTGCCCAGCGGGCTCAGCACCTCACCGGCGATGCCGGTCTCCTCCTCGATCTCGCGGATCGCGGCTTCCTCGTTGGACTCCTCGCCCTCGGGGTGGCCCTTGGGCAGGCACCACTCGAGGCGCCCGCCGCGGTTGATCCGGGCGATGATGGCCACCGGGTGGGAGGGCGCGCCGAGGTCGACGACGATCCCGCCGGCGGAGACTTCCTCGACCGTGGGCAGCGCAGCGGCCGGCGCGGTCGGCCGCTTCTTCGGTGCGCTGGGTACGGGGAAAGCCATGTCTCCTACCTTGCCACAATCGCCCGGGCTCCCGCCGGAGCGGGGGAGGGGCTCCGGCGGCCGGTTCCGGCGGGGCCGCGGCGGCCGGGTCCGCGCCCCGGGGTCTGGAACAATGGGCGGCACCATGACGCAGCTCCCCGACGCCCACGCGATCCACCCCGCCGCCCTCGACCTGGGGCGGCGGTTCTCCGCCGCCGGCCACGAGCTCTCCCTCGTGGGCGGTCCCGTGCGGGACCTCTTCCTCGGCCGGCCCGCCCTGGACCTGGACTTCACCACCGACGCGACGCCCGAGGAGACGCTCGCCGTGGTCACGGGGTGGGCGGACGCGGTGTGGGAGATCGGCCGCGCCTTCGGGACCATCGGGATGCGCCGGGGCGACGTCCAGCTGGAGGTGACCACCTACCGGGCCGAGGCCTACGACGCGGACTCCCGCAAGCCGCAGGTGGCCTTCGGCGACTCCCTCGAGGACGACCTGTTCCGCCGCGACTTCACCATCAACGCCATGGCGCTGCGGCTGCCCGGTCTGGAGCTGGTGGACCCGCACGGCGGGATCAAGGACCTGCACGCCCGGGCGCTGCGCACCCCGGGCACCCCGGAGGACTCCTTCTCGGACGACCCCCTGCGCATGATGCGCGCCGCCCGCTTCGCGTCCCAGCTCGACGTCGAGGTGGCGCCCGAGGTGCGCGCGGCCATGACCGGCATGGCGGAGCGCATCGCGATCGTCTCGGCCGAGCGCGTGCGGGAGGAGCTCGTCAAGCTGGTCTGCGGGCGCCGGCCCCGCCGCGGCATCGACCTCCTGGTGGGCACGGGGCTCGCCGAGGTCGTGCTGCCCGAGGTGCCCGCGCTCCAGCTCGAGACGGACGAGCACCACCGGCACAAGGACGTCTACCAGCACTCCCTGACCGTCATGGAGCAGGCCGCGGCCCTGGAGTCCGGTCCGGACGGCCCCGTGCCCGGGCCCGACTTCGCGCTGCGCTTCGCCGCGCTCATGCACGACGTCGGCAAGCCCGCGACCCGGCGCTTCGAGGAGTCCGGTGCCGTGAGCTTCCGCCACCACGAGGTGGTGGGCGCGAAGCTCACGGCCAAGCGGATGCGGGCCCTGCGCTTCGACAACGACACGATCAGGACTGTGGGCCGGCTGGTCGAGCTGCACATGCGCTTCTACGGCTACGGGGACGCCGAGTGGACCGACTCCGCCGTGCGCCGCTACGTCCGGGACGCCGGGGAGTGCCTGGAGCGGCTGCACCGGCTCACGCGGGCGGACGTGACCTCCCGGAACCGGCGGAAGGTGGCACGGCTCGCCGCCGCCTACGACGACCTCGAGGCGCGGATCGAGGAGCTCTCCGCGCGCGAGGAGCTCGACGCCGTGCGGCCGGAGCTGGACGGCGAGCGGATCATGGCGGTGCTCGGCATCCCGCCGGGGCCGGCGGTGGGCCGGGCCTACAAGTTCCTGCTGGACCTGCGCCTGGACGAGGGGGAGCTGGGGCCGGAGGAGGCCGAGCGGCGGCTGCGGGCCTGGGCCGCGGACACCCTGTGAGCCCCCGGTCCGGCGCCGGCGCCCCCGGGAACACCCCGTGTTGCCCTAACAGCGCATATATCGGTCAAGGCATATCTTCCGACCTCACCGCGGTCCTCCTGGTCGGGGTCGGGGCGGGCGTGCTGCGCGGACGGCGGGAGGGGCCGTGAGCCCCCTGGGCGGGTCCCGGGGCGGCCACCGGGCGCTGCTCGTCGGCCTGAGCCTCTACGCGGTCATGACGGCATGGCTGCTGCGCCTGCCCTGCCGGGTGCCCGGCTGGGGCGCCGCGGAGAGCCTGCCCGCGCTGTGCGCCACCGAGATCGCGCCCGGCGAGGCGTCCGGGGCGGGCGGGTTCTTCACGGGCGGGCCCGCGGGGGACCAGCCCGCCCTGATCGGGATGATCACCACGGTGGTCGGCTGGTTCGCGGCCCGCCTCTCCGCGCTGTTCGGGACGGACGTGGACCGGGGCGTGTTCGCCGACCTCTCCGTGCTGCTGCTGGCCCTGGTGTGGATCGGCACGGTGGCCGCGGTCTCCGCGCTCTCCGGCAGGCGCGGCGCGGACGCGTTCGTGCTGGCGCTCGCACCGGTGACGGTCCTGGTGGGCTTCGGCACGTGGGACCTGTGGGCCGTGCTGCTCATGATGCTGGCGCTGCTCTTCCACGTCCGGGGCAGTCCCGTGCCGGCGGGGATCCTGCTGGGTCTCGCGGCGTCCGTGGCGCTGTTCCCCCTGGTGGTCCTCCTGGCCGTGCTGCTCCTGGCCGTGCGGTACCGGCAGTTCCGGGACTTCGCGGTGGTCCTGGCCGGGACGCTGCTCACCTGGGCGCTGGTCAACGGACCGTTCCTGCTCTCCGCCCCGGACCGGTGGGTCCGGCAGCTCCGCCTGCCCTGGGACGGGCCCGTGGAGGGCTCCTCCTCCTGGGGCGTCTGGGCCCGGGTGGAGCAGGCGCGCACGGCTGCGGTCCCGGACCCGGCGGGGGCGGGGCAGTGGGTCCTCCTGGCCCTCGTGCTGGGCCTCGTGGCGGTGCTCGTGCTGACCCTGCTCACCCGGCAGGAGCCCAGCGTCGTCCAGATTGCGTTCCTCCTGCTGGCCGTGCTCGTGCTCTCCGGCCCCGCCTATTCCCTCGTCCACGTGCTCTGGCTGGCGCCCCTCGTGGTGCTCAGCCGGCGCCACTGGCTTGAGTTCGCCGCCTGGCAGCTCGTCGAGGTCCTCTGGTGGACCACCCTGGTCCTGCCCGAGTCGACCTGGCCGGTGCTGCCCGGGCTCGGCCTGATCGGCTGGGACGCGCAGGACCTGCTCGCGGCGGTGCGCGTGCTGCTCCTCGTCCTCCTGGTGGTCGCGGTCGCGGTCGACGTCCTGCGGGGCGGTCAGGCGCGGCGGATCGGGCTCTCCGAGACCGGCTGAGCGTCCCGGCTCCGCCGGGAGGGGGAGGCCGGCGGCCGCCACGCCCGCACGGGTTCATCCTGACGGCGGTGCCGTCCCGCGCCGGCTCTCCCGTAGGTTGGTGGCGGAGAAGAACCGACGAGTGCTCGGGAGGAGCGCCGGTGATCGAGATCGAGAACCTGACGAAGACCTACGGCGGGAAGACGGCGGTGGACGACGTCAGCTTCACCGTCCGCCCCGGCCGGGTGACCGGGTTCCTGGGGCCCAACGGGGCCGGCAAGTCGACCACGATGCGCCTCGTCGTCGGGCTGGAGTCCGCGACCCGGGGCCACACCCGCGTCAACGGCAGACCGTACGCCCAGCACCGGGCGCCGCTCGCGGAGGTCGGGGTGCTGCTGGACGCGAAGGCGGTCCACCCCCGGCGCACCGCGCGCGCGCACCTCTCGGCGCTCGCCGCGACCCACGGCATCGCGAAGTCCCGCGTCCAGGAGGTCGTGGACCTCACGGGGCTCGGGGCCGCGGCCGACAAGCGGGTGGGAGGCTTCTCCCTCGGCATGGGCCAGCGCCTCGGGATCGCCGCTGCGCTGATCGGCGACCCGCACACCGTGATCCTCGACGAGCCCGTCAACGGGCTGGACCCCGAGGGCGTGGTGTGGGTGCGCCACCTCGCCAAGTACCTCGCCTCGGAGGGTCGCACGGTCTTCCTGTCCTCCCACCTCATGTCCGAGATGGCGCAGACCGCCGACCACCTCGTGGTGATCGGCCGGGGCCGGATCCTCGCGGACGCGCCGATCCAGCAGATCCTCGCCGGAGGCCGCACGCGCACCCGGCTGCGCGCCACCGACCGGGAGGCGATGCGCCGCGCCCTGCAGGGCACGGACGCCGGCATCACGGAGTTCGACGACGACGGGCTCCTGGTCACGGGGCCGGAGCCGCGGCGCATCGCCGAGGCCGCCCTCTCCCACGGGGTGCTGGTCCACGAGCTCACCCCCCTCACGGAGACCCTCGAGGACGTGTACATGGCCATGACCCAGAACGAGGTCGAGTACCGCTCCGGCGGCGCTCCCGCACCGACCGACCCGGCGCCCTGGGCGGGCGCCGACGCACGAACCGGAGACCGAGCATGAGCACCAGCACCTCGACCGCCCCCAGCCAGCAGACCGGCGCACCGGAGCGCACCGGCCCGTCCGACCCCGCGTCCCGGGTGCGGCTGGGCTTCGGCCGGGTCCTGCGCTCGGAGTGGATCAAGTTCCGCTCCCTGCGCTCGCACTGGATCCTGCTCGGCGTCGCCCTGCTGCTCTCCCTCGGCTTCGCAGCCCTCTCGTCCTCGAGCGCGCTGACCTTCATCGACTTCAACGAGCAGGCCGCCCAGGAGCAGGTGGACACGATGCTGGACGGCCGGAGCCCCGAGGAACTCGGGCTCACCGAGGAGGACGTCCAGCAGCAGAAGGACGAGATCGTCGCCCAGTCCGAGCAGCAGATGACGGAGGGCTCCGGGCTGTCCCTGCCCGAGGGGATGGGCTTCGGCGAGTACATGGCCATGTCCAGCGCCAACGGCGGCCTGCAGCTGGTCATGCTGCTCCTGGGCGCCCTCGCCGTGCTGGCCATCGGCTCGGAGTACTCCACCCGCTCCATCCAGACCACGATGACCGCGGTGCCCCGGCGCACCCCGGTGATGCTCGCCAAGGTGGTGGTGCTCTCGGCGGTCACGTTCGGGTTCGGGGTGCTGAGCGCCCTGCTGTCCCACCTGCTCGTCCAGCCGATCCTGGCCGGCGGGGACCTGGGCTACGACCTGCTGCAGGAGGCCGTGCTGCTCAACATCCTGGCGGTGGGCGTCTTCTACATGATCACCTCGTGGCTGGGCTTCGGTCTGGGCTCCCTGCTGAAATCCACGACCTGGGGGATCGTGGTGCTCGTGGTGCTGCTGATGGTCCTGGAGATCGTGCTCTTCGCCCTGTCCTTCGAGTGGCTCGACGACGTCAAGCCGTACTCCCCGGCGGCGGCGGGCGCGCAGCTGACGTCGATGTACCAGCCCTCGGACGCCGCGCTGAACCACATGGAGTCCGGTCTCGTCTACGGCGCCTGGGGCCTGGTGCTCGTGGCGGCCGGGATCCTGGTCACCAAGAGACGCGCGCTCTAGCGGTCCTCCCGCCCCGGCGGCGGCGCCGGCCCTACGATGTGAGCTGGTGGGCCGGGACGCGGCCCGCGCTACCCGGCGCCAGCGCCGGGCGGACCCCTGGGGAACGGGAGCTGCGGTGTCGGTGTCACGGGAGCGGGAGGCCGGCGAGGCCCTCTCCGCGGTCGACGCCCGGGGCCTGCGGCGGACCCTGCTGCACTGGCTGACGGTCGTGGTGGTCCTCGTGACCGTGTTCAGCTCCGTGGTCAACTGGGTCTTCGTGGACCGGGAGCCGCAGGACCCGGTGGCCACGTGGCTCGGCGGGCTCGAGAACGGGCGCTCGCGGCAGCTGCTGTCCCGCACCGAGGCCGTCGTGGCGGACCCCACCCTGAACATCTTCTCGAACCGGGTGTACCGCAACGCCGCGGGGCGGATCGGCGGCTACGAGATCCTGGGCGTGGACCGCCGCGGGGGCCGCGCCGAGATCCGGGCGCGCGTGTGGTGGGACGGGCCCGACGGCGCCCGGGACCGGGAGGAGGTCCACGTCTACGGGGTGCACCAGGTGCGGCGCAGCGGTCCCTTCAACGACCAGTGGCAGCTCGACTCCCCGGACGCGGCCCCCTTCTCGATCCACCTGCCCGCTCCCCTCGACGAGCTCTCCGTCAACGGGGAGACCGTCCGCCCGGACCCGGACGACCGGGTGCCCGACCCCGAGGGCCCCGGCGGCACCTGGCGCTTCGAGGCCCTGCCCGGGGACTACGCGATCGGGCTGCCCGGGAACTCCTACTACACGGCGGACCCGCCCCTGGAGCCGCACACCGTGGCGTTCCGGGATCCGGCACCGGCCTCGGTGGCGCTGCGGATCGAGCCCTCGCCGAGGATGTGGCAGGAGGTCGACGACCGGATCGAGGAGTGGCTGGAGAGCTGCACCGCCTCGGACGAGCTGTCCCCCGAGGACTGCCCCTCGTCCCGGCGCTGGGCGGCCCCGCAGGAGCCGCTCGAGCCGTCCGCGGCGGCGACCGGGGCGCCGGACCCGGAGATCACCGGCGTCCGGTGGCGGCTGGTCTCCCGGCCGGCCCTGGTCCTGGTCCCGGACCCGGCGGACCCGCTGCGCTGGACGGCGGACGCGCACCGGCCCGCGGAGGCGCGGCTGAGCTACGAGGAGGACGGGGAGACCGTCACGGAGCGGATCGAGTTCCCCGTCCGCGCCGCCGTGCGCTCCACGGGCCAGAGCGCCGAGATCAGCGTGGGCCTGGAGTAGTCGCGGGCGGCGCCGCCTCGGCGGGCGCCGCCGTGCGCGCGGGCGCGCGCCGGAGACCGCCCAGCACCCGGTCGGCCAGCACCCAGTAGGCCACCCCTGCGACGAGGGAGACGACCACGGCCAGGACGGGCGAGACCGGCAGCAGGGCGGGATAGACCAGCCAGTGGGTGAGGTAGATGTACAGGGAGGCCGCGGCCAGCCATCCCGTGACGCGCCGCAGGCCGGCCGGAACGGGCAGCGCGGTCACCCACAGCAGCAGGAGGACACCGGTGATCACCGTGACCTCCCGGACGGTGCTGTCGAAGTACCCCGGCACCGTCAGGAGGGTCAGGAGAGTGACGAGGGACCGTTCCAGGACCGTCCGTGTCCGGGCGGCGGCCCAGCCGAGGGCAAAGAGCCAGAAGACCGGGGCGGGCTTCGGCAGTCCCGGGTCCACGATGTCGTACCGGCTGATCAGCCCGATCGCGAGCAGCGCGAGCGGGAACGCCAGCGGGAAGCGCCGTTCGGCGCGGTCCGCCCACGGCAGCGCCATGAGCGCTGTGACGGCCACGAGCACGTAGACGAGCATCTCCACGAACCAGAAGTGCCACTGCGTCGTCAGGTGCTGCGGCCCCACGATGCCGTTGAGCAGGAAGACGTTCGCCCAGGTGTAGTCGTCGGTGAGCAGGTGCGCCAGGGCGATGAACGCCGCGGAGGGCAGCACGATCCGTCCGAGGCTGCGCAGCTGGCGCCGCAGGCGCGGGAGCCGTTCGCCGTGGAGCTGGAACCGGGCGAAGTTGTAGCCGGCCACGGCGAAGAGCACATGGGCGGTCTGGAATGTGAAGAGCTCCACGTGCGTCATCACGATCAGCACGATGGCCACGGCCCGCAGCACGATGCCGGTCTCCAGGAACGACACGAGCCGCCGCCGCCGGGGGGCGGCCCGGGCCGCCAGGTCGCGGACGGAGGTGAGGTGCCAGTCCGTGGGGAGGTGCCCCAGGGCCTGCTCGAGACGGACGGAGGCCGCCACGTAGGACAGCGAGTCCCCGTCGAGGGAGACGAACGTGTCGTCGTCGCCGACGTCGGGGCGGTCGAGCACGTCGGCGAAGATCCGCCGGACGTCCTCGGGTCCCTCCGCCCGGCGCGGCACCGCCTCGGCGACGGGGGGCGGTGTGCCGAGCGCCAGGACCGCCGGGTAGTCCACCTTTCCCGTGCCCAGCCGGGGCAGCTCCTCCACGGGGTGCACCTCGACGGCAGGGCGCGGCAGGCCGATGCTCTCGGCCACGACCTTGGCGAGCAGGGCCGTGTCCTGCTCGCCCTCGGCGGCCACGACCACGCGCTCGTCGGAGCCCGCGGCGGCCGCCCTCACGCCGAGCTCGGCGAGGATCCGTTCGACCTGCCCGAGGTCCACGCGCAGGCCCACGATCTTGACGAACCGGCTGCGCCGCCCCACCACCTCGTAGAGCCCGTCGGGGTGGCGGCGGGCGAGGTCCCCGGTGCGCAGGTCCTCGACCGTGCGCCCGGCGGCGAGATCCTCCGGGCGCTCCGCGTAGCCGAGCATGACATTGGGCCCGCTGTACACGAGCTCACCGTCCGGCAGTCCGTCCACGGGCTCGATGCGGAACTCCCCGCCCGGGATCGGCACCCCGATCGTCCCGGCCCGCTCGGCCGCCAGCCCGGGGGGCAGGTAGGCCATCCGGGCGGTGGCCTCCGTGGCCCCGTACATCACGACCAGGTCCCAGCCGGCCCGCTCGCCGGCTCCGGCCCAGTGACGGACCCTCTCCGGGGCGAGCCGTCCACCCGCCTGCGTGACGTAGCGCAGGTGCGGCAGGTCCATCTCCGCGAAGCCGACGCGCTCCAGCAGCTCGAAGGTGTAGGGCACGGCCGCGAAGGACGTGGCCCGGTGGGCGCGGACGAGATCCCAGAAGCAGGGATCGACCACGGAGAGGTTCGTCAGCACCACCGCGGCGCCACGGCAGAGGTGGCTGTTGAGCACCGACAGCCCGTAGCAGTAGGACATCGGCAGTGTGGTCGCGGCGCGGTCGTCGGGCCCGATGCCGAGGTACTCGGCGATCGCCTCGGCGTTGGCCGCCAGGTTCTCGTGCGAGAGCCGCACGAGCTTCGGGGAACCGGTCGAACCGGAGGTGCTCAGCAGCAGGGCGAGGTCCGGGTGCAGCTCGTGCCGGGTGCCCGGGCGCCGTTCCTCGACGACCGGGGCCCCGTTCCCGGCGCTCCGCAGCAGGACGTCGGGGTCGTAGGCCGCCACCAGCGACTCGACGGCGGCCGGCTTGTCCGCCGGGACCAGCAGGAGCGGGTGACCGGCCGTGAGGGCCGCGAGGTAGGCCACGAGGGAGTCGACGTCATTGGATGCGGCCAGCACGGCCAGCCGGCGCTCCGTGCCGAGACGCGCGACCAGGTCCTCGACCCGGGCAGCCAGTTCCCGGTAGCTCAGGACGTGCTCGCCCGTGAGGACGGCGGGGCGGTCCCCGTGGCGGGCGAGATCGGCGACGAAGGCGACCCGGGCAAGGTCAGGTTGAAGACTCACCCGCACTACGTTAGAGAAGATCTTTAGCGAAGGAAAGTATTGCCTAATTCGTCCGACATGCGGGATCGCCGGTTCGACGTCCCGTCGGCGGACCGCGGGGGCGGGGCGGTGACGGCCCGGTCGTCGACGAGCAGCGTGGGGGTGGTCCCGGGCGTGACCGTCACGGCGACGGGGGTCCCCACGGGATGGCGGACGTTGTGCGGCTGCCAGGAGCGCAGCGAGCGGCCGGAGGCCAGCCGGACGTGGTGCAGCACGAACGCGCCGTGGTACTCGATCGCGCTGACCCGGGCGCTGGAGCCGGGGTCCGGCTCCAGCGCCACCTCGTGGGGCCGCAGCACGACGTCGACGTCGACGTCACTGTTGGCCCATCCCGGCACGGTGGAGACGATGCCGATCTCGCACGTGAGCAGCGCGCGGTGGACGCGGGCGGGCAGGAAGTCGGCGTCCCCCATGAAGGACGCCACGAACCGGGTGGCGGGCTGCTCGAAGACCTGCTCCGGGGTGTCGGACTGCTCGATCACCCCGTCGTGCATGACCACCACGCGATGGCCGATCGAGAGGGCCTCCGTCTGGTCGTGGGTGACCAGCACGGCGGTGGTCCCGGTCTCGCGCAGCGTGGCCACGGTGTCCCGGCGCACCTGCGCACGCAGCGACTCGTCCAGGCTGGAGAACGGCTCGTCGAGGAGCACGACGGCGGGACGGGGGGCCAGCGCCCGTGCCAGGGCCACGCGCTGCTGCTCGCCTCCGGAGAGCTCGTGGGGATAGCGGTGGGCGAGGTGTCCCAGCCGTACGAGCTCGAGGACCTCACCCACACGGGCCTGCCGTCCGGCGCGCGGGAGCCGGTCCAGGCCGAAGGCCACGTTCTTGGCGACGGTCAGGTGCGGGAACAGGGCGTGGTCCTGGAAGACGAGACCCACCCTCCGCCGCTCGGGCTCCTGGAAACGGTGCCGGCCCGCCACCACGTCCCCGGCGATCCGGATCGTGCCCTCGTCCGGCCGTTCCAGGCCCGCCACGAGGCGCAACGTGGTGGACTTGCCGCAGCCGGAGGGGCCGATGAGCGTCACCAGCTCACCGGGCGGGACCGTCAGCTCCAGTCCGCTGACGCCCACGGAGGACCCGTAGTGCTTGCTCAGCGCCTCCAGGACCAGGGCGGGCACGGCGCCGTCGCTGCCGGACGCGGTCCGAGGGCTCGTGGTCTGCACGGTCATGAGGACACCTTTCCGTGGCGGTCCGCCCGGTGGGCCTGCCGGACGAGGAAGAACACGGGCACCACCGCCGCCGCCACGATCACGAGCGCCGGCAGGGCGGCCTTCTCCCAGAAGTTCTCGCGCGCCAGCTCGTAGACCCACACGGAGGCCGTCGTGAAACCGAACGGGCGCAGCAGCAGCACGATGGGCAGCTCCTTGACGGCGTCGATCATCACGAGGACGAGGGCCGTGGCGACCCCCGGGCGGGCGATGGGCAGGTGCACGCGGGTGAGGACGCGGAGCGGGGACGCGCCGAGGCTCTGCGCGGAGAAGGTGACGGTGGGGGAGATCTTGGCGAGGCTCGCGTCCACCGCCTGGTAGGCCGGGGCGAGGAAGCGGATCACGTAGGCGTAGAGGATGCCGAGCACCGAACCCGTCACCAGCAGACCCGTGCCCCCGGGCACGCCCGCCCGTTCCAGCACGGTGTCGAGCCCGGCGAAGGCGATGAGGACGCCGATGCCCACCACGGCCCCGGGAACGGCGTAGCCGAAGGTCGTGAGCTGCGCCGCGAAGGCCACCGCCCGGCCGCCGCCCATCCGCACCCCGTGGGCGACGGCGAGCGAGAGCGCCACGCAGGCCACGGCGGCGATCCCGGCGACCACGAGGCTGTTGCCGAGGTACTGCGCGAAGCGCGGGTCCGAGAGGGAGGCGGGGTTGCCGACGGCCTCCCCGACGGCCCACACCAGCAGCTGCAGCACGGGTACGAGGAATCCGGCGGAGAGGGCGGAGAGGGCGAGCAGGGTGGCGCCCCACGCGCGCCACCCGGTGAGCCGCTGCGGCTGCAGGCCCTGGCCGCGGCCGCCCCGCTGGTGGAACCGGGCCCTTCCCCGGAGCAGCCGCTCGCCGGTCAGCACGGCCACGGCGAACAGCAGCACGAGCACGGCGAGCTGGGTGGCGGAGTGGAAGTCGAAGGTGCCCTTCCAGACCAGGTAGACCCCCACGGAGACCGTCTGCACGTTGAAGTACTGCACCGTGGCGAAGTCGGTGAGCGTCTCCATCATCACGAGCGCCAGTCCGGCCGCGAGCGAGGGCCGGGCCAGGGGGATCAGGACCCGCCGGAGCGCGCGCCCCCGGCCCGCCCCCAGGGTCCGTGCGGCGTCGTAGGTCCCGGTCGTCTGCTCGACCAGTGCGGAGCGCGCCAAGAGGTAGACGTACGGGTAGAGCGTCAGGGACATCACGAGCACGGCTGCGGGCAGCGAGCGGACCTCGGGCACCCACACGTCCGGCCCCAGGACAGAGCGCAGGGCCCCCTGCACCGGTCCGGCCACGTCGAAGACGGAGAGGAACACGAAGCCGAGGATGTAGGCCGGCATGGCCAGGGGCAGGACCAGCAGCCAGACCAGGACGTCCCGCAGGGGGAAGCGGAAGGCCGTCACGAGCCAGGCGAGCCCGCCGCCCACCACGAGGGTGCCCGCGCCCACGCCCAGCATCAGCAGGAGCGTGGTGAGCACCATCCGGCCCAGGTCGCGGGGCGGGGCGGCGGAGCCCAGGCTTCCCAGGCCGTCCACGACCACCGCCAGGACCGGGGTGGCCACCACCACGGCGACGAGGACCACGAGCGCCGACCACGCCGGGCGCCCCGAACCGGGCGCCCGGCGTGGTCGGCGGGCCGATGTCCTCGTCGGTGCGAGGACGGCGGGTTCGGTCACTGATACCCGGCTTCGGCCAGCAGGTCGACGGCCTCGGCGTTGAGGTCCCCGTAGGCCTCGGCGTTCAGGGGCATCCGCTCGAACTCGCCGAAGGCCGCGATGCTGGGCGCGGGCTCCACGGAGGGGTTGACCGGGAACTCGTGGTTCGCGTCCACGAACGCGTTCTGGCCGTCGGTCGCGAGCCACTCGATCAGCCGCTGGGCGTCCTCGGCGTTGTCGGAGCCCTCGACCACGCCGGCCCCGGAGATGTTCACGTGCGTCCCGGCACCCTCCTGGCTGGCCCAGAAGAGGTCGACCTTCAGGTCCGGGTTCTCCTCGAGGGTGCGCGCCAGGTAGTAGTGGTTGTTGATGCCCACGTCGCAGGTCCCGGCGTCGATCGCCTCGAGCAGGAGGATGTCGTTGCTCATGATCTGCACGTCGTTGTCGACCCAGCCCTCGACGATCTCGAGCGCCCGCTCCCGGCCGTGCAGGTCGATCAGACTCGCCACGAGGGACTGGGTGTAGGCCGAGGTGGCGTCCCGCATGCACAGCCGGTCCTGCCACTTCGGGTCGGCCAGTCCCGCGTAGGTCTCCTCGGGGTCGAACTCCGCGGTATCGACGTTGTCCGGGTTGTAGGTCACGGTGCGCGCGCGCATCGCCAGGCCGTACCACCTGCCCTGGGGATCGCGCAGGTCCTCCGGGACCGCCTCGTCGAGGGTCGCGGAGTCCAGTGCGGCCAGCTCGTCCTGCCGGGCGGCGTTCCAGAGGTTGCCCGCGTCCACGGTCATGAACACGTCCGCGGGACTGTCGTCCCCCTCGGCCTTGAGGCGTTCGAGGAGCTCGGCGTCGTCACCGGTGATGAACTCGACGCTGATGCCGGTCTCGTCCGTGAACTCGCCGAAGGCACCCTCGAGGTCGTAGTGGCGTGCCGAGTAGATCTGCAGGTCGGCCGGCTGCTCACCCAGACCGAGCGTGCCGCACCCCGTGACCAGGGTCGTCAGCGCGGTCAGGATGCCGGTGGTGACGTACAGGGAACGACGACGCATCGGGGCCTCTTCCGGAGGGCGCGGCGCTCGGGGACCGCGCGACGATCATTTGGCAACGAAAGCGTATCCTAATCGAACCCCTCGGGTCGCTCCCGGTGGACGGGGCACCGCCACCACGGCACACTAGTGCAGCTCCCCGCCGTGGCGGCCCGCACCGGAATAGCCGTCCCGGACGGGCCGTTGCACTGGTCAGGCCGTTGACCGTGGACGGCACCCGTCGAGACCCCTCCGCCCCGAACCGCCCCGAAAGGATCCGCGTGGCTCCCGAGCCCGAGTACTACCGCCCCGTCCCGCTGAACAACGACCCCGGCCGCGCCGGGTACTCCCGGGCGCCCCACGGGCAGCCGTTCGGCGGGCAGCCCTTCGGCGGGGGCGGGCGCGGCGCCCCGTACCCCGGGCCGCCCGTGGTCAACGTGGTGGGCGGGAAGTCCGTGGTCCTCGCCTACGTCCTGTGGCTCTTCCTGGGCTGGCTGGGCATCCACAAGTTCTATCTGCGCCAGCCGATCTGGGGCCTGATCTACCTGTTCCTCGGTGGCCTGGGCTGGACCCTCGCGGGCGTCGGCGTCGGGATCCTGTTCCTGATCCCGTGGATGCTGCTGATGTTCGTGGACGTCTTCACCATGCCGTTCCGCACGGCCCTCGTGAACGCCTCAATCGCCCGCAGCGCCTACCGGTACTGAGCCCCGATCCCTGACCACCGCGGTGACCGCGCCCGCCCCGTTGGGTGCGGGGCCGCGGGTGTAGTAGTGTTGTGAGGTCTGTGTGCCCGCCGCCCGACGTGCGGTGCCGGCGCGCGGACGACGCTACAGAACCTCCTGCTGCGGAAGGACCGCAGCCGCTCAGCCCGAAGGAGGTGGGTTCGAACATGCGTGAGTACGAACTGATGGTGATCATCAACCCCGAGGTCGAGGATCGTGCCGTGGAGCCGACTCTCAAGAAGTTCCTCGAGGTCGTCACCAAGGACAACGGGACCGTCGACAACGTCGACATCTGGGGCCGTCGTCGCCTCGCCTACGAGATCCAGAAGAAGACCGAGGGCATCTACGCGGTCGTCCGCTTCACCGCGACCCCGCAGACCACCCAGGAGCTCGACCGCGTCCTGAACCTCAACGAGGCCATCATGCGCACCAAGATCATCCGCCCGGAAGAGCAGAAGATCTCCGCCGAGTAAGGACTTCACAACTGATCACCGAGGGCGCCCCGACCGGGCCCCCGGTGAGATGCTTGAGAGATCCCAGCACGTCCCGCACGACCGCGAACATCCTCGACCCGGGAGGTCCACATGGCTGGTGACACCGTCATCACCGTAATCGGCAACCTGACCGCTGACCCCGAGCTGCGCTTCACCCCGTCGGGTGCGGCGGTGGCCAACTTCACCGTTGCGTCCACGCCCCGCACCTTCGACCGCCAGTCCAACGAGTGGAAGGACGGGGAGACCCTGTTCCTCCGCTGCTCCGTGTGGCGCGAGGCGGCCGAGAACGTGGCGGAGTCGCTGCAGAAGGGCATGCGCGTCATCGTCCAGGGTCGGCTCAAGTCGCGGTCCTACGACACCAAGGAAGGCGAGCGGCGCACCGTCACCGAGCTCGACGTCGACGAGGTCGGTCCTTCCCTGCGCTACGCGTCCGCGAAGGTCAACCGCAACGCCCGCTCCGGCGGGCAGGGCGGCGGCTTCGGCGGCCAGCAGGGCGGCGGTCAGCAGGGCGGCGGCTTCGGCGCCGGCGCCCCGGCCGGCGGCGGATTCGGGGGCGACTCCGGGTTCGGCGGCGGTGGCGGCGGCCAGCAGGGCGGCGGCTCCGGCTTCGGCCAGGGCGGCCGCTCCGGCGGCGGACGTCAGCCCGCTCCGCAGGCCGCACCCCAGGGCGACCCCTGGAGCCAGTCCTCCGGCGGGAACTACGACTGGGGCAGCGGCCAGGACGACGAACCGCCGTTCTAGACCTTCCGCACTTTTCCCATCCACCCCATCCCGCGGTGACAAGCCGCGGGCTCCACTCGAAGAACAAGGAGCACCACGATGGCCAAGGCTGAACTCCGTAAGCCCAAACCAAAGCAGAACCCGCTCAAGGCTGCCAAAGTCACTGAGATCGACTACAAGGACGTTGCGCTGCTGCGCAAGTTCATCTCCGATCGCGGCAAGATCCGCGCCCGCCGCGTCACCGGTGTGACCGTGCAGGAGCAGCGCAAGATCGCCCTGGCGATCAAGAACGCCCGCGAGGTCGCGCTGCTGCCCTACTCCGGCGCCGGCCGCTGATCAGAGAGGACAGACACTCATGGCAAAGATCATCCTGACGACCGAGGTCACGGGTCTCGGCGCTGCCGGTGACGTGGTCGAGGTCAAGAACGGGTACGCCCGCAACTACCTCTTCCCGCGCGGTTTCGCGACCCCGTGGTCGCGCGGCGGACAGAAGCAGATCGAGAGCATCAAGGCCGCCCGCGCCGCGCGCGAGGTCGCCTCGCTCGAGGACGCCCAGGTCCTGGCGCAGAAGCTGACCTCGGCCACCGTGACCATCCCGGTCAAGGCCGGCTCCGAGGGTCGCCTCTTCGGCACCGTCAAGGCCGAGGACGTGGCCAAGGCCGTCGAGGCCGCCGGCCTCGGCTCCGTGGACAAGCGCAAGGTCGAGCTCAACCAGCACATCAAGACCACCGGTGTGTACCAGGCCTCCGTGCGTCTGCACGAGGACGTCAACGCGAACGTCGAGTTCGAGGTCGTCCCCGCCTGATCGGTTCCTCCGGTCCGTGCAAGCACGGAAAGGGCCCCCGCGGTGCGCCGCGGGGGCCCTTTCCGCATGTCCGGCGTCCACAGCGGGATCGGCCGGCGGGATCGCTCAGCGGGGCCGGAGGGCCTCGACGACGACGTCGAGCGCGGTGTCGGTGGTGCGCACCTGATCGGCGCGCAGCAGGTCCAGTCCCTTGCCCTCGAGCACGGCGACGGTCTCCTGGAGGGTCGGCCGGGGCACGGTCGGGGGCGGGCCCTCGACGCTGCCGGGGGCGTGGGTGATCCACAGCAGCCGGCCGCCGGGGACGAGCCACTCGGCGGCGCGGCGCAGCAGCGCCAGGTCGTGCTGGAAGTACGCGGCGACGATCAGGTCGAACTGCGGGGGCACGGCGTCGGGCCCGGAGCGCTGCTCCTGCTCGGGTGTCCAGGTCCGCAGGTCGGCGACCAGGGCGCGGCCCGGCAGGCCGCGCTCCGCCAGTGCCCCGGTGATGGTCCGCACGGCGCTGGGGGAGAAGTCCACGGCGGTGGGGTCGTAGCCGGCCGCCGCCAGGGCCAGGGTGTGGCGGCCGGTGCCCGCGCCGAGGTCGAGGGCGGTCGGCGGGCCGCCCGTGCGTTCCCGGGCCGTCCGGTCCAGGAGGGCGGCCACCTCGGGGTGTGGCTGGGCGCCGTCGGGGGAGGACCCCCCGGAGGCGTACCGGTCCTCCCACATGCGCTGGTTGTCGTCCACGGGGATCTCCTGGAGGGGTCGGGTGCGTCGGTCGGGCGTTCGGGCACCCGCGGGCCGGTGCGGCGGTGCCGTCGGGTTCCCCGGGGGACAATGGGTGCATGCCGTCCCTGATCTCCCGTGTCTCGCCGTCCGCCCTGTACTGGTTCGGCGTGGGGTGCCTGCTCTTCACCGTACTGGCTTTTGTCGTGGCGTTCCTGGGCGGGAACTCCGCAGGGCCCGAGACCTCCATGGCGTTCTTCGTGATCGGCTTCGTCGCGGCGGCGGTGGGGGCCACCGTGACGGCGGTGGTGGCCCTCGCGGGGGCCATCGGGTTCGCGTCCGACCGGGTCCGGTTCCTGGTGCTGCTGGGGCTGTCGGTGCTCTGCCACCCGCTGCTGTGGCTGGCACTGCTCGCCTCGGTGTCCTGAGGGCGGGCGGAGGCCTCCTCCAGCTCCCCCAACAGGGCGTGCCGGTCCGTCGCGCCCACGTGGGGCTCGGGGCGGTCCGGGTGCGCGGTGCTCCTGACGGACCGGCCTCCGACGTGGGCCGGAACACGAGTCGGAGAACACGCGCTGTGGACGGCACCGGAGCTGTCCGGGTCCGTCCTGCACAGGGTGTGCATCACCATCACTCCTGGTCAGAAGAGGATTTGTGGAACCCTGTGCATAACTTTCCACAGGGTTCTCCCCAACCTGTGCACAGCCGTCCACGGCGTTTTCCACCGGTTGTCCACAGGGTGGAAAACCCCGCCGGCTGATAAGGTCTTCCGTCCTTCCCGAGCTGGTCCGGCCATTGGTCCGGCACCCGGTCCGGGAGCCGCCCTCCGCGGCCGGCGGGCTAGGCTCGGGGCACCCGGCCGGTCCAGTGGCCGGTTCCCTGCGGGAGAGGAGCGGCGGATGTCCCCACGCACGCGCGTGGCCCTGGCGCTGGGCAGCGGCGGCGCCCGCGGCTACGCCCACATCGGCGTGATCGAGGTGCTCGAGGAGCGCGGCTACGACATCGTGACCGTGGCGGGGAACTCGATGGGGGCGCTCGTGGGCGGCCTCCACGCCGCCGGGCAGATGGAGGCGTACGCGCAGTGGGTGCGGGGTCTGAGCCAGCGGGACGTGCTGCGGCTTCTGGACCCGTCCCCCTCGGCGCCCGGGGTGATCCGCGCGGAGAAGATCATGGCGAAGGTGCGCGAGCTGCTCGCCGGCCGGCTCATCGAGGACCTGCCCATCCCCTTCACGGCGGTGGCCACGGACCTGCTCGCCCGCAAGGAGGTCTGGTTCCAGGAGGGCCCGGTGGACGTGGCCGTCCGCGCCTCGATCGCCCTGCCGAGCATCATCACGCCCGTCATGCTCAACGGCCGGCTGCTCGCCGACGGGGGGATCATGAACCCCGTGCCCATCGCCGCGACCGTCGCCACCCGCGCGGACGTGACGGTGGCCGTCTCCCTGTCCGGGGGGCAGCAGTCCGGGGAGGGCAGGGTCCCGGCCCACGAGACGTCCGCCGTGCGGCCGTCCGAGGAGTGGGCGGAGCGGTTCCGGCGCAGCGCCTCCCACGTCCTGGACCGCGAGCTGACGCGCAGCGTCCTGGACCGCGAGCTGACGCGCAGCGTCCTGGAGCGCTTCGCGGAGACGCGCGGCCGCAGCACCCCGTCCCGGTTCCTGCGCCCCGCCGGGTCGGCCCCGGTGGACGCCGCCGAGGCTCTCGTCGAGGGCGCCGTCCAGGACGTCGGCCAGGACGCGCTGGTGGACGCCGCCGAGGAGGCCGCGGAGGAGCTCGCCCAGGTCGGCTTCGGCGCCCTGCCGGCGGGGCTGCGCACGCTCGACGTCATGCAGCTCTCCCTCGAAGTGCTGCAGTCGATGGTGCTGCGCTACCGGCTGGCCGGCTACCCGCCCGACCTGCTCATCACCGTGCCGAAGAGCGCCGGGCGGCTGCTGGACTTCCACCGCGCCGGGGAGCTCATCGAGCTCGGCCGGCGGATGACCGAGGAGGCCATCGCCCGCGCCGACGAGTTCCCGCCGGCGCGGCCGCGGTCCTAGTCCGCCTGGACGATCTCGTCCAGGTTCGCCTCGGTGTCGATCACGTCGTACTTGAGCATCAGCTCGGCGAGCGTCTCGAGCTCGTCGCGGTCCACCTCCGCGTCGAACTCCTCCAGCCGCAGGTCGGTGGCGACCTCCTCCGGCATGTTGAGGAAGCTCACGATGGTCTCGCGCACCCGGTCGGGGTTCTCCTGGGCGAACTGGAGCGCCTCGTCGATCGCGGCGTTGTAGTCCTCGAGGACCTCCGGGTTCTCCTCGGTGAACGCCGTGCTGCTGAAGGTGACCATGGTGTCCAGGCCCGGGACGGTGTCCTGGTAGTTGTAGCCGACCAGGGCGGTCTGCTCGCCGTTGATCAGCTGGGTCAGGAACGGCTCCGGGACCCAGGCGGCGTCGATCTCCCCGCGCTCCAGCTGGGCCGGCATGTCCTGGAAGGGCATCTCCACGAAGTTCACGGCGTCGGGATCGCCGCCGGCCTTGCTCACGGCCTCCTTGATGGTGAGGTCGCCCTGGCCGTTGATCGTGTTCACCGCGACCCGCTTGCCGGCCAGGTCGGCCCAGGACGCGATGCCGGCGTCCTGGTTGGCGGCCACGCCGGTGATGTCCTCGCCCTCGGCCATGGAGCTGCTGTAGCCGCTGAGGATCTTCATGTCGAGGCCCTGGTCCTTGGCGAGGATGACCGAGAGCGGGTTGCCCACGCCGATGTCCATGGAGCCGCCCGAGACTGCCGGGAGCATGGCGGCGCCGCCCTGGGCGGTCTCGATCGTGACGTCCAGGCCGTGCTTCTCGAAGATGCCCTCGTCGAGGGCGAGCTGCACGGGCGCGGAGGGTGCGATCGGGATGACGCCGATGGTGAGCGGCTGCAGCTCCTCGCCGCCCCCGCCGCCGCCGGTGCTCCCCCCGCCGCCGCAGGCGGTCAGGGCGAACGTCAGGACGGTTCCGACGGCGGCTGCTCTGGCGAACGGGTGCTTCATGGGGGTCCTCTTCCTCGGGTCGGTCCTGCCGGCGCCCGGCACCGGCGAATCCGCTGTGAGATGCATCACGCACATCGGTGACCTCACCGTAGAGGGCGACCGTTGGATTCGTCAACGGTTGTAGCTCTGAATCGTTGCGCTGTCCCCCGAAAAGCACCACGGCGGCTCACTGGTCGCGCAGCAGCGCCTCCACGGTGCGGGCGAGGTCCAGCAGCACGGCGTCCGCACCCGGCCCCGCCGCGAGCTCCAGGCCCACCGGCAGGCCCTCCGCGGTGCGCCCGGCGGGGAGGCTGATCCCGGGCGTGCCGATGATGCCGGCGAGGTCGGAGTGGCGGGTGAAGGTGTCGAAGGTGGGCACGCGCCGGCCGTTGAGCTCGACGGTCTCGTCGTCGCCGATCGGCCGGGCCGTCAGCGGGCACGTCGGCTGCACCAGGGCCGTCACCCCCTGGGCCTGCATCGCCCCGGTGTACAGCCGCAGGGCGAGCCGGCGCTCCTCCTGGGCCGCGCGGTAGTCGTCGTCGGCGGCGCGGAACACCTGCGCCAGCTCCCAGATCCGCCGCACGTCCGGGCTGCCGATCCCGTCCCGCACCTCGTCGAGGGAGCGCCCCGTGCCGCGCGCCTCCAGATAGGCCTGGAGATCGGGCAGGAACTCGTGGAGGGCGATCGTCATGCCGGCCGCGGCGGCCAGCTCCCGGGCGGGGCGGACGTCGACCGGCACGAGCTCCGCGCCGGCCGCCTCCAGCGCTCGCAGGCCCGCGCCGAAGACCGTGTCCACGCCCGGTTCCAGGTCCTCGAGGAACAGCTCGGGCACGCCGAGCCGGACGCCGTGGAGCGGGCCGGGGCCCTCATTGTCGAACTCCAGGTGCCGCGCGCCGGGCGCGCCGAGCGGGTGCTCACCCGCGAGCAGGGCGTCCAGCAGCACGATGTCGTCCACGGTCCGGGCCATGGGGCCGATCGTGTCCCGAGAGTGGGCGATCGGCAGGACGCCCGACGACGGGTAGCGGCCCAGTGTGGGCCGGAAGCCCACGATCCCGCACAGGGCGGCGGGGATGCGGGCCGAGCCCCCGGTGTCCGCGGCGACCGCGGCCGGGACCAGGCCCACCGCCACGGCCACCGCCGAGCCCCCGCTGCTGCCGCCGGGGCTCAGCGCCGGGTCGGCAGGGTGGCGCACCGGCCCGTACGCGCCGTTGTTGGAGGTGATGCCGAAGGACAGCTCGTGCAGGTTGGTCTTGAGGGCGAACAGGGCCCCGGCCTCGCGCAGGCGGGCCACCGCGGGGGCGTCCCGCGCCACCACGTCGTGCTCCAGCGACCGGGTCCCGCCGGTGGTGGGGAATCCCGCGACGTCCACGATGTCCTTGACCGCCAGCGGGATCCCCGTCAGCGGGCCCCGCGTCTCCCGGCGGTCCAGCGCGTGGGCGAAGGCCCGGGCCAGCTCCGGGTCCGCGCTGATCACCGCGCCCAGCCGCTGCGCCGTGGGCAGGCGCTCCAGCAGGGCGTCGAGGTGCTCCACGTGGCTGATCCGGCCCGCGGCCAGCTCCGCCCGGGTGGTCCTGATGTCCCACGAACAGGGGCCGCTGAGGTCTGTGGTGAGCGTCATGATCCATGGTGTCCACGGACGGGCCCGGGCGGCAAGCGGTGTCCGCGGTCGGTGCGAGAATGGAGGGGCTGCCCGGAAGATCGGGGCGGCGTCGTCGTGTGCGCGCTCCGCTGTCCGCGGGGTGCGCGGGGAGAGGTGGACCAGGTGTCGATGGTGTCGGAGCGCTCGTCCGGGAGCGACCGGGAGTACGGCCGGACCCCGCCGCAGGACAACGTCGCGGAGCAGTCCGTGCTCGGCGGGATGATGCTGTCCAAGGACGCGATCGCGGACGTGGTGGAGGTCCTGCGCGGCGTCGACTTCTACAAGCCCGCCCACGAGTCCATCTACGAGGCCGTGATCTCCCTGTACGGGCGCGGCGAGCCGGCGGACGCCATCACCGTGGCGGACGAGCTGACCAAGCGCGGCGAGATCGAGCGCGTCGGCGGTCCCGCGTACCTGCACACCCTCATCTCCTCCGTGCCCACCGCGGCCAACGCGGGCTTCTACGCCGAGATCGTGCGCGAGCGCGGCGTGCTGCGCCGGCTCGTGGAGGCCGGCACCAAGATCGTGCAGCTCGGCTACAGCTCCGACGGCGAGGTCGACGACATCGTCAACGCCGCCCAGGCCGAGATCTACCAGGTGGCCGAGCGCCGCTCCTCCGAGGACTACACGGTGCTCAAGGAGGTCATCGAGTCCACGGTCGACGAGATCGAGGCCGCCGGCTCCCGCGGCGAGGGCATGCGCGGCGTGCCCACCGGCTTCATCGAGCTCGACGAGCTGACCCAGGGCTTCCAGGGCGGTCAGATGATCGTCATCGCGGCCAGACCGGCCATGGGCAAATCCACCCTGGCCCTCGACGTCGCGCGGTCCGCGGCGATCAAGCACAACCAGACCACAGTGATCTTCTCCCTCGAGATGAGCCGCAACGAGATCGCCATGCGCCTGCTCTCCGCCGAGGCCACGCTGAACATGCAGGACCTGCGCAAGGGCCGGCTGCAGGACGAGCAGTGGGCCAAGATCGCTACCACGATGGGCAAGATGGACTCCGCTCCGCTGTTCATCGACGACTCCCCGAACATGTCCCTCATGGAGATCCGGGCGAAGTGTCGCCGGCTCAAGCAGAAGCACGATCTCAAGCTCGTGGTGCTCGACTACCTCCAGCTCATGAGCTCCGGCAAGAAGGTCGAGTCCCGCCAGCAGGAGGTCTCGGAGTTCTCCCGTGCCCTGAAGCTGCTGGCCAAGGAGCTCGAGGTCCCGGTCATCGCGCTGTCGCAGCTGAACCGTGGCTCCGAGCAGCGTCAGGACAAGAAGCCGATGGTGTCTGACCTCCGCGAGTCGGGCTGTCTCACTGCGGACACTCGGATTCTCCGTTCCGACACCGGAGCCGAGGTCACCATGGGCGAGCTGTTCGAGTCCGGGGCCAAGGATGTCCCTGTGTGGTCGCTGGGCGATGACATGCGCTACGTCGAACGCACGCTCACCCACGTTTTCTCGACAGGGGTCAAGCCGGTCCGCCGGCTCACGCTGGCGTCGGGGAAGACGGTCCGGGCGACCGCGAACCACCCGTTCTTCACGTACCAGGGGTGGAAACCCTTGGGCGAGCTGTCCGTGGGGGATCGGCTGGGCGTGCCTCGGCACACTGACGGACCGACGCAGCGCACGGAGTGGGACGACGCGCAGGTCGACGTCGCCGCCCGGGTGCTCGCGGCCGGCCGTGCTCCGCTGCCCGACGCCGTATTCGCGCTGCCCAAGGCGCACATCCGGCGCTTCGTCCAGACCTACTGGGCGGAGCGCGGGCACATCGGCCACGATGGACCGGAGGCGAAGGTCGCCGCGTCGTTCGACGACGCTGCCTCGGCGGACCGGTTCAGCCGGCTCCTGCTGCGGTTCGGCATCTCCACCACATGGTCGCCGGACCGGTCCGAGCTGGTCGTGTCCGCCGCGGACGACCAGGTGCGTTTCCTCCGGGAGATCGGCCGGACCAGCGCGTTCGTCGACGCCGCGGGAGACCTTCTGGGGTTCCTCGACGAGCCGTCGGGTGCCGGCTCCGACGCCGAGCTCTGGCAGAGCGTGGGCGACGTCCTAGCCGATCCCGTTCCCGTGGGAACGCTGGTGCGCGAGGGGGTCGACGAACTCCGCCTACCCGGGCCCGCCCCGAAGTTGGCCCGGGTGTCAGCCCTGCTCGACGACGCCGACATGGACCTCACCGCCGTGAACGACCTGATGTGGGATTCCGTGGTGTCCATCGAGCACGAGGGCGAGGAAGAGGTCTTCGACGCAACTGTGCTCGGCAACCACAACTTCGTTGCCAACGGCATCGCGGTGCACAACTCCATCGAGCAGGACGCGGACATGGTGATCCTGCTGCACCGCGACGACGTCTACGACAAGGAGTCGCCGCGTGCCGGTGAGGCCGACGTGATCGTGGCCAAGCACCGCAACGGTCCCACCAAGACGATCGTGGTGGCGTTCCAGGGCCACTATTCCCGGTTCGCGAACATGGCGCACGAGGGGCTCTGACCCGCACACAGGCCGAGGAGTGCTCCCGGCTGCTCGCCTCGGGTGTCCCGCGGAGCGGCACGGCCGTGCCGCCGGATCGGTCCCAACGATTGCCTAACGAACGTTGTCGGGGTTGCCGGCCGGGGGGACCATGGTGGTGTCAAATCTCGGAGACGAGGAGCCTGCCATGACCGCACCGACCGCAGACGCGACGGACCCGGGGAAGGATCCCGGGGGGCTCAGCAGGCGGGTGCTCGACGAACAGATCGCCGCGATCAACGCTCACAACGTTGCCCGCTTCGTCTCCTTCTACGCCGAGGACGCCGTGGTCGTCGACCCGCAGTACCCCGAGCCCCTGCGGGGTCGGGCCGCGATCGAGCGGGACATCGCTGACTTCCTCCGGGCCTTCCCGGACCTGGGCATGGAGGTCACGAGCACGGTCGTCGACGGCCCGGTGACCGCGGTCGAGGCGACCATGACCGGCACGCACGACGGAACGCTGGCGCTGCCCACCGGGGACGTCCCCGCGACCGGGCGCCGGCTGCGATTCCCCATGGCCTTCTTCGATCGGCTGGACGAGGAGGGCCTGATCGTGGAGGAGCGGCGCTACTACGATCTCGCGACCCAGCAGGAACAGCTCGGCCTGAGCTGACCACGCGGACACGGGAGGTGCCCATGCCGAGCATCCACGTCGAGCACTGGGGTGCCGGTCCGCCCGTGCTGCTGGTCCACGGCAGCGTCACCGGCGGGGCGATGACCTGGGACGCCCAGCGCCCCCTGGCCCAGCACTGGCACCTGGTCGTGGTGGACCGGCGCGGCTACTTCCCCAACCCGCCGGTCGAGGTCGAGGACTTCGAGGTCGACGCCGGGGACGTCGCCGAACTGCTCACCGAGCCCATGCACCTGGTCGGGCACTCCTACGGCGGCGTCGTTGCCCTGCTGGCGGCCGCCCAGCGCCCCGGGATGGTCCGGTCCCTGACCGTCAACGAACCGCCGGCCTTCGGCCTGCTGCCCGACGACCCGATCGTGCGCGACTACGCCCGGGGGCTGCGGGAGCTGTGGGACCAGGGCCCGGCCGATCCCACCGCGTTCCTGCACGCGTTCATCGGCTATGTCGGCAGCGCCGTCACCCCGCCGGACCCGCTGCCGCCCGCGCTGCTGCAGAACGCGCAGCTCCTCCGGCACGAACGCCTCACCGACGAGGCCCGGATCCCGCTGGGCGCCCTGCGGGAGGCGCCCTTTCCGAAGCTGGTCGTCTCCGGCAGTCACAGCCCGGTCTTCGACGCCGTCTGCGATGTCCTCGAGCGCGAGCTCGAGGCCCAGCGGGCCGTCGTGCCCGGTGCCGGCCACAGCGTCCAGCGCACCGGGGCGCCCTACAACGAGGTGCTCCACCGCTTCCTGGCCGCAACGCGCTGACGCGAGAAGCAGACATCCCGGAGGCCGGCTCCTCGTCGCCGTCCCGGGCGAACTGGGCGGTGTGGGGGCGGGTCGTCGAAGTGTCGGGTCACAATGGTGCGAGCCCTCCGGCAGATCTGGAGAATGGTTCTTTGGAGCAGAGCCCCCGTGGGGTGGGCCCTGGGCGGGAGGCGGTGCTGACTCATGGGTGAGGTGTTCCGCCACGAGCTCACGATCCTGGATCCCGAGGTGCTGCCCGCGCTCGGCGAGCGGACCGGCATGCGCTTCGGCTACAGCTCCACCGATCCGGCGTTTTCCTACCGGTTGTCGAGGGCCGGGGACGGCCAGGTCGCCATGTCGGCGGTGCACGTGGGCGGAACGATGTCCCTGTGGGGGGACACCGAGGTCTTCACGGTGGCCCACGTGCGAGGGGTCCGGTACGACTGGCAGATCCGCGCGGAGATCGGCGACGCGGCTGCGGGCTCATCGGTGTTGTTCCGCCCTGAGCACCCGTCCCTGGTGGTGGCGCAGGACGTCGACGTGACCATGGCGCACCTGCCGGTGGGCCTGGTGCAGGCCACGGCCGACACCGTCTACGGCCAGGGGACCCCGGTGGATTTCAGCTCGTCCGCCCCGGTCAGCGCCCGGCTCGGTGAGTACTGGTCGGACCTGGTGCGCCGTGGTGCCGACATGCTGGGGTCGACGGTCTTCGAGGAGCCCATGGTGCGCGCCGACCTGACCCGTCACCTGGCCGTGGGTCTGCTGGAGTGCTTCCCGTTGCTCGGGGACCGGGAGGAGCGGTACTTGTCCATGGAGGCCCAGTCCCGCCGCTACCGGATCGCGGCGCAGTTCTTCGACGACCACGCCTCGGACCCGATCACCGTGGAGGACGCCGCCCGCGCCGCCCGGACGACCACGAAGGCCCTGGTACGGGCGTTCCGGGCCAATCATCCCCTGGGCCTGACCCCGGCCCAGTACCTGCGCCGGACGCGGATGGACGCCGCCCACCGGGACCTGCAGGACGGCGACCCGGCTCGCGGGGACACCGTGAAGGGGATCGCCGCCCGGTGGGGCTTCACCCATGCGGGACGCTTCGCGCAGTACTACCGGCAGGTCTACGGGACGACGCCGAGCCGCACCCTGGACCGCTGAGGGCCGCCGTCGGAACGGTGGGCCCGCGCCCGGCCACCATCGGCGAGGTGATTCGCCAGTGCGAGCACTGCACGAGAGACGTCGGCTGCGGCTCGTTCGCCCTCAGCGACCGTCGAGGCACTCGTGGAGCACCTCCACCTGCCGGGAGCCGACCACGCCGGCGACCTCATGGGCTGCTCAGGACGCAGGGGCGGAGGGGCGGTCGTCGCTCTTGAGGGTGGTCCCGACCGTCCACAGCTCCGGGTCGACCTCGTTGACCAGCACCCGGACGGAGGACAGCGGGGCGTCGAGGGTGCGTGAGACCGTCCTGGCGACCTCGCGCAGGCAGTCCTGGACCACGGCGCGGTCTCGACCCGCAACCATGTTGATGGTGACGATGGGCATGCTGTCTCCGTTCTGCAGACTCCCGAGAGCCGGCGGTGGTGGGTCGTGCTGGCGGCCGGAGCGGCCTCAGGCAGTGCGTGCGGCAGGGGGCCGGGCGGTGGACTGGCGCGGAATGAGAGTCGGGGTGACCACTCGGCGCGGCTCGCCGAGGCCGCCGGTGCGCTGCTGGGTGAGCAGCTCCACGGCGTTGGCGGCGATCTGGTCGAAGGGCACCCGCACGGTGGTCAGGGCCACGGGCAGGCGGGCCGAGACGGGGATGTCGTTGTAGCCGACCACCGACAGATCGCCGGGCACGGACAGTCCGGCGGCCTGGGCGGCGGCCAGCACGCCGATGGCGGTGTTGTCGTTGACGGCGAAGATCGCCGTGGGCCGGTGCGCGCCGGCCAGGACGGTCCGGGCGACGGTCTCCCCGGAGTCCATGCCGAAGGTCGACTCGTGGACGAGGTGGTCGACCTCGGTCAGGCCGGCCTCGGACATGGCGCGGCGGTAGCCGGCCTGCCGGGCTACGGCGGTGGAGGCGTAGGAGGGCCCGGCGACCAGGGCGATGTCCCGGTGGCCCAGATCCAGCAGATGGCGGGTGGCCAGGTACCCGCCGAGCTCGTCGTCGCCGGTGGCCGACGGGCTGATGTGATCGGTGCGCAGCGCCAGGACGTGCGGCACCCCCTGCGCCCGCAGCTGGGCGGCGACGGGGTCCTCCAGGCGGGCGGTGGTCAGGATCAGCCCGTCCACGCGCTGGCGCAGCAGGGTCTCCACGGTGGCCTTCTCGGCCTCGGGCCGGTCCTCGGTGGTGGCCACCATGGCGAAACCGGCCTGACGCGCACACGCCCGGGCGACCTCCTCGAAGAACACCGCCATCACCGTGTCCGACAGCCGCGGCACCAGGACCCCGACGGTGCCGGTGTGCTGGCGGCGCAACCCGGAGGCGTAGGCATCGGGGCGATAGCCCAGCTCGGCCGCGGCAGCCCGGACGCGTTCGGCCGAAGGGGACTTCGAGGGCGGGTGGCGGTCGTCGAGCACTCTCGAGACCGTGGAGATGCTCACCCCGGCGACCCGGGCGACGTCACGGATCGTCACGGTGCGCGAGCCCGCCTGCTCAGCCATGCCCGTCCTGGTCCATGGCTCGGACGATACCAAAGCCCGTGACGGGACAAGCCCTGAGACGGGTCCGATCGGTGGGGTCCCATGAGATGGGTCACAGAAAGTTCCGGCGGAGGTGTTGACAGGTGTCATGAGTCACATCATAGTTGAAAACGTTCCCGCAAACGTTCTCAACCCAGGAGGAACCTCCAATGTCTCTCGATCTCCGCGGTCTCGTTCCCGCCCCCGTCACCCCGTTCACCGCCGACATGGAGGTCGACCACGACGCCGTGGCGAACCTGACCCGCTGGCTCGCCTCCGTGCCGGGCGTGAAGGGCCTGGTCTGCCTCGGTCACGCCGGTGAGGGCACCTACCTCACCGCCGAGGAGCAGGTCGACGTCATCCGCACCATGGTCGACGCCGCCGGCGAGGTGCCGATCATCGCCGGCATCACCGGGGAGGGCGACAAGGTCGCCGGTCTCGAGGCGGCCCGGGCCGCCGAGGCCGGGGCCAAGGCCGGGCTGGTCTACCCCTCCCACGGCTGGTTGCGCTTCGGCTACCAGGACGGCGCCCCGCAGCAGCGCTACCGGATCATCCACGAGGAGTCCGACCTGCCGCTGATCCTCTTCCAGTACCCCGACGCCACCAAGGCCACCTACAACCTCAGGACCCAGCTCGAGATCGCCGCCCAGCCCGGGGTGTTCGCCACCAAGAACGGGGTGCGCAACATGCGCCGCTGGGACACCGAGATCCCCGTGCTGCGCAAGGAGAACCCGGAGCTGCAGATCCTCACCTGCCACGACGAGTACCTGCTGCACACCATGTTCGACGTCGACGGCGCCCTGGTCGGCTACGGCGGACTCGCCCCCGAGCCGCTGATCGAGCTGATCGCCGCGGGCAAGGCCAAGGACTACGCCGCCGCCCGGGCGCTGCACGACAAGCTGCTGCCGGTCACCAAGGCCGTCTACCACCGCGGTTCCCACATGGAGGGCACCGTGGCGCTGAAGATGGGCCTGGTCGAGCGCGGGGTGCTGCCCAACGCCGTGGTCCGCCCGCCGCTGCTGCCCCTGGCCGAAGGCGCGCGCGAGGAGATCTCCGCCGCCCTGACCTCCGCCGGGCTCATCGGTGACAACGCCCAGTACACGACGACCCGCGGCTTCCAGGCCACCAGCGTGGTGTGACTTCCCAACCAGGACGGTGGAGAACGACGATGACCAGCATGACTGCTCGATCCAAGAAGTCCGCGCACCCGGCCACTCACGAGGTGACCGACTCCGAGACCCCCGCACTCGGCACTGAACCCCCCGCCCGACCCACCCGCCGATCCCGGCTGCTGGGCGCGCTGGCCCTGATGGGCCCGGGGTTCATCGTCGGGGCCTGGCAGTTCGGCCCGGGCAACCTGACCTCGGCAGTCCAGGCCGGCAGCCTCCACGGCTACGACCTGATCTGGGTCATCGCCGTCTCCACCCTCCTGATGCTCGGCTTCACCGACATGAGCGTGCGGATCGCCCTGGCCTCCGACCGCTCCCTGATCCAGATGATCAAGATGCACCTCGGCAAGATCACCGGGGTGGCCGCCGGCATCGGGGTCTTCTTGATCACCCTGATGTTCTCCGTGGGCAACGCGGTGGGCTCCGGGCTGGGGATGTCCATGGTCTTCGGCGGCTCCCCGACCCTGTGGACCCTGGCCTGCACCGTGCTCGTGGGCGTGGTGGCCTGGGCACCGAACTACTACAAGCTCTTCGAACGGGGACTGCTGGCGATCATCGCCCTGATGGCCGCCGGGTTCCTCGCCTCGGCGCTGCTCACCCAGCCCGACTGGGTCGAGGTGTCCGACGGATTCATCCCGTCCCTGCCCCCCGGAGCCGGGATGCTGCTGGTGGCCCTGGTCGGCACCAACTTCTCGATCAACGCCGCCTTCTACACCGGCTACGCCTCGAGGGAACGGGGCCTGCGCCCCGAGCAGTACAAGGCCACCACCCTGGCCGACACCATCCCCGGCATCGTCGCCCCCGGCATCATGACCATCCTGGTCATCGTGGTCGCGGCCACCGCCCTGCAGGCCACCGGCGGCACCGCCGCCACCCTGGGGGACCTGTCCAAGGTCCTGGAGCCGTTGGCCGGGCCGATCGGCACGACCGTCTTCGGCCTCGGGTTCACCGGGGCGGCGTTCTCCTCGATGATCGCCAACGCCACCGCCGGAGGCACCCTCATCTCGGACACGCTGGGCTGGGGCAACAAACTGGACCGCCACCGGGTGAAGGCCATGATCTGCGTGGTCCTGGCCTTCGGCCTGGCCGTGACCCTGCTCGCCCAGGGCTCCCCGATCCAGCTGATCATCACCGCCCAGGCGCTGACCGTGATCGTCGCCCCGCTGCTGGGCGTCCTGCTGCTGATCATGGCCACCCGCCGCGACGTGATGGGCCGCTACGCGAACCGCTGGTGGCAGACCGCCCTGGGCCTGCTCGGCCTGGCCGCGATCCTGGCCACCTGCTACCGGCTCCTCACCACGCTGATCGGCTGAGCCACACCTCCAGCCCACACGGAACGCACAGGGCGGGAACCACACCTCCAGCCCACACGGAACGCACAGGGCGGGAACCACACCAGTGGTTCCCGCCCTCTGCCATCGGCCCTACCCGGCTGGGGATGATCGCCGTGCAAGGCCCCGGTGGATGCACGGTTGGCCGTGATGGCCTCGTTCCACCCGGGAAGATCCGACCAACCAGCCCCGAAGCGTAGGAAGGTGCAGACATGAGTGGTGTGGAGCTCGTCATCATCGCCGTGGTGATCGTCCTGGCGGCCTGCCTGCAGGGGGCGATCGGATTCGGACTGGGGATGCTGGCGGCCCCGGCGATCGCTCTGGTCGATCCCTCGCTGCTGCCGGGGTCCATCGTGCTGCTCGTAGCCGGCGTCACCGTGCTCGGGGTGCTCCGGGACCGCACGGCCATCGACCTGTCCGGGACAGGGTGGGCCCTGCTCGGACGGGTCCCCGGCACGGTGATCGGTGCTGCCCTGGTGGCCTTCCTGCCCGCCCGCGGGCTGGCGTTGACGCTGGCCGGTACGGTGCTGCTGGGTGTCCTGCTGAGCATCTGGGGTTGGCGCCCCGCGCCCCGTCCCGTCACCGTCGCCGTCGCCGGGGCGGCCTCCGGGGCGCTCGGGACCGCCACGGCCATCGGGGGCCCGCCCATGGCGCTGGTGTGGCAGGGCTCCTCCACCGCACAGCTGCGCGGCACCATGAGCGCCTTCTTCCTCGTGGGAGCCCTCATGTCCCTGGTCGGCCTCGCCGCGGTCGGAGCCCTGGATCAGCACATCCTGCAGTTCGCCGCGATCCTCACCCCGGCGATGATCCTGGGGTTCGCCCTGTCCGGGCTGGTCAACAGGCGCCTGGGCCGGCAACGAGTGCGCCGCGTGGCGCTGTCGGTCTCCACGCTGGGCGCGGCTCTCGTGCTGTGGAACTCCCTGTAGCGCCTGGAGCGCCCACTGCTCCGCCCCGGGGGCCTCGGTGACCGACATCGTGCCCGTGCTGCGCGCAACGGGCCGCCGGGCCGCGGACGGGCACCGACGCCGTCCGGCGCGAGGCGACGATCAGAGGACGGGGCGGGAGAAGACCTTCGTCAGCGGTCGCTCCCGAGAGCCGGGGCCTCGACGTCGAGCAGGACCAGGTCCCACCCGCCACCGCGGTGACCGAGCCGGGCGACCATGCTCCGGTCGTCGTTCCTCCACCGCAGGGCTCCACCGGCGGTGTCCACGCGGTACCCGCACTGATCGGCGATCCACACCGACTCCTCGACGGCGCGCGCGCGACTGGCCGACCAGCGTCCACGGTCGATCTCGGCCAGGGACGCCAGGGCCACGCCGGAGATCGCGACCAGGAGTCCCGACAGCGCCGGCAGGGCGGGAGTGGTGAAGGAGAGGGCCGCGCCGATCACCGCGACGAACATGATCGTCACCGGATGGTTCCACCACGCCGGGGCCGGGGTGCGCGGGGTGACCGCCACGTCGGCGAAGACCCGTACCGAGGGGGAGACGGTCCGGCACCGGCCGTACTCGTCCAAGAACTGCTTCACACTCAACGGGGCTCCTCCGGGCACGGGCTGATGGGGAAGGCGAACAGCGGGGAGAGCGGCGGCGAGCTCCCCGGGCGGAGCCGGGCCCGGCAGGGGACAGGATGCCCCAGCGCCGCGCCGCACCGACAGCATGCGGTGTCTCCAACGACCGGTCTACCACCACGGCGCCGAGTGACGCATCGACGAGCGCTGTCTCCTTGCTCACACCCCTGCCGGTGCCGCACGGGCGTGGGAGAGTGGGGGGCATGCGCGCAGTGGTGATCGATGCTGTCCGGGGCCGGCCGGAGGTCCGTGACGTCGCCGAGCCCACGGCACCGCCCGACGGGGTGGTCGTCCGGGTGGAGGCCACGGGCCTGTGCCGCAGCGACTGGCACGCCTGGGCGGGGCACGACGAGATCGCGCTGCCCCACGTCCCCGGGCACGAACTGGCCGGGGTGATCGTCGCGGTGGGGGCGGGCGTGCGCCGGTGGAGCACCGGGGACCGGGTGACCGTCCCCTTCGTCTGCGGCTGCGGCCGGTGCGAGTGGTGCCGTTCCGGCAACGCGCAGGTCTGCCCCGATCAGCAGCAGCCGGGATTCACCCACTGGGGGTCCTTCGCCGAGTACGTCGCCCTGCACGGGGCCGACACGAACCTCGTGGCCGTCCCCGAGCACGTCGACCTCGCCACCGCGGCCGCGCTGGGGTGCCGGTTCGCCACGGCGTACCGGGCCCTGGCCGACCGGGCGCGCCTCGCCGAGGGGGAGTGGGTCACCGTGGTCGGAGCCGGCGGGGTGGGGCTCAGCGCGGTGATGATCGCCCGGGCACTGGGCGGACGCGTGATCGCGGTCGACCGCAACCCGGAGGCGCTCGCCCTCGCCCGCGAGCTCGGCGCGGAGCACACGCTGCGCGCGGACGGGCGCGACGTCCCCGCGGCGGTCGCCGCCCTCACCGGCGGGGGTGGCCACGTCGCCGTCGACGCCGTGGGCAGCGAACAGACCTGCGCCGATGCGGTCCTCAGCCTGCGCCGGCGGGGCCGGCACGTCCAGATCGGCCTGCTGCCGCCGGTCGAGGGCCACCCGCGCGTGCCGATGGCGCGGGTCATCGGCTGGGAGCTGGACCTGCTCGGCAGCCACGGCATGGCCGCGGCCGACTATCCGGCCATGATGGCGCTCATCGAGCAGGGCGCACTGCAGCCCCAGAAGCTCATCGAGCGCACCATCGGACTCGACGAGGCGGCGGCGCTGCTGCCGGTGTTCGACACCGCGACGGTCGCCGGCATGACGATGATCGATCCCGCGCTGTAGATCCCCTCGGAGGCGGCGAGCGGACCGACCCCGGCGCCGGGGACCACCCGCCGCTGCCCGTCCCCGCATCCTGACAGCCGATTTTCGTCGATCGTGAAGAATCGGCAATGTTCTTCCGGAAAAGAGGGGTGCACCCCCTTCCGCCTCGGGCAGAGTGATCTGCACCACTCGGGGGACGCGAACTTCCCCGGTGCATCGTGTGAAGGGCGACCGCCGTTCACCCCGGTGTCCGCCGCTCCCATCCCGGTCGGCTCCACCGCCACCGTCCAGCTCCGCAACAACTCACCAGGTGCCCCCGAAAACGCTTCGGGCCTGAACTCCTCCCTCCGGCCGGCCCGCCGGCGCCGCGTGCGCCCGCCACCCGGCTCGGAGCGAGGACCTCATGATCGAACAGGAGATGACAGCATGAACCGACAGGCCGTTCATCTGAATGCGCACGAGGTGACTCCCGTAGGACTGTGGAGCCTCCGTGCCAAAGCGCCCACCGTGGCGACCGTGGTGTCGCTGAACTTCCCGGGCCTCACCCCGCAGACCCGGGACCTGATGCGCCGCCGCACCCGCACCGCGCTGCAGTGCCTGGTCAACACCGGCGCCCGGCCGATCCTGGTCGACTCCAGTGCCCGGGAGCTGCCCGACCCCGCCGTCGCCGCCTCCGCGGACGCGGTGCTGGTGCTCGGAGGAGGGGACGTCGACCCTGCCCTCTACGGGGCGGGCGGACCCGTGCCCAACGGGTACGGGGTCGACCGGCGCGCCGACCTCTACACCGTGGACCTCCTCGAGCAGAGCCTCGACCGCGACGCCCCGCTGCTGGCGATCGGACGGGGGGCCCAGCTGCTCAACCTGGCCTGCGGAGGAACTCTCGTCCCCGATCTCGGCACCGGCCACGGACACCGCGGTGCGCCGGGGGACCCTGTGTGCCCCGAGGAGGAGGTCGCCCTGGAGCCCGGGAGCAGGTTGGCCGCCGTCTTCGGCGCCCGGCGGCTCACCGTCCGGTCGGACCACCACCAGGCCCTGGGGGTCGTGGCCCCCGAGCTGCGCGTCACCGCCGTGGCCGAGGACGGCGTGGCCGAGGCGACGGAGCACCTGGACCGCACCTGGGCCGTCGGGGTGCAGTGGCACCCGGAGGACTCCCACGGCTCGGCCGCGGACCGGGGGCGGCTGTTCTCCGCGTTCGTGGAGCAGGCCGGGTCCGGGCGGCGCCGCGTCCCCAGGTCGCGCGTGCTGGCCGCGTGAGCCGGTCCGTCTCCGGTCCGCGCCGCGGAGCGCCACGCCGCGGCGCGGACCGGAGGGGCGGCGGCCGGACCCCGGGCGGGTGGGCCTGCTCGAGGGTGCGTCGGCGGCCGGCGGTCCTCACCGGGCGGCGGGCGGCGTGACGTCCTCCGCCAGGCCGGCCAGCCACGCGGCGCACAGCGCCGGCCAGGCCGCGGGCGCACCGGTGCCGCCGGCCAGCCCGAGTCCGTGCGGTCCGCGGGGAAAGACGTGGAGGGCGTGGGGCACTCCCCGGCGCGCCAGCGCCTGGGCCAGCAGGTAGGAGTGCTGCACCGGCACGGACGGGTCGTCGGCGGTGTGCCACACGAAGAAGGGCGGCGCGGCCCGGGTCACCAGCCGGTCGAGGGACGTGGCCGCCCGCGCCTCGGCGGAGGGCCCCGGGCCCAGGAGCTCCTCCTGCGACCCCCGGTGCGTGTCGAGCTGCATGGACACCACCGGGTAGCCGAGGACCACGGCGTCGACCCGCTCGGACCCCGAGGCCGGTGCGGTGAGCGCGGCGTGCCCGGCCAGGTGCCCGCCGGCGGAGAACCCCAGCAGGACGATCCGCCCGGCCCCGGCCGCCCTGACCCGGCGGACCTCGGCGCGCACCGCGTCCACGGGGGCGGGGTGCCTGGCGTGCACGGGATAGCGGAGGACGCCGGCGGAGAGGCCGAGGCCGCGGAGCCACTCGGCCACGGGCTCGCCCTCGTGGTCCGCGTGCCGGGCGTACCCGCCGCCGGGGAGGACGACGACGTGCGGAGCGGGCGACGGCGCGGGCGGTCGCGCCCCCGCCGGTCCGGCGGCAGGGTGAACGGGGTCCATGCGGGGTGCCTCCTGGTCGGTGCTTCCGGGTCAGTGTTTCCTGGCCGGGTGCTTCCTGAGCGGTGGTGGACGGGCCGGTGGTGGACGGTCCGGTGCCGGAGCGTCCCCGGCACCGGGCGCAACACCACCGGCTCCGCGGAACGGCAGGACATCGGTGCCCGTTCGTCCCCCGCGGGAGCATCCGGGCGTCCGAGGCCCTACTCTGTCATCATGCTGATCACCACCGCGGCTCCGCCCGCCCCTGTTGAGACCGCGCCGGAGGTCCTCCGATGAGCGGCGGTCTGATGGCCCTGCTGGACGACGTCGCCGCCATCGCCCGCGTCACCGCCGCCTCCGTGGACGACATCGGCGCGGCGGCGGGCCGGGCGAGCATGAAGGCCGCCGGCGTCGTCGTCGACGACACCGCCGTGACCCCGCAGTACGTCCAGGACGTCTCCCCGGCCCGTGAGCTGCCCATCATCTGGCGCATCACCAAGGGCTCGCTGCGCAACAAGCTCATCTTCATCCTCCCGGTCATCCTGCTGCTGAGCCAGTTCGCGCCGTGGCTGCTCACCCCGATCCTCATGCTCGGCGGCAGCTACCTGTGCTTCGAGGGGGCCGAGAAGATCTGGTCGAAGGTCTCGGGCCACGGGGCCAAGACCAAGACCCCCGTGGTCGAGAAGGGCAAGGACGCGGAGGACACGATGGTCGGGGGCGCGGTGCGCACCGACCTGATCCTCTCGGCCGAGATCATGGTCATCTCCCTCAACGAGGTGGCCGGCGAGCCCCTGCTCTCGCGGGCCGCCATCCTGGTGGTCGTGGCCATCGGCATCACCGTCCTGGTCTACGGGGTGGTGGCGCTGATCATCCGGATGGACGACTTCGGCCTGCACCTGGCCGGACGGTCCTCCCCGACCACGCAGAAGATCGGCCACGGCCTGGTGAAGGGCATGCCCGGGCTGCTCACGGTCATCTCGGTCGTGGGCACCGCCGCCATGATCTGGGTGGGCGGGCACATCGTCCTCGTCGGCCTCGACGACCTGGGCTGGCACGCCCCGTACGCGGCCGTCCACCACGTGGAGGTGCTCGTGCACGACGCCGTCCCCGGCGGTCTCGGCGCGGCGCTCGCCTGGCTCACGAACACCTTCTTCTCCGCCGTCCTGGGCCTGGCCTGGGGCGCCGTCCTGGTGCTGGTCTGGGAGCTGCTGCCCTTCGGCAAGGGCGAGCACGAGGCCGAGCACGCCGCCCACGAGGCGCAGGACGAGCACCACGGGAAGCACTCCTCGGCGGCGTCCTCCTCGGCGGCGTCCTCGGCGGAGGAGGGCGCGGGACCGTCCGGCCCGTCCGACCCCACCCCGCCGGCCGACGGGGGCTCCACCGCGGCCCGCTGACCCCAGTGGCCGGGCGCGCCGGGAGTCCGCTCAGAGGTCGTCGGGGTCCCCGGCGCGGGCGTTGAGGTACTCGTCCAGGACGGCGGAGCCCAGGTCCCCCGGGTCCGGCGCCACCACGCGCCCGTCGATCCGCTCGGCCATCCGCCGCAGGAACCGCTCCAGCCCCGGGTCGTCGCCGAGCCGGAAGAACGTCGCCTGGGCCCCCATGCGTCCCAGCCGGTCGAGCTCCTCGACCGTGGCGCGCAGGGTCTCCGGCTCCGTGGGCCAGGAGAACCAGCTCTCGCCGTCGGGCAGCAGGTGCGCCGTGGGCTCCCCGTCGGTGACCACGAGCAGGACAGGCTGCATCGAGGGGTGCTTGCGGAAGAACCGCGTGGCGAGCAGCAGCGCGTGGTGCAGGTTGGTGCCCTGCTCCCGCACCGGCGGCAGCCCCGTGAGCTCGTCGACCGGCAGGGCGCGGGCGTAGCGGCCGAACGCGACGATCTGCAGCTGGTCCCCCCGGAACCGGGTGGAGACGAGGTGGTGGAGCGCGAGCGCCGTGCGCTTCATGGGCACCCAGCGCCCCTCGGCGGCCATGGAGAACGAGGTGTCCACGAGGAGGACGACGGCGGCCTGTGTGCGCGCCTCGGTCTCGGCGACCTCGATGTCGCGGACGTCGAGGCGCAGCCCGCGCCGGACGTCGCCGCCCTCGGCGGCGGTGCGCCGGATCGCGTTGGTGATGGTGCGGGTGGTGTCCCACGACTCGGCGTCCCCGAACTGCCACTCCCGGGTGGCGCCGGAGGGCTCGCCGGCCGCACCGGCGAGGCGGGTGTCGCGCTGACCGGTCCGGGAGGACAGGTTCTGCGCGGCGTCCCGCATCAGCGCCTTCCCGATCCGGCGCACGGCGCGGGGCGAGAGCCGCAGGTCCCCGTCGGCGCCGCGCTGCAGGTAGCCGCTGTCCCGCATCGCCCGCTCCAGCTCGGTGAGGGTCCGGGCCGAGACCGCGGCGTCCTCGCCCAGCTGCCGTGCGAGCGCGTCGAGGTCCATGTCGTCCAGGTTGGCGCCCCGGTGGTGCTGCGCCAGCTGCTCGGCGAGGGAGTCGAGCTCGGCAATGTCCTGGAGCACGCCCGTCCCGTCGCCGAGGCCCAGGCCGTCCTGGCCCTCGAAGCCCTCCGACCCGCCCCAGTCCTCGCCGGGGCGCAGCCCCTGCAGGTTCGCGTCGAGCCGGCCGAGCTGGTCCATCAGCTCGGGGGAGCCGAACGCCTGGGCGGAGAGCTGCATCAGCTCCTGGCGCTGCTCGGGGGACATGGAGTTCAGCATCCGCTGGGCCGCCGCCGCGCGCTGGGCCAGGGCGTCGATCAGCTCGTCGACCGACTGCGGGTTCTCGGGGAAGTGCTCCCCATGCTTCGCCATGAAGTCCTGGAAGTCCTCCTCGGTGTCCTCGCCCCGCCCGTGCTTCTCGAGCAGCTCGTTGAGGTCCCGGAGCATCTCGGCCACGGCCTCCCGGTCGGCGTCCGTGGCGTTCTCCAGGGCCTGCTTCATCCCGGCGAAGCGCTGGTCGAGCAGCTCGCGGCCGAGGAGGTCCTTGATCTGCTCGTAGGCCTCCCGGGCGGACTGGGACTGCCAGTCGTAGGACGCGAGCTCGCTGACGGCGGCGGCCGTGGAGCTCGGCAGGCCGTCGAGCTGCATCTCCCGGAAGGAGCGGTCCATCGGGTCCATCCGGGCGTCCCGCAGGAACTGCTCGCGCTCCAGGCGCAGCGCCTTGTCCAGGAGCTTCTTCGCCTCCTCGAGCGTGCCGCCCAGTCCGTGGCGCTGCAGCAGCTCGCGCCGGCGCTGCTGCAGGCGCCGGGACAGGTCGTCCAGGCCGTCGCGGCCGCGGCCGCCCCGCCGGAGGAACTCGCGCAGCGCGTGCTCCGGCGAGTACCCGGCCATGACGTCCTCGGAGACGGCCTCGAGCGCCTCGGAGAGGTCCACCGGCGGAGCCAGCGGATCGGGTCCTCCGGTGTACCGGCCGTACCTCGAGGACCGGTGGTGTGCGGGCATGACGCCCCCTCTGTGTCTTCTCTGTGTCCCGGTGCGGAACCCGGTGCGGGTCCTGGTGCCGGCCGTGCGGTCAGCCGTAGACGGTGCCGGCCTCGTCGGCGTCCTTGGAGATCTTCTGGGCGAGGTAGAGCCCCTCCAGCGCCAGCTCGATCGCGCTGGCGCGCTGGCCCGGCGTGCTCGCGCCGAGGCGTGCGGCGATCTCGTCGTAGGCGGTCGCGGCCCCGTCGTCGCCGGAGGCCGTCAGCTCGGGGAGCCCGGCGAGGAAGTCCTGGGCGGAGACGTCGTCGCCGGTGGACACGGTCGTGCGGCCGTCGAAGGCCTCCACGACCGGCCCGAGGTCGAGACCGCGGAAGCGGCCGCGGACGGTCTCGGCGGTGGCCCGGCGGAGCAGGTGGTCGAGGATCGCGCGCTCGCGGCCCTCCTCGCCGGACTCGAACTCGATCTTCCCGGCCAGGACGTCGGTGGCCGTCTCCATGTCCACCATCCGGGCGACCGCCTCCGCCTCGCCGCGGATCGTGGCGCGGCGCAGCGCCGCGGCCGCGACCGTCTCCGCGCCCGCGATGGCGAAGCGCGCCGACACCCCCGAGCGCTGGTCCACCGCGGAGGACTCCCGCAGCAGGCGGGTGAACCGGGCCAGGGTCTCCAGGATCGTGTCCGGGACCTCGGCGATCAGCTCGGCCTCCTGGCGGATCACGGCGATCTCGTCCTCCAGCTCGAGCGGGTAGTGGGTGCGGATCTCGGCGCCGAACCGGTCCTTGAGCGGCGTGATGATCCGGCCGCGGTTCGTGTAGTCCTCGGGGTTGGCCGTGGCCACCACGAGCACGTCCAGCGGCAGCCGCAGGACGTAGCCGCGGATCTGGATGTCCCGCTCCTCCATCACGTTGAGCATGGCCACCTGGATGCGCTCGGCCAGGTCGGGCAGCTCGTTGATCGCCACGATCCCGCGGTGCGAGCGGGGCACGAGCCCGTAGTGGATGGTCTCCGGGTCCCCGAGCCGCCGGCCCTCGGCCACGCGCATCGGGTCCACGTCCCCGATGAGGTCCGCCACGGACGTGTCCGGGGTGGCGAGCTTCTCGACGTAGCGCTCCGACCGGTGCCGCCAGACCACGGGCAGCTCGTCGCCCTCGAGCAGGATCCGGCGCCGCGACGCCTCGGTCAGCGGCTCCAGGGGGTGCTCGTTGAGCTCCGACCCCTCGATGGCGGGGGACCACTCGTCGAGCAGGCCGGCGAGGGTGCGCAGCAGGCGGGTCTTGCCCTGGCCGCGCTCGCCCAGCAGCACCACGTCGTGGCCGGCGAGCAGGGCCCGCTCGAGCTGCGGCAGGACCGTGCGCCCGAGCCCGTGCAGGCCCGGCCAGGGGTCACCGCCCTCGGTCAGCGTGCGCAGGAGGTTCTCGCGGATCTCCTCGCGCAGCGTCCGGTGGGTCACGCCGGCGGCGCGGAGCTCGCCGAGCGTGCGGATGTCAGGGTGATCGGTGCGATCAGTCACAGCGCCAACCTAACCCCGGCGTCAAGAGGGCGCCCCCGGGCCGGGTCCGGCGTCCTCGCAGGCGGCGCCCGACGACGACGAGCGCGGGGGCCCCTGTGGCCCCGGGGCCCCCGCCAGTACGCTGGGGCATCATGGTCACTCGCAAGGCACCACGGAGCACCCTCGTCCTGCTCGTGCGGCACGGGGAGACCCCCACCACGGGCAAGGTCCTGCCGGGGCGAGCCCCCGGCCTGCACCTGTCCGAGCGCGGCCGGGCCCAGGCGGACCGGGTGGCGGAGCGGCTCGCGGGCGTGCGCGTCGACGCCGTGTACACCTCACCGCTCGAGCGCACGCGCGAGACCGCGGCGCCGACCGCGGCCCGGACCGGCCGGGAGGCCGTCGTGGAGCCGGGACTGCTCGAGTGCGACTTCGGGGAGTGGACGGGCGAGGAGCTCTCCCGCCTCACCCGGCTCAAGGCGTGGTCGACCGTCCAGCGGGCGCCCTCGACCTTCCGCTTCCCCGGCGGCGAGAGCTTCCCCGAGATGCAGGCGCGCACCGTGGGCGCCGTGGACCGGGTGCGCGCCACCCACGAGGGCGGGGTGGTGGTCTGCTTCTCGCACGCCGACCCCATCAAGGCGGCCCTCGCCCACGCCCTGGGCACGCACCTGGACCTCTTCCAGCGCATCGTGGTCAGCCCGTGCTCCGTCTCGGCGATCTCGTACCCGCCGGGGCAGGCGCCGGCCGTGCTCACCGTGAACTCCACGGACGAGCCGCTGGCCGGCCTGAGGGTGTCGTGAGCGGACGCTGATGGGCGAGCTCGTGCTCCTGGCGGAGGGCCGGATGGAGCTCCTCGGACTGATCCGGGAGAGCAGCAACTCGGCGCTGCTCGTCGAGGTCACGCTCGAGGAGGAGACGGCCTGGGGGATCTACAAGCCCCTCGAGGGCGAGCGGCCGCTGCTCGACTTCCGTCCCGGCCTGCACCGGCGGGAGCGCGCCGCGTACGTGCTGAGCGAGTTCCTGGGCTGGGGCATCGTCCCGCCCACCGTCCTGCGCCAGGACGGCCCGTTCGGCACGGGGTCCCTGCAGCGGTTCGTGGAGCACGACCCGCGGCAGCACTACTTCACCCTCTACGACGCCGCCCCCGACTCCCACGACGCCCTGCGCCGGATCGCGCTGTTCGACCTCGTGGCCAACAACGCCGACCGCAAGGGCGGCCACGTGCTGCGGGGCGCCGACGGCCGGATCTGGGGGATCGACCACGGTCTGTGCTTCGCGGCGGCGTTCAAGCTGCGGACCGTCGTCTGGGACTTCTCCGGCGAGCCCGTGCCCGAGGACCTGCTCCAGGACATCGCCCCGCTGGCCGACGACGTCCCCGCCGAACTCGCCGAACTCCTCGACGCCGCGGAGGTGGCCGCGCTGCGGCGGCGGGTGCGCCGGCTCCTCGACGAGGCGGTCCTGCCGGTCGACGTCACCGGCCGCCGGATCCCCTGGCCGCTGCTCTAACGGCGCAGGGTGGCGGCCGGGTTCTCGCCGTAGGCCTGCCGGTGGCGGCGCGCGAAGTCGCCGGGGTGGTTCATGCCCCAGCGCCGGGCGATGCCGCGCACGGTGTCGCCGCGGGCCGGGTCGCCCTGCACCAGGTCGTCGTGGGCGGCCACCAGCCGCAGCTCGCGCAGATAGGCCCCCGGCGTGGTCCCGGCGTGGGAGTGGAAGGCCCGGACGAGCTCCACGGTGCTCACCCCCGCGTGGCGGGCGACGTCCTCGACCGTGATCGGCGAGGACGCGGCGGCGTGCAGGAACTCGACCGCGTCCCGGTAGGCCGTCTGCTGCCCGGCGGCCGACGCGCGCCGGGCCACGGGCTCCCCGGCGAAGGCGAACGCCTCCAGGGTCGCCACCGACACCCGCCGCCGCAGATCCGCGCGCAGCAGGGGGAGGGAGGCGACCTCGGGGTCGGCCAGGATCTGCTGCACGAACGCGAAGGTGCTCCTCCAGTGCCTCTCCCGGGCGGGGGAGTGCGGGCGCGGGCTGTTGAAGGCGACCTCGAGGGTCTCGTCCCCGTGGACCGTCCGGGCGGTCTCCCGCAGCGTGGACCGGTCGATGGTGACCGAGTCGACCAGCAGCTGGTCCACCTCGCCGTAGTACTCCTGGCCCGGCTGCAGCAGGAACACCCCGAGCCCGCTGCCCGTCCGGCCGTCGATGCTCCAGTCGACGCCCCCGGCGCGGGGCACGACGACCGAGAACATGTCGTCGAGCACCATCCGGCCGGCGATGCTGCCGCGGAAGGTGAGCCGGCCCAGTTGGAGGTCGGCGTCGCCCAGCACGTCCTGGCGGTACAGGAAGGACGACTCGTCGGTGATCGTGCCCATGCGCGCACTGGTGTAGATCTGCTGCAGCGCCTCGTTAGCCACCTCCGGGTCGGTGGTCGCCGTGTGCAGGCGGATCGGCGTCCCCGGCGCCCGCTCCGTCTCCTGGGGCATCCCGGTCAGCTCCGCAGGGTGGTGGCGGGGGCCTGGCCGTGCCGGTCGCGGTAGGCGGCGGCGAAGCGGCCGCGGTGGCCGAAGCCCCAGCGCGCGGCCACCGCCTCCACGGTCGAGCCGGTCGTGGGGTCGGCGACCAGCAGCTCCCGGTGGACGGCGTCGAGCCGGGCGTCGCGCAGGTAGGCCATCGGGGTGGTGTCCAGCTCCCGGCGGAAGGCCGCCTGGAGACCGCGCACGCTCATCCTGGCGGCGGCGGCGATGTCGGCCGGTCCGACGTCCGCGGCCACGTGCTCCTCGATGAAGGCCACCGCCCGCCGGACTCCGGCCGGAGCCGGGCGGGTCTGCCCGGTGGCCGTCCCGCTGCGGTCCAGGAAGCTCCCGGGAAAGGTGTGCAGCAGGACGGTGGCGAGGGAGCGGGCGGCCTCGGAGCGGATCAGGGGGCTGCTCATCGCCCGGGAGTCGGGCAGGAGGTCGCGGGCGAAGTGGGAGACCGTCCCGCGCCAGTACTGGGTCATGGCCGGCGACACCGGGCGGGTCCCCGTGAACTCCAGCCGGAAGCCCTCGTTCCCCAGCAGCCGCCGGGCGTGGTCCTCCACCGCGGCGGGGTCCAGGGACACGGTGGTCGCCTCGAGGTCGTCCCACCAGCTGGTGAAGGTGCGCTGCGGGAACAGGAAGGGCCCGGTGCGGGGGAAGCGGTCGCCGGCGCTGGTGGCGCTCAGCACGCCCGCCGTCACGTGGCACACCCGCAGCACGCCGGCGCCGTCCGTGCGGCCGGTGCACGAGGAGCCCTTCAGCCGGACGCGCTCGTAGGCGACGAAGTCGATCCCGGTCGAGGCCAGGGTCATGTCGAAGCCGCCGTCCGGGGACCGGCGCACGCCCCGGATGGCGAAGACCTCGTCGAGCACCGCGATGCCCTCGGCCGGGTCGCGGGTGCTGAACACGGCCCGCTGCACCTGGGAGTCCATGGTCCGCAGGCTACGCCCGACCGCCGAGGGAGTCGACCGCGGACCGCCGGTCGGGCGGGTCCGCCGGGGCCCTTGCCCGCCACGCCCGCGCGGGCGTACCTTGGTGGCCATGTTCCTGTCCTGATGCCCCGGCCCGCGTCCGCGGCCGGCACCGTCGATCCGAGCCCAGGGGGCTCCGCGCATCCGGTGCCGCACTCGCCCGGCGGGCCCGACCCCCAGCATCGACAGGACCGCACCGTGACCTCCACCGCCCCCTCGGCGGCCGCCGCCCCGCACCGCCCCGCCCACCTGCGCCTGGACGGCATCGGTGTCAGCCACCCCGGCCGCCGGGTCCTCACCGACGTGTCCCTGACCGTCGCCGCCGGTGAGCGCACCGGCCTGATCGGGGAGAACGGCGCCGGCAAGACCACCCTGCTGCACGTGGCCGCCGGGCTCCTGGTGCCGGGCACGGGCACCGTGCACCGGCCGGAGCGCACCGGACTGCTGCACCAGGAGCTCGACCTCCCCGCCGCCACCACCCTGGAGCAGGTCGTCGAGCAGGCCGTCGGAGAGGTCCGCGCCCTGGAGCACCGGCTGGCCGCGCTCGCCGCCGGCATCGCCGCGGCGCCCGACGACCCCGCGACGGCGGACGCCTACGACACCGTGCTCCGGGACGCCGAGCGCCACGGGCTGTGGGCCCTCGACGCCCGCATCGAGACGGTCCTGAGCGGGCTCGGGCTGGCCCGGCTGCCGAGGAGCCGGGCGGTCGGGGAGCTGTCCGGCGGGCAGCGGCGCCGTCTCGCGCTCGCGGCGCTGCTGCTGGCCCGGCCCACGGCGCTGCTGCTCGACGAGCCGACGAACCACCTCGACGACGACGCCGTCGACTTCCTCGCGGCCGAGCTGGCCGGCTGGCGTGGCCCGGTGCTCCTGGCCAGCCACGACCGGCGGTTCCTGGACGAGGTGGCCACCGGGGTGGTCGACCTCGACCCCGCCCTGGGCCCCGACGAGTCCGCCGGCGGCCCGCCCCGGCAGGGCACGGCGTCCACGGGCGGCTACAGCTCCTACCTCCGGCAGCGGGAGCTCGCCCGCCGCCGCTGGGCCGAGCGCTTCGCCGCCCAGGGGCAGGAGCGGGAGCGGCTGCGGGAGATCGCCGAGGTCTCCGGCCGGGAGATCTTCCACACCACGGCCCCGAAGTCCGAGGGCCGGATCACCCGGAAGTTCTACAGCGACCGCGCCGCCAAGACCATCGGCGGCCGGGTGCGCTCGGCCCGCCACCGGCTGGCCGAGCTCGAGCGCACCGCGGTCGGCGCCCCGCCGGCACCCCTGCGCTTCGCGGGCTTCCACCGGGGCGCGGACACCGGGGCCGACGCCGACGTCCCGCTGGTCCGGCTCACCGGGGCACATGTGGACGGACGACTGGCGCCCACCGACCTCGAGCTGCGCGCCGGGGACCGGCTGCTGGTCGAGGGCCCGAACGGCACCGGGAAGTCGACGCTGCTCGCCGTGCTGGCGGGGGAGCTGCGCGCCGACGGCGGGACCGTGGAGCGGCAGGGCCCCGTCGTCGTCGGCCGCCTGGCCCAGGACGACTCCTGGCCGGACCTGGCGTGCCCGGCCGAGGCGGCCTTCCGCTCCCGGCTGCGGGACGGCAGCGGCGCCCCGACGCTGGAGGAGCTCGGCCTCCTGCGCGCCGACGACGCCTGCCGCCCCCTCGGGGAGCTCTCCCCCGGGCAGCGCCGGAGGGTGGCGCTCGCGGCCCTGGTCGCGGAGCCCGCCCCGCTGCTGCTCCTGGACGAGCCCACCAACCACCTGTCGCTGGCCCTGGCCGAGGAGCTCGAGCGGGCCCTGGAGGACTTCCCGGGCACGGTGGTGCTGGCCACGCACGACCGGTGGGTCCGGCGGCGCTGGCGGGGCCGGGTGCTCCGGGTGCGGTCCGGGACGGACTGACCGCCCGGAGCCCCCGCCTACGGTGCCGCGGCCGGTCGGGGGGAGGTGCCGGTGTCCTCCCGCACGTACGCCTCGATCTCCCGCCCGGCGTCCCCGAACCAGGGCGCCGACTCCTCGTAGTCGGACCACCCGTCGGTCAGGACGGCGACGACGTAGTCGTGCCCGCCGAGCTCGACGATCCCGGCGTCGTGCGAGACGTCCACCAGCAGACCGGTCTTGTGCGCGAAGCCGACGTCCGGGGAGAAGCCCGAGGAGAGGGCGTAGTCGAGGTGCTGCTCCTCCAGGAACCCGAGGAGCAGGGCGGTGGAGGAGCCGGAGAGCAGCTCACCGCGGCGCAGGCGCTCCAGGAGGGCGGCGACGTCCGCGGGAGTGGTGGTCATCGCGACGACGTCCTGCGAGCCGGTGTCGGGGTCGAAGGTCGTGGCCGTGAAGCCCTGCCCGTGGGCGAAGGCCTCGACCTGCTCCCATCCGAGCCACTGGCCCAGTGCCGCACCGGAGGCGTTGTCCGACCAGCTGATCATCACGTCGAGGGCCTGCTCGACGGTGAGGCCCAGTCCCGGCACGACGTCCGAGAGGGCGAGGGCGCCTCGGTCGGCCCGGTCGAGGACCGCATGGGCCAGGAAGAGCTTGTAGAGGCTCGCGCTCGTGAACGGACGGTCCGCGTTGCGGGCCACGACCTCCCCGCCCTCCGGGTCGAGCAGCACGACCCCGAGCTCCCCGGGCACCTCGGCGGCGAGCTCCTCCAGGTCCGCCGCCAGGCCCGCGGCGGCGGCCTCGGCCGTCGGGGCGGCGGCCGGCACGGCGCCGTCCCCGTCCCCGCCGCAGGCGCCGAGGAGGAGGGCGAGGGCGAGGCCCAGCGCCGCGGCGCGGCCGGATCGGGCCCCTCGACAGCTCGTGCGCACGGTGCGCCTTTCGTTCCCGGACGGACGGGGGACGCGGGCGGTTCGCCCCGGCGGCAGGCGCCGGTCCCGTTCCCGACCGTACCGGCGCCGTCCTGGATTTCCGCTGAACATCTTCCGTCAATCCTGTCCCCACTGTTGCACCGGTTTGTGAAGCGTGCTTACCTTTGATGCTCATGCAGAACCACGGAGGAGGGGTCATGACAGCAGCTGCGGGCGAGAGCTGGTGGCGCAGGACGCTGGCGATCGGGTTCCTGTCCTTCGCCGCCCTGGGACTCGCGGGGTGCGACGACCCCGGGTCCGGCGGCGAGGAGGGCACGGAGCAGGAGGCCCCCGCCGGAGGCGAGGAGACCGCCGAGGACGAGGCCACGGACGCCACCGAGGAGGAGAACACGACCGGGCCCATCAGCCCCACGGAGGGCGAGGGGCCCATGGAACAGGATGACGAGCAGGACGACGGCTGATCCGGCGGCTCCCTGGCCCGCGGCGCCGGGGCTGCCGCGCCCCCACCTGATGGACCAGCGCTGGGAGGACGCCGTCTTCCTGCACTGGCGGATCCCCGTGTCCGCCGCGGCGGCGCGGATGCCGCCGGGCGTCCGGGCGGACGTGGTCGACGGCTCCGCCTGGGCGGGCCTCGTCGGCTTCCGGATGCAGCGGATCCGGCTCGGCGCCGCGGTGCCCCTGCCCTACTGGGGAAGCTTCCCCGAGATCAACGTCCGCCTCTACTCCCGCGAGCCGGACGGCACGCGCGCAGTGGTGTTCCTGTCCCTCGACGCCCCACGGCTTGCGGTCGTCCTCGGCGCCCGCGCCGCCGGCCTGCCCTACGTGTGGTCGCAGTGCCGGGCCGTCGCCCCCGACGGGGCGGATCCCGCTTACGGGTACGACGTCGTCCGGCGCCGCGGACGGACGACGTCCTCCTTCGCCGTGCACCCGAACCGCGCTGCCCGCGCCGACGACGAGCTGTCGCTGGAGCTCACCGCGCGGTTCGGCCTGCACAGCCGGTTCGCCGGCCGCACGGTGCACGTCCCCGTCTCGCACGAGCCGTGGCCGCTGCACCCCGCGGCGGTCGCGCACCTCGAGGACGGCCTGCTGGCCGCGGCCGGTCTCGACGTCGACGGCCCGCCCGAGTCCGTGCTGTTCTCGCCGGGCGTCCGGACCCGGATCGGGCGGCCCCGGACGGTGCCCGGCCCCTGATCCGCGGATCCCGCACCGTCCGCCGGACCGCGCCTGCCCGCGCACCGTCCGCGGCCGTCCGGGTGCTCCGTCCCCCGGATGGCGCCGCCCGGTACCCGACAGCCCCACAAGAGTGGGCAGGCCCGAAGCGGGCGGGGGGTCCAGGATGGAACCAACTCCCGCAGGAGCGACCGGGGGGACTCCGGTCGAGGTCGCTCCCGGAGCCGCTCACCGCCGGGACCGTTCCACCGGGGGAGCCGCACGCGAAAGGCCCGCCGTGACCACTCCGCTCGTTCCCGAGCTGCCCCAGCTGCCCGACTTCTCCGGCCGGTCCTCGGCCGAGCCCGGGGCCGCCCGCCCCGGCCGCGCGTTCGAGTCCGCGGCCACGGGCGCCCTGCTCCTGCTCCTCGCGCTGACCGTGGTCCTGGCCGTCCTCGTCCGCGCCGTGCCCCTGGGGCCGCTGCTCACGGTGGTGCTCCTGCTGCTCGTGTCCGTCGGTGCGCTCGCGCTCGGCGCCCGGGGCGGCGGCGCCCTCCCGGCGGAGCCGCCGGAGGACCCCGCCGACGGGACACCGGAGACGCAGGGGGTCTACTACTACGACCGGCACGGCCGGCCGGTGGCCATCGACGACGCGTTCTGAGCGGCGCCCCGTCCGGCGCCTCCCGGTCCGAGCCGGTGCCCGGCGGCCGCGGTGGCACCGGCACCGTGTCCGAATCGTGTCCGTCATCTTCACGCACGGTGGCCGATGCACCCTGACCTGCGCCTACGTTGGTGACGTCGTACCAGACACGGGGCCCGGGGGCGTTCGGGGGAATGCGCCGCGGGCCGGCACCAGTCGCGAAGCGCTTCTCGCTTCTCCACCGGATGGGACAGAACCATGAGAAGAACCACCAGGGCAGTCACGGCCGCCGCCTTCGCGGCAGGAATCGGTCTCGTCGCCGCCGCACCGGCGCAGGCGATGGAGATCTACGAGATCAGCGACGCCACGCGGATCGCCGAGGGGGCGGCCGTCGAGGGCACCTACAAGGTCTCGTGCACGGCGGGGAGCAACATCTTCGTCTCCCTCAGCGTGACCCAGCGGGTCTCCGAGGGGCGGATCGCCAACGGCAGCTACTTCCAGCAGTGGGTCTGCGAGGGCGGCGAGGTCGAGCTGGACTACCAGGCCGTGGCCTTCAACATGGCCTTCGACGAGGGACCGGCCGTGCTCTCCGGGTTCATCCAGGAGTGCCAGGCGGAGTTCTGCGGGACCGGCACGAACCTGCCGCTGCAGGTCATCGAGATCGCCGACTAGCGGGACCGGTGGACGGGCCCGTTCCTGCGCCGGCGCAGGAGCGGGCCCGTCCCGCGTCCCCGGCTGTGGAACTCTGCCCGAAAGTCCAGTGACCGGCACCACCCCTGGTCCTATAGTCGAAGTCATCGACCGCACATCCCTCCCCCCACGCCCCCCGCAGCGGCTCGACGACCCCGCCGTACCCGTCCTCCAGGAGGAGGTCCTCACGAGGCGGCCGGCGCGCGTCGACGTCGTGAGCGGCGCCGCCCCCGCCGTGAAGGGCTACCGCACGGTCTGCCGGGAGCTCCTCGAGCGGGCCGGGCTGTGAGCGCCCCCGCCGTCGAACTGCGCCGCCCCGAGGGCCGGTGGCACCGCCACCGCGAGCCCGTCTGGGGCACCACCGTGACCGTCGACGTCCGCGCCGGCGAGGAGGGGCTGCCCCCCGAGCCCGCCGTGCAGCACGCCCTGGACACGGCCGTGGCCAACATGCGGTGGGTCGACGCGGTCTTCTCCACCTACCGCCCCGACTCGCTCGTGACGGCGCTCCGCTCCGGCCTGCTCGACGAGCGCCGGCTCAGCCGGTGGGACGCCGCCCAGGGCGCCCTCCTGGACGTGCTCCGGCGCTGCCGGGAGGCCCGGGAGCTGACCGACGGCTGCTTCGACCCGTGGGCCGTGCGCGGCGGCTTCGACCCCTCCGGCTACGTCACGGCGTGGGCCGCGGAGCGGATCGCCGACGACCTCGTCCGCGCCGGGTGCGCGAACGTCTGCGTGGAGGCCGGCGGGGACGTCGTGACCCGCGGGTCCGCCGGGCCCGGGAGGCCCTGGACCGTGGGCATCCGCCACCCCGACGACGCCGGCGCGGTGACCTGGACCGTGCTGCCCGGCAACGGCGCGGTGTCGACCTCGAGCACCGCCGAGCGCCCGGCGCACGTCGTGGACCCGCGCACGGGACGGCCCGCCTCGGGCGCCCGGTCCGCGACGGTCGTCGGCCCGGACGCACGGCTCGCCGGGGTGCTGGCCACGGCCCTCGTGGTCGCCGGCCGGGACGGGGCCCGCTGGTTCGCCGGCCTGGACGAGTGGTCCGCCTGGGGCGTGGACCCCGCCCCCGCGGACACGGCCTGGTCGGTCGGCCGGGAGCACCACCTCACCCGCTGAGTCCCCGTGGGGCCCCGCCGGTGGCTAGGGTGGAGGCGGTGAGCACCCACCCCGACACCGACCCGGCCCCCGACACCGTCCCCGGCACCACCCGCACCGGCATGGTCCGGGTCCGGGGAGCCTCCGAGAACAACCTGCGCCACGTGGACGTGGACGTCCCCCGCGACGCGATCGTCGCCTTCACCGGCGTCTCCGGGTCCGGGAAGTCCTCCCTGGCCTTCGGCACCATCTACGCCGAGGCGCAGCGGCGCTACCTCGAGTCCGTGGCCCCCTACGCGCGGCGCCTGATCCAGCAGGGGCACAACCCCGCGGTCGAGGGGATCACCGGGCTGCCGCCCGCCGTCGCCCTGCAGCAGCGGCGCGGCGCTCCCAGCTCGCGCTCCACCGTGGGCACCCTCACCACACTGTCCAACTCGATGCGCATGCTCTTCTCCCGGGCGGGCACCTACCCGGACTCCGCCGCGGGCAGCCTGGACTCGGACGCCTTCTCGCCCAACACCGCCGCCGGCGCGTGCCCCCGGTGCTCGGGCCTGGGCACCGTGCACGACGTCACCGAGCCCTCCCTGGTCCCGGACCCGGGGCTCAGCATCCGGGACGGGGCCGTCGCGGCGTGGCCCGGCGCGTGGCAGGGCAAGAACCTGCGCGACATCCTGAGCCACCTGGGCCACGACGTCGACGTCCCCTGGCGCGAGCTGCCGCGGGAGGAGCGCGACTGGATCCTGTTCACCGAGGAGCAGCCGGTCGTGGAGATCACCCCGCAACGGGACCGGGTGGCGAAGCCGTACAAGGGCCGGTTCTGGAGCGCGAAGAGCTACGTCCTGCACACCCTGGCGGACTCCGCGAGCCAGCAGATGCGCGAGCGCGTCCTGCAGTACGTGGTCACGGGACCCTGCCCCGCGTGCGCCGGCAGCGGCCTGCGCCCCGAGGCGCTCGCCGTGACCTTCGCGGGCCGGAGCATCGCCGAGCTCAACGGGGCGTCCCTCGGCGAGCTGGCCGAGGTGGTCCGGCCCACCGCCACCCTGGAGGACGCTGGGACCGCCTCCCGGGCGGTGTCCTCGGGGGAGCGCAGCGAGGCCGCGGTGACCATCGCCAAGGACCTGCTCGCCCGGCTGCAGGTGCTCCTGGACCTGGGCCTGGGCTACCTGAGCCTGGACCGGTCCACGCCCACGCTCTCCCCGGGGGAGATGCAGCGGCTGCGGATCGCCACCCAGCTGCGCTCCGGGCTCTTCGGCGTGGTCTACGTGCTCGACGAGCCCTCGGCGGGCCTGCACCCGGCCGACGCCGAGCCGCTGCTGGCCGTGCTGGAGGAGCTGAAGGCCTCCGGGAACTCGGTGTTCGTGGTGGAGCACGACATGGCCGTGGTGCGGCGCTCCGACTGGGTCGTGGACGTGGGGCCCCAGGCCGGGGACCGCGGCGGCTCAGTGCTGTACAGCGGCCCCGTGCCCGGCCTGGCCGACGTGGCGGAGTCCGCCACGCGCCCCTTCCTGTTCCCGGACGGCTCCCCGCACGGTTCCCCGAACGGCTCGCCTGACGATCCTCCGGGCGGCACGGCGGCGGAGCGCACGCCGCGCCCGGTCGAGCGGCGGCTGCGGCTGCGCGGGGTCACGCGCCACAACCTGGTGGACCTCGACGCGGAGATCCCCCTGGGCGTGCTGACCGCCGTCACCGGGGTCTCCGGCTCGGGCAAGTCCACGCTGGTCAGCCAGGTCCTGGCCGAGACGGTCGGCCGGCACGTGCACGGCGGGGCGGCGCCCGCCGAGGCCGAGGACGACGCCGCGCCCGCCGCCGGGGCACGGGTGGGTGCCGTCGAGGGCCTGGAGCACCTGGACCGGCTGATCCGGGTGGACCAGCGGCCCATCGGCCGCACCCCGCGCTCCAACCTGGCGACCTACACGGGACTGTTCGACGCGGTCCGCAAGCTCTACGCCGCCACCGACGAGGCGCGGGCCCGCGGCTACGGGGCCGGGCGGTTCTCCTTCAACGTGACCGGCGGCCGGTGCGAGACGTGTCAGGGCGAGGGCTTCCTGGCCGTCGAGCTGCTGTTCCTGCCCGGCACCTACGGGCCCTGCCCCGACTGCCAGGGCGCCCGCTACAACCCCGAGACCCTGGAGGTGACCCACCGGGGGCGGAGCATCGCCGACGTCCTGGGCATGCGCGTGGAGACCGCCGCGGAGTTCCTCGCGGACGTCCCGGCCGCCGCGCGCAGCCTGCGCACCTTGCTCGACGTGGGGCTCGGCTACCTGCGGCTCGGCCAGCCGGCCACCGAGCTCTCCGGGGGCGAGGCGCAGCGGATCAAGCTGGCCACCGAGCTGCAGCGGGCCCGCCGCGGCCACACCCTGTACCTCCTGGACGAGCCCACCACCGGCCTGCACCCGCAGGACGTGCAGCTGCTGCTGCACCAGCTCAACCGCCTGGTGGACGCCGGCAACACCGTGGTGGTGGTGGAGCACGCCATGGACGTGGTGGCGTCGTCGGACTGGGTGATCGACATGGGCCCGTCCGGCGGCGAGGCCGGCGGGCGGATCGTGTGCGCCGGCACCCCGGCCGAGGTCGCCGCGTGCCCGGCCAGCCGCACGGCGCCCTACCTGGCCGCAGCGCTGGCCTGAGAGACCGCGGCCCCGCGCGCCGGGAGGCGGGCGGGGCCGAGGTCAGCGGCCGCGGATCAGTTCTGCTGCTGATCCTTCTCGTCGGCGCCGAGGAAGCCGCCGGCCTTCTCCTGGGCCTGGTCCACCTGGCCCTCGTACTTGTTGCCGGTGCGCTCGTCGACGGCGTCGCCGCCCCGGTCGATGCCCTGCTGCACCTTGTCCGGGTGCTGGTCCGCAAGGTTCTTCGCCTTGTCCGCGAATCCTCCCATGTCCACCATGATCGTTCCTCTCGTCGAACGGTTCCGGCGGGCGCCGCCCACCGGAGGTACCCCTCCATCCTGGTCCCCGGACGGGGCCCCTGGCCACCCCGCGCCGAGGTTGCGGCCGACGGCGACGCCGCCGGGCGCGGTGGCCGTCAGCTGCGGCCTCGCGGGTCGGTTCCGGTCCGGGTCAGGTGCAGCCGGCGGTGCAGGTCACGCACCGCCGGCGCCAGTTCGGGGCAGGGGCCGTCCACGGGCACCCCCGGGGCCACCTGGGTGATCGGCAGCGCCGCGACGGGGGCGGGCGGGGCGCCGAGCTCGTCCAGCCACCGGCCGAGCTGCGCCGAGGAGGAGGCGTGGACGATGCGGCCCAGCCCCACCCAGGCGTGGGCCGCCGAGCACATGGGGCAGTGCTCGCCCGAGGTGTAGACCGTGGCCGCGGAGCGCTGCTCCGGGGTCAGGTGGGCGGCCGCCCACCGGGCGATCTCGAACTCGGGGTGGCGGGTCGCGTCACCGCCGGCCACCCGGTTGCGGTCCTCGAACAGGACCTCCCCCCGCGCCGAGACCAGCACCGAGCCGAACGGCTCGTCCCCGGCGTCGAGGGCCTCGCGGGCCAGCTCCACGCAGCGTCGCAGGTGTCCGCGGTCGGTCTCCGAGATGCCCATGGCCCCAGCCTACGGGCGGGGGCGCCGGCTCACAGGAACGCGCGGGCGGGCGGGCGCCTGCGGGAGAGGTCCCGGGCCACCGGACGGTAGGCCAGGACCAGCAGCAGCAGGGCGACCGGCACCAGGAAGGAGAACCCCGCGGCCAGGTAGCCGACCGTCCCGGCCACGCCGCCCAGGAAGAACAGGCCCACGAGGGTGGTCAGGACCCGCAGCTTCCTGCGGTCCGCCCGGACCGGTTCCGGGCCCGGTGTGCGGTGGGGGTAGAGCATCCTGCCGAGCTCGATCGCGATGTCGGTGACCATCCCGGTGACGTGGGTGGTGCGCACGGGGATGTCGGCGACCTTGCTGAGGAGCGCGTTCTGCATCCCCATGGTGAAGCACAGGACGGCGACGGGCACGAGGCCGCGGTGGTCGTCCTCGACGGCCTCGGCGGTCAGGCTGAACACCAGGATCAGCGCGCCCTCGAAGGCGAGCACGTTCGCGAACCGGCACCCGAGCCCGCGCCGCCGGCCCCAGGTGAAGAGCAGCGAGCACCAGATGCCGCCGAGCACGAACGCGCCCAGTCCCACCGCGCCGAGGGACAGCAGCTCCACGTCCCCGTCCACGAGGTGGTCGGCCATGGTCGCGGTCAGGCCGGTCATGTGGGAGGTGTAGAGCGCCACGGCCACGAAGCCCGCCGAGTTGAGCATGCCGGCCACGAGGATCAGCAGGCAGGCCAGGTGGAGGTCGTAGCGGGGGCTCCGGCGGGGCCCCGAGACCCGGGACAGGTAGCCGGTGACGGGTGTGGCCATGCGCTCAGCCTAGGAACGGCGCGGCCCGGGCCCATCAGACCATCGGCCAGATCAGGCGGTGTTCTCCGTCACGTCGACGACCCCCTCGAGCACCTCCACCACCACGGCGCGCGCCCGCGCCTCGGCCTCGGCCGCGTTCCCGGAGGCGACGGCGGCGGCCGTGGCCTCGTGGTCCTCGAGCGCGCCGGGATCCGGGGAGCGGGGCATGAGCCCGAGCGCCGTGCGGCCGGAGAGCACCTCGGCCACCACGTCCTGCAGGGCGGCGAGCATCGGGTTGCCGCTCGCCTCCAGCAACAGCGCGTGGTAGGCGGTGTCCACCTCCAGGTACTCGGGGTCGGTGCCGCGGCGTGCCTCGCCGAGCTCCCGCAGCCGGGCGGCGAGCTCCACCAGGCGCCGCCGGGTGGGCCCGTCGGCCCGGAGCGCGGCCAGCCGGGCGGCCACGGGTTCGATGGCGGTCCGCAGCTCGGTCAGGCTCCGCAGCTGCTCGTCGCGTCCCGGACCGCCGAGCCGCCACCGGATCAGCCGGGGGTCGAACGGGTTCCAGTCCCGCGGCGGGCGGACGGTGACGCCCACCCGCCGCCGGGACTCCACCATCCCCATGGACTCGAGCACGCGCACCACCTCCCGCACGAGCGTGCGGGAGACCCCGAACTCCTCCTCGAGGGCCGCGAGCGTCAGGACCGTTCCCGGCGCCCGCGCCCCGGAGGCGATGCTCTCGCCGAGCCGGTCCAGCACCCCGCTGTGCTGCTCCACCCCGTGCATGGACGCTCCGTCCGTCATGTGCGGCGCGGTCGCGCCCACCCTGTTGCCAAAAGTATGATCTTTCTGTCAGCCTAGCGTGTGTCGTGGCTCACGACGAGACCCCAGGGCCTGTCCGCAGGCACGAGATCAACGGAGAAACTCAGTGGAAGACTGGACACAGACCCTCGGCACCGCGCCGCTGCTGACGATCGCGGCAGCCGCCATCGCACTGATCCTGGTCCTGGTGATCAAGTTCAAGCTGCACGCCTTCCTCACCCTGATCCTGGTGGCGCTGCTGACGGCGTTCGCCACCGGCATCCCCACGGGGATGATCGTGGACACCGCGGTCACCGCCTTCGGCGGCACGCTCGGCTCGGTGGCCCTGCTCATCGGCCTCGGCGCCATGCTCGGCAAGCTCGTGGAGCACAGCGGCGGCGCCCGGGTGCTCGCGGACAAGCTCGTGGACATCTTCGGCGAGAAGCGCGCGCCCTTCGGGCTCGGCATCGCCTCCCTGATCATGGGCTTCCCGATCTTCTTCGACGCCGGCCTCGTGGTCATGCTGCCGATCATCTTCGCCGTCGCCCGCCGGGTGAGCGGCAACAACGTGCTCCTGTACGGCATCCCCGCCGCCGGCGCGTTCTCGGTCATGCACGTCTTCGTGCCGCCGCACCCCGGTCCCGTGGCCGCCACGGAGCTCTACGGCGCCGACCTCGGCATGGTCCTGCTCATCGGCCTGCTGCTGGCGTTCCCGCTCTGGTACGTCTCCGCGTACCTCTGGGGCAAGCGCGTGGGCACCAAGTACGTCCTCCCCGTCCCGGGCTTCTTCGGCGACGTCGACGACGACCAGCCCGCCAACCCGCCGCGGGTCGGCACCATCATCGCCCTGCTGCTTCTGCCCCTGCTGCTCATCTTCATGAACACCGGCCTGGACTTCCTGCGCGCCGCCGGCGCCGTCTCCGAGGACGCCGAGTGGTTCCAGGTGCTCTCCGCCCTCGGCGAGTCCCCCGTCGCCCTGCTGATCTCGGTCCTCGTGGCGCTGTTCGTCCTCGGCACCCGCCGCGGCGAGCACGGCACCGCTCTGGAGAAGGTCATTGACTCCTCCCTGGGCCCGGTCGCCTCCGTCATCCTCATCACCGGCGCCGGCGGCATGTTCGGCGGCATCCTGCGCGCCTCCGGCATCGGCGACGCGCTGGCGTCCTCGCTGGACGGCATCGGGCTGCCCGTCATCTTCGCGGCCTACATCATCGCCGTGGTCCTGCGCCTGGCCCAGGGCTCGGCCACCGTGGCCCTCGTCACCGCCGCCGGGCTCATGGCACCGGCCGTGGCCGCGGGCAGCTTCAACTCCGTGGAGGTCGCGGCCGTGGTCCTGGCCACCGCCGCTGGCTCGGTCTTCGCCGGGCACGTCAACGACTCCGGCTTCTGGCTCGTGGGCCGGCTCATGGGCATGGACGTCAAGACCACGCTGAAGACCTGGACGGTCCAGCAGGCCCTCGAGTCCGTCCTCGGCTTCGCCATCGTCCTCGTCATCTTCTACATCGCCTGAGGCCCCGGATGCGCAACGTCTTCGACATCACCGGCCGGCTCGCCCTCGTCACCGGCTCCTCCCGGGGGCTGGGGCGGGCCCTGGCCACGGGCCTCGCCGAGGCGGGCGCCCGCGTGGTCCTGCACGGGCGGGACGCCGACGCCCTCGCCCGGGTGCGCGACGAGATCGCCGCCGGCACGGGCACCGCCCCGGTCACGGCGGCCTTCGACCTCACCGACGCCGAGGCCGTCCGGACGGGGATCGACGCGGTCGTCGCCGAGCACGGCGTCCCGGACATCCTGGTGAACAACGCCGGGATCCAGCGCCGCGCCCCCTTCGCCGAGTTCGCGGCCCAGGACTGGGAGGACATCGTCGCGGCGAACCTCTCGAGCGTGTTCCACGTGTCCCGGGCCGTGGTCCCCGGCATGCAGGAGCGCGGCTCGGGCAAGATCGTCAACATCGGCTCCGTGCAGTCGGTGCTCGCCCGGCAGACCATCGCCCCGTACTCGGCCACCAAGGGCGGGGTGGTCATGCTCACCAAGGGCATGGCCGCGGACCTCGCCCGGCACAACATCCAGGTCAACGCGATCTCGCCCGGGTACTTCGCCACCGAGATGAACCAGGCGCTGATCGAGGACGAGGCGTTCAACCACTGGGTGGTCGAGCGCACCCCGGCCCGGCGCTGGGGGCAGGTCGAGGAGCTCGTGGGCACGCTGCTCTACCTGTGCTCGGACGCCTCCAGCTTCGTCTCGGGGCACAACGTCCTGGTCGACGGCGGCATGACCTCCGTCCTCTGACCCGGGTCCGCCGCACCACCCGCCGTCCCACCCGGCACGCGCCGTACCGCGGCGCCCCGGGGACGCACCAGGAGGAGAGCTCATGAAGGCCATCGTGATCCACGGCAAGGACGACCTGCGCGTCGAGGAGGTGCCCACCCCGGAGCCCGCCGAGGGGCAGGTCCGGCTCCGGATCGCCTACGGCGGGGTGTGCGGGTCGGACCTGCACTACTGGGCCGAGGGCGCCAACGGCGAGTACGTGGTCCGGGAGCCCCTCGTGCCCGGGCACGAGGTCTCCGGGACGGTGGACCTGGACCCCGCCGGCGAGCTCGCCCCCGGCACCCCGGTGACGGTCCACCCGGCCACGTTCGGCACGCCCCAGCCCGGGATCGAGGACCGGCGCCACCTGTGGCCCGGCGGGGCCTACCTGGGCAGCGCCTCCACCCGGCCGCACACCCAGGGCGGGATGAGCGAGTACCTGCTGGTCCGCCGGGACATGGTCCGGGTGCTCCCGGCCGGCCTGCCGCTGCGCCGGGCCGCGCTCGCCGAGCCGCTGGCCGTGGCCCTGCACGGGCTCACCGTGGCCGGGGACGTGACCGGCCGGCGCGTGCTCGTCTCGGGCTCCGGGCCGATCGGCCTGCTCACCGCCGCGGCGGCCCTGGCCCGGGGCGCGGCCGAGGTCGTGGCCACCGACGTCCTCGCGGGCCCGCTCGAGCGGGCCCGCGCGCTCGGTGTGCACGGCACCGTCCGGGTGGGGGCCGAGCAGATCCCGTCCGGGGCGTTCGACGTGGTGCTCGAGTGCTCCGGCGTGCCCGCGGCCGTGAGCCCGGCGCTGGTGGGCGCCCGCCGCGGCGGCGTCGTCGTCCAGGTGGGGATGGTGCCGGACGAGGCGCGGCCCGTGAACCTGGCCCCGCTGGTCTCCAAGGAGCTCCAGCTGCGAGGGTCCTTCCGGTTCGACGACGAGATCGACGAGGCGATCGGGCTGCTTGCCGACCGTCCCGGGATCGAGGACGTGGTCACGCACGAGTTCCCCGCCGACCGCGCCGTGGAGGCCTTCGCCACGGCCCGCGACTCCGCGGTCTCCGGCAAGGTCCTCGTGTCCCTGGCCGCCGGGGAGCCGCGCTGATGCCGGGGCCGGCCGGCACCGGGCACCCGGATCCCGTGGTGGTGGGCGTCGACATCGGCACCACGAGCACCAAGGCCGTGGCCTTCGCCGTGGGCGGTGAGCAGCTCGCCGCCGCCTCGGCCGGCTACCCCCTGGAGGAGCCGCACCCCGGCCACGCCGTGCAGGACCCCGAGCTGATCCTGCAGGCGGTGCTGGACACCGTCCGCGCGGTGGTCGGGGAGGTGGGGGCGGAGCGCGTGGCCGGGCTGTCCTTCAGCGCCGCGATGCACAGCCTGCTCGGCCTCTCGCCCGAGGGCGAGCCCCTCACCCCGCTCGTCACCTGGGCGGACACCCGGGCCAGCGTTCAGGCGGAACGGCTGCGCGCGAGCGCGGGCGGCCTCGCCCTGCACCGGCGCACGGGCACCCCGGTGCACCCCATGTCGCCGCTGCCCAAGCTCGTCTGGTTCCACGACCAGGAGCCCAAGCTGTGCGAGCGCGTCGCCTTCTGGGCCGGCATCAAGGAGTTCGTGCTGCTGCGGCTGTGCGACGCGCTCGTGGTGGACCACTCGGTGGCCTCGGCCACCGGTCTCATGAACATCCACGAGCTGGCCTGGGACGGCGAGGCCCTCGCCCTCGCCGGGATCCTGCCCGAGCAGCTGCCCGAGCTCGTGCCCACCACCCACGTCCTGCCCGGGCTCACGGACGAGGGCGCCCGGGCCACGGGGCTGCCCGCCACCGTGCCCGTGGTGGTGGGGGCCAGCGACGGCCCGCTGGCCAACCTCGGCCTGGGCGCGGTCCGGCCCGGGGTGGCGGCCTGCTCGATCGGCACGAGCGGCGCGCTGCGCGTCGTCGTCGACCGTCCCGTGGTGGACCCGCTGGGACGGGTCTTCTGCTACGCCCTGACCCCGGGGCGCTGGGTGGTCGGCGGGGCGATCAACAACGGCGGCGTGGTCCTGGGCTGGGCCGGGGACGCCCTCGCCCCCGACCTGGGGGAGGAGCCGGAGGAGGAGCTGCTCGCGCTCGCGGGGAGCGTCCCGGCCGGGTCCGGGGGGCTGCTCATGCTGCCCTACCTGCTGAGCGAGCGCGCCCCGCACTGGAGCTCCCTGCCCAAGGGCGCCTACGTGGGGCTGACCCGCGCCCACCGCCGCGCGCACCTGGTGCGCGCGGCCCTGGAGGGGGTGTGCCAGCAGCTCGGCCTGGTCCTGCAGTCGATGCGCTCGGCCGGTCTGGCCGTGGAGCAGATCCGCGCCACCGGCGGTTTCGCCCGCAGCCCGCTGTGGCGGCAGCTGCTCGCCGACGTCCTCGGCACGGACATCTCCTTCGCCTCGGGCCACGAGGGCTCCGGGTTCGGCGCCGCGCTGCTCGGGATGCAGGCGCTCGGGCTGATCGAGTCCGTCGACGTGGCCGCGGACCTGGTGGAGGTCGAGTCCGTGGTGCGCCCGGACCCCGCCGACGCCGCGGTCCACGCGTCCCTGCAGCCGGTGTTCGAGCAGCTCTACGAGGCCCTCGTGCCCACGTTCACGTCCCTGCGCCGGCTGGCGCCCGCCCTGCCGCTCGAGCGCGACTGACCCTCCCGGCGGCCGCGCTCCGGCCGTGCCGACCGGGCCGTGCCGACCGGGCCGTGCCCGCCGGCGCCCCGTGACGATTCCGTGCACGGCCCGGAGGGCGCATCGGCGGGCCCGCGTGGGAGAATGGACCTGTTCTGCGGCGCCTGCGGGCCCGAGCGACCCCGCACCGCGGATCACCGGTGCCGAGGGGGCCCGCGATGATCTCGAGAACGGACGTGGAAGAACTCCACCGGCAGGTCCGCGGCCCGGTGCTGCTGCCGGACGAGGTCGGCTTCGCGCAGGAGGTCGCCGGCTTCAACCTGGCCGCCGTCCACCACCCGGACGCGGTGGCGGGCGTGACCGACGCCGCCGACGTGGTGGCCGTGATGCGGTGGGCCGCCGCCCACCACGAGCCCGTGGGGGTCCAGTCCACGGGCCACGGCGCGGACCAGCCCATGGAGGGCGGAGTGCTCGTCACGACCCACCGGATGCAGGAGATCGAGGTCGACCCCCGCCGCCGGACCGCGCGGATCGGCGCCGGCGTGCGGTGGCGCCGCGTGATCGACGCGGTCGCGCCCCACGGCCTCGCGGTGCTCAACGGTTCGGCCAGCGACGCCGGGGCGGTCGGCTACACCCTGGGCGGCGGACTGCCGGTGCTCGGGCGGATCTTCGGCTTCGCCGCCGACCACCTGCTGGGCCTCGAGGTGGTGACCCCCGACGGACGGCTGCGCCACGTGGACGCCCGGCACGAGCCGGAGCTGTTCGCCCTGCTGCGCGGGGGCAAGGGCAACCTGGGCCTCGTCACCGCGATGACCATGGGCCTCGTCCCCCTGGAGGAGCTCTACGGCGGCGGGATCTTCTACCCCGGCACCGACGCCCTGGAGGTGCTGAGCGCGTTCAGCCGGTGGGCGCCCACCCTGCCGGAGCGCGCCTCGACGTCCGTGGCCCTGCGCTGGATGCCGCACGACCCGACCGTCCCCGAGCAGCTGCACAAGCGGATGCTCGTGCACCTGCGCTTCTGCTGGGTCGGCCCGGAGGAGGAGGGCGCCCGGGTCCTCGCGCCGATGCGGGCGGTCTCCCGGCCGGTCCTGGACCTGGTGGGGCCCATGGACTACCGGGACATCGACCAGGTGCACATGGACGCCACCGAGCCGGGTCTCTACGTGCTCACCGGGGAGTTCTTGCGGGAGTTCGACGCCGCCGCGGTCATGACGCTGCTGCAGAGCGCCGGGCCCGGCAGCCGGTGCCCGCTGCCGGAGGTGGGGATCCGGCTGATGGGCGGAGCCTTCGCCCGGACCGACGGCGTCGAGGACGCGGTCTCGGGGCGGGACGCGGCGTTCTTCCTGGAGCTCATCGGCTGGCTCGCGCCCCACGTGGCCGCGGCGACGCCCCGGGCACTGGCCGAGATCCTGCAGGCCATGGCCCCGTGGTCCACGGGGCGGGCCTTCGTGAACATGCACGGGGTCCCGGGCGGGGAGAGCGAGCACGCCCGGGCGTGGTCCGAGGAGGTCTACGCCCGTCTGGTCCGGGCCAAGGCGCTCTACGACCCGGACAACCTGCTGCGCTTCCAGCACGTGGTCGGCCAGGAGCGCCGGCCTCCCGGCCTCGGCCAGCCGGCGGACAGCTCCGCGTGATGGACTGGCGGCAGCACCGCGGCGCTCCCGCGCGCGGTGACCACTCTCGGAAGGAGACGTGATGGTGAACTTCAAGGGGCTCACGGCCAAGGCCAAGCAGCTCGCCCAGCGCAACCCGGACAAGGTCGACAAGGTCCTCGACCAGGCCGGCAGCTTCGTGGACAAGCGCACCGGGCGCAAGTACGAGCGCCACGTGGACACGGTCCAGCAGAAGGCCCGCCAGTTCCTCGGCGGGGGCCGCGCCCCCGCCGACCGGACCTCCGGCGGCCCGGCGACCGGCGGCCCCAGCACCGGCGGCCCCAGCACGGGCGGCCCGGCGACCGGCGGCCCGACCACGGGTGGCCCCGCCGCCGGCGAGCGCCCGGACGGGCACCCGGGGGGACCGGCCGGGACCGACCGCCCCGGTGACGTGCCCGGCCACGAGGGCCCCCGCCACTGACGGGCCCTGAGAACGGAGCGGACCCCGCCCGCCGCGCCTCGAGCGCACGGCAGGCGGGGTCCGTCGTCGTCCGGCGGAGGGCCGTCCCGCCGGGGACGGGTGCGGCTACCGGGCGAGGAAGTCCAGCAGCGCCTCGTTGACCTCCGCGCCGTGGGTCCAGAGCAGCCCGTGCGGGGCGCCCTCGATCTCGACGTACTCCGCCTGCGGGAGGGCCTGGTGGAACTGCCGGCCGGTGGCGTCGATGGGCAGGATGTTGTCCGCGGTGCCGTGCACGATCAGGGCCGGCACGTCGATCTTGGGGATGTCGGCCCGGAAGTCGGTCAGCCAGGTGGGCTGGGCGGCCACCGAGGCCACGGCCCCGGAGCGGGCGGCGATGTTCCGGCAGGCGTCCACGACCTCCTGGCTCAGCCGGTCCGTGCCCAGGAACGTGTCCGTGTTGAAGAAGTTGCCGAAGAACTCGGCGAAGAACGCGTAGCGGTCGGCGGTCACGGCCGCGGCCAGGCCGTCGAAGACGTCCTGGGGCACGCCCGTGGGGTTGTCCTCGGTCTGCAGCAGGTACGGCTCGAGCGAGCCCAGGAAGGCCGCCTTGGCCACCCGCGAGGATCCGTAGGTCCCGAGGTAGCGCCCCACCTCCCCGGTCCCCATGGAGAAGCCCACCAGGACCACGTCGTTCAGGTCGAGGGTGCTCAGGACGGTGTCGAGGTCGGCGGCGAAGGTGTCGTAGTCGTAACCCGTCGTCGGCCGGCTCGAGCGGCCGAAGCCGCGGCGGTCGTAGGTGATCACGCGATAGCCGGCCCCAAGCAGGGCGGCGGTCTGCTTCTCCCAGGACGAGCCGTCCAGGGGGTACCCGTGGATGAGGACGACGGGCTGACCGCTGCCGTGGTCCTCGTAGTACAGCTCGATGTCGGTGCTGTTCTCGGTGCCGACGGTGATGTGACCCATGGAGGCTCTTCCTCTCGCTGGTGCGACAGATGCAGAGAACGGTCGTTCTCTGCCCAGAAGCCTAGGGAACGGCCGTTCTCCGCGCGAGGCCGGGGCGGTGCGCCCAGCGCTCGTGCCCAGGGCTGCGCCGCCGCCCTCGTCGAGGCCGCGATGCCGACCGGCGGCGCCGCTCAGGGCACCAGGGACGCGTAGACCACGTAGTTGTCGTCGAACTCCCCGGTGGCCGGGTCGAAGCCGTCGCAGGTGATCAGCCGCAGCTCGGACCCCTCCGTGTTGCCGTAGACCTCGAGGGTGGGGAAGTCGTCCTTGCCGTACTGCTCCCCGCGGTCGACGGCGAAGACCGCCGTGGACCCGTCCTCCCGGGCCACCTCGATCGTGTCGCCGGGTTCCAGGGCCCGCAGCCCGGCGAAGACCCCGGGGCCGCCGCCGGTGGCGTTGACGTGGCCCAGCAGCACGGCCGGGCCGCGCTCGCCGGGGGTGGGGGACCCGGTGTACCAGCTCGCCGGGGAGCCGGGCCCCTCGGGCGGGACCTCGAGCGAGCCGTCCTCGCGCAGGCCCAGGTGCAGCAGCTCGGACTCCGTGCCGGTGGCCGGGACGGACAGGGCGACCGGCTCCGACGCGCCCAGGACCGCCGGGCTGTCCGCTGGACTGTCCGTTGCGGCGACGGTCGGCCTCCCTGGCGCGGACGGGGCCGACCCTGCGCCCGAGGGCGCGGAGGTGCTCGACGGCGAGGCGGTGCTCGAGGCCGCCGGCGGAGTGCTGCCGGCCGCCGGCGCGGCGCCGTCGTCGGACGCGGCGCAGCCGGTGGCGAGCAGGACGGCGGTCGCCGCGGAGGCCAGCAGGCCTCCGCGACGACCGGTGGTCGATCCCGTCACAGCAGGAACCGTCCCGTCGGATCAGCCGCGCGCGGCGCGACGGCGCAGGGCCCACGCGGCGCCGGCGGCGGCCGCCAGGATACCGCCGCCGAGCGCCGCGGCCTGGGCGGTGGACCCCGTCTCCTGGGCCACGCCGGTGTCGGCGCCGCCCTCCGGCATCGCGCCCATCTGCGAGGCGGTCAGGGTGCCGCACGCGGCCGGGAGGGTCGCGGCCGCGGGCAGCGCCGGGTCGAGGTCGCTCATCTTCTCGGCGGCCGCGGCGGGCATCTTCGCCGGGTCCACGCCGTGGACCACGACGACCGCGGTGCCGTTCTGCAGGGACTCGGCGGTGGCCTCGTCCAGCTGCAGGGTCCGCTCGTAGGTGTACGCGGAGCCGCCCGGGAAGCGCTCCACGGCCAGGCCGGAGTCGGGGCTGGTGTCGCCCTCGGTGGTCAGCGAGGTGCCGATCATGCCGTAGAAGGGGTGGCCCTCGGTGGTGTTGACCACGCCGTCGCCGTCCGCGTCCGCCTCCGGGCCCGGGCAGGTGCCCTGGCCGTGGATGTGGATGTGCTGGGCGTGCGGGAACGGGCCGTCCATGAACGTCTCGGCCGCGCCGCTCACGTTCATCGTGACGGTGGCCTCGGTGCCGTGGACGTCGACCATGACCTCGCCGGTGGTGCCGGAGTTGTTCAGGGTGCTCAGCGCGGCCTGGGCGGACCACATGTCGGAGTCGTGGGCGGCGGCGGGCGCGGCGGCCATGGTGAGCGCGCCGAGGGCCAGGGTGGGGACTGTGAGGAGCATGGACTTGCGCATCGGATTCTCTCCTGTGTCGTACCGGGGGGTCGTGCCGTGTGCGCACTTTCGGTGTGCGCACGGTGAGTTCGGCGCCGGGCGGGGCCCGGACGGGTGCGGGGGCGGAAAAGTTTCCGGCGCGCCGGAACGGACCGCCGACCCGTCCGGTGCCGGCCCCGCGACGAACAACGGTCATGGAGACGACAAGTGTGTCGATGGCATCACATCGACCCGGTGTGGCAAGGTGCAATGCGACACTGCTCCCGCCCGGACCCCGGGCGGGGTGCCGCTCTCCGAGTGAACAGCGAGATCGCGTGAGCCCAGGACCGACCGGCCGGAGCGGGAGAGCCGGGGCCCCGGTCCCCGCGCCCGGGCGGACCGAACAACAGGTCGAGCTGCTGCGCCGCGTGGCGGGCGGTGACGAGGACGCCTTCGCCCAGCTGTACGACGCGACGTCGTCCACGGTCCACGGACTCGTGCTGCGGCTGCTCCGCTCCCCGGAGCTCGCCGCCGAGGTGGTCCAGGAGGTCTACCTGATGGCCTGGCAGCAGGCGAAGCGCTTCGACGCCGGCCGCGGCACGGTCCTGGCGTGGTTGTGCACCATGGCCCACCGCCGCGCGGTGGACCGGATCCGGCAGAGCCAGCGGGAACGGGACCGGGACCAGCAGTACGAGGTCCGGCGGGCCGAGACCCCCTCCGACTCCACCTGGAGCGAGGTGGAGCAGTCCCTGGACTCCGAGGAGGTGCGGGCCGAGCTCAGCGGGCTCAGCCCGCTCCAGCGGGAGGCCGTCTGCCTGGTCTACTACCGGGGGTACAGTCACCGGCAGGTCGCGGAGCACCTGGACGTCCCGCTGGGCACAGCAAAGGCCAGGATCCGCGACGGACTCACCAATCTGAGATCGGCACTGGGGGTGCGGCAGTGAAGGACATCCAGGGGGACGACCGGGCCGGCGACGTCCACGCCGACGCGGCGCTCTACGCCGTGGACGCCCTCGAGCCCGGCGAGCGCGCCGCGTTCGAGCTCCATCTGCGCGGCTGCGCCGCCTGCCGGGAGGAGGTGGCCGCGTTCGCGGAGGTCGGGGCGCACCTGGCCGCCGCCGTGGCCGAGCCGCCGCCGGCGGCGCTGCGCGGGGACGTCCTCGCGGCCGTGCGCGGGACGCCCCAGGAGCGGCGGCCGGAGGAGCGGGCCGAGGACCGGGCCGGGGCCGCGCCCGTGTCCCTGGCGCATCGGCGCCGGCCCCGGCGCCGCTGGCTGGCCGCCGCGGCGGCCGCCGTACTCCTGCCGGGTGCGGCCCTGGGCGGCTGGGCCGTCGGCACGCAGACCGAGCAGCGGGAGCAGCAGCTCGTGGCCCAGGAGCAGGACCGGCAGAACCGGCTGCTGAGCGCCCCGGACGTCACCACCCGCCAGCTCGACGTGGACGGCCGGCCGGCCACCCTGGTGGTCTCGGCGCAGGCGGACACGGCGCTGTTCGTGGCCTCCGACCTCGCCGGACCGGGGGAGGGCCGGGAGTACCAGCTGTGGCTCGTGCAGGACGAGACCCCGGTGCCGGACGTGCGCTTCGGCGGCGGACAGGTGCAGGTCTGGCTGGACGGCGACATCGACCGGGCCGGGGCGGTGGCCATGACCGTGGAGCCCGCCGGCGGCTCCGAGACGCCCACCCTGCCGGTGCTGGCCGCCGCGGAGATCTGAGCGCGGCTCCTGCCAGAATGAGGCCATGACCGAAGCAGAACCTTCCGGCAACGGCAACGGCAACGGCAACGGCGGCGACGACGGGGTGCGTGCGGGGGTGTGGGCCACGCTCGGCGACGCCCGGACCGTGCTCGCCCTCGAGCGCGCGGGCTTCGCCTGGGTGGGCGTCGACGCCCAGCACGGCCACTTCGACGACGCCGCCGTCCGTGGTCTCTTCGCCCTGCGGCGCGAGCCGGCCGCCCCGGTGCTGGTCCGGGTCGCCGCGAACGACCCCGCGCTCATCGGCCGGGCGCTGGACGCCGGCGCCGACGGCGTCGTCGTGCCGCTCGTCCAGGACGCGGCACAGGCCGAGGCCGCGGTCGCCGCGGCCCACTACCCGCCGCGGGGCGCCCGGAGCTGGGGGCCGCTGCCCGGCACGCGGGACCCCGCCGCCGGGGTGGCGTCCGTGCCCCGGCCGCTGTGCGCCGTGATGGTGGAGACCGAGCCCGCGGTCGCCGCGGTCCGGGCGATCGCGGCGGTCCCGGACCTGGACATGGTCTTCGTGGGGCCCTTCGATCTCGCGATCGCCCTGGGCCGGGACGTCGACGAGCTGCTCGCGGACACCTCGCAGGACGCGCCCCTGCCCACGATCGTGCGCGCGTGCCGCGAGGCCGGTGTCCTGGCGGGCGCCTACGCCGGCACGCCCGAGCGAGCCGCCGCGCTGCGGGCGCAGAGATTCTCCTGGATCGCCGTCACGACCGACACCGGCGTCCTCCAGCTCGGCGGGGAGGCGGCCCGGGCAGCCCTGGCCCGCCCCTCATGAGATCCCGGCCGGGCGGGAGGCGCCGGCACCCCCTGCGGTGGGTGCTGTCCCGGGAGCTGGTCCTCGACTGGCTGCGCTCGTTCCGCACCAGCCGCAGCGCCCTGTACTTCCGGGTCCGGAACCGCTTCTCGGACGCGCCCGTGCGGGGGGACGCGCCCGTGGTCGTGAGCCTCACGTCCTACGGGAGCCGGATCCGGGCGGTGCACCTGGCCGTCGAGTCGATGGCGCACGGCACCGTGCGCCCGCAGCGGCTGATCCTGTGGCTGCGCGAGGCCGATGTCGTGGCGGACCCGCCCGCGCCGCTGGCGCGGCTGGTGCGCCGGGGCCTCGAGCTGAGGTGCACCGATGACTGGGGGCCCCACCAGAAGTACTACCCCTACGTCCGGTCCCGGGCGCGGCACGAGCTGCCGCTGGTCATCGCGGACGACGACGTGCTTTACGGCCCCACCTGGCTCGAGGAACTGCTCGCGGTCCACGCGCGGCACCCGCACGACGTGGTCGCCCACCGCACCCACCGGATCCGCCTCGGCGGAGGACGGATCCTGCCCTACGCGACGTGGAGCCCCGGCGCCCCGGCGGGAGCGTCCGTCCGCACCTTCGCCACGGGCACCTCCGGCGTGCTCTACCCGCCGCACCTGCTCGACGCCCTGCGCGAGCTCGGCACCGCGTTCACCGCGTGCGCGCCGATGGCCGACGACGTGTGGCTGCACGCCGTCGCCCTGCGCCACGGGACCGGCGTCCGGCCCGTCGGAGACGGCCGCACCGCCTACCGGCCCATCCCCAGGACGCTCTTCAGGGGCCTCAGCACCCGCAATGTCCTGCGCGGGGGCAACGACATGCAGATCGCAGCCACGTATTCGGCCTCGGACGTGGAAGAGTTGGAGCGTGCACGGGTGGCCGAGGGCCCCTGAGCACGTGGACGGGCAGTTCCCCCGCTTCCCGTCCGCCGGCCGTCCCCCCGCGGCCGCTGTCCGCGCTCCCATCCCCCCAGGAGTTCCCATGCCGAAGAACTACCGCCGCCCGGACTCGCCGGACCACGTCGCAGCCGACGTGCCGGCGCGCGCAGCAGGGCACTCGATCGTCTTCGACTCGCCGGCCGAACTGGCCGCCTACACCCGCCACGACCGCCTGTCCGCCGACGGGCCCCTCCTGCTCGCCCGCCGCGCCGGGTTCCACCCCGACGGGTCCTGGCCCTGCTCGGCGCTCGAGTCCGCCCAGAACGTCCTGGCCACCCGGGCGCGCACCATGATCGAGATCGAGCTGCGCACCACGGTCGACGGCCGGTGCGTGGTCCTGCACGAGGCCGTCATGGGGCACGGGAGCACCGGCGCCGGCCCGGTGAGCGAGCAGTCGGCCGACTACGTGCTCAGCCAGCACCTGGTGGACAACTACGGCGAGGTCACCCGGTTCCCCATCCGGGAGGCCGGCGAGTTCCTCACCTGGGCGGTGCTGGCCGGGGCGGTGCTGTGGCTCGACGTCAAGAACGTGACCCCGGAGGCAGTCGTCGAGCTCGTCCGCACGCACCGGGCCGAGGGCCAGGTGGTGGTGAGCGTGCACGGGCTGACGGAGCTGGCCGTCTACCGCAGGATCGCCCCCGACCTCGTCTACTTCGTCCCGACCCACCCGGACGGCCTGCCCACGGTCGACGACGTCCGGCGGGAGGTGCCCGACCTCCGCCGGGTGATCGGCTTCGCCGGCCACTACGTCCCGGACATGGAGGAGAGCCTGCGGATGCGGAGCTGGAACGTGCCCATGCGCCTCGAGCTGCACCGCTACGACGAGAACCTGTCCGCCGACGCCCTGGACGTGCACTACTACCGCCGCGCGGTCGAGGCCGGCTTCGGGATCCTCTCCACCAGCCACTACCGCGAGGTGGCCGACCTCCTCGGCCTGTCCGCGTGGGCGCCGAAGAACGCCTCCGCCCGGGACGACCGGGGGCTGACCCGCCACTGATCCCGGGCGCGTGCCGCCCTCGGCGGGGCGCGCCCGGGACCGTTCGTGCCGGGGCTCAGTCGTCGCCCGGCGCGTCCTCGGGGGCGTCCCCCTCGGCCTGGGAGGGCTTGTTGTCGTCCGGGTCGACGGCCGACTGCACGCTCTGGTCCTCCGGCACGTCCCCCTCGGCCTGGGAGGGCTTGTTCTGGGCCGGGTCCGGGGTCGTCTCGCTCATGCCGCTCCTCGTGCGCTCAGCAGGGTGATGGTCCCGGCTCACGCTACGCCGGGCCCGGAGCCCCGACAAGAGGATCCCGCTACGCGGCCCGGCCGGCGCGGATCGCGGCGTAGAGCTGGGCGGGGATCAGCCCGGTCCGGTGGGCGCGCTCGACCGCAGCGAAGCCCTCCTCGGTCTCCTCGTACGGGAAGTGGATGAGGTCCGCCGCGAGCTCCCAGTGGTCGATCATCCCGCCGGCCCAGAGCTGGCAGATCGCCCACGGGGTGTCCGCGGAGAACGCGGGGACGTCCGGCAGGACGTACTCGTCGGCCGGCACGCGCCAGGCCTCGAGGCTGTCCAGGTCCGCCGCGAGGTCCTCGAGGGTGTCGTAGTGGCCGGCGCGGTCCGGGTCCACGGAGCCGTTCGGGTTGGCCAGCTCGACGTCGTAGCCGCCCTCGGCCGCGGCGAACACGGTGGTGGGCCCGGGCTCCCCGCCCACGCCGGCGTCGAGGGGCAGCTGGGACGGCAGCCACTCCCAGCCGTCGCCGAGCTGGTCCATCTCCAGGTCCCGGTAGGCCACCCAGCCGCGGGCGACGAGCAGCTCGTGGGCGTCGTCGTCCCAGGTGCCCTGAGCGGCGCCCTCGATGTCGACGGTGCGGGCGCCGGCCGCGGCGTGGAACTCCCGCCGCTGCTGCTTCTTCTTGGCGGCGGCCTTCTTGCGGGGCTTGCTCTTGGGCACGGATCCTCCTGACGGGCGGGGACGGACGCGTGCGCGGTCCCTCGGACCTCCCATGATCGCGCATCCGGCAGGATCCGGGGACGCCGGGCCCGCTCCGCCCTCCCGGGACCCCGCGGGGCTAGTCTGGCCGGGACCGTCCGTCCCGACCGCGAAGGATGCCCCATGACCTCTCCCCGGACTGCCCCCTCGACGAACGGCCCCGTGCGCTACGCGGTGGTCGGGCTCGGCCAGATCTCCCAGCAGGCGTTCCTGCCCGCCATGGCCCGGGCCGGCAGCTCCGTGCTGGCGGCGCTGGTCACCGGCACCCCGGACAAGGCCCGGGAGCTCGCGGCCGAGTACGGCGTGCCCGCGTACTCCTACGAGGACTACCCCGCGCTGCTGGCCTCCGGGGACGTGGACGCGGTCTACGTGGCCACGCCCGTGTTCCGGCACCGCGAGTTCGCCGAGCCGGCGCTCGAGGCGGGCGTCCACGTGCTGGTGGAGAAGCCGATGGAGACGTCCGTGGCGGACTGCCGGGCGATGATCGACGCCGCCGCGCGCGGCGGGGCCCGGCTGATGGTCGCGTACCGGCTGCACCACGAGCCCGGCACGCTCGAGCTGATCACCCGGGTCCGGGACGAGGGGCTGGTGGGCGACCCCCGGCTGTTCACCGCCGTCTTCACCCAGGACATCGACGAGGCCAACCACCGCGGGCACTCCGGGTACTGGGGCGGGCCCATCCCGGACATGGGCAGCTACCCCCTCAACGCGGTGCGCCACCTGTTCGCGGCCGAGCCCCTCGAGGTCCACGCGATGGGGGTGCGGACCCCGGGGCGCGGCTTCGACTTCGACGACACCGTGGCCGTGACGCTGCGCTTCCCCGGGCAGCGGGTGGCGCAGTTCACCATCAGCTACGCGGGCGAGGCCACCGAGCAGTTCACGGTGGTGGGCACCGGGGGCGTGGTCGCGGCGCAGCCGTGCTTCGGCTTCGGCCCCGAGGTGGGCATCAGCTGGACCGTGACCCGCGACGGGCGCAGCGAGACCCGCGCCCACGACCCGGTGGAGCAGTTCGCGGGCCAGACCGAGTACTTCTCGGACTGCATCCTCACCGGCACCGATCCCGAGGCCGGCGGGGAGGAGGGGCTGATGGACATCCGGGTGCACGAGGCGGTGCTCGCCTCCCTCGAGGCGGGCCGGACCGTGCGCCTGGAGCCCGCGGACCGCGCGGTGCGCCCCGTCGCGGAGCAGGCCCGGGCCCTGCCGCCCGTGGCGGAGCCCGGCGACGACGAGCTGGTGGCCCAGGTCCCGCAGAACGGCTGAGCCCCGGCGGGCGGACCGGCTCCGGTGCTTGTCCCGCACCCCGCCCGGGAGTAGCTTGCGGGCATGACCAGCAGCAGCACGGACGTCGTCCGGCGGCTCTTCGCCGCCTATCTCGCGCAGGACGAGGCGGCGGCCCGGGGGCTCGTTGGGGACGGATTCCGGTTCACGTCCCCGCAGGACGATCACATCGACCGGGCCGCGTACTTCGAGCGGTGCTTCCCCACGGCGCAGCGGGTCTCCCGGCAGGACCTGCTCCAGGTGGTCGAGGCGGAGCCCGGCCTGGTGCTCGTCCGGTACGAGTACGAGCTCCGGACCGGGGGGACCTTCCGGAACATGGAGGCGATCACCGTGCGCGACGGGCAGGTGGTGGACGCCCAGGTCTATTTCGGCGGGCCGCCGCGACCGTAGACTCCGAGGACCATCCGACGCCCAGGAGGCTCGCCATGAAGCACTACCTGCTCAGCATCGAACAGCCCGACGGCGGACCGGCGGCCCCGGAGATCCTCGAGCCCGTGATGCGGGACGTCGCCGCGTTCAACGAGGAGCTCAGGGCGGCCGGGGCGTGGGTCTTCGCCGGGGGCCTGGACCGGGCGGAGGCCTCCGTCGTCGTGCGCTTCCACGGCGAGGACGTGGTGACCACCGACGGTCCGTACGAGCGCGAGGACGAGCACGCCGGGGGCATCTGCATCGTGGCCGCCCCGGACTACGACGCCGCCATCGAGTGGGGCCGCAAGCTGGCGCAGGCGACCACGCTCCCGGTGGAGGTGCGCGAGTTCCAGGGCGAGCCGGAGGAGCATCTGGCGTAGGGCCCGCCCCGGTCCCGGCGGTTCACCGACCGATCTGCTCGGCCTGCGCCTCCCACGCGGCGTGGGCGTCCCGGGGCCGGGCCGGCCGCCGGGTCTCCCGCAGGGCCCGGAGCGCGGCGTTGCGCTCGCGCGCCAGGGAGTCCGCGGCGGCCCGGGCGGCGGCGTCCTCGCGGACCTGGGCGCGGACGGCGGTGATGGTGCCCATGATGGCCTCGACGCCCTGCGAGCCGCCCGCCAGGTAGGCGGCCCGGACCTCCCGGTCCGGGTGGTACAGGTAGCGGTCGTCGATCTGGCCGCGGTGGGTGTCGAACTCCTCGTCGGTCAGCTCCGAGAGCATGGCGGCCACCCGGTCCAGGCGGGCCTCGACCTCCCCGTGCAGGGGCGTCCTGGCGGCGGCGTCCCGGACGGACCACAGGGCCTGGCCGTTCCGCCGGAGCCGGGTCGCGTCCCAGTCCGCGTGCGGGACCTCGGCCAGCCGGACGGCGATGAAGCTCGCGTCCCCGTACCGTTGCTGCGGCGGCAGGACGCCGAGCTGCCAGCGGATCCACGCGGTGCGCATGTCCTCCGCGGCGGCCAGTCGGGCCTGCTCCGCGGTCTTCGCGATCGACTTCCCGCTGTTCTTCCGGGGGCTCTTCCCCGGATTCCTAGTGGTGGCCCTTCCGTCCGTCCGCGCACCGGACCCGGCGCGGCTCCGCGGCCTGCCGTGCAGCCGCTCCCGCGCGCGCTCCATCAGGGAGCGGACGAGAGTCCGCAGGAGCACACCGAGGAGCCACAGGGCGGCTCCGGCCAGCAGGAGGAGAAGGATCGTGCCCAGGTTGACGAGGACGAACGAGACCACCGACAGGACCACCGCCCCGGCGATCAGGAGCACGATCCCGGAGACGTCGTTGTTCTCGGTGTTCTGCACGGCGGATCCTCCCGAACCCCTCACACCACTGGACATCCACTCTAGCCGCCGGGGCGGGATCTGTGACCGGTCCCACAGGAAACTCCCGGCATCCCGGGGTGGCCGCGGAGGGGCCGGTGACCGGGGCCGCCCCGATATCCTGGACCCATGCGATCCGCCGTGCTGTCCGTGTCCGCCGCCGTCCTCCTCCTCGTCTCCGGCTGCGCCGGCGGGGGCTCCGAGCAGGACGACCTGCTCCGGGCGCACGGGCTCGAGGGCGCGAGCACGCAGGAGGTCGTCGAGCAGCTGGACCGCACGCACGAGGACCGCGACGCCGGGCTTGCCGGCTCCGTGACCTACGACGAGGTGGTCCTCGACGACGGCACCGCCGAGACGACCCTGCCCATGCCGGAGGACCGCTTCTACCTGGCGGTCGCCCCGTATGCCACCACGACCCACGAGTGCTTCTTCCACAGCCTCTCCGGGTGCCAGGGCGAGCTCGTGGGCGAGGACTTCGACGTGCGGATCACCGACGGCTCCGGGGCCGTGCTCGTGGACGAGAGCGTGACCAGCTACGAGAACGGGTTCGTGGGCTTCTGGCTGCCCAAGGACATCACCGGCACGCTCGAGATCAGCTCGGAGCGGGGCCGGGCGGTCCAGGAGTTCGAGACCTCCCCGGACAGCCCGACCTGCCTCACCACCCTCCAGCTGGCCTGAGCCCGGCGCGAAGGAAGGGTGACCGGATGAGCATCAGCATGGCCCTGACCTCCCAGGCGGTCCGGCTGCGGGCGCGCCTGCAGCCGTGGACCCCGGTGGAGCAGCTGCACGGGCGCCGGTACCCGGAGCCGGCCAGGATCCCCGCCGACCTGCGGCGCTCGCACGCCGTGGAGCGCACCGAGGTGGCCGGGCGCCCGCTGCTGCGCCTGACCCCGCGCGCCGGGGCGGACGGATCCCACCTGATCTACCTGCACGGCGGGGCGTTCGTGAACCCGCTGCTGCCGGCGCACTGGTGGATCGTCCGCGAGCTCGTGAAGGACACCGGGACCACGGTCACGGTCCCGCTGTACCGGCTGGCCCCGGAGGGCCACGTGGACGAGGGCTACGACTTCCTCGCCGCGGCCTGGGCGGACCTCGTGGCCCGGCCCGCCGCGGACCGGATCGTGGTCGCAGGGGACTCGGCCGGCGGGTGCCTGGCAATCGGGCTGGCCATGCGCCTGCGGGACGCCGGGCAGCGGATGCCCGACCACGTGGTGGGCTTCTCCCCGGCGGTGGACGTCTCCGCCACGCACCCGGCCGTGCGGGAGATCGATCCGCACGATCCCATGCTGAGCACCGACCGGGTGGTGCCCATGGCCGCGGCCTGGGCGCGGGACCGCGAGCTCACCGACCCGCTGGTCAGCCCGCTCTACGGGGACGTGGCCGGGCTGCCGCCGGTGCACGTGGTCCAGGGCGGCAAGGACATCCTGGCCGCCGACGTCCTGGCCTTCGCGCGGGACCTGGCACGGGCGGGCAACCGGGGGAAGCTGATCTACGAGCCCGGCGCCTTCCACGTCTACGTGGGCGCCTGGTGGACGCCGGAGGCCCGGCGGGCGGTCCGGCACGTGCGCTCCCTGCTCGGGGAGCACGCCCCGGCGGCGGGGCGGGCCCAGGAATAGCCCGGCACCCCCGGCCGTTCCCTGATTGGTGATACATCAACCAAAAAGGGGAGCGGGCATGAAGGTCGTGGTCATCGGGGCGGGACAGGCCGGGCTGTCGGCGGCCCACCACCTGCGGCGCCGGGGACTGGTCCCCGAGGAGGACTTCGTGGTCCTCGACGCCAATCCCGGCCCCGGGGGAGCGTGGCGGCACCGCTGGCCCTCGCTCACCTTCGGCGGCGCCCACGGGATCCACGACCTGCCCGGGCTGCCCCTCGGGGTGCCGGACCCGGCCGAGCCGGCCTCCGCCGTCGTCGCCCGCTACTACGGCGAGTACGAGCGCCGCTTCGCGCTGCCGGTCCACCGTCCCGTCGCGGTGCGGCGGGTCGAGGCGGCGTCCGACGACGGGCCGCTCGAGGTGGTCACGGACACCGGCACCTGGCGGACGGAGCTGGTGATCAACGGCACCGGCACCTGGGACCGCCCCCACTGGCCGTACTACCCCGGGCGGGAGTCCTTCCGCGGGCGGCAGCTGCACACCCACGACTTCCGTTCGGCGGAGGAGTTCCGCGGCCGGCACGTGGTGGTCGTGGGCGGCGGCACCTCGGCCGTGCAGTTCCTGCTCCAGCTCGCCGGGGCGGGCGCCACCACCACGTGGGTCACCCGCCGGCCCCCGCGCTTCACGGACCGGGAGTTCGACCCGGACTGGGGGCGGGACGTCGAGCGCCGGGTCGACGAACGGACCCGCGCGGGGTTGCCGACGGCCAGCGTGGTCTCGGCCACCGGGCTGCCCCTGACCGCGCAGTACCGGGCCGGGATCGAGGCCGGGATCCTCGTCTCGGCCGGGCCGCTGGAGGCGGTGACGCCCGAGGGCGTCCGGCTCGCCGACGGCCGGGAGGTGCGCGCGGACGCGATCCTGTGGGCCACCGGCTTCCGGCCCGCCCTGGACCACCTGGCACCCCTGGGGCTGCGCGAACCTGGCGGCGGCATCCGGATGGACGGGGTGCGCGTGCTCCGGGATCCGCGGGTGCTGCTGGTCGGCTACGGCGCCTCCGCCTCGACCCTCGGCGCCACCCGCGCGGGGCGGGCGGCCGCCCGAGAGGCCGTGCGGCTGCTGTCCGCGGCTCCGGCAGGGAAGCAGCGGCCCGCAGCACGTGTTGGCACTGTCAGTACCTGATCCGAGACCCTCGGGAGGGACCGCCATGGTCCGCATCGGCATCATCCTCGGCAGCACCCGGCCGAACCGCAACGGCGGGGACGTGGCCCGCTGGGTCCTCGCCCACGCCTCCGGGCGCGGCGACGCCCAGTTCGAGCTCCTCGACCTGCGCGAGCACCCCCTGCCGCACTTCGACGAGCCGGTGCCGCCCTCGGCCGGGAAGTACCAGAACGAGCACACCAGGCGGTGGGCGGCCACGATCGATCGCTTCGACGGCTTCGTGGTGGTCACCCCCGAGTACAACCACGGCGCGCCCGGGGTGCTGAAGAACGCCTTCGACTACCTCTACGCCGAGTGGAACAACAAGGCCGTGGGCTTCGTCTCCTACGGCACCGCCGGTGGTGTGCGCGCCGTGGAGCAGCTGCGGCAGGTGGCCGGGGAGCTGCAGCTGGCCGACGTGCGCCAGCAGGTGTCGCTGTCCCTGCGCACCGACTTCGAGCACTACCGCACCTTCGCCCCGGCCGAGCACCACCGGCGCTCGCTGGCCACGATGCTGGACCAGGTCGTGGCCTGGTCCACCGCCCTCGCGCCGCTGCGCGCCCCGGCGGAGGACGCCGGCTGAGCAGGGCGCCGTCGTAGTCTGGGGACACCGCGCCGATGCGGCGCACGCCATCCCGACGAAGGAGCACCCCGTGAGCGAGCAGCCCACCTCCAGCCCGGACCCCATCGAGGACGCCGCCTCCAACGACGACGCCGACATGACCACCGAGATGACCCCGATCCCGCACGAGCACGGGGACGCCAAGAACGAGGAGTCCGAGCAGCGGGACTGAGCCCGTTCCGCTGGGCTCAGGCGGCCGTTCCGAAGAGCGAGGCGCGAAGAGCGGACAGGGGCGGGGCGTGCTCGGCCAGCTCCTGGAGGTAGCCCAGGTCGTCCAGGTCGCCCAGGGCGGCCGTGAGCTCCGCGCAGGTGAGCTGGGCGTCCTCGGCGACAACCTCGAGGGCGGGGGCCTCAGTGGCCGTGACGTGCTCGGCCAGGGCGTCGAGGACGACGACGGCGTCGACGCTGACGTGCTCGTCGTGGATGGCCTCGACGAGCAGCCGCTCGGCGGCGTAGACGGGCGCGGCGAACATGTGGGGAACGGGAGACTGCATCGGTGACATCACTGCCGGAACACTACCCCCGGTTCATAAGAATTCTCTGAGACCGGTCGGGGTCCGGTCGCACCGCACGGCGTGACGAGGTGGCTCGGTACCGGCCCCTGCACGCACCCGCGGGATCAGCTGGTCAGCGGATCGACCACGGCCTCCAGCCGCGGTGCCCTGCGGGCGTCGAGCGTGGCCTCCACACCCCGGGCCACCGCGAGCAGGTCGGTCTCCTCGAAGCTGGACGTCATGATCTCCAGGCCCACGGGCAGACGGTCCTCGGTGAAGCCGGCCGGCACGGTGGCGGCCGGGAAGTGAAGCTGCGAGGCGATCACCGTGTTGGTCGGGTAGGTGAGGCACGTCCACCGGCCCCCGAGCACGTCCTCGTGGGTGGGAGCCGCGAGCTGGACGTCGGGAAAGACCATGGCGTCCAGGCCCAGCTCCAAAAACTGCGTTTGCACGGCGCGCACGAAGTCCTCGCGGGTCAGCACCCGGTCCAGGTACTGGGGGTCGGTGCGCGGGTCCTCGGGGCCGTCGGTGATGCCCTCGAAGAGATCCAGGTGCGGGTCGTAGGTGCCGTTCGCGCGGACCTCGTCCACGCCGCCGATGCCCGTCTCCGGGTGGGCGGCGAAGAAGGCGTTCATGTCCTGCCGGGAACGGGTGAAGTACAGCGAGGTGAAGCCCACGTAGTCCATCAGACCGGGGATCTCGACGTCGACCAGTTCCGCCCCGGCCCCGGCGAGCCGTGCCAGCGCGTCCTCGACCACGCGGACGACGGCCGCAGCCTCCGGGTCGGCCGGATCGCCGAACGCCCCGCGCAGGACGCCGAGGCGCCGGCCCTGCACCGATCCACCGGCGGCCGCCTCGGTGAAGGACGCGCTCCGGCGGCGCTGCCGGACCGCGACCGTGTAGGCGTCCGCCGGGTCGAAGCTCACCAGGACGTCGAGGACCTTCGCGGCGTCCTCCACCGTCCGGGTCATCGGCCCGGCCGTGTCCTGGGGGACCACCAGCGGGGACATGCCGTCCCGGCTGATCAGGCCCGGTGTGACGCGCACGCCCACCAGGTTGCAGAAGGACGCCGGGAGGCGGATGGAACCTCCCGTGTCCTCGCCGATGCCGACCAGCGCCAGGTTCGCGGCGATCGCCGCGGCCGTTCCGCTGCTGGATCCCCCCGGGTCCCGGGAGAGGTCGTAGGGATTCTTCGTCACCCCGGACACGGACGAGGTCGAGAACCAGGAGGTCGCGAAGTCGGGCATCGTGGTCTTGCCCAGGATGACCGCTCCCGCCTCCCTCAGCCTGGCGACCGCCGTTGCATCCCGCTCCGGGACGTGCCCGGCCGTGGCCCGGTTGCCGTAGGTGGTCCGCAGCCCGGCGGTCGCGACCTGGTCCTTGACCAGGACCGGCACACCGTGCAGCGGTCCCGACAGCTCACCGCGGGCCGCGTACTCCAGGTCGAGGGCGTCGGCCTCGTCGAGGGCCGTCGCCGAGACGGTGACCACGGAGTTCAGTGCCGGTCCGTCGACGTCGAGGGCGGCGATCCGGTCGAGGTAGGCCTGCACCACCTCCCGGACCGTGGACTTCCCCTCCCGGTAGGCCGACTGGACGGTGTCGATGGTGGCTTCTTCGATGTTCCAGCTCAGGCTCACGGGAGATCCTCACGATCAGGGGTCGCCGGGCGCACGGCCGCTGGACACGGTCCGGAACGCCGGATGCTGGGGCCACCGTACTGTGACCTGCCTCGCACGACAACGACCGGACGGCGTCCGCCGGACCGGGATCGTCACCGCGAGGCCGTCAGCCGGAGAGCGGCGCCTTCTCGTCGCGGCGCTCGCGGCGGGCCCGGCGTCGCGCGCGGATCCTGTGGCCGAGCAGCAGGAGGAGCACAGCGACAACGACCGGCGCGACCACCCACGGCTGCTCCAGCCACGCCCAGACGACCGCCATGCCCACGGTGCCGTAGATGACGCCCCAGATGAGGGTGCCCACGAGCATCGCGGGGATCCAGCGGCGCAGGGGCATGCCCGTGACGGCGGTGGTGAGAATGACGGCGGTCTGCAGACCCACGGTGAGGAAGCAGGCCGGGACGGCCAGGACGCCCCAGCGGTGCACGAGGCGCTGGGCCCGCCGGTAGACGGCGGTGTCCATGAGCTCGCGGACGCGGTCGGAGCGCCGGCTCCCGCCGGTGGTGGCGGCACGGCCCAGGGCGAAGATGGTGGTGGTCCGCACGACGGCCCCGGCCCAGAAGAACAGAATCGCGGCCCCGAGGGGGAGGGACTCCAGCCAGGCCTGCACCCGTCCAGTCTAGGGAGCGGGCCTGACAACCGCTGACGACAGGGTGTCATTCCGGGACGGGGTGTGCCCGCCCGGGTGGCGCGGATCCGGCCGGCAGAGGGTCTCCTCCGGTCCCGTCGTGCCGCCCGGGGGTACTCTCGCCGTACGGCCGGCCCGCTCCGGAGGCCGGAGCCCCGACCGAGGAGGACGCATGAGCGTGGAGATCGACGAGCGCGGGACCGTGACCGCCGGCGGGCGCCCCGTGGACTACGCGACGGCCTACGCCTGGTGCGTCGACTCGCCCGAGACGATCACCGAGCTCGTCCAGGACACGAAGGCGTTCGCCACGGTGATCGCCGCCGCCGAGCACGCCGGTCCCGAGGAGCAGGCCGAGGCCGTCCGGCAGGCCTTCGCCGCCGGGGCGCCCCGGGAGCCCGGTGCCTTCTGGACCGAGGCGACGTCGGCGGAGCCGGTGGCTGAGGAGCCGGCCGCCGGGGAGCCCACGACCGAGGAGCCGTTGACCCAGGAGCCGCCGCTTACCGGGGAGCCTGCCGCCGAGGAGTCGGTCACCGAGGAGCCGGCCGCGGGCTGAGACCGCGGTATCAGCCCCGCACCAGGTTGACGGCCAGGGCGAGCATCACCACGCCGATCACCAGGTCCACCACCCGCCAGGTGCGCGGGCTGCTGAGCACCCCGGACAGTGCCCGGGCGCCGTAGCCCAGGGCGGAGAACCACACCACGCTGCCCACCACGGCGCCGCCGGCGAAGGTCCACCGGGCGTCGGGTCCGTGCTGGTTGGCGAGGCTGCCCAGCAGCACCACGGTGTCGAGGTAGACGTGGGGGTTAAGGTAGGTCAGGGCCAGGGTGGTGGCGATGACCGATCCGCGGGAGCGCGGGGCCTCGGCGGTCAAGGAGGACGGCTTCAGGGCCGAGGCGAAGGACCGCACGGCCCACCACGTCAGGTAGGCGGCCCCGCCCCACCGCAGCACGTCCAGGGCATCGGGGAACCGGGAGACCAGCGCCCCGATCCCGGCCGTGCCGCCGAGGATCAGTACCGCGTCGCTGACCGCGCACAGCGCCACCACCACCCCCACGTGCTCGCGGCGGATGCCCTGCCGCAGCACGAACGCGTTCTGCGCGCCGAGGGCGACGATCAGCGCCAGCCCGCTCATCAGCCCGGTACCCCAGATGCTCCACATGGCCTCGACGGTAGCCAGCTCCCGCGATGCAGACAAACGAAGGAATTGACGGGTGCGTTAGCTTTGCTTCATGAACTTCGAGCATCTGCGCGCCCTGACCGCGATCGTCGACGAGGGCACCTTCGAGGCCGCCGCGGACGCCCTGGGGATCACCCCGTCGGCCGTCAGCCAGCGGATCAAGGCCCTGGAGGCCTCCGTGGGCCAGGTCGTGGTGCGCCGCGGCGCGCCCTGCACTCCCACCGATGCCGGGGCCGTGCTGCTGCGCACCGCCCGCCAGGTGCAGGTGCTCGAGGCGGAGGCCCTGCACTCCCTCGGCCACGGGGTCTCCTCCCGGACGGTGACCCCGGTGGCCGCCAACGCCGACTCCCTGGCCACCTGGTTCGTGCCCGTCCTGCAGGAGGCCGCCGGCTGGTCGGACACCACCCTTGACCTGCACGTGGAGGACCAGGACCACAGCAGCCGGCTCCTGCGCCAGGGGGACGTCATCGGCGCCGTCACCGGCGACCCCGCCCCCGTGAGCGGGTGCCGGCTCGAGCGGCTGGGCTTCATGCGCTACGTCCCGGTCGCCACCCCCGCGCTGCGCAGGCGGTTCACCACCGAGGCCGGCGTCGACTGGGCGGACATGCCGGTGCTCCGGTTCAACGCCAAGGACGACCTGCAGCTGCGCGCACTGCGCGCCCGCGGCGTCGACCGGTCCCCGCCCACCCACACCGTCCCGTCCGCCGAGGGCTTCCTCGCCGCCGTCCGGGCTGGTCTGGGCTGGGGCATGCTCCCGGAGCTGCTGCTGGGCACGGACCTCTCCGACGGGTCCCTGGACCTGCTCGAGGACCACGCGCACCACGACGTCGCGCTCTACTGGCAGAGCTGGGCCCTGGACTCCGAACGGCTGCACCGCATCACCGAGTGCGTCCGCCGGGTCGCCCGGGAGCACCTGCGTGCCACGGCGCAGGACGGGTGAGCGATCACCACCGCCGCGGTCACGCCGCCCCGGCGACGCAGCGCACCGTCTGGGTGTCCAGCCCTGTGACGGTGGCCTCCATGACGTCGCCGGCGCGCAGCAGGCGCCCCCAGTGCATGCCGTTGCCGGCCGGGCTGCCGGTGAGCAGAAGATCGCCGGGCAGCAGCGGCATGGTCCGCGAGGCCGCGCTGATCAGCCGGGCGACGTCGAAGATCATGTCCGCCGTCGACTCGTCCTGCATGACCTGCCCGTTGAGCCGCAGGGTGACCTGCAGATCCTGCGGGTCCCCGACGAACTCCGCCGGCACGACGACCGGACCGGCGGGCAGGAAGCCGGGAGCGTTCTTGGAGCGGTACCAGTCCGTCCCGATCTCCGGCATGTCCTTGCGGAAGACGAGGTCCCTCGTAGTGATGTCGTTGACCACCGTGTAGCCGAAGACGTGCTCCAGCGCCTCTTCGGGGGACACCGCCTGCGCGCGCCGGCCGATGACGACCGCCAGCTCCAGCTCCCAGTCGTCTGATCGCGATCCCCATGGCCCTCGTGCTCTGGGAGCCGGTCCGGAGCACGCGACAGGCGGAGTCCACGCCCGTGCCCTGGCGCCAGGTCGCGGTGCCCTCGCTGGTCACCCTCTTCGGCGGCGTCGTCTTCTACGCCCTGATCGTGCAGCTGCCCTACGTCCTGACCGATCTCGGGGTCACGGACGTGGCCGTCATCGGCGCCGGCACCGGCCTGCTCCTGCCCACCCTGCTGGCCTGGGCGGTGTCGGGCCTGCAGATCGAGCAGCGGGGGCGCGGCACCGGAATCTGGACCGGTTCGCTCTACATCGGCCAGTTCGCCTCGCCGATCGTCCTGGGCGTCGCTGCGGCCTCCGCCGTGGGGCGTCCGCAGCGGGCGGTGGCGGCGGACTGACCCGTCCGGCGCAGGGCTGACGCGGGCGGGGCCGGTGCCGGGGAGCACGGGCCCCGCCCGTTCCACGGGCCGGAGGTCCCACCGTCGAGGTGCGGGCACCACTGATCGACCGTCCGTCCTGGTCACACTCTCCCGGGCCGGCAGCTCGGCGGGGTCACACTGCGGCGGATCGCCCTGCTGCGCGGCGCGCGCCGGAGGACGGTGGGCTGCGGAACCGACGGTGTGCCCGTCCGGTGAGCTTGCGCACCTCCTCGACCCACAGCACGAGCGAGCCGACGGCCACGGCGGTGAGCCACTGGGCGGAGTCCAGGCCGGTGGTGTCGAACAGGCCCTGCAGCACCGGGGCGTGCACCACCGCGACGGCGGTCAGTGCCACCCAGATGGTGCGGTTGGTGAAGGTCTGCGCGGAGAACACCGAGCGGATCTCGGAGCGGACGTTGAACAGGTTGAAGACCTGGAAGAACACGAACGTCGTGAACCCCAGACTCGTGATCCCGGTCGTCGAGATGCCGGGGAACCACTCGCCGGCCAGCAGCAGCACGGTCAGGGTGCCGGTGGTCATCACCGCGGCGGCGAGCAGGATGCGCACCACGCGGGGCCGGGTCAGCAGCGGCTCCTGGGCGGGGCGGGGGGCGCGGTGCATGACGTCGGGCTCGGTGCGTTCGACCCCCAGGGCCAGGGCTGGGGGTCCGTCCATGATGATGTTCACCCACAGGATCTGCAGGGCGGTGAACGGGGCGCCGCCGGCGATGCCCAGGACTCCGCAGATCAGGAACAGCAGCACGAAGCCCCAGGAGGTGGAGAGCTGGAAGCACACGAACTTGAGGACGTTGTCGTAGATCCCGCGCCCTTCCCGGACGGCGGCCACGATGGTGGCGAAGTTGTCGTCGGAGAGGACCATCCGGGCCGCGCCCTTGGACACGTCGGTGCCGGTGATGCCCATGGCCACCCCGATGTCGGCCTGCTTCAGGGCTGGGGCGTCGTTGACCCCGTCACCGGTCATCGCGACCACCTGACCGCGCGACTGCAGCGCACGGACGAAGCGGATCTTGTGCTCGGGGGCCACCCGGGCCAGCACCCCGTAGCCGGGGGCACGATCCGCCAGCTCGGTCTCGTCCATCCCGTCGAGGGCCGCACCCGAGGCGGCCTCTCCGGGGATCCGGAGGGAGGCCGCGATGGCTGTGGCGGTGCGCAGGTGGTCGCCGGTGATCATGTGCACGGCGATGCCGGCGGCGTGGGCCACGGCGATGGCCTCGGCGGCTTCCTTGCGAGGAGGGTCCACGATGCCCACGAGGCAGTAGAGGGTCAGGTCCGTGACGAGGTCCTGCATCCGGACACCGTCGGCGGGGAGGGAACTGGTGCCGGGTGCGTCGTCGTCGAGGCGGCGCCCGGCGATCATCAGGGGGCGCAGTCCTTCTCCGGCCAGGTCCTCGACCTGAGCCAGAATGCGGGCCCGGTCCCGGGCGCTCAGGGGGCGGGGGCCTGCAGCGGTGAGAAGGGAGCCCGCCCGCTCCAGCAGCACCCCCGGGGCGCCCTTGGCGAAGATGCGGTAGTCGGCGTCCTGGACGTCGCCGATCCGGAAGCTCTGCTCGTGGAAGGTGGCCTGGAACTTGTACTCGGAGTCGAAGGGCACCTCGGCCAGACGATGATGATTCTGGCGTGCCCCGTCGACGTCGAGGCCGCCCTTCTCGGCCAGCACCACCAGCGCGCCGTCGGTGGGGTCCCCGACCAGGGTCCCGTCGCGGACGGTGGCGTCGTTGCACAGGGCCATCGCCAGGTAGGCGTCCGGATAGCTCCCGGCCGTGGTGTCGTCGGGGCTGAGGATCCGCCCCTCGGTGGAGTAGCCCTCACCCGTGATCCGGAAGGCGCGATCGTCGACGAGCAGCCGCCGCGCGGTCATCTCGTTGAGGGTCAGGGTGCCGGTCTTGTCCGTGGCGATGTGCGTGGTCGAGCCGAGGGTCTCCACCGCGGAGAGCTGCTTGATGATGGCGCCCCGCTTCGCCAGGCGGTTGGCGCCCATCGCCAGGGTGAACGCCACGACGGCGGTGAGGCCTTCGGGGATCGTGGCCACGGCCAGGGACACCGCGATGAGCAGCAGCTCGGTCCAGGACTGTCCGCGCACCAGCCCGAGCACGAAGACGATGCCGACGACCACGAACGCGATGATCGTCAGCAACCCGGCCAGGCGGTCGATCCGGCGCTGCAGCGGAGTGAGGCCTTCCTGGGCGGTCCCGAGGAGGCCGGCGATCGCGCCCATCTGCGTGTCCATGCCGGTGGCGGTGACCACCATGACGCCGCGACCGCGGGTGATCGCCGTGTTCATGAAGACCATGTTGGACCGGTCGCCCAGGGGCGCGTCCGGGTCGGTGAGCGGGGCCGGGTCCTTGTCCACCGGCTGGGCCTCCCCGGTCAGGGACGCCTCGGCGGCCTGCAGCCGGGCGGACTCCAGGAGTCGGCCGTCGGCCGGCACCGAGTCCCCGGCCTCCAGCAGCACGATGTCCCCCGGCACCAGCTCCGCCCGGTCCACCTGGGCCTCGCGCCCGTCGCGGCGCACCCTGGAAGTGCTCACCGACATCTTCCGCAGCGCCGCCAGCGAGCTCTCGGCCCGGGCCTCCTGCACATAGTTGAGCACCGTGTTGAACACCACGACGACCAGGATCACCACCGGGGTCTCCCACTGCCGGGAGACCACCGCGGAGACGACCGCCGCGATGACCAGCACGATCGTCATCCGATCCGAGAGCAGAGCGAGAACCTTGCGCCAGGCCGGCGCCCGGCTCGCCCCGGCCAGGACGTTGGGGCCCTCCCGCTCCGCCCGCACCGCGACCTGCTCGCCCGAGAGCCCCACGGCCGGGTCCACCTCGAGCGCTTCCGCCACGGCGGCAGGACTGCGGGTGCACCAGGAGGAAGTCATGGAAACCTCATTCGCTCGACGAGGCACCCAGGCTATCGCCGAGACCGGCGGCCCTTCTCCGCCGGTCCTCGGTCCTCGGCGCGCGGGCGCAGGGCGTTGCTGTGCGGGCACCGAGTCGGCGGGGCGGCGCGGTGACCTGTGCGGGGGCGGTGGCTGCATCGGGGCACCCGGGTCTCGAACGGTCCGTGGTCCTGGTATCCACGGCTCGGTGGGCGCATTCTGAACCCAGGTCAGCAGCATGACCGGAGGGAGACCGATACCGATGACGCGTCCACGGCACTCCAACGCCTCGCGCACCCGTGACCTGTGGGCGGATCCGCTGGGGAGGGCGACCACCCGGGCCCTGCAGGGGCTGGTGCTGCTGAGCGCGGGGGCGGTGGTGGTCTACGGGCTGATCCAGCTCAAGCTGCTGGTGATCCCGCTGCTGGTCGCACTGATCCTGGCCGCTGCGCTGCACCCGGTCGTGGCCCTCTTGCACCGGCGGGGCGTGCCCGGGGCGCTGGCGACCTGGATCGTGTTCCTGGCGGCGATCGTGCTCCTGGGCGGGGTGGTCACCGGCATGGTCTTCGCGGTGCGCAACGAATGGAACGAACTGGTGGCCTCCGCGGTGGGCGGGCTGGAACGGCTGCGGGAGTTCATCGTGGCCGGGCCGGTGCCTGTCGGCCAGCAGGCCCTGGACGAGGCCATCACCGCGGTCGTGGACTTCATGGCCAGCCCCCAGTTCGGCGCCGGGGCGCTGCTGGGCATCTCCGCGGCCACCCAGGTGGTCACCGGGACAGTGCTGGTGGCCGTCATCCTCTACTTCTTCCTCCAGGACGGGTCCAGGATCTGGGCGTTCTTCCTGCGTCGTTTCCACGGCGAGACCCTGGAGAAGCTCCTCACCTCGGGCAGCACGACCCTGCACGTGCTGGGGGGCTATGTGCGCGGCACCGCGGTGGTGGCGCTGCTGGAGGCGGTGGTCATCGGGGCCACCCTGCTGGTGCTGGGGGTGCCCCTGGCCCTGCCCCTGTCGGTGCTGATCTTCCTGGGCGGCTTCATCCCCATCGTGGGGGCCGCCCTGATCGGGGGTGTCGCGGCTCTGGTGGCCCTGGTCGCCAACGGCCCCGTGGTGGCGCTGGTCGTCGTGGCGGTGGTGGTGGCCATCAACCAGCTCGACGGCCGGGTGCTCCAGCCGATGGTGCTGGGCCGGGCCCTGAGCCTGCACCCGCTGGTGGTGCTGCTCGCCCTGGCCGCCGGCGGGATCCTCTCCGGCATCGCCGGGGCCGTGCTGGCCGTGCCGCTGACCGCGGTGGGCTGGGCCCTGATCCAGATCTGGTTCCCCGACCCCCGCGCCCCGGAAGCGCCCGCCCGACCAGCCTCGCTCCCCGGGGCTGTGCCGCCGGACCCGCCCGCACCCACCGGCGCTTGAAAAGCGCCGCCGCGCCGCATCTCGGTTCCCGCCGTCACTCGCAGGCCAGGCCCTCAGCCCCGCCCCGGTCCAGCTCCGGCCGGTAGCCGGGCTGGTCCGAGCGCAGGGGCGCCGCACCCGCGGCGCGGACCGCGGCGCAGTCGGCGTAGTGGACCTCCTCCGCCGGTGACGGCCCCGCGGCGGCGTTCCCGGCCGGCGGGACGTCGGTGGGCACGTCCTGGTCCGGGCACCCGGCCAGCACGTCCGCCATGGCGTCCCGCTCGGGAGCCGTCACGAACAGCTCGTAGCGGGTCTTGACCGCGATCTGGGTGGCCACGTACTCGCACCGGAAGGACTCGTTCGGCGGCAGCCACCCGGCGGCGTCGGAGGCGGACTTCTCCCCGTTGGTCGGCCCGTCCACGGCCCGCAGGTTGAGCGGGTCGTTGGCCAGGGCCGTGCGCTCGTCCCGGGTGAGCCGGTCGGCCCCGGAGATCCACGCGTTCTTCAGCGCCACCACGTGGTCGATCTGCACGTCGGCGGAGGTCAGCGGTCCGCGGACGAACTCGATCGTCCGCCCGGTGTAGGGGTCCTCGAGGGTCCCGGAGAGGACCCTGCACCCGTCGTCGTGGAGGACGTCACCGGTCAGGTCCCGGGCCAGGACGTCGTTGCGGGCGTCGCAGCCGTTGCCGTCGGGATCGGCCCAGTCCCCGAACTGGGCGAGCCGGTCGTAGTCCTCCCCGCTGCCGGCGTTCTCGACGGGCAGGGCCGCGAGCGCCCGTGCGGCGGGGGAGGTGGCCTCCACGGCCTGCGGCGTGCAGCCGGTCAGGACGCCCAGGGCGACCGCGAGCGGGACGAGCACGGTCCGCCGGGCACGGGTCTGCGGTGGCTCGAACCTGCGCACGGTGTTCCCTCCGCTCCGGCCGGTGGTGTCGGGACCCCTATTCTCGCAGGTCAGCCGTTCGGGGTAGATTGCGGCACCGGAGGAAGGCAGACATGAGACGGTGCTTCGCCGCGGCCCGCGTGCTGATGGGCCTGGCCCTGGTCGTGGCCGTGGCCGGGCGGCTGCAGGCGTACCTGCGGTTCTGGATCGAGCGCGGGGACCGGGCCATCGCGGTCGACGTCGCCAACTTCTTCAGCTACTTCACCATCCAGACGTCGCTGTTCCACGCCGTGGTTTTCGGGTTCGGCGCGTGGTCGCTGCTCGCACGGCGGGGCGCCGACCCGCCGTGGTTCGGGGCCCTGCGCGCCGCGGCCACGACGTACACCGTCACCACCGGGGTGGTCTACAACGCGCTGCTGCGCGCTCTGCCGCAGGAGGCGGCCCTGGAGCAGCCGTGGGCCAACGAGGTGCTGCACACGATCGTCCCGGTCTACGCGCTGCTGGACTGGCTGCTCGCCCCGGGGCGGAGCCGGATCCGGTGGCGGACGGTCGGCGGGATCGTGGTCTATCCGGTGCTGTGGGCCGGCTACACGCTGGTGCGGGCGCCGTTCGTGCTGGACGAGGGCACCGGCAACCCCTGGTGGTACCCCTATCCGTTCCTGGACCCGCACGAGGCGGCCGGCGGCTACGGGTCCGTGGCGGTCTGGATCGCGGTGCTCGCGTTGGCGATCACGGCGACGGCCTCGGTCCTCGTCGGGTTCTCCCGGCTTCGCACCAGGGCTCCCGCCGACGACGACGGGGCCGAGCGCCGCCGGTGACCGGCCGGGCCGCGCAGGGGCCGCCCGGTCCGGCCCGGGCGGCCCCTGGAGCGCCGTCGTCAGGACGGGGCGCCGGAACGGGTCGTCAGGACCGGTCCTCGAGGGCCGCCACCGCGAGGTCCGGGTGGTCGGAGAAGAGTCCGTCCATGCCGGCCTCCACGAAGGCCCTGATCTCCCCCGCCAGGTCGCCGTGCGCCCGCGGATCGGCGCCGGCGCGGTGCTCGGCGGGGAGGAAGAAGTTCTCCGCCCGGAAGGTCCAGCCGTGGACCTCGAGACCCGCGGCGTGGGCGTCGGCGATCACGGCCGTCGGCTCGCCGAGGGTGTCGTCGGCCTCCCGCGGGATCATGACGTCCTTGCAGGCGCCGAGGATGTCGGCGTAGGACGCGATCTCCGCCAGGCCCTCTGCCGTCGTGAGGTCCGCGTAGCCGCGCGGATCGCCGGCGGCGGCGAGGTCGAACGGCGCGCCCGAGCAGTCGACCAGCTGGGCGAGGCGCACGTCGGTCATCCCGTCGAGCTCGCGCAGGTTGGCGGTCTCGAAGCTCTGGAGGACCACCGGGTCCGTCTCGTCGCCGTAGCCGTCGGCCTCGAGCACCTCGACCGTCCTCTCCTCCAGGGACAGGCCGATCGAGTCGAAGTACGTGGGGTGCTTGAGCTCGGGCGCGATCCCCACCGGCTCGCCGTCGCAGGTGCGCGAGCGGCGGGCGAGGTCCACGACTTCCTCGAACGTCGGGATCGGGTACAGGCCGTCGAAGGCGGTGCCGTCCGGGCGCAGCTCCGGGATGCGCTCCTCCGCGCGCAGGGTGCGCAGCTCGGCCAGCGTGAAGTCCTCGGTGAACCAGCCGGTGACCTCGGCGCCGTCGACCACCTTGGTGGTGCGCCGCTCGGCGAACTCGGGGCGGTCCTCGACGTCCGTGGTGCCGCCGATCTCGTTCTCGTGCCGTGCCACGAGCTCGCCGTCCTTGGTGGGGACGAGGTCGGGTTCGATGACGTCGGCGCACTGGGTGATGGCCAGCTGGTAGGAGGCCAGCGTGTGCTCGGGGCGGTAGCCGGAGGCGCCGCGGTGACCGATCACCTCGGGGCCCGTCCCGGCCGCGGGCTCGAGGCGCTCGCGGTCCAGCACGATGAGCTCGGTGTCGTCCGGGGTTCCCGGGACGCGGGCGTCGTTGCCCGGGTAGTTGTTGTCGTTGCCGACCAGCAGGCGGCCGTCCCGCAGCTGCAGGACCACCTCGACCGACTGCTGGGGGAAGGAGAACTGCTCGCCCACGCCGTAGGCGCCGGGGGAGGTCCCGGTGCCGATGCCGGCCGGGTTGTCGATGGCGAGCAGGTCGGCCACCAGCTCCTTCTCGAGGTGGCCCGAGTCCTCCGTGCGGCGGAGGTCGACGGCGTAGACGCGCTTGGTGACCGCCGCGGGACCGTCGAGGTCGTCGCGCTCGAGGACCAGGAGCCGGTTCTGACCCGTCAGGAACGCGTCGCCCACGAGGTTGGCGTCGGTGTCCGTCTCGTAGTCCCACGTGCGGCCGGTGTACTCCCGCGTCCTCGTGTCGAACTCCAGGACCAGCCGGCGGCGCGGATCGTCGTCGTCGGCGAGGGCGCCCTCCAGGATCGGGTAGAGGTAGCGGCCGTTCCTCGAGCCCGCCATGGCTTCGAAGCCCTTGCTGGCGCCGACGGCGGGCTGCTCCCCGTCCTCGAGGTAGGGGCTCTGCGGCGACTCGAGCGTGCCCGTCCCGCCGTCGCGGACGTCGGCCAGCGGGACGGGCTCCTCGAGCACCACGCCCTCGGCGTCCACGTGCAGCAGGAAGGGCCCGAACTCCTCGCCGATCCAGAAGGTGCCGTCCGGCTGGCGGACCACGGACTCGACGTCGAAGTCGTTGCCGGTCAGCAGCCGCTCCTCGGTGTCCTCGTGCACCACGGGGAAGGGGATGCGGTGGTGCGGGTCCCGCAGCGACACGTGGCCCTGGACCTCGATCTCGCCGCTCCCGCCCTCGGCGGTCTCCCACTGCGGGGCGATGCGGTAGAGCCGCAGCAGGAAGTCGGCGGAGTTCTCCTGGTTGCCGAACCCGTTGTCCGGCATGGCCCAGAACGTGCCGTCGCCGTTGTCGACCATGGCGGAGAAGCCGGGGATCACCTGACCGTCGAAGGGGCCGGTGCGGCCGTTCGCCGGCGTGGCCGCCGCCCCGGAGGGCGGGCCCTCGGCGAGGTGGTCGGCGGAGAGGGTGGCGCGCTGCTCGAGCACGGGCGCGCCGGCGGGCCCGCGGCCCGGATCGCCGCTGTGGGCGAGCGCCCCCGGCGTGGAGGTGAGGAGGACGGCCGCGGCCAGTGCGGCGGCTGCTGCTGGGACTCTGCGCATGCGCCGAGCGTAGGACCGGGGCGTGGCCGGCCGGTGGCATCCGGGGAACATGTCGGCGAACGACGCCGCGCCGCTCGTTCACCCACCGGGCGTCCGCCCACCGCGCTCCGACCTGCGGCTCCGCTCCGGATCCGGGCACGGCGGGCGGCACGCCGGCGCGGTCCGGGTCAGAGCCGCGGCACGCACGGCCCGGCGCCCAGCTTCGCCAGGCCGGCCCGGTCCCCGGCCGAGAGCACCGTGGCCCCGCCCGCCGGGTGCATCATCTGGGTGGGGTCGTCGACGTGGGCGAGCCCCACCACGTGCGCCAGCTCGTGGATGACGGTCGCGCGGACGTGGGCCGCTCCGTCCGGGTGCTCCAGCACCGGCGCCAGACCGGGGGCGTCGAGGGCGACCTGACCGGTGACGTAGGCGAACGGCCCCCCGGGCGCCTGCCGGGCCGTGCTGCCGCCGAGGCCCACCACGTTGCCGGCCAGCCCCGGCACCTCGGTCTCGTCGGACCACGCGATGAGCACGGGCGCCCACTGCCGGCCGTACCGGTCCGGCTGATAGGGCGCGCGCTGCTCGGCGGGCGCCTCCGTCGTCGTCCCCGCGGGGACGAACCGCAGACCGGTGGCCGCGGAGATCTCGGCGACCGCCTCCTCGACGAGCTGCCGGCCGCCCGGCGGGGCGCCGTCCGGGCGCACGACGTAGTGCACCGGACGGCACGGGTCGTAGGCGACCATCGGCTGGGCGGGGTCCGGGGAGTCCATGAAGCGGTGGCCCCCGACGTCCTCGACCACCGGGGGCGCCCCCAGCGGCGCCGGTGCTGCCCCGACCCCGGGCGGGGGCGCCGACGCGTTCGGCAGGTAGGGGCGGATGACCGGCAGCGCGTAGTCCTGGAGGAGCCCGGGCGTGAACCAGAGCATCAGCAGCACCACGACGCCCACGGCCGGGGTCGCCCGCCACGCCGTGCTGCGCCTGCGCGGCGCCCTCGCCCAGCGGCGGGCGGATCCCCTGGCCGCCCGGGCGGCGCGCCGGTCCCGGCGCCGGCGCGCGCCCGGGCCCAGCAGGGCCTCGCGCTGCTGCTCCAGCGTCTCCTCGAGCACCCACTGCGGCGTCCGCCCGCTCGGGGACCGCGGGAGGCGCGCGGCGGCGGCGTGCTCGTCGCGGGTCCGGGGCGACGCTCCCCGCTGCGGCGTGGTGCCACCGGGCTGGTGCATGGTTCCTGGCTTCTGTGCTGGATCGGGCCGTCACCCGGCCCACACTGAAGTGTACGAAAGCAAATGCCTCGGAGGATCCCGCACCTGCCCTGTGATGGGGAATCGCCTGTCCACACTCCTGCCTACACTGGCCCGACGCAGCCCCGATCCGAAGGAGCACCGCAGTGGAGACCACCCCGCACCAGAACGTCACCTTCCCCTCGGCCGGGGGCCGGGCCCACGGCTACCTGGCGCTGCCGGCCGCCGGCCGCGGTCCCGGCGTGCTCGTGATCCAGGAGTGGTGGGGGCTCACCGACCACATCCGGGACGTGGCGGACCGGCTCGCCGCCGAGGGCTTCGTGGCCCTGGCCCCCGACCTCTACGGCGGGTCCATCACCCACGACGGCGAGGAGGCCGCCGAGATGATGTCCCGGCTGCCCGAGGAGGAGGGCGTGCGGCTGCTCGCCGGCTCCGTCGACTTCCTGCTCGGCCACGAGGCGGTCACCAGCTCCACGGCGGGGGCGATCGGCTTCTGCATGGGCGGCGGGTTCGTCCTGGCCCTCGCCGCCGACCAGGGCGAGCGGATCGGCGCCGCGGTGCCGTTCTACGGCGTCGGCCAGGGCGTGCCCGACGCCTGCCACGGGGTGCGCGCCGCGGTGCAGGGCCACTACGGCCGGGAGGACTCGTCCTACCCGGTCGAGAAGGCGCAGGCGCTCGAGGAGCAGCTCCGCCGCGAGTCCTCCGCACCCGTGGTCGAGTTCCACTACTACGACGCCCCGCACGCCTTCCACAACGACCGGAACCGGGCGAACCACCGCCCCGACGCCGCGGCCGCGGCCTGGGAGCGCGCGGTCGCCTTCCTGCGGGAGCACGTCCGCTAGCCGGGGACGACGGCGGTCCCGCCGCCGGGGCCCGGACGGACGCCCAGGCGCCGCCGGTCGCGGTGACAGCTCCGGCACAGCCTGCCGTGCCAGGCTCGGCCCCGGAGCACGCCCGAGACCACCCAGGGAGAACCGATGACGCAGACGACCACCCGGACCATGACGCGCACCGCGACCGCCGTGCTCACCGCGGCACTGGTCGCCCTGGCGGTGGTGCTGCAGCAGCCGGAGCCCCTCACCGCGGCACTGCTCGTCGTCGTCCTCGGCACCGGCTGGGACCTGCGCCTGACCCGGGAACTGGCCCGGGTGCGGGTGCGCCCCTGACCCACCGCCCCGAGCACGCCGGGCGCCCGAGCACCGAGGAGTCCCCATGACCGAGATCTGGCCCGTGGTCCACGCCGAGCGCCGGGCGCTGATCCGGGACCTGGAGGACCTCCCGGCGCAGCAGTGGGCGACCCCCTCGCTGTGCCCGGGCTGGGACGTCCACGACGTCCTGGCCCACCTCGTCGACGACGCGCGGACCACGCGCCTGGGCTTCCTCCGCCGCCTCGCGGCCGCCCGCTTCGACTTCGACCGCTGCAACGCCCGCGGCGTCGCGCGGGAGCGCCGAGCGGACCCGCGGGACACCCTGGCCGCGTTCCGTGCGGTGAGCGCCCGCACCACGAGCGCGCCGGCGGCGCCGGCCACCCGGCTGGTGGAGGCGTTCGTGCACGGGGAGGACATCCGGCGCCCGCTCTCGCTCACCCGGGACCGTCCGGCCGGGCCGGTCGCCGAGGCCCTGCGCCACCAGCTGCGGACCAGCACGAAGCTCGGCGGCGGGAAGGAGCGAGCGGCGGGCCTGCGGCTCGTGGCCACCGACGCCGACCTCGACACCGGAACCGGCCCGGAGGTGCGCGGCGGCGTCCTCGCGCTGCTGCTGGCGGTGTCCGGGCGCCCGGTCGGCCCGGAGGAGCTCACCGGCCCCGGAGCGGCGGCCCTCGCGCGCTGAGCGCTCGCCGTCGCTCACGGCTCCCGATGCGGTCTTGTGACGACCCCGCACTGTGATCCTTGACACCTCGCCCCGGATGTCCCTACTCTCCTAACACGTGTCAGGAACCTGACACGTGTTAGTTCAGCAGAGTGAGGACACGCGGATGACTGCAGCGAGCAGCATGACCCGTCGCGCGCTACTGGGGGTCGGGGGCGTCGCCCTGGCCGGGGCCACCGTCGGGGCGTGGCCGCGCCTGACCGCCTCCGACATCCCCGGTCGCGGGGAGGACGTCCTGACGGTGGCGATCCAGGGCACGTCCCAGGACGCCGCGAAGCGCCAGCAGCTGGTGGACGAGTTCCGGGCCGAGCACCCGGACATCCCGGTGCGGATCCAGGCCGTCCAGAGCGCGGACTGGGGAGACTTCTTCTCCAAGATCCTCACCATGGTCGCGGCCGGCCAGGCGCCGGACCTGGTGTACGTGGCCACGGAGGGCACCCAGCTGTTCGCCGACCGGCTCGCGGTGCCCCTCGACAGCTTCGTCCAGCGGGACGCCGCCACGATGGGCGAGTACTTCCGCGACGTGCACCCCAGCCTCGTCGAGGCCTTCATGTACAAGGGGAACCTGTACCAGCTGCCGCTGGAGTTCAACGCGGCCAACATGTACCTCAACACGGCGGCGCTGCGCCGGGCCGGAGCGGAGCGGCCCGCCGACGACTGGACCAAGGACGACTTCACGGGGCTCATGCGCGCCATGCAGCGCTCCAACGAGGGCTCCTTCCGCCCCTACTACTGGACGAACCGCCTGTTCGGCGGCGTGGTCCCCTGGCTCTACGCCAACGGCACCAGCTTCCTCACCGAGGAGAAGGCGCCGGGCGGCGGATGGCTGTGGAACGGCTTCTACGGGGACCACCCGGCGGGCGCCGACCGCAGCGGCGGCTACCTGTGGACGGGCTCCAACGTCCGGGACGAGCGGGTCACGGAGACGTTCGACTACCTGCGGGAGCTCGTGCAGGAGGGCCTCGGCGTGCGCCCCGAGGAGGGCGGCGGCAACGCCCTGATCGGCCTGTTCGCCTCCAACCGTGTGGGCGCCACCCCGGCCGGCGGGTACTGGGCGCAGGGGCTGAACGAGGCCGGGATGGGGCCGGAGGCCTTCGACGTGCAGTTCTTCCCGCGCTGGCGCACGCAGCGGCACCAGTTCGGCGGCGCCGGCTACGCGCTGATGAAGACCTCGGAGCGCAAGGATCAGGCGTGGGAGTGGATCAAGTTCACGGCCCGCAAGGAGTCGATGCAGCTGGCCACCCCCGACCCGAACACCACGCCGAGCCGGCGCTCCATGGTCACGGCCGACTTCTACCGCGGGGCCGGCCCGGAGCACTGGCAGGTCTTCTACGACACGCTGGACCGCTTCCCCAGCACCGGTCCCATTCCCGCCCCGCCGCAGCAGGCCGCCGTCGAGTCCGCGCTCATGAAGAACGTGGCGGTCGCCATGGGCGGCGGCGCCGGCCAGATGACCTCGGCCCTCGACCGGCTCGACACCGAACTCGCTCTCATCCTCGGGGAGGACTCATGACCACCATCGCACCGGCACCGGACGTCGCCTGCACCACGGTCTCCGCACCGGTGCCGTCGCCGCGGCGGACCCGCTCCCGGGCCGAGAAGTGGATGACCGTCGTCTTCCTGGCCCCGACCGTCATCGGGATGGGCGTCTTCACGGTGCTGCCCATCCTGGCCTCCGTGGTGCTGGCCTTCTTCCAGTGGGACATCATCTCCGCGCCCGAGTTCGTGGGGCTGCGCAACTTCACCGAGCTCGTCACGGACCGGACCGTGCGGGTCTCCTTCCTGAACACGATCGTGTTCGTGGTGGTCGCGGTGGCCCTGCAGCTGTCCCTCGCGATGACCCTGGCGGTGCTGGTGCAGGGGAGGATGCCGGCCTGGTTGCGGCTGTTCTTCCGCTCCACGTTCTTCTTCCCGCTGATCCTCTCCGCGGCCAGCGTCTCGATCTTCATGCGCTACATGTTCAACGAGCAGTTCGGCGTCGTGAACTGGCTCCTCACCAATGTCGGCCTGCCCGCGGTGCCCTGGCTGACCACCACGACCGGGGCCTCGCTCGTGGTGGTGCTCGTCTACGTGTGGCAGAACTTCGGCTTCACGTTCCTGATCCTGCTCGGCGGGATCGCGTCCATCCCCAAGGAGCTCTACGAGGCGGCCGACCTCGACGGCGCCAAGGGCTGGTCCAAGTTCCGCAACGTGACCCTGCCCCTGGTCAGCCCGACCCTCCTGGTCGCGTCCGTGACGGCGATCATCACGGCGCTGCAGGTCTTCGACCAGCCCTACGTGCTCACCCGCGGCGGCCCCGGGGACTCGACCCGCTCCGCCGTGATGGTCGTCTACCAGACGGCGTTCCAGCAGCTGGAGTTCGGCAAGGCGTCCGCCATCGGGCTCGTGCTGATGGTGCTCATCATGCTCGTCACCCTGGCGCAGTTCCGCCTCTCCCGGCGCTACGTCCACTACCAGTGAGCTCTCCCGACCGACGAAGGACCACCTCATGTCTGCACCCGCTCACACCCCGTCCCGGACGGCCGGCTCCGCGCCCCGCCGTCGTCGGCGCCGGGGGCTGCCCACCCCGGGACGCGTCGCCGGCTTCCTCTTCCTGCTGGTCGCCGCCGTCGCGGTCCTGGGACCCGTCATGTGGACCCTGTCGACGTCGCTGCGCAGCCCCAGCGAGGCCTTCGACCTCCCGCCGAAGTTCTTCCCGACCGACCCGGACACCACGGCCTACGCCGAGGTCGCCCGGCAGATCGACCTGGTGCGGCTCGTCCTCAACAGCGCGCTGGTCACCGCCCTCATCGCCGCCGGGCAGATGCTGACGGCGGCCATGGCCGGGTACGTCTTCGCCCGCATGCGCTTCCGGGGCTCCGGGCTGATGTTCGGCGTGGTCCTGGCCACCATGATGGTCCCGGTCCAGGTGACGATCGTGCCCGTGTTCATGCTGGTCCGCGGCATGGGCCTGGCCGACACCCTCCTGGCGCTGATCATCCCGGCCATCCCCACCGCGTTCGGCACGTTCCTGATGCGCCAGTACTTCATGGGGCTGCCGAACGACTTCGCGGAGGCCGCCGCCCTGGACGGCGCGAGCCCCTGGCGGACCTTCTTCTCCATCTACGCGCCGCTGTCCCTGCCGGGCATGGCCATCGTGGGCATCCTGGCGTTCAACTACCACTGGAACGAGTTCTTCCGGCCACTCATCCTGACCATCTCGGAGCAGAACTTCACCCTCCCCCTGGGCCTCGTGTCCCTGCAGGGGAACCTGGGTACGGGCTCCATCTCCGTGGTCCTGGCCGGCGTCGTGATCTCCATGATCCCCGCACTCATCGTCTTCGTCTTCGGGCAGCGCTATCTGCGCGAGGGCCTCACCGCAGGAAGCAGCAAATGACCCTCTCTCCCAGCACCGCCTCCGCCGTCCTGCCCACCGGCCGGGCCTTCCCCCGCACCCACCCCCGGCCGGCCCGGGGCTGGCTCAACGACCCCAACGGGCTGTGCCGGGTCGACGGCACCTGGCACGTGTTCTTCCAGTACAACCCCGGCTCCGCGCGCCACGACGCCATCCAGTGGGGGCACCTGTCCTCACCGGACCTGGTGACGTGGCAGGAGGAGCCGGTGGCCCTGCGCCCGCAGCAGCACGGCCCCGACGCGTTCGGCTGCTGGTCCGGGGTGCTCACCGTCGACGAGGGGCGCCCGGTGGCGGTCTACAGCGGTGTCGAGGCCGGCGACGACCGGTCTCGCGTGACGCTGGCCACCGGCTCGGAGGACCTGCGGTCCTGGCGGCAGGAGGGCGTCACGGCGGCGGAGATGCCCGAGGACCCCGACGTCGTCGCGGTGCGCGACCCGTTCCTCTTCCGCTGGGCGGGGCAGCGGTACGCCCTGCAGGGCGCGGGGCTGGCCGACGGTCGGGCGGCGATCCTGCTCTACGACGCCGCCGACCTGGAGCACTGGTCCTACCTGGGCGTGTGGCTGACCTCCGACGACCCCGTGCTCAGCGCTGACCTCGGGGCCTCGATCTGGGAGTGCCCCCAGCTCTTCGAGGTGGTCGAGGGCGAGGTGTCCCGCTGGGTGCTGATCGTCTCCCGGTGGATGCGCCAGGAGGACGGATCGGGCCGGCTGCAGGACGTGCGCTACGTCGTCGGGCGCATGGACGAGGACCCCGACGACGACGGGGGCCGGGCCCGGGGAGCCGTCCCCCGCTTCTCCCCCGAGGCCTGTGGCGCCGTGGACACGGGGCCGGCCTTCTACGCGCCCCAGGTGCTGGCGCTGGGGGACCGCACCCTGCTGTGGGGCTGGTCGTGGGAGACGCGGCCGGAGGAGGTCAGCGACGAGGAGGGGTGGGCCGGTCTGCTCACCTGGCCGCGCGAGCTCCGCCTGGACGGCGACGTCCTCGTCCCGGCACCCGCCGCCGAGTGCGCGGGGCACCGGCGCGAGCCCCTCGAGCTGACGTCCGCGGACGGGACGGTCGAGCTGCCGGACGCCGCCGAGCTCCGCGCCACGGGCCCGGACGCCGCCGTGCGCCTGCTGCTGCGCGGTCCCGCCGGCGAGCGCGAGATCTGGTCGGGGCGCGCGGCGACGGTCGTGGTCGACGGATCCCTGGTGGAGGTCTACGCGCAGGACGGGCCCTCCCACACCCTCCGGGCCTATCCGCAGGACGGCGAGACCTGGTGCGCGGCGGTCGAGCCGGGCGCGGTCACCGGGTGGGCGCTGGGCCCGTCGACGCCCTGACGATCAGGGGGCAGTCGATGCGCTCCACCGCGGGCGGGACCTCGAGGCCGTGGAGCTGCTCCAGGAGCAGCTCCACGGCGCGCGCCCCGATCCGCAGGTGCGGCAGGGCGACGGTCGTCAGCGCGGGGACGAGCTGGTCGGCCACGCTCTGCTGGTCGTCGACCCCCACGAGGGAGAGGTCCTCCGGGACCCGCAGGCCGGACGCCGCCGCGCAGAGCAGCACGCCCGTGGCGGTGCGGTCGTTGGACGCGAGGACCGCCGTCGGCGGCTCGGGCAGGGCGAGCAGCCGCTGCGCCGCCCGGTAGCCGTCCTGGATCTCCCAGCCGGTCGGCTCGACCGTGAGCCGCAGGCCCTCGCGGCCGAACTCCTCGCAGGCCGCCTCGAAGCCCTGCCGGCGCAGCGGCGTGGCCGGCGAGTCGGACGTGCCGGTCAGCAGGGCGATCCGGCGGTGCCCCAGACCCAGCACGTGCTCCGTGGCGCGGCGCATCCCGGTCACCTCGTCCGGGATCACCGCGGCGAGCCGTTCCTGCGGGTCGTAGCAGTTGGCGAGCACCGCGGGGCGGTGCAGCAGCGGCTCGGGGGGGTCCAGCTCCACGAGGCCGCCCGTGGCGTAGACCAGCCCGTCGACGTGCCGGTGGATCAGGGCCTCGGCGAGCTCGAGGTCGCGCCCCGGCACCCCCTCCGTGTCGGCCACGGTCAGCACGTAGCCCGCCGGGCGGGCGACGGAACCGGCGCCGCTGATGATCCGGCCGGCGAAGGGACTGGTCACGATCTCGTCGGTGATCACGCCGATGGTGTTGGTGCGCTGGCTCTGCAGGGCGACCGCCACCGCGTTCGGCACGTAGCCCAGCCGCTGCACGGCCTCCCGGATCCGCTGCTGGGCGGTGGGCGAGACGTTGCCGTCGGCGTTGTTGTTGAGGACCATCGAGACCGCGCTCCGGGAGACCCCGGCCTCGCGCGCGACATCGGCGGCAGTGGGGTTGCGGGCCATGTTCCTCCGGCGGTAGCACCGGTCTCGAACCGGGTCGGTGTGCGGTCCCCAGTCTATCGGGGAGGTCCCGTCCGGGGCCGGGGACTCAGCGGACGAGGGTGAAGAGGATGCCGCTGATGGCCACGAGCCCGGCGACGGTCACGAACACATTGGAGAGCTGCCCCCGGTAGGGCGCCAGCGCCGGGATCCGGCGCACGGCGTACATCGGCATGAGGTACAGGATCACGGCGATGACGGGTCCGGCCAGGGACTCGATGAGGGACAGGATGCTCGGGTTGAGCACCGCGGCCGCCCACGTGGTGAGGAAGATGAAGACCGCGATCCCCCGGCGCAGCGTCCGGTCCTGCGGCTGCCGGATCCGGGCGGGGAGCATGCTGCGCACGATGCCGGCCGCGCCCTCGCTGGCGCCCAGGTAGTGGCCGAAGAACGAGGAGACGATCGCCACGATCGCCACGGCGGGGCCGAGGTAGCCGATCCAGGGGTTGTCCTGCACGTTGGCCAGGTGGGAGAGCACCGGGAGGTTGGCCTCCCGGGCCTCCTGCAGCCCGGTGGTGCCCAGGGACAGGACGCAGGACCAGACGAAGCCCATGGTGAACAGCACCAGCAGGACCGTGGTGCGGCGCAGCACGCGGGACGCCGCCGCGGGCGCGCCCGGCCCGTGCTCGCGCTGCATCGCCAGGGAGAACTGCGAGATCGCGGGGGAGTGGTTGAACGCGAACACCAGCACCGGGATGATCAGCCACACCGACAGCGTGAGCTCGCCGGCGGACGGCACCACGGCGAGGTCGCCCACCTGCCAGGTGGGGACGAGGTACACCGTCACCCCCAGCAGGGCGAGGATCAGCGGGTAGACCAGCCACCGGGTCACCGCTAGCATGAGGCGCTGGCCGGCGACCATGACCAGCATCATCAGGGCGATCAGCACCCCGGAGAGCAGCACGCGGGGCACCTGCGGCAGGCCCAGCTGGTTGACCAGCAGGCTCTCGACCGTGTTGGTGATGCCCACCCCGTAGATCAGGACGATGGGGTAGATCGCGAGGAAGTACAGGACGGTGATCACCCGCCCGGCGCCGTCCCCGAAGTAGTCGCGGGCCACGACCGTGATGTCCTCGCCCTTCCGCGGCGAGGCGCAGACGAAGCGTGCGAGGGCCCGGTGGGACAGGTAGGTCATCGGTCCGATGAGGACGGTCACCACGAGCAGCGGCCACAGGCCGCCGGCCCCCGCGTTGATCGGGAGGAAGAGGATGCCCGCGCCGATGGCGGTGCCGAACAGGCCGAGCATCCAGCCGGTGTCGACCGCGGAGGGCCGGCTCCGGGCACCTGGTGCCGTGGCCGAGCGGTCCGGGGCGGGGTTCGTGGTCGTCGGGGAGGGAACAGGTTCTGCGTCGGCGGAGATCGTCCGCGGGGCAGGGGAGCGCGACATGGTGGTCCTCGCTGGGTGCACATGGGGGTGGACCTCAGGGACGATACCAGCCGGACCTCGTCCCTCCGGGCCTCCGGCGGCGTCACTGCCGGGCAGCGGCACCCGCGCCCCGGAACCGCCACCGGGACGACGGCCCGGCGCGGCCGGCGTGCCGGGCCGCCGCCGCGCCGGTGGGTCAGGACCGGCACCTCAGAGCCGGCGGGTCAGTGCTGCCGCAGGGGGCGTCCCACGATCCCGGTGGACACCGCGAAGTACGCGGCCGCCGCGAACAGCAGCGTGGCCCACCCGTAGGCCTGGGACCCCAGGGCCAGGACGGCGCCGTTGGCGACGAACAGCATGACGGCCGCGACCGTCAGCCACTGCGCCACCTGATTTCCGCGAACCTCTCGAACCCCTGCCACTGTCATCCCCTTCGTCGATCGCCTCCCGCCTGCGACCGCAGCCGGGATGAGGCCAAGTTAGGTGCCTTTCGGGACATATGTCAGTCGACTTAAGTCCAGACCTCGTGGGGACCGCGCCAACATCGCGCCTGGTCAGGGGCAACAGGCGAACATGACGAAAGATGGCGCGGCCGGCGCCCAAGCGAAGGAGCCGGCACGGGAAGGGGCGGGGACGTGGTGTCCACGTCCCCGCCCCGGGTCCCTCCGGTGTGCTGCCGCCTACGGCGCCGCGGGCACCGCCCCGGCGTCGGCGCCCGGCACGGCCTGCCCGGCGGCCGCGCCGGCGCCCGGCTGGACGGTGTCGGTCTGCCCGCTCTCCGACTCCTGGCCGCTCGTGTCCGGGAGGGTGCCGCCGGTCGTGGTGTCGTCCTCGGTCACCGCTCCGTCCGTGGGGGCGATCTCGCCCGGAACGACTCCACCCGGTGCCACGGTGACCTCCGCGTCGGGGACGGTCCCCTCGGCGGGGGCCACCTCGCCGGTGCCGACGGCCGGGTCCTCGGCCGGGGCGGGGGTGACGTCGCTGCGCACGGACACCGACTCGCTGCCGGTCACGGTGCGCTGGATCGTGCCCGTGCCCCCGGAGAGCTCGGTGCCGGTGAGCGCCTGGATGCCGAAGATCGCCGCGACCGCGAGGCCGAGGACGGCGCCGGTGGTGACCAGGATGGGCTTCAGGCGCGGGCGCAGGGCGCTCCAGCGGCTGCCGGCGGCCACGGCGGTGCTGCCGTCCGACTCGGAGGCGTCCAGGCCGGGGCGGGCGAGCACGTGCTGGGCCACGGTGGTCTTCACCTTCTTCAGGCCCCGGCGGCTCTTCTCGAGCGAGGCCGAGTAGAGCACGATGGCGATGCCGGAGACGATGCTGGTCAGTGCGGCGCCGAGGACGGTGCCGACGACGCTGAGGTGGCCGCCGATCACGGACATGGTCGCGGCGGTGGCGGCGCCGGCGAGCAGGCCCGGGATGTTCAGGGCCGGGCTCTTCTTCTCGGGCTGCTCCTCGGCCGGTGTCTGCGGATGGTCCTCGGCCGCGGGGGCCTCGGTGCGTGGTCTTTCCAGAGTCATGCTGTCCTGCTTCGGTTGCGGGGAAGGGGGTGCTGATCCCCGCGACGATGCTCGGGCCAGCCTTCCCCATTATCCGGACTGACCTGGGAAAGCACAGGCCGAGTGGGAACTCTCACACCTCGCGGTCCCCTGTGCGCGCAACGTGACGTCAAAGGCCCAGGTCACCGTCCGGTCCGCTCCGGGCGCCCGGACCGCCGGCCACCGGGGGTCACCCGGCCGCCGTGGCCGGGCCGTCACACCCGCGGCCCCGGAGCACGGGTGAGCTGAGTGCGGTCATCATGGAGGGGCGGGGTCGCTCGGCCTCACCCGGCCAGGGCTGGCAGACGGTATCGGGAGGAACGCATGATCACGAACGTGGCGGCAGCGGTGCTGTACGTGGGCGACCAGGACGAGGCCCTGGCGTTCTACCGGGACACCCTGGGGTTCGATGTCGTGACGGACGCAGACATGGGCGGGGGCGCTCGCTGGATCGAGGTCAGGCCCCGCGGTGCGCAGACGTCGATCGTCCTGTCGGCGGCCTCCGCTTCCGGCAAGAACCCCGGCGAGGGCGCCTACCTGACCTTCACCGCCGACGACGTCGCGGCGACCGTGGCGGAGCTGCGCTCCAGGGGTGCCACGGTGTCCGATCCGGTCAGCGAGCCGTGGGGGACCTACGCCACGGTCGACGCGCCGGACGGACACCGGCTGCAGTTCCACGGACCCCCGGGGCGCTGACGGGGGCGGTCCAGTCTCAGTGCAGCGGCAGCCGCATGAGCACGCGCGGGAATCCGTTGAGGACCGAGGTGGTGTCGGCGGCCTTGGTGAAGCCGGCGCGCTCGAACATGGCGCGGGTGCCGACATAGGCCATCGTGGTGTCGACCTTTTTGTCCCCGTTGTCCACCGGGTAGCCCTCGACGGCCGGCGCGCCGTGGCCGCGGGCGTGCTCCACGGCGCCCTCGAGCAGAGCCTGGGCCACACCCCGGCCCCGTTGCCCGCCGCGCACCCGGAAGCACCACACGGCCCAGACCGGGAGGTCGTCGACGTGGGGGATGCGCCTGCTGTGGGCGAAGGAGTGCAGCTCGGCCCGCGGGGCCACGCCGCACCAGCCGACCACCGCCCCGCCGTCGTAGGCGAGGACGCCCGGTGGGATCGGCCGGGCGCACAGCTCCTGGACCCTCTGCGCCCGTTCCCGGCCGGTCAGCGCGCGGTTCTCCTTGGAGGGGAGCCGGTAGGTGAGGCACCAGCAGACCGCCGAGTCGGGGTTGCGGGGGCCCAGGACGGTGGCGACGTCGTCGAACCTCTCGCTCGTCGCCGGTCGGATCGTGAACGCGGTGGAAGTCATGGTCGTTCCTCGTTGCTGGGCGGAGTGGCGCCGGCCGTGCTCCTCACCCTAGGGAGAGCCCGCCGTCCGGACCACCCTACGGGCGGCGGTCCCAGGTCAGGACCACGTGGTCGCCCTCGAACGTGCTGACGTCCGTCAGGTCGAACCGGGCGGGTGAGAACTCCCCAGCGTCGAAGGCCGGCCGCCCGGCCCCGGCGAGCACCGGGTAGAGCTTGACGACCACCCGGTCGATCTCCGGGAGCACCGCCGCGGCCAGCGACGCACCGCCGACGAGACAGACGTCGAACGGCGAGTCCTCGGCCTTGAGCGAGCGCACGAGCCCGACCGGGTTCTCGCGCACGACCGTCACCTCCGGGGTGAGCTCCTCCTGCGTGGTCGACACGACGTACTGGCGCAGGTGCGCGTACGGACTGACCACACCGATCGCCAGGGCCGGTTCGTAGGTGCGCCGGCCCATGACCACGGTGTCGAAGTGCCGGTGGGGCACGTCGTCGATGCCGAGGTGGGTGCGGACGTGGGTCGGGAGGGTCTCGGGGAACTCCTCGCCCAGCCAGGCGCCGTAGGCGTCGGAGAGCGGGAAGAAGTCGGTCTCGTCGTGCGGACCGGCGATCCGGCCGTCGATCGAGACGCCGATGAAGTAGGTCAGTCGTCGCATGCTCCCATTCTCGACCGGTGCGCCGGGCGACGTCACGGGAGCACCGGACGACGACGGGCGCGGTGCCGCGCGGTCACCGCCGAGGGGCGGCGCCGGGGCCCAGTTCACCGACCGCGCCGGACACGGTCGAAGGTCTCCCGGGCGACATCCCACGTGGTCTTGCCGACGTCGAAGTGGTCGGTGAGCATGTACACCCCGATCCAGCGCTGGTACGTCCAGGCGCGGTCGAGGAGGCCGGGGTCCCTCGGCCCGGTGTAGCGCTCGTGCACCGCGCGGACGAAGTCCTCGCCGTACTCGTGCAGCTCCGCGAAGTCCACGGCCGGGTCACCGCGGCACATGTCGCTGAAGTCGATCACGCCGAGCCGGGCGTCGTCGTCGTCCCAGAGCAGGTGCCGGCTGTAGACGTCGTTGTGGACGACCACCTCCGGGAGGTCGGCGGCGAGGAGCGCGTCGACCTCGGTCAGGATCCGTTCCACCTCGTCCAGCTCGGCCGGGGTCAGCGCGGCGGGCAGGTGCGCGGCGGCCGCGCTGCGGACGTCGTCCTGGTCCTCGGCCAGGAAGGACGCCGGCACCTGCTCCAGCGGCGTGCCGGGGACGGGTGCGGTGTGCAGGGCCGAGAGGAAACCGGCCAGCTGGTCCACGAGCGCGTCGCGCGCCGTTCCGTCCAGGGAGGCCAGCACCTCCGGCTGGAGCGTGCGGCCGGGCAGGAGCGGGTACCCGGCGAACGAGCCGTCCGGCGCCACGCGGTCGTAGCGCGGGATCCGCACCGGCAGTCGCGGGGCGAGGTGGTCCAGGACCGCGACCTCCCGGCCGAGCGCCTGCGCGTAGGGCGCCTCCTGCGGGAAGCGGAACACGAGGGCCTCGTCCAGGACGACGACGACGTGGTCCCAGCCCTCGGTGATCCGCCGCGCCCTCGACCACGTCAGCCCGGGGAACGCCGCGGCGATCCGCTCCAGCTCGTCCATGCCGGTCCTCCGTCCTCCTCCGGATCCGTCCGGCGCGGGCTGGCCTCCGAGCGATGGTGCCGGTGCCGAGCGCGTGGGTCAGGTGCGGTAGCAGTAGGAGTCGGAGGACGCGTCCCCGCCCTGCAGCCGGATCTGGTGGACGCGCAGACCGCGGAAGTCCTCCTGGGAGAGGAAGAAGTCCTCGTCGATCGACAGACCGCCGGTGTCGGTGTCGGCGTCGATCTTGGCCATCCAGGCCCCGATCCCGTGGGGGTAGAACTGGTCGTCCCAGGCCCCGTAGAGGGAGTTGGTCACGTAGACCCGCTGGCCGTCGCGGCTGGTCTCCACCATCTGCGGGCCTCCGCCGAGCCATGTGCCCGGGGCGGAGGGGTGGGCGGCGCGGTCCCCGATCCCGCCCAGACGGACCGATCCGGTCTCGCGCGGGTGGGCCGGATCGGAGACGTCGTACTGCTTGAGCTCCCCGGTGCCCCAGCAGGAGACGTAGAGCCAGCGGTCGTCCACGGACAGGGAGATGTCGGTGACCAGCGGCGGCACCGCCCCGAACGGGCGCAGCAACTCCGGCAACTTGTCCGCGTCGAGGGGTTCGGCCGGGATGGAGACGACCTTCTCCGCCGTCCACTCCCCGGTGCCGGTGCGGTGCCAGTGGAAGATCGAGGCCGAGAGGTCCTGCGTGGAGATCGCCGTGTCCACCAGCCCCCAGGTCGCCTCCGGATCGTGCGCCGGTCGCAGCTCGAGGGCCATCTGGTGCTCGGGCCCCAGCTCCACGCGCTGCAGGTGCTTGCCGGCGGCGAGGTCCCAGAAGTGCAGGGCGTGGCCGTACTCCTGGTTGAGCAGCTGCTCGGCGACCACGCCGTTCTCCACCATCGCCGGGGTGCCCCACTCGCTGGTGACCAGGGTGTTGTGCATCAGGTGCCACCAGGCGTCGTAGGCCAGGTGCTGGGGGCCGCGGTCGGTCTCCCACCGCCCGACCACGTCGAAGGTGTCGTGGTCGAGCACGGCGATCCCGCCTGGCCCGCCATCCCCGGACGCCGCCCCCAGGCAGGAGAGGTAGACCCCGTCCGGGCCGCAGTGCAGGGTGTGCGGGCGGGAGTACCCGGCCTTCTCGGCCAGCTCCTGCGCCGTGATGGTCTTGATCACCCGCGGGGCGCGGGGGTCGGGGTGAGTGTCGGCGACGTGCACGTTGGAGGACCGCAGCCCGGGCATCAGCAGGTACCGGCGGGACAGACCGGTCATGTCGTGCCCTTCGTGCATGAAGGCGCTGCTGCAGGCGTTCCAGCCGAAGTGGTGCAGCTCGTCCCCGGTGGTGGGCATGTCCTCCCACCCGACCACCGTGCCGTAGGAGGCCGAATCCGGGTCGAGGTCCACGACGGTCAGCGCGTCGGGGCGCTCAGCAGCGCGGTCGAAGGCGACCACGTACGCCAGCTTCTCCCGCGGGGCGGCGATGGCCTCGGCCGGGGAGCGGTAGAACGTGGGGTCGGTCGGCGAGGACGCGGCGGCATCGGTCCCCTCCGCGTGGCCGCCGCCGGGCCCGGAGTGGTGGTGGTCGTGGCCGTGGTGTCTCATCGGAACTCCCCAGTGCTGGGCAGGTGCAGCACCATTTTCCCACCCCGCCCGCGAGCAGGCCAGAGCGCGCGGAGGGCATTCGGGCCGCGCACTGCACAGCGGGACATCAGAGGTCTTCATGAAGGGATGTTGCTCGGCCCTGCCCGCCGGACGGCGCCGACCGCATATGGTGCCTGCACTAGGACAAATATTCGATGTTGCAGGGAGTTGACGGCAATGGCGCCGAAAACTGTATTTCTGGCGTTCGCGGAGCAGGACGAGCTGTTCCGGAACCTGTTCACCGCGCAGTGGGACCGGGCCGGGGACCAGGCGCGGTTCGTGGAGCCGCCCGGGGACGGGACGGGCGCGGACGAGTGGAAGCAGGACGTGCGGGAGCGGATCCGCCGCAGCGACGGTGTGATCGCGCTGATCGGCGGCGGCACGCCGGAATCGGACGCGGCGCGGTGGCAGATCCGGTGCGCGGTGGCCGAGGAGAAGCCGCTGCTGGGCCTGTGGGTGGAGCCCGAGGCGCGGAGGAAGCCGACCGAGATGGGCCCGGCGCGCTGCGAGACCTGGACGTGGGAGAACATCGGGAACTTCCTCGACCGCCTGTAGCTCGGCCGCCTGCAGCTCGACTGCCCGGGTCATGTCCCGGGACCGGGACCCGCCGACCACAGGAGGAGCCGTGCGCGGATCGGCCGTCGTCATCGGTGCGGGCATCGCCGGCCTGGCCACCGCCCGCGGCCTGCTCGGCGCGGGCTGGTCCGTCCGGGTGCTCGAGCGGTCCTCGGGCCTGCCCGGCACCGGCACGGCGCTGGGCATGTGGCCCGAGGCGATGCGGGCCCTGGACCGGCTGGGGATGGGCGAGCAGGTCCGGGCCGCCTCCGTGGAGCAGCGGGGTGCGCGGCTCCTCCGGCCGGACGGCACCGAGATCGCCCACCTCGGCCCCGGGCGCACGGCCCGGCTGGTGCCCCGGCCCGCGCTCCTGGCGGCGCTGGCCGAGGGCCTGCCGCCGGACGTCATCGCGTGGAACGCCCCGGTGACGGACCGCGGCGCCCTGCCCGCGGCCGAGGTCGTCGTCGCGGCGGACGGCGTCCACAGCCCCGTCCGCGCCGCGCTCTTCGGTGTCGCCCCGCGGCCGCTGGGCACGGTCGCCCTCCGCGGCACCGTCCCGGGGCCGGCGGACGGCGCCACGGAGACCTGGGGGCCGGCGCGGCTCTTCGGGATCACCCCGCACGACGCCGAGCACACCAACTGGTTCGCGAGCGTCCGCGCCGACGTGCTCGCCGCCGCCGCGTCCGAGCGCGACGACGCCCAGGCTCTTCACCGCCTCTACGGCAACTGGCACCCGGAGGTGCGGCGCGTCCTGGTCGCCCTCGGGGACACCTCGATCGACCGGCGCACGCTGCTCGACGTGCCCCCGCTGCCGTCCTACGTCCGGGGGAACACCGTGCTCCTCGGCGACGCCGCCCACGGCATGGCACCCAATCTCGGCCGGGGTGCCTGCGAGGCCCTCGTCGACGCCACGGCGCTCGTCGAGGCGCTGGGCGCGGCCTCCGACGTGCCCGGCGCCCTGCACCGGTACGACGCGGCGCGCCGCCGGCCCACCGTCCGCACGGTGCGCCTGGCCCGTCTGGCGAATCGCGTGGGCACGGCGCGGCACGGGCTGGCCGTGCGCAACGCCGCGGTCGCCGCCGCGGCACGCCTGAGCTAGCGCGGGCGGGGCTCAGCTGCGGACTGCCGGGGCGTCACGAACGAGGGCGACCCCCAGGACCATCGTGGGGAGAACCGTGCGATCGGCCTGCGATGCACCCTGTGCGGCGCCCCAGGCGTGGGTCTTTGTGGGGACAGAGGGGCCAAATAGTGACTCCGGAGTAGCCAGTAGGCTGATGTAAACGGATCGACTGTGCTTCGCCCCCCCACTCAGGAAGCGAGACGACGATGACCACCTCCGAGATCCTGCAGGACGCCAAGAACCTGGTGGAGACCCGCTCCCCGGCCGGGGTGCGCGTGGACCGCTTCGAGATCGTCGACGAGGTCGCCGAGCTCTCCCTGTCCTTCCGGGCCGAGGCGCTGGACAACGTCCTGGCCTCCGAACTGGCCGCCACCGGCGGGCCCGCCGACTGGGGCGACCCTCGGGCGCCGATGGACGAAGGCTCCCCGACCTGGGCCTACGCCGGAGGGATCGCCGCCCTGCTGCACCACGGCTACTTCAACCAGACGATCCTCACCCAGCACGAAGCGGCGCTGCTCCGGATCCTCGCGGCGCACGGTCATCCCGGAACACCGGTGACCGCCACGGCCACCTACAGCGCGGCGGAGCTCATGCCCCACTACCGCCGGCTCAAGGTCGAGCACCTCAAGCACCTGAGCACTCCCCAGGGGTGAGCAGCCCTCCCCGCACGGGCCGGTCGTCGCCGACGGCCGGCCCGTGCGTCACGGTGCGGGGGACGACGACGCGGCGTCGGCCTCGGCCACGCGCTTGAGCCGCTGCAGGCTCTCCCGCAGTCCTTCGCGCATCGTGGTCATCCGCTCCCGGTCCCGGCCCAGGGTGCCGATGATGAACCAGCCGATGCGGCCGACCGGGCGGGCGATCTCGTAGGACTCCGTCACCCGGGTGCCGGCGCCCTCCGGCTCGAACCGGTAGCGCCACACGAGGGTGCCGGCGAAGCGCTCGGTGCGGGCGAAGGCGAACTCCCGGCCGGGCTCGGCGGCCATGACGATCGGCGTGTTGTGCCACGGGAACCGGGAGTCGGGCGGCACCCGGTTGCGGGCCCGGAAGCGTGCGCCGACGCGGGGTCCGCCGTCGTCGAGCCAGACGACCTCGTCGACCTCGGGACTGTACTCGGGGGTGCGGGTGACGTCGGCGACGAGGTCGTAGACCGTCCGCGGCGGCGCCTCGACGTGGATGGAGTCCTCGGCGCGGCCCAGTGTCTGCATGATGGTCCTCCGTGCGGTGTCCGCGTGGCGGGGGCCCGGGCACCCCGGGGGAGCGACGGGCCGGGTGCTCCCACGGTAGGACCCCGGTGCGGCGGGGCTGTCCGGGCGAGACCGGATCGTTGCTCGCCGCGGCTGCGTGTCGCCGGCGGACTGCCGCCGGTGCCCGTCCCACCGGACGGGCGCCCGCACCGGCCCATGAATTCGCACAAGCGGTGCTGTGTCCCGGCTCAGCCGCGGCACAGCACCCGTTCCTAGCGTGGAGGCCGACAACGACCCGTACCGATGGAGGACCCATGGACCGCAGCACCCCGCACGAGACGGCGCTCAGCTACGAGGGCCGCCGGCTGCCGCGCCCCGAGGAGGAGGTGGTCGACCAGGGGCTGGGCTTCGACATCGGCACCCTGATGAACCGGCGGAAGGTGCTGACGGTCTTCGGTCTCGGCGCCTCGGCCTTCGGGCTCGCGGCCTGCGGGGCCGGAGCGGGCGGCAGCGGCGCGAGCGCGTCGTCGTCGGCCTCCACGTCTCCTTCGCCCTCGGCCACGGCCCTGGCGGTGGACGAGATCCCTGACGAGACCGCCGGGCCCTACCCCGGGGACGGCTCCAACGGTCCCGACGTGCTCGAGCAGAGCGGGATCGTGCGCAGCGACCTCCGCTCCAGCTTCGGGGACGCCGGCGGGACCGCCGAGGGCGTGCCCATGACGCTGGAGCTGACCATCGCCGATCTCGCCGACGGCGGGGTGCCGTTCGCGGGGGTGGCCGTCTACGTCTGGCACTGCGACCGGGAGGGCCGCTACTCCATGTACAGCGAGGGCGTCACCGAGGAGAACTACCTGCGCGGGGTGCAGATCGCCGACGACGACGGGAAGGTGCGCTTCACCAGCATCTTCCCGGCCTGCTACACGGGCCGGTGGCCGCACATCCACTTCGAGGTCTACCCGGACCAGGCGTCCATCACCGACTCCACCACCGCGATCTCCACCTCGCAGGTCGCCCTGCCGAAGAACGCCTGCGACGCCGTCTATGCCACCACCGGCTACGAGTCCTCCGTCAGCAACCTGGCCCAGCTCACCCTGGCGAGCGACAACGTCTTCGGCGACGACGGCGGGGCCAGCCAGCTGGGTGCCGTCACCGGCAGCGTCGCCCAGGGCTACACCGTCACTCTGACCGCCGGGGTGGACACGACCACCACGCCCACCGGCGGCGGCATGGCGGGAGGGCCGGCCGGGCCGCCCCCGTCCCGCTGAGCGATCCAGCGGTCGGTCTGCTTCTGGGCATCCGCTGGCAGACGGGATCAGGTCCCGGGAGGCCGGTACGTGATCTGCTCGGCCCGGCGCAGGGCCTCCAGCGTGTCCTCGACGCTCATGAGCACCGTGGTCTCCCGGGAGCTCAGGGCTCCACCACCGCTGATGGCCAGGACGACCGCGGCCATGGACACGTTGTCGGGCGCCTCCCACAGGTTGTAGCCGTCGTGCTCGCCGAACGCGTACCAGAAGCCGTGCAGCTTGCCGCCGACGGATTCGATGTAGTCCTGGGCGGCCTGACGACGGTCCTCCGGGTGGGCGATCAACCGCGCCCAGGTCTCCGGGGTGTAGCTGAACTTGGACAGGTAGAGCGGCATCGTCTCGTCCCCTCGTGTGGTGGTGTCCGTCCGGCCGGTTCCGAGCAGGCGTGTGCTGACCGTAGGCCCCCGCAGGGGTGCACTCCAGGGGATCGCCCGGATCGTCGCCGGCCCGTGACTCATGTCGCCTCCGTGTCGGTGGAGGCGGCGTCCGCTCAGGCCGGGGCGCCGTCCCGGGCTCGGTCCGTCCACGGGCCGTCGCCGAGCTTCGCGTACGAGGCGGCGACGATCTGCTCGAGGACGTCCAGGTCCACCGCGTCGAGATCCTTGAGGTAGAGGCAGCCCACTCCGGTGGTGTGCGGGCCCAGGCGCGCCAGGTTCTCCCGGTGGGCGTCGACGCCGTCGTACACGTAGACCGTCGTCGCGGCCTTCCGGGCGGCGAAGCCCGCCGCGGGGGCGTCGCCCTCGTGCCCGCTCGCGTACTTGTAGTGGTACTGGCCGAAACCCACGATGGTGCCCCACATCTCCGCCGGCTGACCGGTGACCCGGGTGAACAGGGGAAGGAGGCGCTCGGCGTCCGCCCGCCGCTTCGCCGGCGTGACCCCGGCGAGGTACTCCTCGACCGGCTGACCTGTCTTCTCCACGGTGGGCTCCTCGGGGTCGCTGGGACGTCGATCGTCTCAGGCCCCAGGGTCCTCGGCCGGTCCGACACGGCAGGGCGGGGCCTGGGCGGGTATTGGTCCACGCCCTGGGCCAGCGCGATGCGGACTCCGCTCGGATCCCGGGCGACGACGACGCCGGCCGGTCACCGACGGCTCAGGCGCGGCGTCCGAGGCGTGCGGCGAAGTCGTCCAGGGCGGACGAGGTGTGGTCGGAACGTTGGTCACCCCGTCGTCTTATCCAATTCTGTCTGAATAACGTTGTACAAGAGGCGGGAAAGACCCCGATTCACAGTGCGGTCACGCCTGGTCACCGCCATCGGGGCGCTGACGACGGGACCGACAGAGAGGTGATCCTGAGTTCCGACACCGACACCGGCCCCCACCTCCGGACAATCCGAGGTTGCGCCTTCCAGGTCGCGTCCTCCCGAGCTAGGATGGAAGCACTAGATCCCCCTCGCCTCTCCACGATGCGCACCTGGGGGATTTTTTCTGTTCGGAACTAGGATCAGTTCCGTGTCCAGAGGCCGCATTCCGCCCAGCCCCCGCTCGCGGGGAGACGCCCACTACGCCAAGCCGGCGCTGCCGCACGCCGAACTGGCGAAACAGTGGTCGGACAGGGGCATGGCAGTACCCGACCCAGATCGTGCCCTGCGCTATCTGCGGCACATCGGCTACTACAGGCTCTCGCCGTACACGATCCCGTTTCAGTTCCGCGACGGATCGCACCGTTTTCGGCCCGGAACGACCTTTGACGACATCCTCGACCTGTACGTGTTCGACCGACAACTGCGCCTCTTGGTACTCGACGCCCTGGAACGGGTGGAGGTCGCAGTGCGTGCCGGCCTGACCGACATCATGTCCGAGAGGGCAGGTGGCCCCCACTGGTACGTCGATCCCATGCACTTCACCAGTCGTTCAAAGCATGACCGCCTGCTCAGCGAGATTCGCGACGAATGCGCTCAGCAACTACGGCGACAGCCAGAGCCGGCCGGGGACGCCATGACCTATCCTTCGGCGCTGGAGCACTATCTCATCACCTACGGATTCCCTGAGCTGCCGCCGTCCTGGGTGATGGTCGAGATGCTGACGATCGGGCAGCTGAGCCACCTGTACTCGAACATCTCCCCCCGCAGCGCCAGGACGGCCATCGCCCGTTCGCTCGGTCTGAACGAGGCGGTCCTGACCTCGTGGTTGAAGACCTATGTGCGCGTCCGCAACGTGTGCGCTCACCATGGACGGCTGTGGAACGTGGGCCTCGGTGTCTACCCCGCGATACCTGCCGATGCCTCGATCACCTGGCTGGTCGATCGCACAGTCCTGGACGAAGTCGACGCGCGGCGCCACCGCCTCTACCCGGTGCTCGTGTCACTCCAGACCGTCCTCTCGACGGTGTCGCCGCGCAGCACCTGGGCGCAGCGGCTTGTTCAGTTGCTCGAGCAGCACACACGGGTACCGCTCCCCGCGATGGGCATGTTCGACGGTTGGTCGGAGGACCCGTTCTGGACTGCTCACCTCGGGAGGTGACGCAATCACTGGGCCTTCGGCCCTATCCACGGCAAAGCGGCCATTCTCGACTGCCAGGTCGAAGCTGACGACAACACGGCAAGGTTCCGCTGAACCATGGATGCGGTTCGGGCGGAGACCGACTGGCGATTGGGGTGTCCTGCGACCTGCAGCCAGGGGATCAGCAGGGCTTGAAGAACTTCCCGCCCGGGGCGTAGCAGCGCGGCCCGGTGTAGCCGGGGATGTCCGCGTAGTAGCCGGACGGGGCCTGATTGACGATGTTGGCGCCCGGGTTCGGGGCGGGCTTCGGCGCAGGGGCGGGAGCCGGAGCGGGTCTCGGGACGGGAGCGGGAGCGGGAGCAGGCGCCCGGTTCGGTGCGGGAGCCGGTGCTGGCGCGGGCACGACTGCCCGACGCGCGGCGTCGGCCGCTGCCTGTCGCCCCGTTTCCGCCTGGCGGTCGAGCTCGGCCTGCCGGGCGGACTCCGCCTGACGTGCCGCGTCGGCTTCCGCCTGGCGGCGCTGGTCCTCGGCCGCCCTGCGCTCCGCAGCCTTGGCCTCCGCCGCGCGGCGCTGCTCCGCGGCACGCTCCTGGAGAGCCGCGACGTCCTGGCGGACGCCCGAGATCCCGCTCGTGAGCGACGGCAGTCCGACCAGGTGACGGACGTGCGGGTGCGCGTCGCCGTCGACCGCGTCGAGGGCCTCCAGGAACGCGACGGCGGCCGCGACCTCCCCGGCCGCATCGGCGAGGTCCGCCGGCGCGGCGTCGGCGAGCGCGCTCGTCGCCTGCTGCACCTGCGCAGGGATGGTGCAGCCCTGGGTCGGGTCGAGCAGGCCGGTCTGCTGCGCCTCGGCCTCGGCGAAGGCCTCCTCGACGGGCGGCAGGAACCGGCCGTTCGGCGCGATGTAGAGCGGTGCGCCCAGGCCCTGGCGGGCGATCTCGGCGTTGACCAGCGTGCCGTCCTCCAGGAAGACCCCGGCCAGGGTGCGGTCGTAGCGGTCGGTGCGCTCCTGGTCGTACTCCAGGCCCACCACGGTGCCCGGCGGCAGGAGCTCCTCCAGCAGGGCGGTCGCCTCCGGGCCGAGGCACTCGACGACCTCGTTCGGGTCCTTGGTCTCCGGGGTGTCGATGTTGAGCAGCCGCACCCGCATCACCTCGCCGTCCCGCTGGACGTCGACGGTGTCGCCGTCGATCACCCGCTCCACCACGGCGCGCTCGCCGCGCAGTTCCGGGGCGGCGGAGGTCTCGGTGGAGGCGGCGTTCGACGACGACGTCGTGCCGCTGGAGACCGCCGGCCCGCCGCAGCCGGCCAGGAGCAGGAGGACGAGCGCGGAGGCGCCCAGGCGGAGAGAAACGGGGGAGGGGGCCACGGGAGTCTTGTCAGGAAAGCGTCAGTTCTCCTCCAGCCTATGGATGCATCTGCAATCACCGGGAAGGCTCGTGTCCCCAGTTCTGCGGCAGCAGGCTCAGTACAGGTAGTCCGGGGCCGGCGCGAGGCCGAAGAACTCCTCCATGGTGTCGGTGTCCAGCTTCGGGCCCTTCCAGGCAGTCTGCTCGGCCTTCAGCCGCATCTCGTCCGCGAGTTCCGGACCGACGTAGCGCAGGTGCCACGGTTCGTACTTGTACCCGGTGACGTCCTGCTCGTCCTTGGGGTAGCGGATGATGAACCCGTACTCGTATGCGTGCTCGGCGACCCAGGCCCCGACCGGGGTGCCCTCGAAGCAGTCCTGCAGCGCGCACGCCCCGGAGGAGTTGCCCACGTCCATGGCCAGCCCGGTCTGGTGCTCGCTGTGCCCGGGCCGGGCGGCGATGGTGTCAGCGGTCTCCTGCCCGTACTGCTGCACGTAGCTGTCGTAGAGACTGGCCTGGTGGTCGTAGGAGCGGTACCCACTGATGGCCACGATGTTCACCCGGTCCGCCTTGGCCGCCTTGACCATCTGCTGGTAGGCCAGGGCGGCCTCGTTGCGCAGCTGCTCCGTCTTGATCCGGGTCAGGGGTTTCGGTACATAACTGGGCGGGTCCAGCGGTCGGTGCTTGTTCACCACCACCGTCGGACTCCACGCCGAGTCGATGTCGTAGGTCGTCGTCGTCCCGCCGGCGACTGCCGTCGGCGCCACGAACCCCACCGTCAGAGCTGCCACCGCCGCTGCACTGCCGAGTCGGCCAAGAAATCGCATCATGTCCACGCCCCCACGTGTTCGGAAAAGACCAGCGTCAGCCTAGCCACGACCCTTCACCGCACGGGCTGTGTGACGGGGGATGTCCGGCCGGCGGCGTCAGGGGCGGGTGGCTGCCGCACCGGCATACTCTGTGCAAAAGTGAACCCTTTCGTCGAAGCGGTGCCTTCGCTGATCGTCAGCGAGACGTCCGCTCCGCCCCTGTTCGAAAGCTGACGACCATGCCGCCCTCCGCCGACTCTGTACCCCCGCCGCCCATCCGCACCACGGGATTCGCCGCCTTCCGGCTGCTCGGGCCGCCGGCGGAGGCGCGGGCTCCGACGCCGGAGTCGAGTCTGGCGAACCGACGAGCCGGGCAGGCGGTGATGGCCGAGACGCTGCGGATCCATGACGGAGATCCGCCCCGGTCGTGGTGGCGACGTCTGGTCGGAGCCAACCCGCTCAGCGCCGACAGCCGGCCCTGGTTCCAGGGGGCGCTGGGGGAGATCGCGGTTGGGCAAATCCTCGACCGCCTGGGTCCGGAGTGGACGGTGCTCCACGCCGTTCCGGTCGGCGCCGGGGTGTCGGACATCGACCACGTGCTGATCGGTCCGGCAGGCGTGTTCACGCTCAACACGAAGAACCACGCGGGCAGAAATGTCTGGATCGGCGAGCGCGCGATACTGATCGACGGGCACAAGCAGCACTACCTGCCCCACGCCCGGCATGAGGCGGCCCGAGCTGCGAAGCGGCTGAGCGCGGCGGTGGGGGAGCCGGTGTCGGTCACCCCGGTGCTGGTGCTGATCGAACCGGGAAAGCTGACGATCAAACAGCGTCCCGCCGACGTCAAAGTTGTCACCGATCGTGAGCTGCTGCGCTGGCTGAAGCGTCGTCGTCCCGCCCTGGCTCCTGAGCGGGTCGCCCGGATCGCTGCCGCAGCCGTGGTTCCGGGGACGTGGCACCACCATCCCGCGCCGCCCGAGGACCCGGTCGCGCTGCAGGAGCGCTTCGCCGAACTCCGGTCCTCCGTGAGTCGCGCGCAACGCCGGCGCGGACTGTGGGGCCTCGGGCTGCTCATCGGTGCCGGTGCAGCCCTCGTCAGCCACGGTCCGGACGTCCTGACGGCGCTGCTCAACGCCGGACTGTCATGAGTGACAGGGCGGCGGACGGGCACGCAGCACGGCGCGGGTGACGAGGCGCCCTTCCAGCCTTCGTGAGCTCTGGCGTGGAGATCCACTCGATCCGGTCTCACCCACGTCAAATGTCGGCGGCTTTGCGGGGGAGGCGGTTCCCCTCTTGCCGGTGCCTGTTCCGAAGCGCACAGTTTAGGCATGAGAACGACGACGCCGTTGTTCGTGGTGGCGGTGGTGATCGCGGCCCTGGCCCAGCTGGTGGTCGGGTTCTTCTACATGGCCAGCGGTCTGATGGCTCCGCTGTGGGCCATCGTGCTCCTGGGCGTGTGGTGGGTGCTCCTGACCTACGTCGGGGTGCGGCTGGTGCAGCGCCGGTCCTATCTGGTGCTGCTGGTCCCCGTGGTGGCCGTCGCGACGTGGTTCGGTGTCATGACGTTCGGGGAAGCGGTCCTCGGCTGGACTCCCTGAGGCTCATCAGTCCGTGCCGCCTACGCGGCCGGAGGATTCACGCCCCTGCCCACGGTGTTCTGCGGCCGGTTGTTGTAGCGCCTGTCGGGGTAATGCCCTCGTCCGGCAGGAGGCGCTGAACCTGCCTGCCGGACGAGGACACCTCCCAGTCGCACTTCACGAGCAGGTTGCGGGCCCGGGCAGGGGCCGTACGTTCCTCGGGATGTCGTCAGCCACGGCGGCCTGCCGGCCAGACGACGGGGCGACGCCGTTAGACGGACTCGCCGGGTGACCGGCGCCCATGCGCGGGGCCACGTCGCCCAGGAAGGCCAGGCTGCGTCGTAGCGTGTGGGCCCAGCCGTCCCAGCCGAGGTGGCGCCACGGCACCCGCTCCTCCGGGGGTGCGGCCAGGCGACCGATCACTGTGTACACCGACAGCACAGCGGCTGCGGCCAGCACCAGGAACACGAACGAGATCATGATGAGCTCCTTGCCTGCGGTGTGCCGGCTGATCCGGCTCACTCTCACGCTGACAAGCCTCGTCGCCTGGAACCTGTCGCACGAGTGGCAGAAATGACTACCTCCGGTCGTTTTCTGCCAAGTCTGTCGGCGCCTTGTCGCGGAGTCCTGGATGAGCGGAACGCTTGCTCGCGACCATGACCATGACCATGACCATGACCATGACCATGACTGAGCATCTCAGACGCGCTCTCGCGGCCGAGGTACTCAGGAGGCGGTGCTCAGGAGGTCGTCGCGAAGCGTCGGCGGTATTGCTGGGGGCTGAGCCGGCGGATCCGGGTGAAGTGGTGGCGCAGCGTGGCCGCGTTGCCGAAGCCCACGTCCGCGGCGATGCGCTCGACGGGCAGGTCGGTCTCCTCGAGGAGCTGCTCGGCCCGGTGCAGACGCCGTGCGGTGATCCAGGCGTGCGGGGTGGTGCCGGTCTCGTCGCGGAAGCGGCGGGCGAAGGTGCGCGGGGACATCGCGGCGCGCCGGGCCAGGGCGTCGACGTCGAGCGGCTCGTCGAGGTGTCCCACGATCCAGGTGAGCAGCGGGTCCAGCGTCTCGGCCCGGCGCTCAGGGACCGGGTCCTTGATGAACTGGGCCTGACCGCCCTGGCGCTGCGGTGGCACCACCATGCGCCGTGCCACGGTGTTGGCCGCCGCCGAGCCGAACTCCTGGCGCCACAGGTGGAGGCAGGCGTCGAGACCCGCGGCGGTGCCGGCGCTGGTGAGGATGCTGCCGTCCTCCACGTAGAGGACCTCGGGCACCACGTGGGCGGCGGGGAACCGCTCGGCCAGCTCCGCGGTGTGCATCCAGTGGGTGGTGCAGCGGCGGCCGTCGAGCAGTCCGGCGACACCCAGGACGAAGGCGCCCGAGCAGATGGACAGGAGCCGGGCGCCACGGTCGTGGGCCGCGCGCAGCGCGTGGATCACCTCGGCCGGGACCGGGATGTCCCGGGACATGGCCGGGAGGACCACGAGATCCGCGGCGGCCACCCGGTCGAGGCCGTGCTGGACCGCCACGTCGAAGCCGGCGATCGTGCGGACCGGTCGCCCGTCGGGGCTGCACACGGCGAAGTCCATGACGGGCAGGCCGTCGCCCGAGCGGTCGATCGCCCAGGCTTCGCAGGCCACCCCGAGCTCGAAGGGGGAGACCTCGTCGAACACGATGACGGCCACGTTGCTGATCATGGGTCCATGCTTCCAGCCCCATGGCAGGAAGTCGACGACAGTGTGAAAAGTGTCAGTCGCGGCAGGACCGGCCGGAGAGGAGAATCGAGGCCAGCAGCACCGAGGCGCGGACGGCGGGAAGAGGACGATGGGCCATGGAGCGCACGGGCGAGGGCGGGCGTCGGAAGGTGGCGGTCCTGGGGGCGACCGGGCAGCTGGGCGCACGGGTGGTGACACATTTGCGCGAGCGCGGCGTCGACGTCGTCGAGGTGTCTCGTGGGCAGGGCGTCGACGTCTACTCCGGTGGAGGCCTGGACGCCGCGTTCGAGGGGGTCTCCACCGTGGTGGACTGCCTCCACCTGGCGACGCTGTCCCGCAAGCGCGCCGTCGACTTCTTCACCACCACCGCACGCAACGTGGTGGCGGCGGCACAGCGGGCAGGGGTGTCCCGGATTGTGTGCGTCACGATCCTCAACGCCCGGGAGCCCCAGGTGCACCGGTGGATGGGCTACTACGCGGGCAAGGCCGCGCAGGAGCAGACCTACCGTGCCGGGCCCGTCCCGGTCACGTTCGTGGCCTCGGCGCAGTGGTACGAACTGGCCGAGACCCTGCTGTCGCAGATGCGCATCGGCCCGTTCTCCGCGGTGCCGGGAATGCGCTCCCGGCCGCTGGCCGCCGACGAGGCCGCCGCATTCGTCGCCGACCGTGCCCTGGAGTCCGGCGGCACGATGACCTCCGACGACGCCGTCATTGTGGGGCCTGAGGTCCGCGACATGGCGGAGCTGGCCCGTGTGATCGAACAGCGCCGAGGTGGTCACGGGAAGGTCCTCCGGGTGCCGGTGTCCTTCACGGCGCTGGGCAACGGAGGCCTCCTGCCCCGCGGCGACTTCACGACCGCCCCGACCCGGTTCGAGGAATGGCTCCGCGGCACCTCGTGAGGGGTGGTCGCCGGAGTCACCGCCGCGGCCGTCCTGCCGGGGACGTGGCCCCGGAATCCCGCGCCGCTCGAGGTGGAACCGACAGTCCAGCTACTACTTGATCGGTGTCGGCGGCCGTTCCCCGGCCAGCACGGCGAGCACGTTCTCGGCGGCGAGCACCGCCATCGCGGTGCGCGTCTCCACGGTGGCGGAGCCCAGGTGCGGCACCAGCACCACGTTGTCGAGCTCCAGCAGCTCGGGATGCACCTGCGGCTCGTGCTCGAAGACGTCCAGCCCGGCACCCGCGATCCGGCCCTCGCGCAGCGCGGCCGCGAGCGCCGCTTCGTCGACGATCGGCCCTCGCGCGGTGTTGACGAGGTACGCCGAGTCCTTCATCGCCGCCAGCTGCTCGGCGCCGATCAGATGGTGCGTGGCGGGCCCGTAGGGGCAGTGCAACGACACGACGTCGGAGACGGCCAGCAGCTCGTCGAGATCTACGCGCCGGGCGCCCAGCTCGGCGGCGATCCGGGGATCGATCTCGCTGCGCGACTGGTAGACGATCTCCATGCCGAAGGCCTTGGCCCGGCGCGCGGTCGCCTGACCGATGCCGCCCATGCCGACGACGCCGAGGGTCTTGCCCTGCAGGCCGCTGCCGAGCAGGAAGAACATGCCCCACTTCCAGTCCTGGCCGGAGCGGATGAGCCGTTCCCCCTCGCCGAGCCGGCGGGTCGCCATGAGGATCAGACCGAAGGCGATGTCGGCGGTGGCGTCCGTGAGCACGCCGGGTGTGTTGGTGGCCACGACGTCGCGTTCGCTGCAGGCGGGCACGTCGATGTTGTCATAGCCGACGGCGACGTTTGCGACCACTTTCAGCTGCGGGCCGGCGGCGTCGAGCAGCTCGGCGTCGATGCGCTCGGTGAGCAGGCTCACGACGGCATCCGCCCCGGCCACTCGGCGCAGGAGCTTTTCGCGACCGATCGGCTCCGGATCCGGCCACATCTCGACCTCGTGGGCGGCGCGGAGCTTCTCGATCGCGGCATCGGGCACGCGTCCCGTGACGACGACCCGGCTCATGCCGTCTCGATCCACTCGCGCAGGCGGCCGAGGCCGTCGCGGATGTCGGCGACGTCGATGCCCGAGTAGGCGAGCCGGATGTACTGCCGATCCTCGTCCGGCTGGCGCCGGCCGAAGTGCTCACGAGTGCAGAAGGAGACGCCGGTCTGGTGCAGCGCTGCCGTGGCGAAGTCACCGACTGCCGTGTAGCCCATGCTCTCCATGGTCCGTGTGACGTCGGGGAACAGGTAGAAGGTCGACTGCGGTACGGCCACGTGCATGCCGGGGATGGCGTTCACGAGCTCACATGCGGCATCCCGGCGCTCGCGCAGGATGTCGAGCGTCTGCTGCACGGGTTCCTGGGGGCCGCGGAGCGCTTCGATGCCGGCCCACTGCACGTAGTGCGTGGTGCACGACTCGTCGTTGGTGTTGAGCGTGCCGAACACCGTGGCGATCTCTGGTGGCGCGACGGCGCAGCCGAGGCGTGAGCCGGTCATGGCGAACTTCTTGCTGAACGTGTAGAGGATGACGGTGCGCTCGGCCATGCCGGGGAGCGACGCGATCGAGCTCGAGACCCCCTCGTAGCGCGTCTCGAAGTAGGCCTCGTCGGAGAGCACCCAGAGATCGTGCTCCTGGGCGAGCTGCGCGACGGCCTCGCGCTCGGCCGCCGTCGACTCGGCCGAGATGGGGTTCTGCAGGTCGTTGTAGATGATGGCGACCGTGCTTGGGGTGATCGCGGCGCGCACTTGGTCGAGGTCGATCGCGAAGCCGTCCTCCGTGGGGAGATAGCGGTACGGCACGGCCGTGCCCCCGAGATACTCGATCTGCGACTCGTAGATCGGGAAGCCGGGATTTGGATAGAGCACCTCGTCGCCGGGATTCATGACCGTCTGCAGGAACTTCGTGATGACGGGCTTGCCGCCCGTCATCACGACGATGTTCTCGGGGCTGAGGCCGATGCCACGGCGCGAGCCGATGTCCTCGGCGAGGGCCTCGCGCAGCTGCGGGATGCCGGGGCCGGGGCAGTAGCCCGTGTGACCGTCGGCGATGGCCCGGTCCATCGCCTCGATGATGTGCGGGGCCGTCGGGATGTTGATGTCGCCGAGGTGGAAGGGGTAAACGCGGTTCCCCTTCGCCGTCCAGGCGGCCGCGGCCTGGGCGACGCTGAAGGCGGTTTCAGTGCCCAGCCGTTCGAGCCGGTGCGCGAGTTGGCGCATGCTGTCCCACTCCTCATCGAGTTGGCGATCGATCCTCCGGCGGATCCGGGTCGAGCCTACGAGCCATGCATCTGGCTGGGAAGGGTGATCCGCAGATGGATTTGCACCGTGGACATCGCCGCGAGGACTCCCGCGTCCAGAGGTCGTGCTCGTGGGATGCGGGAGTGCGGTTCCCGGCGGGACGGCCGGGAACCGCACTCCCCGCTCACGTGCGTGGGGTCAGCGCAAGCGGAGGTACACGGGACCGGAGCCGACGTTGACGGTCTGGATGACCGTCTGGTTGCCGTTCCAGCCGCCGTGGACGGCCTTGCCGCCGCCGATGTACACGGCGATGTGGGCGAAGCCCATGCCGCCGTTGGCGTAGTAGACCAGGTCACCGGGCTGGGCCTGGGCGGCGGAGACCCGGGTGCCGAGCTTCAGGTAGGAGGCCGGCCACCCGTGGTGGTTGATCCCGGCCGCGCGCAGGGACTTGGTGACCAGGGCGGTGCAGTCCTGGCCCACGCCGAGCTGGTTCTTGGCGGCGGCGGCGATGGTCGCGGCCTTGCCGGACTGGGACTGGATGTTGACGAGCTGCTGGGGGGCTGCGGCGGGGGCGGCCTGGGCCGGGGCCACGCTGCTGAGCGCCAGGGCGCCGCCGGCAACCGTCAGGATCGCGGTGCGTCCGAGACGGAACGAGCTCTGGGCGCGGTGGCGGGGCATGCGGGACTGGAAAATGGGCATGAGTGATGTCCTCCCTCTTGCCTGCGAGGTGAGCTGTCGGATGCGGGTGGGAGACACCCGGTCGTCAGGATGGGGGCCCTGACGACTTAACCCCTAGGTCCCGGGGGAGGGACCGTTCATGGTTCCCCCGCTTCTGCCGAGCGATATGTCTGGGGGCCCCGGGCACCGGCAGAATTCGGCGATGTGCACGGGGATACCGATCGGTGAGGCGACCGGCACGGAGAGAACACTAATCGAAAGATAACGGAAAAGTCTCGCTTTGATCACGGGCGTGTCTCGGCTTCTGTATCGGCCCAGCAGTGCACCCCTGCACTCAGACCGGGTTGCTTGGTGAGGGGAGCCCATGGAGGCCCTCAGGAAGCTCAACTCAGGACGAAAGTGGTCTTGACCTGGGGCTCAGCCCAGGTCATGTCCGCGGGCGAGCACGCCCCTGCCTTGGAGCGGAGTGTGCGGGGACGACACCCGTGCCATGGTGCGACAGCTCGTGGGAAAAGCTCCACAAAACCTTATCGTCGACACGCGGTCCTTTCCCTCCGGGGTGGCGCGGGTGATTTCCCTTGTGCGTTCCGGGGTTCAGTCAGGAATTCACAAAAGGGAAATTCTCTTGATGTGGTGATTGCCCGGCGTGGGCCGGGTTTCTTTCCGGGCGCTTCCGGGGTGCGTGCTCTGCATCCTGCACCGCGTATGCAACGGGGCGGTGCTCCAAGAGCCTTCCCTCAGGGGCGCCCACTTCTCATCCTGTCTTCGACAGCGGGGGCCGCCCCGGGCCTGGCCGGCCGGCGAAGGCTTGGACGATGTCGAGCCAGGCGTCGGCGTCGGGGCCCTCTGCGACGAGGCTCCCGTCCTGTCGGTGCCGCCGCCGGGTGGCGAGCAGGGCGAAGTCCAGCGCCGGGTCGTGGACGCGCTGAGCCGCCTCGGTCGGCCCCCAAGTCCAGGTCTCGCCCTCGTGGGTGAGCTCGACGCGGAACGGTTCGGTCGGCGGGGACAGCCGGCGCTGCCGGTAGGCGTAGTCGCGGGTGGCCACGCCCAGGTGGGCGACGTGCCGCAGCCGGTGCGAGGCGACCGGGGGCACTCCGAGGGCGTCGCGGACGTCCTGGCCGTGGGCAAAGGTCTCCATGATCCGGGCGCTGGCCATCATGGGCGCGCCCATGGGTGGGCCGATTCACGGGATGCGCTTGCCCTCCGGCACGGCGGCGAGCCGCTCGAGCACGCGGCGTCGGCTGTCCTGCCAGGACGCCAGGATCTCAACCGGGGGTCGTGCCGCGCCCTGCTCGGCGCCGCGGTCGACGACGTCGGCCTCCGCCGCGTACCGCTCCCTCAGCTGCGCGAAGACCTCCGGCTCCTCGAGGGCGGTCAGCACGGTCCGCTCCGTACAGCTGAGGTGGGCGACCTGGTGGCGGATCGTCCACCCCTCCGCCGGTGTGGGGTGGTCCCAGTCCTCGGCGGACAGCGGCCGCAGCGTCTCCTCGAGCAGGTCCCCCTCCTGGCACAGGTCGGCCAGCAGGACGGCTGGGTCGGGGTGGGTCATCGGCTCATCCCGGTGCGCAGCTCCTTCTCGGGGATCCTGTCGGTTGCCCTTCGCAACAGTTCTTCGGCGGACTCTACGCCGGCGGCACCTTGTGCGAGCCGCCAAGTGCTCGCGGCACCAAGTGCGCGGCTATTCGATTTGCGGCAGCAAACATGTCTTCTGGGTGCGGGTGATAGAGGCAAAAACGTTGGGGTGCAGGTCACTGCCCCCGTTTCGACAGCCGCCGTCATGTCAGAAGGCTCGAGTCGGGTTCTTCCACACGGCCCCGTCGTCGGTGAGTTCGTACAGGCCCGCGTCCAGCGCTCGGTGGTGATTGGGGCACAGAAGCCGTCCATTGGCGAGGTCGGACGGACCACCCTCGCTGTCCGGAACGACGTGAGCGGCCTCCAGAATGAACGTTTCCTCCAGCCCGCAGACAGCGCACTCTGCTGGATAGTGCCGCAAAAGCAGCCTACGGAAGGCCTGCTGGTGCAGCCGGCGTCTGCTGAGGCGTTGGGTATAGCGGGCCTCGATTGCCGAGGCCACTCGTTCGACCGGTCGATGGGACGCCCACAGAAGCTCCAGATCGTCGGCGACATCGGGAGTGAGAAGTACGCCTCCGCCTTGGAAGGTCCAGCCGCTGTCCGGGATTTCTTCCTTGAGCACCTCCCGAGGAAGCACCTCCTGCGGGCCGAGCAGGGTGTCCCAGGCGACATCGACGAACGGGGTCTGCTCCTGCCGTTCCGTGTCCCAGTGGTCCCCGTACTCGATCTCGCTAAGGGCGATTCCTGAGGCGATCATGCCGAGGGGCTTCGTCCCGACCTTGAGGAGGAACACCCGGTCCCCGGGATGCACACCGGACGTGCGGCTCCCTGTCGACCACCTGTCCGGAGCCCGCCCCTGTTCGGCGATGAGTTGCTGCACTCGATCGCGCTCGTTCTGCGACCATTCCCAACTGCCGGGATTCCACAGGAGCACGAAGGTTGACGGAGGACGGGGAGAGTCCCCGCGTGGGTCTCCTCCGACCACATTGAATCCCAGATCCGTCAGTTTGCGCGCCGTCGTGTTCAGGCCTCCGTTGAACATCTCATGACGCAGAGGTCGGCCGTGCTGGTACCCGAAAGCGGCCCCCAGCAGCGCTTTGGAGTCGTAGCGTCTGCCCTCGTAATCCACGAAATAGGTGCTGGATCGGCCAAAACCGTAGTTCTTGAGGAACTGATCTCGCCCGAGATCGTCGAACTCCCGCATGGCCGCCAGGACGGCTTCCGGATCGGTGAGGTCACTCAGCTTCATGCTATGCACCCTAGGCCACGGAACTGTCACGGCCAGGCGCGGCTCTACAGGCGCGGGCCAGTCAGCGAGTGACCGACACATGTCCTCTGACAAGACACAATGGTTCCCATGACCGAATCCGATGACGTGACAACCAGTCGTTCCCGCGTGACCCTTCCGTCCGCGCAGAAAATGTACTGGGCGGCGGAGCAGTGGCGGAACCGTTCGCTGATCGACGATCGCAGCCTCTTCAGCGGGGAACTGATCAACGGTGCAGTTGCGGCGCAGGAACTGGTCGAGGCGTTCGTCGAGCAACCTGATTTGGGCGCCGGAACCTTCTACGAAAAGCTCGAGACCCAGCTGGCCACCGTAAGCACGGACGCTGTACAGCTCTCCGCCGAACTGATGTACGTGTACTACCTCATCGTCACCACAAGGGCTGCCCGGGCGAAGACGAAGCGCGAACAGATTCAGATGATCCTCAACTACCGTGACGCCGGTACCTCGGATCTGCCGGAGGAGTTCGCCGAGGCGCTCGCCGGCGGTGTCGCTCATCCGGGAACCGGGTACAACACCTATCGCTGGAAGATGTTCGCCTACCTCATCCGGGTCTACGAAGCTGCGAAGAAGCTACCTCGCACGGAGCGCTCTACGGTCTTCACCGACTGGAATGCCTTCCAGCGCTTCATGGGCGGCCTCGACGACCAGTCCGTGTGGAGCCAGCGTTTCGCCCTCGAGCACATGCTCTTTCCCGACTACGCGCCGGCCATCACGAGCCGGGACGACCGCCGAATGCTCCGCGAGTTCTTCGCGGAACGGCTAGGTGCAGAGTTCGAGGTCGCCGAGATCGTGCGGCGGCTCGAGCCGAACGCCTGGTTCGGGGACCGCGCGTACACGGACCTGTATCGGACGCCCTACCGGGAGCTATGGCAGCAGGCCAACCCGAAGATGGAAACCTATGTCTCCTGGGCGCGGCGTTTCGCTGACGTGCTGGAGCAGCCTCGCGCCGTGTGGGAAGATCGTGCGCTCCGAGCCGCGGGGGCTCTGCGAGCGGCAACCGGCGGGGCGCCGGTGGGCGGGCCGCTGCGTGCAGCGCTAGCCGACCTGAACCCGGGGCTCGAATCAGCCGTGTCGACCATTGTTTCCTGGGCGGAGAACGACGACGCCGCCGCCCGGCACGCCCTGACCGCTTTCGCGGATCACCGCGGCGGCGAGGCGATCGATCGCTTTCTGGAGCGGGTGCCCGTCGACGTGTTGCCGAGTGGCAGGGCCCAGATGGCACTCGCCTCGGCGCTGCTCATGGCGCAGGGCGCCGAGGAGTTCCCCCTCTGGCCGTTCGAGGCCGCCGATACGTCCCACCGCCTCGCCAACGGCTACTCGGGTCAGGACGCCTCCACCGTGGGGGAACGGTACGTCCTCTACCTCGAGCGACTCGACGCCACCCGCGTTGGCCTCGGAACACCGGAGCATCTCTGGCGCACCCGTCTGGACGCCGCCGTGCTGGCCGATCTACTCGTCCGGACCCACCGCCCTGAAGGGTGGGAGGACGCCGAGTGGCGTGCCTTCGACGCCTGGCGCACTGGCAAGACCGTCGCACTGGCCACGCATGACAGCGGTCCGGCGGCTGCAGTGGTCACCGCCCCGGCGGTGATTCCGGAAGCGGAGGTGCCGTCGTCGGGCTCCCTCGAGGACCTCGCGGCCGCACTGTCCCTGGACGAGGAGGGGGCCGAGTGGCTCGAGGAGACCCTCGAGCTGCTCCAGCTGAAGCATCAGATCATCCTGCAGGGCCCTCCGGGCACCGGGAAGACCTACGTGGCGCGCAAGCTCGCGGAGTTCCTCGCCGGCAACCCAAAGCGCGTGATGCTCACGCAGTTCCATCCGGGGACGAGCTACGAGGACTTCGTGCAGGGACTACGGCCGGACCCGGAGAACCCGACGTCGTTTCGGGTGGTCGACGGCCCGTTGCTCCGCATCGCCAAGGAGGCGCGGGCGCACCCGGATGACACCTACGTCCTCCTCGTTGACGAGATCAACCGCGGCAACGTCCCAGCGGTGTTCGGGGAGCTCTACTACCTGCTCGAGTACCGCGACCAGGAAGTCACGCTGACCTACGGACAGGGCTTCAGCCTGCCGAGGAACCTGTTCCTCATCGGCACCATGAACACCGCCGACCGCTCCATCACCGCGCTGGACTCAGCGCTGCGCCGGCGCTTCTACGTCCGGGACCTGCGGCCGGGAGAGACACCGGTGGACGGCATGCTCCGGAACCACCTCGCCCAGCACGACGCCGAGCTGGAGTGGCTCGCCGAACTTCTCGACCGGGCGAACGGCATCATCAGGGACAAGGACCAGCACGTCGGACCCAGCCACTTCATGGGTGCGCAGATGGACGAGACCCGAGCCCGGCGAGCCTGGGACTACACCGTGATGCCGACTCTGCGAGAGGTCTTCTACCGCCGACCAGAACTTCTGGACCAGCTCGAGTTCGCGACCCTGAAGGCGGCCGTGACGCACAGGGCGGGCGATGCTGCAGCTGACTGAGTGGGAGACCTCCGGACCCCTTATCTTGAGTTCCGCCCAGCGGCACGTGCTGGAGACTCGCTTCGAGGCCGTGGTCCGCGCGACCGGCTACGGCGACGAGGTCACCTTACGTCCCGGCGGCGTGGTGGGCAGCGTGACCGTCAGTGGCGTCCCGATCGTAGTACGGCCCAAGATCCCGATCGACCGGGTGCTGTTCATGACCGCCTACGCCGCGGACCCGTTCCGGTGGGAGGAGAGCTGGTCGGCCATCGCCGGCGTCGACGACCTCGAGGACGGCATGGCCGCCCTCTTCGTCGCCGCGTGCCGTCGGACACTGCAGCGCGGACTGCTGCGCTCGTACCGGACCGTCGACGCCGACCTGCCGATGGTGAAGGGTCGAGTGCGGTGGAACGTCCAAGCGCGACGACTTGCGCCGCTACCCGTCGCGTCCCGTTTCCAGGTGCACGACGACGACATCACAGAAAACCGGATCCTCCGCGAGGCACTCACAGTGCTGCGCCACAGTCGTCTGACGGATCCGGCGCTCGCGGCCGGTGTGGACCGGCTGTGGCACAGCCTCGAGCACGTCCGGCCGCTGAGGGAACCCCTCTCTGGTCTGGACGCGATCACCTGGACCCGGCAGAACGAGCACTACCGTCAGGTTCTCGGCTTGGCACGGGTGGTGCTGGAGAACTCCATGGCCGATCTCACCGGTGGAACCGTGGGCACGGTCGGCTTCACGCTCCGCCTGCACGACATCTTCGAGCGCTTCGTGCGCACGGCCCTCCGTGAGGCCGTCGCCCTCACGGAGACTGAGTTCCCCGATAGCTGGCGGGGGAAAGGGCTGTCACTGGCCGAGAGCGGGCAGGTCCCGCTGGTGCCGGACCTCGGTGTGCGGGTCGGCGGACAGTGGCGCTTCGTGGGCGACGTGAAGTACAAGCGCGACGACGGGTCTGGTCATGAAGGTGACCTGTACCAGCTCCTGGCCTATGCCACCGCGACGGGGCTTCCGGAGGCCACACTGATCTACGCGCAGGGGCCTCGGGCGCGGATTGTGCATGAGGTGCGACACGCCCAGAAACGGCTGTACGTGCGGCATCTTGAGCTCTCAGCCTCACCGCAAGAAGTGCTGAATCAGGTCCACGCATTAGCTGAGCGGGTGAATACATGTCAGGAGATTGAGCTGCCGACCGACGCCTGGTTCCAAGAGATGTGATCTGGCGCCATAAATGCGACTCGAGTCGCCGTTCGGTGGGGCGAGTGATGGTTACGACGAGGCCACGGAATATCGTGTGCTGAAGGACATCGGACGGTAAGCGCGAGGACCCCCATCCCGAAAAAGCGCCTTCCCTCCCGCAGGTGCCCGCCCCGTCCTCATCGGGTGCCGCTCCACTCCTCCCGACCGTCAGGAACCGGCTATGAACGACGAAATCTACTTGATCAGCGACGACCATGGCTTTGCAGTCATCGGGAATCCGGGGGCTGTCGAACGTTTCCTCGTCTCTGAGGGTTTGCCGTCGAAGGATCTTGGACTGCAACGGCTGGGGTCTGCCCTGAGCACCGGCGCCGGAGTGGCACACGCAGGTTCCGAGATCGCAGCCAACTCGGGCCGATGGGTGAAACTCACTGAGAAGTCCGCGCAGGACCTGAAGAAGTACAAGCTGATGAAGGGTTCTGAGATGGGTGTCAGCCGTGCAGTGCTGACAGAGAACGGAAAGATCAGCGGATTGCTGGAAGTCGTGAGGACACCCGGGTCGCTTCTGGCCAACCCGGCGCTCCTGGCCGGTGCCGCCGGGATCATGGCGCAGCTCGCCATGCAGCAGACTATGGACGAGATCACCGACTATCTCGCCACGATCGACGAGAAGGTCGATGACGTGCTGCGGGCCCAGAAGGACGCTGTGCTGGCGGACATGATCGGCCTGGACTTTGTGATCGAGGAGGCCATGCTGATCCGGGAGCAGGTGGGACGGGTTTCCGAGGTCACCTGGTCGAAAGTGCAGGCCACGTCCGTGACGATCGCCCGTACCCAGGCGTATGCATTGCGTCAGCTCGACGCCCTCGCGGAGAAGATGGAGCGCAAGACGAAGCTCGGGGAACTCGCCAAGACGTCAAAGGAGGCCGAGACCAGAACCCGGGAGTGGCTCGCCGTTCTGGCCCGGTGCTTCCAGTTGCAGGATGCACTCGCCGTACTCGAGCTCGACCGCGTACTGGACGCGTCCCCGGAGGAATTGGACCGTCACCGGCTTGCCCTTCGGGCTGCGCGGGATAACCGGAGGGACCTCATCTCCCGGAGCACCGAGCGCCTGATGGCTCGCATGGACGCGGCAGCAGGGACGGCCAATACCAAGGTGCTGCTGCACCCGAGGGACTCGCGATCCGTGGTGCAGGCGAGCAACGATGTCGCCATCGCTGTGTTGGACTTCCACAGGCGCCTCGGGATCGAACGCGACCGAGAGTCCTTGGAGGCGAGGCGATGGGTGGCCGCGGCCGCGGACGTGAGAGACAGGGTCCTGGAGACAGGGGCCGAGGGGGTCGGCACCGTGAAGAGCGTCGGCAGTGACACCTACGACCGGGCGAGGGCGGCGACGGGCAAGTTCTCCAGCAGGATCACCGAGAGGACGGGCCGCCGGCGCAGCAACGACGAGGAAGGCGCCGAGCAGGACTGATCGAGTGTCGGCCGTTAGCGCCGCCGAAGTCCCGCTCGCTTAATTGGGTGTCGTGGCGCTTCTGAAGATGAGTTGTGCATCACTCGTTGTACTCGTCTATAGAGTCGGTGTGCTGGGGGCAGTACGCGCGTACAGCCGTGGGCAGAAGGGCCCCTGCTGCACCACCGCCTTGAGGCTGATCGCTGTAATGAAGAATTAGATCCACTGCTACTTCAGCCACAGGTAAACCATTGTCGAGTTTGGCGCATGTCATCTTGGCGTTGGACAGGATTTCAGCGTCCGACAAGCCGGAATTTCCGACAGCCGCCTGGGCTCGCTGGGCCTCGACGAAGTTGCGGTCGAGTATGTCCGACGTGGCATGGGGACCCTCGCCCCAGAACTCCATGCTGGGCATCGTCATCTCGTTGAGCTTGTCATCATCGTGGTGTTCCGGGCAGAGGTAGTCCTCTGCGCCGAGGGACGCGTTGATCGATGCCGAAGCCCAGTCAGCTCGGGCAGGATCGAAGTAGGCCATCATGAGTTCCCGGTCGATCAAAGAGGGATCAGCGCCGTCGTCATACCGGTCGCAGTACTGCATTCCTTCCGCAATCAGCTTGTCGTCGGTGTAGTCGGCGAAGTAATCCGTCGTTCCTCGTACGTAGTCCACGTACTCGGTGTGCGAGGTGGGTGGTTCAGATGCCGTTGCAGTGGGCGCGGGCGTGATGTCAGCGGCGGCCTCATTAGTGCGGGGCTCCGGGACGTCTTCTGCGCCGACGGTCAGCCCGACGAAAAAAAGCGCCACAAGAAGGAGCGTCACCAAGGCCGCAGCCCCACCGAGGACGGCAATGATGGTGGCTCGTTTGCTGCGCCTAGCGGCATCGGCAGGGTGGGGCATCGGCCCGAGAGCTGGTTCTCCGTACTCGGGAACCCAGAATTGCCATCCCTCTGGCGCGGGACCCCAAGCCGGGTCTGGTGACCAACCAGAGGGAGGTGTCCAGCCTTCTGGAGGCTGAGGCCAGTTGGGAGGTGCATTGAACTTCACGATGCCGTCCAGAACTACGAGGGGGGTGCTTGCATGAGCAAACATAAACTACGTCTGAGTAATACTCATGCTCTACCAGGTCACAAATGTGAAACTTGCTGTGATGAAGGGAAGCGAAGGTGGACATCCTCGCCTGATGTTCTGCTGATCCTGTGCTCGGGGCCCCTAAAACCCCGACGTGGGGGAAGCAGTCTTCCCGCGACGCCGGGCGATAAGTTGGAGCCTAGGCCAGACACTCCCACCCCCCAGCGAGGACTGATGACGATCACCCCCGAGAAAACCCAGTCCGCCCCCATGGTTCCGGGAGTCATCGTGGTAATCCGTGATGAGGAGTGGATGGTCACCAAGACCGAGCAGTCCGAGGACGGCTGGCTCGTCCACGTGCGGGGTCTCAGCGAGCTGGTGAAGGACACCACCGCTGTCTTCTACGACGCCCTGGACGACATCCAGGTGATGGATCCCACCCAGGCCACGGTCGTCGCGGACACCAGCCCGCACTACCGCAAGGCCCGGCTGTGGATCGAGTCGACTCTGCGCAAGACCCCGTTGCCGCTCTACGACCCGCACCTCGAAGTCTCCACGAGGATGCTGGCCGACCCGCTGGAGTACCAGCGCGCCGCCGTAAAGAAGGCCTTGGCCACCGACAACCTCCGCCCCCGGATGCTCATCGCCGACGCCGTGGGCCTCGGCAAGACGCTCGAGATCGGCATGATCCTCTCTGAGCTCACCCGGCGTGGCCGCGGCGACCGCATCCTCGTGGTCACGCCCCGCCACGTCCTTGAGCAGATGCAGCACGAGCTGTGGTGCCGCTTCGCGCTGCCCTTCGTGCGGCTCGATTCCGTGGGTATTCAGCGGGTGCGGCAGAAGCTGCCGGCCACGCGCAACCCGTTCACCTACTACAAGCGGGCGATCATCTCGATCGACACCCTCAAGTCGGCCCGGTACAAGGCCCACCTGGAGAAGGTGCGCTGGGACGCCGTCGTCATCGACGAGTCCCACAACGTCACCAACGCGGCCACGCAGAACAACGAACTCGCCCGCATCCTGGCGCCGAACACCGAGACGCTGATCCTCGCCTCGGCAACCCCGCACAACGGCGACGGCAAGTCCTTCGCCGAGTTGCTGCGCCTGCTCGACCCCACGGTGGTGCGGCCCGACGGGACGTTCTCCGCCAAGGACGTGGACCGGCTCATCATCCGGCGGCACCGGCACAGCCCCGAGGTGGCCCGCGAGGTCGGCGGCGATTGGGCCGAGCGCAGGGAACCCAACAACATCCACGTCCCGGCCTCCCCGGAGGAGGACGCCGTCGCCCAGGAGCTGGCGGACACCTGGCTGTACCCGCTCAGCGGCACGTCGCCGTCCGCCAGCAACGGGGACCGCAGCCTCTTCCCGTGGACGCTGGCCAAGGCGTTCCTGTCCTCCCCGGCCGCCCTGGGCGCCACGGTCCGCAACCGCCTCAAGAACGTGAAGGGCGACGACGAGCGCGACGCACTCGAGCGACTCGGGGCACTGACCGAGCAGGTGACGCCGAAGCGCTCGGCCAAGTACCTGAAACTGGTTGAGTACCTGAGGGGCATCGGGGTCGCCAAGGGCTCGGACATGCGCGCGGTGGTGTTCTCCGAGCGCGTGGACACCCTCGGCTGGCTGAAGGAGCACCTGCCCAAGGACCTCGGGATGCCCGTCAAGAACTTTGCGGTCCTGCACGGCGGGATCTCGGACGTCGAGCAGCAGCAGATCGTGGACGATTTCAAGCGGGCCGGCTCGGACGTGCGGGTGCTCATCACCGGCGACGTCGCCTCCGAGGGCGTGAACCTGCACTCCCAGTGCCACGAGCTGATCCACTACGACATCCCGTGGAGCCTGATCCGCATCGAGCAGCGCAACGGGCGCATCGACCGCTACGGGCAGAAGTTCCCGCCGCAGATCACCACTCTCCTGCTCGAGCCGGACCACGACCGGTTCTCCGGCGACCTGCGCGTGCTGTCCCGGCTCATGGAGCGCGAGCACGAGGCCCACGGCACCCTGCACGACGTCGCTTCCCTCATGGGCGCCTACTCCGAGGCCAAGGAGGAGACCGCCCTCCGGCAGGTGCTCGCCGGCCAGAAGGCGTTCGACGACGTCGTGCGCTCGCCCGAGGAGGTCCAGGCGCACGCCAAGGCCGTCGCCGCGGAGGCGGAGAACGAGCTGGCCGACTTCGACGAGCTCCTCGAGATCCTCGGCGAGACCGAGGCCGACACATCGGAGACTGCGACGGAGCCGCAGAGCACCCGCGGCCTCTACGCGAACGAGCTCGACTACCTGGAGGACGCCCTCCGCGAAGCCTTCGGTGCGCCCGAGGAGTCCCCGGCCCGCGGCGGGGTGAACTGGCAGGTGCACCGTGACCACGGTGTCGCCGAGCTGGACCCGCCCGCGGACCTCAAGCAGCGGCTGTCGTACCTGCCGCAGAGCTACGTGGCCGACCGCAAGGTCGCCGACCACCTCAAGCTCGCCACGACCTACCACGTGGGTAAGGGCGAGCTGGAGAACGCCAAGCAGGGGAAGTCGACCAGCACGTGGCCCGAAGCGCACTTCCTCGGACCGCTGCACCCGGTGACCGAGTGGGCCTCGGACCGCGCGCTGTCCTCGATGGCCCGCCAGGAGATCCCCGCCGTCCGAGCGGACGTGGAGGACCCCACGGTGCTGCTCATGGGCACGCTCATGAACAAGCGCGGCCAGGTGGTCTCCCGGGCGTTTCTCGCCGCCACTTTCGAGATGCCGATGTTCCCCGAGATGGAGACCATCGAGGACCTCAGCGCATGGCTCCGGAACGTCGGCTTCACGGAGAGCGCCGTCAACCCCGGCCCTCTCGCAAACGCGGCGGTGCTGCAGGAGCTCATCGCCCCGGCGGTACGGCATGCGGAACGGCTGCTGGCCGAGACCACGAAGGTGGCCGCACAGGACGCCCAGGAACGCATCGAGCGGTGGAGCTCCCGGGCGGACACCTGGCAGCAGCTGGCCTTCGAGGTGGCGCAGCGCGCCGAGGTCAAACGCCTGACCAGCCGCGTGAGCGAGGAGCAGAAGCTCGCGGACATGCTCGCCCCCGACCAGCGGCTGCTGCGGCCCCTCCTGGTTCTCGCCCCGCAGGACACCCCCGTGGCCGCACCCCAGCACGAAGCACAGACCCTGGAACAGGAGACCGCCTGACATGGCAGCGTACGACTCGATCGTGGTGGTGGAGGACTGGGTCAGTGAGCACTACCTGACCACGGACTCCACGAAGGCGTCCTTCAAGGCCAAGGTCGCAGACCGCGCCAAGGACTGGAAGGCCGAGGAAGGCGAAGGACAGGAGACCGTCCGGTCCCGCTTCTCCGCCGCGCGCACCCAGCTCATCACCGCTCTGTCCGCCTTCGGGGACGCGGAGGACGCCGAGGACACCGGCCGCTCCCTCGAGGACACCGCGGCGCCGGCATACCAACTCGTCCGGACGGTCCTCGACTACCGCGGGCTCGCCCAGGGGCAGACCTACACCCGCGGCAGCGGCGAGCTGCAGCTGGAGGCGTGGCGTGCGGGGGAGGGCGACGTCGTCGTCCTGGAAGCCCGCCCCGCCGGCTCCCTGGAGGACGTCGTCTCCTCGGACTCGCGGCTCCTCGGCACCGTGGTGCAGGACAGCAAGCCCGTCCAGCTGTCGACGCCCAAGGTGGTCTCGGAGCTCTACGCCGCGGACGAGCCGCCGGCGTTCATCGTGGTGCTCGCCGGCCGCTGGTTCGTGCTCACCGAGCGCGAGCGCTGGGAGGAGGGCCGCTACCTGGCGGTCGACCTGCTGCTCGTGGCCGAGCGCAACGACACCACCCGTGACGGCGAGGTCGATCGAGCACTGGCGGTCACCGCCCGGGAGTCCGTGGTCCAGCAGGCCGACGGCACCGTGTGGTGGAACGAGGTGCTCGAGGACTCCGTCAAGCACACGGTGGGCGTCTCCTCCGAACTGCGCGAAGGTGTGCGAGCGTCCATCGAGATCCTCGCCAACGAGGTCCTCGAGCGCCGCACGAGGGAAGGACTGAGCAACGACGGCATCGATGGCCAGGATCTGGCCCGCCAGTCCCTGCGCTACCTGTACCGGATCCTGTTCCTGCTCTACGCCGAGGCGTCCCCGGAGATGGGTGTGCTCCCCGTGGGCGACGAGAACTACACCGAGGGCTACGGCCTCGACCGGCTCCGCGAGCTGGTGCTGACGGACCTCGGCACGCCCAAGGCCCACCACGGCACGCACCTCTACCGCTCGCTGGACGTCCTCTTCCGGCTGGTCAACAACGGCCACCGGCCGAAGAACCAGCAGCCCGATGCGGACATCTCCCGTGCTCCAGGGCTGACCTTCAGCAACCTCTCCGCGGACCTCTTCCTCCCCCGTGCCACCGCCCTCATCGACCAGGTCAGCTTGGGCAACCTGGCCCTACAACAGGTACTGCAGAAGCTCCTGCTGAGCAAGGAGGGCCGAGGGAAGGACCGCGGTTTCATCTCCTATGCGGAGCTGGGCATCAACCAGCTGGGCTCCGTCTATGAGGGCCTGATGTCCTACACGGGCTTCGTCGCGCAGGAGGACCTGCACGAGGTCGCCAAGGACGGCAACGCCACCAAGGGCTCCTGGGTGGTCCCCGTGACGCGCTCGGAGGACATCGCCGCCAAGGACTTCGTGACGCGCGAGGACTTGGACACCGGGGAAATCAAGCCCGTGGTGCACCACCAGGGCAGTTTCGTCTTCCGTCTGGCCGGCCGGGAGCGCCAGCAGTCGGCGTCCTACTACACGCCCGAGGTCATGACGAAGTTCGTGGTCTCCCAGGCCATTGAGGAGCTCCGCGAGTCCGGTGCCATCACCGATGCGGAGAGCGTGCTCCACCTGTCCGTCTGCGAGCCGGCCCTGGGCTCCGGGGCGTTCGCCGTGGAGGCCGTCCGGCAGCTCGCCGACGAGTACCTCGCCCTCCGCCAGAGGGAACTGGGCCAGCAGATCGAGCCTGAGGATATGCCCAGGGAGCGTCAGCGCGTGAAGGCATACCTCGCCCTGCACAACGTCTACGGCGTGGACCTCAACGCCACCGCCGTGGAGCTGGCCGAGGTCTCCCTGTGGCTGGACACCATGGTGAAGGATCTAGAAGCGCCGTGGTTCGGCCTGCACTTGCGTCGCGGCAACTCCTTGATCGGTGCCCGCCGCGCCACCTACAGCGAGAAGCAGGTCGCCTCCAAGAGCTGGCTCAAGGAAGCCCCGCGCGAAGATCCACTGAGCGGCTTGGCCGAAGCCATTGCGAAAGACGACGTAGATCCCGCCGTTGCGGGGCGAATCCACCATTTCCTGCTCCCCGCCGAAGGGTGGGGTGCTGCCGCCGACGCCAAAGACGTCAAGGATCTGGCTGGCCCCGCACAGGCCGCTCTCAAGGAATGGCGGAAGGCAGTACGGACGAAGTTCACCAAAAAGGATGTCACTCGTCTGCAAGGTCTAGCTCAACGGGTAGAGCGGCTGTGGCAGCTGGCGTTGGTCCGCCTGCAAATCGCCGAGGATCAGATTCGCCGCGACATCCCGATTTGGGGCCGTGGATCAGAGCAGCTTTCAACGGACATGGTGACTCGGGAGGAGATTGAGACCACCCTCAACGATCCGAATGGCGCCTACCAGCGCCTGCGCCGTGTAATGGATGCCTGGAACGCTCTGTGGTTCTGGCCGCTCACGGAGGCTCCGGTCACCGTGGATGGGCATAAGGTAAAACCGCCCAGCATTGACACCTGGCTAGAGGCCCTCGAAGGTATCTTGGGCGTTGCTCCGGAGCGGACCCGTAAAAGTAGGAGCCTAGTAGCCCGTCAGACCGAAGGCCAAACTGTGCTTGGACGAGATTTGTCATGGGCGCAATTGAATACGGCTGAGGATTGGGACCGTGTGGCAAACCAAGTTCGTTCCATCCAAATCATTAAAAATGAGCACCATTGGCTGGGTGTGTGTGAACGAGTGGCCGCGCAACAGGGATTCTTCCACTGGAGTCTAGATTTCGCCTCCATCTTCGCGACCGGAGGCTTCGATTTGCAGGTGGGAAACCCTCCATGGGTTCGCCCAGATTGGGACGAGTCGATGTTCTATGCTGAATTTGACCCGTGGTGGCACTTATCTGGCAAGCAGACGCAGAGCGAAAAAAACGCTCGCATCAGTGAGGCTAACCGTGATTTGGATCACGCGGACCTACTTCAAGAACTCGCTGTGGGTATAAGTGGCCAACGGGCGTTCGTAGCTGACGTTTCGACGTACCCCGTGATCTCCGCGTTGCGCCCAGATCTATATCGGGGATTCATGGAGCAAACTTGGCGTACATCTTCACCCCAAGGAATCATTGCCCTAATTCACCCTGAGTCGCATTTTGTCGAGAAGAAGGCCTCATTACTTCGCTCCGAATCTTATCGAAGGTTGCGTCGGCATTGGCAATTTATTAACGAGTTAAGACTTTTTGAAATCCAAAATCAGCGGCGTTATGGAGTCCATGTATACGGTGCTCAAAAGGAGAGCCCTGACTTCTTGATGGCGTCTTCAATTTACCGGCCGGAGACAATAGTTAGATCGCTTGTTCACGACGGCGCCGGTCCCTCTCCGGGATTGAAGGACGATGAGGGAAATTGGGACTTGCGTCCCCACAGGGATCGAATCCTCAGAATTACGAGAGACGAGCTCCGAGTGTGGGCCGACATTATAGACGAACCGGGCACCCCCTGGGTTGAGGCAAGAATGGCTTTCGTTGTCAATAAAGACAGCGCCGCTGTTCTTTCCAAAATAGTCGCCTCGTCGCGCGTGCGAGAATTAGGCGTGCAAACCAGCATTGGTTGGATCGAAACCGATGACAGGAAGAGGGGATACTTTGAAATTGGTTCGGCCGTCCCCCAGTCGTGGGATCAGGTCATCCTTCAGGGGCCTCACATTGGTGTTGTAGATTCCTTTTACAAAGAACCTAATCCGAGTATGCTAAGCCAGCGAGACTGGAAGGAGGTTGATCATGAGGCTCTGGGGCAGAATTATATTCCTCGCACAAATTATCAGCCAAACCTTCAGTCGGGATTCGATGCGGCCTATCCAAAGTGGCGGCTTGACGATGGACAAATTGTATCACCTAGGGAATTCGCAAGAATTTGTTGGCGTTCAATGGCTGCCCCAACTGGGGTGAGGACGCTATTTCCAGCGCTGATCCCTGCGGGGGCCACCCATGTTCACGCCATGCGTTCCTTGGCTTGGGCGGATAAATCTCATGGCGAGGAACTTTTGGGTCTTCTGGGCATCTTGTCCTCCCTCGTTGCTGACTTTCAGGTAAGATCATCTGTCGGATCTGAGATTAGTGCAACATTGATTGGCACGCTTCCGGCTCCCTTGGGCCATCCTCTAATTCAAGAGATTGCTCTGCGCGTCGCGGGACTGACGTTATTGACGGAGGAAATGCGCGCAGCTGAAGAATTTAGTGCATATTCAAATGTTGCGCCTCTAAGAAGAGATAGTGATCGACGGAGGGCAATTGTTGAGATTGATGCAATCGTTGCCATTATGCTAGGCATAACTGTAGATGAGCTATGTACCATTTATCGAACTCAATTCCCGGTGCTGCGAGGGTACGAAAAAAGGGACCTTTACGACGCCAGTGGTCGCAAGGTGGCAGAACCTGTCGCAAAGCTTTACCGCACACGTGGTGAGAAGCTGCGCTCAGAGGAGCGTTCCTGGGCGCACCCCCAGTCAGGCGTGGAGTATATTTTCGAATTCCCCTTCCGCACCCTTGACCGCGAGGAGGACATGCGCGCCGCTTACGCTCACTTCGAGCAGGTCCTCGCTGAGCGGCAGGGACAGGAAGCACTGGCTGAGGTGACCCTTGGCTGAGCTGCTTCCCACCCTGACCGCGCAAAGCCTGCAACAGGGACTGACGGACTATCTGTCCACCACGTTCTCCCTGACTGATCTCGAGGCCCGCGGCGCGTTCAAGGACTTCCTCGCCGATGAGCATCATGGATTGTTTCAGGGACCGTTCGTGCGGACGCGGCTGCCGTTCCAGGCCGCTGCCGGGAGCTGGCGGAAGTCGCTGAACTGGTTGCCGTCCCGATTCACGCCCTACGGACATCAGGCGGCGGCCTTCTTGAGGCTGACCTCGAAGCCAGCCGTGGCATCGTCATCAGAATTCCGGCGGCCGGAGCCCACGCTGGTGGTGACGGGCACCGGGTCGGGGAAGACCGAGGCCTTCCTCATGCCGCTGATCGACCACGTACTCCGGGCGAAGGCGCACGGCATCGAGGGGGTCAAGGCGCTGATCCTCTACCCGATGAACGCCCTGGCGAACGATCAGGCAGCCCGCCTCGCCAAGCTTATCGCGGAGAACCAGGAGCTGTCCGGTGTCCGTGCGGCTGTCTACACGGGGCAGGAGACCAAAAAACGGACCAAGGTCAGTGCGGACAGCCTCATCACCGACCGCGAGGTTATCCGTGAGGACCCGCCGGACATTCTCCTCACCAACTACAAGATGCTGGACATGCTTCTGCTTCGTCCCGCTGATGCAGTCATGTGGCAGCGCTCCAGCACGTCCCTGCAGTACGTGGTCCTTGATGAGTTCCACACCTATGACGGTGCGCAGGGCACCGACGTGGCCATGTTGCTTCGAAGGCTCGGCCTCGCGCTGAAGGCCGGCTGGCCGGAGGACCTTTCTGACGCTCCCTTCGGTCTTACTGAGGAGGATCGCGAACGCCCGCTGGGTCGGGTCACTCCCGTGGCGACGTCGGCGACCCTCGGGGCCAAGGGCGATCCTTCCACGATGCTCGAGTTCGCCCGGACCGTCTTCGGCGAGACCTTCCCCGCCGATGCGGTGATCACGGAGTCTCGGGAGCTAGTGGAGGAGTGGTGCGCCGTCAGCGCGGCCACAACCTCGCCCGACTCGCGCGCTGTGCTCTCCGACATCGCGGGGCGCATCGAGGAGGTCAACGCGGCCGTGGCCGCGGCGATTGAGGGCGAGGAAAACCCGGTCGAGGCCGTCGTCCCGATCCTGACGCGTGATGTATTCGGGTTGCAGATTGGCGGGACCTCCAAGGACGACCTGCCGCTGGACGCCGTCCGGGCGCATCCGTTGATCCGATCGGTGCTCGAGCACACCCAAGACGCCATATCTCTGCGGGGCCTCGCTGACAATGTCTTTCCTGGCACAGTGGCCCCGCGGCTGGATCGCGAGGCGGTGCAGGAATTCCTCAGCCACACGATCGCGTTCCTTTCCCACCTCCGCTTCCTGCACGGACGCTCCGCGCCCACGGTCGAGACGCACCTGTGGACCCGCGAGCTGACCCGCATCGACAAGGCCGTCGACGCGACGTCCCGCTTCCGCTGGGGCGACGACGGCGTTGCCAACGCCGCCGAGGACGGCACCGACACCCAGGCGCTGTGGCTGCCGGCGATCTTCTGCCGCCACTGCGGCCGCTCGGGGTGGGGGACGGTCCTCAAGCCCACGGGCGAGGACCTCGACGCCGACCTCAGCGGCATCCGGCGCGCGGCTGCCCACGACGACCCCCGATTTCGCCCACTGATCTACGCGCAGGCCGAGGCCGAGCGCGTCGGTGCCTCTGTTCATGAGGGAGATCCCGGGGAAAACTCCCTTCCGGGGCTGCGCTGGTTCGACGCCCGCAACCGCACCCTGCTTGCCGAGGCACCGGACCCGGACAGCGAGGCCGTCCTCGACGGCGAGATCCTGCCCGTTCTGACCCTCGTGGGTCCCGATGTGGACGACCAATCCAAGGACGACACCTGCCCGGTGTGCTCCACCCGGGACAGCATCCGCTTCCTCGGCTCCGCCGTTGCCACGATGCTCTCGGTGACCATCTCCAACCTGTTCAGCGCCCCCGGCCTGGACGCGGGGGAGAAGAAGGCGCTCGTCTTCACCGACAGCGTCCAGGACGCGGCCCACCGCGCCGGCTTCGTCCAGGCGCGGTCGCACGTCCTCACCTTGCGCACGGCACTGCACCGAGCACTCGGCGAGGGCGCCACCACGCTCCGGGAACTGGTGGACCGCTTGGTCCGCCAGGCCGTGGACGGCGACGAGCGCTACCAGCTGATCCCACCCGAGCTCGCGGACCGCAAGGAGTTCAGGCCGTTCTGGGAAAAGGCGAGACCGACGGTCGGCTCCCGGAACTTCGTGGCGGACAGGCTGCTCTTCGACGCCGCGCTGGAGTTCGGTCTGCAGGCCCGCGTCGGTCGCACTCTCGAGCTGACCGGAGCGGTGAGCGCCGAGGTCTACGCCGGGGACAGTCCGGAGACTCTGCTGGCCGCCGCGCGCCGGGCGTACAAGGAAACGGCCGTGCAACAGGTCCTCACCGCCCAGGAAGCCACGGACGACGCCCTACTGCAGTGGGCCCGGGGCACGCTGGAACGCATCCGCACGCAAGGCGGCATCTACCACTCGTGGCTGGACAAGTACATCCAGGAGGACGGCAACCGCTGGTCCCTGTGGGGCGGTCGTGACCGCCGGGTCGGCATGCCGGCGTTCCCCGCGGGGCGACCGGCGCCGTCCTTCCCCCGCGTGGGCCGGACACAGGGCAAGGACCATGCGTTCGACGCCGTGGCGACGGCCCGCTCCTGGTACGCGCGCTGGGCCGCCCGCACCCTGGACGTGCCGACGGCCGACGGCGCGTACCTCGCCAAAAAGCTGCTCGAGGAGCTCGCCAAGGTGTCGGTGGTGCAGTCCTCGACCACCAAAAACGAAGCCACCGTCTACTCCATCCCGCCCAAGCAGATCCTGGTGTGCAGCGCGGACGTGCCCCGCCACCTGGTGTGCACCCTCTGCCGCGTCCAGACACCCGGCACGGACACGGTGGTGGACCAGCTCAACGGTGCTCCTTGCCTGCAGAACACCTGCCCCGGCAGGCTGGAGTCCCGGGAGATCGAGGCGAACTACTACCGCAACCTCTACCGCTCCTCCGACTTGCGCCGCGTCGTCGCCCGCGAGCACACGTCCCTGCTCAAGGACGAGAAGCGGCTTGCCTACGAGGACCGGTTCAGGAACTCCGCCGACCATCCCGACGCCCCCAATGTCCTGGTCGCCACCCCCACGCTGGAGATGGGCATCGACATCGGCGACCTGTCCTGCGTGATGCTGGCCTCCCTACCGACCTCCGTGTCGTCCTACGTCCAGCGGGTGGGCCGCGCCGGCCGTCTCACGGGGAACGCGCTGATCCTCGCGTTCGTGCGCGGACGTGGGCAGCACCTGCCCAAGCTGAACGATCCCCTGTCGGTGATCAACGGGGACGTGCGGCCGCCGGCCACCTACCTCAACGCCGAGGAGATCCTCCGGCGGCAGTACCTGGCCCGCCTCGTCGACCTCATGGCCCTGGACTCGAAGGCACCGCACCCGGCCACGCCCAAGGACGTCTTCGCCGAGGGGGAGTCGAGCTTCCTGGCGCAGCTCGGCGCGCTCGCGGACGATGGCTCGGCCGAGCTGCTTCCGGAGTTCCTGGCGGCGTTCGATCCCTTGCTCCACGAGGAGGCCGTCGGCGGTCTGCGGGCCTGGACCGAGCCGGAGGAAAACGGCCTCAGCCCGCTGCGCCGGCGGCTGTACGACGCCCAGGTCGCCTGGACCCGAGACCGGGACGAGCTGCGCCAGCGCAAGCAGACGATCGAGGGTTCCCTCGACGAGCTGCGGGAGGTCGCGGGCAGGCCAACGGCCACGGAGGAGGACGTCCGGGCGCTGCGTTCCGCCGAGGCGGCCCTGCGCCTGGTGCGGGCCCAGCTCAGTGAGCAGGAGATCACGGACTACTGGATCTCTGCCATGGAGCGCTACGGGCTCCTGCCCAACTACACGCTCGTGGACGACTCCGTGAGCCTGGACGTCGGGGTCTCCTGGCGCGACCCGGACAACCTGGAGTTCCAGAGCGACCGCTACGAGTACCGGCGTGGAGCGTCCTCGGCGCTGACCGAGCTGGCTCCTGGATCGACCTTCTACGCCCAGGGCCTCGAGGTGCTCATCGACGCTTTGGACCTCGGCCCGGAGCAATCCCGTGTCCTGCGCTGGCAGATCTGTCCCGCGTGCGGATGGGTCAACGAGCGCGTGGGCGAAGGCGTGCGCGTCACCACCTGCGGCGGGTGCGGCACCCCGGACATCGCCGACACGAGCCAGGACCTCGACGTCGTGCCGATGGCGAAGGTCTCCGCAGAGGTGCGGCGGGACGAAGCCACGATCAACGACACCGTCGACCAGCGCCGCACGGCCGTCTACAGCATCGCCGCGCTCGCCGACGTGGTCGAGGAGAACGTGGCCGGCCGCTGGTTCGTGGAGCAGAACGGCTTCGGCGTGGAGAGCCTGCGCTCCGTGGAGTTGCGCTGGCTCAACATGGGTCGCGGTGACAAGAACGGGCTCGAGCGGCACGTCGCTGGCCGGCCGTTCCGGGCCCCGCTGTTCCGGGTCTGTGAGTACTGCGGCAAGCTCGACAACGCCACCCGGCGCAACTCCCGCTCCGAGCACCGGCCGTGGTGCCTCCACGCCACCGCCGCGGAGGAGAAGACACTCACGGTGGCGCTCGCCCGGCAGCTGACCACGCAGGGCGTGATGCTGTTCCTGCCCGACTACATCACCGCCGCGGACAACACCTCCCTGCCCAGTCTTACTTCGGCCCTGCTCATGGGCATCCGCACCGTGCTGGGCGGTGCACCGGATCACCTCGACATCGTCCCCGTGAGCGTCGGCACCAGCGACGGGCCGCGGGACGGGCTGCTGCTGCACGACACCGTCCCCGGCGGGACCGGCTACCTGGCCGGCTTCTCCTCCCAGGAGAAGGTGTGGGAACTACTCGAGACCGCATGGGCCACCGTGCGGGACTGCCCGTGCCGTCTCGAGAACCGCCTGGCCTGCCACCGCTGCCTGCTGCCGTTCGCCCGGCCGTGGGAGGTCGACAAGACCTCCCGTGCCACCGCCGAGCGCCAGCTGCTGCAGCTGCTGGCCGCCACGGACCGGGTCAGCAATCTCTCCGGGGCGCCCCGGCTGGAGGACTGGTCCGTCCAGCGCATCCGGCTCAAGACCCCGGAGACCGAGTCCCACCTGGAGGTCCGATTCCGCGAGGCCCTCGCCAAGCGGCTGACCACGATGGGCGTGTCCGTCCAGCGGACGCCGGGGATGTACGGGGACATGCTCACGTTCACTCTGCCCGGCAGCCCCCACACCTGGACGCTGGAGGCGCAGAAGCTCCTGCCCCAGGGCGGGACCCGGCCCGACTTCGTGCTCTCGACCGCGGACTTCAACGTACCCGACGTCGCCGTCTACACCGACGGCTACGCCTTCCACGCCACGGCGGCGCACAACCGCGTGGCCGACGACGCCGGCAAGCGTCGGCAGCTGCGGGAGCACGGGATCATCCCGTGGGCGGTGACCGACCGGGACCTCAACCGGTTCGAGGACGACACCGCCGAGGACCCCGAGCCGGAGTGGTTCAAAGCCAAGCTCACACCGGCTCTGATGTCGAAGTACAACCTCGTGCCGGACGTGGCCCGGGCAGCCCCCCGGAACGCTGTGGACCGGCTCCTCACCTGGATCCAGCACCCCGTGCGCCAGGACTGGCAGAAGCTGGCCGATGTCGTGGGCCTGTACCTGCTGTCGAAACCTGTGCAGCTCGACCCGGAACGGAGACTGACCTGGGCCCGGAACCTCCTGGTGGATCCGTCCGCTCAGGCGCCGGAGGGGGGCGCCGCTGCCTGGTCCTGGGCGCACGGAGCGGTGGCAGCGGTGTTCACCGGGTCGCCGACGAACCCGACCGGCATCACCGCCGATCTCGTCCTCGACGACACCGCCACCGGCCTGGCCCGGCCTTCGCAGCACGAGGACTGGCAGATGTGGCTGCACCTGTCCACCCTGCTGGCCTTCAAGACCTCCGGCCTCACCGTGACCACGGCGTCGAAGGTGGTCGAGCAGACACCGATGGCCCCGTCGTCCTCGCTCCCCGGGACAGCGCTCGCCCCGGAGTGGCAGGCGGTGCTGGAGGACGCCCAGGAGGACGAGCGGGAGCTGATCCAAGCGCTCGCTGCCGTGGAGGCGCTCGCCGCCCCCGAGCTCGGCCACGAGGTCTCCGGCGAACCGGTCGACATCGCCTGGCCCGACCTCAAGATCGGTGTCCTCCTCGCCGCCGACGCGGACGTCGTGGCCGCCCTGGAGGCCGAGGGTTGGACCCTCGTCGACCCCACCGTGGAGAGCGTGACCGCCGCCGTGGCCCCCCACCTTGTGAAGGACAACGCCTGATGCCCACCATCACAATGATGAAGAGCAAGCAGAAGATCGACGGCTCGCTCAAGAAGAAGGTCTTCGACATGCTGACGAAGATCACCGAGGACGACACCACCGCAGGTCTGCACGTGGAGCCTGTCCAGAACGCGGTCGACCCCCGCATCCGCACCGCGCGCGTGGACATCAACCACCGGGCCATCCTGTTCAAGGAGACCGTCGAGGACGACACCCACTACATCTACGTGGGCACCTGGCCGCACGACGACGCCTACGTGGAGGCGGCCCGCAAACGGCTGCAGGTGAACCCCATCAACGGCGTGCTGGAGGTGCTGAACGAGACACCGCTGCCCTCCGGGCCGCCCGCCCCCCAGCCAACCCCTCCAGCCGCTTCTTCCCCCGAGGACTCGCCGGCTCCGCCCTTCACGAACCCTCTGCTGAGGGACGGCCACACCGCGGACTCGCTCTACGAGGAGCTCGGCCTGGACTGCCGGGTGTCCGAGGCGGCGCTCGCGGCGACGTCGGACGCCGAGCTGGATGCCGCCGCCGCGGAAGCACCGGCGTGGCAGCAGGACGCCCTGCTGGGACTGCGCGCGGGGATGTCTGTCAGCGAGGTGAAGGAGGAGCTCCGCCTGGGAGAGGTCCCCCCGGAGGAACAGGATCTTCCCGAGAGTGAGCGGTTGAAGAAGTCCTTCGAAAAGCCCGCCACCAAGATGCAGTTCACCTACGTCGGCACGGACGCGGAGGTGCTCAAGGACGTCATCGAGAACAGCTCCTTCGACGCCTGGCGCACGTTCCTGCACCCGAGCCAGCAGCGGTATGTGAACGGGCACTGGAACGGACCGTTCCGGCTCTCCGGCGGAGCCGGCACGGGCAAGACCGTGGTGGTGCTGCATCGGGCACGAGCCCTCGCCCTGACGAACCCCTCGGCGCGCGTCGTCGTCACCACCTACACGAAGGGTCTCGCGGCATCGCTGGACGACCAGCTCCGGCTCCTGGACCCGGACCTGCCCCGTGCCGAGTGGCTGGGAGAACCGGGCGTGTGGGTCACGGGCATCGACGCGCTCGGCGCGCAGGTCGTGAAGTCCGCCTCGCCGACCGAGCTCGCCTCTGCGGGGCTGGCGGTCCTGGACTCCTCGGACGTGAGACTGGAGGGCCGTACGGACGGTCGCCAGCAGTGGAACGAGGCGCTCTCCGTCACGCAGCACGCGTTGGACGCGGACATCGCCAACCCCACGTTCCTGGGGGAGGAGTACGAGGCGATCGTGCTGGCCAACTCCATCATCACGAAGGCCGACTACCTCCGCGTGTCCCGGGCCGGCCGAGGCACAGCCCTCAACCGGGCCCGCCGCCTGGACGTCTGGAACGTGGTGGAGGCGTTCCGGGCGATCTGCCGCCGGCAGGCCACAGCCACCTATGCCGAGGTTGAGGCCCTCGCCGCCGCGGTCCTCGGTTCCCGGATCGGGCCCGGTGTGGCGGACCACGTGGTGGTCGACGAGGCCCAGGACTTCAACGCCGGTCACTGGTTGTTGTTGCGTGCCGCGGCGCCCGTTGGTCCGGACGACCTGTTCATCGCCGAGGACTCCCATCAGCGGATCTACGGGCAGCGGGTCCCACTGTCACGCTTCGGGGTCAAGATCGTGGGCCGATCCCGTCGGCTGACGCTCAACTACCGGACGACCGCGGAGAACCTGCACTACGCCGTGGGCATCCTCTCCGGCGATGCCTACCGCGACATCGAGGACGGCGAGGAGTCGACCACCGTCTACCGCTCCCTCCGGTCGGGTCCGGTCCCGACCGTCAAGCAGGGCAAGTCGTTCGCCGACGAGCTGGACGCCGCGGCGGAGACCATCGCTCGCTGGCAGGGCGCCACTGAGAACGCGACCATCGGCATCCTGGCCCGCTCGAAGCACGACGCCTCCCGCATCGTCGAGGGCCTCAACGAGCGCGGCATCCTGTCCCGGACGGGCACCAGCACCGCAGCCAAGAACGCCAAAGACCATGGAATGCCGCTGGTGATGACCATGCACGGGGCGAAGGGCATGGAGTTCAGCCACGTGATCCTCATGGGCGTCGGTGCCAAGTCGATCCCGCAGGCGGCCGCGCTGACCTCCCTGGCCGAGGCCGAGCGCCAGGACGTGCTGCAGCGGGAGCGGTCATTGCTCTATGTTGCGGCGAGTCGAGCTCGCGATGAGTTGTTGGTGACGTATAGCGGGAATCCGTCAGAGTTTCTCGTGACTGACGCAGGAGCGGTATGAAAGAGCACTCCCGACTTGGAGCACCTCATGGGAGTGGCGGACACGCGGTCCGACGTGAGCGGACGGGCCCGCTCGAAGACCAACAAGACCCGAGGGTTCCAAAGGCCTCAGCAGGAGTCTCGCAATTCATCGCCAAGGTTTTGGAGCAACTAAGCCTAACTTCTTGGTTGCCGGCCGCAATGCTGGTTGGGGCCGGTTCACTTTTAGTTCAGATATACCAGCAAATGCGACAGCCCTCGTTCGAGGGGCCTTACGTGGATGTTCCTGCCGCCTTGAACAGTTTAGCCACTCTGCCGTTGGGCGCCATAGTCATTATGGTATTTTCTCTCGTGCTGGTCACTATGATAACTCAGGCATTTTCATTTCAAGCTATTCGTCTCCTTGAGGGATACTGGAGTCCTAAACCTCCTTTCAGCTTTGCTTTGGCGGCCTGTGTTCGATGGCAGCTGCATCGCCGAAATAAACTCGAGGAAAGGTGTAAGAAACTCAACGAGAAGGCATTCAAGTCCGCCAAAATGCGACTCGTGCAGTCCCAGAAGCAAGATTTTATTAACACGTGGGAGGCAGATCTTTACGGACTGTCCATGGATCAGCGCGCATGCACAGATTCCTCGATAATCAACATCGCCCGGTCTATCCCTTGGCGCGAAGAGGCTGATCCGGGGCTAGTCGCCGTGTGGGAAAGGTGTGAAAATCGGCTAGAAAGCTTCCCGGGCAGCAATCGACGACTCTTGCCGACCCGGTTGGGGAATACGTTGCGAGCCTCCGAGGACAAACTTGGCCGCCAAGGACGCGCACTGGAGGGCTTCGTAATGCAAAATTATCAGAATATACCCGCACGCCTTATGGTCCAGCATGATCAGTTCAGAGATCGATTGGATATGTACTCAAGCCTCGTGTTTGTGTTCACAATACTGGCGCTGGGGGCACCTTTCTTGCTTTCGGGAAATCTGGCGGAAGGTTCCTGGGTTAATCCGGTGGGCGGATCATTGGTTTTTCTCGGCCTAGCCTACTCCAGCTATAGGGCGGCAATTTCCTCTGCGGAAGGATATGGTTCCATATTGCTCGCAATTTCCACTTACTTGCCCAGTCCGGAAGACGCTTAGGGTCGAAAATGCGCTCAGGATGAGGGGGTGGTCTTCGGGATCATTAGGATGTAATGGTCTTTACATTTTAGCGGCCGTGCCCCGTAATATTCCTGATGACAGTCGTCGATGGGGCAACGCCACTCGATGTCGTCGTACTGCCCTACTCCCGGAACCCGATCATCGCCCATACATACATCCTGGGCGTGACGCAGATAGGATGCAACGAAACCTGCTAAGTTTCTTTAGGCGCACATTGGCGGAAGGGGCCTCGCCGGGGCAAGAAGAGTTGCTTCCGTCGTCGTCCGCTGTGGAGCTTGCTGGTCCACCTAGGGTGAGTATGCGCCTCGCAACTCCGTCGATTAGTTGTGGCTCGGGTGCTTTTCAGTGTGAAGGCCACTTGATGTGGTGGGTCTGGACCGGTATGGGAGCGACTTGACGTCAACCATTTCGTGGCTCGACACCGACTCCCGCCAGCGCGACCAGGCCATGGCCGTCCTCGACGCGTTCCGGGACAGGACCACCGTGGACGAGCTCGGCGTCAGCAGCATCCGCGACGCGATTACCCACCAGCTGTTCCCCGGTTCCTCGGTCCTGCAGACCCGGGCCCGGTACCTGCTGTTCATTCCGTGGCTCGTCGCCGACGCCATGACGGCCAGGGACGCCGACGCGGCCGTCGCCGACTTGCGGCGGGGCGAGGTCCGGCTCATCGACGTGCTGGCCGACAGCGGCGATCGGCAGGGGCTGATCGGCGGGCAGGCCCGGGCCGACCTGCGGCGCATGCCGTCGGCCATGTATTGGGCGGCGCTGCGCAGCTACGGCATCACCACCAGCCGCGCCTCGATCGCCGGCCTGCTCCGGGACGGGGTCGCCCACACCGCCGAGACCCGCCGGGCGCCACGCGAGGCCGATGACGAGCACGGGCCTGCGCTGCTCCGTCCCGGCATCGATCCCCACGCGCTCCTCCTCCGTCCGCGCGACTGGCCGCAGGAAACGAGCTTCGCCCTCACCCCCTCCGAGGCGGATTACCTGCGCGGGCGGATCATGACCTCGCACCCGGAGAGTCTCTACGCCTGGTTCCTGCGCGAGGAGGTCGAGGTCGGGACCGCCAAGGACTTCGTCTGGGAGCACCCGCGGGCCGGCGAGTTCCCGGCCGCGATGGCCGAGTGGAGCGAGCACGGCCGGGCGTTCTCCGTTCTCAACCGCGGAGCCGCGCTGCTCTACAACCTCCAGCTTGCCGAGGCCTCTGAGGACACGGAGCGCACCGAGCGGTACCGCGCGGATCTCGTCGAGTGGCGCGCCACCGTCGACGGCCCGGACGGTCTGCGGAACTGGAGCCTCGATGCCTTCTGGCGACTGCTCTCCGGAGCAGGTGCCCGCATCAGCCGCCCCACGCGAACGTTCGTGGACCGGTGGCACGAGCTCGTCATCTCCGGGCCGGGGACCGTCGACGACGACGGCGCCCGCGAACTCATCGCCCACCGCGAGCGCTCGCTCAAGGGCCCGCGCGCCCGGCTCGTGAACCCGAGCGCGCTCAACGCCTGGAGCGGCGCTTCGGCGCTGGCACAGCTGCAGTACAACTGGCCGACCGCCCGGCGGGTCCTCGGCGACATCCAGGCCGGCGCCCGCGTGGAGGTCTCCGCATGAGTCTGGGACCCGAGGACCGCAAGCTCCTCACCGACGCGCTCGAGCCGCCGCCGGGGATGGAGCTGGACCGTGCCGTCACCACGACCTACTCCCTGGACCTCGTGGCCCTGCTGCTCGTACCACTTACCTTCGCGGCGATCGACCAGCGGGGGAGTGAGGAGGAGCCCGGGGACCCGGACCAGGGCGTCGATCCCGTGGCGCTGCTGGAATCGGTGCGCCGCTACGCGGACCGGCTGACCGTGCTCGTGCAGGCGGGCGGCATCGCGGTGCCGGCCAAGTACCGGCCGATGCTGACCTACCTGGAGGACTCCCTCGTTCAGGTGGCCGTGCCCGAGACCGGGGGCGTGTTCCATCCCAAGGTCTGGGTGCTGCGCTTCCGCGACGCCGAGGAGAACTGTGTCCACCGGGTGCTCGTGCTCAGCCGCAACCTGACCTTCGACAACTCCTGGGACACCATCCTCGTCCTCGACGAGTCCGACGACCCACGAGCGAACCTGCTGCCCGGCGGAGATCTCGCGAACTACCTGGAAACGGTCTCCTCCTGGGCTCTGGCCCCCGGGCTGAGCACCGATCGGACGGCAGAGCTGATCGATCTGAACGTCTCGCTGCGCGGGGTGTCCTTCGCGGCCCCGGTCGGGTTCAAGGACGCCGCCTGGGTCGCCCGCACGGGCGAGAGCAGGGTGCATTCCCGGTCCCTGTGGGACGACGTGACCGGCGGCGTCCACGCCCAGGACCGCGCCACTCGTGCCTTGGTGATCTCTCCCTTCCTCGACACCTCGCTCGCCGACCTCGTCGATCGGTGCGGGAAGGTCCGGCTGCTCTCTCGCGCCGAGAGCCTCGACGCCCTCGGCGATCTGGGAGACCGGGTCGAGACCTTCGTCTTGGACCCCTCGGCGGATCTGGACGCCACCGAGGAGGAGGCCAGCGAACGCAGCGCGGGACCGATGGCGGCCGGCCGGCTGGCCGGACTGCACGCCAAGATCTACTTCGTGGAACGGGGCCACAGCACCACCCTGTACGTCGGCTCGGCCAACGCCACCCGCGGCGGCTTCGGCCGCAACGCCGAGTTCGGCGTCCGGTTGACCGGCCGCAGGGGGCTCATCGACGAGATCTGGTCCGGCGCCCACGGCAATCTCGGCCTGTCCGCGGTCTGCCAGCCGTACGACCCGAAGCTGCCGGACGAGGCCGCGATCGCCCGGCAACGGGCCGAGCGGGAACTCGAGCGCTTCCACGCCGCACTCGCCGGTGCCGGGCTGCGCCTCGACGCCGCCGAGGACGCCGAGGGCACGTACACGCTCGACGCCTCCCTCAGCGGCGCGGTTGATGAACCGGAGGGCGTCACGACGACCGTCCGCCTGCTCTCGCTGCCCACCCAGGAGCGGACGCTGCGCGAGAAGCTGACGTGGACACGAGTCGACGCCTCGCGGATCACGCCCCTGCTGTGCGTGCGCAGTCGCATCGCGGTGGGGGACGTCGTCGTCGAGCGCTCTGCGGTGCTGGTCGCGGACCTGCACGGCGCACCGGAGGACCGGTCCGCGCGCGTGCTCGCCGAGCTGCTGAAGACTCCGGAGGACGTGCTGCGCTACCTGGCGTTCCTGCTCGGTGACGTCACCCTCTCCCTGGCCCTGCGCTTCGGCGCCACCACGGGCGCGGCGGCCTTCTTCGGGGCCGGTGGCACCGGGCACAGCGCCGAAGTGGTCCTGTTCGAGCCCCTCATGAGGGCCGCCGTGCAGGGTGACGCCGACGCCCTCGGGCGCATCGACCGGCTCGTCGGGGAGCTCAGGACCGTGGAGGCCCTGCATCTGTTGCCGGACGGGCTGGAGGAGCTTGTCACTGTGGTCCGCGAGGCGGTGACCACTTCGTGAGCGCAGTACCGCACCGTCCCGACGTGGAACGGGAACTGAACGGGCTCAAGGACTTCCAGCGCCGCACCGTCGAGTACGCCCACCGCCGGCTGTGGGAGGACGAGGACTCCAGCCGCCGCTTCCTGGTGGCCGACGAGGTCGGCCTCGGCAAGACGCTCGTCGCACGGGGTCTCATCGCCAAGACCATCGACCACCTCTGGGAGTCGCAGGACGTCGACCGGATCGACATCGTCTACATCTGCTCCAGCCAGCAGATCGCCGCTCAGAACATCCGCACGCTGGATGTCGCTGACTACGGCATCTCCAAGGTGGATCGGTTGACGATGTTGCCCACGCAGGTGCGCAACCTCGCGGCGAACAAGGTCAACCTGCTCAGCCTCACCCCGGGCACGTCCTTCAACATCAGCCAGTCCGGCGGGCGCAGCGAGGAGCGCGTGCTGGTCCAGCACATGCTCGCCCAGGTCCTCGGCGAGCACGTGGTGGAGCGGCCGGAGTGGCTGGCCTTTTTCTGCGGGACCAAGCGGCCGCAGAACTACGCGGCCGAGGTGGCAGGCTTCGACCCCGGCACTATCGACGCCGAGATTCTCGAGCGCTTCCGGCTCGCTGTTCGCCGGGACCCAGGACTGGGCCACCGGCTCGAGGAAACCGCCGCCGAGTTCTCTTCGGTGACCGGCAATCCGGACTGGCCGCTCTCGCACCGTCGCTACCGCCTGATCGGGAAGCTGCGGAGTCTGGTCGCCCAGGCCTCCGTCGACGCCCTGGAGCCGGACCTCGTGATCCTCGACGAGTTCCAGCGCTTCAAAAGCCTGTTGCACGAGGACACCGAGATGTCCGAGCTCGCCGACGCCGTGTTCAACCACGAGAGTGCCCGTGTGGTCCTGCTCTCGGCCACGCCCTACAGCATGTACTCGGTCCCGGAGGAGGGGGTGGGCGACGATCACTACGGCGACTTCCTCAAGACCTACCGCTTCCTCACCGGAGCATCGCGGGACGCGCTCGCGGAGGAGCGAGCCGAGGAGGGGCTCGCCGACGTCGGCTCGGTCACCGCTCTGCAGACCGACCTCCGCAGGATGCGGGACGCGGCCCTGGATGACGACGTGGAGGACGGCACCGCTGCCGCTGCACACGTCACCGAGCTGCTGCGCGCCGTGATGTGCCGTACCGAGCGCCTGGCGGCGACCCCGGACCGGGACGGCATGCTCGTCGAGAAGCCGCTGCCGCCGGCCCGGCCCACGGCCGACGACGTGCGGGCCCTGCGCCGGCTGCATGAGGTCGCCCACGAGGTTGGCAGTCATCGCGACGTCCTGGAGTACTGGCGGGTGGCGCCCTATGTCCTGCAGTTCATGGACGGGTACGACCTCAAGGAGAAGGCGCTCCTGCACATCGAGACGGACGCAACCGGTTTCGCGGAGCGGGCGCTCGCCGGCGCGCAGCGACTGCGGGGCGAGGAGATCGAGCGGTACGAACCGGTCGACGCCGCCAACGGCCGGCTCCGGTGGTTGCTGTCCGACCTGGACGCCTACGGCTTCGCGGACGTCCCGTGGATCCCGGCGTCCCTTCCGTACTACACCGTGCCGGTGACCAGTCCCTTTTCCCGGGCGACGACGACGGGGCTCACGAAGCGGCTGATCTTTTCCGCCTGGAACGTCGCCCCCAAGTCCATCGCGGCGATGACCAGCTATCACGTGGAGCGGAAGCACCACCGGCCCGAGGACGCCCACGCCTACTCCGACCGGCACAGCTACCTGCTGCGCTGGCGGAAGTCCCCGGACGGCCGCCTCGCCAGCATGCCGCTGCTGCCGCTCGTCCTGCCGCTCACCGTGCTCGGCGCCGCAGGCGATCCCGTGGCCGCCGCCCGGGAGCTCGGCACGGCGCAGGGGCCACTGGGCGACGTGCGCGCGGTGGTGCGGGCCAAGGTCGAAAACCTGCTGGCTGAGCTGCCCCCAGGACACGCCGAGGGCCGAGGGAGCGAGCAGTGGTACTGGGCGGCGCCGCTGTTCCTCGAGAAGACCCGGGCCCCGAAGCACTTCTCGTGGGGCTGGAAGTCCCTTGACTACAACAGCCGCGGCGGCGAGGAGCACGACGGCAAGGAATCCGCTCTCGCCCTGCACATCGCGCGAGCCAAGGAGGTCGACGAGGAGTTCCTCACCGGCCTCGGACCTCGCCCCGACGATCTGGCCGACGTACTGACCGACCTCGCGCTCGCCGCTCCCGCCACAGCGGCCTACCGCGCCCTCTACAAGACCGTGCCCGAGGGCAAGTTCCCGGACGTGGTGTGGGACTCCGTTCTCGTCGGAATGGCCATGCGGACCCTGCTGGATGGGCGCAGCGTGGCACCCATGGTCCGCGGCTGGGCCGGCGCATCCGCGCCGCAGTGGCGCAACGTGCTGGCGGCCTGCGTGGAGGGCAACCTGCAGGCCGTGCTGGACGAGTACTTCCACGTCATGGACGAGTCCTCGCGCATAGGGAACGCCGAGGTCCGTAGGCGCCTGGAGCGTCTGACCGCCGCCTTGTGGGATGCCGCGCAAACGGGCGGTTCCATCTCCTTCGACGAGATCGTCGCTGACGGAGATTCGCACGTGGTGGAGCGCCGACGCCTGCGGGCCGATGCCGCTGCCCGCTTCGGCCGCGTGGAGAGCGACCAGGGCGTCCGCGCGGACACCAGCCTCCGGGACGGCTTCAACTCGCCCTTCTGGCCGTTCGTGCTGGCCTCCACGAGCATCGGCCAGGAGGGCCTGGACTTCCACCGGTACTGCCACGCCGTCGTCCACTGGAACCTGCCCAACAACCCGGTGGACATGGAGCAGCGGGAGGGACGCGTGCACCGGTACAAGGGGCATGCCGTGCGCAAGAACGTGGCGAAGGAGTTCGCTGCCGCAGTGCTCGACGACAAGGCCGAGGCCAGTCCGTGGGACGCTCTTTTCGCGGCGGGAGAGCGGGCACGCCCGGACGGTGAGAGCGAGATCTACCCGTACTGGGTCTGCCAGACCGAAGGCGGAGCGAAGATCGAGCGCTACGTCCCGCAGGCGCCACTGAGCACGGAACGGATCAAGCACAAGAACCTGCTCCGTGCCCTCGGCGCCTATCGTATGGCCCTCGGGCAACCTCGCCAGCAGGAGTTGCTGCAGTTCCTCGGAGAAGGCGCGTCCTCACGAGACTTGGACTGGATGCGTCTGGACCTTGGCCCGGTCGACACTTCAAATGATTTCTGAGGTGCAAGGACGGCATGTAGTCGGTTTCCACAAGCAAATAGTTTTAGGGTGGCATCACACTAGAAGGGCGGTGATGTGCCTTGTCTGATTCGAAGGAAAAGACTCGCGCGGAAGACACTGGCGGAGCGCTGATGAAGGCTCTCGACACGGCACTGGGACAGGCCGAAAAGCTTGTATCCATGCGGATTGAGCGCCTTCGCCGGCAGTATCCGGACGTCGATGATGCTGTCTTGTTGAAGAAGCTGGAACGCACTTTCCTTTCTTCCGTGACCAGTAGTGGCGCGGCAATCGGTGCCACGGCAACCGTTCCGGGTGTCGGTACTGCGGCTTCCGTGGCAGCCGCGGCGGGCGACGCAAGCTTCTTCCTCACAGCTGCTGCCACCCATGTGCTGTCGGTGGCTCGGTTGCGCGGCCTGGACATCGACAATTTCGAGCATCAAAAGGCGCTCGTCATGATGGTGCTCCTGGGCGGAAGCTCGTCGTCCATCGTGACCAAGGTGGCCGAACGCACGGGGTTGCACTGGGGGAAGCTGGCGGCCGATGCCGTGCCGCTTCCCGCCATTCGTTCGGCCAATAAGATCCTCGGGCCCTACTTCGTGACGCGGTACGGGACGCAACGCGGCATTCTCGTTCTGGGGCGAGCCGCTCCCATGGGCTTCGGGGCCGCAATTGGCGGCGGTGGGAACTTCCTGCTCGCCAAGTCGATTACCAAGGCGACGATCACTACGATCGACGGGTCCTTGGCAGAAGGTCGACCAGGTCAATAGCTTGGGCGAAAATCGAGCGCTATGTCCCGCAGGCCTCGCTGAGCACGGTGCGGCTCGATCGGGAGTCACTGCAAGCACGCGCAACGCCAACGTGAGCAAATTGTTACTGGGGAGTTCGGAGTGCATTGCTGCACGCAAACTGTCTCATGTCACGATGCTAGTGGTCCCCCAACAAAAGGTCTCCCCTGATGAAGCGCTCTGCTATTGCCCTCCTGGCACTCTTTTCCCTCGTACTGACCGGTTGTTCCGGCGCTGAAGCAGAGCCGGAACCCACCGCGCCGAATGTCGAAGCACCTGCAGGCGGAAGCTCAGAAGAGCCGGACGAGAACCTGTCCTCTCGGGGTAACCGGGTCTTGGAGCCGGGCGACGTCGCAGTTGTGACGGGTTTTGAAAGCGAAGAGCATGAAGTGGCAAAGTTTGTCATTAAGGGTATTGAAGTGGATCCAACCTGCACGGGTCAGTTCCCTCAGGAGTCGGAAAACGGGCATCATGTCGCCGTTGAAGTGGAGGTCGAGACAGGCCCCGAGCCAGGGTTCTCGGAAGGCACGTATGGCGGAAACTTTTCCATGGGTCCCGAAGTGTTCCGGGTGGTTGACAAGAACGGAACAACTCTCAACTCGGCGACTTCCGTGTCCTCCATGATGTGCTTCGATCAGTCCGAGCAGATTCCCTCCAATTTGGGTGCGGGCGAGCGTGCCACGGGGAAAATGGTTCTCGACGTCCCCAGTACTGAAGGGGTCCTGATTTACGACAACTTCACTTCTCCCGACCGCCCGAGTTTTGAGTGGAACTTCCCATCCGCCACGGTCGGCGCCTGACCTTCCGAAGGGCATCGATCCCCTTCTTGCTAACACTCCGAATCTTCTACCAGCCTCTCCTGTTGAAGTGACCTGCCTAGTTCCTCTGTTGATGAAATGATGACCGGATGTGGAACACGTTCTGGCCGGACTTCTGGGTGGCAATCATCGGGGCCGTGGTGGGATCTGTCTTGACCGTGGTGATCGCGCTGATTACCTATCGGCTGCAACGACGGAGCAATGAGAAGCACTCTCTACGGCTGCTGGTGGACGAGATCCACCGTCGGAGGGCGTTCGCTGTCATCGCCAACGTCAGAGTCGTTCCCGGCGCGCAAGAACTGGACGACTTTCACAACGTGAATGCCAGCGTCCTCGACCTCCGCGACCGCATTCGCCAGGCGCGCGAGCAGACTCGCCTGGAGTCCGGTGCTCAGAAACCCCTGTCCGACATGACGAGAGCCTGCAATCGGTACCTGCACGCCACAGCTCGTCAGCCGGATAGGTACCTGCACGACCTCGTGACTCTCCGGAGCAACCTGTGGAAGAGCATCCGGGAGATAGCGGGGGAGGTCCGAGGCGTTCGCGCCCTGGAGCCTGCAGGCGGGGCTTACTGATTTGTCTGTGACGTCGCGTCACCGGTGCATTTGAACATTCCGACGGAGCTCCTTCACCATGTCGTCACGATGGGGAGGTGCGAGTTGGTCTGCCAGTCGCCGCCCGTGTAGATGGACCAAAGACCCTGCCGCCGTCGACTGCCCTTCCTTGCCTCAAAGCCGCCGACGCGGCCCCGCCTCAGCCTCAGACATACTCATACGCCATCGCCTGCCGCATCGTCGGTTGGCGGTGCACCGGGACCAGCTCCCGCACGCGCCCGCCGGCGATCTGCTCCAGCTGGCCGGCGTAGAGGGATAACTGCTGCTGGTAGGCCTCCGGGCTCACCTGGGAGAGCGCCATGTCCGTCTTGTAGCCCGCGATCACGTAGTCCCCTTCCGATCCGCGGGAACGCACAGCTCCATGAGCCGGTGCAGGGCTGTGCCGAACTATGGACCCTGAAGCAGCGCGCCGCGGAGTTCTGCGGTGGCCAGCCCTCGTCTTGGGGAACATCTCCATGCCCCGTCCTCGGCGAAGAGCACGTGTTGAGTGCCCTGCCGCAGCGGGGACACTGTCCCAGCCAGGATCAGCACGGGGTATTCAAGGACCTTGGTCGTATGGGCGGTAGTGATCTGCGCGGCCTTCGCAACGGTCTCGGGGGCCACGGTCTCTTTCGCCCGGGCGACCTCCTCCCTCTGGGCCGCGGCTCAATGCCGGTAGTCGCGCAGGCTCCCATGGGTGGCGGTGCCCAGGCGCGGGGTTGGTCCGCGAAGAAGCGCAGACGCTGCCACGACTCCCGGTGCTGGGGCGAGTCGGGCGAGTTCGGCAGCGCCTGCAGAAAGGATGACGGTCATGAGGGCACTGGCCTTGCACTGCGTGCGGAAGAAGGAGGTGATTTCGGCGGAGAAAATCGTTGACCTCCTCAATGGTCTGTGCCAGCATGTGAGTCACACCACACGCACCGGCTGGTTCGACTCACTCGCAATAGGCCACACATTTGCTGTTGAGCGTCCGTAGATATGCGGTCTGGATGTGGCGTGCCGAACGAGATGAAGGGTCTTGCGATGAAGAGAACGCTGTTGCCACTGTCGATCTCCCTGCTGGCTGCCGTCCTGGTGGCCGGATGTGGGGAGAGCCCCAACGCCCGAGGTGCCGAGAGCGGGGACGGGGAGGTGACGGAGCTGGTCTTCGCCGCCGTGCCCACGGAGCAGAGCGACGAGCTGGAGGCCTCGTTCGCCCCCGTCATCGCCGCGCTGGAGCAGGAACTGGACATCCCGGTGTCCTTCGAAGCGGTGAGCAGCAACGCCGGGGTCATCGAGGCCCAGGTGGCCGAGCGCGTGGACGTCGCCGTCTACGGCGCCTTCAGCTACCACCTCGCCCGTGAGCAGGCAGACGTCACCCCGGTGGCCGTGGACATCCTGGCCCCGGATGCCGAACCGGCCATCCACTCGTACGGCATGGTGCGCAGCGACACGACCGACGTCGAGTCCTTGGCCGACACGGCGGGGAGGGACATCTGCTTCACCGATCCCGCCTCGACCACCGGATACCTGGCGCCGGCCGCGGGAATGATCGAGGCAGGGGTCAACCCTGACTCCGACGCGACCAAGGTGTTCGCCGGCGGGCACGACACGGCCGTGTCCTCACTGCTGGCCGGCGACTGCGACGTCGCCTTCGCGGCCGCGACCTTCATCGACGAGCTGCTTCCCGCCCGCGGACAGCTGCAGCCCGACCAGGTCGAGAAGGTCTGGACCTCCCCGGCGATCCCGGGCCCGCCGTTCGTGGTGGGCAACTGGCTGCCCGAGGACATGCGGACGAAGATCACCGACACCCTGACCAAATTCGACGCCGTCTCGGCCGCCGAGGCCGGTTTCTGCGAGGGCGCCGAGCAGCCGGCCCCGGAGGCGTGGGGCGAGCAGGCGGGGGAGCCGTCCTGCAAGTGGGGCGGCACCGGCGCCTTCGCGTTCGTCCCGACGGACGACGAGGCCTACGCCACCATCCGAGAGATCTGCGAGACCACCCAGGCCGAGGTGTGCACCGCCGGTGAGTGATCACCCGAACTTCTCGACCACCCGCGACCCAGGGGGAGCCATGCTGCAGTCCGTCCACCACCCGCCCGCGGAGAGCGTCGACCCGTCCACCGCATCGACGGGTGGGATCAGTCTTCTCGAGGTGTCGAAGTCCTACGGCGGCACGCCGGTGCTGTCCCAGGTCAGCGTCGTAGCTCGACCGGGGGAGTTCGTGGCCCTGGTGGGGCCTTCAGGGGCCGGCAAGTCCACCCTGCTGCGGATGGTCAACGGGATGAATCTCCCCGACTCCGGGACGGTGGAGGTCCTCGGGAGCGATCCCGGCGCGTGCTCGCACCGCCGGCTGCGGGAGCTGCGCAGCCGCGTCGGCTTCATCTTCCAGCACTTCGGCCTGGTCGGCCGGCTGAGCGCCCTGGAGAACGTCCTGATGGGCTCGCTGGCGCAGCTGAAGCTGCCCCGCTACGGAGTGATGACCTATCCCTCCGGCCTGCGGGCCCGGGCGGTGGAGAACCTGGAGCGGGTCGGTCTGGTCGACCACCGCTTCCAGCGGTGCGACACCCTCTCCGGCGGACAGCAGCAGCGGGTGGCCATCGCCCGCACCCTCATGCAGGACGCGAAGGTGATCCTGGCCGACGAGCCGGTGGCCTCCCTGGACCCGGCGGCCAGCACCTCGGTGCTGGCAGTGCTCAAGCGCATCAGTGCGGAGGACGGGCTCACGGTGATGTGCACCCTGCACCAGGTGGACCTGGCCATGCAGGTCTCCGACCGGATCGTGGCCCTGCGCGACGGCCGCAAGATCCTGGACCGCCCGACCGCGGAGGTCGACGAGGCCACGCTGCGCTCGGTGTACGCACGGGAGGGACACCGTGACTAGCACGACCACTGCGCCGCCGGCTCCCGCCCCGCCCGGCGCCGAGGACCGGAGCCGCCCCGGGCGCCGGCCCCTGCTGGCCGGTGTGCTGCCGGTCGTCTATCTCGCGACGGCCGTGTTCGGGTGCTGGTGGATCGACGTCTCGCTGTCCTCGGTGCTGGCCGGCTGGCAGGACACCTGGCGGCTGCTGCAGCGGATGACCCCGCCGACCTTCGGGCCGGTCGGTGAACTGGCGTCCCTGGTGATCCAGACGCTGCTGATCGCCGTGGCCGGCACGGGGCTGGCCACGATCGCCTCCGTGCCGCTGGCCGCCGCGGCGGCCTCCACCTACACGGGCTCCCGCGCGGTGCAGGCTCTCGCCCGTGCGCTGATCATCGTGACCCGGGCGATCCCGAGCCTGGTCTTCGCCATCATCTTCGTGCGGGTCTTCGGCCTCGGACCGATGGCGGGAGGCCTGGCGATCGCCGTCCACTCGGTGGGCATGATCGCCAAGCTCTACGCCGACGCCCTCGAGGAGCAGGACGGCGCCCCGGTCGAGGCGATCACGGCAACAGGAGCCACCCGGCTGCAGACCTTCCTGTCCACCGTGTGGTCCCGATCGGTCCCGACCCTGGCCGGCATCGTGCTCTACCGCCTCGACATCAATATCCGCGCGTCGGCGGTGCTCGGCCTGGTCGGCGCCGGCGGCATCGGCGTAGCCCTGCAGACCGCGATGGGCAGCCTCAACTATCCGCGGGCGGCAGGGATCGTGCTGGTGATCGTGGGGCTGATCCTGCTGCTGGAGCTCCTGTCGGTGACGGTCCGGCGCCGCCTTTCCACCCACCGCCGGGCGAACACGGCCTCCCAGCTGTTCTCCGCCGGTCGCGAGCCGTTCACGCTCGGCTGGGACGGACCCCGCGTGCGGCGACTGCTCCTCGGGCTCGGAACGGCAGTCCTGTTCGGCTACTCCCTGTGGGCTCTGAACGCCGACCTGGGCCGCGTGCGGGACTCGCTGCCCAACCTGTGGACGCTGCTGTCAGGCATGGTCCCGCCGGCCTTCAGCGTCGAGATCCTCGTGGCGGTCATGGAGAGCCTGCTCATGGCCATGACGGCCACCACCGTGGGAGTGGTGCTCGGACTCGTCCTGGCCCTGCTCGCCACCGACCTGCTGGTGCGCAACAGCGTGATCTCCGGGGCGGTGCGGCTGCTGGTGGTGCTGATGCGGGGCGTCCCCGACATCATCTTCGCCCTGCTGTTCGTCGCAGCCCTGGGACTGGGACCCTTCGCCGGGTTCCTCGCCCTGTCCATCTCCTGCACGGCCCTGGCGGCGAAGTTCTTCACCGACTCCCTGGAAAACCTCGATCCGGCTCCCCGCGAGGCCCTCGAAGCCACCGGCGCCTCCCGGTTGCAGGTGCTGGTCAGCGGGGTGTGGCCGCAGTTCGTGCCGGCCTTCCTCGGCAACAGCCTCTTCACCTCCGACCTGGCGCTGCGCGAGTCCGCGGTGCTGGGCATCGTCGGGGCCGGCGGCGTCGGCTTCCTGCTCCACGAATCCACCGCCACCCTGCACTACGAAACGACCAGTGCGATCCTCATCCTCCTCATCGTCGTGGTCTTCGCCATCGAGTCCGCCGCGCGCTGGGTGCGCCGCCAGGTCTTCTAGAGATCTCGTCGAGAAAGGCTTGACCCACCATGGACCACCCCACCCCCGCCGACGGCCGGTGTCCTTTCCGAGCCTCGGAATGGGATCCCACGGAGCCCGAGACCTTCGGCAGCGCCCACACCGTCTACGCCGCCCTACGCCAGGAGACCCCCCTGCCGTGGAGCAACGACTACGGCGGGTTCTGGGCGGCGACCACCTACGACGACGTCGTGGCCATCACCCGCGACTCGGCCACCTTCAGCACCGTGACCCAGAACGTCGTTCCGCACGTGCCGCGCAGCTCCCGCCGCCCGCCGCTGCACTTCGACCCGCCCGAGCACGACGTCTACCGGAAGGTGATCGACCCCAGCCTCCGCCGGGCCGCGGTGCAGCGGTTGGAGGGCCGCTTCCGCGACGCCGCGCAGGAGACACTGGCGCCGCTCCTGGAGCAGGGCGGAGGGGACTACAGCAAGGATTTCGCGATGCCCTTCGTCGCCCGGTCCTTCGCCGAGTACCTCGGGGTGCCCTACGCCACGGCCGTGCGGGTGCGGGACATCGGGGTGCGCTACTCCTACGCAATTCAGGACATGGACAAGGACGCCATCATGGCGGCCAGCGACGAGCTCTACGCCATCGCCGAGACCATCTACGCCCAGCACGCGGATGCCGCCGAGGACGGGACGCAGGACCTGGTGAACGGACTGCGCCGAGCGGCGAAGGACCCGGACAACGCCATCACGCACAAGACGGCCGTGGCGACCATCCGGCAGATGATCGTGGCCGGCATGGGCGCTCCCCAGGCCGTGCTCGGCAGCGCCGCCGCTCATCTGGCCCAGCACCCGGAGCTGCAGCAGCGCCTGCGGGAGGACCCGACGCTGCTGCCCGCGGCGGTCGAAGAGCTGCTGCGGCTCTACGCCCCCTACCGGGTGTTCGCCCGCACGGCCACCCGCGACGTTGAGCTCCACGGCCGGCTCGTGCGGGAGGGCGAGCCCATCGCCCTCATCTTCCCGTCGGCCAACCGGGACGAGGAGCACTTCGACGACGTCGACGCCTTCGACCTGGAGCGCAAGCCGAACCGGCACCTGGCCTTCGGCCGTGGCGCCCACCGGTGCCCGGCCGCCGCCATGGGCCGTTCCGAGCTGCTGATCGCTCTGGAGGTCCTGCTCTCCAGCACCAGCTCCTTCACCCTGGACGGCGAGGTGGAGATGATGAACTGGCTCGAGTTCGGCCCCCGCTCGGTGCCCCTGCGACTCGAGCGAGCCTCCACGTCCTCGGCGCAGGGCGCGGGGCAGGAGAAAATGGCCGGATGAGTCCCGACACCGTGCCCCGTCTGCCCCGGCGCCAGCAGGGTCCCCAGCCGCAGCGGCTGCTGACGACGCTCTTCGGCGACTACTGGTTCGGCCGCCCCGAGCCGCTTCCCTCTGCCGCTCTCGTGCGGCTGCTGGCTGAGTTCGACATCTCGCCCACCAGTGCCCGGGCCGCCATCCAGCGGCTGGCGGCCCGCCGCTTCCTGGTCGGCTCCCGGCAGGGGCGTGAGACCTCCTACGGCGTGCCGCCCCAGAGCCGGGAGGTCCTCGACATGCACGTCCGCAAGGTCTTCGGCGATCCCACCCCCAAGTCCTGGGACGGTGCCTGGACCGTGGTGGCGTTCTCCATCCCGGAGGAGGACCGCGCCGCCCGCCGGCTGGTGCGCGAGAACCTGAAGGCTCTGCACTTCGGCAAGCTGTACGACGCGCTGTGGATCTCTCCGTGGGAACCGATTCCCGAACTGAACGAACTGGCCTCCCACGTGGCGCCGGACCAGCTCACCGTCTTCCGTGGGCCCCATCTGCCCCTGGCGAAGGACCGCAGCATCGTGGCCGAGGCCTTCGACCTGACACCCCTGGCCGAGCGGTACCGTGCCTTCGCGCAGACCTGCCGCTCGACTTTGGAGGAGGTGGAGCGCGACGGGATCGCCCCGGACCAGGCCCTGCGTGCCCGGACGGAGACCATGACCGCTTGGCGCCGCATCTCCTCCACCGACCCCAGGCTGCCCCGGGAGCTGCTCGGGCCCGACTGGCCCGGAGACGCCGCCGTGGCCGCCTGCGCCCAGCTCTACGACCGCCTCGGACCGGCGGCCGAGAGCCGGTTCCGCTCCATCGTCGCCGGCCACGCCCCTGACCTCGCCGAGCTCGTGCGCCACCACACCTTCCACAGCACCCGCCAGCTCCAACCCTGACCCGGCGGAACAGAGCGCAAACCCCCGCCACCCACACCTCCCGCGCCGCACCAAGAAGTACGACATAAATCCGTGCGACAGCACATCAAAGTACTGCCCATATCGTCGATCTTTTCCCAGGAGGCACACCATGCGACATGTCCGAGCCACTGCTCTCGCCCTGGCAACCGTGCTCGTCGGCGCGAGCGCCGCGGTCACCGCCGCAGGCGCCACCGCACCCCAGACGCACCGCGGTGACCTGCCCAGCGGCGCACGCTTCGTCGTCGAGACCCCTGCCGACTGGAACGGCACCCTGCTCGTCTGGAGCCCCGGCTACATCGGCGGAGCGGCCGGCGGTGAGGCGGCAAGCGGGCCCTCTACCACCACGCGAGCCTGGCTGCTCGAGCACGGCTACGCCCTGGCCGGTTCCAAGCCGACGACGAACGGCTGGGCCGTGGAGGAGCTGCTGGGCGACCAGGACGACGTCGTCGACGTGGCCTCGGACCTCCTCGGTGACCCGGAGTCGACCATCGCCTGGGGCAGCTCCATGGGCGGGCTCACGTCCGCGGCCCTGCTCGAGCGCTACCCGGAGGACTTCGACGGCGCCTTGCCCCTGTGCGCCTCCGTCGCAGGGGGAGTCGGCATGCTCAACCAGTCCCTGGACGCCGCCTTCACCTTCAAGACGCTGCTGGCTCCGGAGGACGACCGGATCGAGATCGTGGACGTCGACGATGAGCAGGTGAGCCGCGCCGCCGCCCAGCAGGTCCTCGACACCGCCCAGACCAGTCCGGAGGGCCGGGCCCGGATCGCCCTGGCCGCGGCCTTCGCCCAGCTGCCGGGCTGGACCCAGCCCGGCACCGACCGCCCGGGCGCGCACGACTGGGCTGCGCAGCAGGAGCAGCAATACGGGGTCTTCATGTTCTCCGTGTTCTCCCCGCGCCAGCCCCTGGAAGCACGGGCCGGCGGCAACTTCTCCTGGAACACCGGGGTGGACTACCGCCGGCAGCTGGCCGCCTCCGGCAACGCCCAGCAGGTGCGCGCTCTCTACCGCGAGGCAGGACTTGACCTCGACGCCGACCTCGGCCGTCTCGAGGCCGCCCCCCGCATCGCGGCCGACCCGGACGCCGTGCAGTACATGCTCGACAACGCCGCTCCCACCGGCCAGATCGAGGGCCCGGTCCTGACCCTGCACGAGACCGGTGACACCGCCCCGACCGTCACCCAGGCCCGCGCCTATGCCGACGCCGTCTCCGCGGCCGGCAACAGGAAGCTCCTCCGCCAGGCCTTCGTCGACCGTCCCGGCCACTGCGACTACACCCCCGCCGAGCAGCTGGCCGCCCTCACCACCCTCGAGGAGCGCATCGACACCGGCCGCTGGAGCAACGCGGCCACCGGCGCCTCCCTCAACGCACGAGCCCAGGAGCTCGACGAGCAGTCCCCGCTCGATCTCGGGACCGCCGGCTTCGTCGACCTGCGCCCCCACCAGTTCGCTCGGCCCTCCTACCCCCTGAACGGGCTCTGACCACGAGCACGGACAGGCACGACGGGCGCTCGCCGCGGTACTGAGCAGGATCCTGGCCGATGACCCGGCCACCGTCACGAGGTTGTCCGCCTACCTCCCGAGCTCGGCCAGCCGCTCCGCGACGATGGCGGGGATGTCGTAGTCGGTGTGCGCCCCGGCGGTCGTGATCCGCCGGACCCGGTCGTAGCCGGCCTCCCGGAACTCCGTCTCTGCCTGGGCGGCGGCGTCCAGGGCGGACCAGGCCCCGGAGCCGGAGGCGTAGGCACCGTCCCGGTGGCCCACCACCCAGGTCAGGCCGAGGTCGTCGGTGGCCGGGGTGGCCTCGGCGATGGGCTGGCCGTAGGTGCCGCCGCCGCCGATGAAGGCCGCCCCGGAGCCGGCCGGCAACCAGTCCATGCCCTCGCGCAGCAGGCTCCGGGAGAGGAACTCCGCGCCGCCGGAGTAGCCCGACATCAGCACCCCGGCGTCGGTGGTGGGCGTGATGTTGGTGGTGGCGAACTGGCGCACCGCCGCGGCGGTGGCCGCGGTGTCCCCGGCGCGCCAGCTGCGGGTGCCGTTCGGGGCCTCGACGAAGACGAAGGCCCGGTTGGTCTCGGCGGCGACCTCGGCCATGCGGGTCGCGAAGGGGCCGTTGGGCTGCTCGGTGCGGGTCGTGCCGTCGCCATCGAAGTAGAAGACCGCCCCGGCTGGGCGGTCCCAGTCCACGCCGTCGACGTAGTAGTGGTAGTTCAGCGCGATGCCGTTGTCCGCGCGGAACACCCGGTCGGTGCCGCTGACGGGGTGCCAGCCGCTCGAGCTGGTGGGCACGGCCTGGGCCGGGGTGGCGCCCAGCAGCAGGACGGTGGCTGCGAGCAGGCCGGCGCCGACGCGGATCCTCGGCGTGCGGGTGCGGCGGGCAGGGGCGGGAACGGGCTGGGGGGACGCCATGGTGCTCTCTCTCGGTCTCGCGCAGGAGCGCTGGGGCAGGGGCTCGCCCGGTGCGCACGGGCAAGGAGCACCGGAGACCGTGAGGGGGGCTGTCCCGGGCGCCCGGGACAGCCTAGGGGGAACGGCCGTCGCGATGGCGAACGTCGTGCCTGGTGGGAGGCGTGTCGCGGGCTGAGGCGGACGCGCACTGAGGCGCCGCCCGGAGGTCTCCGGGCGGCGCCTGCGCACGTGGCTCGAGGGCTGCGGCGGGACTACAGCGCGCCGTTCTCCCACGGGCCGGTGACGGCGTAGGTGATGCCGGGGCTCTGCACGTTGAAGAACAGGATCCGGCCGTCCGGGCTGAATGTGGCGCCGGCCAGCTCGCTGGTGTTGGGGGAGTTCAGCTCCGCTACGTCGAAGATCCGGCCCTCGGTGGTGACCCCGCGCAGCAGGTCCTTGCCGCCGCCGTCCTCGCACAGCACCAGGCCGCCGGTGTTCGGGGACACGCAGAGGTTGTCCGGGGCCTGCAGCACCTCCGGGTCGGTCGACTCGTAGACCAGCACAAGCTGGCCGCCGGAGTTGCCGCGGGGGCGGTACTCCCACACCTGGCCGAGTCCGGCGTCGCCGCCGCTGGTGGAGTTGATGTAGATCGAGCCGTCGCCGTACCAGGCGCCCTCGAGCCGGGCGAAGACCGCGCCGCCCTGCTGGTGGCCCTGCTTGAACACGGCCAGGGTGTCGGTGCTGTCCGGGTCCGGGTCCGCGATGTCGACCCACTCGACCGGCAGCGGCTTGCCGACGCGCTGGCTGTAGCGGGTGTCGTACTGCGGCTGGTCCTTCACGGCCAGCATCTGCAGCCGCCCGCCGGCGGCCAGCCGGTCGCGGTCGTTCGGGAGGAACCGGTAGAACCCCGAGGTGCCGCGGTCCTCCGTCTCGTAGACGATGCCGGTCTTCGGGTCGATCGCGACGGCCTCGTGGGTGAACCGGCCCATCGCCTTCAGCGGCACCGGGTCCACCGGCGCGGTCGCGTCCGCGGGGACCTCGAACACGTAGCCGTGCGGGTGCGCCACGTCCAGGCCGGTGAAGGTCTCCTCGCAGGTCAGCCACGTCCCGGCCGGGGTGGGGCCGCCGGCGCAGTTGCGGATGGTGCCGGTCAGGGACGGGTAGGTGCTGACCAGCGCCATGGTGGCGGGGTCGAAGACCAGGTTGGTGGTGCCGCCGGCGGCGTTCGGGTTGTAGCTGCGGGCGCCGAAGGCCGGTCCCTCGGCCTGCTCGTGGTTGCGCACCAGGTTGATCATGCCGTTCTCGCCCTCGAAGGCGGCCATGCCGTCGTGCTTGCCGGGCGTCGGAGTGCCGTCGCTCATGGGCGTGCCGGTGTGGCCGAAGGCCACGTAGGAGAAGCCGGCCGGCAGCAGCAGCTCGCCGCCCGGTGCCGGCCGCAACGGCCCGTAGCCGCCGTTGTCCGGCGCCTGCATCGTGTCGTCACCGCGCGCACGCCCCTGGGCGGCGTGCGCGGTGTTGCCCATCAGCGCGGACAGGGCGGCGGCGGCGCTCATCGCCCCGCCGGCCTTGAGGAGCCCGCGGCGTCCTACCGGGGTCATGGCCTGGGTCTGTGCTGTCGTCATCTCGGTGCTGTCCTCACGGGTCGGTCGGCTGCTTCCGGAGACCGACTCCAGCAGGGGAAGTCGAACAGCGGACCAGCACGCCGTGAATGGCCCGCGTCGAGCACATGGCGGCTTTGTTCACGATCGAGAACGGAGATGGTCGGGGTCCGCCGGGTTCCCTGCCCGCAGGCTCCGAGCCACGCCGCAGGCGGCGGACGACGTCGGATCCGCTCGCCGGTCTCGCTCTCCTCGTAGGCTGGATCGCATCCGAGACGGGCAGGAGGCCGAGGTGGCCGAGACAACGGTGGACGACGTGCTGGCCGAGCTGGCCGCGCTCGAGGACCCCAGGGTGCGCGCGGTGAACGAGCGGCACGGCGACGACCACGGGGTGAACCTGACTAGGCTGCGGGCGGTCGCGAAGCGCCTCAAGACGCAGCAGGACCTCGCGCGTCAGCTCTGGGAGACCGGGGACACCGCGGCGAGACTGCTGGCACTTCTACTCTGCCGGCCGAAAGCTTTCGAGCGGGACGAGCTGGACACCATGGTGCGCGAGGCGCGCACCCCCAAGGTCCAGGACTGGCTCGTGAACTACGTGGTGAAGAAGAGCCCGCACGCCGAGGAGCTGCGCGTGGCGTGGTTCGCCGATCGGGATCCCGCGGTCGCGAGCGCCGGCTGGGCGCTGACCACCGAGCGCGTGGCGAAGAAGCCCGAGGGCCTCGACCTGTCCGGACTGCTCGACGTCATCGAGGCGCAGATGCAGGACGCCCCGGACCGCCTGCAGTGGGCGATGAACTCCTGCCTGGCGCAGATCGGGATTGAACACCCCGAGCACCGGGCCCGTGCCCTTGAGATCGGGGAGCGCCTGGAGGTGCTCAAGGACTACCCGACGCCACCGAACTGCACCTCGCCGTTCGCGCCCGCCTGGATCGCCGAGATGGTGCGCCGGCAGGACACTCCGTAGCAGCACCGCGCTCGAGGGCGTGCCGTGGTCTCCGGCGGTCGTCCGGGGCCGCACGGGGCGGTGCCTGGACGGCATCCCGACGACGACGAGGCGCAGCACCGGCCCCGAGGTGGGGCTAGCGTGAGGAGAGCGCGGTCACGCCGCGCTCTCCAGCCCCGCCGTGAAAGGCCCCGCATGTTCCTCCGCTCCGGTGCCGCGCCCCGCCGTCGTCCCGTGCTGTCCGCGAAGGCGGCGTTCTGGGTGCAGGCGTCCGTGCTGGTGGTGGTCATGGCCGCCTCCAGCGCGCCCAGTCCGCTGTACCCGCTGTACCAGGACCTGTGGGGCTTCCCGCCGGTCGTGCTGACCGTCATCTTTGCCGCCTACGTGGTGTCCCTGCTCGCCGCCCTGCTTACGGTGGGGGCGCTGTCCGACCACCTGGGACGCCGGCCGGTGCTGCTGGCCGCCCTGGCCCTGGAGATCGCCGCGATGGCCGTGTTCGTGCTGGCGGACAGCGAGGCGACCCTGGTGGTGGCACGCCTCGTCCAGGGCGTGGCGACCGGCACGGCGACCGGCGCGCTGGGCGCCTACGTCATCGAGCTCGAACCGGAGGAGCGCCGGGGGCTGGGGACCGTGATCACCGGGGCGGGGCCGGTGCTCGGCCTGGCCGGGGGAGCGGTGGCCTCGAGCCTCATCGTCGCGGCCGCCCCGCAGATGATCGACCTCATCTTCCTCGTGCTGCTGGGGCTGCTGGCGCTGCAGGCCGTGGGCACGGCGCTCGGCCCCGAGACCGTGGAGCGCGCTCCCGGGGCGCTGGCCTCGCTGCGTCCGCGCGTCTCCTTCCCGCCGCAGGTGCGGCGCTCGGCGGTGTGGGTGCTGCCCGCCACGGCCGCGTGCTGGTCCCTGGGCGGTCTGATCATCTCCCTGGGGCCCAACCTGGTCCGCTCGCTGACCGGGGCGGACTCCGTGGTCCTCACGGGCCTCGTGGTCGCGGCGCTGACGGGCACCGGCGGGATCGCGATCCTGCTGTTCGGTGCTGCGGCGCCGGAACGGGTGCTCGCCGTGGGAATGAGCGTCCTGGTGGTGGGCATGGCCGCCACGATCGCCGCGCTCGTCGTCGGGTCCGTGGGACTGTACTTCGCCGCGACGGTGGTGGCCGGGGTCGGCTTCGGCGCCGGCTTCCTCGGGGTGCTGCGCACGCTCCTGCCCCAGGCGGCACCGCACGAGCGGGCGGGGCTGCTCTCGGCGATCTACGTGGTCAGCTATCTCTCCCACAGCATCCCGGCGGTGGCGGCCGGTGCCGTCGCGGGCGAGGTCGGTCTGGTGCCCACGGCGATCGGCTACGCCGGCATGGTCATGGTGCTGGCCGTGGTCGTGCTCCTCGGCCTCCTGCGGAACCGCACGCGCCGTTCATGACCTCCGGCGGTGGTGCAGGACGAGCAGTCGCGCGTAGCCGTCCGTGAGGTGGTCGATGAGGTCGACCTTCAGGTACTCGTGCTCCGAGATTCGGCGCACGGTGTGCAGGGAGGTCCCGTCGTACTGCACGGGGTGGGGCAGCTCGCCCCGCCCGCCGGGTGGCTCCACGTCCAGCCGCCACGCGTCCAGGTCCTTCTGCGGCGTGGGGTCGTGCAGCGGCGTGCGGGTCCACAGCCGGCCGTCCGTGCCAATGACCAGGCCGCGGATGACGTGCCACCCGTAGCCGCACGCGACCCGGGAGAACGCGTGGCCGACCAGCGGGTAGGACCGGGCGCCGCGGGGGACGTGCACGAGCTTGGCCGGCTTCAGGCCCTCTCTGCGCAGCAGCTCGCTCGCCTCGACCCCGACCTTGCGCACCTCGTCCAGGACCCGCTCCAGGCCGGCCTCGCGTGCACCGCGGCCGTGCGGGGTGCGGCGGCGCGGCTGCGGCTCGTGCGGTGCCCGGGCGGCAGCGCGGGTGCGCCGTTCGTCCTCGATGCTCATGCCAGCCCCTTGCCTCAGTGGCCTCGATTCTATGTGGGCCACGTCACTCAGGAGGTATTTCTGACGGGGCGGTGCGCGTGGTCCTCCGCCGGATCTCGCGTCGGTCGTTGCCGGCGACGAGGACGGAGGCCCGGTCCGGTCACCCCGGGCCGTCGACCGAGGTTCCCTGGCCGCGGCTGCGCGGTGCTGTCCACTCGGCGGCCGCGCGGCGTTCGGCGTCCCGGCCGAGGGGCCGCGTGCCCCGGCCTCGGACGCGGCGCTCCAGCGCCACCAGGAGCGTGAGCAGGACGACCGCCACCAGCACCTGCCACTCGCCCTCCACCGCCCCGAGGCTGCCCGAGGCGTTCCAGGAGGCGTGCTGGATGCCGATGGCCAGCACGCTGCCGCCCGTGTCCAGCAGGTGCATGCCCAGCAGGTACCGATAGACGGGAACGAGCAGGAAGAGCAGCGCGAGGTTCCCGGCGGTCTCCGAACTCCAGCCCTCGGCCAGGTACAGCGGCAGGTGGATCGCGGCGAAGGGCAGGCCGGTGAGCAGCGCGGCGATCAGCAGTCCGTGCCGGGCGATCAGCCGGGACTGGAGGAACCCGCCCCAGGCGGTCTCCTCCCACAGGTTGAGCACCAGCGCCCCGTAGACGAGGGTGGCGAACAGGTACCACCCCGCTTCGGCCGCCCAGCCGGCCGGAGGACTGCGCAGGGACCCGGTGGCCGCGGCCAGGACCAGGGTGAGCACCGGCATGCCCAGCAGGACCACGGTCCAGCGGGCTGCGCCGAAGCGCCAGGCGAAGGCCCGCCCCAGCATCCGGCGGACCGCGCCCGGCCCGTCCGCCAGGCGGGTCACCAGCAGGGCCGAGCCCAGCAGCGCAACGAAGTTCACGAACAACAGGAACGGCTCCATCGGGGCACCGGTGAGCGCGGGAACCGTCAGCGCCGCCCAGCCCAGGCCCAGGGCCAGGACGAGGAACACCGTCAGGGGCCGGCGCCGGGCCGGCGAGCGACTCCGGGGACGGTGGCCGGTGTCCCGAGGGTCCGGGGCGGACGTGGTCATGGTGTTTCTCCCGACCGGTGCATGCCGTCCGCACCCGGGGACGGGAGATCCCACCACCGCGTGCGCGGGCGGTGCTGATCGTCGTCGTGGCGCGCTCTGGTGCGTGACTCTCACAGTGCGCGCGGGAAAGGACGGGAGCAAGGGGGAGCGGCCGGGGAGCACTTGTGTGTCGCCGCCAGCCGACGATGATGGAGTAGGCACGGCCACGCGCGGTCCGTCCGCAGCCGGACCGGGATCGTCTCCCGAGCCCGGAGATCCGATCGAGTGGTTGCCACGACGCACAGGAGGTCTCCGATGACCCGCACTGTCTTCTACACCGCCACCACCCTGGACGGTTATCTCGCCGACGAGCAGGACTCCCTGGAGTGGCTGTTCCGGCAGGACTCCGACCCCGAGGGCCCGTTCCGCTACGACGAGTTCATCGCCGGGGTCGGGGCGGTCGTGATGGGCCGCACCACCTACGAGTGGGTCCGCGCGCACCTCCAGGCCTCCGGAGAGGACTGGCCCTACAACATGCCCACCTGGGTGGTCACCCACGCCGAGCTGCCGGGAATCGCCGGGGCCGACCTCCGCTTCGCCCAGGGGGAGGTGGCGCCGATCCACGCCGCCCTCGCGGAGGCCGCCGGCGGGAAGGACATCTGGGTCGTCGGCGGTGGCGACCTGGCCGCCCAGTTCGCCGAGGCCGGACTGCTGGACCGGCTGATGGTCTCCATCGCGCCGGTCACGCTCGGGGCGGGCCGCCCCCTGTTCCCTCGCCGCTTCGACCTGGAGCTGGAGGACGTGGCCCGGAACCGCGCGTTCGTCTGCGCGATCTACCGCGTGGTGGGCCCGATGGCGCCCTCGGGCGGTGGGCCGGCCGCCTGAACCCGGGCCCGGCTCAGATCTCGATCCGGTGCGCCTCCCGCAGGTTCACGAAGCGCTCGGGGTTCGAGGTCAGCACGATTACCTGGGTCCGCTCCCCGGCGGTGGTGATGGCCGAGGCCAGTCGGCGGAGCCGCTGCGGGTCGGAGTGGCCCAGTGCGTCGTCGAGCAGCACCGGCACCCCGTCCTCCGGGTCCACGAGCAGGGCGGTGGCGAGGCGGATGAGGATCACCAGTTGCTCCTTGGCCCCGGTGGAGAGGGCGGAGAAGGGCAGCCAGTCGCCGTCGAGCTTGCGCTGCTCCACCTCCAGGGACCCGCTCACCTGGACTTCGAAGTCCGGGCCGTAGACCGACCGGCCGAGGTGCTCCACCTCGGTGCGGAACGGCTGGACGTACTGGGCGTGGGCGCGCTCGCGGTGCTCCAGCAGCGTCCGCTCCAGGAGCAGGGCGGCCTCGGCGCGCCGCTCGAACCCGGCGAGGTGGCGCCGGGCGGCCTCGAGCCGTGTCTCGGCCTGGTCATGGGCGAACTGCACCCGGTCCCGGCCCATGCCCTCGAGCCGGCCCGCCAGGGACTGGTGGCGGCCCCGCCGCTCGCCCAGCAGCGTCTCGAGCCCCGTGATCTCGTCCGTGACGTGCTGCTGGTCGGCGAGCACCCGGTCGGCGTCGAGACCGGCGAGGGCCGCCTCGTGCCCGTCGATCTCCGCCTGGACCGTGGCCAGCGCCTCGGCTGCCGCAGCGGCGGCACGGTCGAGGTCCTCGTCCGGGGCCTCGCGGCGGGCGTCCTCGAGCCGGGTCCGCGAGCCGGCGAGGGCGCGCTCCTGCTCGAGCGCGGCGCCCTGGAGGGAGTGCAGCGTCGTCTGGGCGGACTGCAGGGCGGACCGGGCCGCCTCGGCAGCGGCCTCGGCATGAAGCGCGGCGTCCTCGGCGTCGTTGAGGGCGGCCTCGGCGGCCTCGACCGTCTCCTGGGCAGCGCCGGCGGTCTCCGGCAGCGGAGCGACGTCGTCCCGCCGGTCGCCGTACTGCTCGATCGCGGCGGCAAGGCGGTCCCGGTCGTCGCGCAAGCGGCTCTCGTCCTCGCCGTCGAGCAGACGGTCGCGCTGGGCCTCGGTCTCGCGCACCTGCTGCGCCAGATCCTGGGCGGCGCGCCACTCGGCGCGGGCCGCGGCGACCGAGTCGACCCCGTGGCGGGCCAACAGCGTGGTGAACCGCTCTCGGGCCGTGCGGGCGGCGTCCCGGCGGGCCGCGATGCCCTGCTCCGGGAAGACCCGCAGCCGCCACTCGCCGGGGATCTCGACCTCGACCTCGTCCGTCACCGGGACGGACCACGGCTCCTCGGGGACGATCTCCTCGGTGCTGCCGCCGCGGGTGATCGGGCGCGCACGGCCCAGGGCGGTGAGCTCCACCCGGGCGCTGCCGGCCGCCAGCTCCGCCTCGGCCTTCTCCGCGGCCCGCTCGGCCCGCTCCAGCTCGTCCAGGACGTCCTCGTCGATCTCCGTGCCGGGCCGGGACCGCAGCTCGGCCAGCTGCGCCCGGACCGTCTCGAGCGAGTCCAGGATCTCGAGCACGCGGCGGTGGCGCTCGACGTCGTCGAGGTGCCTCCGGTCCTCCCGGGCGGAGCGGTGGGCCGCCCGGGCCTCCTGCACGGCGGCCTGGGCCGCGGTCCGGCGCTCCTCGGCCTCCTCGGCGTGCTCGCGCACCGGGGCGAGCTCCTGCTCGCAGGACCGCAGTTCCTCGGCGAGTGCTGCGCTGCGCTCCTCGTCGGCGGTCAGCGCGGCCACGAGCTCCGCGCGGCGGGCCGAGCGCTCCCGGGCGCGGTCGAGCTCGCCCTGGGCCGCGTCCCGGCGGCGCTGAGCCTCCTGCCGCTGCCGCTGGACGGCCTCGATCTCCCCGGCGGCACGGTCCAAATCCGCCTTCTCCACGCGGGCCGTCCCGAGCTTCCGGCCGGTGGCCGCGATCTCCTCGGTGAGCTCGGCGAGCTCCTCCTCGACCACCGCGATGCCCCGCAGCTCCTCGGCGGCCTCCGCGGCCGCGGTCCCGGCCGCACGGCAGTCGGTCTCGGCCTGGAGGTACTTGGCGTTCTTCTTCCGCGTCGAGGTCCAGTACTTGTCGCACTCCGCGCTCACGAGCTCCAGGAGGGAGGCGACCTCGCGGTCGTCGCCCTGGGCCTGGCCGGCGTGGCACTCCAGGGCCCGGCGCAGCGCCGCGCTGTCGGTGAGGGCATTCTGGGTCAGCCCGCCGGCCTGCATGAAGCGCAGGGCCTTCCACAGCGCGGTGTCGGCCCCGCCCCACAGCTGCTCGGCGGCGTCGTGGGCCTCGCGGCTAGTGAGCTTGTGGCCGCTCCGGGGGCCCGAGATGTACTCCAGGGTCGTGGACGGCCGTTTCAGCCACTGCTTGGTGTAGATCACGCGGGTGGTCCCGATCGAGAATTCCGCCTCCACGAGGACGGGCACGTCCCGGCCGGCGGGCTTCGCCCCGGTGATCTTCTTGTGCTTGCTGTTGTCCGGGAGCTCGATCAGCGCGTCCAGGGCGTCGATCATCGAGGTCTTGCCGATCTCGTTGCGGCCGGTCAGCACCACCACCCCGGCGTCGGGGAACTCGACCTCGCGGGCGGTCACGCCGCGGAAGTTCTCCAGCTTGAGACGGTGCAGCTTCATCGGGTCGCTCCTCCCACGAGGCGGTACAGGAGCCGGAGTGCGTCCCCGGCGGCGGGCGCGTCCTCGGACTCCGAGGCCGCCAGTTCGCGCAGATCGGTCACGGCGTCGGCGGCGTACCCGCCGACGTCGAGGTTCTCGAACTCGTGCTCGTCCGGGACGACCGCCAGGTCGGTGTGCCGCTCCCAGGCGTTGAGGCTCGCGAAGATCTCCGCCTGCTCCTCGAGCAGACCGTCCAGCTGCGCGGACTCGGAGAGGTTCAAGGTGCCGGTGAAGACGGTCTTGAGGATGATCCGCTCCTTTGGGGTGAGGGCGGCGAGCTCGGCCCGAAGCGTCCCGACGTCGTCGGCGCCGTCGAGCTGCCGCTGGAGGACGCGGTGCTCCCACTGGCCCACCTCGTGGGAGGTCACGTCCACGGTGCTCCCGTCCAGCGCCACCTCGAGGACGTGGCCGCGGCCGTGCTCGCGGAAGCCCGTGGACTCGTGGGTGCCGGAGTAGTGGATGGCGCCGCGGTCGTCCTCGGGCCAGCGGATGTGCCGGTCGCCCAGCGCCACGTAGTGGATCGCCCCGCGGGCCAGGGCCTCTTCCAGGGGCGCGCGGCGCACGGTGACCTGGGAATTGCGGTCCGGGTCCAGCTCGTCGAGCATCCCGTGGCCGACGACGACGCGCAGCGTCCCGTCCGGCTCCAACCCCTCCAGGGCCGGGGCGACCGGGTCCGCGTCGGGCCGCTTGCTGCGCCAGGGCGCGGCCACGAGCTCGACGCCCGCGATCACGGGCCACGGGCCCACCCCGTCCAGGAGGACGACGTTGTCCGGCCTCGCGCCGAGGAACGCGTCCTGGGCGTAGATCGATCCCGGGCCGAGCGGGTCGTGGTTGCCGGGCAGCAGGTACACCGGCAGCCCCACCGAGCCCATGGCGTCCAGGGCGCGCCCGACGTCCCGGCGGCTGAGGTTGGCGTGCTCGAAGACGTCGCCGGCCACCACCACGAACGCGCACCCCCGGGCGCGGGCCAGCTCCCCGATGCGGCGGATCGTCTCGACCCGGTCGCCGGTGTAGCGGGACTGGGCCTCGCCCTCGAGGTAGTGCCGGGTCATGCCGAGCTGCCAGTCGCTCGTGTGGAGGAATCGGATGCTCGTCATCGAGGCTCCTCGTGCGGTCGGGGGGTGCGCTCCCAGGGGGTGGGTCCAGTGCCACGCTATCGGGATCGGCGGACACCGAAGGCCCCGGCACCCCGGCGTGTGCTTCGATGGGGCTCATGGAGCCGAGCAACCGGAGCGACCTGTGGGCGGCCGTCCACGCCGAGCGCGCGCGCCTGGCCGAGGACCTGGCCGGACTGGACGAGACGCAGTGGGCGGCGCCGTCCCTGTGCGGGCGGTGGACCGTGGAGGACGTCGTCGCGCACCTGACCGCGGCCGCGAGCATCGGCCGGCTCCGCTGGCTCCGGAGCGTGCTGGGCGCCCGCTTCGACTTCGACCTGCACAACCAGCGGCGGCTCGAGGAGCACCGGGGCGCCACCCCGGCCGAGGCGCTCCAGCGGTTCCGGGCCGTGGCCGGCAGCACCGTGGCGCCCTCCAAGGACACCGCGGCGTGGCTGGGGGAGGTCGTGGTCCACGGCCAGGACATCCGCCGGCCGCTGGGTCTGCCGCGCACGCCGCCGGTCGAGACCGTGACCGCGGTGGCACAGTTCTACGTGGGCAAGGACTTCGCGGTGCCCAGCCGCAGCGCCGCCCAGGGCCTCCACCTGGTGGCCACCGACGGTCCGTTCGAGTCCGGTGCCGGGCCCCTGGTCAGCGGGCCCACCCTGGCGATCGTCATGGCGCTGGCCGGCCGAGCGGCGTACTGCGACGACCTGACCGGCGAGGGCATCTCGATCCTGCGGTCCCGCTGCTCGCCCGCCTGAGCGAGCTACCTGAGAGAGTGGGGAAGGACCGGCCGCGCGCCGGTCCCGCACGACACCACGCACCCGAGCAGAGGAGACACCTTGGCCGAGACCATCGCCGGCATCACCGTTCCGGACTCCGCCCTCGTCCGCGAGACCACCGAGCTGGTCCGGCGGGCCGCCGACGAGAGCCTGTTCAACCACTCCCGCCGCGTTTTCCTCTTCGGCATGCTCAAGTCCGCCGCGCGCGGGCTCGAGGTGGACCCGGAGCTCGCCTACGTGGGGGCGATGTTCCACGACCTCGGCCTCACCGACGAGTACCGCACCCAGGACCAGCGCTTCGAGATCGACGGCGCCGCGGCGGCGCAGGCGTTCCTGCGCGACCACGGCCGCTCCGCGGAGGAGGCGCGCAACGTGTGGCTGGCGATCGCCCTGCACACCACGCCGGCCATTCCGCTGCACCTGGAGCCCGAGGTCGCCGTGGTCACCCTCGGCGTCGAGACCGACGTGCTGGGCCTGGACCTGGACCAGATCTCCGAGGAGCACCGCGCCGAGGTCGTTGCCGCGCACCCCCGGCCGGACTTCAAGAACAAGATCCTCCGCGCGTTCTACGACGGCATGGCCGACCGCCCCGAGACCACCTTCGGCACCATGAACGACGACGTGCTCGCCCACTTCGACCCCGACTTCCACCGGGAGGACTTCGTGCGCATCATCCGGGAGAACGCCTGGCCCGAGTGAGCACCGCGGGGTCTCCGCAGCCCGGCGGGGACCCCGGGGCCTGCGGGCCCGCAACGGGGCGGTCACACTTTGTGCCGTCCGCGGGCCGGGAGGAGCATGGAGTCCCGGCCCGCCGACGCTCCAGGAGTTCCCGTGGCGTACAAGTTCTTCCCCCACATCCCCGTCGTCGACCTCGAGCGCTCGCGGTCCTTCTACCAGGCCCTGGGCTGGCGGACGGCCCCCGGCATGGCCGAGGGGCACAGCCTGATCCTGGATCTCGGGGAGGACTTCGGGGTCACGCTCGTCGAGCGGCGGTTCATGCAGCAGGCCATCGGCGAGGACCAGGAGCTCGCCGACCCCCGCCGGACGGTGAGCGGCAGCTTCGCCCTGCTCGTCGACATCCCCGAGGAGGTCGACGCCCTGGTCGAGCGGGCGGTCGCCGCCGGCGCCACCGCGGGGCAGCGGAATGACGACAGCTACACGAGCCACCGGGTGTTCGCGGACCCGGACGGCCACCGGTGGAACATCGTGTGGGCGGACCCGATCGTGACGACCCGGGAGTGAGACCCGATCCGGACGACGAGCCCGCACGCACCGCGGCCGGAGGGCTGGGGCCGGAGCCCCGCCTGGAGCGAGATTCACCGGATTCACCGGATTCACCGACGTTCACAGAGGTCGTGAACGGTGCGGAGGAGCGCCGGCATCCGGCCGGTCCGCCCGGCGCCGTCGTGCCCCCGGCCCGGCTCATCCGCGCCGGTAGGCGTGGCCCATCTCGGTGTGGGACCAGCGGGTCTCGATCCGGGCGTCGCCGCTGCGCCGCACGGCCTCGGCGGTCTCCCGGTCCAGCTCGGAGCGCCACTCCTCGATGGTGAGCAGGTCCGAGGACCGCAGCAGCGGCTGCCGGTAGATGTTCAGGGCCCGGGTCACCTCGCCCTGCTCGAGAGCGGTCCGCAGCTGCAGGACGTCGCTGGTGACGGCGGCCGGATCGGCGAAGCGGTAGGGGCCGGTGGTGATCACCGCCCCGAGCCGGCGGCGGACCCGGTGGATCTCCGTGCGGACCGTGCCGGGGGTGCCGTGCTCGCCGTAGAGCTCGTAGGCCATCTCCTCGGCGCTCCACCCGCGCTCGCGCAGGCTGAGCAGCGCGAGGATCTCCGCCGAGCGCGTCGGCAGGGGGAACCAGTCCCCGCCGCCCACCCGGGCCGCGGCCGGCTCGGCGAGCAGGCGCAGCTCCAGGGACGGCGTGCCGGTCGTGCCGGCGGGGTGGTGCGAGTCCGTCCGGGCGGCGAGCAGCGTCTCGACGACGCGTGCGGCCGAGCGGACCAGGGCCCTGGTGTCCGGGGTGGCGGTGCCCCGCGGCCCGGACAGGTCGATGACGCCGAGCACCTCCCCGCTGCCCGGGTGGCGCACCGGGGCGGACGTGCAGTCCCAGGCGCTGTGGGACCGGGCGAAGTGCTCCGTGCCCCGCAGCTCCTCCGCGGTCCCGCTGCGCAGCGCCTGGGCGATCGCGTTGGTGCCCACGCCGTGCTCGTCCCAGCCGGCGCCCTCGACGAAGCCGAGCCCGTCGGCGCGTCCCAGCGGCGAGCGTCCCCCGCGCCGCCACAGCACGGTGCCGTCGGGGCCCGTGAGGACGGCGACCCGGTCCTCGGCGGCGTCACGGACGACGCCCAGGAGGTCGGCGACGACGTCGACGTGCGTCCCCAGCGGGGAGAGTGCGCGCAGCTGCTCGACCTCGTGGTCCGGGAGCACCTCCCGCGGGCCGTCCAGGTCGCGGGACATGCCCCGGGCGGCGCACCGCTCCCACGCCGAACGCACCCGTTCCGGTGTCCTCGCCGATCCGCAGCTGTCCACAGCGCGCTCCTCCGTCCTCTGCGCCCGTCCCGATGTCACGGGGGCCGTGCTGATGCCACGGGGTCCGCCCCGCCGTCACGGCGTCCGTCCTGATGCAACGCCGGGGAAACCCCCTCGGCCCCACAGTGGTGACACGCATCACACCGGACCCTATGCCACTGGGCGTCCGGCGTACACCGAGGAGGAACCATGACCACGATCGACACCGGCGTGGGAGCCGGCACGGACACCGCCCGCTCCTGGCTGGCCGCCCTGGAGGACGCCCTCACGGCCGGCAACGCGGACGCGGCGGCGGACTTGTTCGCGGAGGAGAGCTTCTGGCGCGACTTCCTGGCGTTCACCTGGAACCTGAAGACGCTGGAGGGCCGCGAGCAGATCTGCCGGATGCTCGCGCAGACCCTGCCGCACGTCCGGCCCTCCGGGTGGGAGGTGGAGGGCGAGCCCACCGAGGCGGACGGGGTGACGGAGTGCTGGGTGCGCTTCGAGACCTCCGCCGGATCCGGGTGGGGCTACCTGCGGCTGCGCGGCGGGAAGGCGTGGACCCTGCTGACCACGCTGCAGGACCTGCGCGGGTTCGAGGAGCAGAAGGGGCCGCGCCGGGACCGCGGGGTGGTCCACGAGATCACCCGCGAGCGCACCACCTGGCTGGAGCGGCGCCGGGCGCGGGAGGAGGCCCTCGGCCGGACGGAGCAGCCGTACTGCCTCGTCGTCGGCGGCGGCCAGGGCGGGATCGGCCTGGCCGCACGGCTGCAGCGCCTCGGCATCCCCACGATCGTGGTGGACAAGCACGAGAAGGCCGGGGACGCCTGGCGCAACCGCTACAAGTCCCTGCACCTGCACGACCCCGTCTGGTACGACCACATGCCCTACCTGCCGTTCCCGGACGACTGGCCGGTGTTCCCCGCCAAGGACAAGGTCGCCGACTGGCTGATGCACTACGCCGACATCATGGAGCTCAACTACTGGGCGAGGACCGAGTGCCGGTCGGCCGAGTGGGACGAGCAGACCGGGACCTGGACCGTCGCAGTCGACCGCGACGGCGAGGAGGTCGTGCTGCACCCCACGCAGCTCGTCTTCGCGCTGGGCGTCTCCGGGTACCCGAGAATCCCTGACTTCCCGGGCGCCGACGTCTTCCGGGGCGCGCAGCACCACTCCTCCGCGCACGCCGGCGGCGACGACTGGGCGGGCAAGCGGGCCGTGGTGATCGGCTCCAACAACTCCGCCCACGACATCTGCGCGGACCTCTGGGAGCACGGGGCCGAGGTCACCATGGTCCAGCGCTCCTCGACCCACATCTCCCGCAGCGAGTCGCTCATGGACCTGGTCCTGAAGCCGCTCTACTCCGAGGAGGCGCTGGAGGCCGGCATCACCACGGAGAAGGCGGACATGCTGTTCGCGTCCTGGCCGTACCGGGTCCTGCCGGACGTCCAGCGGCCCGCGTTCGAGGCGATGGCCGAGCGGGACCGGGAGTTCTACGACGCGCTCGAGGCGGCCGGCTTCGACCTCGACTTCGGGGAGGACGGCTCCGGGCTGTTCCTGAAGTACCTGCGCCGCGGCTCCGGGTACTACATCGACGTGGGCGCCTCGCAGCTGATCATCGACGGGCGGGTCCAGCTGGCCACCGGCCAGGTCGACCGGCTCACAGAGGACGCGGTGGTGCTCGACGACGGGACCGAGCTGCCGGCCGACCTCGTCGTCCACGCCACCGGCTACGGGTCCATGAACGAGTGGCTCGCGGACCTGATCTCCCCGGAGGTCGCCGACCGGGTGGGCAAGTGCTGGGGCTACGGCTCCGACACCACCCGGGACCCCGGGCCCTGGGAGGGCGAGCTGCGGAACATGTGGAAGCCCACCAACGTGGAGAATCTCTGGATCCACGGCGGGAACCTGCACCAGAGCAGGCACTACTCCAAGTACCTCGCCCTGCAGCTCAAGGCCCGGATGGAGGGCCTGCCCACCCCGGTGTTCGAGCTCGAGGTGTCCCACCACCCCCGGTGATGCCGGAGGTGGGCGCGACGGCGGGGCGCCGGAACGGATCGACCGTTCCGGCGCCCCGCCGGCCGCTTACTCCTCGAGCTTCCGGGCCTGTTCGTCCCAGGCGGTGCGGGCGTCCCGGCCCGCGGTGGGGTGGTGGGTCTCCCGCAGGGCGCGCAGCGCGGCGGTGCGCTGCTGGGCCAGGGCCTCCGCGGCGGCCCTCGTGGCGGCGTCCTCGCGGGCCTGGGCCCGGGCGGCGGTCACGGCGTCCATGATGAGGTCCACGCCCAGGGCGCCGCCCTCCAGGTAGGCGGTGCGGACCTGCCGGTCCGGGTGGTACAGGTACTGGTCGTTGACCTGGCCGAGGGCGGTGTCGAACTCGGCGTCCGTCAGGTCGGAGATCATGGCGACCACCCGGTCCAGGCGGGCGTCCAGCTGGTCGAGCAGGTCGTGCCGCCGGGCGCTGCGGCGCAGGGACCACAGCGCGCGGCCGTGGGTGCGGAGCCGGTCCACGTCCCAGTCCGCCTGCGGCACCACGGACAGCGTGCCCGTGAGGAGCCGGGGATCCCGGGAGTCCTCCGGCGGGGGCAGGGATCTGAGGTGCCACGAGATCCAGGCCGTGCGCATGTTGGACGCTCCGGCCGCCCGGGCCTCCTCCACAGCCTCCTCCGCGGAGGCCTGCCCGGGCCACCCGCCGGGCGGCGGCTGTTCGTCGTCGTCCTCGGGCGCATCCTGCCCGGCGGCGCGGGTCCGGCTCGTGATGACGCCGGCGCTGAGCCAGATCAGCAGGCCGACCAGGACCAGGACGAGGAGGGCCACCCCGCCGAGGAGCACGAAGCGGAACAGGCCGAAGGCGACCACCACGGCGACCAGGGCCACCACCCAGACGGCGGCTCCGCTGCTGCTCCCGGTGTTGTTCATGACGGCCCCCGAACGACCACGTGCGTGCTGGGCACCCATTCTACCGCCGCGGCCGCAGCGGCCCCGGAGGCTCAGGACCGCTGGGGCAGGCCCTCGCGGAAGACCCGCTTGAGCTCGGTCAGCTCCGGACCGTGCCCGGTGCCCTCGGTGTTGAGCGCCGGCTGGTGCGCGGCGACCCAGTGCTGCTCGAGGGCGTCGACGTCGTCCTTCGTCCCGCACTCCGCCCAGCCGAGGAGCAGGTGCTCCTGCATCCACGACGTGAGCCGCTGCTCGTGCGCCTCGTCGAGGACCACGCGGCCCCGCCCGTCCACGGCGGCGCCGTCCCGCCAGGACGGGTCCCCGGCCAGGAGGGCGGCGAGCAGCGTGCGCCGCAGCGCGGAGGAGCGGGTGCGCCGCAGGTGCTGGCCGGTGATCCGCCGGTGGAGGTCGCGCCGGGCGCGGCCCACGTAGAGCAGCTCGGCCGTCCCCGAGGAGTGGCGGATCCGCGGCACCGCGGGCAGGTGCAGCCCGGCCGCCTCCGGGGTGGGGGAGCGGGCGGTGTCCAGCCACCAGGCGTAGACGCCGCGGGAGCGGCGGACCTCCGCCTCCAGCGGCGTGCTGAGCGGGAGCGCGGCGAGGCCGGGCTGCGTGCTCATGGATCACCACCTCCCGGGGCGTTCTCTTCTGCAACTGTGCTTCGACTGTAGGCGCAGGACGCGGCGGTGCCCAGCCCGCCCGGCCCGCGCCGCAATGTCCGGTGCCGCACTTGCCATACCTAGTACTGCTAGGGTTCAATGCGTAGCACACCTAGGTATCAGGAGGCGCAGTGCGCATCGACAAGGACCTGGTCGCCGCCTCGGCCACCCCGCTCGTGCTGGGGATCCTGGCGGACGGCGACCTGTACGGCTACGCGATCCTCAAGCGCGTCAGCGAGCTCTCCGGCGGCTCCATGCAGTGGACCGACGGCATGCTCTACCCCCTGCTGCACCGGCTCGAGCGGCTCGGCTACGTGTCCTCCTCGTGGGGCACGTCCGAGGCCGGGCGCCGGCGCAAGCACTACGCGATCACGGCCTCGGGACGTGCCGCGCTCGCCGACCGGCAGGAGCAGTGGACGGTCGTGGCCGACGCGCTGCGGCAGGTGTGGCAGGCCGCGCAGCAGCCGCCCGCCACGACCGAGCGGTGGGCGTGATGGAGCTGCACGCGGAGCAGGAGGCCCAGATCGGGCGGTGGCGCGGCTGGGTCCAGCGCCGCCAGGCGATCTCCCCGGCCGACGTCGACGAGCTCGAGGACCACCTGCGCGAACAGGTCTCGGACCTGAGGGCCACCGGGCTCGACGACGACGAGGCCTTCCTCGTCGCGATCAAGCGCATGGGCAATCTCGACGCCGTCTCGCACGAGTTCGCCCGCGAGCACTCCGAGCGGCTGTGGAAGCAGCTCGTGCTCCTCCCGGAGGACGCCGCGGAGACCGGCGCACCGCCGTGGCGGGAGCTGGGCGTCGTCCTGGCGCTCGCGGTCGGGGCCGGGCTGGCGGTCAAGGCCGGCACCGCCTGGCTCGGCGACGAGGCGGTGCCGGCGCGCAATCTCGGCCTGCTCGTCCTGCCCTTCGTCGCCGGCTATTTCGTGTGGAAGCGCCGGCTCACCGCGCGCGTGGTGGCGGGGCTGCTCGTCCCGTTCGCGCTGCTGGCGGTGGTGCTCAACGTCTATCCGTTCGTCCCCGGCGGGTCCACCGAGCTGCTCGCCGTCCTGCACGCGCCGGTGGTCCTGTGGCTGCTGGCCGGGATCGCCTACACGGGCGGGAGGTGGCGCTCCGACAGCCGGCGGATGGACTTCGTCCGCTTCACCGGCGAGCTCCTGATCTACTACACGCTCCTGGCCCTGGGCGGGGCGGTGCTGGTCGGACTCACGTTCGGCGCCCTCCAGGTCGTCGGGATCGACCTGGAGCCGGTGCTGGAGGACTGGATCCTGCCGTTCGCCGTGCCCGGCGCCCTCGTGGTGGCCGCGTGGCTGGTCGAGGCCAAGCAGAACGTCGTCGAGAACATCGCCCCGGTCCTCACCCGGGTGTTCACGCCCCTGACCATCCTGATGCTGCTGGCCCTCCTGGTGGTGCTCACGGCGGCCGGCGGGCTCGTCGACGTCGACCGCGGGCTGCTGATCCTGATGGACGCGATCCTCGTGCTGGTCCTGGCGCTGCTGCTCTACTCGATCTCCGCCCGGGACCCGCTCGAGCCGCCCGGTCTCTTCGACGGCCTGCAGCTGGTGCTCGTCGTCGCGGCGCTGGCGGTGGACGCGCTCATGCTGACCGCGATGCTGACCAGGATCGCCGAGTTCGGCTCCAGCCCCAACAAGATCGCCGCGCTCGGGCTGAACCTGCTGCTGCTGGTGCACCTGCTCCGGGCGGGGTGGCTGAGCGCTAGGTGCCTGCGGGGACGCCGGCCGTTCGCGGAGCTCGAGCGCTGGCAGACGCGCTACCTGCCGGTCTACGGCGTGTGGGCCGCGATCGTGGTGGTGGTCTTCCCGCTGGTCTTCGCCTTCGCCTGACCGGCGGGCTGCGCGCTCGCGCCGTGGAGCGGCTGCCGCGGGCGGAGGGGGGCCTGCGCGTCCCGGTGGCAGGGGAGTCGCCCCCCGACGACTGACCAGTTGGTCCGAGGCCCGCTGCCACCAGGACGGCGGCATCATGATCGTCGTCGTGCCGGCGGCCTTGCGGCCGGTCGTTCCGACGCGATCCTCACGCGGCGGCTCAGCCCCCCGGCTGATCACCTGCGTGATGCATCAACACTAACACTGGCTTATTACCTGATCGATTCGCATTCTGTCCACAGTTGCGCCGACTTGCCTCGGAGCCCTGCCCCGCACCCGACGGCGTGCTGGCCCCTGCGGTCCTGCGGTGGGGGCGACCGGTGCTCAGGCGCTCGTGCGCACGACGAGCTCCGGGGGGAGCCGGACGCTCTCCACGTCCCGGCCGTCGAGAACGTCCATCAGCATCTCGAAGCCCTGCCGGCCGATGCTGTGCATGGGAGAGCGCACGGTGGTGAGCCCCACGCTGCCGGCCAGCGGCGTGTCGTTGAACCCGACGAGGGCCAGGTCCTCCGGGACCGTGATCCCCTCCCGGGCGAAGACGCCGAGCGCGCCGATCGCCGCGAAGTCGTTGACCGCGAACACCGCCTCGGGCAGCGGCCCGGCGGCCAGGATCCGGGCGGCGGCCGCGCTGCCGGCCGGGGCGTCGAAGCCGCCGGGGACCACCCGCGCCGGGTCCACCCCGAGGCCGTGCCCGGCGAGCGCGTCCAGGAAGCCGGCGCAGCGGTCGATCGAGGTCGAGGCCCGCGGATTGCCCGCGATGAGACCGAAGGTCCTCCGGCCGGACGCGACGAGGTGCTCCGCGACCATGCGTCCCCCGGCGTAGTCGTCGCAGGTCACGGACCGGTGCCCCGGGGACCGCCGGCTCACCAGCGTGAAGGCCACGCCGCGGTCGGCGAGCTCGTCCAGGAAGGGGTCCTCGAACAGGGCGTCGCCGAAGATCAGGCCGTCGGCACGGCGGTCCAGCAGCTTCTCCGCCTTGGCGCGGTGGGCCGCGGGGTCGTCCAGGGAGTTGGAGACCACGGTGAAGTAGCCGTGCTCGGAGGCGGCCTCGTCGATGCCCTCGTACATCGTGGCCAGGACGTAGTCCTGCAGGCGGGGCACGACGACCCCGATCATGTGCGACTTGGCCGTGCGCAGCGACGCGGCGTAGGGGTTCTTGCGGTAGCCGCGCTCCTCCGCGAGCGCGAAGATCCGCTCCGTGGTGTCCGGCGCGGCCCACTTGGAGCCGAGGCCCTTGGGGTCGTTGAGCACCCGGGAGACCGTGGAGGGGTTGAGGCCCAGCTCGGCCGCCAGGGCCTTCAGCGTGACCGCCGGTCGTGCGCCCATGTCCACCTCCTCGCGGCTGTTTCCACACAGTAACCGATGTTAAATCTGCGTGAATGTGTTGCCAATCACTCCGGAACCGCTCTAGGGTCAGTTCCAACATCGTACGCAATCGATTGCGGCATTCGTTTGCATAGACCGTTGGCGCTCCGGAGGAGCGGGACGACTCCACGGAAGGGAGGCGGCACGTGACACACATCCAGCTGCTCGGCACGGGGGGCACCATCGCGTCCCGTGGGGGCGGGTCCACGGGCTCCGTGGCCACGGACACGGCGGCCGACCTGTCCCGGAACGAGTACGGCGAGCTCACCGTCTCCACCCGGGACGTCCTCACCACGGGCAGCTACCGGCTCACCCTCGGGGAGCTGCGGGCGATCGCCGAGGCGGCCCGGGACGCGCTGGCCGATCCGGCCAACGACGGTGTGGTGGTCACCCACGGGACCGACACCCTGGAGGAGACGGCGTTCCTGCTGGACCTGGTGCACGGCTCCCCGAAGAGCGTGGTGCTCACCGGCGCCCAGCAGCCGGCCGACAGCCCGGCCCCGGACGGCCCCCGCAATGTCGAGGAGGCGGTGCTGGCCGCCGCCTCGCCCGAGCTGCGGGGCAGCGGCGCGCTGATCTCCTTCGACGGGACGGTCCGCTCCGCCCGCGGCGCCCGGAAGGCGCACACCACCGCGAGCAGCCCCTTCCAGGGCGGCGCCGAGGTGGCGCACATGGCCGGGGCCGGGCTCGTCGTCACGGCCAGGCCGGTCCGCCGGGAGCCGCTGCCGCTGCCGCCGGCGGCCTTCGACAGCACCAGGGTCGAGATCATCACGGCCCACACCGGCGCCACCCCGGACCTCTTCGACCACGCCGTGCGCTCCGGTGCGCAGGCCGTGGTCCTCGCCGGATCGGGCGTCGGCAACGCGGGCCCCGGCTTCGCGGAGTCGGTGGCCCGTGCGGTCGGGGCCGGCTGCGCCGTGGTGCTCAGCACCCGTGCCCCGTGGGGACCCGTCGTCCCGCTCTACGGCAACGGCGGGGGCACCGACCTCGTGGCGGCCGGCGCCGTCCCCTCCGGGGACCTCAACCCGCTCCAGGCGCGCATCCTCGCCGCCCTCCTGCTCTCCCTGGGGACCTCGGCCACCGAGTTCCCCAGGGCCTTCACCGCCCACCTCTAGAACACCACCCACCACCAGAGGAGACATCATGTCCAAGAAGATCTACGTGTCCGTCGGCATCGACGTCGACGCCGTCGGCGGCTGGCTCGGCTCCTACGGCGGCGAGGACTCCCCGGGCGACATCTCCCGCGGCCTCTTCGCCGGCGAGGTCGGCGTGCCACGGCTGCTCCAGCTCGCCCAGCGCCGCGAGATGCCCGTGACCTGGTTCTGGCCCGGGCACTCCGTCGAGACGTTCCCGAAGGAGTTCGACGCGGTCGTCGCCGCCGGTCACGAGATCGGCGTCCACGGCTACAGCCACGAGAACCCCATCGCGATGACCCGCGAGCAGGAGACCGAGATCCTCGACTACTGCACCGACCTCATCGAGCGGCGCTCCGGGAAGAAGCCCGTCGGCTACGTGGCGCCCTGGTGGGAGTTCTCCGGGGTGACCAACGAGATCCTGCTCGATCGCGGCTTCCTCTACGACCACTCGCTCATGCACGACGACCACACCCCGTACTACGTGCGCGTCGGGGACACCTGGACCAAGATCGACTACGACGCGGCCTCGGCCAAGGAGTGGATGAAGCCGCTGGTGCGCGGCGAGGAGACCGACCTTATCGAGATCCCCGCCTCGTGGTACCTGGACGACCTCCCGCCGATGATGTTCATCAAGTCCAGCCCGAACAGCCACGGCTTCGTGTCCCCGCGGGACATCGAGCAGCTGTGGAAGGACCAGTTCGACTGGGTCTACCGGGAGATGGACTACGCCGTCTTCCCCCTCACGATCCACCCCGACGTCTGCGGCCGCCCGCAGAACCTGCTGATGCTCGAGCGCCTCTTCGACCACATCCAGGGTCACGACGGCGTGGAGTTCGCGTTCATGGAGGACGTCGCCCGCGACTTCGCCGCCCGCAGTCCCCGCACCTCCGCCTGATCCCACCGGCACGAAGGAACATCGCCATGTCCGCTCTGCGCTCGAACCCGACGCCCTCCGGCGTCGAGCCCTGGAACGTGCCCATCACCCCGAAGGTGGTCAAGCAGGTCTCGATCGTCTGCTTCATCGCCTGGGTGGCCTCCGTCTACGACTTCACCCTCTTCGGCACGCTGCTCCCCGTGATCGCCGAGGACTTCGGCTGGTCGGTGGCCGAGTCCACCGCGATCAACACCTACGCCACGATCGGCGTGTTCATCGTGGCCCTGGCCGTGGGCACGATCATCGACAAGATGGGCCGCAAGAAGGCGCTCATCGTGCTCATGCTCGGCGGCGCCGTGGCGTCCGGTCTCACCGGCGCCGCCATCGGCGCCGCGAGCCTGGTCATCATCCGCTCCTTCTCCGGCTTCTCCATGTCCGAGGAGGTCGTCAACGCGGTCTACCTCAACGAGATCTACAAGGAGGCCAAGAGCCGCGGCCTCATGTACTCGCTCGTCCAGGGCGGCTGGCCGGTCGGCGCACTGGTCTCCGCGGGGCTGTCGGCCCTGACGCTCCCGCTCATCGGCTGGCGCTGGAGCTTCGTGGTCGCCGCGGTGCTGTCCCTGATCGTCGTCGGCCTGGCCCTGCGCCTGCCGGAGTCCCCGACCTTCGCCGCGATGAAGGAGGTCCGGCGGCGCCGGGCCGCCGGTGACACCGCCGGTGCCCACGAGCTGGCCGACGAGCACGACCTCGAGGAGGCGGCCCACCACGCCACCGGTGTGAAGGACGTCTTCACCCCGGAGCTGCGCCGGCACACGACCTGCCTGTCCCTGGCGTGGTTCTTCAACTGGTTCGGCATCCAGGTGTTCTCCGTCCTGGGCACCACCATCCTGGTCGAGGCCAAGGGCGTCTCCTTCGACAACGCCCTCATCATCCTGGTGCTCTCCAACGCGGTGGGCTTCGTGGGCTACGTGTTCCACGGCTGGCTGGGCGACAAGATCGGCCGCAAGCCGACCGTGGTCCTCGGCTGGGTCGCCGGCGGCGTGGTGAGCCTGGTGATGCTGCTGGGCCCGGGCACCTCCGGCTACATCATCCCGCTGTACGCCATGACGCTGTTCTTCCTCACCGGCCCCTACGCGGCGCTGCTGTTCTACATGGGCGAGTCCTTCCCGCCCCAGGTGCGCGGCATGGGGGCGAACGTGGCCCACGTGATGGCGCCGCTCGGCGGCATCGCCGGCTCCGGGCTGCTCACCATCCTGCTGACCGCCGGGGTGGACACGGCCACGGCGGCGATCATCACCGGCTCTGGCGGGCTGATCCTCTCGGCGCTGTGCATGGCCGGGACCCGCACCCTGAAGGACGCCCACCTGAGGACCACGGTGATCGCATGATCCGCGACGACGGACTCGAGGGAAAGGTCGCCGTCATCTCCGGCGGCGGCAGCGGGATCGGCCGGGCGCTGGCGGTGGCCTACGCCCGGGCCGGTGCCCACAGCGTCATCGGCTACCTCCCCTCGGACCCCCACGACGCGACGGACACCGTCCGCGCCGTGGAGGCCGCGGGCGGGCGCTGCACGGCCGTCCCGATGGACGTGCGCAGCTTCGAGGACACCGAGAAGCTCGCCCAGGCCGCGCTCGACGAGTTCGGCCGGCTGGACATCTCGGTGGCCGCGGCCGGCATCCTGCGCCGTGCCGCGCTCGCGGACATGACCGACCAGGCGTGGGACGACATGATGGCCGTCGACCTCTCCGGGGTGATGCGCGTCTTCCGCTCCTGCAGCACGCGGATGACCCACGGCGGGGCGATGGTGGCGACGTCGTCGATCGCCGGCGGCGTCTACGGGTGGGAGGAGCACAGCCACTACGCGGCGGCGAAGTCCGGGCTCATCGGCCTGTGCCGCTCGCTGGCCGTGGAGCTCGCACCCCGCAAGATCCGGGTCAACGCCGTCATCCCGGGGCTGATCGAGAGCCCCCAGTCCCTGGACCCGGTGAACTCGCTGGGTCGGGAGGGCCTCGATGCCGCGGGCTCGATCATCCCGTGGGGCCGCGTGGGCAACGTCGACGAGGCCGCGCGCACCATCCGCTTCCTCACCGGCGACGACTCGGCCTACGTCACGGGGCAGCAGCTGATCGTCGACGGCGGGCTCACCGTCCGCTGGCCGAGCTGAGCCCACCAGGAAAGGCAGACATGGAACAGCAACTGACCGGAAAGGTCGCCGTCGTCACCGGCGGCGGCAGCGGCATCGGGGCGGCGATCGCCCTGCTCTTCGCCCGGGAGGGCGCGGACGTGGCCGTGCTGGACCGCGACGAGCAGCACGCGGCGGCCGTCGCGGAGGAGAGCGGCAGCTTCGGCGGGCGCACCACGGCGATCGCCGTGGACGTCACCGACGGCGAGGCGGTGCAGCAGGCGATGGCACAGGTCGTCGAGGAGCTCGGCGGGATCGACGTCCTCGTCAGCGCCGCCGGCATCCTCGACGAGACGCCGCTGCTGGAGATGACCGAGGCCACGTTCGACAAGGTCCTGGCCGTGGACCTCAAGGGCGTCTTCCTGGCCGCGCGCTGGGCCGCGCCCCACATGGTGGAGCGCGGCGGCGGGCGGATCATCAACATCGCCTCCCAGCTGGGCATCAAGGGCGGCACCGGCCTGACGCACTACGTGGCGGCCAAGGCCGGGGTGATCGGCATGACGAAGGCCATGGCGCTGGAGCTCGCCGAGCACCACATCCTCGTCAACTCGATCGCGCCCGGTCCTGTCGTGACGCCGCTGATCGAGGGACTGTCCGAGGAGTGGAAGGCCGCCAAGCAGGCGGAGCTGCCCATCGGGCGCTTCGGCCAGGCTCACGAGGTGGCGCCCACCGCGCTGCTACTGGCCTCCTCGCCCGGCGGCGACCTCTACACGGGCCAGACGCTGGGTCCCAACAGCGGCGACGTGATGCCGTAGCCGGCCCGGGAGGAGATGTCACGATGTGCGCAGGATGCCCCGGAGGGCGTGCGGTCTCGAAGGTGACCGCCTACATCAACCTCAACGGGATGAAGCAGGCCGTCCTCGCGGAGCTGCGGCGCAGCGTGGGGCGCCGCGCGAGGATCACCGTGCTCGGCGACCGGTGGGTGCTGGGCTCCCGGACGGGCGCCCAGCAGGTCTTCCCCGACGTCGAGACGCTGGCCGACGCCCTGGTCGACCAGCACCTGGTCGACCGGCGTCTGCTGCCGGACGACGGCGGCGCGGAGTTCGAGCGGATCCTCGCCGCCGGGACCCACCACAGCGCCCCGCCCATGGACGCGGGGCGGCTCGTGCGGGCGCTTCTCCTCAGCGCCGACACCGTGTGAGCCTTCTCAGAGGCACCCGCCGACCGAACAACCCCTGAACCACTGTCGAAGGAGATCCACATGCCGGAACTCGACCCCCTCTGGTCCCCCCTGCAGATCGGTCCCGCCGCCCTGGAGAACCGCGTGGCGCTGGCTCCGATGACCCGGATCAGCGCCACGGAGGAGGGCCACGCCACCGAGCGCATGGTCTCCTACTACGAGGCCTTCGCCCGCGGCGGCTTCGGGCTGCTGATCACCGAGGGGATCTACCCCGACGCCGCTCACGGGCAGGGCTACCTGTACCAGCCCGGGATCGCCACCGACGACCAGGCCCGGGCGTGGGCCGAGGTGGTCGGCGCCGTCCACGCCGCCGGCGCGAAGATCTTCGCCCAGCTCATGCACGCGGGGTCCCAGGCCCAGGGCAACCGGTTCGTCGACTCCACGATCGGCCCCTCCGCGGTGGCCCCCAAGGGCGAGCAGCTGGGCTTCTACCGCGGTGAGGGCCCGTACCCCGTGCCCGCGGAGATCACGGCGGAGCAGATGGCGGAGGTCCGGCAGGCGTTCGTGGACGCCGCGCTGCGCGCCCGCGACGCCGGGTTCGACGGCGTCGAGATCCACGGCGCCAACGGGTACCTGCTCGACCAGTTCCTCACCGACTACCTCAATCTCCGGACCGACGAGTACGGCGGATCGCCGGAGAACCGGGTGCGGTTCGCCGCCGAGGTCTGCCGGGCCGTGCGCGACGCCGTGGGGCCGGACCTGGCGGTGGGCATCCGGATCTCCCAGGCCAAGGTCAGCGATCACGACCACCGGTGGAGCGGCGGGCCCGACGAGGCGGAGGTGATCTTCTCGACCCTGGGCGCCACCGGGATCGACTTCGTCCACACCACCGAGTACCGGGCGACCGCCCCGGCGTTCGGCGACGAGGGGCCCTCGCTCGCGGCGCTGGCCAAGCAGCACTCGGGTCTGCCGGTGATCGCCAACGGGCACCTGGACGACCCGGAGACGGCCGTGTCCATGCTTGCGGACGGCACGGCCGACGTGGTCGCCCTGGGCAAGGCGGCGCTGGCCAACCGGGACTGGCCGCAGCGGGTGCGCAGCGGCCGGCCGCTCGCCGAGCTCGACGGCAGCCTGCTCGCGCCCCTGGCCGACGTCAAGGACTGGGAGCTGGAGCTCTCCTGAGCGGACGCACCGCGGCGGGTGGTGCCGGTGCGGCACCACCCGCCGCGGGCCGGGAGCCCCGGCTGCTCACAGCGCCCAGATCTCCTCCAGCCGCTCGGCCCGCTCGTGGCGCGCCAGCAGCGCCTCCTCCATGGACACCGCGCGGAACCGGGTGACCGTTCCCGGGGCGGCGCGAGCCAGCAGGTCCATGTCCGCGGAGATCACGGTGCCCACCATGGCGTAGCCCCCGCCCGAGACCGCGTCCCGGTGCAGCACGATCGGCTGGGTGCCGCCGGGGACCTGGATGGAGCCCACGGCGTAGCCGGCGTCCACGATGTTGGAGGGGTCCGAGCCCGCCCCGAACGGCTGCCGGCGCTGGATCCACTCCACGCCGGGGCCCTCGAAGCGCAGGCCCATCCGGTCCGCCACGGGGGTGAGCTTCCACTCCTCCTCGACCAGCCGCCGCCGGCCCTCGTCGGTGAGCAGGTGGTCGTAGAGGCTCCACATGATCCGCAGCTCCAGCGACCTCCCGAAGCCCGGTCGGAGGCGCTCCGGGATCTCATCGACCTCGGGCAGCAGGCCGGTGGGCTCGCCCACCGGCACCACGTCCCCGGCCTCCAGCTTCCGGCCGTCCAGTCCGCCCAGCCGCCCGATCGCGTAGGTGGAGCGCGAGCCGAGCACCTCCGGCACGGAGATGCCGCCGCGGACGGCCAGGTAGAACCGGGCGCCGCCGCGGAGCACGCCGAACTTCACGGCGTCTCCCGCCGCCAGCTCGATCCGTCGCCACGACGGGCGCTCCTCGCCGTTGACCAGCACGGGCAGGTCCGCGCCGGTCACGGCGATCGTCGTCGGGGCGTCCACGGTGAAGGCGGGGCCCGTGTAGGTGCACTCGAGCACGGCCTCCACGGCGGTGTTGCCGACCAGCTTGTTCGCCGCCTGCGCGGACTCCTGGTCCATGGCCCCGCCCTGCGGGATGCCCACGTGGTAGTACCCGATCCGTCCCTGGTCCTGGACGGTGGTCAGCAGTCCGGGCTGCTCAATCGTCAGCGCCATCGAGGGCCTCCAGAAGGGTGCGGTTGTAGCTGTCGGGATCGGCGAGCGCGGCTTCGACGTCGAGGGTCACGGGCGCCTGCTTGTACCGCCAGGTGCCGTCCTCGACCTGTTGCTGGATGGAGCGGTACTCGGCCTCGTCGACCGGCCGGAACTTCACGAGGTCCCCGGGCCGGAACAGGATGAGAAAGTCCCGGAAGTCGCGCAGGTGCTGCTCGGGGTCGTAGATGGGGGCGGCGGCGATGCCGAACATCTGGTAGCCGCCGGCGCCGCGCACCGAGTAGATGCACGCGAAGCACCCGCCGTGGCCCACGGTGAGCGGGGGAGTGTCGGTGCGGGGGCTGAGGTACTTGGGCACCTCGAGCTGCCGGTCCCTCGGCACGAGCTGGTACATGAACGGCAGCCCGGCCACGAAGCCCACCATGGACACCAGCCACGGGGACTCGTGGTGGCGGCGGATGAACTCGGCGGCGTCCGCGAGGCCGTTGACCTTCGCGGCGTAGTCGAGGTCGGTGCCGGAGGGGTCCTGGTGGTAGCCCTCGCGGAAGCGGGCCACGACCTCTGCGGTGTAGGGGTCCTGGTACCAGACCGGGACCTCGATGATCCGGGTCTCGGCGGTGTACTGCGTGGACTCGCGGGCCTGCCCCTCGAGCTCCTGGGTGCGGCGCTTGAGGTCCTCGGCCCTGATCACGTCCGGGTCGAAGCGCACCAGCAGGGACGCGTTGGCGGGGCAGACGTCCACCACGCCGGGCAGGTCCAGGGTGGAGAGGCCGTGCGCCACGGTGGTGGCCAGGTAGTTGGCGGTGAGGTTCATGGCCTCGTCGAACTCCACGAACAGGAACTCGTCACCGCCCCACGTGTACCGGGCGGTGGGCAGGTACAGGGTCTCGGTCATGGTGCGCTCCCCTCACTGGGAATGTCGCCGGACTTGTCGCCGGGCTCGTCGCTGGGTGTGCCGCCGGCCCGGCCGGTCAGCAGCTCGGTCTCGATCCAGGTGGTGTGGTGCGCCACGGCCGCGAACTCCGGGTCCAGCACGAGCCGCCGCAGCAGCGGCACCGTGGTCCTGATCCCCTCCACGTGCGTGGCGGCCAGGGCCGCGCCCATCCGCTGCACGGCCGTCTCCCGGTCCTCGGCGTGCACGATCAGCTTGGCCAGCAGCGAGTCGTAGTACGGGGCCACGGTGTCGCCGCTGCGCACGCCGGAGTCCACGCGGTACTCGGACCCCTCAGGCCAGTCGAGGCGGCTGATCGTGCCCGGGCTCGGCATGAACCCCTTCTCCGGGTCCTCGGCGTTGATCCGGCACTCCACGGAGTGCCCGTCGAAGGAGATGTCCTCCTGCCGCAGCTCCGTGCGCCCGGTCGAGGCGATCGTGAGCTGCTCGGCGACCAGGTCCACGCCCGTGACGAACTCCGTGACCGGGTGCTCCACCTGCAGGCGGGTGTTCATCTCGATGAACGCCGCCTCGTGCCGGACGGGGTCGTAGAGGTACTCGACCGTGCCCACCCCGGTGTAGGAGCACAGCCGGGCCAGGTTCACGGCGGAGTCCCGGATGCGCTCGCGGACCTCGTCCGGCAGGTCCGGGGCGGGGGCCTCCTCCACGATCTTCTGGGAGCGGCGCTGCAGCGAGCAGTCGCGGTCGCCCAGGTGCAGGAAGGTCTGCCCGTCGCCGAGGACCTGGACCTCCACGTGCCGGGCCCGCTCCACGAACCGCTCCAGGTACACCGTGGGGTCCCCGAAGCTCGCCCCGGCCTCGGACCGGGCGGTGTCGACGGTCCGCAGCAGGTCCTCCTCGGCGCGGACCAGGCGGATGCCGCGCCCGCCGCCGCCGGCCGAGGCCTTGATGACGAGCGGGTAGCCGACCTCCCGGGCCAGCGCCAGGACGGCGTCGTCGTCGCCCTCCAGGGGCCCGTTCGACCCGGCGAGGACGGGCACCCCGGCCGCGATCGCGGCCTCCAGCGCCCGGGTCTTGTGGCCCATGAGGTCGATGACGTCGGGGGCGGGGCCCACCCACGTCAGACCCGCCTCCTGGACGCGCCGGGCGAACGCGGCGTTCTCGGACAGGAAGCCGTAGCCGGGGTGCACGGCGTCGCACCCGTGCTCCAGGGCCGCGGCCACGAGCGCCTCCGCGTTCAGGTAGGACTTCTGAGCCGGGGCGGGGCCCACCACGGCCACGGCGTCGGCGAGCTCCGCCGCCATGGAGTCCTGGTCCACCTCGCTCACGGCCAGCACGGTGCGCAGGCCCATCTGCTGCGCTGAGCGCAGGATCCGGACCGCGATCTCGCCCCGGTTGGCCACCAGGAGCGTGGAGATGGGCACGGCTCAGCTCTCCGCGACGACGGCGATGACGTCCCCCGGGTTGACCATGTCGCCGTCCTCCACCTCGAAGGCCTGGATCGTGCCGGCGGCGTCCGACTGGACCTCCGAGAACTGCTTCATCACCTCGATGAGACCGATGACCTGACCGGCCTCGACCGGGTCGCCGTCCCGGACGAACGGGTCCTTGTCGGGGGAGGGGCGGCGGTAGAAGACACCGGGGAGCGGGGACTGGATCTCGGTCATGGTGCGGGTCCTTTCGGTCGGGTGGGGAGGTGTGGGGTCGGCGGGCACCGGGTCGGGGAGCTCCGGGTCCGGGCCGGAAGGCCGGGACCACGACGGCGGCCGGGCGGGTCAGGTGCCCGTCGCCGCGTGGGCGTCGATCGCCGCGCGGACGGCGCGGGCCACCGCCGGCGCCCCCGGGGCGTCGGAGTGCACGCAGACCGACTCGAAGCGCATCGGCAGCTCCGTGCCGTCCTCGGCCCGCACGACCCCCTCGGCCAGGGCCTGCGCCACCCGGTCGGCGGCGGCGCGCGGGTCGGTGGCGTGGGGCGTGCGCTGGATGATCAGCCCGCCCTCGGCGTTGTAGTCGAGGTCCACGTAGAGCTCGGCCACGAACGGCACGCCGCGCTCGGCGCACACGGACTCGTGGGCGGTGCCGGCCATGCCGAGCACGGGCACGCGGTAGTCGGCGGCCACCGCCGCCACCGCCTCCATGAGCGCCGGGTCCTTGGCGACCATCCCGTAGAGCGAGCCGTGCGGCTTGAGGTGGTGCAGGTCCGCCCCGTGCTGGAGCAGGAAGCCGGTGAGGGCGCCCACCTGGTAGCGGACCAGGGACTCGACCTCCTCCGGGGTGAGCACCATGGCGCGGCGGCCGAAGCCCCACTGGTCGGGCAGGGAGGGGTGGGCGCCGATCGCGACGTCGTGGGCCACGGCGGCGGCCACGGTGGCGGACATGATGTCCGGGTCCCCGGCGTGGAAGCCGCAGGCGACGTTGGCGAGGTCCACGACCTGCAGCAACTCCGGGTCGTTGCCGAAGCGGTGCAGGCCGATCCCCTCGCCCATGTCCGAGTTGACGGTGGGCCGGGTGCGGGTCTCAGGTGTGGCCATGGTCACAGCCTATGGACGCGACGCGCCCGTGGGAACGGCCTCGGGGCGATCCCCCGGCGATCTCGGGGTGTCCGCGGGGCAGTGGGGCCCGTCACTGTGCTTTTCCTCGAACACCTGTAGAGTCATCACCAGTTGTTGAAGTTTCGTTCTTGCAGTTCAAGCAGTTCGCCCGGACATCGGGCGCAGCAGTTTTTCTGAGAAGACGTTTTGGCAGGCATCGCAACGCCCGAGCACCCCGATCGCCG
>NZ_JCAXEN010000025.1:0-205 GCF_059758435.1 Kocuria sp. GQ42 | reverse complement strand
CCGGTGATGTCCCGGCCCACGAGCAGCGCCTGGATGGAGTCGGTGCCCTCGTAGGTGGAGACCACCTCCATGTCCGTCATGTGCCGGATGACGTGGTTCTCGAGCAGCAGCCCGTTGCCGGCCAGGAGGTCCCGGGCCTCGTTGCAGATCCACTTGCCCTTCTGCGCCGTGGCCATCTTCACCATCGAGGCCTGCGCGTTGGACA
>NZ_JCAXEN010000024.1:0-214 GCF_059758435.1 Kocuria sp. GQ42 | reverse complement strand
TCGCCCGGCTGGCCGCCCGGCACGAGAACTTCATCGGCTTCAAGGACGGCGTCGGCGACATCGAGCACCTCACCAAGGTCTACGCCACCAACGGGGACCGCCTGTTCTACCTCGGCGGGCTGCCCACCGCCGAGACCTTCGCCCTGCCCCTGCTCCAGCTGGGGATGAGCACCTACTCCTCGGCGATGTACAACTTCGTCCCCGAGTTCGCCCT
>NZ_JCAXEN010000023.1:0-247 GCF_059758435.1 Kocuria sp. GQ42 | reverse complement strand
GCCCAGCCGCGACGAGGCGAAGCCGGGGGCGTCGTTGACGACCACCGGGGTCTTGCCGAGGCCCTCGACCCACTGCACCGAGAGCCGTCTGAGCTGCCCGCCGGTGTGCTTCGAGTTCACGACCTCCACGAGCTTCGAGGCCGGCACGGGGTTGAAGAAGTGCAGTCCGCAGAACCGCTCGGGGCGTCCCAGCTGCTCGGCCAGCCCGTCCACGGACAGCGAGGAGGTGTTGGTGGCCAGCCACGCG
>NZ_JCAXEN010000022.1:0-247 GCF_059758435.1 Kocuria sp. GQ42 | reverse complement strand
GGCGTGGCTGGCCACCAACACCTCCTCGCTGTCCGTGGACGGGCTGGCCGAGCAGCTGGGACGCCCCGAGCGGTTCTGCGGGCTGCACTTCTTCAACCCCGTGCCGGCCTCGAAGCTCGTGGAGGTCGTGAACTCGAAGCACACCGGCGAGGAGCTCAGACGGCTCTCGGTGCAGTGGGTCGAGGGCCTCGGCAAGACCCCGGTGGTCGTCAACGACGCCCCCGGCTTCGCCTCGTCGCGGCTGGGT
>NZ_JCAXEN010000021.1:0-266 GCF_059758435.1 Kocuria sp. GQ42 | reverse complement strand
CCGCGCTTCGATCCCCCGCAGCTGATGCGGGACATGGTGGCCCGCGGCGAGCTCGGCCGCAAGACCGGCAAGGGCTTCTTCACCTACGACCGGTAGCACCGATCAGTAGGCACTGCCGGTCCACGGCGGCGCCGGAGCCGAACCTCTGCACGGAAGGCGGCTCCGGCGCCGCCGCATCTCTCGAGCTACCTCCGGGCAGAGTCGGGGAGCGGCGAGAAAGCTAGTTGCTCGATCGTCACGGCGGGAGCTGCGAACACGGTCTCCGA
>NZ_JCAXEN010000020.1:0-286 GCF_059758435.1 Kocuria sp. GQ42 | reverse complement strand
CGTTCAGCTCCGCGCCGGAGATCTCACGAGGAGATCAAAGCGTGATCACGCAAGCACGGTGATGTTCGCGGCCTGGGGGCCCTTGGGGCCGTCCTGGGTCTCGAACTCGACGCGCTGGTTCTCCTCGAGGGAGCGGAACCCGCCGGAGTTGATCGCGGAGAAGTGCGCGAACACGTCCTTGGAGCCGTCCTCGGGGGTGATGAAGCCGAAGCCCTTGTCGGCGTTGAACCACTTCACGGTGCCAGTAGTCATGGGGAACCTGTCTTTCTGGGAAACGGAGCGTCCC
>NZ_JCAXEN010000002.1:0-539516 GCF_059758435.1 Kocuria sp. GQ42 | reverse complement strand
TTCGGTGCCCTCCGCGTCGGAACTTCGTTCCCCGCCTCAGGCAGCTCGACCATCCTACGCAGTCCGTTCTCGGCGTGTCAACTTGCGTTGTTCCGGGTTCGGACCGACCTGAACGGTCGCTCCCGCATGAACTAGGCAGCACCTGTCGGTCCTGCTGCTCTTTGCGGTGTCGTCGCCCGCCGGCCTCTCGGCCCTGCCTGACGACTCGATGAACACTACACCCCCGCCCAGGGGCCTGCAAGCTCGGCTCCCGGACGGGGGTGGTGGGCGGATCGGGGCCCGGATCAGGCCTCCACGGTGACGGCGGCGAGGTGCTTCTTGCCGCGGCGCAGCAGCGCCCACCGGCCGTGCAGGAGCTGGTCGGGCCCGAGCTCGGCGTCCTCGCCGACGACCTTCTCGTTGTTGACGTACGCCCCGCCCTCCTTGAGGGTCCGGCGCGCGGCGGACTTCGACTCGGACAGCCCGGTGGCCACGAGGAGGTCGGCGACCTGCAGCGCTCCGGAGGACACGCTCGCGCCGGGCAGCTCCCGGGCGACCGAGTCCAGGGTCTCGGCGTCGAGCTCCGTGAGCTCGCCCCGGCCGAAGACGGCGGCCGAGGCCGCGATCGCCTTCTCGGTCGCCTCCTCTCCGTGCACCAGCGAGTTGACCTCCCAGGCGAGGACCTTCTGGGCCTGCCTCTTGTAGGGCTCCTCCTCCACCGAGCGCGCCAGCTCCTCGATCTCGGCCCGGGTGAGGAAGGTGAAGACCTTGAGCCGGTCGACCACGTCCGCGTCGGCCGTGTTGAGCCAGAACTGGTAGAAGGCGTACGGCGAGGTGAGCTCCGGGTCCAGCCACACGGCGTTGCCCTCGGACTTGCCGAACTTCGTGCCGTCCGAGTTGGTGATCAGCGGGGTGCCGACGGCGTGCACGGACACGCCTTCGACCTTGCGGATCAGGTCGGTCCCGGAGGTCAGGTTCCCCCACTGGTCGGAACCCCCGGTCTGCAGGGTGCACCCGTGGTCGCGGTAGAGGTTCAGGTAGTCCAGTCCCTGCAGGATCTGGTAGCTGAACTCGGTGTAGGAGATGCCCTCCTCCGAGTTGAGCCGCTTGGCCACGATGTCCTTCTTGATCATCGTGCCGACCCGGAAGTGCTTGCCGATGTCCCGCAGGAAGTCGATGGCGGAGAGCTGGGAGGTCCAGTCCAGGTTGTTGACCATCACGGCCCGGTTCTCGCCCTCGAAGGAGAGGAAGCGCTCGACCTGGGCGCGCAGCAGGTCCACCCACTGCGCGACGGTCTCCCGGGAGTTCAGGACCCGCTCGGAGGTCTGCCGCGGGTCCCCGATCAGACCGGTGGACCCGCCCACGAGCCCGATCGGGTGGTGGCCGGCGAGCTGGAGCCGGCGCATGAGCAGCAGCTGCACCAGGTGCCCGAGGTGCAGGGACGCCGCGGTGGGGTCGAACCCGCAGTAGTAGGTGACCTTCTCCTCCGCGAGCGACCGCTCGAGGGCCGCCTCGTCGGTCGACACGTGCACGAGGCCGCGCCACTGCAGCTCCTGCCACACGTTGGCGAAGGACGGATCGTTGTGCTGGAGGTCCAGGTCTATTGCGTTCGACACGGCTTCCAAGGTACCAGGACGCGGAGGGGGTTCCCCTCCGCGTCCCGGTGCCTCCGGCGGCCCGGGGTCAGAACCGGTCGAGACCGGCCGGCAGCGGCCGGGCGGCGACGACGCGCAGCCGCTGGGTGGGCCGGGTCATGGCCACGTACAGGTTGCCGACCCCGCCGCCGACCTCCTCGACGAGCGCCTGCGGCTCGACGACCACCACCGAGTCGAACTCCAGTCCCTTGGCGTCCCACGCGGAGAGCACCACGACCTGCCGGTCCAGCCGGCGGACCCCGGCACCCACGAGCCCGGGCAGGGCCCCGGCGAGCGCCGTGCCGATCTCCTGCACGCGGTCCTCGGGCACGATCACGGCCACGAGCCCGCCGCTGACCAGCTCGAGCTCGGTGCGCACCTGCTCGAGGACGCCCTCGACCACGTCCGCGGCGCCGACCCGCTGCACGATCGGCGGCTCGCCCTCCCGGACGGCCCGCGGGGCGGAGATGTCCAGGCCGGCGGCCCGGGCGACGTCGACCGCGGCCGCGGCGATCTCGGCGGGGGTGCGGTAGTTGACCGTGAGCTCGTCGAGGACGAACCGCTCCCCCACGAAGGGCCCGAGGGCGTCCTGCCAGCTGCGGGCGGCGGTGGCCGAGCCCGCTTGGGCGATGTCGCCGACCACGGTGAACGACTTCATGGGGCACCGGCGCATGAGCACGCGCCACTGCATCGGCGAGAGCTCCTGGGCCTCGTCGACCACGACGTGCCCGTAGGCCCACGTGCGGTCCGCGGTCGCGGCCTCGGCGGCGGTCATCCGGTGCTGGGTGACCGCGTTGAAGTCCGTGAGCTGGGCCGCGGTCACGATGCCGTCCGCGCCGACGTCCTCGAGGCTCTGGTGCATGTTCGCCAGTGCGTGCTCGGCGTTGTCCGTGGCCTTGCGGTGCTCCCGGTCCGCCTCGGCCCGCCGGCGCACCCCGGCCTCGTCGAGGTCGCCCAGCAGCTCGGCGGCCTCGTCCAGCAGCGGCACGTCGGCCACCGTGAAGGGGGCGTCGGCCGGGCGCAGCAGGGCCTCGACCTGGGCGGCGCTCAGGTGCGGGGCGGCGGACTCGAGGTAGTGCCGCTTGCTGAACAGCTGCCCGACGAGGGTCTGGGGCGACAGCGGCATCCACGCGAGGTTGAGCGCGATCCGCACGTCACGGGACTGCCGGATGTCCTCCGCGAGGTAGGAGCGGTCCATGACGTTGCCGCTGGTGGTGTTGAGGTGCTCGCCGAGCTGCTCGGTGAGCTCGCGCAGGGCGATCTTCACGAACGTGTTGCGCGCCTCGTTGTGCGGCTTCCCCGTGGCACGGGCCTTGTCCCGGGCCCGCTTGACGGTGCGCGGGGTCAGCGTCACGCGGTGGGAGTCGACGCGCAGGACCTGGTCCGCCGCCGGGACCTTCTGCCGGTCCCGCACGGCGCGGGCCACGACCTCGGCCATGTCGAGGCCGGACTTGAGCCGAGCGGTCTGCGGGTCGCGCTCGGGGACGGCCGCCATGCCGGGGAACAGCTCGGACAGGGAGGACATCACGACGCCGGTCTCCCCGAGCGCCGGCAGCACCCGTTCGATGTACCACATGAACGACGACGACGGGCCGACGATCAGCACTCCCGCCTTGCGCAGCCGCTCCCGGTGCTCGTAGAGCAGGTACGCCGCCCGGTGCAGCGCCACGGCGGTCTTGCCGGTGCCGGGCCCGCCCTGCACCACGCGGACGCCGGGCAGCGGGGCGCGGATGATCTTGTCCTGCTCGGCCTGGATGGTCGCGACGATGTCCGACATCCGTCCGGTGCGCTTCTGGTTCAGCGCCGCGAGCAGGGCGCCCTCGCCGTGGAGCACGCCCTCGTCCTCGAGCATGTCCGGGTCGAGGACGTCGTCCTCGAGGGCGGCGACGTCGCGGCCCTCCAGGATGAGGTGGCGGCGGCGCCGGATGCCCATGGGGTTCTGCGCTGTGGCCTGGTAGAAGGCGGCGGCCTCGCGGGCGCGCCAGTCCACCATGAGCCGCTGGTGGTCCGTGGTGGCCAGGCCGATGCGCCCGACGTAGCGGCGGTCGCCGTCCTGGCCGTCCAGGCGGCCGAAGACGAGCCGGTGGTCCACGGCCTCGAGCTGGGCGAGCCGGTCCTCGTAGTGGGAGGCGAACGCGTCACGCTCCGCGCGGTTCTGGTGGTTGCCGAAGGACTCGCTGCGGCGCACGGCCGCGAGCTCGGCGGTCTTCTCGGCCCGCAGCTCGTCGAGCCGGTCGTAGAGCATCGCGACGTACGCGCGTTCGACAGCAAGTTGCTCGGCCGCCATCGTGGCGACGGTCTCTGCCATGGGTGGACACCTCGTTCCGGATCGAACAGACCATCGATTCTACCGGTCCGCGGGCGTTCCGACGGCGATCCGGCGGCGCGGTGCGTCACAGTGCTTCGCCGGGGTGCTTCGCTCCTGGTCAGACCCGGTACAGTGCCCGCACCCGGTGGCCGCCGAGCTGGCTGCGGCCCCGCAGATCGGTGAGCTCCATGATCAGCCCGAACCCGGCGACGTGCAGCCCGGCCCGGTGCAGCAGCTGCGCCGTGGCCCCGAGGGTGCCGCCGGTCGCGAGGATGTCGTCGAGCACGAGCACGCGGGCCCCGCGCGGGACGTCGTCGGTGTGGATCTCCAGCACCGCCGAGCCGTACTCCAGGACGTACTCCTCGCGGAAGGTCTCCCGGGGCAGCTTCCCGGCCTTGCGCACCGGGATGAGGCCCACGCCCGTCGCATAGGCCACGGCCCCCGCCATGAGGAAGCCCCGGGCCTCGACACCGGCCACGTGGTCGAACTGGCCGCGGAAGGCGTCGGCCAGGGCGTCGACGGTCCGCCGGAAGCCGGGACCGTCCGCGAACAGGGGCGTCAGGTCGCGGAAGAGGACCCCCGGCTCCGGGTAGTCGGGGATCTTCACGCACAGGCGCTCGATCATCTGCTCAACGGATTCAGTCACACCGCTCATGCTATCCGTCCGGGTCCCGCGCGGACTCAGCGGCGCCGGCGCGGGACCGCGGCGCGGTACGGGGAGACGGAGGCCTCGCCGGGCAGCCACCAGCGCCAGGGGAACTCGGGGGTCCCGCCGGGTCCGGACACCCCCGTGCGGGGCCCGCGGCCGGCGGCGGGGGCGTCCCCCGGACCGGGCAGCCGCAGGAAGAAGCCCGGTGCCGCGGCGGCCTCCCCCGCGGTGAGCGGGGCGCCGTCGTGGGTCAGGTCGATGCCCAGGGCCTTGGCGAGGTTGCCCGGGCCGCGGGCCAGCGCGGCGTCGGGCACCGGGCCGGAGCGTCCGGCGGCCCGGCGGGCGCGGGCCAGCGGCACGCCCTCGACGACCTCGCCCGCGCGGAGCAGGCACCCGCCGGCGGTGCCCTCGGGACGGCAGACCAGGTTCACGGCGTGGTGCATGCCGTAGGTGAAGTACACGTAGACGTGGCCCGGCGGACCGAACATCGAGGCGTTGCGCGCCGTCCGCCCGCGCCACGTGTGCGCCCCCGGGTCCGGCAGGTCGGAGCCGTCCGGCCCGCCGTAGGCCTCGACCTCCGTGATCCGCAGGACCACGGAGCCCTCGGCGGTCCGGTGGCCGAACAGGCTCCCGAGCAGCCGGGGGGCCACCTCGGGAGCCGGCCGGGACAGCAGCTCGAGCAGCGCCGGCCCGGTGGCGGGCCCGTTCCCGCTCATCCCGCGACGATCGGCGCCCGCCGCGAGAACTCCGCGGCCTCGGCCACCTGGCGCTCGAGCTCGCCGATCTGCGCGGCCACGGCCGACGGCGCCGTGCCGCCCTGGGCGCTGCGCGAGGCCAGCGAACCCGCCACGGTGAGCACCTCGCGCACGCCGGGGGTGAGCCGGTCGGAGATCGCGGCGAAGTCCTCGTCGGAGAGGTCCCACAGCTCGATCCCGCGCTGCTCGCAGACGCGCACCGCGTCCCCGGCGACCTCGTGCGCGTCCCGGAAGGGCACGCCCTGGCGCACGAGCCACTCGGCCACGTCCGTGGCGAGGGCGAAGCCCTGCGGGGCGAGCTCGGCCATGCGCCCGGTGTTGAAGTCGAGGGTGGCGATCATCCCCGCGACCGCGGGCAGCAGCACCTCGAGCTGGTCGATCGCGTCGAAGACGGGCTCCTTGTCCTCCTGGAGGTCCCGGTTGTAGGCCAGCGGCAGGCCCTTGAGCGTGGCCAGCAGCCCGGTGAGGTCGCCGATCAGGCGGCCGGCCTTGCCGCGGGCGAGCTCGGCGATGTCCGGGTTCTTCTTCTGCGGCATGATCGAGGACCCGGTGGAGAAGGCGTCGTCGAGGGTGACGAAGGAGAACTCCTTGGTGGCCCACGTGGTGATCTCCTCGGAGATCCGGGACATGTCCACGGCGATCATCGCGGTGACCCAGGAGAACTCGGCGTAGACGTCCCGGGCCGCGGTGCCGTCGATGGAGTTGTGCACGGCGGAGTCGAAGCCCAGCTCGGCGGCGACGGCCCCCGGGTCCAGTCCGAGCGAGGACCCGGCGAGCGCCCCCGAGCCGTACGGGGAGACCGCGGCGCGGGCGTCCCAGTCCACGAGGCGCTGCACGTCCCGCAGCATCGCCCACGCGTGGGCGAGCAGGTGGTGGGACAGCAGCACCGGCTGGGCGTGCTGGAGGTGGGTGCGCCCGGGCATCGGGGCCTCCGGGTGGGCCTTCGCCTGGTCCAGGAGGGCCTGCACGACGTCGAGCACGTTGCGGGCGATGATCGCGGCGTGGTCGCGCAGGTACATCCGCCCGAGGGTGGCGATCTGGTCGTTGCGGGACCGGCCGGCGCGCAGCTTGCCGCCGAGCTCGGGCCCGGCCCGCTCGATGAGGCCCTTCTCGAGGGAGCCGTGGACGTCCTCGTCGGAGGGGGCGGGCGCGTAGGCCCCGGAGCGGACGTCGGCCTCGAGCCGGTCGAGGGCGTCGAGCATGCCCCCGAGCTCGTCGTCGGTCAGCAGCCCCGCGGTGCGCAGGACCCGGGCGTGGGCCCGGGAGCCCGCGATGTCGTAGGGGGCCAGGCGCCAGTCGAAGTGCGTCGACCGGCTCAGCGCCGCGAGGGCGTCGGCCGGTCCCCCGGCGAAGCGCCCGCCCCAGAGCGCGCCCTCGTTGGTGCCGTGCTTGTCCTGCTGCGCCATGTCTCTCCTCGTGAGTTCCGCCGGGGCCGGGGCCGCCGGGGTCGGGTCGGCCGGGCGTGGGCGGAGGGCCCCACCGCCGGGATGGGGCCCTCCGTCGTCGTGCCCGTTCCTGCTGGGGACGAGCCTACGTGCTGAGGGGCTACTTGCCCTCGGCCGCGATCCGCTGCTCGCGGGACGCAGCGACCTTCGAGGACATGCCGAACAGCTCGATGAACCCGCGGGCCTGGGACTGGTCGAACGCGTCGCCCTCGTCGTAGGTGGCGAGGTTGAAGTCGTACAGGGAGGTGTTCGAGCGGCGGCCGGTGACCGTGGCCTGGCCGGCGTGCAGGGTCATCCGGATGTCGCCGTCCACGTACTTCTGGGTGTCCTGGATGAACGCGTCGAGGGACTGCTTGAGGGGGGAGAACCACTGGCCGTCGTAGACGAGCTCGGTCCAGCGCTGGGTGGCCATCCGCTTGAAGCGGGCCTGCTCGCGCTCGACCGTCACGTTCTCCAGCTCACGGTGCGCGGCGATCAGGGCCATGGCGCCGGGGGCCTCGTAGACCTCGCGGGACTTGATGCCCACGAGCCGGTCCTCGACGATGTCGATCCGGCCCACGCCCTGGGCGCCGGCGCGGCGGTTCATCTCCTGGATCGCCTGCAGCGGGGTGACGGGCTGGCCGTCGAGGGCCACGGGGATGCCGCCCTTGAAGCTGATCACGACCTCGTCGGCCGGCGGCGGGAACGTGGGATCGTCCGTGTAGTCGTAGACGTCCTTGGTGGGGGCGTTCCAGATGTCCTCGAGGAACCCGGTCTCCACGGCGCGGCCCCAGACGTTCTGGTCGATCGAGAAGGGGTTCTTCTTGGTCGTGGCGATCGGCAGGTGGTGCTTCTCGGCGTAGTTGATGGCCTTGTCGCGGGTCAGGGCGAGGTCGCGGACCGGGGCGATGCACTTGAGCTCGGGGCCCAGCGTCTGGATGCCCACCTCGAAGCGGACCTGGTCGTTGCCCTTGCCCGTGCAGCCGTGGGCCACGGTGGAGGCGCCGAAGCGCTTGGCGGCGGCCACGAGGTGCTTGACGATGACCGGGCGGGACAGCGCGGAGACCACGGGGTAGGCGTCCATGTAGAGGGCGTTCGCCTGCAGCGCCGGCATGCAGTACTCCGCGGCGAACTCGTCGCGGGCGTCGGCCACGTAGGCCTCGACGGCCCCGCAGTCGAGGGCGCGCCGGCGGATGGTCTCGAGGTCCTCGCCGCCCTGCCCCACGTCGACGGCGACGGCGATGACCTCGGCCCCCGTCGCCTCGCCGATCCAGCCGATGGCCACGGAGGTGTCGAGACCCCCGGAGTAGGCCAGCACAACACGCTCGGTCACGGTGTTCTCCTTCGTCGGTGGTCCGGGCGCCACGGCGTGGCCCCGCCTTCTGTGCATGACTATACACGCCGACTTGTATTTATGCATACTCTGCGGACCGCCCCGCGCACTCCCCCGCCGGGCCGCAGCCGCCCTCCGACCTGCGGGGGTGCCGTGCGCCACTCCGCAATTATGAATAGCTAGCAATAGCCCGGTCCATCCGACATACTGGGGACCAGGTGTGATCCAGACCGACCGACCGCACCCCACCACGGCGGGGGCCACGCGCCCCGGCCGTCCTGCACACCCGGTCCCTACCCCGAGAGGAACCCCATGACGAACGTTCCCGAGCAGACCCTCACCACGCGCCAGGGCCACCCGGTCCACGACAACCAGAACACCCGCACCGTCGGCTCGCGCGGGCCCGCGACCCTCGAGAACTACGCGTTCCTCGAGAAGATGAGCCACTTCGACCGCGAGCGCATCCCCGAGCGCGTGGTGCACGCCCGCGGCACCACCGCCTTCGGCTACTTCGAGGCCTACGGCGCCTACGGCGACGAGCCCATCGCGAAGTTCACCCGCGCCAAGGTCTTCGCCGAGGCCGGCAAGCGCACCGACGTGGCCGTCCGGTTCTCCACCGTGGCCGGCGGCCGGGACTCCTCCGAGGTGGCCCGCGACCCGCGCGGCTTCGCTGTGAAGATGTACACGGAGGAGGGCAACTGGGACCTGGTCGGCAACAACCTCGGCGTGTTCTTCATCCGGGACGCCATCAAGTTCCCCGACTTCATCCACTCCCAGAAGCCGGACCCCGTGAACTTCGAGGCCTCGGTGGCCAACCGCGCCTTCGACTTCTTCAGCCAGTCGCCCGAGGCGATGCACATGATCACGATCCTGTTCTCCCCGCGCGGGATCCCGGCGGACTACCGCCACCAGCAGGGCTTCGGCGTGAACACCTACAAGTGGGTCAACGCCGCCGGCGAGTCCCTCCTGGTGAAGTACCACTGGATCCCGAAGCAGGGCGTGAAGTCCCTCACCTCGGCCGACGCCGCGAACATCCAGGCCCAGACCCTCGGCTCGCACACCAAGGACCTCTACGACGCGATCGAGGCCGGCGACCACCCCGAGTGGGAGCTGCAGGTCCAGGTCATGGAGGACCACGACCACCCCGAGCTGGACTTCGACCCGCTGGACGACACCAAGGTCTGGCCGGAGGAGCTGTTCCCGCCGAAGCCGGTCGGCCGCATGGTCCTGAACCGCAACCCGCAGAACTTCTTCGCGGAGAACGAGCAGATCGCCTTCGGCACCGGCGTGCTGGTGGACGGCCTCGAGTTCTCCGACGACAAGATGCTCGTGGGCCGCACCTTCTCCTACTCGGACACCCAGCGCTACCGCGTGGGCCCGAACTACCTGCAGCTGCCGGTCAACGCGCCGAAGGCGCCGGTGGCCACCAACCAGCGCGACGGCCAGATGGCCTACGCCGTGGACCACGCGCCGGGCCAGAACCCGCACGTGAACTACGAGCCGTCCATCATCGGCGGCGTGCAGGAGACTCCGAAGCCCGAGGGGTACCAGCCCGAGGTCGGCCCGGAGATCAGCGCGCGCCTGACCCGCGCCCGGATCGAGCGGACCAACGACTACAAGCAGGCCGGCGAGCGCTTCCAGCTCCAGGAGGAGTGGGAGAAGGAGGAGCTCATCGACAACCTGGTCGGCGCGCTGTCCCAGTGCGACCGCCCGATCCAGGAGCGCATGGTCTGGCACTTCTACATGGTCGAGGACGAGATGGGCCGCCGCGTGGGCGACGGCATCGGCGTCTCCCTCGAGGACGTCAAGGACCTGGGCCCCCTGGCCACCCAGCGCCTCTCCGAGGAGGAGCTGCAGCGCGTGGCCAACCTCGGCAACAACGGCCCGCGCAGCGTGGCGGGTCTCACCATGACCCACTGCGTGCCCAACGAGCACGTCGCCGTGGAGCGCGAGCCCCAGCAGGCGAGCCCTGCGATGATGTCCAGCTGACCCCGTCCGGGAGGCGCCCCGCCCGGGGCGCCTCCCCCGGTGTCCCGGTGGACCCACCGTGCAGGAGGGGCCGGCCGCGTCCAGCGGCCGGCCCCTTCCGTGTGCGGGCTCAGCCGCGGTGCCCGGCGCCCGCGAGGTCGAGGGAGCGCTTGAGGATTTTGCCGGTCGGGCCCTTCGGCAGCTCGTCGACCACCTTGTAGTAGCGCGGGTGCTTGTACTTGGCCACGCGCTCGCGGACGAAGGCGTCCAGCTCGTCGACCTTCGCGTCCCGCTCCGCCTCGGGCACGTCGCGGAAGGCGACGACGGCGGCGACCTCCTCGCCCATCGCCTCGTCCGGCACCCCGACCACCGCGGCCTCGGCGATGCCGGGGAACTGGTAGATCACTTCCTCGACCTCGCGGGGATAGACGTTGTAGCCGCCGCGCAGGACCATGTCCTTCTTGCGGTCCACGATGTAGTAGAAGCCGTCCTCGTCCACCCGGGCGAGGTCCCCCGTGGCGAACCAGCCGTCACGGATCGCGGCCTCGGTGGCCTCGGGGTTGCGCCAGTAGCCGGCCATCACGTACTCCCCGGCCACCACGAGCTCGCCGATCTCCCCGACGGGGACCTCCGCGCCGAGGTCGTCCACGACCTTCAGCTGCGCGCCCCGCACCACCGTGCCGATCGAGCCCGGACGGCGTCCTCGGTCCTTCTGGTTGAAGCACACCACCGGGGAGGTCTCGGACAGGCCGTAGCCCTCGTAGATGGGGGCGCCGAAGACCTTCTCGAAGCGCTCCAGGACCTCGACCGGCAGCGGAGACCCGCCCGAGACCCCGGCCCGCAGGTGCGGCAGCTCGACCGTCCCCCCGTCCGCGGCGGCGAGCAGCGCCACGTACATGCTCGGCACCCCGGCGAAGACCGTGACCTCGTCCCGGGCCAGGATCTCCAGCGCCTTGGCCGGGTCGAAGCGCGGCAGCAGCGTGACGGTCGCCCCCGCGTGGACGACGCCGTTGAGCGCCACGGTCTGGCCGAAGACGTGGAAGAACGGCAGGGCCCCGAACATGACGTCCCCGGGCGCCAGGTCGAAGAGGCCCGCGGACAGCGCCGCGTTGGCCCGGAGGTTGTGGTGCGTCAGGACGGCGCCCTTGGGCCGTCCCGTGGTCCCGGAAGTGTAGAGCAGGACGGCGGGCTCGTCGTCGTCGCGCTCGGCGACCCCGGGCCGCGGCGGGACGTCCGCGAGCGCCTGCAGCGTCCCGGCGGCCGAGACCTCGACCACCCGGACGTCCCGGTCCAGGTCCGCGACCGCGGCGCGGGTCGCCTCGGCCATCGCCTCACAGACGAGCACCAGGGACACCTCGGCGTTGTCGAAGTGGTACGCCAGCTCCCGGGGGCTGAGGAGGGGGTTGAGGGGCACGACCACCCCGCCCGCGCGCAGGATCCCGTAGTAGGCGATCGGCATGTGGGGGACGTTGGGCAGGATCAGGGCCACCCGGTCGCCCTGCCCGACGCCGGCGGCGGCGAGCATCGACGCGACCCGCGCGGACAGGTCGTCGAGGGCCCCGTAGGTCAGGACCTTGTCGTCGAGGACCACCGCCCGGGACTCCGGGGAGGCCGCGGCCGTGTCGGTGAGCAGGGTGGCGAGATTCGTCATGGGGGAACTCCGGATCCCCGGTGCACGGGCACCGGCGCGAGGAACGGGCACGAGGTGAGCTGTGTCACACGAGCGTGCCAGTCGGTTACTGCAACGTCAAGACCCGGGTACTTGGGGGTGGTGCGTGTCGCGGTCCCCGCCCCCGATAAACTGGCCGGCAGGAGCAGCATCCGACCGACCGCGAAGGACCACCCGTGACCGAGAACCCCCAGCCGACCGACCAGCCGCAGGACCCGGCGGCCCCCCAGCTGACCGAGGAGGAGATGGCCTACGTGCTCTCCCTGTTCGAGATGGCCCGGACGGGGGACACGGAGAACCTCCTGCCGGCCGTGCGCGCCGGCGTCCCGGTGAACCTCACCAACGGCAAGGGCGACACCCTGCTGGTCCTCGCGGCCTACCACCAGCGCGAGGAGACCGTCGCGGCGCTGCTCGAGGCCGGGGCGGACCCGGACCGGGTCAACGACAACGGTCAGACGGCGCTGATGAGCGCGGTCTTCCGGGGCAACGAGACGATCGTGCGGACGCTGCTCGCGGCCGGGGCCTCGCAGACGGCCGGCGCCCACTCGGCCCTGGACTTCGCCCGGGTCTTCGAGCGCACGGAGCTCGTCCCCGTCCTGGAGGAGTACGCGGCCCGCTGAGCGCGCGGCGCACGGCCGACACGGGGCGGCGCCGGGACCTCTACTCGGCGAGCTCCAGGAAGCGGCGGGCCACGGCGTGGCCGCCGTCGGCCGCCCGGCACACCACCATGATGGTGTCGTCGCCGGCGATGGTGCCGAGGACGGCGGGGAGCACGGACGTGTCGATGGCGGAGGCGAGGTACTGGGCGGCCCCCGGCGGGGTCCGCAGGACCACGAGGTTCGCGCTCGCCTCGGCGGTGACCAGCAGCTCGCGGCACAGGCTGGCCAGGCGGGCGTCGAGCACCTCCTGGGTGATCCCGGAGGCGGGCGAGCGGTCGGCCCCGGCCTGCGGGACGGCGTAGACGAGGGCGCCGGAGCCCTCGCGCACCCGGACGGCCCCGAGCTCCACGAGGTCGCGGGAGAGCGTGGCCTGGGTGACCTGCACGCCGTCCTCGGCCAGCCGGGCGGCCAGCTCGGCCTGCGAGTGGATCGCCCCTCCGGTCACGAGGGCCACGATCCGGGCCTGCCGGGCGGTCTTGGTGGCGGGGATGCTCATGCGGGGACGGCGGGGGCGTCGGCGGCGCCCAGGTCGTAGCGCCCGGAGCGCGCCATGAGCCAGACGAGCAGGGCCTTCTGGGCGTGCAGGCGGTTCTCCGCCTCGTCCCACACCACGGACTGCGGGCCGTCGATGACCTCGGCCGCGACCTCGGAGCCGCGGAAGGCGGGCAGGCAGTGCAGGAACAGCGCCCCGGGCGCGGCCTGGGCCATCGCCGCGGCGTCCACGGAGTACGCCCGGAAGACCTCCGCCCGCGCTTCGGTCTCCGCCTCCTGGCCCATGGACACCCAGGTGTCGGTGCAGACCACGTCCGCCCCGGCGAGCGCCTCGGCCGGGTCGGTGGTCACGCGCACGGACCCCCCGGTCTGCTCCGCGCGCTCCTCGGCGGCCCGCACCACCGCCGGGTCCGGGAGGTGGCTCGCCGGGCCGGCGACGCGCACGTGCATACCGGCGGTGGCCCCGCCCAGCAGGTAGGAGTGGGCCATGTTGTTGGCGGCGTCCCCGAGGTAGGCGAAGCTGAGCCCGGCGAGACCGCCCCGGTGCTCCCGGACGGTGAGCAGGTCCGCGAGGATCTGGCAGGGGTGGTAGTCGTCGGAGAGCCCGTTGACGACGGGCACGGTGGCGGCCGCGGCCATCTCCTCCAGCCCGGACTGGGCGTAGGTGCGCCACACGATGGTCGAGGCCATGCGGGAGAAGACGCGCGCGGTGTCCGCCACGCTCTCCTTGCCCAGCTGCGACTCGCCCGGGTTGATCATGAGCGGGTTGCCGCCGAGATCGGCGATCCCGGCGGAGAAGGAGACCCGGGTGCGGGTCGACGTCTTGTCGAAGATCACGGCCACGGTCTGGGGACCCGCGTAGGGCCGGTGGGCCCAGCGGTCGGCCTTGAGGCGGGCGGCGAGCTCGAGCACCTCGGTCTGCTCCCGCTGGGAGAGGTCGGTGTCGACGAGGAAGTGGCGGGGGGTCATGGACGGGTTCATGCTTCTTTCGGCGGGGAGTCGGGCGAGGTCGCGGCGGGGGCCGTGACCGCGGCGGCGGTGCGCAGGATCTCGGGGAGCGCGTCGAGGAAGGTGCGCGCCTGCTCGGGGGTCAGGATCAGGGGCGGGGCCAGGCGCAGGGTACCGGGGCCGGTCGCGTTGACGATGAACCCGGCGTCCCGGGCGGCCTCGACCACGGCGGGGCCGAACGGGGCCGTGGCGCCCTCGGGGACCTCGAGGTCGGCGCCGATCAGCAGTCCGTGCTGGCGCACGTCGCCGATCCCGGGGACCGCGCGCAGCCCCTCGCCGAGCACGGCGCCCACGGTGCGCGCGTGCGCGAGCAGGCCGTCCTCCTCGATGACGGTGACGGTGGCGAGGCCCGCGGCGGTGGCCGGCGGGTTTCCGCCGAACGTGGTGCCGTGCTGGCCGGCCCCGAGCAGCGCGGAGACCTCCGGGCCGACGGTCAGCATCGCGCCGATCGGGAAGCCGCCGCCGAGGCCCTTGGCCAGGGTGATCGCGTCCGGCAGGTCGTCGCCGGTGAGCTCGGCGGAGGAGGCGAACCAGCGGCCGGTGCGGCCCATCCCGGTCTGCACCTCGTCCACGACGAGCAGCGCGCCGTGCCGGCGGGTCAGCTCCCGGGCGCGCCGGAGGTAGCCCTCGGGCAGCTCGCGCACGCCGGCCTCGCCCTGCACGGGTTCCACGATCAGCGCCGCGACCGTCCCGTCGAGGTGCTCCTCGAGGGCCTCGACGGTCGCGGGGATGTGCCGGACCCCGCCCGGGAGGGGCTCGAAGGGCGCCCGGTAGGCCTCCTTGGCGGTCAGGGCGAGCGCGCCCATGGTGCGGCCGTGGAAGGCGGACTCGAGGGCGAGGACGGTGCCGCGGGGCCGGCCGTCCGGGCCGGGGTGCTCGTGGCCGTGGCGGCGGGCGAGCTTGAACGCGGCCTCGTTGGCCTCGGTGCCGGAGTTCGCGAAGAAGACGTGGGAGCCCGCGGGCGCGCCGGCCAGGGACAGTAGCTTCCCGGCGAGGGCGATCTGCTGGGGGGAGGTGAAGAAGTTGGAGACGTGCCCGAGGGTGGCGAGCTGGCGGGAGACGATCTCCACCCAGCGCGGGTGGGCGTGGCCGAGGGCGTTGACGGCGATGCCCGCGAGCAGGTCGAGGTAGTCCCGGCCGTCGGCGTCGGTGACCACGGCGCCCTTGCCGTGGGTGAGCACGAGGGACGGGCTGCCGAAGACGCCGAGCAGCGAGTCGGCGTACTCGCCGAGCAGGGCGGTCTGGGCCGAGTAGCGGGAGGCGGTGTGCTGGGCGGTCATGACGATGCTCCGTGGTCGGGGACGAGCTGGGTACCGATGCCGGTGTCGGTGAAGATCTCGAGCAGGCACGTGTGCGGGCTGCGCCCGTCGACGATGGACGCCCGGCGCGCCCCGCCCTCCACGGCCCGCAGGGCCGCCTCCATCTTGGGGATCATCCCGGCCTGCAGGCTCGGGAGCATCGCGCGCAGCTCCGAGGCGGACAGGGACGCGATGAGGGAGTCCTTGTCGGGCCAGTTCGCGTAGAGCCCCTCGACGTCGGTGAGGGCCACGAACTTCTCGGCGCGCAGGGCCACCGCCACGGCGGCGGCGGCGGTGTCCGCGTTGACGTTGAGGATCTCCCCCGTGGGGCGGCCGTGCGCGTCGACCTCCGGCGCCACGGAGGAGATGACGGGGATCCGCCCGGCCTCGAGGAGCTGGGTGACGGGCTCGGGGTTGACGCCGACGACCTCGCCCACGTGGCCGAGGTCCACCTCCTCGCCGTCCACGACGGTGCCCCGGCGGACCGCGCGGAACAGCTCGGCGTCCTCCCCCGAGAGCCCCACGGCGTACGGGCCGGTGGCGTTGAGCAGGGAGACGAGCTCCCGCTGGACCTGCCCGGTCAGCACCATGCGGATGGCGTCCACGGCCTCCTTGGAGGTGACGCGCAGCCCGCCGCGGAACTCGGACTCGATGCCCAGCCGCTCCAGCATGCGGTTGATCTGGGGCCCGCCGCCGTGCACCACCACCGGCTTGATCCCGACGTGGCGCAGGAACACCATGTCCTCCGCGAAGGCCTGCCGCAGCGGCTCGGACACCATGGCGTTGCCGCCGTACTTGAAGACCATCACGGACCCGGAGTAGCGCTGGATCCAGGGCAGGGCCTCCATCAGGGTGCCCGCCTTCAGCTGGGCGGTCTCGTAGCGGGTCGGGTCGCTCGGGTCGGTCATGGTTCTCCTGCGCCGTGGGTCGGTGCTGTGCTGGTGGGCGGGCGGGTCAGCTGGAGTAGGCGCTGTTCTCCTCGACGTAGTCGTGGGTCAGGTCGTTGGTCCAGACGGTGGCGTCGGCGTCCCCGGCCTTGAGGTCGACCAGGACGGTGACCCTGCGGTCGGCGGCCAGGTCCACGCCCTCGCGCGGGTCCCCGATCATGCCGTTGCGGCAGACCACGACGCCGTTGATGGCGACGTCGAGCCGGTCGGGGTCGAACGCGGCCTCGGTGGTGCCGACCGCGGACAGGACGCGGCCCCAGTTGGGGTCGTTGCCGTAGATCGCGGCCTTGAAGAGGTTGGAGCGGGCCACGGAGCGGCTCACGTCCTCCGCCTGCCGCTCGGTCGCGGCGTTGACGGTGGTGATCTCGATGTCGTGGGACGCGCCCTCGGCGTCCGTGATGAGCTGCTGGGCCAGCGAGTGGCACACCGCGGTCACGGCCTGGCTGAACTCGAACTCGTCCGGCGTGATCCCGGAGGCGCCCGAGCCGAGCAGGACCACGGTGTCGTTGGTGGACATGCAGCCGTCGGAGTCGGTGCGGTTGAACGTGACCTTCACCGCGTCCTCGAGCGCCCACTGCAGGGCGTCGGAGGAGAGCTCCGCGTCGGTCGTGAGCACCACGAGCATCGTGGCCAGGCCCGGGGCGAGCATGCCCGCGCCCTTGGCCATGCCGCCGACCGTCCACCCGTCGCGGACGTAGGCGGCCTGCTTGGAGACGGAGTCGGTGGTCATGATGGCCCGGGCCGCGGCGGCCCCGGCGGCGTCGTCGTCCCCGAGGGCCTCGACGACCCCGGGGAGGCCGCGCTCCATGACGTCCATGGGCAGCTGGATGCCGATCAGCCCGGTGGAGCACACCACCACGTCGCCGGCCCCGACCCCGAGCGCCTCGCCGACGAGCTCGGCGGTCCGGTGGGAGGCCTGGAAGCCCTGCGGTCCGGTGCAGGCGTTGGCGCCGCCGGAGTTGAGGACCACGGCGGCGGCCCGGCCGTCCGCGGTCGCAGCCTTGGACCACTGGACGGGCGCGGCGGTGATCCGGTTGGTCGTGTACACGGCCCCCACGTGGTGCTGGGGCCCGTCGTTGACGACGAGGGCGAGGTCCGGTCCGCCGGAGTCCTTGAAGCCGGCCTCGGTGCCGGCGGCGCGGAAGCCCTGGGCGGCGGCCACGCCGCGGGCGGTGTCGACCTGCAGGGTGCCGGCGGGCTGCTGGGAGGGGTACGTTCTCACGGTGCGACTCCTTGGAATGTCAGGCCGGTGTCCTCCGGCAGGCCGAGGGCGAGGTTCATGGACTGGACGGCACCGCCGGCGGTGCCCTTGACGAGGTTGTCGATCACGCACGTGACGATGACGCGCCCCGCCCGGGCGTCGTGGGCGAGCTGAAGCTGGGCGTGGTTGGAGCCGGCCACCGACTTCGTCGAGGGCCACCGTCCCTCGGGCAGGACGGTGACGAACGGCTCGGCCGCGTAGGCGGTCTCCCAGGCCTCCCGCAGCTGCCCGGCGGTCACGCCCTCGGGGACCCGCGCGGTGGCGGTGGTGAGGATGCCCCGCGGCATGGGGGCGAGCGTCGGGGTGAAGGAGATCCGCACGCGGCGCCCGGCGGCCTTCGAGAGGCCCTGCTCGATCTCGGGGGTGTGCCGGTGGGCGCCGCCCACCCCGTACGGGCTCATCGAGCCCATGACCTCCGAGCCCAGCAGGTGCGCCTTGACGGCCTTGCCGGCCCCGGAGGTGCCCGAGGCGGCGACGATCACGACGTCCTCCGGCTCCAGGAGACCGGCCGCGAAGCCGGGGCCCAGGGCGAGCAGGGCACTGGTCGGGTAGCACCCCGGCACCGCGATGCGGGTGGCGCCGCGGAGCTGCTCGCGCTGGCGGGTGCCCTCGGCGTCCACGACGAGCTCGGGCAGCCCGTACGGCCAGGTCCCGGCGTGCGGGGACCCGTAGAACTGGTCCCACTCCTCGGCGGAGTCGAGCCGGTGGTCGGCGCCGGCGTCGATCACCACGGTCTCCGCCGGCAGCTGTGCGGCGATCGCGGCCGAGGCGCCGTGCGGCAGGGCGAGGAAGACGACGTCGTGGCCGGCCAGGTTCTCCACCGTGGTGTCGACGAGCACCCGGTCGGCGAGGGAGTGCAGGTGCGGCTGCAGCTCCCCCAGCCGCTGGCCCGCGTTGGAATGGGCCCCCACGGCCCCGATCTCGATCTGCGGGTGACCGGCGAGGATCCTCAGGACCTCGCCACCGGCGTAGCCGGATGCCCCCGACACTGCTGCGCTGAACGTCATAGAACCCACTCTAGCTCAAAGTTATGCATGGTCTTCAATATTTATGCACGCTACGGGGGAAGGGCCGGCGGAGCGGGGCGCGGGTGCGCCTCGTCGGAGCACGTCAGGATCCCCCCGCTCGGATCGACCACGGCCGCTCTCGCGCTCCCCCCGGAACGGCTCTGCCCCCGAATCTACGCTTCCCGTCTGCAAATCTCGATGATTACGGGGGCTTTCCCGTGCCCCCTCTTGTGCACACGCTACCCCTGGGCGACCCCCGCGGGGAGGGCGCGGCGGGACTCCGTGCCTACCATGGCAGGGTTCCCGTCCGCGATGTCCAGGAGGTACCCGTCATGGTCCGTTGCGTCATGGTCGAGCGAGCCGGAGGCCCCGAGGTCCTGACCCTCGGCGAGCGTCCGGACCTCGAACCCGGTCCGCGCCAGCTGCTCGTCGAGACCCGCGCGGCGGGGGTGAACTTCATCGAGGTGTACCAGCGCGAGGGCGTCTACCCCGTGGAGCACCCCTTCACCCCGGGCTCCGAGGGCATGGGCGTGGTGACGGGCGTGGGCTCCGAGGTGCGCCACTTCGCCCTGGGCGACCGGATCACCACCTCGCAGGCGTCCCGGACCTACGCCGACGCCTTCCTCGTGGACGCCGACAAGGCCCTGCGCGTGCCCTCCGGTGTGTCCGACGAGGTCGCCGCGGCCGTCCCGCTGCAGGGTCTCACCGCGCACTACCTGGTCCGCTCGACGTACCCGGTCCAGGAGGGCGACGTCGCCGTCGTCACCGCGGGCGCGGGCGGGGTCGGAGGTCTCGCCGTGCAGCTGCTGAAGTCGCTCGGGGCCACGGTGATTGCCCTGGTGGGCTCGCAGGCCAAGGCGGAGACCGCGCGCTCCCTGGGGGCCGACTTCGCCCTGGTGGGCTACGAGGGCTTCGCCGAGCACGTCCGGGAGGTCACCGGCGGCCGCGGCGCCGACGTCGTCTACGACTCGGTGGGCAAGGACACCTTCGACGAGTCGCTCCGGGCGCTGCGCCGGCGCGGGATGCTGGTGCTCTTCGGCGGTTCCTCCGGCCAGGTGCCCCCGCTCGACCCGCAGCGGCTCGCCCAGCACGGCTCCCTGTTCCTCACCCGCCCCACCCTCAACGACTACCTGCTCGACGAGAAGGAGCGGAACTGGCGCGCGGGCGAGCTGTTCGACGCGGTGCTCGACGGGTCGCTGACCCTCCGCGTCGCCGAGACGTTCCCGCTCGACCGGGCACGGCAGGCCCACGAGCTGCTCCAGTCCCGCGCCGCCCAGGGCAAGCTGCTGCTGGTCCCGTGAGCGCCGCACCGATGCACCGCTTCCTCGGCGCCGACGGCGCACGGGACCCCTACACCCCGTTCGTGGGGTGCTGCGCGGCCACCGTGGAGCACTACGACCTGGACCTCGACTACGACGTCGAGGACAACGGCCTCGAGGCGCGCGCCACCCTGTCCTGCCGCGCGCTGCACGACACGGACCGGATCGAGCTGGACCTCACCGAGCTCGCCGTGACCGACGTCAGGTTCGGCACCGGCGGGCTCGGCGGTCTGCTCGGCGGCCGCCGCGTCCGCGCCGACCACCGCGGGAGCCGCCTCGTGCTGACCCTGCCGCGCGTCGTCGCCGCCGGGGAGGCGTTCACGCTCACCGTGGCCTACGAGGGGTACCCCGAGTCCCTGGACGGGCCCTGGGGCGAGATCGGCTGGGCCGAGCTCGACGACGGCGTGCTCGTCGCCGGGCAGCCCACCGGTTCGTCCACCTGGTTCCCGTGCGTGGACCACCCCTCTCACAAGGCCACCTACCGGGTCGCCGTGCACGCGGACGCCGACTACGAGGTGGTGGTCCACGGCGAGCTGGAGTCCGTGGTGGAGCGCGACGGCGAGCGCCACTGGGTGTACACGTCCCGGGTGCCGCTGCCGCCCTACCTGGCCACCGTGCAGATCGGCCCGTACGAGCGGCACGAGCTCTCGGGCTCGCGCGTCCCCCAGTACCTGGTGTGCTCCAGGAAGCGGCGAAAGAAGGCGGAGAAGACCTTCGCGGAGCAGGGCCGGATGATCGAGGTGTTCAACGACTGGTTCGGCCCCTACCCCTTCCCGAGCTACACCGTGGTGGTCGTCGACGAATCGCTGGAGGACCCGTTCGAGTGCTACGCGTGCTCCGTGTTCGGGAAGAACCAGCTGGGCACGGACTGGGAGGAGCAGCGGCTCGTGGCGCACGAGCTGGCCCACCAGTGGTTCGGCAACAGCCTGGTCCTCTCCGCGTGGCAGGACATCTGGCTCAACGAGGGGTTCGCGTCCTACGCGGAGTGGATCTGGTCCGAGGCCTCCGGCGACAGGCCGGCCCGCTGGCACGCGGAGAAGGCCCACCGGACCCTGTCCAAGATGCGCCAGGACCTCGTCATCGGGGACCCCGGGCAGGTGCGGCTCTTCGACGACGTGGTGTACGTCCGGGGCGCCCTCACCGTCCACGCGATCCGGGAAACCGTGGGCGAGGACGCCTTCCGCGCCCTGCTGCGCGGCTGGGCCACCGCCAACCGGGACGGGTGGGTGAGCACGGCGGGCTTCCGGGAGCACCTGCGGGGCTTCGTGCCCCGGGACCGGTGGGCGGAGGTCGACGGCCTGCTCGACGCGTGGCTGCTCCGCCGGGAGCTTCCCGCCCTGCACTGACCCGCCCCGGGCACCGACGGGAACGGGCCCCTGCCGGACGCTGTGCGTCCGGCAGGGGCCCGTTGCGCCGCGCGGCCGGCCGGCCGGTCAGTGCTCCCGGCGGTAGAGCCGGCGGGCGAACCAGACCCCGCCCCCGGCCGCGGCGAGACCGGCGAGCAGCAGCAGGGCCGCCTGGACGCGCTGCCACGCGATGGTGCCCGCGGTGACGCCGTCCCCGAACTCGCCCGCCTCGGCGGTCTCGACCACCTGGAGCGTGCCGTCCTCAACGGCGAGCAGCGCGTCGGCCTCCTGGTGGAAGTCGTCCTCGCCGGAGCCCGTCTGCGTGCCGCGGAAGACGATCTCCTCCCCCGCCTCCGGGACGCGCGGGTCGGCGAGGCCCGAGTCGAAGGGCTGCTCGGTGACCGCCTCGTCCGCGGGCAGCACCCCGCGGTAAATGGGGTTCCAGGTCTTGGTCTGCAGGTCGTTGGTGAGGTCCTGGTACTGCCCGGAGATCACCCACGACCGGTCCGCGTAGCCGGCCAGCCTGCGGGAGTCGTCCCAGGCGAGGGCCGCGCTCACCGCGAGGACCAGGCCCAGGAGCAGCCCCAGCAGGCCCACGGCCGTCGGCTTCCAGGCGATCGACCGGCGGGCGCGCCCGTCCTGCTCGTCCTGCTCGTCGTCGAAGGCGAAGAACGGCTCCTGGCGGTCGGTGGTCTCCTCGGTCATGCTGCGCTCCTGGAACGGGGTCGGGGAAGGGGGGTCGGTCGCGAACGCCGGGGTCGCGGCCGGGGACCCGGTGCCACAGTACCGAAGTCGACGGCGCACTCCCCGGCGTTCGCGAGTGTTACCGCCCGGGCGGGGCGGGACGACGGACGGCCCGCCCCCCGGAGGGGGCGGGCCGTCCGGGCGGGGCCGCTCAGCCGCGGAGCACGGCGCCGTGGCGCTCGGCGGCGACGGCGACGGCCGCCTCGCGGGCGGCGGAGGCCTCGTCCGCGGTCAGCGTGCGGTCCGGGGCCCGGAAGCGCAGCGCGAAGGCGACCGACTTCCGGCCCTCCTCGATTCCGGGGCCCTGGTAGACGTCGAAGACGCGGACGTCCTCGAGCAGCTCCCCGGCGCCCTCCTCGAGCGCGGCCCGCAGCTCGGCGGCCGGCACGGAGGCGTCCACCACGAGCGCGACGTCCTGCGTGGCGGCCGGGTAGCCGGAGATCGGGCGCGCCTGGACGACCCCGGACTCGGCCGCGGTGAGCGAGCTGAGGTTCAGCTCCATCGCCACGGTCCGCTCGGGGAGGTCCTGCGCGGCGACGAGCTGCGGGTGCAGCTCGCCCGCGTAGCCCAGCGGGGTGCCGTCGGCGGTGGCGAGCACCGCGGTGCGGCCCGGGTGGAACGCCTGGTGCGTGCCCTGGCGGACGGTCAGCTCGACCCCCAGCACCTCGGCGGCCAGCCGGGCGGCGTCGAGGGCGTCCTGCCAGTCGAACGCGCGCGGCGCGGTCCACGGCCCCTCGGCCGCGTCCTTGCCGGCGAGGACCGCGGCAAGGTGGCGCGGCTGGGCGGGCAGGCCGGCCTCGAGCTCCTCGAGCACCGCCGGGTCCGGGCGCGCCCCCAGCGGCGGGATGCTCGCGCTGCCGAGCTGCTCGCCGGGGCGGAAGACGCGCCCGACCTCGTAGAGCGCCAGGTCGCGGAAGCCGCGGGAGGTGTTGCGCCGCAGCACCTCGAGCAGGCCCGGGAGCAGGGACACGCGCAGCATCCCCTGGGCCTCGCTGATCGGGTTGGCCAGCTTCACCGACGGCACGGGGACCCCGGGCTCGGGGGCGCCCCACAGCTCGTTGTCGGCCTGCGCGACGAACGGGTAGGCGAGCACCTCGGTCAGCCCGGCGGCCGCGAGCGCGTCGGCCACCCGCTTGCGGGCCTGCTGCTCGGCGGTCAGGCCGCGCCCGGGGGGCGCCACGGGCAGCCGCGAGGGGATCGCGTCGTAGCCCACGAGGCGGGCGATCTCCTCGACCAGGTCCTCCTTCTCGACCAGGTCGGGCCGCCACGACGGGGGCACGACGCGCCAGCCGTCGTCGGTGGCCTCGACCTGCGCGCCGAGCTCGGTGAGGGTGGCGACGACCTGGTCCGCCGTGTACTCCACGCCCGTGCGGCGGCCGGGGTGGTCCCAGGGCAGCTCGATGGGCGCGGGGGCGCTGGTGGCGTCCACGTCGGTGACCCCGGGCCCGGCCGTGCCGCCGGCCAGCTCCACGAGCAGCTCCACGGCGCGCTGGGCGGCCACCGGGGCGATCTGCGGGTCCACGCCGCGCTCGAAGCGCTTGGACGCCTCGGAGGGCAGCCGGTGCCGGCGCGTGGTGCGGGCGATCGAAACCTCGTCGAAGCGGGCCGCCTCCACGAGCACGTCGACGGTGGCGTCCGAGACCTCGGTGGCCGCCCCGCCCATGACCCCGGCCAGGCCGATCGGCCCGGACCCGTCGGTGATCAGCAGGTCCTCGGGGTCCAGGGCGCGCCGCTTGCCGTCCAGGGTGGTCAGGGTCTCGCCCGGCGCCGCCCGGCGGACCCCGATGCCGCCGGTCAGCGTCCCGAGGTCGTAGAAGTGCAGCGGCTGGCCGAGCTCGAGCATCACGTAGTTGGAGACGTCCACCGGCAGGGAGATCGAGCGGATCCCCGCCAGGCGCAGCCGCGCCGACATCCACGGGGGCGTGGGGGCGCTCGCGTCGATGCCGGTCACCGTGCGGGCGACGAAGCGGGTGCACCCGGGGTTGCCGTGGATCGGGGCGTCGTCCTCGACGGCCACGGGGAAGCCGTCCGCGGTGGGGGCGGGCACCCGGGGCGCCACGGTCCCGGCCGGGTCGGTGAAGGGCTCGTGCACGGCGTGGCAGTACTCGCGGGCCACGCCGCGGATCGAGAACGCGTAGCCGCGGTCCGGGGTCACGTTGATCTCGGCGGCCTCGTCGTGGAGGCCGAGCAGCTCGAGGACGTCCGTGCCGAGCTCCGGGTCCAGGCCGAGGGTCGAGAGCACCAGGATGCCGTCGTGGTCCTCGCCGATGCCGAGCTCGCGCACGGAGGCGATCATCCCGGCGGAGGTGTGGCCGTAGGTCCTGCGCGCCGAGATCCTGAAGTCCCCGGGCAGGACGGCGCCGGGCAGGGTCACGACGACCTTGTCCCCGACCTCGAAGTTGTGGGCCCCGCAGATCACGCCCTGCACGCCGGAGGGGTCGATGCCCTCGCCGGTCAGGGTCTGCTCCTGGCCCTCGGGGACCACGCGGACGGTGCACCAGTTGACGGTCTTGCCGTTGGAGTGGGTCTCCGGCTCCTTGGACAGCACCTGGCCGACCACGACCGGGCCCTTCAGGTGGTCCGCGGGACGGTGCACGTCCTCCTCCTCGAGGCCCACCGTCACCAGGGCGGCCAGGACGTCCTCGGCGGTGGCGTCCGCCGGGACGGGGGCGTGCTCGCGCAGCCATGACAAAGGAACTCGCATGTCTTAGATCTCCATCCCGAAGTGCTCGCTGAAGCGGACGTCGCCCTCGACCATGTCGCGCATGTCGGGGACGTTGTTGCGGAACATCAGGGTCCGCTCGATGCCCATGCCGAACGCGAAGCCCGAGTGGACCTCGGGGTCGATGCCGGCCGCGCGCAGCACGTTCGGGTGGACCATGCCGCAGCCGCCCCACTCGATCCACTGCGGCCCGCCCTTGGCGTTCGGGTGCCACACGTCCAGCTCGGCGGACGGCTCGGTGAAGGGGAAGTAGTTGGGCCGCAGCCGGATCTTCGCCTCCGGGCCGAACATCTGCCGGGCGAAGTGCTCGAGCGTGCCCTTGAGGTCGGCCATCGACAGCCCCTTGTCCACGGCCAGACCCTCGACCTGGTGGAAGACCGGGGTGTGCGTGGCGTCGAGCTCGTCGGTGCGGTAGGTGCGCCCCGGGACGACCACGTAGACCGGCAGCTCGCGGCTGAGCAGCGTGCGCATCTGCACCGGCGAGGTGTGCGTGCGCAGCACGAGGTGCGCCCCGGGCGGGTCCACGAAGAACGTGTCCTGCAGCTCCCGGGCGGGGTGGTCCGGCTTGAAGTTGAGGGAGTCGAAGTTGTACCACTCGGACTCGACCTCGGGTCCGTCGGCGACCTCCCAGCCCATGGCCACGAACGTCTCGCCGACGCGCTCCATGAGGTTGGTCAGCGGGTGCCGCCCGCCCAGGCGCCGGCGCCGGCCGGCGGCGGTGACGTCCACGGCCTCCTCGACGAGGATCCGGGCGTCCCGCTCCTCCTCCAGCACCGTGGTGCGGGCGGCGACCGCCTGGTTGACGCGGCCGCGGGCCTGGCCGACCAGCTTGCCGGCCGCGGACTTCTGCGACTTGTCCAGGGAGCCGATCTGCCGGTTGGCCAGCGCCAGCGGGGACCGGTCCCCCGCGTGAGCGAGCCGGACCTCCTTGAGCTCGTCGAGGTCCTGGGCGTTTCCGACGGCGGCCAGGGCCGCCTCCACGGCCGCGGCGACCGCGGCCTCGTCGGTCGGGTCGACCGCGCCGCTCGGGGCGGTCTCGGGTGGCAGTTCAGACATCAGCTGGCGACTTCTTCGGCTCGGGGACGGTGTCGTCCGCGCACGCCGTCCCACGGTCCGTGGGACATGGAGCACGGGAAAGCCCGGATCGGCACGGATCACGGGCGTGTTCCAGTCTATGGCACGGGCCGCAGGGTCCGCCCACCGCTGCTCCGGCACGTCGACGACCCGGTGGTACCGGAGCGCGGCGCGGTCCGGCGCGGAGGAGTGCCAGCACTGCCCCGCTGCTTCCGTGCCCGGGTGATCGCAGGCGTGGCGATCGTCGACCCGGACGGGGTGCGCCGAGCGGATCTAGGCTGGCGCCATGACAAGCGAACTGAGCCGGGCGGCGCGCCTGCGGCAGGTGTGGAACATGGCGAACCTGTCCACCCCGCTGGGGCTGCTGGTCGCCGCGACTTCCCGGACCAAGGTGATCCACGGCCCGGAGGGGCTGCTCCTGGGCTTCGGCTACCGGCCCCGGCTGCCCCGGGCCGGGGCGTTCACCGTGGGCAACGTGGTCCTGTTCCGCGCCGGGATCGACGACGTCGCGACCCGCCCCCGGCTCGTGGCTCACGAGTCCCGCCACGCGACCCAGTGGGCGCAGTGGCTGGGCCTGCCCTTCCTGCCGGCCTACCTCCTGGCCGCGGGGTGGTCGGTGCTGCGCTGCGGGCACCCGGCGCACCGCAACCCCTTCGAGATCGGGGCCGGTCTCGCCGACGGCGGCTACGTCCCTGGCCCCCGGCACCACGGCTGACCGGCGCGCCGCCACCTGACCCGCTCCGGCCGGCACGGACCGGCTCAGCCCCGCAGGTGGTCCAGCAGGGCGTGCACGATCGGCAGGTCGGCCGGGATCCAGGGGAGCTCGAGCGCGGCGGCGGGGTCGTCGAGCGGGAGCCACCGCACGGCCAGGTGGTCCTCCCCCACCGCGGGCCGGGGGTCGCCGCCGGCGGCCACGGCCGTCCAGACCCGCATCGCCGCGGTGTCCTTGAGCGGCCAGCCCTGGGCGTGCGGTCCGCGCACCTCCGCGAGCAGCCGGACGTCCACGCCGAGCTCCTCGGCGCACTCCCGCACCAGGGCCTGCTCGCAGCTCTCGTCCGGCTCCTGCTTGCCGCCGGGGAACTCCCACAGGCCCCGCAGGGCCTCGGGGTAGGCCCGCTGGGCGGCGAGGAAGGCCGTGGGGCGGCGGGCGTCGTCGAGGAGGGCGGCGCCGACCACCTGGGTGCGGTAGGCGGCGGGCAGCGGTGCGGTCACGGGCTCAGTGCCCGTCCCCGGCGCCGGGGCGCCGCTGGGCCCGGGCCGAGGCGTAGAGGCACACGGTGGCGGCGGTGCCCACGTTGAGGGACTCCGCCCGGCCGTGCACCGGCACGGCGACGCGGTGGTCGGCCAGCGCCTTCTCCTCCTCGGACAGTCCCCGGGCCTCGTTGCCGAAGAGCCACACGGTGGGGCGCGCCAGGTCGTAGGCGGTGTCGACCCCGTCCGCGCCGGCGGCCCGGGCGGCGGAGGCGTCCTGGAGGCGGTCGAGGTCGACGTCCCCGTGGCCGTCGGCGGCCAGCACGCCGCATCCGGCGGCGCGGGCGGCCTCGAGCAGCGCGGGCAGGTCGGCGCCCACGACGACGGGCAGGTGGAAGAGGGAGCCGGCGGTCGAGCGCACGGTCTTGGGGTTGTAGACGTCCACGCTGCCGGCGGTGAGCACCACCGCGTCCGCGCCGGCGGCGTCCGCCGCGCGCAGCACGGTGCCGGCGTTGCCGGGGTCCTGGACCCGGGCGAGCACGGCCACGAGCCGCGGCCGGGCGGCGAGCACGGCCCCGAGGTCCGCGTCGAGGGGGCGGCACACGACGACGACGCCCTGCGGGGTCACCGCGTCGCTCATCGCGGCGAGGACCTCCCGCGTCACGAGGCGCACGAACACGGAGCGGTCCTCGGCCACGCGCTCGAGGAGGGCGGCGATGTCCGGGTGGCGGCCCAGGGCGTCCTCGGTGACGTAGACGGCGTCCACGCACGGGGACTCCGGGTGCCGGGCGAGGGCCTCGCGGGCGTTCTGCGGGCCCTCGGCGAGGAACAGCCCGCGCTTGGAACGCGCGGAGCGCCCGGCCAGTCCCGCGACGTCCCTGACCCGATCGGCTCGGGGGTTGGACATCGGCTGGGCGGCCAGGCGCTCCGTGAGGTTCACTGCTCCGACTGTGCTCAGGCGGCGGCTTCGCGCGGCGCGGAGGTGTCCTCCGGCAGGGCGTTCTTCGCGATCTCGACCAGACCGGCGAACGCCTGCTGGTCGTTCACGGCCAGCTCGGCGAGCATCCGGCGGTCGACCTCCACCTCGGCAGCCTTGAGGCCCTGGATGAAGCGGTTGTAGGTCAGGCCGTTGGCGCGGGCCGCGGCGTTGATGCGCTGGATCCACAGCCGGCGGAAGTCGCCCTTGCGCTTCCGGCGGTCGTTGTAGCTGTAGACGAACGAGTGGGTGACCTGCTCCTTCGCCTTGCGGTACAGGCGCGAGCGCTGGCCGCGGTAGCCGGAGGCCTGCTCGAGGATTTCTCGGCGCTTCTTGTGGGCGTTGACCGCCCGCTTCACACGTGCCACGTGTGTACTCCTTCACTTCGGTCCCGGCCGCGCGGCCGGGAGGTCAAATCTGTGCGGGGCGGGGAGTCGGACTCCCCGGGGGATGCGGTGGGGACTACTTGCCCAGCATCTTCTTGATGACCTTGGCGTCGCCGGGGGCCACGATCTGGTCGGAGGCCAGGCGGCGGGTCAGCCGCGAGGACTTGTGCTCCAGGTAGTGGCGGCGGTTGGCCTGCTGGCGCTTCACCTTGCCGGTACCGGTGAGCTTGAAGCGCTTCTTCGCCCCGCTGTGGGTCTTCATCTTCGGCATGTGGCCGCTCTCCTTGCGTTTCTTCCGGTGGTGGCCACCGGAGGGCACGGCGACGTCCGCCGCACCTCCACGGTGCCCCTGGGCGCAGCCGGGACCGGCTGCGCGCCGCGGGGCGCTGTCAGTTCTGCTCCGCTCGCGCGGAAGGTCGTGCGCCGCTCAGGCCTGGGGCCCGGGCTTGGCTCCCGGCTTGGGACCGGGCCAGGGGGCCTTCGGCGCCGCGGCCGGGGCCTTGGACGCCGGGGCCTTGGACGCCGGGGCCTTGGGCGCCGGGGCCTTCGGGGCCGGCGGCTTCGGGGCGGCCTTCGGCGCCGGGGCCTCGACGACCTCGGGCTCCGGTGCCTCCGCGACCTCGGGCGCCGGGGTCTCGACGACCTCGGGCGCCTCCGGCTCGGCGACCTCGGGCTCGGTGACCGCGGGCTCGACGACCTCGGGCTCGGGGGCGGCGGCCTGCACCGTCTCCGGGACCTCTGGGGCCGGTGCCGGCTCCTGGACCTCGGGCTCCGGGGCCGGCTGCTGCACCGGCTCCTCGGCCTGCCCGGCCCGTTCGCGCAGCTCGGCCGGGAACGCGTCCCCGATCGACTGGGTCACGGGCGCCGCGGAGGACGTGTCGATCTTGTCCTTCGCCTTGCGCTCGTTCTCGGCCTTCGCCTCGTCGCGCTGCTTCTGGCGGCGCGCCTCGGCCTTGGCCTCGGCCTTGTTCTTCAGCGGGCCCACGACCATCACCATGTTGCGGCCGTCGACCCGGGGGCTCGACTCGACCGCACCGACCTCCGCGACGTCGTTCGCGAAGCGCTCGAGCAGGCGGACGCCCATCTCGGGGCGCTGCTGCTCGCGGCCGCGGAACTGGATCATGGCCTTGACCTTGTCGCCGGCCCCGAGGAACCGCTTGGCGTGGCCGACCTTGGTCTCGTAGTCGTGGGTGTCGATCTTGAGCCGGAACCGGACCTCCTTGAGGACCGTGTTCGTCTGGTTCTTGCGCGACTCCCGGGCCTTGACCGCGGCCTCGTACTTGTACTTGCCGAAGTCCATGAGCTTGGCCACCGGCGGCTTGGCGTTGGGCGCCACCTCGACCAGATCGAGATCCGATTCGCGGGCCAGCCTCAGTGCGTCCTCGACGCGGACGATGCCGACCTGCTCGCCTGCGGGTCCGACGAGACGGACTTCGGGGACTCGGATTCTGTCATTGATACGTGGATCGCTAATGCCGTGCTCCTGATGTTCTGCGTGGTCGCCCGGAGGTTTCCGGGGACCTCATGGTTCGGTCCGGTCCGCAACGACAAAAGCCCCCGCTGCGGTCGGCAAGCGGAGGCTCATCGGTGCACCACCCGGGGGTGGCGCGCTGCGTGACGGAGCGGACGCGGGAACTCCCGGCCGTGCCGTCGTGCGGACGATGTCGTCGCGGACCCGGCGGCCGTGGGCAGGTCGTCCGAGCGGATCGGGGACCGTGGCCGGCGCGGGTGGGAGTCTCCTCCACTTGCACACTGCCGACCAGTCTAGCCCATGGGCCGCCGGTTCGGGAAACGGCGGGCGTGCGCGCTGTCACTCGTCCTCGGTGCTGTACAGGGCCCGGCGGGCCGAGAGCAGCTCCGTCTCCGGGCGGGCGGCGACGAAGCGCTCGACGTCGTCGAGGACCTCGACGAGGCGGGCGGCGTCGGCCGCGACCACGGCGGTGCCCACCAGGGCCCGGCGGTGGAGCTCCAGGTGGCCGACCTCGGCCGCGGTCACGGGGAACCGGCGGCGCAGCTCCGCGACGAGGGGCCGCACCACGGAGCGCTTGCCCTTCAGGGAGTGCACGTCCCCCAGGAGCACGTCGAACTCGATCCACCCGATCCACACGGCGTCCCCGCCTCCTCCCGGCCGTCCCCGGCCTCCCCAGCAGGATAGTGCCGGCGGGGCCGGGACGGTCCGGGCGGCGGACAGCGGTGTGGCAGAGTTGGGCCATGACTTCCGAGAACACCTTCCGCTTCGACGACGACGCCGCACGGTCCGGCCAGGAGATCCCGCAGGAGACGGTCAGCGCCGTCGACGAGCAGATGCGCGACATCGCGGAGGTCCCCGCCATCGAGGTCATCACGACCGCGGCCGTGCACCTCATGAGCGCCGCCGCCGTGAAGTGCGGTCTCGCCGCCGGCGAGGACGCGGAGGAGCTCAAGGACCTCGACGAGGCGCGCAAGCTCATCACCGCGCTGGCCGGCTTCGTCACCGCCGCGGCCCCGGAGATCGGCTCGCAGCACGCCGCTCCGCTGCGCGACGGTCTGCGCACCCTGCAGCTCGCGTTCCGGGAGGCCTCGCGCTACCCGGACGCCCCCGGCCAGGGACCCGGCGAGCGGTTCACGGGTCCCGTCACCTGAGGACCGTCACCACGAGTGCGCGGGCTGATCCGGGTTCCCCGGGTCAGCCCGCCGTCGTGAGACGCAGCTGCATCGAGTCCACGTCCTCCGCGAGGGCCGGCTCGACGCTCAGCCGGGCCTGGAAGCGGGCGACGACGTCGTCCAGCTGCGCCCGGTCGAGCCCGGCGCGCAGGGACAGCACCACGGCCAGCTCGGGGCCCGCCCCGCCGCCCCGGACGACCGCCTCGTCCGCGGCGCGAACGGCCACCCCGTCGCCGGGGGCCGTCCCCACGCCGAGCACCCCGGGCAGGTCCTCGGCGCAGCGCCGCACGGCCGCCTCGACCGCCGCGCTGCGGTAGGAGGGCGTCCAGGTCCTGCCCTGGGCCAGCGCCCAGAGGGCCGGGCGGCGCACGACGAACGGGAGCGCCGCGCCCGGGTCGAGCACCAGCAGCTGGGTGCCGTCCTTGACCGCGGCCACGGCCGCCCGGCGGACGTCCGTGGCCACCGGCCGCGCTTGGGCGTGCCAGCCCGCGAGCGCCGCGGTGGACGTGAAGACCGGCAGCACCTGCCGGCCGTCCGCCGCCCGCAGGGACACGAGCGCCATGTCGGCCTCCTTGTCGGCCACCAGACCGGCCTCGGTCACGGTCGAGGCCGAGACCTCGGCCACGACGGGCACGAACACCCGGGTCCCGGCCAGCGCGGCGACCACCGCGGCCTCGTCCCCCCTCCCCGCGCGCAGGTCCTCGAGGGCCTGCAGCACGGCCGGGGCGGCGGCGCCGTCGTCGTCGGGGAAGCGGTGGGTGTGGCTGGTGCCCTCCCCCAGGTCGCGCCCGGCCCAGGCCTGGCCGCCGGTGTCCGCCGTGCCGCCCGCGCCCGCGAGCTGGGCGGCGATGTGCCCCGGGAGGGGCCGCTCCGTCACCGCGCTCCCGGCCGGCCCGCCACGTCGAGGGCCTCCTCGAGGGTGAAGCGGCCAGCGTAGAGGGCCTTGCCCACGATCGCGCCCTCGACGCCGGAGGGCACCAGGGTGCGCAGGGCGGCGAGGTCCTCGAGCGAGGAGATCCCCCCGGAGGCGACCACGGGCTTGTCGGTGCGGGTCGCGACCTCCTGCAGCAGCTCCAGGTTGGGGCCCTTGAGGGTGCCGTCCTTGGTGACGTCGGTGACCACGTAGCGGGCGCACCCGTGCTCCTCGAGGCGGTCCAGGACCTCCCAGAGGTCCCCGCCCTCCTCGGTCCAGCCGCGGGCGGCGAGGACGGTGCCCCGCACGTCGAGGCCCACCGCGATGACGTCGCCGTGCTCGGCGATGACCTTCTGCGTCCACTCGGGGTTCTCCAGGGCCGCCGTGCCCAGGTTGATCCGCGCGGGGTCCAGGGACAGCGCCCGCTCCAGCGAGGCGTCGTCGCGGATGCCGCCGGACATCTCGACCTTCAGCTCCAGCTCGGCGGCCACGCGGCGGAGGACGTCGATGTTGTCGCCGCGGCCGAAGGCGGCGTCGAGGTCCACGAGGTGGATCCACTCGGCGCCGGCCTCCTGCCACGCGAGGGCGGCCTCGAGCGGGTCGCCGTAGCCGGTCTCGGAGCCGGCCTCGCCCTGGACCAGGCGCACGGCCTGGCCGTCCGCGACGTCGACGGCGGGCAGCAGCTGGAGGCGGGGGGTCTCGCTCAGGGACATGGGTTCTCTTCTCTCGGTGCTCGGGTGCTCGGGTGCGGGTGTGCGGGCGTTCGGGGTGGGCCCGGGCTCAGCGGCCCTGGAACCAGGCGTACCAGCCGTAGCCGACCAGGGCCGCCGCGACGGCGGCCAGGAGGACGACTGTCCACAGCGGCTTGCGCTGCTGGTGGAACGAGATGGCGCCGCCGGCGACGAACGCCCCGAGCACCATGACGACGACGGCCGCGCTCACGCGGCGCCGTCCTGGCTCTCCAGGGTCGGCCGGCCGGCCAGGGTGTCCCCGCCGAGGGGGTCGCCGGCCTTGAGGTGGTCGAGGCGTCCCGTGCGCGGCAGGGTGCCGAGCCAGTTGCGCAGCAGCTGGATGCCGGCCTCGGAGGACTTCTCGGGGTGGAACTGCGTGGCGCACAGGGCCCCGTTCTCCACGGCGGCGATGAAGCGCCCGCCGTGGTCGGACCAGGTGACCTGCGGCGGCCGCATTTTCTGGATGCTCTGCGGGAAGTCCCACTCCTGCACCCCGTAGGAGTGCACGAAGTAGAAGCGCTGGTCCTCGATGCCCCGGAACAGGACGCTGCCCTCGGGCGGCTGGACCGTGTTCCAGCCCATGTGCGGGACGACGTCGGCCTTCAGCCGTTCGACGACGCCGGGCCACTCGCCCATGCCCTCGGTCTGCCGGCCGTGCTCCACCCCGGAGTCGAAGAGGACCTGCAGGCCCACGCAGATGCCCAGCACGGGCCGTCCTCCGGCGAGGCGGCGGCCGATCAGGCGCAGCCCGTCCACGGAGCGCAGACCGTCCATGACGGCGGCGAACGCGCCCACGCCGGGGACCACGAGGCCGTCGGCGTCGAGCACCGCCTCGGGGTCGGCGCTGAGCACCACGTCCGCGCCGGCGGCCTCGAGGGCGCGCACGGCCGAGCGCACGTTGCCGGCGCCGTAGTCGAGGACCGTGACGGTGGGCCGGGCGGCGCCGTCGGTCGCGGTGGTGCCGTCGGTGCTCACAGGGCCCCCTTCGTGGACGGGATGCCGCGGACCCGGGGATCGTGCTCCACGGCCTGGCGCAGCGCGCGGGCCAGGGCCTTGAACTGGGCCTCGGCGATGTGGTGCGGGTCCCGGCCGGCCAGCAGGGTGACGTGCAGGCAGATCCCGGCGTGGTAGGCCAGGGACTCGAAGACGTGCTGGACCATGGAGCCGGTGAAGTGCCCGCCGATGAGGTGGTACTGCTGGCCCTCCGGCTCGCCGGTGTGCACCACGTAGGGCCGGCCGGAGATGTCGACCACGGCGTTGGCCAGGGCCTCGTCCAGCGGGACGGTGGCCTCGCCGAAGCGGCGGATCCCGGCCTTCTCGCCCAGCGCCTGACGCAGGGCGTCCCCGAGGACGATCGCGGTGTCCTCGACCGTGTGGTGGACGTCGATGTGGGTGTCCCCGGTCGCCCGGATCCGCATGTCGATCAGGGAGTGCTTCGACAGCGCGGTGAGCATGTGGTCGTAGAAGGGCACCGAGGTGTCGATGTCGTTCTCGCCGGTGCCGTCGAGGTCGATCTCGACGGACACCGTGGACTCGCTCGTGCGCCGCTCCAGGGCGGCGCGGCGGGGCGCACGGGTGCCGGTGGTGGTCTGGTCGCTCATTCGGTGGGAACTCCTCGCGGGCGCGGCACGGCCGTCGGTGGGCCGCGGGTGGTCCGGGCCGGGACGCGCGGCGGCGCCCGGGCCCGGTGGTGGTGGTCTGCCTCCATGCTATCCGGGTCGGCAGGACCCGGCCCCGGGGCTCTCAGCCGCCGGAGACGATCCGCGCCATGCTGGTCAGGAACGCGGTGGTCTCCTCCTCGGTGCCGGCGGTGACGCGCAGGTGGCCGGGGATCCCGACGTCCCGCACGAGCACCCCTTCCTCGAGCAGCTCCCCCCACACGGCCCGGGAGTCCTCCATGCCGCCGAAGAACACGAAGTTCGAGTCCGACTCGGCCGGCTCCAGCCCGATCCGCTTGAGCTCGTCGACGATCCGGTCGCGCTGGACCTTGATGTCCTCCACGTTGGCCAGCAGCGACTCCGAGTGGCGCAGGGCCGCCAGGGCCGTGGCCTGAGTGACGGCGGAGAGGTGGTACGGCAGCCGGACCAGGCGCACGGCGTCGGCGACCTCCGGCGCCGCCGCGAAGTAGCCGAGGCGGGCTCCGGCGAGCGCGAACGCCTTGCTCATGGTGCGGGAGACGATCAGCCGGGGCCGGCCCTCGAGCAGCGTGAGCGCGGTGGGGGTGCCGCCGTGGGAGAACTCCGCGTACGCCTCGTCGACCACCACGACCGTGCGGAACTCCTCCCCCGCCTCGTACACGGCGGTGACCACGTCCGAGCCCAGCGCGGTGCCGGTCGGGTTGTTGGGCGAGCAGAGGAAGACCACGTCGGGGCGGTGCCGGCGCACCTGCTCGGCCGCGGACTCCGCGGACAGGCCGAAGTCCGCCGCCCGCTGCCCGGCGACGAAGCCGGTGTGCGTGCCGGAGGCCAGCAGCGGGTACATCGAGTAGGTGGGGACGAAGCTGAGCAGAGTGCGGCCGGGGCCGCCGAAGGCCTGCAGGATCTGCTGCAGGATCTCGTTGGACCCGTTGGCCGCCCACAGGTTCCCGGGCCCGAGCCCGTGGCCGAGGTACGCGGCGAGCTCCTCGCGCAGGGCGGTGAACTCGCGGTCCGGGTACCGGTTGAGGGTCCAGGCCGCCTCGGTGACCTCCCGGACGATCGCCGCGTGCACGTCCGCCGGCACCGGATGGGTGTTCTCGTTGGTGTTGAGCGCCACGGCGACGTCGAGCTGCGGGGCGCCGTACGGCGTCTTGCCGCGCAGGTCGTCGCGGAGCGGGAGGGCGTTGAGTCGGTCCAGGTTCTGCGTCACCCGGACAGTTTAGTGCTCCGCCCGGCGCGTGCAGATCGGGGCGTGCAGAGCGGGGCGTGCTGATAGGGCGGGCGGCTCAGGCGGCCGGGACCTCGAGGAGCTGGCCGGCCACGAGCACGGAGCTGTCCAGGTCGTTGAGCTCCACGATCTCGTCCATGACCTCCCGCGGGTCCCGGTCCGGGTCGGCCGCCACGGCGAGCTCCCACAGGCTCTGCCCGGGGAACACGGTGGTCTGCTCGGTCCCGGAGCCCGGGACGGGTGCGCTCGTGGCCGTGGCCGTCGAGGGGACGAGGAAGATCACGGCGAGCACCACCAGGGCGGCGGAGCCGGCCAGGACGGGCAGCCCCAGGAACACCAGGCGGCCGCGGCGGGTCAGGGTCAGCGGGGTGCGGGACGCGGAGCGGGCGGGACGGGCCCGCCGGAGCGCACGGCCGAGCCCCCGGGCGGATCCTGCGGACTCGCGGCGGCGGGTGACGACGGCGGTGAGGGTGGCACTGGCACTCATGACATGAACTCCTTGACGTTCCCGCACGGAGCGGGCGATCTCGAACACCGGTCCGGTCGACGACCCTCGCGGGCCTCCATTCGATCGAACATACTTTCGAATACCGATGACCCATGTCTAGCACGTGTCTGCGAATGCTGTCGACAGCGGGTCGTACATATGTTTGAACACACACGGCGTGTCGCCTAGGCTGAGGACAGGTTCGGGCCCCCGGCCGGCGCGCGCTGCGGACCCCCTGCGCCTGCCGACCGGGACCTATCGAACCACCCGGGTCCGACATCGGAACCGGGACCGCGCAGACCGGCTGCGGCACCTGCAGCCGGACGGGAAAGGACGACGCTCCCATGGCCCAGCCCCCCACCCCCGAGGAGCCCCGCGCCCGGGGCGCCCGCCCCGGGGCGCGCTCGCGCAGCCGCGGGCTCACCGTGCGCCAGCGCACCATCCTCGAGGCCATCCAGCGCTCCATCGCCGAGCACGGCTATCCGCCGTCCATGCGGGAGATCGGGGACCTCGTGGGCCTGGCCTCGCTCTCCAGCGTCACCCACCAGCTCGCCCAGCTCGAGAAGCTGGGCTATCTGCGCCGGGACCCCAAGCGCCCGCGGGCCATGGAGGTGCTCACTCCCCTGCAGCTGCGCGGGACCGCCGGGGCGGAGTCCGCCGAGCCGTCGCAGGAGGCCCCGGCGGCACCGGCGGGCCGGACCGCTCGTCCGGCCGCCCAGAACGCCGTGGCCGAGCTGTCCACCTCGGCGGACGTGACGATGGTCCCCCTGGTGGGCCACATCGCCGCCGGCGGGCCGATCACGGCCGAGCAGTCCGTGGAGGACGTCCTCGCTCTGCCCCGCCAGCTGGTCGGGCACGGCGAGCTGTTCATGCTGCGCGTCAAGGGCGACTCGATGATCGACGCCGCGATCTGCGACGGCGACTGGGTGGTGGTGCGCCGGCAGAGCGCCGCCGACAACGGGGACATCGTGGCCGCCCTGCTCGACGACGAGGCCACGGTCAAGACCTTCCGCCAGCGGGACGGCCACACATGGCTGCTGCCGCAGAACACGCGCTACGAGCCGATCCTCGGCGACCACGCCACCGTGATGGGCAAGGTCGTCTCGGTGCTGCGCAGCCTCTGAGCCGCCGCACGCCCCCGGCACCCGGGCCCTCCGCCGCCGGCGGGGGGCCCGTTGCCGTCCGGGCCGGCCGCCGTCCGCACACCCTGCTGTCCGGACCCCGTGCGGGGCCGGCGCGGTCCGGGCAGACCCCGGGCGTCCGCCGGACGTGCTCAGCCCACGGAGAGCCGCTGCAGGGCGCCGAGCACCACCTGGCGGTCCGTGGTGGTCCACAGCGGCGGCAGGGACCCGCGGAGGAAGCCGCCGTAGCGGGCGGTCGCGATCCGGGAGTCCAGGATCGCCACGACGCCCCGGTCCCCGCCCGCGCGGATGAGCCGCCCGGCCCCCTGGGCGAGCCGCACGGCCGCGTGCGTCGCGGACACGGACATGAACCCGTTGCCGCCGGCCCGTTCCGCGGCGCGGCTGCGGGCGCTCGCCAGCGGGTCGTCCGGGCGCGGGAAGGGAATCCGGTCGATCATCACGAGCCGGCACGAGGCCCCCGGGACGTCGACGCCCTGCCACAGGCTCATCGTGCCGAACAGGCTCGTGGACGGGTCGTCGGTGAACTCCTGGACGAGCCCCGCGAGCGAGGACTCCCCCTGGCACAGGATCGGCAGCTCCGTGCGCCCGCGCAGCGCCTCGGCCGCCTCCTCCGCCGCCCGGCGGGAGGAGAAGAGCCCGAGGGCCCCACCCCTGGAGGCCTCCAGCAGGGCCAGCATCTCGTCCAGCTGGGCCTCCGTGAGCCGGCGGCCGGGCTTCTCCAGGTGCTTGGCGAGGTAGAGGATGCCCTGCTTCGGGTAGTCGAACGGGCTGCCGACGTCCACGCCCTCCCAGCGCGGGGCGCCCTCGCCCCGCAGGCCGAGGGCGCCGGCGGCGGAGTCGAAGGACGAGCCGACGGACAGGGTGGCGGAGGTGAGGACCACGGTGCGCCCGTCGAAGAGCCCCTCCCGCAGGGTGCCGGCCACGCTGAGCGGGGCCACGTGCAGGGTCGCCGGGTCGGTGTCCTCCGCGGGCACGTAGCCGCGGCCCGGCTCCCAGCCGCCCTGCCGCGAGATCCACAGCACCTCGCGGTGCTCCTCGGCGGCGAGGATCCGCTCGGCCAGGTCGAGGACGTCGCTCACCCGGGAGCGGGCCATCTGCCGGCCGGCGTCCCCGTCCTTCTCCCCGGGACCGGCCTTGGACTCGGTCATCACGGTGCGGGCGGCGTCCCGGATCTGGGCCACGGCCGCCGCCTGGGCGTCCCCGAGGCCTCGGTGCAGCAGCTCGGCGGGGGCACCCATCAGGGCGGCCTCGAGGTTGGCGGCCCCGGCGGTGAGCGAGTCGGGGCTCGCGGAGGTGTGCTTGCGCGCGGACGCGGCGGCCGAGCGGACCATCGCCGCGGAGAGCTGTCCGGTGACGGCGCCCGTCACCCGGTCCTGGAGCTCGTGGGCCTCGTCGATGACCACGACGTCGTGCTCGGGCAGCACCGTGATGCCCTCGAACGCGTTGATCGCGAGCAGGGCGTGGTTGGTGATGACGATGTCGGCCTCACCGGCCCGCTGCTTGGCGAGCTCCGCGAAGCAGTCCTCGACCAGGGGACAGCTGCGGCCCAGGCACTCCTTCGCCGTGACCGACACCTGGCGCCAGGCGCGGTCGCTGACCCCGGGGAGCACCTCGTCCCGGTCACCGGTCCCGGTCTCGCGGGCCCACTCGCGCAGGCGCTGGACCTCCTGGCCCAGCCGCCCGGGGTTCTCGGCGGCCTCGGGCTGCGGCGGGCCGGGGTGCGGGGCGGCGTCGGGCAGCGCGAAGAGCGCGCCGGGCTCGTCGTCGGACGGGTAGCCGCCCTCGATCTTGTGCAGGCACGCATAGTTGCTGCGGCCCTTGAGCAGGGCCACGTCCACGTCCCGCTCGAGCTCTCCCTCGAGGGCGGCCAGCAGGCGCGGCACGTCCCGGCCGACGATCTGCGACTGCAGCGCGAGCGTCGCGGTGGCCACGACCACCGGCTTGTCCGCGCGCTGGGCGTGCTCCACGAGCGGGGCCAGGTACGCGAGGGACTTGCCGGTGCCGGTCCCCGCCTGGACCAGCAGGTGCCGGCCCCGGTCGAGGGCCTCGGCCACCTTGGCGGTCATCAGCCGCTGCCCGTCCCGGACCTGCCCGCCCATCGCGGTCACGGCGGTGTCCAGCAGGGCCAGGGAGTCCTTGGCCCCGGGCAGGGTCTCCGGGCGCACGCCCGTGACGTCGTGCCCGGATTCGTCCACGAATGCGGCGGCCACGCGCTCAGGCGCTCTCGGCGCCGAAGCCGGGAGCGCGCTCGGGGGCGAACTCCGCGAGCTCGGCCGCGAGGTCCTCGCGGACCTTCACGAGCAGGTGGGTGCCCTCGGGCAGGTGCTCGGTGCGCAGGATCTCCGCGTCCCAGTCGTGCAGCCGGCTGACCACGTCGCCGCGCTGGTAGGGGACGAGCAGGTCCAGCACCGTCTCGGGCCGCGGGATGGACTCGCTGATCCGCTGCCGGAGCTCCTCGATGCCCTCCCCGGTGCGGGCCGAGACCACCACCACGTTGCGCTCGCGCTGCTTGATCCGCTCGACCACGAACGGGTCGGCGGCGTCCACCTTGTTCAGGGCGATGATCTCGGGGATGTTCTGCGCGTCGATGTCCGTGAAGACCTGGCGCACCGCGCGGATCTGGCCCTCCGGGTCCGGGTGGGAGGCGTCCACCACGTGCAGGATGAGGTCGGAGTCGGCGACCTCCTCCAGGGTGGAGCGGAACGCCTCGACGAGCTGCGTGGGCAGCGAGCGGACGAAGCCGACCGTGTCCGAGAGCGTGTAGCCGATGCCGTCCGGTGTCTGCGCGCGGCGGACCGTGGGGTCCAGGGTGGCGAACAGGGCGTTCTCCACGAGCACGCCCGCGTCCGTGAGCCGGTTCAGCAGCGAGGACTTGCCCGCGTTGGTGTAGCCGGCGATCGCCACCGAGGGCACGGAGTGGCGGCGGCGGTTGAGCCGCTTGGTCTCGCGCGCCGGCTTCATCGCGGCGATCTCGCGCCGCAGCTTGGCCATGCGGGTGCGGATGCGCCGGCGGTCCAGCTCGATCTTGGTCTCACCGGGGCCGCGGGAGCCGATGCCCTCACCGGCGGCGGCGCGACCGCCGGCCTGGCGGGACAGGGACTCGCCCCAGCCGCGCAGGCGCGGGAGCAGGTACTCGAGCTGGGCGAGCTCGACCTGGGCCTTGCCCTCCTTGGACTTGGCGTGCTGGGCGAAGATGTCGAGGATCAGACCCGTGCGGTCGATGACCTTGACCTTCACGACGTCCTCCAGCCCGCGCCGCTGGGAGGGGGCGAGCTCGGAGTCGACGACGACGGTGTCCGCGCCGGTCGCGGCGACGATGTCCCGCAGCTCCTTGGCCTTGCCCGAGCCCAGGTACGTGGCCGGGTCCGGCTTGAGCCGGCGCTGGACGATGCCGTCCAGCACCTCGGAGCCTGCGGTCTCGGCGAGCGCGGCCAGTTCGCGCAGGGAGTTCTCGGCCTCCGCGAGCGTGCCCTCCGTCCACAGTCCGGCCAGCACCACGCGCTCCAGGCGCAGCTGGCGGTACTCGAGCTCGGTGACGTCCTCGAGCTCGGTGGACAGGCCCGCGACGCGGCGCAGGGCGCGGCGCTCCTCGAGGTCCTGCTGGTCGCCGTCGTGGACGGTGTGCCCGTCTTCGGCGTCGGCCAGCTCTCGGGCCCGGCCGGAGAACCGGCCCGGCGCGGTGGGGTCGTCCTCGGGGGCGGTGTCCTGCCCGGCGGCCTGCTCCCGGGCCCGGGCCCGGGACAGCACGCGCTCGACGACGTCCTCCAGGTCCTGCCGGCTCAGGCCGTTCTCGGGCTCCGCGGCGTCGCGGGGCTCGGCAGGGGTTTCACGGGGGTGGGTCATGGTTCCTTTCGGACGGGATGCTGATCAGTACATTCTAGTGGCGGAGCCGGACATCCCGGCGTCCCGTCGGGGTCCGCGCCGGTTCCCGGTGCGTGCGCGGCGGGCGCTGTCGGTAGCATGGGGCGCTATGGCACCGCCTCCCGACTCCCCCGATCCCGTGGCCGGCCCGGCGACCCCCAACCCGGGGACCGAGCACTACTTCTCCGAGGACCCCTCGGTCCCCGAGGTGCGGCGGTCCGTGGCCGTGCGGCTGCGGGGGCGGGAGGTCTCGCTGCAGACCTCCAACGGGGTGTTCAGCCCGCGGGGTCTCGACAAGGGAACGTCCGTGCTGCTGGAAAATGTTCCCGACCCCGCCGGGGCGGAGCTCCTGGACATCGGCTGCGGGTGGGGTCCGATCGCGCTGAGCCTGGCCGGGTCCGCCCCGGGGGCCCGGGTCACGGCCGTGGACGTCAACGAGCGCTCCCTGGGGCTCACCCGGGACAACGCGGCGGCCCTGGGCCTGACCGGTGTGGAGGCGCTGCTGCCGGAGCAGGTGCCCGCGGAGCGGCGCTTCGACACCATCTGGTCCAATCCGCCCATCCGGATCGGCAAACAGCAGCTGCACGAGCTGCTGCTCCAGTGGCTGCCGCGGCTGGCCGAGGGCGGCACCGCGTGGCTGGTGGTGCAGAAGAACCTCGGGGCGGACTCGCTGCAGAAGTGGCTCGGCACCGCGCTGGGCGGCGGCTTCCGGGTCTCCCGGCACACGACCGACAAGGGGTTCCGGGTCCTGCTCGTCGAACGGCGGGACTGAGCGACCGGCACCGGGCCGGGTCCCACCCCACGAACCTCAGGCCTCAGGCCTCAGGCCTCAGACGAAGGTGCCCTCGGCCACCAGCACGGCCGGTCCGGCCAGCACCACGTGCTCGGCGCCGTCGGGCGCGGGGACGAACGTCACGGAGACGATCCCGCCGGGCACCTGCACCAGCCACTGGTCCGGGGCCGTGGCGCCGCCCCAGAAGCGGGTCGCGGCCGCCGCGGCGCACGCGCCCGTCCCGCAGGACTGCGTCTCGCCCACGCCGCGCTCGTGCACGCGCATCCGCACCCGGCCCACGCCGTCGTCGTCGCCGTCGGCGGGGACCACGAACTCGACGTTGGTCCCGTCCACGGGCTCCGGGCGCACGACGGGGGCAGTGTGCAGCCCGAGCTGGTCGAGCTTCTCCCCCTCCGCGAGCGCCACGACGGTGTGCGGGTTGCCCATGCCGATCGACAGCGCGGGGCGGGGCACCTGCAGCCCCTCGGCGGTCACGACGGCGTCCGAGCCGCGGGACCGGGCCGCGTCCCCGTCGAGGAAGGTCCACGGCCCCATGTCCACGGCGTAGCCGGAGTCGGTGCGGGCCACGGTCTTCACCCCGGCGCGGGTGCCGATGCGCAGCACGTCCCCCTCGGGGACCGCGGCGAGGCCCCGCTGGAGCAGGTAGTGGACGAAGACCCGGACCCCGTTGCCGCACATCTCGGCGACGGAGCCGTCGTTGTTGCGGTAGTCCATGAACCACTCGGCGTCCGGCGCCGCCTCGAGGACGGCCCGCCCCTCGGGGATCGCCTCGGAGCGCACGGCGCGGATCAGCCCGTCCCCCCCGATGCCGCGGTGGCGGTCGCACACCAGGGTCACCAGCTCGGCGTCCAGGGCCAGCTCCGCGTGCGGGTCGGTCAGCAGCACGAAGTCGTTGCCCGTGCCGTGGCCCTTAGCGAAGTCGCGGCCCCGGAGCTCCCCCCAGGGGCCGGCGTCGGCGCCGGGGGCGGTGTCCGGGGCGGGGCGGGTGTCCTCGTGCTGGGCGGTGGGGCTCTGGGCGGAAGTCACCCGGCCATGATACGCGGACCCGGCCGCCGGCCCGCGGCCGGGTCCGCGGTTCAGCCCTCGGCCGCGACCCGTTCGACGACGTCCACGGCGCGCTCCGCGAGGCCGGGCGCGGCCGGGTCGAGCCAGTGCACCCGGGGGTCCGCACGGAACCAGGTCCGCTGGCGGCGGGCGAAGCGGCGGGTGGCCACCACGGTGGCCTCGACCGCCTCCGCCACGGTGACGCGGCCGTCCACCACGTCCAGGAACTGGCCGTAGCCCAGGGCCCGGGAGGCCGTGCGCCCCTCGCGCAGCCCGCGGGCCGCCAGGGCGCGCACCTCGGTCTCCAGGCCGGCCTCGACCATGGCCCCGACCCGGCGGGCGAGCCGGTCGTGCAGCGCGGCACGCTCGAGGTCCAGGCCGATCTGCACGGTGGGCTCCACGTGCTCGCGGCGGGGCATGAAGGACGTGAACGGGCGGCCGGTGAGCTCCCACACCTCCAGGGCGCGCACCAGCCGCCGCTCGTCCTGCAGCCGGGCGGCGGACGCCGGGTCCACCTGGCGCAGCCGCTCCCGCAGGGCGCCGGGGCCCCGGGCCGCGAGCTCGTCCTCGATCCGGGCCCGCACCGCGGGGTCGGTGCCGGGCAGCTCGAGCACGTCCAGGGCCGCGCGCACGTAGAGCCCCGAGCCGCCCACCAGGACGGGGACCCGGCCGCGGGCGCGGATCTGCGCGAATCGGGTCCGGGCGTCGCGCTGGAAGTCCGCGACCGAGGCCTCCTCGGTGACGTCGAGGACGTCGAGGAGGTGGTGGGGCACCCCGCGCCGCTCCTCCGCGGTCGCCTTGGCGGTGCCGATGTCCATCCCGCGGTAGAACTGCATGGAGTCGGCATTGACGACCTCCCCGCCCAGCCGCAGGGCGAGCTCGACGCCCAGGGCGGTCTTGCCGGTGCCCGTGGGCCCGACGACGGCGAGAACCGGCAGGTCCGTGCGGGTCACCGGACCGGGAGGCCCGGCATGCCCAGGCTCACGGGCCCGGGCCCGGCGGCGCCCGGGGCGGCGGGGACCCCGCAGGACGCGGCCTGGCGGCGGTCCCAGGCATCCCCGGCCCGCGAGCGCCGCAGCGCGTAGTCCCGCGGGGACCGGGGGTCGGCGACGAGGTGGTAGGCGGCGGCGCCGGTGACGACGACCGTCACGAAGTCGCCGGGCCGCGGGACCTCGGCGCCCTCCGGGACGGAGAAGTGGACGAGCCGCTGGTCCCGCGCGCGGCCCGAGAGCCGGTGGGTCTGCTCGGACTTCTTGCCGGCCTCCGCGGTGACGAGCAGCTCGACCTGCCGGCCGACCACCGCCCGGTTCTCCTCCGCGGCGATCCGGTCCTGCAGGGCCACGAGCCGCTCGAAGCGCTCCTGCACCACGGCCTTCGGCACCTGGTCCGCCATCTCCCCCGCGGGGGTGCCGGGCCGGACGGAGTACTGGAACGTGTACGCCGAGGAGAAGCGGGAGGCCGCCACGACGTCGAGGGTGGCCTGGAAGTCCTCCTCGGTCTCCCCCGGGAAGCCCACGATGATGTCCGTGGTGATCGCGGCCTCGGGGATGCGCTCGCGGACCGTGTCCAGGATCCCGAGGAACCGCTTCGAGCGGTAGGAGCGGCGCATCTCCTTGAGGATCCGGTCGGAACCGGACTGCAGGGGCATGTGCAGCTGCGGCATGACGTTGGGGGTCTCCGCCATGGCGTCGATGACGTCGTCGGTGAACGCGGCCGGGTGCGGGCTGGTGAAGCGCACGCGCTCCAGTCCCTCGATCCGCCCGCACGCCCGGAGCAGCTTGGCGAACGCCCCGCGGTCCCCGAACTCCACGCCGTAGGAGTTCACGTTCTGCCCCAGGAGCGTGACCTCGACCGCCCCGTCGTCGACGAGGGCCTGCACCTCGGCGAGGACCTCCCCGGGCCGCCGGTCCTTCTCCTTGCCGCGCAGGGACGGGACGATGCAGAACGTGCAGGTGTTGTTGCAGCCCACGGAGATCGAGACCCACCCCGAGTACGCGCTGTCCCGCTTGGTGGGCAGCGTCGAGGGGAACACCTCGAGGGCGTCGAGGATCTCCAGCTGCGCCTCGGCGTTGTGCCGAGAGCGCTCCAGCAGGGTGGGCAGGGAGCCGATGTTGTGGGTGCCGAAGACGACGTCCACCCACGGTGCCCGCTCGAGGATGGTGTCCTGGTCCTTCTGCGCGAGGCAGCCGCCGACGGCGATCTGCAGGTCCTTGTTGCGCTTCTTGGCGGGCACGAGCTGGCCGAGGTTGCCGTAGAGCTTGTTGTCGGCGTTCTCGCGCACGGCGCACGTGTTGAACACCACGAGGTCCGGCTCGCCGCCGGCGGCGGGGACGTAGCCGGCGGCCTCGAGCAGACCCGTGATCCGCTCGGAGTCGTGGACGTTCATCTGGCACCCGAACGTGCGCACCTCGTAGGAGCGCGGGGCGGGTGCGCCGGAGGACGCGGTCGGGTCCGGGGAAAGGGCTGCGGGGGTCGACATCACCGGACAATTGTACGGGGCGGTCCCGGTCACGGGGTCTCCGGGTGTTCCTCGCCCATCTCGTCGTCCTGGACCGCGGCACCGGAGCGCGCCTCGAGCTCCTCCTTCACCACGGCGAAGGCCAGCCCGGGCGGGTAGCCCTTGCGCCCGAGCATCCCGACCAGCCGCCGCACGGCCCTGTCTCGCTCGGCACGGTCGGTGAGCTCGGCCCCGGCGGGGAGCTTGCGGCGCACCAGTTCGGCGGCGTCCTCCCGCTCGTCCTCGTCGGTGCGCTGCTCGAGCGCCGACTCGGCGATCTCCCCCGTGACGCCGCGGGTGGCCAGCTCCCGCCGGATCGCGGAGCGGGAGAGTTTGCGGGAGCCGGCCCGCGAGCGGACGTAGAGCTCCGCGAACTGGGCGTCGTCGACGAGGTCGACCTCCTCGAACCGGTCCAGCACCTCCCGGGCGACGTCCTCGGGGACGTTGCGGTCGGCGAGCTTGTCCTCGAGCTGCTTGCGGCTCTTCGCCGAGGCGGTGAGCTGGCGCAGGACGATCGCCCGGGCCACCTCCCGGGCGTCCGGCTCGGGGTCCTGGGCCGGGGACGACGACGCCGCCGGGCCCTCCGGCCCGCGGTGGCGGGCGGAGGACCGGCGGCGCCGGCGGTCGTACGGGCTCTCGGTCACGGACCCGCTCAGAAGGCCGGGCCGGCGACCTCGGTGGGCAGCCCGGTCACGGGCTGCTCCTCCGCGGTCTCCTCGGCGGCCTCCGGCTCCTCGACGACCCCGAGCTTCACCAGGATCCGGCGCTCGATCTCCTCGGCCAGCTCCGGGTTGTCCTTGAGGAACCGGCGCGAGTTCTCCTTGCCCTGCCCCAGCTGGTCGCCCTCGTAGGTGAACCACGCCCCGGACTTCTTGACGATGCCGTGCTCCACGCCCATGTCGATGAGCCCGCCCTCGGTGGAGATGCCCTCCCCGTAGAGGATGTCGAACTCCGCCTGCTTGAAGGGCGGCGCCATCTTGTTCTTGACGATCTTGGCGCGGGTCCGGTTGCCCACCGGGTTGGCCCCGTCCTTGAGGGTCTCGATGCGGCGCACGTCCACGCGCACCGAGGCGTAGAACTTCAGCGCCTTGCCACCGGTGGTGGTCTCGGGGCTGCCGAAGAACACCCCGATCTTCTCGCGCAGCTGGTTGATGAAGATCGCGGTGGTGTTCGAGTGCGAGAGCCGGCCGGTGATCTTGCGCAGCGCCTGGCTCATGAGGCGGGCCTGCAGACCCACGTGGCTGTCGCCCATCTCGCCCTCGATCTCGGCCTTGGGCACCAGGGCCGCCACCGAGTCGATGACGATGATGTCGATGGATCCGGAGCCGACGAGCATGTCCATGATCTCCAGGGCCTGCTCACCGGTGTCCGGCTGCGAGACCAGCAGGCTGTCGGTGTCCACGCCGAGCTTCTCGGCGTAGGAGGGGTCGAGGGCGTGCTCGGCGTCGATGAAGGCGGCGATCCCGCCGGCCTTCTGGACGTTGGCGACCGCGTGCAGGGCCACGGTCGTCTTGCCGGAGGACTCCGGGCCGTAGATCTCCACGACGCGCCCGCGCGGGAACCCGCCGATGCCCAGCGCGACGTCCATCGCGATGGACCCGGTGGGGATGGTCTCGATCTTGGTCGCCGGGCGGTCGCCCAGGCGCATGACCGAGCCCTTGCCGTAGTTCTTGTCGATCTGCGCGAGAACGGTCTCGAGAGCCTTCTCCCGGTCGCTGCCGAACTGCTGGTCGGCGCTCTGCTTGTTGCTGCCCTTGGCTGCCATGGTCCACCTCGTGTTCGGGGGGTTCCGCCGGTGCGGCCGGAACCGTTGCTGCTGGTCTTTTCGTGTTCCACGGTATCGCCGTGGTCGGACACCGTAAGGCTTCGCGCGGGGTCTGGGGAGGAGCGGGAACCACTGTCCCGGGACGGACCGGGCTGTGCAGTCCGCGCCCCGCTGCTTCGAATATACCTTCGAAGCGGTCGCGGGTCCACGGGCGCGCCGGGAACCCGGCGGGCGTCAGTCCCGGGGCGGGCGGTCCACGCCCCACCAGCGGGACTCGGGGACGTCCTGGGCCCGGCAGAGGGCGAACCACACGGTCCGCGGGTCGACGCCGGCCTCGATGGCCTCGGTGGCCGTGCGGTGCTCGAGCTCCCCGAGCACCAGGTCCCGGGCCAGGACCCTGCTGTAGCCCGCGCCGAACTCGTCGGCCATGAGCTGCCAGAAGCTGCTCAGCCTCATCCGCGTCCTCCTTCGTCGTGCTGCCGGCCGGGGGGTCGTGCCCGTCCATCCTGCCATCCGGGCGGCGGGGCCGGCACAGGCCGGAGGGCCCGGCGGTCCTGGGACCGACGAGCCCTCCGGGACGTCGTGGGCGGGCGGCGGGCCGCCCGGGCGGATCAGCGGGCGCCGGCCGCGGCGGCCTCGCCGCCGTTGACGCGGCCGAACTCCCGCGAGTACTGCTCCGTGAGGTCGCTGGGCACCGTGTCCGGGACCAGGAGGCCCTCGGCGTAGGCCAGGCGGTCCGCGACCTCGCGCAGCATCTGGGACATCGGGATATCGAGCGCGGCGCAGATCGACGCCAGGAGCTCGGAGGAGGCCTCCTTCTGGCCGCGCTCCACCTCGCTCAGGTAGCCGAGGGAGACGCGGGCGCTGTGCGATACCTCTCGGAGGGTGCGTCCCTGGCGCTGGCGGACGCTGCGCAGGACCTCACCGATCTCCTGGCGGAGTACACCCATCTTCAAGTCCTTCGTCTCGGTGCTGTCGTCCTCGTCGAGGCCCACGTCCTTCCAACGGACGACGCCATTGACGGACACGGGTTGCTTGGTCATGTGAATCGCTCGTCTCCTCGTGTGTGCGGCAGCTTCACCGCCGGCTGCGGGCGGTGCCTCGGCGCCGGCCGGTCGACATCTTGACTTCGATCGGCTCAACTCGAGCCTGCGATCATTGCTAACCCCGCTGACGGTTCCATTCTTCCCCGCAGGAGGCGGTTTTTCACTGTGAGTTGGCTGGGAGCACCAGGGCCGCCGTGAGGCGCTCGAGGGCGGCGCGCACGGCGGCCGCCCGGATCTCCGCCCGGCCCCCCGCCGCGGCCAGCTCGTGGACGGTGGAGCCGTCCGGTCCCGCGACGCCCAGGTAGACCGTGCCCACCGGCTTGCCGTCGTGCGGCTCGGGGCCGGCGGCGCCCGTGGTGGAGACGGCCCAGTCCGTGCCGAGGCGGCGGCGGGCGCCCTCCGCCATGGCGACCGCGACGTCGGGGTCGACGGAGCCCCGCTCGGCGAGCAGCCGGGCCGGCACGCCGAGGACCTCGGTCTTGACCCGGTTGGAGTAGGAGACGACCGCGCCCTCGAAGCAGGCCGAGGCCCCGGGGACGTCGACGACGGCGGCGGCCAGCGCTCCCCCGGTGAGGGACTCCGCGGTCGCGACCGTCAGCGCCCGGCGGACGGCCTCCTCGACGAGCGCCCGGGCGGCCGGCTGCGGCTCCGTCACGCCGCGTTCCGCTCGGCCAGCGCCCGGCGGCGCAGCTGGACCGCCTTGACCACGTAGTCCACGCCGGTCACGACCGTGACCACGAGGGCCGCCCCCATCGCGATCCAGCCCAGCCACGGCCACCACGCGCCCACCAGGGGCACCAGCGGGAGCAGCAGGAGCAGGAGCGCCACGGTCTGCAGCACGGTCTTGAGCTTGCCGCCCTTCGAGGCGGCCATGACGCCGTAGCGGATGACGACGAAGCGCAGGAGCGTGATCCCCCACTCCCGGACGAGGATCAGCACGGTCACCCACCACCACAGCTCGCCGAGCATCGAGAGCACCACGAACGCGGCGCCGGTCAGCAGCTTGTCGGCGATGGGGTCGGCGATCTTGCCGAAGCTGGTGATCAGCCCGCGGGCCCGGGCGATGTCGCCGTCGAGCTTGTCCGTGTACATGGCGACCGCGAAGACCGCCAGGGCGGCCCACCGCATGCCCAGGGAGTCCTCCCCCTGGGTGCCTCCCACCCACAGGAACCACACGAAGAAGGGCACCAGCACGATGCGCAGGGCGGTCAGCGCGTTCGGCAGGTTGAGGTTGGACGCCGGGTCCGCGGGGCTCATCTGGTGCTCGCTTCCTGGTGGGTGGGACGGGGTCGGCTCAGCGGCCGGTCAGCTGCCAGGCGTCCTCGGACTCCTCGGGGTCCTCGGCGCCGTCGCCGTGGTCGGTCGCGGTCCGGGCCAGCGAGGCCTCGACCGGGTCCTCGCCGTAGTCGACCGACCCGCCGGCGCCGGCCGGGGGCGCGGGCGGCTCCTCGCCCCGGAGCACGGCGAGGGTCGCGGCGAGGTCGTCGGGCTTGACGAGCACGTCCCGCGCCTTGGACCCCTCGGAGGGCCCGACGACGCCGCGGGACTCCAGCAGGTCCATGAGCCGGCCGGCCTTGGCGAAGCCGACGCGCAGCTTGCGCTGGAGCATGGAGGTGGACCCGAACTGCGTGGTCACCACCAGCTCGGTGGCCTGCAGGAGGACGTCGAGGTCGTCCCCGATGTCCTCGTCGATGGTCTTCTTGGGGGCCTCCTGCACCACGTCCTGGCGGTAGTGGGCCTTCATCTGGCCCTTGACGTGGTCGACGACCTCGTGGATCTCCGACTCGGTGACCCACGCGCCCTGCACGCGCATCGGCTTGGACGCGCCCATGGGCAGGAACAGGGCGTCGCCCTGGCCGATGAGCTTCTCGGCGCCCGGCTGGTCCAGGACCACGCGGGAGTCGGTGACCGAGGACGTCGCGAACGCCATCCGGGAAGGCACGTTGGCCTTGATCAGACCGGTGACCACGTCCACGGAGGGCCGCTGGGTGGCGAGCACCAGGTGGATGCCGGCGGCACGGGCGAGCTGGGTGATCCGCACGATCGCGTCCTCGACGTCGCGCGGGGCGACCATCATCAGGTCCGCGAGCTCGTCGACGATCACGAGCAGGTACGGGTACGGCCGGATCACGCGCTTCGAGCCGGGCTCGGGCTGGACCTTGCCGTTGCGCACGGCCTTGTTGAAGTCGTCGACGTGCTTGTACCCGTAGTGCGAGAGGTCGTCGTAGCGGGCGTCCATCTCCCGCACGACCCACTGCAGCGCCTCGGCGGCCTTCTTGGGGTTCGTGATGATGGGGGTGATCAGGTGGGGCACGCCCTCGTAGGCGGTCAGCTCGACCCGCTTCGGGTCGACCATGACCATCCGCACCTCGTCCGGGGTGGCGCGCATCAGGAGCGAGACGATCATCGAGTTCACGAAGCTCGACTTGCCCGCGCCGGTGGCGCCGGCGACGAGCAGGTGCGGCATCTTGGCGAGGTTGGCCACCACGTAGCCGCCCTCGACGTCCTTGCCCACGCCCATGACCATGGGGTGCTCCGTCTTGCGGGCGTTGTGCGAGCGCAGGACGTCGCCCAGGGACACGGTCTCGCGGTCGGTGTTCGGGATCTCGATGCCGATCGCGGACCGGCCGGGGATCGGCGAGAGGATGCGCACGTCCGCGGAGGCCACGGCGTAGGCGATGTTCTTGGACAGCGCCGTGACGCGCTCGACCTTGGTGCCGGAACCCAGTTCGATCTCGTACCGGGTGACGGTGGGCCCGCGGGAGAAGCCGGTGACCACGGCGTCCACGTTGAACTGCTCCAGCACGCTCGTCAGGGAGGCGACCACGGCGTCGTTGGCCTCGGAGCGCTCCTTGGGCGGCGGTCCCTGCACGAGCGCGCCGGCCGCGGGCAGGGAGTAGGCGATGTCGCCCTCGAGCTTGAGCTGCTCCGCGCGGGCGGGGATGGGCGATTCGGGGGTGTGGGTGCGGGCGGTGACGGACGTGGAGCCGGTGGGCTCGGCGGCCACGTCCTCCAGCGCCGGGGAGCCGGAGCCCGCGGCGGTGTCCGCGGCCGGCTCGAGGCCCTGCTCCCGGCGCAGCCGGCGGGCGGCGAGCTGCTCCTGGGTGGGCCGCTTCTGCCCCGGCCGGGGGACGTCGCCCCCCTGCTCCGCGGCGGCGGCCGGCTCGGCGGGCGGCTCGGCGGATCCCGCGGCCCCCGCCGTTCCCGCCGCGGCGGCCCGCTGCCGGGCGGCGCGCGCGGAGTCGACGTCGAAGACGCGGGTGGGCGCCTGGCCGTCGGCGGCCTCCTCGGCTACGACGGCGCGCTCGAAGGCCTCGTCCCCGCGGTAGCCGTCGAGGGCGCGGCGCTCGGCCTCGGCCGCCTTGCGCTCGCGGCGCTTCTCGCGGCGGGTCTTGGCCGCCTCGGCGCGCGCGGCGTGCTCGTCCAGGTAGGAGCGGTCGTGCCGGGCGGCGGACACGTCGGTCGCGGAGACGGGGCCGTCCTGGCCCATGAGCCGCCAGTAGCCCTGCCGCAGCCGCGGCAGGATGAGGTTGACGGGGGTCGCGGTGACCACGAGCACGGACAGGAACAGGGCCGCGACGAAGATCGCGCCGGCGCCGACCGGGGTGATGAGGGCGCTCAGCGGGTCGGCGGCGAGGAAGCCCACGTAGCCGCCGGCGCTCCGGAGCGCCTCCTGGCCCTGGCTCGGGGACGGCTGCCCCAGGAGCACGTGCGCGAGGCCGGAGCCGGCGACGACGGCGGCGCCCAGCCCGATCGCGATGCGGTTGTTGGCCGAGGTGTCCTCGGGGTGGCGGAAGCGGCGCAGGGCGAAGCCCACGAGGGGCAGCGGCAGCACCAGGGCCGTCCAGCCGAAGGTCCCCGCGAGGACCTCGTGCACCGCCACGGCGGGGACCGCCAGCCACGGCGCGGACGCGCCGGGCAGGTTCCACCACTCGACGGCCGCGGCGAGCAGGCCGAGCAGCAGCAGGAAGAGGGCGCCGCCGTCGCGCAGCGACTCCGCGGGCACGTCCGTGCGCAGGGTGCCCATGCGGCGTACGGCGCCGCCGACCACGTGGGCGAGGGCCGTCCAGACGCCTCCGACGGCGCGGGCGCACCAGGCCAGGGCGGTGCCCGTGCCGTGCAGCACCCGCGGGGAGCTCGCGGCGGGCGCCGCGGAGCCCCGTCCGGCGGTCGACGGACGGCGGGTGGAGGTGGACCGGCTGGATCCCGACGACCGCGCAGAAGACGTGCTGTTCTTGCCACGCGACGTCGAGGCGCCCTTGCGGGCGGGGGAAGTACGAGTCGCCATGCTCCCAGGGTAGACCACGGCCTCCCCCCGTCAGCGGTGCCGCACGGGGGGAGGGACCGGGGGCTCAGGCCTCGATGACGACCGGGACGATCATGGGCTTGCGGCGCAGCCGGCGGCTGACCCAGGAGCCGATGGTGCGGCGCACCACCTGCTGGAGCTGCTGGGTGGTGTGGTTCTTGCCCGAGTGGTTGATGGCGTCCTCGAGCGCGGCGGTGATCCTCGGCTTGATCTCGTCGAACACGCTGTCGTCCTCGGCCACGCCGCGGGCGTGCACGTCCGGGCCGGTGACGACCTTGCCGGTGTCCCGGTTCACCACGGTGATGACGGAGATGAAGCCCTCCTCGGCCAGCACGAGCCGGTCCTTGAGGTCGGCGTCGGTGATGGTGCCCACGGAGGAGCCGTCCACGTAGACGTAGCCGCACTCGACCTGGCCGGTGATCCGCGCCTCGCCGTCGGCCATGTCCACCACGGTGCCGCCCTCGGCCAGGAGCACGTGGTCGGAGGGCACGCCGGTCTCCTCGGCGAGCTTGCCGTTGGCGATGAGGTGGCGGACCTCGCCGTGCACCGGCATGACGTAGCCGGGCTCCACGATGTTGTAGCAGTACAGCAGCTCGCCCGCGGCGGCGTGCCCGGAGACGTGCACCTTGGCGGTGCCCTTGTGGACCACGTTGGCGCCCAGCCGCATGAGCCCGTTGATGATGCGGAAGACCGAGTTCTCGTTGCCGGGGATGAGCGAGGACGCGAGGATCACGGTGTCGCCCTCGGTGAGCTGGACCTTGTGGTCGCCGTTGGCCATCCGGGACAGCGCGGCCATCGGCTCCCCCTGCGACCCGGTGCACATGATGACCAGCTTCGAGTCCGCGTGCTCGTCGATCCGCTTCTGGTCGATCAGGGTGTTCGGCGGGACCTCCAGGTAGCCCAGCTTCTCGGCGATGGTCATGTTGCGCACCATGGACCGGCCCATGAAAGCGACCTTGCGCCCGTGCTCGGCGGCCGCGTCCAGCACCTGCTGCACGCGGTGGACGTGCGAGGAGAAGGACGCCACGACCACGCGCTTCGGGGCGCGCCCGATCACGTCCGCGAGGACGGGGCCGATGTGCTTCTCCGTGGGGGTGAACCCGGGGACCTCGGCGTTGGTGGAGTCGGTGAGGAACAGGTCCACGCCCTCCTCCCCCAGCCGGGCGAAGTGGCGCAGGTCGGTGATCCGGCCGTCGAGCGGCAGCTGGTCCATCTTGAAGTCGCCCGTGTGCAGGACGGTGCCGGCCTTCGTGCGCAGGAACACCGCGAGGGCGTCCGGGATCGAGTGGTTGACGGCCACGAACTCGCACTCGAACTCGCCGAGCCGCTCGACCTGCCCCTCCCGCACCGCCATGGTGTAGGGCTTGATCCGGTGCTCCTGGAGCTTCGCCTCGATGAGCGCGAGCGTCAGCCGGGAGCCGATCACGGGGATGTCGGGGCGGCGCTTGAGCAGGTACGGGACGGCGCCGATGTGGTCCTCGTGGCCGTGGGTCAGCACCACGGCCACGACGTCGTCGAGCCGGTCGACGATGTGGTTGAGGTCAGGGAGGATGAGGTCCACGCCCGGCTGGGTCTCCTCGGGGAAGAGCACGCCGCAGTCGACCACGAGCAGCTGCCCGTTGATCTCGAACACCGTCATGTTCCGTCCGACCTCGCCCAGCCCGCCCAGTGGGACGACGCGCAGGACGTCCTTGCCGAGGGCGGGGGGAGCCGACAGGTCGGTGTGCCACTGGGTCATGGGACCCCTTTCGTCAGTCGATGGTCTCGAGGAGGGTTTCGGCGACGACCGAGCCCCGCAGGTCCGCGCGGATCAGGGCGGCCTCGGCCTCCGTGGGCGGGACGTGCGGGAGCCGCACGGTGTTGTGCGGCAGCCGGCCCTGCCACATGAGGATCGTCTTCGCCGCGACGGCGCCGGGGGCGCGGGTCATCGTGGCGCGGACGACGGGCTCGAGCTCGGCGTTGATCCGCCGGGCCGTGGCGAGGTCCTGGGCACGGACCGCGTCGACGAGCTCGCGGTACCGGGCGGTGGCCACGTGGGTGGTGACGCCGATGAGCCCGGCGGCGCCGATGGCCATCCAGGGCAGGGTCAGGCCGTCGTCGCCCGAGTAGTAGAGCAGGTCGGTCTCGGCCAGCACCCGGGTCGCGGCGACCAGGTCCGCCTTGGCGTCCTTGACGGCCACGATGTTGGGGTGCCCGGCCAGGGAGACGAGGGTCTCGGTGGCGATCGGGATGCCGGCGCGGCCGGGGATGTCGTAGAGCATGATCGGCAGGTCCACGGAGTCCGCGAGGCTGCGGAAGTGGGCCTCGACGCCGGCCTGGGAGGGCTTGTTGTAGTACGGGGTGACGATGAGCAGCCCGTCCATGCCGAGCTTCTCGGCCGCGCGGGAGAGGTAGCGGGAGTGCTCGGTGTCGTTGGAGCCGGTGCCCGCCAGCAGCGGCACGCGGGAGCCGACGGCCTCCTTGACCGCGCGGAACACGGAGAGGTTCTCCTCGTCGGTCATGGTGGAGTACTCCCCCGTGGTGCCGCACACCACGAGACCGTCGCAGCCGTCGTCGACGAGCTGGACGGCCATGGCCGCGGTGGCGTCCAGGTCCACGGACCCGTCCGCGGCGAAGACGGTGATCATCGCGGTGAGCAGCGTCCCGAACAGGGGCTCGGACCGGGTCGCGGGGAGGTCGGCGGAGGAGGGCGAGGCGTTGGCAGTCATGGGTGCCAGGTTACCGCTTCCTCGGCGGGGCCACCGGCGGGCGGGCGGCGGGGACTCGCCGCCACGGTCAGGCCCGGCCCTCGCCCGGGGGGTCGGCGGGCTCCACGTTGCGGGCGGCGCGCCCGCGGGAGAGGGCCACGGCGTCGCGCATCGCGGAGCGGGCGCGGGTCCGGTCCCCGGCGGCCGCGTAGGCCAGGGAGAGCCGGTACCAGTTGCGCCAGTCGCCCGGGTCCGCCTCGGTCTGCGCCCGGACGGCCCCGAAGCGCTCGTCGGCGGCCTCGCGCACGATGCGCCCGCCGGGGGTGCGCGGGAGGTCGTCGGGCGGCAGCCCGCCCTCCGCGTGCAGCGTCCGGCCGAGCTGCTCGGTCCGGACCCCGAACAGGACCTCGCGCACCAGCGCCCACACGCCCACGGCCGGGAGCACCAGCATGGCGACGCCGAAGGCCTTGGCGATCCAGCCGTCCGTGCCCAGCAGCAGCACCGCGCGGTGCAGGCTCAGGCCCAGGTAGACGACGAGCAGCGTCACCATGGCCGCGGCGAGCAGCTTCGCCTTGCTCGTCGACTCCAGGAGCGTGAAGACGCCCGCGAAGACGAGCACGGCGAGGATCCACAGCTTCGAGCCGCCGGGGACGGGCAGCAGCCACAGGGTCAGCAGGGCCGCCGCGAGCAGGCCCCAGATCCAGGCCCGGATGGAGTCCATCGGCGCTACAGCCCCAGGTCGAGGTAGCCCTCGAGCCCGTGCGTGAGCCCCTCGTGGGAGCCCACCTCCCGGACGCCGAGCACCACGCCGGTCATGAAGGAGATGCGGTCGAAGGAGTCGTGCCGGATGGTGAGCTGCTCGCCGACGCCGCCCAGCAGCGTCTCCTGGTGGGCGACGAGCCCGCGCAGGCGCACGGAGTGCACCCGGACGTCCTCCACGAGCGCGCCGCGGGCCCCGCCCGGGTCCTGCTCCGTGGCGTCCGGCGACGGCGCGACCCCTGCGGCCCGCCGTGCCTGCCCGACGAGGGCGGCGGTGCGGGCGGCGGTGCCCGAGGGGGCGTCCACCTTTTCCGGGTGGTGCAGCTCGACGATCTCGACGGACTCGAAGAACCGGGCGGCCTGCGCGGAGAAGCGCATGGCCAGCACCGCGCCGACCGAGAAGTTGGGGGCGACGAGCACCCCCACCCCGGGGTGCTCGGCCAGCAGCGCCTCGAGCCGGTCCAGCCGCTCGGCGTCCCAGCCGGTGGTGCCCACGACGCAGTGCATGCCGTGCTGCACGGCGAAGCGGACGTTGGCCTCCGTGGCGGAGGGGACCGTGAGGTCGACCACGACCTCCGCGCCGGCGGCGACCAGGGCCTGGAGGGAGTCCTCCCGGCCGAGCTCGGCGACGAGCTGGAGGCCCTCGGTGCGGCGCACCGCCTGCACGGCCTCGCTGCCCATCCGGCCGCGCGCGCCGAGCACGGCGACGCGCAGCGCGGCGGGGGCGGACGGCGGGGCGTCGGTGGTCACGGGGGCGGTGCGCTCGGTCATGGCTCCAACTCTAGGTCACGGGAGGGGTGGCGCCGCCGCCGGCTCCCGGCGGCGGCGTGCGGTCAGCGGCGGGTGGGCGCCACGATGGTGGTCACGACCGGGCCCTCGGCGAGCCACCCCGCGAGCTCCCGGACCTGCTCCGGGGTCACGGAGCGGACCCGGTCCAGGGACTCGTCGATGTCGAGGAACTCCCCGGACTTCAGCTCCGCGGAGCCCAGCCGGGACATCCGGGACCCGGTGTCCTCGAGGGCGAGCACGGTGCCCCCGCCCAGCTGTCCCACGACCTTGCGCAGCTCGTCCGCCCCGATGCCGTCCCGGGCGAGCGTCTCCAGCTCGCCGGCCATGAGCGCCAGGACCTCGTCGGTGCGCGCGGGCAGGCACCCGGCGTACATCCCGAAGTAGCCGGCGTCCGAGTACGCGCCCGAGAAGGAGAACGTGCTGTAGGCCAGGCCGCGCTTCTCGCGGATCTCCTGGAACAGGCGGGAGGACATCCCGCCGCCCAGGGCCGCGTTGAGCACGGTCATCGCGAAGCGGCGGTCGTCCCCGGCCACGAGCCCGGGCCGGCCGACGACCACGTTGGTCTGCTCCACGGGCCGCTCCAGGAAGTGCTCGCCCCAGACCGGCTCCAGCGGCGCGGGGGTGCGCTCGCGCCGCGGGAGGGGGGCCGCCGGGGCGGCCGGGTCCCAGCCCGCGCGCTCGAGGGCCTCGGCGACGAGGGCGACGACGACGTCGTGCTCGAGGCCGCCGGCGGCCGTGACCACGAGGCCCTCGGGCCGGTAGTGGCGGCGGTAGTGCTCGACCACCGCGTCGCGGGGCACCGCGAGGATCTCCTCGGGGGTCCCGCCGATGGGCCGGCCGAGAGGGTGGACCCCCAGCACCCGCTGGGTGAACTCCTCGAAGGCGACGTCCTCGGGGTCGTCCTTGTCCATCGCGAGCTCCTCGAGGATGACCCCCCGCTCCCGCTCGAGCTCGTCCGGGTCCAGGGCGGCCGACGTCACCATGTCGGTGATGACGTCGATCGACATCGGCAGGTCCTCGGCCAGGACCCGCGCGTAGTAGCACGTGTGCTCCTTGGCCGTGGCGGCGTTGGACTCCCCGCCCACCTCGTCGAACGCCTCCGCGATCTGCAGCGCCGAGCGCCGCTCGGTGCCCTTGAACAGCAGGTGCTCGAGGAAGTGCGTGGAGCCCAGACGGCCGGGCTGCTCGTCGCGGGATCCGACGCCGACCCAGAAGCCGACCGTCACGGCCCGCTGGGCGGGCATCCGCTCGGTGACCACCCGGGTGCCGCACGGCAGGACCGTGCGACGGACCACGTTGCCGCCGGCGCCCTCGTGCAGGGTGTGGCTGAACCCCGCGGCGGCCGTGGTCAGGGCCGCGGCCGCCGCGGAGGGGGAACTGCGGGGAACCGCCGAGAGGCGGGCGTCCGGGCCGGGGGTGCTCCCCGGGCCGCGGTCGCCCGCCTCCAGCGGCAGATCGACTGCCGTCATCCAGCTGTGCTGCTTTCTGTGCTCGTGCGGTGCTGTGCGCGGGACGGGCCCGGCTCAGGCCTCGGTGGCGTCGTCGTCCTCGGGGAAGACGTTCGGCTCCTCGGCGACCACGGGGGCCAGGGACAGCTTGCCGCGGTCGTCGACCTTCGTGATCTCGACCTGGACCTTCTGGCCGACGCCGAGGACGTCCTCGACGTCGGTGACGCGCTTGCCCTCGTTGAGCTTGCGCAACTCCGAGATGTGCAGCAGGCCGTCCTTGCCGGGGGTGAGGGAGACGAAGGCGCCGAAGGTCGTGGTCTTGACCACGGTGCCCAGGTAGCGCTCGCCGACCTCCGGGACCTGCGGGTTGGCGATCGCGTTGATCGCCGCGCGGGCCGCCTCGGCCGAGGGGCCGTCGGTGGCGCCGATGTAGACGGTGCCGTCGTCCTCGATCGAGATGTCGGTGCCGGTGTCCTCCTGGATCTGGTTGATCATCTTGCCCTTCGGGCCGATGACCTCGCCGATCTTGGAGACGGGGACGGTCACGGAGATCACGCGCGGGGCGAACTCGCTCATCTCGTCCGGCCGGTCGATGGCCGCGTTCAGCACCCCGAGGATGTGCAGCCGGGCCTCGCGGGCCTGGGTCAGCGCGGCGTCCAGCACCGAGGAGGGGATCCCGTCGAGCTTGGTGTCGAGCTGGATCGCGGTCACGAACTCGGAGGTGCCGGCCACCTTGAAGTCCATGTCGCCCAGCGCGTCCTCGGCGCCCAGGATGTCGGTCAGCGCGGCGTAGCGGGTCTCCCCGTCCACCTCGTCCGAGACCAGGCCCATGGCGATGCCGGCCACCGGTGCGCGCAGCGGCACACCGGCGTTGAGCAGCGACAGGGTCGAGGCGCAGACGGAGCCCATCGACGTGGAGCCGTTGGAGCTCAGCGCCTCGGAGACCTGCCGGATCGCGTAGGGGAACTCCTCGCGGGAGGGCAGCACCGGGGTGATGGCCCGCTCGGCCAGGGCGCCGTGGCCGATCTCGCGGCGCTTCGGGGAGCCCACGCGACCGGTCTCGCCGGTGGAGTACGGCGGGAAGTTGTAGTGGTGCATGTACCGCTTGTGCTTCACCGGGGACAGCGAGTCGATCTGCTGCTCCAGCTTCAGCATGTTCAGCGTGGTCACGCCCATGATCTGGGTCTCGCCGCGCTCGAAGATCGCGGAGCCGTGCACGCGCGGCAGGACCTCGACCTCGGCGGTGAGCTGGCGGATGTCCGTCAGGCCGCGGCCGTCGATGCGCACCTGCTCGGTGAGCACCCGCTGGCGCACGGTCTGCTTGGTGAGCGCCTGGTAGGCGCCGTTGACCTCGTCCTTGCGGTCGGCGAAGGGCCCGTCCTCGCCGGCGAGCTCGGCCAGGGTCGCCTGGTGCAGCGCGTCGGTCGCGGTCTCGCGCTCCTGCTTGTCGGCGATCGAGTACACCTCGGCGAGCCGGGTGCCGACGGAGGCCGCGACGGCCTCCTTGACGTCGTCCCCGAAGCCGCCGAAGCGGGGCAGCTCCATCTCCGGCTTGCCGGCGCGGGCCTTGAGGTCGGCCTGGGCGTCGCACAGCGCCTTGAGGGCCGGCTTGGCGGCCTCGAGGCCCTGGGCCACGAGCTCCTCGGTGGGGGCCACGGCGCCGTTGTTCTTGATCAGGTTCCAGGAGTTGTCGGTGGCCTCGGCCTCGACCATCATGATCGCGACGTCCTCGGTGCCGTCCTTGCCGGTGACGACGCGGCCGGCCACGGCCATGTCGAACACGGCGTTCTCGAGCTGCGAGTGCTTCGGGAAGGCCACCCACTGGTGCTGGCCGTTCTCGCCGGCCATGAGCGCCACGCGCACGCCGCCGACGGGGCCCTGGAAGGGCATCCCGGACAGGGTCGTGGCCATCGACGCGGCGTTGATCGCCACGGTGTTGTAGATCTCGTCCGGGTTCATGGACAGGATCGTGACGACGACCTGCACCTCGTTGCGGATGCCCTTGCCGAAGGCGGGGCGCAGCGGGCGGTCGATGAGCCGGCAGGTGAGGATCGCGTCCGTGGAGGGGCGGCCCTCGCGGCGGAAGAACGAGCCCGGGATGCGCCCGGCCGCGTACATCCGCTCCTCGACGTCGACCGTCAGGGGGAAGAAGTCGAAGCCCTGGCGGGGGGACTTGCCCACCGTGGTGGCGGCGAGCATGGTGGTGTCCTCGTCGATGGAGACGAGGGTGGAGCCGGCGGCCTGCTTGGCGAGGCGGCCGGTCTCGAAGCGCACGACGCGCTTTCCGTAGGAGCCGTTGTCGATGACGGCTTCGGCGTACTGGATCTCGGGACCCTCCAAGGGTCACCTCCGTTTCGTGTCGGCGGGACCGTCCGCGCGTCACCCGGTCTTCGATCGAGATCCACGGAAGGTCCGGGGCCGCGGGGGGCCGTCCGGTGTCCGGAGATCACTACCGAGGACCGCGAATGATCGGCGCGGTGGCCCCGTCTGGTGTTCGATGGTGCTGTCTCTGGTGGTGCGGGGGGTCCGCCCGGCTGCTGTGCCGTGCGGGCCCGGTGCTCGGCGGCGTCCTCCCGTTGCCGGGCGGACGCCGCCGGGTGCCGACTAGCGGCGCAGGCCGAGCCGCTCGATGAGCGTGCGGTAGCGCGTGATGTCGGTGTCGCGCAGGTAGGTCAGCATGCGGCGACGGCGACCGACCAGGGCCATCAGGCCGCGGCGGGTGTGGTGGTCGTGCTTGTGCTGCTTCAGGTGCTCCGTCAGATCGGCGATCCGGCGGGTCAGGACCGCGATCTGCACCTCGGGCGAACCGGTGTCGCCCTCGTGGGTGGCGAAGTCCTTGATGATCTCCTGCTTGATGGCGGCGTCGAGTGCCACGTGTAACTCCGTTCGAGTCAGTACCGTGCGGCCCGGACGACGGGCTCGTCGCCGGGTCCCGGGACTCCCCGGGGGTCCGACAACCACGGACTGCAGTCGGACCGCCGTCCAGTCTAGCGGACCCGGGCGCGCCGCCCCACCCCCGCGCAGCGCGGCGCGCTGCGCTGGGCCTCCCCCGGCCGGTGGGCCAAGATGGGAGGGACACGACGGCGGGGTCCCGGCGCACGGCCGTCCGGGCCGGGCAGGACCGGGCCGGCAGCACGTGGACGAGCAGGACGAGACGAGCAGGAGCAGCGCGTGAGCAAGGACGAGAAGGACGGGCGGGGCCCGGCGGTCGCCGACCGCACGCACACGATGCGGGACGGCCGGCGCATTCCCGCGATCGGGCTGGGCACCTACCCGATGGACGACGCCGGGGCCGAGGCCGACGTCGCCGAGGCCCTCATGCTGGGCTACCGGATGGTCGACACCGCGGTCAACTACGGCAACGAGACGGGCGTGGGGCGCGCGATCGCAGCGGCCGGGGTGCCGCGCGACGAGCTGTTCCTCACCACCAAGCTGCCGGGCCGGGACCACGGCACGGACTCCGTGCGCCGCTCGCTCGAGGGCTCCCTGCGGCGGCTGGGCACCGACCACGTGGACCTGTACCTCATCCACTGGCCGAACCCGTCGGTCGGCCGGTACGTCGAGACGTGGCGGACGATGCTGGAGCTGCGGCAGGAGGGGCTCGTCCGCTCGGTGGGGGTGTCCAACTTCACGCCCGCCCACATCCGGCGCCTGGTCGAGGAGACCGGCGAGACGCCGGCCGTCAACCAGGTGGAGCTGCACCCGCAGTACCAGCAGGAGCGGCTGCGGGAGTTCCACGCGGAGCACCGCATCATCACCCAGGCCTGGTCCCCGCTGGGCCGCAAGACCGACCTGCTCCAGCACGAGTGGATCGCGCGGATCGCCCGGCGGACCGGCCGCACCCCGGCCCAGGTCGTCCTCCGCTGGCACCTGCAGTCACACAACGTGCCGATCCCGAAGAGCTCCGACCCCCGGCGCATGGCCGAGAACCTCGACGTCTTCGACTGGGAGCTGGACGAGGAGCAGATGCACCGGCTGCAGATGCTGCACACGGGGATCAGCGGGTCGGGGTTCGACCCGAACGAGCACGAGGAGATGTAGGGGCCCGGCCGCCGGGGCTCAGGCCTCGGCGGCCAGGATGCCGCGGGTGCGCTCGACGTCGTCGTCCATCTGGGCCACGAGCTTGTCGACGCCCTCGTAGGCGACCATCCCGCGCAGCCGGGCGACGAACTCCACGACCACCTCCTGGCCGTAGAGGTCGAAGTCCTCGACCCGCTCCTCGGGGCGGTCGATGACGTGCGCCTCGACCTGCCGGGGCACGTTCTCGAACGTCGGGTTGGACCCCACGGAGATCGCGGTGGGCCAGCGGGTGCCGTGGGCGTCGAGCAGCCACCCGGCGTACACCCCGTCCGCGGGGACGAACCCGGCCGCGTCCGGGGACAGGTTGGCCGTGGGATAGCCGAGCTCCCGCCCGCGGGCGGCCCCGTGCACCACCTCCCCGCGCATCCGGTGGTGGCGCCCGAGCAGCCGGGCGGCCGCGCGCACGTCCCCCGCCTGCAGGCAGGCGCGGATCCACGTGGAGGAGCAGCGCCGCTCCCCCGCCGAGGTCACGGCCGGGGCGTGCTCCGGGTGCTGCTCGTGCAGCGGGTCGAGCAGGTCGTCGACCACGCGGACCTCGAACCCGTGGCGCTCCCCCAGTTCCCGGAGCGTGTCGATGTTGCCGGTGTTGTCCTTGCCCAGGCGGGTGTCCTCGCCCACCACGAGGCAGCGCGCGCCGAGCGGGCCCACCAGGGTGCCCAGCACGAACTGCTCGGTGGACTGGGCCGCGAAATCCAGGGTGTACTCCAGCACGAGGGCGGCGTCCGCGCCGGTGCGCTCGAGGGCGTCCAGCTTGTCCTCGGTGCCCATGATCAGTCCCGGGTGGCTGCCGGGGCGGTGCACCTGCGCGGGGTGCGGGTCGAACGTCACGACCACCGAGGCCCAGCCCAGCTCGCGGGCGGAGTCGACGAGCTGGGACAGCACCCGCTGGTGGCCCCGGTGGACACCGTCGAAATTGCCGATGGTGACGACCGACGGGCCGAAGCCCGGGGGGACGTCAGAGAGATCTCGCCAGCGGAACACGCTTCTCCTCGCAGGAACGGAACAGGCAGGTCAGGGTCGGGGCGGCACGGGCCGGTGCGGGTCGCCGGGCCCCTCCGCGGGGGCGGCGGCCGGGGACGGCGGGCCGTCCCACGGGGCCTGCGGGGAGCGGGGGTCCTCCGCGCCGAGGGTCAGGATCCAGGCGTCCACCGAGGCGCCGCGCTGCTCCATGAACCCGTCGATCCGCACCGGGGAGCGGAAGCCGAGCCTCCAGGCGAGCTTGCGGCTGGCCCAGTTGGGGACCTTCGCCATCCAGTAAGCATAGGTGAGGCCCAGGGTCGCGAAGGCGTGCTCGAGCAGCAGCCGGCAGGCGGCCTCGGCGGCGCCGGTGCCGCGGGCGTGGGGGCCGAAGTTGAGCCCGATGTCCGCCGTGGTCCCGCGCAGGGCGTTGAGCCCCACGGTCCCGTGCAGCAGGTCGGTCCGGGCGTCGGCGACCGCCCAGTTGTACTCGCGGCCGGCGCGCCAGGCGGCGGGGACGAACTCGTCGACGTACCAGCGCGCATCGGCCTCCGTGTAGCCCAGGGGCACGGTGGTGAACTCCGCGGCCGCGGGGTCCGCGCAGTTGCGGGCCAGCTGCGGGACGTCGCGCTCCTCGAGCCGGCGCAGCACCACGGTGCCGTCGGTGAGGACGGGGACGTCGTAGTCCTCGGCGCCGTCGGGGCGTACGGGCATCGGCGGGGATCCTTTCGGGAGGCGTGCGGCACGGGGCGCTCCGGCCCGCGACCGAGCCTACCCGGTGCGTGCCGGTGGGCCGCGCGGGACGGACGGGCGCTCAGGCGGGTGCCCGCCCGCCCCGGGGCCGGGACCGGCGGAGCCAGGCGAGGCCGACCACCGGCAGCACGAGCGGGACGTAGCCGTAGTCCTGCCCGAAGTGGGACCACACGCTGGCCTCGGGGAACAGCTCCGGGACGAGCACCGAGAGCAGGCCCACGCCGAGCACGCCGAGCAGCTCCACGGCCACGGCGGCCGTGGCCAGCCGGTGCCAGCGGGGGCCGGGCCGGGCGAGGGCCACGGTGGCCACCACGTAGACGGCCGCGGCGAACGCGGAGAGCAGGTACGGCAGCGGCGCGGCCTGGAAGTCCGTCGCGATCTGGTAGAGCGAGCGGACACCGGCGGAGAGGGAGAAGACCGCGTAGACCACGACGACCAGCCGGCCGAAGCCCGAGGACTTGCGGTCGCCGCGCGCCGCGGCGGCGCGGGGCCCGAAACGCCGCTGCAGCCGGGTGGGGCCGTCCTGCGGGCGGTCGTGCGTCATCGGGGCCTCTCCTGCGGGGTCGTGGCGGGCCGGGAGCCGGTCCGGGGTCCGGGGCTCACTGGTAGTACCAGATGTAGTTCATGCGGTAGACCATGATGGCGACCACCGGCCCCGCGGCAGCGAGCACCCAGTTGGACCAGCTCGAGCGCTCCACGAGGGACCACACGAAGGTTCCCGCCGGGATGAGCAGGGCGGTCAGCAGGTAGCCCCAGTACTCGAGGGCCGATCCGGTGGGCCCGGGCCCCCGCACGTGCATGACGACCGTGCCCACGGCGTAGACGAGCAGGAACGCCTCGAGCAGCAGCACGGAGCCCTGGGTCCAGTCGTCGGGCCGCCGCCCGCGTGCGGCCTGCACGGCGCACACCAGGAAGGAGAGGGCGCCGAGCAGGACCGCGGCCCAGAACCAGCCGTCGTAGCCCCACAGCATCAGCGCTCCTCCCGGGGGGTCCCGGGGGGCACGGGGAACCGCTCCCCGGGCAGGAAGACGAGCACGGGCTTGGCGGTGCGCTCGCCGCGGTGGCCGCGGTCGGACAGCAGGGCCACGAGACGCCCGTCGGGGGCGAAGCCGGCGGTGACGGCGTCCTGGTCCGGGGCAGTCCCCCGGTGGCCCTGACCACGGTCCTCGTCGTGGCCCGCGGCGCCGCCGGCGGCACTGGGACCGATCCGGCGGCCGTGGGCGACGTCCTGGGCCTCGGCGGCGGTCAGCCGGCGGACGGGGAACAGTCCGGCGGCGGCCTCCTCCAGGCTCGTCACGGGCAGCGGGCGGCCGGCGGCCACCTCCGCGGCGAGCTCCTCGAGGGTGGACGCGTCCTCGAGGGTCCACGCGCCCACCCGGGTGCGGCGCAGCGCGGTCAGGTGACCGCCCACCCCGAGGTCGGCGCCGAGGTCCCGGGCCAGGGCCCGGACGTAGGTGCCCGAGCTGCAGGTCACGGTGACGTCGACGTCGAGGACCTCCCGCCCGGCGTCGTCGGCGGTGCGCACGAGCCGGTGCACGGCGAACTCGGAGACGGTGACGGGGCGCGCGGCGAGCTCCACGTCCTGCCCGGCGCGGACCTGGGCGTAGGCGCGGCGGCCCTCGACCTTGATGGCGCTGACCTTCGCGGGGACCTGCTGGATGTCCCCGGTGAGCCGGGCGACGCCGGCCGCCACCGCGTGCTCGTCCATCGCGGTCACGGCCCCGGGGGCGGCGACGTCGACGACCTCCCCCTCGGCGTCGTCGGTCACGGTGGTCAGGCCGAGCCGGATCGTCGCGGCGTACGTCTTGTCCCGGCCCACCACCCAGGTCAGGAGGCGGGTGGCCCGGTCGACGCCGAGCACCAGCACGCCCGTGGCCATGGGGTCCAGGGTGCCGGCGTGGCCCACCTTGCGGGTGCCCGCGAGGCGGCGGGCGCGGGCGACGACGTCGTGGCTGGTCCAGCCGGCGGGCTTGTCCACGACCACGAGCCCGGACGGCGTCGGCAGGGACGGGTCCGGGCTCGGGACGTCAGGCTTCGTGCGGGTCACTTCCCCGGTGCCCCCGCCTGCTCAGCGGTCCCGGGAGGACTCGTCGTCCTCCTCGGCCGGCTTCCGGTAGGGGTCCTCGCCGGCGGCCCAGCTGGCCCCGGCGGCCTGGGCGGCGACCTCGGCGTCCTTCTCCTTGGCCGCGCGGAGCACCTCCTCGAGGTGGGAGGCGTTGACCGGGATCTCGTCCGGGACGAAGGTCAGGGTGGGCGTCAGGCGGGCCGTGATGTTCCGTCCCACCTCGCTGCGCAGGACGCCCTTGGCGGACTCGAGGGCCGCCCGGGTGTTCTGCTGCTCCTCCGCGGTGCCGAACACCGTGTAGTACAGGGTGGCGTGCTGGAGGTCGTTGGTGACGCGGGCGTCCGTGATGGTCACGAAGCCCAGCCGGGGGTCCTTGACCCGGCGCTCGAGCGCCTGGGCCACGACGACCTTGATCCGGTCGGCGAGTCGGGCGGCGCGTGCTGCGTCAGCCATGGTGGATGCTCCTCGGGTCGGGGCGGTGCGGTGCTCGGCGCGGTGCTGGCGACGAGGCGGGGAACGGTGCTGGAACGGGGGCGGCGGCACGGGCGGGCGCTGGGCCCGCCCGTGCCGCCGCGGGTGTCCCGCGCGCGGGGCGCGGGACTCGAAACGGGTCAGGCGCGCGGCTTCTCGCGCATCTCCCACGTCTCGATGAGGTCGCCCTCGTGGATGTCGTTGAAGGAGCCGAGCCCGATACCGCACTCGTAGCCCTCGCGGACCTCGGTCGCGTCGTCCTTGAACCGGCGCAGCGAGTCGACGGTGAGGTTGTCCGCCACGACGCTGCCGTCCCGGACGAGCCGGGCCTTGGAGTTGCGGCGGATGGTGCCCTTGGTGATGTAGGCACCGGCGATGTTGCCCCACTTGGAGGAGCGGTACACCTCGCGGATCTCGGCGGTGCCGAGCGCCACCTCCTCGTACTCCGGCTTGAGCATGCCCTTGAGCGCGCTCTCGACGTCGTCGATGGCGTTGTAGATCACCGAGTAGAACTTCATCTCGACGCCCTCGCGGTCGGCCAGGTCCGTCACGCGCTCGGCGGGACGGACGTTGAAGCCGATGATGATCGCGTTGTCCACGGTCGCCAGGTTGACGTCGTTCTGGGTGATGGCGCCGACGCCGCGGTGGATGACCCGCAGCTGGACCTCCTCGCCCACGTCGATCTTGAGCAGCGAGTCCTCGAGCGCCTCCACGGCACCGGACACGTCGCCCTTGATGATGAGGTTGAGCGTGTCGATCTTGCCGGCGGCCACGGCCTCGTCGAAGGACTCGAGCGTGATCCGCTTGCGGCGCTTGGCGAGCAGGGCGTTGCGGTCCGCCGCCTGGCGCTTCTCGGCGATCTGGCGCGCGGTGCGCTCCTCCGGGGTGGAGAGGAACGTGTCGCCCGCCCGGGGCACGGAGTCGAGGCCCAGCACCTGCACGGGCCGCGAGGGACCCGCCTCCTCGACGGACTGCCCGTTCTCGTCGAACATGGCGCGCACGCGGCCGTACGCGGCGCCGGCGACGATCGCGTCGCCGACGTGCAGCGTGCCGGACTGCACGAGCACGGTCGAGACCGCACCGCGCCCCTTGTCCAGGTTCGCCTCGATCGCCACGCCGCGGGCACCCTTGTTCGGGTTCGCCGAGAGCTCGAGCGCGCCGTCCGCGGTCAGCACGATCGCGTCCAGCAGGTCGTCGATGTTGAGGTTCTGGCGCGCGGAGACGTCGACGAACATGGTGTCGCCGCCGTACTCCTCGGGGACCAGGCCGTACTCGGTGAGCTGGCCGCGGATCTTCTCCGGGTTCGCCTCTGGCTTGTCGATCTTGTTCACCGCCACCACGATCGGCACGCCGGCGGCCTGGGCGTGGTTGAGCGCCTCGACCGTCTGCGGCATGACGCCGTCGTCCGCGGCGACCACGAGCACGGCGATGTCCGTCACCTGGGCACCGCGGGCACGCATGGCGGTGAACGCCTCGTGGCCCGGGGTGTCGATGAACGTGATCTGCCGCTCCTGGCCGTCGACCTCGGTCTCGATCTGGTAGGCGCCGATGTGCTGGGTGATGCCACCGGCCTCCCCCTCGATCACCTTCGTGTTGCGGATCGCGTCGAGCAGGCGGGTCTTGCCGTGGTCGACGTGGCCCATGACGGTGACGACCGGCGGGCGCGCCTCCAGGACGTCCTCGCCCTCGGCCGCGGCCTCGGCGTCCAGGTCGATGTCGAAGGACTCGAAGAGCTCGCGCTCCTCGTCCTCCGGCGAGACCACCTGGATCCGGTACCCGAGCTCGGCGCCCAGCAGCTGGAAGGTCTCCTCGTCGAGGGACTGCGTCTGCGTGGCCATCTCGCCGAGGTGGATGAGCACCGTGACGAGGGAGGCCGGGTTCGCGTTGATCTTCTCGGCGAAGTCCGTGAGGGACGCGCCGCGGCGCAGACGCACCACCGTGGTGCCGTCGCCGTGGGGAACGGCGACGCCGCCGACGGACGGGGCCTTCATCTGCTCGAGCTCCTGGCGCTTCGCCCGCTTCGACTTGCGCTGCTTGCCGCGGGCACCGCCGCGCCCGAAGGCGCCCTGGGTGCCGCCGCGGCCGCCGCGGCCGGGGCCGCCGCCGGGACGGGAGAACCCGCCCCCGCCGCCGCCGGGACCGCCGCGGCGGGGACCTGCGCCGCCGCCGGCCGGCCGGGAGCCGATCGGGGCCACGCCGGTGGTGTGCCCGGGCATCATGTTCGGGCTGGGACGTGCGCCGCCGGGGCGGGGACCGCCCTGGGGACGCGGGCCGCCCTGGCCCTGCGGACGGGGACCGCCCTGACCCTGGCCCTGCGGGCGGGGACCGCCCTGGCCCTGGCCCTGGGGACGAGGTCCGCCCTGACGCTCGGGACGGCCCGAGCGCATGCCCTGCTGGGCGGCGAACGGGTTGTTGCCCGGACGCGGACCCGCCGGGCGGGGAGCACCGGGGCGCGGCGCGGCCGAGCCCGGACGGGGCGCGGTGCCACCGGGGCGCGGCGCGGCGGAGCCCGGACGGGGCGCTCCGCTGCGGCCCATGCCCTGCTGGCTGGCGAACGGGTTGTTGCCCGGGCGCGGGCCCGGGGCGGGGGTCCTGGCGCCCGGTGCCGCCGGGCGCTGCGGCGCGGACCGCTCCGGGGTCGAGGACGGCTCGGCGGAGCGCTGCTCGGGCGCCTTCTCGGCCGGCCGCTGCTCGGCGGCCTTCTCGGGCGTGCGCTCCGGTGCCTTCTCGGCGGGCTTGGCGGCCGCCGGGCCCGGGGCGGGCGCGGAGGTGCCGGGCCGGGACGAGGCGCCGGGCTTGGACGCGGGCTTGCCGGCGGGCGCCGGGGCCGCCGGGGCGGACTTCTCCGCCCGGCCGGCGAGGGCGGAGCGCAGCTTCTTGGCGACGGGCGGCTCGACGGTCGAGGACGCGCCTCGGACGAACTCACCCAGGGTCTGAAGCGTGGAAATCGCTTCCTTGGACGTTATTCCGAGCTCTTTCGCGAGCTCGTGAACGCGGGGCTTGGCCACTTCTCTCCTGTCTCGGTCCGCACCGAAACAGGCACGAACCACTTATTTTCCGTTGAGGCTCCCGGAGCATCGGCCGTCGAGGACGGCGCGGGGTCGCGGGAGGCCGTTGGCAGAGCACAACGAAGCACTCATCGCTGGGCACTCATCGGTTTTCCATCGGTTCTCTGACTCGCTTTCCAGTTCTTCACCCGCGTACGGACGTGGTCACCGGTCCGGTCGGACCGCGCGGGCTGCCGTCCGGGGACGGCTGTGGTCGGCACTCGTGCGTCCGGTCGCCGGGGCTGCCCCCGTGGACAGCAGGGCGTCCAGTGCGGGAGCGACCGCCTCCGTGTCCACGACCGCCCGGAACGCGCGCCGGAAGGCGCGCCGGCGCAGGGCCGAGTCCAGGCACTCGTGGGAGGGGTGGAGCCAGGCTCCGCGACCGCCGAGGCGGCCGTCCCGGTCGACCACGGCCCGGAGGCCGCTGTCGGTCGGTTCGGTCACCACACGTACGAGCTGGTCAGGGTGTTCGGTGGTCCGGCATCCGATGCACGTGCGACGGGAGTCTGCACTCACTCGCTCGGTACTCCTCGTCTCGCGCCGGGACGTCGGGGACGTCCCGTGCGGGCCGGGAGCGGGCGCCGGACAGGGACCACCAACGATCTGACCGCTGTCCAGTCTATCCCGGGGACCGCCCTGGGCCGAAACCGGGGGCGCGCGGGATCCCGGGACCGCCCCGGGGCGGGGGCGCCGGTCCCGCCCCGGCGGGGCTCAGCGGCGCTCGGCGGCCTTCGACTCGGGCACGATGTCGATCTTCCAGCCCGTGAGCTTGGCGGCCAGGCGGGCGTTCTGGCCCTCCTTGCCGATGGCCAGGGACAGCTGGGTGTCGGGGACCACGGCGCGGGACGAGCGGGCCCGCTCGTCGAGCACGGTCACCCGGGTCACCTTGGCCGGGGACAGGGCGTTGGCGATGCAGCGGGCGGGGTCGTCCGACCAGTCGACGATGTCGATCTTCTCGTCGTGCAGCTCGTTCATCACGGCGCGCACGCGGGAGCCCATCTCCCCGATGCAGGCGCCCTTGGCGTTGATCCCGGACTGGGTGGCGCGCACGGCGATCTTGGTGCGGTGGCCGGCCTCGCGGGCGATCGCCATGATCTCCACGGAGCCGTCGGCGATCTCCGGCACCTCCATCTCGAACAGGCGGCGCACCAGGTCCGGGTGGGACCGGGACAGCGTGATGGACGGGCCCTTCATGCCGCGCTTGACCTCCACGACAAAGGCGCGGATGCGAGCGCCGTGCGGGTACTTCTCGCCGGGGGCCTGCTCGTGCGGGGGCAGCACGCCCTCCACGGTGCCCAGGTCGACCTGGACCATGTGGGGGTTGTGCCCCTGCTGGATCTGCCCGGAGACGATCTCTCCCTCCCGGCCCTTGAAGTGGCCCAGGACGGCGTCGTCCTCGACGTCGCGCAGCCGCTGGAGGATGACCTGGCGGGCCGTGGAGGCCGCGATCCGCCCGAAGCCGGCCGGGGTGTCGTCGAACTCCCCGACCGCCTCGCCGTCCTCGTCCAGCTCGGGCGCCCAGATGGTGACGTGGCCGGTCCGGCGCTCGATCTCGGCGCGCGCTCCCGGCAGCGCGCCGGCGGTCTTGTGGTACGCCAGCAGGAGGGCCTGCTCGATGGTGGGGATGAGCAGGTCCACGGGGATGTCGCGCTCACGCTCCAGCAGTCGGAGGGTGCTCATATCGATGTCCATGTCCGGCCTTCCTCACCTGACGGCCCCGGGGACGGCGCAGCGCACCGTCGGGGATGACGGGGCGCCGCCACGGGTCGTGCTCGCGCACTCGTCGTCGCACTCGGTTGTCGTCGCACTGCGGACCGCGGCGCCGGTGGGCGCCGCGGCGTCAACGGCACATCTTACACTCGTGCCGGGCGGGGCCGGGTCCGTCAGTCCGTGAACTCGACCTCCACCCTGGCCCGGCGCACGGCCTCGAAGGCCCAGCGCTCCGGCTCGAGCAGCCGGGCCGGCATCCCCTTCTTCACCTGGTGGCTGCGCTGCAGGACCACGCCGTCCTGGCCCACCTCCAGCAGGCGGGCCGTGAACTTCTCGCCCTCCACCGGGGTGACCCGCACCAGCCGTCCGATCGAGCGGCGCCAGTGCCGCGGGGCCGCGAGCTCCCTCGTGGCCCCCGGGGAGGACACCTCCAGCTCGTAGGCCGAGCCCGGCACGGGGTCCGTGCGGTCGAGGAGCTCGGACACGGCCCGGGAGACCGCGGCGATCCGGTCGATGTCCACGCTGTCGGTGCTGTCCTCCGGCAGGTCCACGAGCACCTGCAGCACGAGCCCGGTGCCGGCGGGCTTCAGGGCGACGTGCTCCAGGACGAGCCCCGACTCCTCCACCGCGGGGCCGATCAGCTCGGCCAGCCGCTGGTCGTCGGGTCCGGGGGTGCTCTGCTCGCTCACGGGGTCTCCTCGTGCTGTCGGGATGTCGGGGTCGGTCCAGGAGATCCTATGATGAACGCGGCCCTCCGCCGTCCCCCGCCGCGTCCCCCAGGAGCCACCGGTGACCGATCCCCGCACGCCCGCCCCCCGAGTGCTCCCGCTGGTGCTGGGGGTCCTGCTCGCCACCGGCGCCGCCGGGGCGTGGTGGCTGGACTCCGCCCGGCCGGTGCCCCCGGACGAGGTCGCGCGCGCCGAGGCGTGGCGGGGCACCGAGGCGCTGCTCGCGGCGCCCGCCCCGGCCCCGGCGCCCGCCGCCGCGTGGGCGGACGTGCGCGCCGACCTGGCCCGGCAGCTCGAGGCCCTCGGTCCCGCGCCCGACGGCCGCACGAGCGCCGCTGCCCGGGCCGGGCGCCCCTCCCCCGCCGGCGGCACCGGCACCGACGGCGTCAGCACCGGCGACGCCGGGGACGCCGCGGAATCGGGCGCCACGGCGTCCGCCGCGCTGCGGACGACGGCGACGGCCCTCGCCGGGGACGCCCTGGCCGCCGAGGACCCCGCCCTGGCGCGGGTGCTCGCCGCGGCGGCGGTCTCGCGGGCCACGGCGGCCCGGCAGCTCGCGGCCCCGCAGGTTCCGGCCCCGCAGGTCCCGGCTCCGGCCGGCGCCGACCTGTGCGACGCCGCCGGGGATCCGGCCCCCGATGGGACGGCCGCTCCCGGGGCCGTCCTGTGGTCGGCGCTGGACCGCGCCGGCTACGCCTTCGAGGCGCTGGCCGCCCGCACCGGGACAACCCCGGACGCTGCCGCCCCTGACGCTGCCGCCCCGGCCGGTGCCGTCCCCGCCGAGCTGGCGGCCCGGGCCCGGGCGGACGTCGAAGAGCTCCTGGGGTCCCCGTCCGCCCGGCGGGTGCTCGCGGCGGACCCCGGGCTGCCGGCGGGCGCCTACGTCCTGCCCGAGGACGTGCGGGAGCACCCCGGCCGGGTCGCGGACACGGCGGCCCGGGACGTGCAGGAGGCCGCCGCGCACGTGCTGGCCCGCGGGGACGCCGGCGACCGGTGCTGGGCGCTCGTGGCGCTCGAGCGCGCGACCGGGCTGCGCGCCGGGCTCACGGGGGAGGTCGACGCCCTGCCCGGCGTGGTCCGGGACGACCCGCCGCGGTGACCCACGCTCCGGCGGGGCGGCTCAGGCTCCCCGCAGCACGTCGACGCCCAGCTTGAGGATGAGCAGCGAGACCACGGTGAGGAACACCACCCGGATGAAGCGGCTGCCGCGGGCCACCGCGGTGCGCGCCCCGAGGTAGCCGCCCAGCATGTTGGACAGCCCCAGGACGAGCCCCAGGCCCCACAGCACCGACCCGTGGCCGAAGAAGAACACGAGGGCGCCCACGTTGGTCGCGAGGTTGACGATCTTCGCCTTGGCGCTGGCGGCCAGGAAGCTGTAGCCCAGCAGCGTGATCATGGCGATGACCAGGAACGAGCCGGTGCCCGGGCCCATCACGCCGTCGTAGAAGCCGATGACGGTGCCGATCACCATCGCGGTGCCGTAGTGCCGCGCGCCGCTGTGGCGCAGCTCGGTCAGCTGCCCCACGGTGGGCCGGGCCACGGTGAACAGGAGCACGGCCACCAGCGCGGCGAGGATGATCGGGCGGAACACCGCCTCGGGCAGGGACGCGGCCAGCGCCGCCCCGCCGAAGCTGCCGACCAGCGCGACGCCCGCCATGGGCAGGGCGGTGCGCAGGTCGGGGGACGTGCGCCGGTAGAAGGTCAGCGCGCTCGTCGCGGTGCCGAACACGGAGCCCATCTTGTTGGTGGCCAGGGCCTGGACGGGGCTGATCCCCGGGACCATCAGCACCACGGGCAGCTGCAGCAGGCCGCCGCCGCCGACCACGGCGTCGACGAAGCCCGCGGCGAGCCCGGCCGCCACCAGCAGGGCGACGACGCCGGGGTCCATCTGCTCCAGGCCCGAGGCCCCGAGCCCCTGCACGGGATCAGCCGCGCACGGCGGCGGCGACCACGGCGGCGACGCCGTCCCGGGGCACGTCCTCGCTGCTGCCGCTCGCGCGGTCCTTGAGCTCGAGGACGCCGTCCTTGAGGCCGCGGCCGACCACCAGCACGGTGGGCACGCCGAGCAGCTCGGCGTCGCCGAACTTCACGCCCGGGGAGACCTTGGGCCGGTCGTCGAAGAGGACCTCGAGCCCCTCCGCCTCGAGCTCGGCCACGACCTTCTCGGCCTCCTCCAGCACCTCGGGGCCCTTGCCGGTGGCGACCACGTGGACGTCCGCGGGGGCGACCTGGCGCGGCCAGAGCAGACCCTTGTCGTCGTGGTAGGCCTCGGCGAGGGCGGCCACCGCCCGGGTGACCCCGATCCCGTAGGAGCCCATGGTCACGGTGACGAGCTTGCCGTTGCGGTCGAGCACCTTCAGCCCCAGTGCCTCCGCGTACTTGCGGCCCAGCTGGAAGATGTGCCCCATCTCGATGCCGCGGGCCGCCTCGAGCGGTCCGGAGCCGTCCGGCGCGGGATCGCCGGCCCGGACCTCGGCGCACTCCAGGACGCCGTCCCAGGCGAAGTCGCGCCCGGCCGTGAGGTCGTAGACGTGCTGGCCGGCCACGTTCGCCCCGGTCACCCAACGGGTGCCGCGGACCACGCGCGGGTCCACGAAGAAGGGGATGCCGGTCGAGGACTTCTCGCCGAGCACGGCCTGGTCCAGGGACAGCCCCGGCCCGATGTAGCCCTTGACCAGCAGCGGGCAGGCACGCAGGTCCTCGTCGCCGGCCTGCTCCACCAGCACCTCGCCGGAGACGTCCAGGGCGGCGCCGATGCCGGCCTCGATGCGCTTGAGGTCCACGGCGCGGTCGCCGGGCAGTCCGACCGCCACGAGCCGCCTGGCGCCGTCGGGCAGGACGACGGCGAGCACCACGTTCTTGAGGGTGTCGCCGGCGGTCCAGGGCCCCTCGGCGCGCGGGTGCAGCTCGTTCGAGCGCTGCACGAGCGTGTCGATCGTGGGGCTGTCCGGGGTCTCGAGCACCCGTGCCTCGGGGGCCCCGGCGGGATCGGCCTCCGCGGGCACCACGGTGGTCACCGCCTCGACGTTGGCCGCGTAGCCGCCGGGCGAGCGCACGAACGTGTCCTCGCCGATGACCGTGGGGTGCAGGAACTCCTCGGAGCGGGAGCCGCCCATGGCCCCGGACTGGGCCGAGACGGCGACCACGGGCAGGCCGAGGCGCTCGAAGATCCGGACGTAGGCCTCGCGGTGCCTGGTGTAGGACTCGTCGAGACCGGCGTCGTCGACGTCGAAGGAGTAGGAGTCCTTCATGACGAACTCGCGCCCGCGCAGGAGACCGGCGCGGGGGCGGGCCTCGTCCCGGTACTTCGCCTGGATCTGGTAGAGGGTGACGGGGAGGTCCTTGTAGGAGGAGTACAGGTCCTTGACGAGCAGCGTGAACATCTCCTCGTGCGTGGGCGCGAGCAGGTAGTCGGCGTCCTTGCGGTCCTTCAGGCGGAAGAGGTTCTCCCCGTACTCCGTCCAGCGGTTCGTGACCTCGTAGGGCTCGCGCGGCAGCAGCGCCGGGAAGTGCACCTCCTGGGCGCCGATCGCGCCCATCTCCTCGCGCACCACCTGCTCGACCTTCCCGAGCACCCGCAGGCCCATCGGCAGCCAGGTGTAGATGCCCGGGGCGGCCCGGCGGATGTAGCCGGCGCGGACGAGCAGCTTGTGGCTGTCCACCTCGGCGTCGACCGGGTCTTCGCGGAGGGTTCGCAGGAACAGGGAGGAGAGTCGCAGCGCCACGAGGGCTCCGTTTCTCCCGGGGAGCGCGGCGTGGTGCGGCCGGGCCCGGGCGTCGAGAGGGTGGGCGGCGCCGACGGCGCCGCTGATTCCGGTCAAATCTACACCCCCCGCCCGGCCCGGCCGCACCGGGATCGGCGGCCCCGGGCGCTCAGAGCAGGACGGTGGCGAAGGTCCCGATCCGCTCGAAGCCGACCCGCCGGTAGGTGGCGAGGGCCCGGACGTTGTAGTCGTTGACGTAGAGGCTGACCACCGGGGTGCGCCGGCGGGCGAGGCGCACGGCGGCCGCCATGCAGGGCACCGCCAGCCCCCGGCCGCGGTGCGCCGGGTCCACCCACACGCCCTGCACCTGCGCCACGCCGCGGGCCACCGAGCCGAGGTCGGCCTTGAACACCACGCGGCCCCCGTCGTCGGTCAGCACGAGGCAGCGCCCCGCCTCGACGAGCGCGGAGACCCGGTCCCGGTACCCGCGGTCGCCGCCCGTGTACGGGGAGTACCCGACCTCCTCCTCGAACATGGCGGCGCTCGCCGGGAGCACGGCGGGCAGGTCCTCGGGGCGGGCCACGCGCACGCCGGGGTGCGGCGCGGGCGCGGGGTCCCGGTCGATGGCCAGCAGGGGCTGGACGGGGCGCAGGTCGAAGGGCCGGGGCCAGGTGCGCTCCACCCGGGACCACAGCCCGAGGACCAGCTCGGCGGGCCCGAACAGCGAGGCGTGCCGGGACCCGCCCCGCCGCAGGTGCCCGCCGACGAGGTCCAGGCCCGGGCCGTCCAGGGACACGGGCACCACGTTCGTTCCCACCCAGCACGCGCCGGTCAGCTCACCGTCCGGCCCGGCGGTGCCGACCACGGGCGGGATCCGCGAGCCCCGGCTCCCGCGGTAGGACTCGACGTGGGCGGCCACGAAGGCGTGGGCGACGGGGTCCGCCTCGAGCAGCCGGTCCAGCTGGGCCGGATCGACCTCCCCCGCCGGCACCAGCCGCGGCGCCGTCCTCCGCTGCGTCCTCACCCGCCCGTCACCGGCCCGTCAGCTGACGCTCACGACGGGGCTGCCCGCCGTGGTCTCCCCGTTCTCGTCCGTCTCCATCTCGGCGGCGATGCGGTTGGCCTCCTCGATCAGCGTCTCCACGATGAGGTCCTCGGGGACGGTCTTCACGACCTCGCCCTTGACGAAGATCTGGCCCTTGCCGTTGCCGGAGGCCACGCCGAGGTCGGCCTCGCGTGCCTCGCCGGGGCCGTTGACGACGCAGCCCATCACGGCCACCCGCAGCGGGACGGTGAGCCCCTCGAGGCCCGCCGTCACCTCGTCCGCGAGCGTGTAGACGTCGACCTGCGCGCGGCCGCACGAGGGGCAGGAGACGATCTCGAGCTTGCGCGGGCGCAGGCCCAGGGACTGCAGGATCTGGTTGCCGACCTTGACCTCCTCGACCGGCGGCGCCGACAGGGAGACCCGGATGGTGTCCCCGATGCCCTGGGACAGCAGGGCGCCGAAGGCCGTGGCGGACTTGATGGTGCCCTGGAAGGCGGGGCCCGCCTCGGTCACGCCGAGGTGCAGGGGCCAGTCGCCGCGCTCGGCGAGCAGTTGGTAGGCCCGGACCATGGTGACCGGGTCGTTGTGCTTGACGGAGATCTTGAAGTCGTGGAAGTCGTGCTCCTCGAACAGGGACGCCTCCCACACGGCGGACTCGACGAGCGCCTCGGGCGTGGCCTTGCCGTACTTGTCCATGATCCGCTGGTCCAGGGAGCCCGCGTTCACGCCGATCCGGATGGACACCCCGGCGGCCTTGGCCTCGCGGGCGATCTGGCCGACCTGGTCGTCGAACTTGCGGATGTTGCCCGGGTTCACACGCACGGCCGCGCACCCGGCCTCGATGGCCGCGTAGACGTACTTCGGCTGGAAGTGGATGTCGGCGATCACCGGGATCGGGGACTTCATGGCGATGATCGGCAGGGCGTCGGCGTCGTCCTGGGACGGGCACGCCACCCGGACGATGTCGCACCCGGTGGCGTTGAGCTCGGCGATCTGCTGCAGGGTGGCGTTGATGTCCGTGGTGGGGGTGGTCGTCATGGACTGCACGCTCACCGGCGAGTCGGAGCCGACGCCCACGGACCCGACCCGGATCTGCCGGGTCTTCCGGCGCGGGGAGAGGACGGGCTGGGGCGCGGCGGGCATGCCGAGGCTGACCGGGGTCAAGGAGTTCCTCCGAGGAATCGAGGGCAGGAGCTGGAGCGGTGGTGCCGGGACCCGCTGGCCGGGCCCGTCACCGGTTCCCATTGTGCCCCATGCCCCCGGGCGGCCCCCGGTGCCGGGGGTGCGATTCCTCCCACGCCGAACGCCCGCCGGCCCCAGGGGCGCGCCGGCCGGCCCGGACTCAGAACAGCCGGACCGGTTTGACGATGTCCGCGTAGATCAGCAGCACGGACATCCCGATCATCAGCACGGCCACGGCGTAGGTCACCGGCAGCAGCCGGGCGGGGTCGAACGGGCCGGGGTCGCGGCGGCCGAGCAGCCGGGCGCTCCCCCGGCGCAGCGCCTCCCACAGCGCCCCGGCGACGTGCCCGCCGTCGAGCGGCAGCAGCGGCAGCAGGTTGAAGACGAACAGGGCCAGGTTGACGGAGCCGACCAGGCCCACGAGGGAGGCGGCCTTGTCCCGCAGCGCGATCTCCTCGTGCGCGGCGATCTCCCCCGAGATCCGGCCGACCCCCACCACGGAGATCGGCCCGTCCGGGTCCCGGGGCGCGTCGGAGAACGCCGCCTCCCCCACCTCGTAGATCCGCTGCGGCAGGTGCAGGACCACCCCGGCGATCTGCTGCAGCCCGTCGAGCACCGCCCCGGGCACCGCGGTCAGCGGCTGCCGGACGGGCTCGCTGGTGGGGCTGATGCCGATGAACCCGACCTCCTCGTAGCGGGGGGCGCCGTCCTCGCCGGACACGGCGACGCCGGAGTCGTCCAGCACGGGACGCGAGGAGAGGATGGGGGTCAGCGCCGCGGACACCGTCCGGCCGTCCCGCTCGACCACCACCGGGATCCGCTCGCCGGCCCGGTCCCGGATCCGGGCGGTGAGCTCGTCCCAGGAGCCGACCGGGGCGCCGTCGACGGCCGTGACGACGTCCCCGGGGCGCAGCCCAGCGGCGTTCGCGGGGGCCTGGGGGTCCTCCGGCCGGCACTCGGTCTGCCCGGCGGCCTGGCGCTCCGCGGCCACCACGCACTCGGACACCCACGCGACCGTCGTGGTGGGCGTCGCCGTCCCGAAGCCGGAGAGCAGGACGGCCAGGCACAGGGTTCCGAGCAGGAGGTTCATCACCGGGCCGCCGAGCATGATCACGATCCGCTTCCACACGGGCAGCCGGTAGAACACGCGGTCCTCGTCCCCGGGGAGGAGCTGGTCCGCGGCGCCGCCGCGGGCCTCGGCCGCCATCTGCTGGAACACGCCGGTGCTCGAGGCGCGGGCCGTCGAGCCCGCGCGCGCCGGCGGGTACATCCCCACCATGGAGATGTAGCCGCCCAGCGGGACCGCCTTGAGCCCGTACTCCGTCTCGCCGCGCCGGCGGGAGAGCACGGTGCGCCCGAAGCCGACCATGTACTGCGTGACGCGCACGCCGAAGAGCTTGGCCGGCACGAGGTGGCCGATCTCGTGGAGGGCGATGGAGACCGCGATGGCGGCGGCGGCCAGCAGCACGCCCACGAGGAACAGCACGACACCCATCCGTCGGACCTCCCGGGATCGTCGAGGGACCCCGGCGGGCGCCGGGGACGTCGGGGCCGTGCGCTCGGCACGGCGAGGACCAGTCTGCACCACCATCCTGGACGTCGGGCACCCGGCGCACCATGGCACGACGACGGCCGGTGCCCTCCCGGGAGGGAGGCGCACCGGCCGTCGGTGGGCTGCGGGGCGGGGCGCCTCAGCGGCGCAGGATCCGGCGGGCCAGCCGGTTGCCCACCACCTGCACGAGCTGGACCAGGACCACGATGACGGCGACCGCCGCCCACGTGACCTCGTCGTTGAACCGCTGGTAGCCCAGGCGCAGGGCGAAGTCGCCCAGGCCGCCGGCGCCGATGGCCCCGGCCATCGCCGACATGTCCGTGATGCCGATGACCAGGAAGGTGTAACCGAGCACCAGGGGGCCCAGCGCCTCGGGCAGGATCACCGTGGTGATGATCCGGCCGCGGGAGACGCCCATGGAGCGGGCCGCCTCCACGACCCCGGGGTCCACGCTCATGAGGTTCTGCTCGACGATGCGCGCCACCGCGAACATGGCCCCGATGGTCATCGCGAAGATCGCGGCGTTGGGCCCCAGCCGGGTCCCGACGACCCCCTGGGTCACCGGTCCCAGCGCGGCCAGCAGGATGATGAACGGGATCGGCCGGACGAAGTTCACCACGAGGTTGAGGCCCTCGTGCACCGCCCGGTTCTCCAGGATGTTGCCCCGGCGGGTGACGTAGAGGCCGACGCCCACGAGCAGACCGAGCAGGCCGGCGAGCAGCAGCGTGACCGCCACCATGTAGAGGGTCTCCCCGAGCGCGGACAGCAGCTCGGGTCCCAGGACGGACCAGTCGTTCACGCGGCCACCTCTCTCAGGGTCGTGATGCGGGACATCTCGTCGACCACGGCCTGCACGGCCGTGTCCGCGCCGGTCAGCTCGAAGGTCAGGGACCCGAACGACTGCTCCTGGAGCACGCTGATCCCGCCGTAGGCGATGGTGAAGCGGACCCCGCGGGCGGCGCCGTCCGAGAGCACCCCGCCGATGTCCACGCCGTCGCCGACGTCCACGATCACCAGGCGCCCCCGGTGGGCGCGGCGCAGCCGCTCGACCTCGCGGGCGTCCGGCACCGAGTGCAGGACGGAGGAGACGAAGCGGCGGGCGGTCTCGGTGCGGGGCCGGGCGAAGATGTCCACGGTGGAGCCGTGCTCCACGACCTTCCCGTCCTGCATCACGGCCACGCGGTCGGCGATCGCGCGGACCACGTCCATCTCGTGGGTGATGATCACGATCGTGATCCCGAGCTCCCGGTTGACCCGCTGCAGCACCTGCAGCACCTCCTGCGTGGTCTCCGGGTCGAGGGCGCTCGTCGACTCGTCGGCCAGGAGCAGCTTCGGGCTGGTCGCCAGGGCGCGGGCGATGCCCACGCGCTGCTTCTGCCCGCCGGAGAGCTGCTCCGGGTAGTTGCCGGCGCGGGCGGCGAGGCCCACGAACTCGAGCAGCTCGGCCACCCGCGCCCGGCGCTTCTCCTTCGGCCAGCCGGCCCGCTTGAGCGGGTACTCGACGTTGCCGGCGACGGTGCGGGAGGTGAAGAGGTTGAACTGCTGGAAGATCATCCCGATCTCCTGCCGCACGGGCGCCAGCTCGGTCTCGCGCCGGCCGGCCACCTCGAAGCCCTCCACGGTCAGGGAGCCCGAGGACACGGGCTCGAGCCCGTTGATCAGGCGCACGAGGGTGGACTTGCCCGCCCCGGAGTAGCCGATCACGCCGAAGATCTCGCCGCGGCGGACGTCGAGGGTGACGTCGTCGACCGCGAGCACCTCGCGCGCCGCCCGCCCCGAGCCGGTGCGGAAGGTCTTGGAGACGTTGCGGAAGGAGACGAGCACCTCGTCCGGGCGCCCGGGTGCGGACGGCCCGGCGGGGACCGCCGCGCTCACTGCTCCTGGTCCTTCAGCTCCTGCTGGTAGCGCGCGGTCAGCTCCTGGAGCTCCTCCGGCTCCAGCTGCAGCGGCACGGCGGTGTCCTTGGTCTCCTCCATCTCGGCGTCGATCACGGCCTGCTCGTGGTAGAGGTCCGCGACCTGCCGGAGGGTCTCGTCGTCGGCGAGCTCCTCCGTGGTGGTGAAGAGGTTGACGTAGGCGCGGGAGCCCTCGGACTCGGGGTCGTCCTGGGCGAGCGCGGACTGCGGGTCGATGTCGGCCCGCGAGAGGAAGTCGTTGTTGATGACCGAGCCGGCCACCGAGTCGAGCGAGAGCACCGTCTGCTCCGCGGAGACCGGGGTGACGCGCACCGTGGAGGCCTCGGTGTCGACGTCGAGCTCGGTGGGGATGAGGGTGTCGCCGGTCAGCTCCACGAGACCTGCGGCCTCGAGCACGAGCAGGGCCCGGGAGAGGTTCACGGCGTCGTTGGGCACCGCGATCTCGTCGCCCTCCTGGAACTGCTCCACGGAGTCGTACTGGTTGGAGTACAGGCCCAGCGGGTAGATCGAGGTCGAGCCGATCGGGGTGATGGAGCCCCCGGCCGCGTTGTTGTAGTCGGCGAGGAACGGGACGTGCTGGAACCAGGTCATCTCCACGTCACCGGACTCGGTGGCGGGGTTCGGCTGGTTGTAGTCGGAGAAGTCGACGTACTCGACGGTGATGCCCTGTTCCTCGGCCACCCGCTGGAGGGCGTCGTGGGTCGGGTCGGTGCCCACCACGCCGATGGTGACCTTGTCGTCGGCGAGCACGCCCTCGCCGGAGGACTCCCCGGCGGAGCCGCCGCAGGCGGTGAGGGCGAGGCCGAGGGTCGTGGCCAGGGCGAGGAAGGGGAGGCGCTGCGATCGCATGTGGTGCCTTTCCGTGGGTCCGGGGTGTCGGAGGTCTCCACCGGGGCCAACGGGTCCGGCGGCCACGGTCGAGGGCGCGCCGGAGGGCGCGTGCGCGGTAGGACCGTACTTGCCGCCGGCCGTCGTCGGCCGGTGCCGGATGGTTCACCTGGGGCACCCCACTACGGGAGAGGGTTGCCGCCCAGCAAGCCAGGGCTGCACGCTGGGACTCGTCATCCGCCCGACAGACTAGCACGTGCGGAGGGGCCGGCCCCGGCCCGGTCAGCGCGCGAGGACCTCGCGGGCCCGCCGGCGGGCCCAGCGCTCGGCCGCCAGCACGGCCTCGAGCTCCAGCGGGCCGTCGTCGTCGTGCTCACCCAGGACCGCCTCGACCGTGTCCACGATGGCGGGGAACCGGATCCGGCCGTCGTGGAAGGCGTGCACCGCCTCCTCGTTGGCCGCGTTGAACACGGCGGGGAAGGTCCCGCCCCGCTCGCCCGCCGCCTTGAGGAGCTCGACGGCGGGGAACGCCACCGGGTCGAGGGGTTCGAAGGTCCACTCCGTGGCGCGCGTCCAGTCGCACGGCAGGGCGGCCCCGGGCACCCGGTGCGGCCAGGCCAGGCCGAGGGCGATGGGCAGGCGCATGTCCGGGGGCGAGGCCTGGGCGAGGGTGGAGCCGTCCACGAACTGGACCATGGAGTGCACGACCGACTGGGGGTGGACCACCACGTCGATGCGCTCGAGGGGCACGTCGAAGAGCAGGTGGGCCTCGAGCACCTCGAGGGCCTTGTTCACCATGGTCGCCGAGTTGGTCGTCACCATCAGCCCCATGTCCCACGTCGGGTGGCGCAGCGCGTCCCGGGGGGTGACCGCCTCGAGCTCCGCCCGGGACCGGCCGCGGAAGGGCCCGCCGGAGGCCGTCAGCACGAGCCGGTCCACCTCCCCGGCGGTGCCGCCGCGCAGCGCCTGCGCCAGCGCGGAGTGCTCGGAGTCGACGGGGATCAGGGCGTCCGGGTCCCCGGTGGCCGCGGCGGCGGCCTTGACGAGGGCGCCGCCGGCGATCAGGGACTCCTTGTTCGCCAGGGCGAGCCGGTGCCCGGCCCGCAGCGCCGCCAGCGTGGGAGCGAGGCCGATGGAGCCGGTGATCCCGTTGAGCACGAGGTCGGCGTCGGGGTGGGCGGCGGCCGCGGACGCGGCGTCGGGCCCGTGCACGACGTCCGGGCGGTATCCCCCGGCCCCGGCGGACGCGGCCCGGTCCGCGATGAGGCCGGTCAGCCGGGCGGCGTCCTGGGCGGTGCCGCTGGTCGCCACGAGCGCGGCGCGGGTCTCGAGGGCCTGCTCGGCGAGGAGCTCGAGGTGCCGCGGTCCGGCGGCGAGGGCGACCACGGTGAACGGGTCCGCGCCCTCGAGCTCGCGGGCGGCCCGCACGACGTCGAGCGCCTGGGTGCCGATCGAGCCCGTCGAGCCGAGGACGCTGATCCGGCGGGGGCCGGCGGCGGCCAGGGCGCGCAGCTCGGGTGTCGGGCGGGTGCGGGGCGAGGCGGCGGGGGGCGTCATGGCCCCAGTATCCCCCAGCGGCCGTCCCCGGTGCCGTGCCCCGGGGGTGCCTGCGGCCGGCCCGGAACGGGCCGAGGCCCCGTCCACCGGGAACGGTGGACGGGGCCTCGGCGACCGACGGGGGTGGGTCAGCGCGTGGCGCGACCCTTGCGGCCGGAGACCGCGCCCCAGATGAAGAGCACGATGAGGGCTCCCACGACGGCGGTGATGATGGTGCCGATGTCGAACGCGGACTCCAGGTCCCCGATGCCGATCAGCGAGCCGAGGAAGCCTCCGAGGAGGGCCCCCACGATGCCGAGGACGATCGTGACGATGATGCCGCCACCCTGGCTGCCCGGCATGATGAGCTTGGCGAGGGCGCCGGCGATGAGGCCGAGGATGATCCAGCTGATGATTCCCATGATGGCTCCTTATCCGTCCCGGGAGGGACTTTTATTGTACGCAACCGGCGAGTATCCCAGGAATACCCTGAGGTTGCTTCTGCGCTTCACCCTAGCCGACGGTCAGCCGCCTGTCTGTTCCCGTTAGCCAATCGACGCGTTCCTCCCGGACGCGGACCGGCCCGCCGGAAGCCGGGGCTTCGGGCGGGCCGGTGGATCCTCCCAGGTGGGAGCGGGGAATCCGTCAGTGGGCGACGGGCTTCTCGGCGCCGATGCCTGTGAGGGAGCGCACCTCCATCTCGGACTGCTTGATCGGGTCCTCGAGACGGCGCTCCGTCATGGAACCGATGAAGCCGAGCAGGAAGGAGGCCGGGATCGAGACGATGCCCGGGTTCTGCAGCGGGAACCACGCGAAGTCGGCCGTCGGGATCATCGACGTCTCGGTGCCGGACATGACCGGGGAGAAGATGATGAGGCCCACCGACATGATCAGGCCGCCGTACATGGACCAGACCGCGCCCCGGGTGGTGAAGCGCCGCCAGTACAGGGAGTACAGGATGGTCGGCAGGTTCGCCGAGGCCGCGACCGCGAAGGCGAGCGCCACGAGGAACGCGACGTTCTGGCCCTGGGCGCCGATGCCGCCCGCGATGGAGACGAGACCGATGACCACCACCGTGGTCTTCGCGACCTTCAGCTCCTTGCGGGGATCGGAGTTCCCCTTCTTGATCACGCTGGTGTAGATGTCGTGGGCGAACGAGGCCGAGGCCGTGATGGCCAGGCCGGCGACGACCGCGAGGATCGTGGCGAACGCCACCGCCGCGATGATGCCCATCAGCAGGGACCCGCCGAGCTCGAAGGCCAGCAGCGGGGCCGCGGAGTTCACGCCGCCCGGTGCCGCCTGGATCCGCTCGGCGCCGATCAGGGCCGCCGCGCCGAAGCCCAGGATGAGGGTGAACAGGTAGAACAGGCCGATCAGCGAGATGGCCCAGACCACCGAGGTGCGGGCCTCCTTGGCCGTGGGCACCGTGTAGAAGCGCATCAGCACGTGGGGCAGGCCCGCCGCGCCGAAGACGAGGGCCAGGCCCAGGGAGATGAAGTCCAGCTTGCTGGTCTCGCTCACGCCGTACTTCAGGCCCGGCTCGAGGATGGCCGGGTTGCCGGAGACGGCGACCGCGTCACCGAGCAGGGAGGAGAAGTTGAAGCCGTAGAGCGCCAGGATCCAGACGGTCATGACCGCCACGCCGGAGACCAGGAGCACCGCCTTGATGATCTGCACGTAGGTGGTGCCCTTCATCCCGCCCACGAGGACGTAGACGATCATGAGCACGCCCACGACCACGATGACCAGCGACTGCCCGACCCGCGAGCTGATACCCAGCAGCAGCGACACCAGGGCGCCCGCCCCGGCCATCTGGGCCAGCAGGTAGAACGCGGACACGGCCAGGGTGGAGATGGACGCCGCGACGCGCACGGGGCGCTGGCGCAACCGGAAGGACAGGACGTCCGCCATCGTGAACTTGCCGGTGTTGCGCAGCAGCTCGGCGATCAGCAGCAGCGCCACGAGCCAGGCCACGAGGAAGCCGATGGAGTAGAGGAACCCGTCGTAGCCCTGGAGGGCGATCGCGCCCACGATGCCGAGGAAGGACGCCGCCGAGAGGTAGTCGCCCGCGATGGCCAGGCCGTTCTGGGTGCCGCTGAAGCCGCGGCCGCCGGCGTAGTAGTCGGCCGCCGTGGACGTGGACTTCGAGGCGCGGAGGACGATGACCATCGTGACGACGACGAACGCGCCGAAGATGGAGATGTTGATCCAGGGCGTGCCGACCGTCTCCGTGGTGGCGGCCGTCATGGGCGCGAGCGCGGTGTGCAGCTGGTGCATCGGTCAGTTCTCCTGTCCGTGGACGCCGCCGGTGGTGCCGAGGCTGGGCTCGAGACGCTCCCGGATGGCCGTGGCCTTCGGGTCCAGCTTGCGGTTGGCGAAGGAGACGTAGGCCCCCGTGATGGCAAAGGTCGTGACGAACTGGAGCAGACCCAGGACGACGCCGAGGTTGACGTTGCCGATGACCTGGATGGCGAACAGCTGCGGCGCGTACATGGCGAGCACCACGTACAGCAGGTACCAGACCAGGAACGCGATGGCGAGCGGGAAGACGAAGCCGCGGTGGGTCTTCCGCAGCTCCTGGAACTCTGGCGACCGCTGGGCCGCGGGGAAGTCGACGTCGGCGACGAGGTCGTCGGCGTCGATGGGTGGCTGGTTGGACATGGGCTACCTCCTCATGTGATGTGGCCCACACTAGGCCGTTGTATGCACAGGAGCAAGGCATGACACCCAAAAGTTGCTTTTCGGGGGTCAGGATGAACACGGAACGGCGTTTCTGGACGAGGTCCGGTCCAGCATGTATACACAGAGGCTTCGGGGAGCCTGTTTCAGCGAGAGGCCAGGAGCAGCTGGACGGCGCGGTCCAGGAAGGCGTCCACCTGCTGCTCCTCGTAGCTGCGCTCCCCCTGGGCGGGCGGGAACACGGCCCGGCGCAGCTCGGCCGGCGCGAGGTCCGCGGTGCCCTCCAGCCGGGCGCCCAGGCGCTCGCAGAGGACGTCCACGTGGGCCGCGGAGTAGCCCTGGGCCCGCGGCCGGGAAGGGCGCCGGAAGCGCTGCGTGCGCGGCCGGTCGAGACGGTTCCGGAGCAGCCGGGTCAGGGCGTCGACGTGCTCCTGCCAGGCCTCGGGGCCCCGGTCGCGCAGGCACTGCTCGCGCTCGGCCGCGGCCAGCGCGTCCTCGGCCGCGTCCAGCAGCCCGTCGACGGCCTCCGGCCGGTAGCCGCCCCGCGCGTCGGCGAAGACGGCGGCGCGCACCTGCGTGCTGAGCACGGCCCCGGACCGGTGCGCCGGTCCGGGGCCGGGCGGCGCGTCCTGCAGGGCCGCGTGCACGGCGGCCAGGAGGTCGTCCACCTGGACGACGTCGTAGCCGCGCTCGGCCTCGGCGCACCGCGGGATGCGGGCTGCGGCCGGCCGGGCTCCGGGGCGGTCGGGAGGCATGGGCTGCGGGTCCTGGACGCCGGGCTCAGGCGCTCGCGGCGAAGAGCTCGAAGAGCAGGTACCCGGCGGGGACGGCGAAGAGGATGGAGTCGATCCGGTCCATCACGCCCCCGTGGCCGGGCAGGAGGGTGCCCATGTCCTTGATCCCCAGCTCGCGCTTGACCATGGACTCGGAGAAGTCGCCGAGGGTGGCGGCGAGCACGAGCACCGCGGCGAGCACGGCGCCCTCCCACCAGGCGTGGTCCAGCAGCAGCACGGCGCACAGGACGCCGATCAGCACCGAGCCGCCCAGCGACCCGGCGAAGCCCTCCCAGGACTTCTTGGGGCTGATCCGCGGCGCCATGGGGTGGCGGCCCCAGACCACGCCCACGGCGTAGCCGCACGTGTCCGAGCCCACGGCCAGCAGGATGACCGTGAGCACCTTCAGGGGGCCCGCCTCGGTGTGGTAGAGCAGCAGGGCGATGCTCAGCATGAAGCCCACCCAGACCAGGGCGAACACGGAGCCCATGATGGACAGGATCATGCCGTCCCGGCCCCCCAGGGCCCGCCAGACGATCACGAGCGTCAGCCCCACGATCACGGCCATCATCAGCGCCTCGCCGCCACCGGCGAACGCGGCGACCGGCATCAGCACGCCCGCGGTCACCGCCGGGACGCGCGGGATGACGATGCCGCGGTAGCGCAGCGACCGGCCGACCTCCCAGACGCCGATCCCCGCCGCCGTCCCGGCGAAGAGCGCCAGGACGAGGGGCTGGACGAACAGCCCGACGAGCAGGGTCCCGATGAGCACCACGGCGACGCCCACGGCGGCCGGCAGGTTCCGGCCGGCGCGGGAGGGGGCGGTGTGCCGGCGCCCCGGCGTGCCCGGGGTCGTCGCGGCGCCGGCCCGGCCGGGGCCCGGCCGGGCACGCTGAGAGAAGGCCCCCCCGGCGGTTCCCGGGGAAGCCTTCGTCTCCTGGTGCGGTCGCGGCTGGTCCGGCATCAGACCTGCAGCAGCTCCGCTTCCTTGTTCTTGAGCATCTCGTCGATCTGGTCGATGTGCTTCTTGGTCGCGCCGTCGAGGTCCTTCTCGGCGCGCTTGCCCTCGTCCTCGCCGATGTCGCCGTCCTTGACGGCCTTCTCGATCTGGTCCTTGGCGTGCCGACGGATGTTGCGCACGGAGACGCGCGCCTCCTCGGCCTTGTGCCCGACGACCTTGACGTACTCCTTGCGCCGCTCCTGCGTCAGCTCCGGCATGACCACGCGGATGACGTTGCCGTCGTTGGCGGGGTTCGCCCCGATGTCCGAGTTGCGCAGCGCCTTCTCGATGTCGTTGAGGGCGGAGCGGTCGTACGGCGTGATGAGCAGCGTGCGGGCCTCGGGGTTCTGGAAGGAGGCGAGCTGCTGGAGCGGGGTGGGAGTGCCGTAGTACTCGACCAGCACGCTCGAGAAGAGGGAGGGGTTGGCCCGGCCCGTGCGGATCGCGGCGAAGTCCTCCTTGGCGCCGTCCACGGCCTTGCCCATCTTGGTCTTCGCTTCGGACATGGTCTCTGAGATCACGTAGGGGCTCCTTCGTCGTGTCGCACGGAGTCCTCCGCGCGGGGTCGGTTCGGCCGGTCGCCGCGCGGGAACCACGCCGCCCGGCCGTGCTCGCCCCAGTCTAACCGGGGGCCGCCCGGCGCCGGCTCACGCGGTGACGAGGGTGCCGATCTGCTCGCCGAGGATCGCGCGGGTGACGTTGCCCTCGCCCTCCATGCCGAACACGCGCATCGTCACGTCGTTGTCGCGGCACAGGCTGAAGGCCGTCTGGTCCATGACCCGGATGTCACGGGCGAGGGCCTCGCCGTAGGTGAGGGTGGACAGCCGCTGGGCGTCCGGGTTCGTGCGGGGGTCCGCGGTGTAGACGCCGTCCACCCCGTTCTTCGCCATGAGGACCTCGTCCGCGTGGACCTCCAGCGCCCGCTGGGCCGCGACGGTGTCGGTGGAGAAGTAGGGCAGCCCGGCGCCGGCGCCGAAGATCACGACGCGGTCCTTCTCCATGTGCCGGATGGCCCGGCGCGGGATGTAGACCTCGGCCACCTGCTCCATCTTGATCGCGGACTGCACCCGGGTGTCGACCCCGCACTGCTCGAGGAAGTCCTGCAGGGCCAGGCAGTTCATGACGGTGCCGAGCATCCCCATGTAGTCCGCACGGGAGCGGTCCATGCCGGCCTGGGAGAGCTCCGCGCCGCGGAAGAAGTTGCCGCCGCCCACCACGATGGCGGTCTCGACCTGGCCCACGGTGGCCGCGATCTGCTCGGCGATGTCGCGGACCACGCGCGTGTCCACCCCGATGGAGCCGCCGCCGAAGACCTCGCCCGAGAGCTTCAGCAGCACCCGGCGGCGGGCGGGGGCGACCCGGGGGTCCCTGCTCAGGCGCAGGGCCTCGTCCTTGATCTCGGAGGCAGAAGTGGTGGGCATGGTTCCTCCCGGCGACGACGGAGCTGCGTGGACCGGCTCGGCCCCGCGAGGGTGCAGCTGGCGCGGGGGGCGGGCCTCCCTCAGCATACAGAACGCGTCCGCCCCCGGACGCCGTCCCCCGGGGCCTCGAGGGCGTCGTCGCAGGCGGGACCGGGAACGACGACGGAGGCGCCCCTGCCGTGCAGGAACGCCTCCGTCGCGAGCGGGCGCCGGGCGCCCGGGAGAGGCCCGGTCAGGCGCCGACGCGGAAGCGGGCGAAGGCCGTGGCGGTCGCACCGGCCTCCTCGAGCACCTTGCCGACGGTCTTCTTGGAGTCCTTGGCGAAGTCCTGGTCCAGCAGGACGACGTCCTTGAAGTAGCCCTTGAGGCGGCCGTTGATGATGTTCGGGAGGATCTTCTCCGGCTTGCCCTCGGCGCGGGCCGTCTCCTCGGCGACGCGCTTCTCCGACTCGACGGTCTCGGCGGGCACGTCCTCCTGGGAGAGGAACGTCGGGGACATCGCGGCGATGTGCACGGCGACGTCGTGGGCGACCTGCCCGGCGTCGGCACCGGCCACGGCCAGCAGCACGCCGACCTGCGCCGGGAGGTCCTTGGAGGTCTTGTGCAGGTAGACGGCCACGTTGTCGCCCTCGACGCGGGCGATGCGCCGGACGACGACCTTCTCGCCGAGCAGGGCACCGGTCTCGGTGACGAGCTCGGAGACGGCCTTGCCGTCGACCTGGGCGTCCATGAGGGACTCGAGCGTGGTGGCATCGGCGGCCACGGCGGCGTCGAGCACCTTGTTGCCGAACTCGACGAACGGGGCGGACTTCGCCACGAAGTCGGTCTCGGAGTTGACCTCGACCATGTACCCGACGGTGCCCTCGACGCGCGCGGCGACGAGGCCCTCGGCCGTGGCCCGGCCCTCGCGCTTGGTGACGCCCTTGAGGCCCTTGACGCGGATGATCTCCTGCGCCTTCTGGAGGTCGCCGTCGGCCTCGTCGAGCGCCTTCTTGACGTCCAGCATGCCGGCGCCGGTGCGCTCACGCAGGGCCTTGATCTCGGTGGCGGTGTAGTTCGCCATGGAAACTCCTCACTCGGTCGGTGGTGCCGGCCGGGGCGGGCACGGGCCCGCCCCGGCCGGCCTCGGGCGGGGACGGTGCCCCGCCGGGGGAAACGGACGGTGGACGGAGACTACTCGGCGGCGGTCTCGGTCTCGGCCGGGGCGGCGGCCTCGGCGGGAGCCTCGGTCTCGGCCGGGGCCTCGGTCGCGGCGGCGGTCTCGGCCTCGGCCGGGGCGGCGGTCTCGGCCGGGGCCTCGGTCGCGGCGGTCTGCTCGGCGGCGTGCTGCTCGAGCAGCTCGCGCTCCCACTCGGCCATCGGCTCGGCGGCCTGGTCGGCGCCGCCGGACTTCTTGTTGTGGCGCTCCATGAGACCCTCGGCCACGGCGTCGGCGATCACGCGGGTCAGCAGGTTGACGGAGCGGATGGCGTCGTCGTTGCCCGGGATCGGGAAGGCGACCTCGTCGGGGTCGCAGTTGGTGTCGAGGATCGCGACGACCGGGATGCCCAGCTTCTGGGCCTCGTCCACCGCGAGGTGCTCCTTCTTGGTGTCCACGATCCAGATCAGGGAGGGGGCCTTGGTCAGGTTGCGGATGCCGCCGAGGGTGCGCTCCAGCTTCTCCTTCTCGCGGCGCAGGAGGAGGAGCTCCTTCTTCGTGTACTGCGAGCCGGCGACGTCGTCGAAGTCGATCTCCTCGAGCTCCTTCATGCGCTCGATGCGCTTGGAGACCGTGGCGAAGTTCGTGAGCATGCCGCCGAGCCAGCGGTGGTTCACGTAGGGCATGCCCACGCGGGTGGCCTGCTCGGCGATGGCCTCCTGGGCCTGCTTCTTGGTGCCGACGAAGAGGATGGTGCCGCCGTGGGCCACGGTGGTCTTGACGGCCTCGTAGGCGCGGTCGATGAAGGACAGCGACTGCTGGAGGTCGATGATGTAGATGCCGTTGCGCTCGGTGAAGATGAAGCGCTTCATCTTCGGGTTCCACCGGCGGGTCTGGTGGCCGAAGTGCACGCCGCTGTCGAGGAGCTGGCGCATGGTAACGACGGACATGTCGTCTCCTGGTCTCTCGTGCGGGAGGGCGTGCGACGACGCCCGGCCCGCGGGTTCGGTTCTCGGCTGCGTCCGGCGGACGAGCCCCTGGTGCAGCGGTGGGCGGACCCTGCGGGTCCGTCTCCCGGCCGCCGTGCCGCACCCCGCCGGGACGGGGAACGCGGACCGGGGCGGCCGGACCGGGACGGGAGGTCCCGGCGGCGCTGCGCGCGAAGTCAGCTGCTCGCCACCGCGCCGTCGGCTCCGGCGTCGGGGCCGGGTCCGGGTGGGCGCGAGGGCGCGCCACGAGGGGCGCCTCAGAGCACACTGCGGGATCGAGTGTACTACAAGGGCCTCGTCCGCCCTGCACGCGGCCGGGGGCTGCCGGAGGGGCCCCGGGACCGTCCACAGCACGGGGCCGGGCGGCCCTCCGTCCGGCCCCGGTGACGGACAGTCGGGACATGCCCACCGGACCCTCCCCGCTCCTGCGTCTCCTGCGTCTCCTGCGCTGGCCCCGTGCCCGGGCCGGGCCGGCCGGGGCGGCGCGGACCGGGACGCCGAGGGCGGGCAGGGAGCCGGCCGGCGTGGTGGGGCTCGCGATCGTGCTCGTGCTGGGAGTGCTGCTCCCCTCCCCCGGCTCGGCGGCCCAGGGGTGGGCGTGGCCCCTGTCGCCGCGGCCGGCCGTGGTGGGCGAGTGGGCCCCGCCCGCCCAGCGGTGGGCGCGGGGCCACCGGGGCGTGGACCTGGATGCGGGCCCGGGCGCCGCCGTGCGCTCCCCGGCCGCGGGAACGGTGGCCTTCGTGGGGTTCGTCGTGGACCGCCCGGTGCTCACGCTCGACCACGGCGGGGGTCTGCGCTCGAGCTTCGAGCCCGTCGAGTCGTCCCTGGTCCCCGGGGACCGGGTGCGCCGCGGCCAGGTCGTGGGCGTGCTGCGCGGCCGGGACCACTGCGGCCCGGGCACCTGTCTGCACTGGGGCGTGCGCCGGGACGGCGACTACGTCAACCCGCTGCAGTTCGTCGGCGCGCTCGAGCCGTCGGTGCTGCTCCCCGTGCCCGAGCGGCTGCGCGCGGCCGCTCAGCCCTCGTCGTCCTGAGCGTCGTCGACGCCCTCCTCGACCTCCTGCTGGACCTGGTCGGCGCCCTCCTCGACCTGGCCGGCGCCCTCCTCGACCTCCTGCTGGACCTGGTCGGCGCCCTCCTCGACCTCCTGCTGGACCTGGCCGGCGCCCTCCTCCACGTCCTCGATGGTGGTGTCGCAGCCGGTCAGTGCGGCGAGCGCCAGGGCGGCGACGGACAGGAGGCTCCACGGCGTGCGTCGGCTCATCTCGGCGTCCTCTCGGTGGGTGGTGCGCGGATCGGACCACCAGTGCACCACATCCGCGGGGGACGCGCACCCGGTGGACGGGGCGGCCCGGCGGGTGCGCCCTCCCCCGGGCTGACCGTGGTTGCGGTGGCCCGGGATTGCTACTGTGGTGCCGATGTCTTCAGCCGACGAGGAGTCGATCAGCACCACGCCTGGACGGGCCGCAGGGGTCGTCGCCGTGGGCATGTGCATCGCCGTCTGGTGGCCCGCCTTCACCCTGGGTGCCTGGGGACAGCTCTTCTTCGACCAGAAACTGACCGTCTGGGTCGCGGCGACGGCGGCGCTGTTCGTCGTGCTGTTCCGCCGCCACGGAGAGCAGCGGCGCAAACACCGGGCCGCCGCTCTGCTGGTCCCCACGCTGTGGCTGGTGCTCGCGATCGTGGTCGAGGACGACGGAGGGTTCCTCGACGTGCTGACCGAGACCCTCGGCGTCGCCGTGGCCTTCCTGGGGATCCCGGCGACGATGTGGGTGCTGGCACGCATCATCTGGCCGGAGTTCGGCGAGGGCTCCCTGTCCCCGGTGCGGCGCCTCCTGGTGATCGCCCTGGTGCTGTCCATCGCCGCCGCCTCCTACCTGCTCGGGGTCAACCACGCCGCGTTCCTCACGTGCGAGGACTTCGTCGTCAGCGGGAACTCGGAGCCCGCCGGCTGCGTGCCCGAGGCCCCCGGACCTGCGTCCACCCCGTAGCGGGTGCACCGCGTGGCGGAGCGCCGTCGGGCGGCAACTCCCCCGCCGGGCGCGCCACGGTACCCGCCGCGGGACCGGAGCGGAGACCCTGGCGTTCAGGCCCCCGGTCGCCGCGGGTGCCCCGCAGGTCACCCGTTCGGGGTGAGGACAGGGGCGGTCAGGACAGGGACCCTGGACCGACAGGGGCCCTGGACCGAGCGGGACCGCGGACCCGGAGGAGCGCCGGGCTCGCCGACCGCGACCCCACCTTCGAGGCGGCTGGGCCGTGCCCCGGGCGGAGGACCGGGGCACCTGCGACGAAGACCGTCGTCATGCGGACACGGGGACCGGGCACCCGCCCGTGCGCCCGCCTCCGGTGACCTCACGATGGGCGACCACGCATGACCGGCACGAGCACGCACGAGGGACCGTCCGTCCGGCGCCAGCTGCAGCTGACCGGTCCGGCGGTCCTCGTCGGCGCCGTCTCGGCGCTGGGCCTGTTCGTGGTGGACGAACTGGCGCTCGTCGTCGAGCACCTCCTCTGGTCGCGCCTGCCCTCGGCGTGGGAGGTCGATCCGGAGTCGGGCTGGTGGATCTTCGGGGTCCTCGCCCTGACGGGCCTGGTCGTCGGTCTCGTGGTGCAGTTCGTTCCCGGACACGGCGGCCGTGACTCCGCGACCACGGAGCTGATCGCGCCGCCGCTGGCGCTGAGTGCGGTCCCCGGCCTGGTGCTCGTGACAGTGCTGGGCCTGGCCGGCGGGGTGAGCCTGGGACCGGAGATCCCCATCATCGCCGTCAACACCGCGGTCCTGGTGGCACTCGTGGCCCGGTGGCGGCCCGGGGTGCCGACCGGTCTCGTCGTGATGACCGCCGCCTCCGGAACCGTCGGCGCCCTGTTCGGGACACCGGTCGCGGCCGCCCTCGTCTTCACCGGAGTCGTCGCCGGGTTCAAGGACGGGGGCGCCCTGTGGGACCGGCTCTTCCTGCCCCTGGCGTCGGCGGCCGCGGGCGCGGTCACCATGCGGTGGCTCGACGGGCCCCAGCTGCCCGATGCGGGATTCCCGCCGCTCGGCACCCCCGGTGCGGTGCATCTGGCGACCGGCCTCGCCGTGGCGGTGGTCGGCACCCTGATCGGGCTGGCCGCGGTGCACGCGTTCCCCCACGTGCACCGGTTCTTCCACGGCCTGCGGCATCCGGTGCTCTACACCACTCTCGGCGGCCTCCTGCTCGGGGGCCTGGGGGCCCTGGGCGGTCCGCTCACCCTGTTCAAGGGCGCGCACCAGATGGGCGAGCTCGTCCGTAACCCTGCGGAGCACTCCCCGCAGGAGCTGGTTCTCGTCCTCGTGGTCAAGCTCGCAGCACTGCTCGTGGCCGCCGGCGCCGGCTTCCGGGGCGGGCGGATCTTCCCCGCCGTCTTCATGGGTGCCGTCGTCGGCCTCCTGGGCCACGCGCTGATCCCGGGGATGCCGCTGGGGCTGGCCATCGCCTGCGGAATCCTCGGCGTGGTCCTGCCTGTGGCGCGCGACGGGTGGATCGCCCTGTTCATCGCCGTCGCGGTGGTCGGCGACATCACCGTGCTGGTCGTCCTGAGCCTCGTCGTCCTGCCCCTCTGGCTCATGGTGTCCCGGGCACCCGAGATGATGGTCGAACCGCCTCCGGTGCGCGTCGGGACGGAGCCCGCCCCCTGACCGGCACGTCCCCGGGTGCGGCTCAGGCGGCCGCGGGGGCGAAGGGGAAGAGGTCCACCGCTCCTCCGTGCACGACCACGCAGGTGGATTCCGGCACCTCCTGCCACGCACCGCGCAGGTCCCCCAGGGGCTCGGACACCACCATCCGCGAGTCCTCGGAGACGTCGTGGAGCATGGCGTGGTCCGGGTACTGGGCGCGCAGCGCCGAGACGTCAGCGCTGTGGAAGAGCGATCGGGAGCGGCCTTCGCTGGAGTAGCGGAACGCCCAGATGGTCTCCCCGTCGGTGGTGGCCACGGTCATCTGCATCGGGTCCGGGACGCCGTGCCGGCGCCCGGCCTCCTCCACGAGTCCGACCGCCGCGGCCACCGCCGCCGGCGGGTCCTGCGTCAGGCCGAAGGTCAGGGCGAGGTAGAAGAAGACCTCCGAGTCCGTGGAGCCCTCGATCTGCGGGAAGAGCCCGGGATCCACGGCCAGGACGAGGTCCCGCTTGAGGGTCAGGAAGTCCCGGATGAGCCCGTTGTGCATCCACAGCCACCGGTCGTGACGGAACGGGTGGCAGTTCGTCTGCTGGACCGCCGTCCCGGTGGTGGCGCGGATGTGGGCGAACACGTGGCTCGGCGATGCCTGCAGCGCCAGTTCGTGCAGGTTGCGGTCGTTCCAGGCCGGCTCCGTGCTGCGGAACAGCCCTGGCGTCGGCCGGGACCCGTACCAGCCGACGCCGACGCCGTCGCCGTTGGTGGTCTCGACGCCCAGGCGCGAGTGCTTGCTCTGCATCACCAGAGAGTTCGTGGGTTTGAACAGCAGGTCCTCCAGGCTCATCGGTGAACCGGTGTACGCCAGCCAGCGGCACATCTCATCCTCCCTTGCGGGTCGTCGGCCCGTGGCGCGCGCCGGCACATCGTCCCGGCGCGCGGCCATCGGAGCCGCGACCGTCTGTCGAGCGTCGTGCGGGACGCCGCCCCGGCCGATCAGCTCCTGTCGTCGTCGGCGGACAGCGCGGCGGCCGGGTCCTCGGCGAACGCGCTGAGCAGCTTCTCCTCCTGGTCCCGGGAGAGGTTGGTGTGCACCAGGTGCATGTCCTGGCCGGCGAAGGCCTCCTGGACCCGGTCCAGCACGGCACCGGAGGTGAGCACGAACAGCGCCGAGGTGCCCGGGGTGACCTCGTCGCGGACCCGGTTGATGAAGCCGTCGTCGATCCCGGTGTCGGTCAGCATCCCGCTCAGGGCCCCGGCAGCCGCTCCCACGGCCATGCCCAGCAGGGGGACGAAGAAGATCAGGCCGAACAGCATGCCCCAGAAGGACCCGCCGAGTGCGCCGGCCCCCACCAGGTTGTTGAGCTGCCGGGTCCGGGGCTTCTTCTTCCCGTCCGGCCACGTCACGATCGCGGCGTCGTGGACCCGGATCAGTTCCTGTGTCGTCAGTCGCTGCAGGGTCTGTGCCGCGGCCTCGGCCCCCTCGGCGGTGGTGAACTTCCATACGGTCAGAGTGGCCATCGTCTTGCTCCCGAAGTCGTACGGCGGTGTGGTGGTGGTGCTCGTCGAGGTGGACGGGACGGGCGCGTCGGCCCGCGGCGGTCCAGCGGCCGCCGGGCGCGGGCCTCGGCGTCCGTGCTCGCCGACCCGTTCCCAGGATGGACGTCCGCGCCCGGTCACGGCTCACCCGTGGTGGGTGAAAACCGGGCGCGGCCAGACGCGGCTCCCGCCCGGGGCACCGGTCCTCGCCGGGCTTCACCCGCGGCGGGTGAAGCACCGGCGTCCCGGATGACCGACGGTGGACACCACAGCAGGGAGGCACGTGATGGCAGAGCGGACGAGCGCCGAGACCCCGGGGCCCGGCGGAGGGACCACGGCGCTGCTGGGCGGCAGACCGCTGGTGGTGCTCGTGGGACTCGCTGCGGTGGTCGTCGTGGTGCTGGGGCTGCGGGCGATGTCGGACCTGCTGGGCCTGGTGTTCCTGGCCCTGGTCATGACGGTGGCGGCCCATCCGCTGCGAGGGTGGTTCCAGCGCCGGGGCCTTCCGGGGTGGATGGGCACCGCCGTCGCCCTGGTCGCGGTCTACACCGCGATCCTGGCCCTGTCCGTCTCCCTGCTGATCGCCGGGGCGCAGTTCGCCACCCTGATCCCGTCCTACCAGGCGGAGCTGGACCGGATGCTGGACGGCGTGACCGGCGGCCTCGAGCAGCTGGGCATCGGTGAGGAGCGGCTGGCCCAGATGTTCGCGGGGTTCGATCTGGGGCGACTGGCCGAGTTCGCCGGCGGACTGCTCGGCGGGCTGCTGGGACTGCTCTCCGACGTGTTCTTCATCGTGACGCTGGTGCTGTTCATGGTGGTCGACGCCGGGAGCTTCCCCCAGAAGCTGGCCCGCCTGCGGGGGGCCCACGGGGAGCTCGCCGCGGCGCTGCGGGGCTTCGCCGCCGTGAGCCGCAAGTACCTGCTGGTCACCACCGTGTTCGGACTCGTCGTGGCGGTGATCGACACCGTGGCCCTGGCCTGGCTGGGCGTCCCCGTCGCGGTGCTGTGGGGACTGCTGGCCTTCGTGACCAACTACATCCCCAACATCGGCTTCGTGCTCGGCGTGGTCCCGCCGGCGATCATCGCGCTGCTGGAGGGCGGTCCGGGTCTGATGCTCGCCGTCGTGGCGGTCTACAGCGGCATCAACGTGGTGATCCAGTCCTTCATCCAGCCGAAGATCGTGGGCGACGCCGTGGGACTGTCCGCCACCGTCACCATGCTGTCCCTGGTCTTCTGGGCCGCGACCCTGGGGGCGCTCGGCGCGCTGCTCGCCGTGCCGCTGACCCTGTTCTTCAAGGCCGTTCTCATCGACGCCGACCCCCGTGCCCGGTGGGTGACGCCCCTGCTCTCCGGAGGGACGGCCCGGGACCCTGCCCCGGCGCCGGCCGGCGCCGGCGCGGACCGCGGCGTCCCCGCGGGAGCGGGCGTCCCGGGAGGACCGGTGCGGGGGGATCGGCCGCCGGCGGAAGAACCCGTTCCACCAGGCTGTCGGCCTGGTGGAACGGGCTTCTCGGTAGGGCCGGTGGGGCTTGAACCCACGACCGAAGGATTATGAGTCCTCTGCTCTGACCAGCTGAGCTACGGCCCCGTGCCGGGACGGGCCCGGCGGCGCAGCACCACGTTACCGCACGAGCGAGGCCAGCCTGGTCCGGATCCGTCGCGGGCCCGCGGCGGGGGCGCGCACCGGCTCCTGGTGCTCGCGCGCTCCCGGAGCAGGGGTGCGCACGGACTCCGGGTGCTCGCCGCGGTAGAGCCGCAGGAACGTCTCCAGGGTCCGCGGGAAGCTGTGCCGCGCGACCTTGCGGCGGCTCTCCCGGCCCATCCGGGCGCGCTCCTCGGGCGGGGCGCCCAGGACGAGGGCGAGCTTGCGCGCCAGGTCCTGGGCGTCGCCGGGGGCGAAGAGCCAGCCGTTGACGCCGTCCTCGGCCAGGTGCGGCAGGGCCCGCGCGTCGGCCAGGACCACGGGCCGGGACGCCGCCATCGCCTCGAGGGTGACCAGCGACTGGAGCTCGGCCGTGCCCGGCTGGCAGAACACGTCGGCCCGCAGATAGGCCGCGCGCAGGTCCTCGTCCGGGACGTAGCCCAGGAAACGGACCCGGTGGGCGACCCCCAGGGCTTTCGCCAGCTTCTCGAGCGCGGGCCGCTGCTCGCCGTCGCCCACGATCTCCAGGTGCGCGTCGAGCTCGGCGGGCAGCACGGAGAGCGCCTCGATGAGCACGTCCACGTTCTTCTCCACCGCGAGCCGGCCGGTGAACAGGACGGTCGGGTGCGCGGCCGGCTGCCGCCGCTCGCCGTCGTGGGCCTCGTAGTCGGCGATCCGGATCCCGTTGGACACGGCGAGCACGGTGTCGGGGAAGCCGTTGCGGCGCATGGCCTCCACCGCGAGCGGGGTGGGTGCGGTCACCACGTCGCAGGCGCCGAACACCCGTACCATGTCCCGCCACGACACCGCGCGGTAGCGGTTCAGCACCCATGCCGGGAACGGCAGGAACGGCTCCAGGTTCTCGGGGACGAAGTGGTTGGTGGCCACGGAGCGGATGCCCCGCCGCCGGGCCTCCCGCACCAGCATCCGGCCGAGGATGTAGTGGCACTGGACGTGGACGACGTCGGGGCGCACCTCGTCCAGCACGCGGCGGATCTCCCCGGCGACCTGCCACGGGAAGCACAGGCGGAAGTACGGGTGGGTGAAGGCCCGGTGGGAGCGGAGCCGGTGCTCGACCACGCCGTCGTCCTCGGCCCGGTACGACGGCCCGGGGTCCGGCCGTGCGCACAGGACGTGCACCCGGTGGCCCTGCTCGTGCAGGCCCCGGGCCAGACGGTGCCCGAACTGCGCGGCCCCGTTGACGTCCGGGGGGTAGGTCTCGGCGCCCAGGAGGACGGTCAGGGGGCGTGCGGCGGAGGCGGTGTGGGCGCTCAAGCGTGTCTTCCCGGTCGGTCGTGTGCGGGGCGGTCGGATGCCGCGGGGCGGTCGGAGGCTGCGGGGCGCCGTGCGGTGGAGCCCGCGGGGGGCTGCGCCCGGTCCTGCCGTGCGAGTTCGGCGCGGCGCTCGAGCACCTCCGGGTGGTGCTGCGAGAGCACGGCGACCCCGACTATAGCAACGCCGCCTGCCGCGGCCATGAGCATCCCGACCGGGACGGAGAAGCCCGGCACCGCCTCGCCCAGGACCAGCAGCCCCAGGAGCACGCCCACCATGGGGTCGATCACGGTCAGCCCCGCGATCACGAGGTCCGGCGGACCCGACGCGAAGGCCGTCTGCACGAACCACCCGCCCAGCACGGCGGCGACGACGGCGGTGCCCGCCGCCAGCCAGTTGACGTCGTCCAGGGGCGTCCCGGCGCTGCCCTGGATGCGGATCAGGGTCAGCCGCACGAGCACCGCCACGAATCCGTAGAGGATGCCGGCGCCCACCACGTAGAACGTCCCGCCCAGGCTGCGGCCGAACATCGCCGCGGAGACCCCCAGGACGCAGATCAGCACCACGAGCATGACCACCACGGTGTGCTCGGCCCAGCGCGAGATGCCCCGGGCGGGGTCGGTCGCCGCCACGGCGCACGTCACGAAGACCGCCCCGCCCGCGGTGCACAGCCCGATCGCCGTCCAGGTGCGCCGGTTGATCCGCAGCCGGCGGTGCCGCGCGTGCAGCAGCGTGGTGATCACCAGGGCCACCACGCCGATCGGCTGGACCACCGTCACGGTGGCGAGCCCCAGGGCGGTGACGTTGAGGCCGGTGCCGAGGCCCAGCAGGGTGAGCCCCAGCAGCCAGCGGGGACGGCGCAGCAGGACCGGGATGCTGCGCGGGCGCAGCCGTCCCTGCGCGACGTCCGCCACGGCACTGCCCTGCTGCTGCGTCCCGACGGCCAGGCACACGGCCGAGAGCAGCGCCAGGGCGACCGCCAACCACTGGCTCATGGCACCCACCGATCTGTCGTCACGCCCGGGAGTCTATCGAGCCGGCCCGCCCGTCCGGCCCGGGGCACGTGGACACCCGGTGAACGCACGGGGAAGGCCCGGAAGCCTGTGGCTTCCGGGCCTTCGGCCGGTGCGCTCGTCCACGGGCGGCCCATGGACGGCGACGTCACCGGAACAGCTTGCGGAGGAAGACGACGAACGCGCTCCCCGCCACGGCCAGCACCGTGAGCGGCTGCCACCGCTCGCCGAGGCCGGACCCGGCGGACGAGCCGGAGGTCGAGCGGGACTTCGCGCCGCCCTGGGCGAGCAGACCCTTCACATCCTTCGGGGTGGTCTTCACGGTGCGGCTGGTGCGGTCCACGAAGCCCTTGGTGGTGGACTGGATGGTCTCCGCACGGCCCTGGACGTCGTCGCGCAGCGTCTTGAGGTGCTCGCGGCGCAGCTTGAGCCGGTGCCGCAGCTGCTCCTCGGTGGGCGCCGGGGGCTTCTGCTGGGCCGGGTCCTGCGCGGCCTCCCGCTTCTCCTGCTCCTTGCGCTCGCGGGCCAGCTGCTCCTCGCGCTGGACGCGGCTCTCGGTGTAGGCGGAGCCCTCCTTGACCACGCCGAGGTCGTACTTGACCCCGAAGAGCGCCTTGCGCGGCACGAGCGGAAGGGCCTTCTTGATGGTGGACACCCCGATGAGCGCCGCGACGGCCAGGATGATCAGGAACAGCACGGCGAGCAGCAGGGCCGCCAGCCAGGCCGGCATGATCTGCGACAGACCCGCGATCGCCGCACCGACCAGGGCGATCGTGGCGAGCAGCAGGAACACGAGGCCGACGACGACGAAGGCCGCGCCCTTGCCCAGCGTCTTCGCCTTCTCCGTGAGCTCGAGCTTGGCGAGCTGCGCCTCGTCCTTGAGCTGCTTGGGCAGCAGCCTGGCGAAGACCTTGACGACATCGAGGATCGACGCCGATCCGGGGTCGGAGTGCTCCGACCCCGCTCCCGACGCCCCGCCCGTGCTGGGGCCTACCGAATGACTCATGCCCGCCTCCGTTGATGATGAGAAAAGTACGTGGACTGAGCACCAAGCTACCATCGGGGACGCCGCCGGCGGGCGCGCACGGGGCCGCGACGCGACCTGCCGGGACGTGCGGGAGGGCCCGTCCGGTTCCCCGGACGGGCCCTCCCGTCGGTGCGTCGGGATCGGGTCCCGTGCTAATCCTTCCCGCCCCGGTCCTTGCCCTTGCCCTTGTCGCCCTTGTCCCAGCGGCGGTCCTCGTCCTGCTCGAAGTACACCCTCACGTACTTCTTCTGGCAGACCTTGTCCGACTTGCCGGTGCGGTCGACCTGGCGGGCGTCCCTGTAGTACTCGCGCCAGTTGCCCCCGTGGCACTTCTCCTTGGCGATGGACGCAGCCTTCTCGAGGCTCTTGTCCTCGTAGCGCTTCGTCTTCCAGTCGCCGCGGTGCTTGTACTTGACGACGACGTCGACCTCGCCGTTCTTGCGCTCGTCCTTCTTGCTGTGCCCCTTGTCGTCGCCCTTGCGATCGTCCTTGCCGTCAGCGAGCGCCGGTCCTGCTCCCCCGAGCAGCAGTCCCGCCACGGCCACACTCGCTACCAGCTTTTCCAGAGTTTTCACTGTGTTCCCCCTTGGTGAATATGGTGAGTTCAGCTTAATTCGCTTCTGACAAGGGACTCAATAGCAAACGGTGACGTTCCGGACGCGGTACGGTCACGGATCGGAACTACTGTCCCGTACACCCGGCGGTCGGCTCCCGCGGAGGCGGAGCTCCTAGTCGCGCCGGGTTCCGGTGGACGCCGCGAGGAACCGTCGCCGGGCACTCTTCGTCACGGCGCCGAGGGCCCGCTCCAGCGGCCCCTGCCCCATGGTCCGCTGCCACGCCACGGCGAACAGGACCGCCGACACGAGCTGGACGGTGAGCCACAGGTGGGGCCGGTCCTCGTGGACCTCGAACGACAGGACGACCAGGTGCGCGGTGTACAGGCTCAGGGTCATCGAGCCCATCGCGGACAGCGGCAGCAGCCAGGCCCCGACCACGCGGGAGATCAGCAGGAAGGCGCCCAGGACGGCCATGCCGGTGCCCAGGCTGACCGCGATGGCCAGGGGGGTGTTGGTGTGGGGTGCGTCGACGGCGAGCGACCACCAGGTGTCGGTGGGCAGCCAGTCCGCGCCCCAGACCAGGATCTCGTCCAGCTGCTCCGCGTCCCCCGCCGAGGAGGCCAGCAGCCGTTCGTAGCCGCCGAGGCCGTGGAGCAGCACGTACGAGGCCGCCTGCGCGCAGACCGACAGACCCACGCCGACCGCCAGGAGGCGCAGCTGGGTCGCCCTCCTCCGCAGATCGAGCCGGCCGAGCCCCATGCCGGCCAGCAGATAGGTCAGGTACGCGAGCGCCGGATAGGTGCCGGTCAGCAGCAGCTGGGCCGCCGTCGCCCCCGGTGCGGTCAGCAGCTCCCCGAAGGCGGGGTTGTCGGCGACGGGCTCGGGCAGTGCGTCGCGCAGCGACTGCATGAGCACCGGAGCCACGAGCAGGAAGACCGCCGCCGAGCCGAACAGCGACGTCGGACCCGCGCGCAGGAAGGGAACGGCCAGGAGGAAGAACACGCCGTAGTAGATGAGGATGTTGTCCGCCGGCAGGTCGTCGGCCAGCAGGGATCCGATGGCCAGTCCCAGCACCGCGATCAGCACCGCCCGCACCACGAGCGCCACACGGTCCGCACCCAGCTCCCGGCCACCGTGCGGGCGGGTTCCACCGGTGGACAGGGCGAGCCCCACGCCCGCCAGCAGCGCGAACAGCGCCGCCGAGTCCCCGGAGAAGAGGATCTGCGACCAGGTCGGCTCGCCGGTCTCGTCGTCGGAGGACGGCAGGACGTGGACGGACATGAGACCGATGAGCGCCAGACCGCGGGCCGCGTCGACGCCGGTCAGACGCCTCGACGGCTTCCCCGCGGCGCTCCGGTCACGGGACGAGGCGGGTCCGGCTGCCCTGGCCGACCAACGCATGGTTCCCCCTGAGATGCCGAGCCTCGTCCGGAAGCCCGCCGAGGATGCGGTCCGGTGCGTCCAGGATCTCGGCTCGTCCGGGACCGCCCTTGACTCATGGTGCGCCCCGGACTTCCGTGCCCGCTAGGAGGAACATAAGGATTCCATAAGACCTGCGCGCGCCCCGGAGCGGGGCGGGCAGCCCGTTCCCCGCCGCTTCCGCCCTGTCGGGCAAAGAGCGGGCATTACTTTTGCCACTGGATGCGAGTCAATGGAAGGGAGCTTGATCCGAGCTCCCGCCGGAAGGACGACCACCATGACCGCCATCCCCCGGGCCCATCCCGCCGTGTCCCTCGTCCGGGCCGGCGTCGTCGGCGCGCTCGCCGCCCGCGGCGTCACCGTCACCTCCGTCGAGATGCTGTTCGACGGCCAGGAGTGGGCCGTGACCGTGTCCCACCACCCGCCCGGCATGTCGGAGAGCGACGTGCGGGTGGCGGTCTGGACCGCCGTCCTCAACTACACGGCCGTCTTCGACGTGCCCGCCCCCTCGGAGGGGGTCCGGATCAGCGTCACGGGCTGACGCTCGACGCGCCGGCGCGACGACGGCGCGCGCCCGGGGACGACGGAGGCCCCCACCGGCGTTTCCGCCGGTGAGGGCCTCCTGTGCTGCTCCCCCGACTGGACTCGAACCAGTAACCCTTCGATTAACAGTCGAATGCTCTGCCAATTGAGCTACGGGGGACCGTGCACGCGGACGTGCAACGAGCCATCACTTTACCGTTCCCACCGGGCTTCGACAAATCCGGTTCCGCCCGGTGGCGTCAGTCCTGGCGGAGGCCGCGCCGCTGCATCTCCAGCTCCAGCAGCTCCCGCTGGAGCTCCTGGTAGCGCTCGCGCTGCCCGGTGGGATCCGTGCGCTGGAGCTCCGCCAGCCGGTCCGACTTCCGCCGGTTGATCTGCAGCTCGAAGAGGCGGTTGAGGATGTCCGCGGTGTAGCGCTCCAGCTGCTGTTGCGTGGTGGCCGGCAGCGGCGTCACGGCGAGCTCGGCGAGGTAGCCGTGCAGCGGCTCCGGGAGGTGTCCGCGCACCCCGTCCACCCAGGCCTGCCCGCTCGGCACGGCGGACCCGTCGCCGAGGAGCTCGGCGCGCGCGGCGAGCACGGCGTCGTGCACGGCCCCGTGCACGGGGTAGCGGAAGGCGCTGAGCCCGAACTCCTCCCAGTGCCGCGCGAGCATCAGGTCAGGGCACTGGATGACGGTCTCGAGGGCCTCGCGCTCCATCCGGGCCACGGGCTCGCGCGGGTCGGGCAGCTCGACCGAGGCCGGCCCGGACGCCTCCGGCTCCGCCGGCCGGTGCAGCGCGGGGGCCTCCTCCCGCTGGGCGCGGCCGGCGGCGTCGACGGCCCGCTGGACCTCCGCCGGCTCGAGTCCGAGCCAGCCCGCGAGCTGCCGCGCGTAGGCGGGGCGCAGGGAGCGGTCGCGGATCCGCGCCACGATGGGCGCGCAGGCGCGCATCGCCCGGATGCGGCCCTCGATGGTGTCCAGGTCGAAGTTCTTCAGCGTCGCCCGGATCGCGAACTCGAACAGGGGGCGGCGGTTCTCCACGAGCTCGGCCACGGCGGCGTCCCCGCGGGCGAGCCGGAGGTCGCACGGGTCCATGCCGTGGGGCTCGACCGCCACGTAGGTCTGCGCCACGAACTTCTGGTCCTCCTCGAACGCGCGCAGGGCGGCCTTCTGCCCGGCGGCGTCGCCGTCGAAGGTGAAGACCACCTCTCCCCCGCCGCCGTCGTCGGAGAGGAACCGCCGGACGATCTTGATGTGCTCGGCCCCGAAGGCGGTGCCGCACGTGGCCACCGCCGTGGTCACGCCCGCGAGGTGGCAGGCCATGACGTCGGTGTACCCCTCGACGACGACGAGGCGCCGCTGCCTGGCGATCTCCCGCTTCGCGAGGTCGATGCCGTAGAGCACCTGGGACTTCTTGTACAGGGCGGTCTCGGGGGTGTTGAGGTACTTCGGGCCCTGGTCGTCGTCGTGGAGCTTGCGGGCGCCGAAGCCGATGACCTCGCCGGCGACCGCGCGGATGGGCCAGACGAGCCGGCCGCGGAACCGGTCGTAGAGCCCGCGGTTGCCCTCGGAGAACATCCCGGTGAGCTTGAGCTCCTGGTCCGTGAAGCCGCGCTCCCGCAGGTGCTTGAGGAGGTGGTCCCAGCCGCGGGGCGCGTAGCCCACGCCGTAGCGCCGGGCCGCCTCGCCGTCGAAGCCCCGCTCGCCCAGGAACTGCTGGGCGGGGGCGGCCTGGCGGGTGTAGAGGTTGCGCTGGAAGAACTCCGCGGCGACCTTGTGCGCGTCCAGCAGGCGCTGGCGGCGGCCGACCTCCTCCTTGTTCGGCCCGGAGCCCTGCTCGTAGTGCAGCTCGTAGCCCACCCGGGCCGCGAGCTTCTCCACGGTCTCGGAGAAGGTGGTGTGGTCCATCGTCATGAGGAACGAGATGACGTCCCCGGACTCGTCGCAGCCGAAGCAGTGGTAGGTGCCCATCTGCGGCCGCACGTGGAAGGACGGGGTGCGCTCGTCGTGGAACGGGCAGAGCCCCTTCCAGGAGCCGATGCCGGCGCTCTTGAGGGTGACGTAGCCGTCGACGATCTCCTTGATGTCGGTGCGCGCCCGCACCTCGTCGATGTCCTCGCGTCTGATCAGTCCTGCCACACCGCCAGTCTAGGCGCGCGGCCGGACGGCGGAGGGCCGCCCCGGGCCGCACGGTGGATCACCGTGCGGCCCGGGGCGGCCCGTGGAGCGGGAGCCGTCAGCGGCTCAGCGGCTCGGCGGCTCAGCGGGAGCGTTCCCGCAGGTCCTGCCGGGTCCGGGTGCCGGTCAGGGCGAGTCCGCCCAGGGCGCCCACCGCGGCGAAGGCGAAGAATCCCCACGGGTAGGCCAGGCCCGCGGTCAGCAGGGTGCCCCCGATGATCGGGCCCGAGATCGCCCCGAGCCGGCCGACCCCGGCGGACATGCCCAGCGCCGTGGCGCGCACGCGCGGCGGGTGGTTGGCGGCGGTGAACGCGTAGACGAGCACCTGGGAGGAGAACACGAAGCAGCCGGTGACGAAGACCATGGCGTAGATCCCGAGCAGCGGCAGCTTGATCGCCAGGGCCGCGAGCAGCGCGGCCGAGCCGAGGAACCAGATGATGCCGGCTACGCGCGGGGTGATCCGGTCGGCCACCCGGCCGGCGACCGCCAGCCCCGCGATGGCGCCCACGTTGAGGATCAGCAGGAAGCCGAGGGAGTTGCCGAGGTCGTAGTCGGCCGCCCGCATGATCTGCGGCAGCCAGGTGTTGAGGCCGTAGACGAGCAGCAGACCCATGAAGGAGGCGATCCAGATGGCGATCGAGTTCCGGCGCCAGCCGGTGGAGAGCAGCATGGTGGCGCCGACCTTCTCGGCCTGCTCCTCGGCGGTGTGGTGCTCGAGGTGCACGCCGTAGTGCTCGGCCACGGCGCGCGCCTCGGCCATCCGTCCCTTGGACGCGAGGAACGAGGGGGACTCGGGGAGGAACACGAGCATGAGGGGCACGAGGACGAGCGCCGGCAGGGATCCCAGGACGAACATCTCCTGCCAGCCGAACTGGACGACGACGACGATGGCGAGCGCCGCGGTGAGCACCGCGCCGACGTGGTAGCCGGTCATCACCAGGGTCGTGGCGTTGGAGCCCCGGCCGAGGCGGGCGAACTCGGTGACCATCGCGATGGCGGTGGGCAGACAGCCGCCGAGGCCCAGGCCGGCGAGGAAGCGCAGGAGGCCGAAGACGAACACGCTCGGGGAGAACGCCGCGGCGAAGGTCAGCAGGGAGAACATGATCACGGCGCCGATGAGCATCTTGCGGCGGCCGAGCCGGTCGGTGAGGTAGCCCATGGTCAGCGCGCCGATCATCATGCCCACGAGGCCGACGGTGGCCACGGCGGTGCCCTGCGCGGTGGTCATCCCGAGCTCGTTGTTCTCGAGCATGGACGGCAGCACCGCGCCCAGGACCACGGCGTCGAAGCCGTCCAGCAGCACCGCGATCCAGCACAGCGGCGCCACCCACGCCCGGGAGCGGAGGATGGGCCGGGCGCCCGGGGAGGAGGGGGACGCGGCCTGCGGGGCGGGTCCGGTGGAGTTTTCCATGACGATCAGACCTTTGTGAGGAGGAGCACAAACGCGCCGAGTCTAGGGAGCGGCACCGCGTGCGACCCAGCCCACAGTCATTGAACGGGATCGGTCGCCGCCCCGGTGGGACGGCTCACCAGAGCGGCTTGTCCCCCACCCGCCAGTGGGTGCCGCGGATCCGGTCGTGCAGGGACACGGCGGACAGGTCGGTGAGGGACGCGATCTGGTCCACCACGAGGCGCAGGCGGGCGGCCTCCGTGCCCGGACCGTCGCCGAGGTCGTGCCAGTCGGCGGTGAAGGCGGGCGAGAGGAAGCGGCCGTCGGAGTCCATCAGCGCCCCCACCAGGATCGAGAGCACCTCCTGCTGGTTGTCGTAGATCGGCTGGGCGTCGCGCACCGTGATGACGTAGGTCGTGGCGATGCCCTTGAGCACGCCGATCTCCTCCGTGGTCCCCTCCGGCACCACGAGCTGGGCGTCGTAGCGGGTCAGCGGGTCCTCGCCGTAGATGTCCCGGGTGGCGCCGACCGCGGACATCGCGAAGCGGCCGATGAGCTGGCTCGTCATGTTCTTCAGCCGGGCGAGGTCCTTGCGGGACCCGTCCATCTCCCGGACCCACAGGGACGAGTCCTCGAGGCGGGTCAGGGCGGCGTCGAGGGACTCCGGCGCGGCCTCGGGCAGGTACCAGCGCCGGGTGAGCTCGAGCACCCGGTCCCGCTGGGTGGTGTCGGCGAGCCAGCCCAGCTGCACGAGCCCGGAGGCGATCGCGTCCTCGACGTCGTGCACGGAGTAGGAGATGTCGTCCGAGAGATCCATGACCTGGGCCTCGAGGCACTTGGTGCGCGCCGGGGCGCCGTCGCGCAGCCACGCGAACACCGGCAGGTCGTCCGTGTAGACCCCGAACTTCGGGGACCTGGTCCCGTCCGGGCGCAACGGCGCCTCGTGGGCCTCCCAGGGGTACTTGCACACGGCGTCCAGCACGGCGCGGGTGAGGTTCAGGCCGGCGGGCCGCCCGTCGTCGTCGAGCACCTTGGGCTCGAGCCGGGTCAGCAGGCGCAGGGTCTGCGCGTTGCCCTCGAAGCCGCCGATGTGCTGGGTCAGCCGGTGCAGGGCCGCCTCCCCGTTGTGCCCGAACGGCGGGTGCCCGAGGTCGTGGGAGAGGCAGGCGGCGTCGACGACGTCGGGGTCGCAGCCGAGCATCCGGCCCAGCTCCCGGCCGATCTGGGCGACCTCGAGGGAGTGGGTCAGGCGGTTGCGCACGAAGTCGTCGGTGTCCGGCGAGACGACCTGGGTCTTGGCCGCCAGCCGCCGCAGCCCCGAGGAGTGCAGGATCCGGGCGCGGTCCCGCTCGAAGTCGGAGCGGTACTTGTTGTGGTGGTCCTCCGCCACCCAGCGCGCGACGTCGCGGGCCTCGTAGCCCGGGGCGGGCGCGCCGGTGCGGTCGATCTCGATGGACGTGTGGGGCATGCCCGGTCCTTTCCGTGACGTGGGGACGGCTCAGCCGCCGGAGACGTCGAGCTCCGCCGCGACCAGCCCCAGCCGCTCGGCGTCCCCCAGCTCGCGGGAGGACAGCCAGCCGTCCGGCAGGTGCGGCTTCTTCGGGGAGCCGGCGCGGCCGCGCGGGCCCTCGACCGCCTCGCCCGGGTAGCCGAGGGACAGGTCGAGCTCGTCCAGCAGTTCGCGCAGGGTCGCGAGGTCCGGCACCTGGGCCATCCTGGCGCGCAGCTCACCGCCCACCGGGTAGCCCTTGAAGTACCAGGCGACGTGCTTGCGGATGTCGCGCAGGCCCTTGGCCTCGTCGCCGAACATCTCCACGAGCAGCTCGGCGTGGCGGTAGATCGTGCGGGCGACCTGGTCCACCCCGGGGCGGAAGCGGTCGGGACGGCCCTCGAAGGCGGCCTGCAGGTCCCCGAAGAGCCAGGGCCGGCCCTGGCAGCCGCGGCCGACGACCACGCCGTCCACGCCGGTCTGCTCGACCATGCGCACGGCGTCCTCGGCGCTCCAGATGTCCCCGTTGCCGAGCACGGGCACGTCCGGCAGGGCCTCGCGCAGCTGCGCGATGGCGTCCCAGTCCGCGGTCCCCGAGTAGTGCTGCTCGAGGGTGCGCCCGTGCAGGGCCACGGCCGCGACGCCGCTGTCGCGGGCGATCCGCCCGGCCTCGAGGAAGGTGAGGTGGCCGTCGTCGATGCCCTTGCGCATCTTGATCGTCACGGGGACGTTCCCGCGGGAGGCCTCCTGGACGGCGGTGCGCACGATCGCGGCGAACAGGTCGGTCTTCCAGGGCAGGGCGGAGCCGCCGCCGCGCTTGGTGACCTTGGGGACGGGGCAGCCGAAGTTCAGGTCGATGTGGTCGGCCCGGTCCTCCTCGACGACCATCCGCACGGCCTGCCCGACGTGGACGGCGTCCACACCGTAGATCTGGATGGAGCGGGGCGTCTCGTCCGGGTCGTGGTCGATGATCCGCATCGACTCGGGCCGGCGTTCCACGAGGGCGCGGGCCGTGACCATCTCGGTGACGTACAGGCCGCCGCCGTACTCGCGGCACAGCCGGCGGAACGCCTTGTTGGTGACCCCGGCCATCGGCGCCAGCACCACGGGGACGTCGATCGTGAGCTCGCCCAGGTGCAGCGGCGGCAGGTCGAGCCGGGCGGGGTGGTTCTCGGTACGGGTGTCCATCACCGGGGAATTCTCTCACGGACGGCAGCGGCGCAGGGCCCCGGGGTGCTCCCCGGGGCCCTGCGCCGGCCGGCGCGGGTCAGATCCAGCGCGGGTTCGCCACGTCGGCGCCGACCTCGAGACGGGCCCCGCCCCGCCCGGAGGCCCACTGCGCGACCGCGGCCAGGTCCCCGCGCACCAGGATCCCCGCGTCCTGGCCGGCGCCGGCCCCGAGCTCACCGAGCTCCGGGGCGTCGGTGACCTGGATCCGCAGCCCGGGGTCCTTGTCCTGTCCCGCCCAATTGCCGGTCACGTCCTTCAGCAGCCGGGTCAGGACCTCGGCCGGGACGTCCGAGAAGCGGGCCCCGTTGTCGAGGTCGACCGCGTGGATCCAGACCTCGCGGTTGCGCATCCAGACGGTCTCCGTGGCCGGCACGGTCCTGCCCTGGGCGGTCCGCACCTCGTGGCTCCACGCCGCCTCCGGGGTGTCCCGCCACTCGACGTTCAGGGACACCGAGGCGTGGTCGTTCAGGTGGCGCAGCGCCCGGGCCGGCAGGGTCGCCCCGTAGGCGATCTCCTGGTTGCGGGCCTCCGGGGAGGAGTACATCGGGGTCTCCACCCCGGTGTTGGCCCACTGCACGAGCCGGGTCAGGGCGCGGGCGTTGTAGCCGACGTGGGCGATGACGTGCCGGCGGGACCAGCCGGGCAGCAGCGAGGGTCCGTCGAGCTCGTCGTCCGTGAGCTCGTTGACCTTGCGGGACCAGAACGCCGTGCCCCGGCGCACCAGCAGCAGCTGGGCCTTGAGGTCCTCGTCGGTGGTGAGGTCCTGACGGGCGACCATGACTGACTCCTCTCGTGCCCGCGCTCAGGCGGGGTCGACGATCTTGTTGGTGAGCACGCCCAGACCGTCGATCTCGACCTCCACCACGTCGCCGGACTTCAGGAAGACCTGCGGGTTGCGGGCCCGGCCCACCCCGCCGGGGGTGCCGGTGAGGATGATGTCCCCGGGGTTCAGCGGCAGCATCGTGGAGAAGTAGGCCACGAGGTGCTCCGGGGTGAACAGCAGGTCCCCGATCGAGTGCTCCTGCATGGTCTCGCCGTTGACCCGGGTGTGCAGGACGGCCTGCTTCGGGTCGAACTCGTCGGCGGTGACCATGACGGGGCCCACCGGGGTGGACTTCGCCCAGATCTTGCCCTGCAGCCACTCCTTGGTGCGGAACTGCCACTCGCGCATGGAGATGTCGTTGGCGGCGGCGTACCCGGCGATGTACTGGCCGGCGTCGGCCTCGTCCACCTTGTACGCGCGCTTGCCGACGACGACGACGAGCTCGCCCTCCCAGTCCAGCTGCGGGTCCTCGGCGACGGCCTCGATGTCGTCGTTCGGGCCGGTGAGGGTCTCGGTGAACTTGGCGAAGATCGTGGGGTAGGACGGCAGGTCGCGGCCCATCTCCTGGATGTGGCTCTTGTAGTTGAGCCCCACGCACAGGACCTTGCCGGGGTCGGCGACGATCGTCTCGAGCTCGGCGCCGGCGGCCGGGTGCGTCGGCCCGGAGGCGTCGGCGGCGATCTGCTGCCAGTTCTCCTCCGCGAGCAGGGCGCCGAGGTCGGGGCAGCCCTCGATCTCGGTGAACACCTCGCCGTCGAGGCGGGCGGCCGTGGTGGTCCCGTTGGTGCGCAGGGTTGCAAGCTTCATCGGTCAGTGTCTCCTGGGTCGGTGTGCGGTGGCGCCCGGCGGGGGGCCACGGACGTGGTCCGGCGCGCGGGGCGGTCCGCTCCGCGCGCCGGAGGTGCGGTGCTACTTCTCCTCGCCCTCCACGAAGGTGCGGTTGAAGTTCAGCTTCTCGACGATCGGCTGGTCGCCGAACTTGAACAGGTCGAACCCGGTCTCGGCCTGGATCTGCCAGGCCGTCCAGGACGGGACGACCACCAGGTCGCCCTTCTCCACGACACGGACCTCGCCGTCGAGCACGAACCGGCCGCGGCCCTCGAAGACCTGGTAGACGCTGGAGCCGACCTCCCGCGTCGTGCGCGTCTGCGTGCCGGGGCGGAACCGGTGGAACTCGGCCCGGATGGTGGGCATGACGTCCCCGCCGGTGGTGGGGTTCACGAAGCGCACGGCGGCGTGGCCCTGCTCCACGGTGGCGGGGTAGCCCTCGTCCTCGATGGCCAGCTGCTCGGTGAGCGCCCGGTCGGTGTGCTCCCACCGGTAGGCCCCGATCGGGGAGGACACGGTGTTGCCCAGACCCGACAGGGGCCGCAGGCCCGGGTGGCACCACAGCCGCTCGCCGCGGGAGAACTCCGGGGTGGACTCGTCGGTGACCCGGTCGATGCCGAACTCGAAGAACGCGGTGTCGGTGTAGTGCACGAACGGGATATCGAGGCCGTCGATCCACGCCATGGGCGCATCGAGCTCGTTGTGGTGGCCGTGGAAGTTCCAGCCCGGGGTGAGCAGGAAGTCCCCGCGGGACATCCGCACCGGGTCGCCGTTGACCACGGTCCACACGCCCTCGCCCTCGACCACGAAGCGGAAGGCGTTCTGGGAGTGCCGGTGCTCGGGCGCCACCTCGTGGCCGCCGAGGTACTGGATGGCGCACCACAGGGTGGGGGTGGCGTACGGGCGCCCGCCCAGACCGGGGTTGGCCAGCGCGATGGCCCGCCGCTCCCCGCCGCGGCCCACGGGCACCAGGTCCCCGGCCCGCTCGGCCAGCGGCAGCAGGTTCTTCCACTCCCACACGAACGGGACGGCCGCCGAGGCAGGGGCCTCCGGCATGAGGTTGCCGATCTCCGTCCACAGCGGGACCATGTGGCCCGACTCGAAGTCCTGGTAGAGGGCATCGAGCTCGGCCTGCTCCTGAGGCGTGGGGGCCGGGACCGTCATCTGGTTGTCGTGACTCATGGTGAGCTCCTCGGTGCTCGCGGGTCGCGGGGCGGACCACCCTGCGCTGTGATGTGAGTTACTGGCCACGCTAGAGCAGGCACCGGCGAGACCGGCAATGAATTCTGCTGGATGGAAACTTCCTCCGGTGCTCCGCGACCGCTTCACCGGGGCCGGTCCGACTCGATCTCCGCGGCGATCTCGCCCTCGATCTCCCGGCACACCTCCCGCAGCGCCCGGATCACCGCCCGGTCCTCGATCACGCCGGCCCGCTGCACGGGCACGGACACCGACAGGGCGGCGAGGGGGCGCCCTTCGGGGTCGCGCACGGCGCAGGCCACGGCGGAGACGCCGCGCTCGGCCTCCTCGCGGTTGAAGGCCAACCCCACGGAGCGGATCATCGCCAGGGACCGGACGAAGGAGCCGAAGGCGGCCTCGTCCAGGTACTCCCCCACGGTCCGGGCCGAGCCCGTGCGGAACAGCCGCGCGAGGTCCTCCTCGGAGAGGTAGGACAGCAGGAGCTTGCCCGCGGAGGTGGCGGCCGCCGGGAGGACGGCGCCGCGCCGGTCGCCGACCTTGAGCAGCCCCGCCCCCTCCACGGAGCTGAGGAAGCGGACCGTGGTGCCGACCCTGACCATGAGGTTCGTGGTCTCGTGGGTCCGCTCGCTGAGCAGCTCCAGGTAGGGCTGCACGAGTGCGCGCAGCCGGCTGTGCGAGCCGGACTCGGGGACCGAGACGCCGAGCCCCGGCCCCGCGAGGTAGCGGCGGGAGTCGTCCTGGACGGCGAAGCCGCGGTAGACGAGCATCGACAGGAGGCGGTGCGCGGTGGAGGGGGCGACCCCCAGCTCCTGCGCCACGTCCTTGAGCCGCACCCCGCCGGAGTCGCGCAGCATCTGGAGCAGGCGCAGGACGTTGTCCACGGACTGCAGGGAGTAGGCCGGCTTCCGCTCCAGGTCCTGGTTCTGCACGGGCCCAGTCTAGGCGCCCGCCGCATCCCGGCGGAGATCCACGGCACACCATTTTTTCCACCCAGCAGAATAAGTTTCGGGGCGTGCCGGTCGCGGGCACATCCTGGTGTGACGCGCCGCACGTCGGTGGCGCCCCGCACCTGTGAAACGGAGTCCCGATGTCCGCAACGGCTCTCGCCGCCGCCGCCCCGCCCGCCCCGGTGGGCCGGCGCGCCCGATGGATCGCCGTGCTGGTCTGCTGGCTGCTCATCGTCTTCGACGGCTACGACCTGATCGTCTTCGGCACGGTCAAGCCCTCGCTCATGGAGGAGTGGGGGATGTCCCAGGCGACCGCCGGCACGGTGGGCTCCTCGGCGTTCCTCGGCATGATGATCGGGGCGGTCTTCGCCGGGCGGCTCTCCGACGGGCTGGGCCGGAAGAAGACGGTCGTCTGGTGCACGGTGGTGTTCTCCCTGGCGACCGTGGCGTGCGCCGTGGCCCCCGACGAGTGGGTCTTCGCGCTGCTGCGCCTCGTGGCGGGGCTCGGCCTGGGCGGTCTCGTCCCTTCGGCCAACGCCCTCGCCGCGGACTTCATCCCGCCCCGGTGGCGCTCGGCCATGGCCACGCTCATGATGTCCGGCGTGCCGATCGGCGGCTCGCTCGCCGCCCTGACCGGCATCCCCGTGATCCCGGCGGACTGGCTCGGCTGGGAGGGCTGGCGGTGGATGTTCGTCTTCCCCGTCCTGGCCCTCGTCGTGCTCGTGCCCGTGGCCCTGAAGGTGATTCCCGCCGACCCCGGCCGGGAGCAGCGGGCCGCCGCGGCCGCCGCGCAGGTGCACCGGCCCGGCTTCGGCTCCCTGCTCCGCCCGCCCTACCTGACCATGAGCATCCTGTTCGCCGCCGCCACCCTCGCGACCCTCTTCGCCTGGTACGGGCTGGGCACCGAGCTGCCGAACCTCATGCGGCTGCAGGGCGCGCAGATCGGCGGGGCCCTGACGTTCGCGCTCGTCCTCAATCTCGGCGCGGTGCTGGGCTCCGTGCTCACGGCCTGGGCCGGGGACCGGTTCGGCCCGGTGCTCACCGGCGCCGTCGCCTCGGGCGCCGCCGCGGCCGGGCTGCTCGTCATCATGGTCGTCGGCGACGAGCCGGTCTGGCTGATCTACCTGATGCTCGTGCTCGCCGGTGTCGGCACGCACGGCACGCAGTCCCTGATCATCGGCGCCATCACCCTGTACTACCCGGACAGCCTCCGCGGCACCGCCCTCGGCTGGGCCCTGGGCGTGGGGCGCATCGGCGCCGTCCTCGCCCCGCAGACCGCGGGGCTCGTGCTCGGCGCCCACGCCGACCCCGCCGACGGCGTCCACCCCGTGTTCCTGCTCTTCGCGGGTGCGGCGGCCGTCGCCACGGTCCTGCAGTTCGCCCTGCTGCCCGTCATCACCAAGGCCCGCCAGGCACCCCGGGTCGTACGGACCCAACCGGTTGCCTGACATCGTCCCGCACAGCTCGAAAGGAATCACCACCATGGCACAGCACACCAAGGTCCTCGTCATCGGAGGCGGCATCGGCGGCTTCGGCAACGCCCTCGCCCTGCGCCGGCTCGGCGCGGAGGTCGAGCTCGTGGAGCAGTCCCCCGAGTTCGGGGAGGTCGGCGCCGGCCTGCAGATGTCCCCCAACGCCACCCGCCTGCTGCGCGAGTGGGGGGTGCTCGACCGGGCCGTCGAGACCGGCGTGGCCCCCCGGTACATCGTCTTCCGCGACGCCCTCACGGGCGAGGAGCTGCTCCGGGAGGACGTCACCGGCGAGTACTACGAGCGCTACGGCGCCCCCTACATCGTGGCCCACCGCTCGGACCTGCACCGCCTGCTCATGGAGGAGTGCGCCGAGCTCGGCGTGACCCTGCACAACAACGTCCGGGTGGCGAAGACCGAGAACGTGGAGGTCGACGGGCGCGCCGTGGCCCGGGCGACCGCGGACGACGGCCGGGTCTTCGAGGCCGACGCGATCGTCGCCGCGGACGGGATCAGGTCCGTGGTCCGCGCGCAGCTCTCCGACGACCAGCCCGTCGGCTCCGAGTACGTGGCCTACCGCGGCGCGCTGCCGATCTCGCAGATCACCCACGCCGGGGACATGGAGGCCGTGGTCGTGTGGATGGGCCCCGAGTGCCACCTCGTGCAGTACCCGCTGCGCCAGGGGGAGCTGTTCAACACCGTGGCCGTCTACCGCTCGCCGTCCTTCGCCGCCGGTCAGCTCGTCTACGAGGGCGACGCCGAGCTGCGCGAGGCCTACCGGGACTGCGTTCCGGAGGTCCAGGCGGCGCTCGACAACCTCAGCCACGTGCAGCGCTGGCCCATGTTCGACCGCGTGCCGATCGAGAACTGGGTGGACGGCAACATCGCCCTGGCCGGCGACGCCGCGCACCCGATGCTGCAGTACCTCGCCCAGGGCGCCTGCCAGGCCCTCGAGGACGCCGCCGCCCTGGAGGCCATCGCCGCGCGGTCCGTGTTCGCGGACCCGCAGCACCACGACGCCTCCCGGTGGAACGCCGTGTTCCGGGAGTACAACGCCGTCCGCCAGCCGCGCACCGCGCGGATCCAGACGACGGCGCGGGTGTGGGGCGAGTCCTGGCACCTCACCGGCCCGGTCGAGCGGACCGTGCGCAACATGCTGTGGAAGTCCGCGGACCGGCACGGCATCTGGGACTACACCGACTGGCTCTACGGGGAGCAGGACTACACCGGCGCCGAGGTCGGCGCCGAGGCCGGCGACCGGGCCGAGGTCCGGCGCGTCGACGCGAGCACGGCGGGCTGAGCACGTCCCCGCGCCGGCCGGACCCGGCGCCGGCACGCGGGAGGCCCCGGCACCTCGAGGTGCCGGGGCCTCCCGCGTGCCGGTGCTCGGCCCGTGCGCTCAGTCCCCGGGCTCCGCGAGGACGACGGAGGTCTCCACGACCGTGGCGGCACCGGCCGCCAGGAGGTTGTCGACGACGGCGGTCAGCGGCTCCATCGACCCGTCCACCTGGAACTGCACGGGGTGGTGGTGGGCCAGCAGCGCGAGCAGCTGCTCGAGCGCGGGACCTGCCGCGGCGTCCCCCGGCGCCCAGCCGAGCACGACGTGGGCGGGCTCGTCCGGCGCGTCCTCAGGGGCGGGGGCGCCGGGGGCGGCGTCGAGCTCGACGGGCCGGTAGCTCACGGCGAACGCGGAGATCCTGCCCCGCTCCCCCGGGCCCACGCCGTTGCGCAGCACGAGCGCCCCGAAGGCGTGCGCGGCGTCGGAGAGGAACAGCTGGTTGACCCGTCCCACGGACAGGTCCGCCGGCTCGTCCCAGGCGTGCACGGCCCGGTAGAACGCCCACAGCGCCCGGGTCAGCTCGACCGAGCCGGTGGCCAGGTCCTCGACGGCCTGCGCCGGTGTGCCGTCGGGGTGCTCCCGCAGCGGCTGGAGGGGCAGGGCCCCGGCCGCCACCCGGACCACGCGCGAGTCCTGGACGGGGTCCAGGCCGGCGGCCCGGGCGAAGCGCTCGCCGGCCGAGCCGGGCGCCGCCTTCGTGCGCAGGGCCTGCACGCCCGAGGGCGAGCCCGCCGCCTCGGTGCGCAGCCGCTCCAGCAGGGCCCGTCCGAGCCCTTCGCCGCGGCGGTCGGGGGCGACCTCCACGTAGGCCCACAGCCTCGAGGGGTGCAGCGCCGACTCGTAGACCGTGCCGGCGGCGACCGGCACGCCGGAGTCCTCCGCCACGACCGTGCGGGACCACGGGGCGTCGTCGTCGGGGCGCAGGGTCGCCCGGAAGGCGGCGGCCTGGGGCGTCTCCGGGTCGGGCCACACCTCGAGCAGCCGCAGGTCGTCCCCGTCCCGCCAGGGCCGCAGCCCGGGGCCGGTCAGCGCGCCGCTCATCAGCGGACGAGCTTCCCGGCGAGGTAGGACTTCACCTGGTCGAGGGCCACGCGCTCCTGGGTCATCGCGTCCCGCTCGCGGATGGTCACGGCCTGGTCCTCGAGGGTGTCGAAGTCCACCGTGATGCAGAACGGGGTGCCGATCTCGTCCTGGCGGCGGTAGCGGCGCCCGATCGCCCCCGAGTCGTCGAAGTCGATGTTCCAGTTCCGGCGCAGCTCGGCGGCCAGGTCCTTGGCCTTCGGCGAGAGGTCCTCGTTGCGGGACAGCGGCAGCACCGCGGCCTTGACCGGGGCGAGGCGCGGGTCCAGCTTGAGGACCGTGCGCTTGTCCACCCCGCCCTTCGAGTTGGGGGCCTCGTCCTCGGTGTACGCGTCCACGAGGAAGGCCATCATCGACCGGGTCAGGCCGAAGGACGGCTCGATCACGTACGGGACGTAGCGCTCGTTGGTCTGCTGGTCGAAGTAGCTGAGGTCCGTGTTGGAGTGCTCGTTGTGCACGCCGAGGTCGTAGTCGGTCCGGTTGGCCACGCCCATGAGCTCGCCCCACGGGTTGCCCTGGAAGCCGAACCGGTACTCGATGTCGATGGTGCCGGCGGAGTAGTGCGCCCGGTCGTCCTCGGGGACGTCGTAGCGGCGCATGTGGTCCGGGTCGATGCCCAGGTCCGTGAACCAGTTCCAGCACGCCTCGACCCACTCGTCGAAGAAGTGCCCGGCCTCGGACGGGTGGGTGAAGTACTCGATCTCCATCTGCTCGAACTCGCGCGTGCGGAAGATGAAGTTGCCCGGGGTGATCTCGTTGCGGAACGCCTTGCCGATCTGCCCGATGCCGAACGGCGGCTTCTTCCGGGCGGCGGTGACCACGTTGTTGAAGTTCACGAAGATGCCCTGGGCGGTCTCGGGCCGCAGGTAGTGCAGGCCCTCCTGGTTGTCGACCGGGCCGAGGAACGTCTTGAGCAGCCCGGAGAACTGCTGCGGGTCGGTCCACTGGCCCTTGGTCCCGCAGTTGGGGCAGGGGATCTCGGCCATGCCGTTCTCGGGGGCGCGGCCCTTCTTCTCCTCGAAGGCCTCGACCAGGTGGTCCTGGCGGGCGCGCTTGTGGCAGGAGGTGCACTCCACGAGCGGGTCCGTGAAGGTCGCCACGTGCCCCGAGGCCTCCCACACGGCCTTCGGGAGGATGATCGAGGAGTCGAGGCCCACCATGTCCTCGCGCCCGCGCACGAAGGTCTGCCACCACTCGTGCTTGATGTTCTCCTTGAGCTCCGCGCCGAGGGGCCCGTAGTCCCAGGCCGAGCGGGAACCGCCGTAGATCTCACCCGCCTGGAACACGAAACCGCGGCGCTTGGCCAGCGAGATGACGTTGTCCAGCGTGGACTTGGGGGCCATGTGGGATTCCTCCAGGGTCTCGCCCGACCGCCGGCTGCGGACGCGCGTGGTGGGTGGTGTGGCCCGGCGGTGCGCCGGGCGGGGACCGGCCGTCGTCGGCCGTCACGAACGAGGACGCCGCGTGCGACGTCCTCGTCCCAGGGTAGCCAATTCCCGCCGTGCCCGCCGACCGCCGGGGACCTGGGACAATGGGGGCATGACGACTCCCCAGCGGCCCGGCGGCCCCGACGAACTGCCCATCCGCGACGACATGATCCGGCTGGGCCAGGCCCTCAAGCTGGCGAACCTCGCCGAGGACGGGGCGCATGCCCGGGGCCTGGTGGAGGACGGTCAGGTCTCGGTCAACGGCGAGGTCGAGACGCGGCGCGGCCGGCAGCTGCACCCGGGCGACGTCGTCTCCGCCGGGGGCGCCTCGGTGCGGATCACCGCGGGCGGCTGACCGGGCGGTCCGGGTCGCCCAGCACCACCTGGGTGAGGTACTCGCGCACGTGCCCCACCTCCTGCGGGCTGATCCCGTGGCCGACCCCGGTGTAGTGCACCTTCATGACGTCGGCGTGCTCCAGCGCCCACTCGGCGGTGGAGTCGACGAGCTCCTGCGGGATGACCGGGTCCTGCGGGTCACGGCCCCAGAACATCCGCAGCGGCCGCTCCCGCAGCTCCTCGTCGGCGAACAGGGGGTGCTCGCCGGGGACCACGAAGCCGGAGAGCCCCACCACGGCGGCGATCTCGCCCGGCATGTGGCGGGCGAGGGACGTGGCCATGGCCATGCCCTGCGAGAACCCCAGCAGCGTGGTGCTGGGGTGGTCAGCGACCAGCTCCCGCAGCCACGCCGCGACGGGCTCCACGGCCTCGGCCACCCGGTCGAGGGAGAAGCTGAGGTCCGCGGCGAGCGGGAACCACTGGTAGCCGAACCCGGCGGGCTGGGGGGCGCGCACGGACGCCACGCTGAACTCGCCCGGCAGGGCCGGGACGAGACCCATGAGGTCCTGCTCGTGCGAGCCGTAGCCGTGCAGGAGCACGAGCAGCGGGGTGCCGGGGCGGGCGTCGGCGTCCCTGCTCCACACGGCGAAGGGGGTGGCGGTCCCGGTCGGGACGGTGGCGTCGGTCATGGCACCAGTGTGCCACCCGGTCCCGGGGGCCCGCGGCGCGGGCGCGTGGACGCCCGCCGGGCCCGGTGGTAGACCGGGAGGCATGACCGAGACGACGCCGGGACCCCCGGACACCGCACCTCCCGTCCACCCGTGGCGCCGCATGGTGGCGATCGGCGACTCGTTCACGGAGGGCATCGGGGACCCGGACCCCGGCTCCCCCGGCGGGCACCGCGGCTGGGCGGACCGGGTCGCCGAGGAGCTGGACCGCCTCGCCCCCGGTCTGTCCTACGCCAATCTCGCGATCCGCGGCCGGCTCTTCCGCCAGATCGTCGACGAGCAAGTGGGGCCGGCCCTGGAGCTGACCCCGGACCTCGTGACGGTCTGCGCGGGCGGCAACGACATGCTGCGCCCGGGCGGGGACCCGGACGCGATCGCCGAGGAGATGGACGACGTCGTGGGCCGGCTCGCGGCGGACGGGGCGACCGTCGTGCTGGTCGGCGGCCCGGACATCGGTGCCACGCCCGTGCTGCGCGGGATCCGGGGCCGGATCGCGGTCTACAACGAGAACGTGCGCGTGGTCGCGTCCCGGCACGACGCCGTGCTGGTGGATCTGTGGGGGCTGCGGGAGCTCGCGGACCCGGCGATGTGGGACCCAGACCGGCTGCACTTCTCGCCCCTGGGCCACCACAGGATCGCGGTCGAGGCCCTCGACACCCTGGGCCTCGCGCACGGCCTCGTGCCCGAGGTGGTGCCCGACCGTCCGCCCTCGTCCTGGCGGCAGGCCCGCGGCGAGGACCTCGTCTGGGCCCACCGCTATCTGCGCCCGTGGGTGGCCCGCCGGATCCGGCGCACCAGCTCCGGGGCGCAGGTCCGGCCGAAGCGGCCGCACTTCGGCACCCCCACCGTGCCCGGGGGCGGCGTCGCGCCCGGCGAGTCACCCGGGGAGGGGTCCGGCGACGGCCGAGGGGCCGCGGACGGCTGAGCGAGCGGGAACGGCGGAGGGCCCCGTCCCGGCTCAGCGCTCGGGCAGCACGGTCTCCACGAGCAGCTTGCCGAGCTGGGGAGCCTCGATGAGGAAGCCGTCGTGGCCCGAGGGCGAGGTCAGGGTGTGCCGCCGGACGGCCCCGGGCAGCGCGGCGGCCAGGACGTCGGACTCACGGGGCAGGTAGAGCCGGTCGGAGTCCACCGCCGCCACGAGCCACTCGCACGAGGTCACGGACAGCGCCTCCTCGAGCGTCCCGCGGTCCCGGGCGACGTCGTGGGACATGAGCGTCTCGTTGACGGCGAGGTAGCTGTTGGCGTCGAAGCGGCCCGCCAGCTTGGACGCCTGGTGGTCGAGGTAGCTCTCCACCTGGTAGCGCCCCCGCCCGCCGGCGTGCGTGTCGATGACCTGCTCCTCGGCCTGCGGCGAGCGCCCGAACCGGTGGTGCAGCTCGTCGGCCGAGCGGTAGGTGATGTGGGCGATCCGCCGGGCCAGTCCCAGGCCCGTGACGGGCGGCGGGCCGTCGTAGTAGTCCCCGCCGCGGAAGTGCGGGTCCTGGCGGATCGCGAGGTTCTGCGCCTGGCCCCACGCGAGCTGCTCGGCGCTGGACTGGGCGCACGCGGCGACCACCGCGCACGCCCGGACACGGTCCGGGTGGGTCACGGCCCACTCCAGGGCGCGGGCCCCGCCCATGGAGCCGCCGATGACCAGGCGCCAGGCGTCGATGCCGAGGGCATCGGCCAGCGCCGCCTCGGCGTGCACGGAGTCCCGGACGGTGATGAGCGGGAAGCGGGAGCCCCAGGGGCGGCCCTCGGGGTCCACGCTCGGCGGCGCGGGGGTCGCCGGGCCCGTGGACCCGTAGCAGCCGCCCACGATGTTGGTGCAGACCACGAACCACCGGTCCGTGTCGATGGCGGCGCCGGGGCCGATCAGGCCCTCCCACCAGCCGCCGCTCTCGGCCGCGCGCCGCTCGGCCTCGGGGGCGCCGGGGCGGGCCCGGCCGGCCGCCACGTGGGTGTCCCCGGTGAGGGCGTGCTCGACGAGCACCGCGTTGGAGGCGTCCGGGGCGAGCGTCCCCCACGTCTCGTAGGCGATCCGGACGTCGGGCAGCCGGAAGCCCGACTCGAGCTCGAGCTCGCCGATCCCGGCGATCCGCGGCACGCCGTCCTCGCGGACGGCGGTCCCGGCGCCGGAGCCCCTCACGACCGTCACGGTCACTCCTGTCCTCCCTGCGCGGCCGCGGCCGCGGCGAAGCCCTGCTCCAGGTCCGCCAGGATGTCGTCGATGTGCTCCAGGCCCACGGACAGGCGCACGAAGCCGGGCTCCACGCCGGCGGCCAGCTGCTCCTCGGGCAGGAGCTGGCTGTGCGTGGTGGACGCGGGGTGGATCACCAGGGAGCGCACGTCGCCGATGTTGGCGACGTTCGAGTGCAGGGTCAGGGCGTCCACGAAGGCGGCCCCGGCCTCCCGGCCGCCGTCGAGGACGAAGCCCAGGATCGACCCGGCGCCCCGGGGCGCGTACTTCTGCGCCCGCTCGTGCCACGGGGAGGACTCCAGCCCGGCCCAGGACACCGAGCGCACGTCCTCGCGGGCCTCGAGCCAGCGGGCCACCGTCCCGGCGTTGGCCACGTGCCGCTCCATCCGCAGGGACAGCGTCTCGATGCCCTGCTCGATGAGGAACGCGTTGAACGGGGAGATCGCCGAGCCGAGGTCGCGCAGCAGCTGCACCCTGGCCTTGAGGATGTAGGACAGGTTGACGCCGAAGGGCCCCTCGGCGCCCAGGGCCTCGGCGTAGACGAGACCGCCGTAGGACTCGTCCGGCTGGTTGAAGCCGGGGAAGCGATCCGGGTAGCGGCCGTAGTCGAAGGCCCCGGAGTCCACGATCACGCCGCCGATGGCGGTGCCGTGCCCGCCGAGGAACTTGGTGGCCGAGTGCACCACGACGTCCGCGCCCCAGCGCAGGGGCTGGATGAGGTAGGGGGTCGCCACGGTGTTGTCCACGATGAGCGGGACCTCGTGGTCGTGGGCGATCCCGGAGACCGTCTCGATGTCGAGGACGTCGTTGCGCGGGTTCGGGATCGTCTCGGCGAAGAAGGCCTTCGTGTTCGGCCGGACCGCCCGCCGCCACGCCTCGGGATCGTCGGGGTCGGAGACGAAGGTGGTCTCGATGCCGAGCTTGGGCAGCGTGAACTTGAAGAGGTTGTAGGTCCCGCCGTACAGGCTGGGGCTGGCCACGAGGTGGTCGCCCGCGCCGGCGACGTTGAGCACGGCGAACGTCGTCGCCGACTGCCCCGCGCTGAGCATGAGGGCACCCACGCCGCCCTCCAGGGCGGCGATCCGGTTCTCCACGACCTCCGTGGTCGGGTTGCCGATCCGCGTGTAGATCGGGCCGAGCTCGGCGAGCGCGAAGCGGTCGGCGGCGGCCTGGGCGTCGGGGAAGACGAAGGACGTGGTCTGGTGGATCGGCAGGGCGCGGGAGCCGGTGACCGGGTCGGGGCTCTGCCCCGCGTGGATCTGCCGGGTCTCGAAGGCCCAGCCCCCGGGGTTCTCGGGGGTGGGGCGCTCGGCCGCGGCCACGTCGGTGCGGGCGGCGGAGGCGTCGGTGCTGGAGGCGGGGAGATCGGACATGCCGTGGGACTCCTTGTGGATCTCAGGGGTCCCGTCCCGGCCGAGGCGGTGCGGCCGGGAACGGCCGGGCGCCGGGGACCCGCGCTTGCTCGCTCGCCGGTCGCGAGGAGCCTGGTCTTCACCCAGGGCACCCCACCGCGGTGGAGGGTTGCCGGCCAGCTAGCTGGGGCTTGGACGCTGGCGCTCATGACCTGGACAGCATTCTCCGGATCAGGGCCGCGCGGCGTCAAGCCGGGGCCGGGCGTGACGCTCCGGCAGGGGTGTCGCCCGCACGGTGCCCGGCGCGTCGCGGACCGATTTGGAGACGAAACTCACAGGGTGCCACGATGTGCCCATGAGAGTCGACCACGTGTCCTACGCCTGCCGCCCGGAGGGCCTGGAGGCCACCACCGAGCGCATCGCCGACCAGCTCGGGATCGAACCGGTCAAGGGCGGGGTGCACCCCCGCTTCGGCACCCGCAACATGATCCTGCCGCTCACGAACCACCAGTACGTGGAGGTCGTCGAGGTCCTCCAGCACCCGGCGGCGGAGAAGGCGCCCTTCGGGCAGGCCGTGCGCGCGCGGTCCGCCGCCGGCGGCGGCTGGCTGGGCTGGGTCGTGGAGGTCGAGGACCTCGCCCCCTTCGAGCAGCGCCTGGGGCGCCGCTCCGTGCCCGGCCACCGGGTGTTCCCGGACGGCCGGTGCCTGGAGTGGCACCAGATCGGTGTCAAGGGCCTGATCGCCGATCCGCAGCTGCCGTTCATGATCCACTTCGACTCCGCCCCGGAGATGCACCCGTCCCAGGCGCGGATCACGGACGTCGGGCTCGCGGGGATGGCCATCGCCGGAGCCCCGGAGCGGGTCACCGAGTGGCTGGGCGCCCCCGTCGAGACCGCGCTCGAGGACCTCGAGGTCGACTGGCGCTATCCGGACGGCACCCCCGGGGTGCTCTCCGTCACGTTCAGCACCCCGGACGGCGCCGTCACCATCTGAGCCCGGGCACCGTGGGGCGGGGCTCAGCCCAGCAGCCGGGCGGCCCCGAGGAAGCCGACGGCGTCCAGCAGGAAGTGCGCGACGACGAGGGGCGTCACCCGGCCGGTGCGCCGGTAGAGCTCCGCGAAGACGAGGCCCATCACCACGTTGCCGAGGAAGGGCCCGATCCCCTGGTAGAGGTGGTAGCTGCCGCGGAACAGGGCCGTGACCACCAGCACCACCGGCCAGCTCCACCCGATGCGGGTCAGCCGGTCGGTCAGGAACGCGACCACGACGACCTCCTCGACCAGGGCGTGGCGCACGGCCGAGAGCAGCAGCACGGGCACCGTCCACCAGTGCGCTGCGAGCCCGGACGTGGTCACCTCCGCGGTGACGCCCAGGGCCCGGCCGGCGCCGTAGAGCGCCAGCGTGCCCAGGCCCATGAGCAGGAAGAGCACGGTGCCGAGGCCCAGGTCCGGGAGGGGCATCCGGGCGTCGAGGCCGATCCGCCGGCGGACCGTGCCCAGCGCTCCGGCGGAGCCGGCGAGCAGGTAGAGCGCGAGCAGCACCGGCACCAGGTCCAGGGCGATCCCGGTGAGCTGGCGCAGCAGGTCGATGAGGGGCTGCGGGCTCAGCGGCGGGTTCATCGTGGCCTGCGCCTCGGAGAGCGGTCCGCGCGCCAGGTGCTCGGCGAGGGACAGCACCGCCCAGAGGGCCGAGGCGCCCAGGGACACCCCGAGCACCAGGAGCACCTGCAGCCACAGGTCGGCGCGGGTGGAGCCGAAGGCGGGCGGTCGCGGGGCGAGGTGGGCTGGGGTGCTCATGCGGCCATTCTGGCACCGGCCCGCCGGCCGCCCCGCGCACCCCGCGCCGGGCGCCCCCGGGCCCGTCCGGACCGCTCCTCCCCACCCGGGACGTCTTCCCTAGGATGGGGACCATGACTGTCCTTCCCCCGCAGATCCGCCAGCAGCCCGTCGAGCGTGCCTTCCACGGCCACGTGTTCTCCGACCCGTACGAGTGGATGCGGGAAAAGGACTCCCCCGAGGTGCTGGCCCACCTCACCGCGGAGAACGAGTACGCGGAGTCCGCCACCGCCCACCTCGCGGGCCTGCGGGAGACGATCTTCGGGGAGATCAAGGACCGCACCCAGGAGACCGACCTGTCCGTGCCCAGCCGGCGCGGCGCCTGGTGGTACTTCGCCCGCACCGTGGAGGGCGGCGCGCACCAGGTGTTCTGCCGGGTCCCGGCCGTGACCACCGGCGACGTGCTCGCGGACTGGACCCCGCCCGTCGTCGAGCCCGGCACCCCCATGGCCGGGGAGCAGGTGCTCCTCGACGCCAACGCGGAGGCCGCGAAGCACGAGTTCTACTCCCTGGGCAGCTTCGACGTCTCCGAGGACGGGGAGCTGCTGGCCTGGGCCGAGGACGTCACCGGCGACGAGCGCTTCACCCTGCGGGTCCGGGACCTCACCACGGGGGCGCTGCTCGCCGACGAGATCCCCGGGACGTTCTACGGGTCCTTCCTCACCCCGGACGCGCGCGCCGTGTACTACACGGTGGTGGACGAGTCCTGGCGCCCCCACCAGCTGCGCCGGCACGAGCTGGGCACCCCGGTGGCCGAGGACGTCGTCGTCCACGAGGAGGCCGACCCCGGCCTGTGGCTCGGGGCGGGCCTGTCCGCGGACCGGCGCTGGATCGTGGTGGAGGCCATGTGCTCCGAGTTCTCGGAGCAGCTCATCCAGCCGGTCGCGGACCCGGCGGCGCCGCTGCGGGTGGTGCTGCCCCGCACCGACCGGGTGCTCTACGAGGCGGAGCCCCTGCTGCTGGACGGGCGGGAGCAGATCCTGCTGACCCACGACCACGAGGCCCCGAACTCCCGGATCTCCCTCATGGACCCGGCCGACCTCGGCCGTCCGGTCGCGGAGGTGGCCCTGCGCGACGTCGTGCCGGCCTCCGGCACGGTCCGCGTCAACGGCTGCGCCGTGACGGCCACCCACCTGGTGGTCTCCGTCCGGGCGGACACCACGCTGCGGGTCCGGCTGCTCCCGCTCGCCGGGCTGGGCACGGACGCCCAGGCCGCCCCCGTGGAGCCGGCGTTCGCCGAGGAGCTCTACACCGCGAGCGTCTCCGCCGCGGAGCACGACGCCCCCGTGGTGCGCCTGTCCTACACGTCCTTCACGACGCCCCCGCGCGTCTACGACCTCTTCGTGGCGGGCGCCACCGGGGACGACGGCGCGCTGCCCGCCGAGCCGCTGCTGCGGCGCGAGGCCACGGTGCTCGGCGGCTACGACCCCGCCGACTACGCGGTGGAGCGGGACTGGGCCACCGCGGCGGATGGGACCCGCATCCCCGTCTCCCTGGTCCGCCGCGCCGACCTCGACCCCTCCGTGCCGGCACCGGTGCTGCAGTACGCCTACGGCTCCTACGAGCACAGCACCGACCCCGCGTTCTCGGTCTCCCGGCTGTCCCTGCTGGACCGCGGCGTGGTCTGGGCCGTGGCCCACGTGCGCGGCGGCGGGGAGCTGGGGCGGACCTGGTACGAGCACGGCAAGAAGCTGCACAAGACGAACACGTTCACCGACTACGTGGCGGTCACCGAGCACCTCGCCGCCCGGCCGGACGTCGACGAGCGGCGGATCCTGGTGATGGGGGGCTCCGCCGGCGGCCTGCTGGTGGGCGCGGTGCTCAACCTCGTACCGGAGCGGTACTGCGGCGCGCTGGCGGCGGTGCCGTTCGTGGACCCGCTGACCTCCATCCTCGACCCGTCCCTGCCGCTCACGGCCCTGGAGTGGGAGGAGTGGGGCAACCCCATCGAGGACGCGCACGTCTACGGGTACATGCGCGACTACTCCCCCTACGAGAACGTCCGGCCGCTGCCCTACCCCCCGGTCCTCGCGGTCACGAGCCTCAACGACACCCGGGTGCTCTACGTGGAGCCCGCCAAGTGGGTCGCCGCGCTGCGGGAGGCCTCGACCTCCGGCGAGCCGGTGCTGCTGCGCTGCGAGATGGCCGGGGGCCACGGCGGCGCCTCGGGGCGGTACTCGCAGTGGAAGGACACGGCCTGGGAGTATGCCTGGGTGCTGGACCGGATGGGCCTCGCCGGCGCCTGAGCCGGGCCGGCGGGTTTCGCGCGCGGTCTGGCCCCGCCCAGGATCCGCGACCGAGCGACACGGAGGCCGACGGCACGGGACCCGCCGCGCCGGACCCCCGGGGGCTCAGCGCCGGAAGCGGCCCGGGTCCAGGGCGGCGGCCGTCTCCCGGGAGCACCACGGGCCCACCGTCCCGTCCAGGAGGACGTCCGCGGCCGCCCGGGCCATGGCGGCGCTGGTCTGGAACCCGTAGCCGGACTGCCCGGCGAGCCAGACCAGCCCCGGAACCGCCGGGTCGGTCCCGCACACGGGCACGCCGTCCGGGGACTCGGTGCGCAGACCGGTCCAGGCCCGCTCGATCCCCGTGGCGCCGAGGGAGGTCACGGTGTTGAGCCGCCCCAGGAGGTCCTCGACGTCCTCGAGCACGGGCTGCGCGTCGCAGGGCTCGCTCGGCACGGCCTCGGACGGGGAGACGAGCGCGCCGTCCCCGGCCCGCCGGTAGTACCAGCCCGAGTCCGCGGCGACGACCATGGGGTGGTCCGGGGCCAGGGGCTTCGCCAGCCGCACCAGTGCCGCGGTGCGCCGCAGCGGGCGCAGGCCCAGCGGGGCCGCGCCGAACAGGCCCGCCACCTCGTCCGCCCAGGCGCCCGCGGCGACGACGACCTGCCGGGCCCGGACCCGGTGCCCGTCGGCCGCGACCCGCCAGCCGGCGCCGTCGGGCTCGGCCGCGGTCACCGGGGCGCCGGTGAGCAGCCGGGCGCCCGCGGCCGCGGCCCGGTCGCGGTGCCAGGCCACGAGCGCGGCGGCGTCGGTGCGCACGGAGGTGCTGTCGAGGCGCCCGGCCTCGACCGCGTCCGCCGGGGAGCAGGCCAGCTCGGGGCACAGCTCCACGAGCTCCGCCCGGGACAGCGGCCGCGTCCCCGGGGCGGCCTCGGCGCGCAGCCGGGCCTCGGTCCCGACGAGCACCATGCGGCTGGGCCAGGCCAGGGGCCGCGGCGGGGCGGGGCGCGGGTCGAGCAGCCGGGCCACGGTCGCCCCGGTCAGCTCCCGGACGGGGGCCGGGCCGTAGCTGGGGATCAGCTGCTCGGCCGAGCGCCCGGAGGTGTGGTGGGCCGGGACGGGCTCGGTCTCCGCGAGCACGATCCCGGCCCCGCTCCCCCGCCGCTCGGCCAGTTCCGAGGCCAGGGACAGTCCGGCGATGCCGCCGCCTATGATGAGCACGTCGCACGCAGGGTCCATGCGCCCATGCTCGCACGCCGCCCGGCGAGGGGTCGCGACGCGAGCCCGCTACGCAGCGAGGGGTCGCTGCCGGGCACCGCCGCGCGGCGAGGGGTCGCGTCCTGCCGGAATCCTCAGCAGATTCCCACAGGAGGCGACCCCTCGGTGTTCCGCGCCCGCGCACACGCAGGCAGTCCTGCGCGGGCGCGGGCGGCGGTCAGCCCTGCACGCCGAGCTTCTCCAGGATCAGCTCGCGCACCCGGCCCGCGTCGGCCTGGCCGCGGGTGGCCTTCATGACGGGGCCGATGAGGGCGCCGACGGCCTGGACCTTGCCGGCCTGCACCTTCGCCACGACGTCGGGCATCTGCGCCATGGCGTCGTCGATCGCCGCGGTCAGCACGGAGTCGTCGGAGACCACGGCCAGGCCGCGCCGCTCCACGACCTCCGCGGGCGAGCCCTCGCCCTCCAGGACGTGGGCGAGGACCTTCTTGGCGAGCTTGTCGTTGATCTTCCCGGCGTCGATGAGCCCGTTGAGCTCGACGACGTGCTGAGGGGTGACGCCGAGCTCGGCGATCTCCACCTCCCGCTGGTTGGCCAGCCGGGCGATCTCGCCCATCCACCACTTGCGGGCCGCGGCCGGGGCGGCGCTGGCGGACACGGTCTGCTCGATCTCGTCGAGGACCCCGGCGTTGACAACGTCCCGGAACTCCTCGTCGGAGAAGCCCCAGTCGGTCTTGAGCCGCTTCCGGCGCTCGGCCGGGGGCTCGGGCAGCTCGGCCCGCAGCCGCTCGATCCACTCGTGGTCGGTGACGACCGGCACGAGGTCGGGCTCCGGGAAGTAGCGGTAGTCGTCGGCGTCCGACTTGGGGCGCCCGCTCGTGGTGGAGCGGGTGTCCTCGTGCCAGTGCCGGGTCTCCTGCACGATCGTGCCGCCGGAGTCGAGGACCGCCGCGTGGCGCTGGATCTCGAAGCGCACGGCACGCTCCACGGCGCGAAGCGAGTTCACGTTCTTCGTCTCGGAGCGGGTGCCGAACGTGGCGCTGCCCTTGGGCATGAGGGACACGTTGGCGTCGCAGCGGACGTTGCCGCGCTCCATCTTCGCGTCCGAGATCCCGAGGTTCTTCACGATCTCCCGGATCAGGGCCACGTACACGCGGGCCAGCTCGGGCGCGCGTGTGCCGGCGCCCACGATGGGCTTCGTCACGATCTCGATGAGCGGGACGCCGGCGCGGTTGTAGTCGACCAGGGAGAAGTCCGCGCCCTGGATCCGCCCGGCGGCGCCGCCCATGTGCGTGAGCTTCCCGGCGTCCTCCTCCATGTGGGCGCGCTCGATCTCGACCGTGAACACGGTCCCGTCCTCCAGCTCCACGTCGACGGAGCCGTTCTCGGCGATCGGCTCGTCGTACTGGGAGGTCTGGAAGTTCTTGGGGGTGTCCGGGTAGAAGTAGTTCTTCCGGGCGAAGTGGGAGACCGGGCGGATCTCGCAGCCCAGGGCGAGCCCGAGCTTGATCGCGGACTCCACGGCCACCCGGTTCACCACGGGGAGCACCCCGGGCAGGCCGAGCGAGACGGGGGTGACGTTGGTGTTCGGCTCGTCCCCGAAGACGTTGGGGGCGGCGTCGAACATCTTGGTCCGGGTGTTGAGCTCCACGTGGACCTCGAAGCCCAGCACGGGGTCGTACTTCTCCATGGCCTCGTCGAAGGACAGGACCTCTTCGGTGCTCCGGTTCATCAGCGGGCTCCTCCCCGGACGGGTGCGGACAGATCGGACGCGGCGGGGCCGCCGGCCAGGTCCCGGACCAGGGCGGCGGTGTCCGGCAGCCGCTGCCAGAGCGGTCCGCCCCAGCGCTGCTCGAGCAGGGCCTCCAGACCGGCGCCGGCGCGGTAGAGCCGGGCGTCCTGGCGGGCGGGGGCCATGAACTGGATGCCCACGGGCAGCCCGTCCTCGGGGGCGAGGCCGCCGGGGACGGAGATCGCTGGGACCCCGGCCAGGTTGGTGGGGATGGTGGCGATGTCGTTGAGGTACATCTGCATGGGGTCGGCGGACTCGTCCACGGCGCCCCGCTCGAACGCGGTGGTCGGGGAAGTCGGGGAGACCAGCACGTCCACCTGCTCGAACGCGGCCGCGAAGTCGCGCTGCACAAGGGTGCGGACCTTCTGCGCCGAGCCGTAGTAGGCGTCGTAGTAGCCCGCGGACAGCGCGTAGGTGCCCAGGATGATGCGGCGCTTGACCTCGGCCCCGAAGCCGGCGGCGCGCGTGGAGCCCATCACGCGTTCGATGGTCAGGGGCCCGTCCTCGGGCAGCACGCGGTGGCCGAAGCGCACGCCGTCGTACTTGGCGAGGTTCGAGGAGACCTCGGAGGACATGATGAGGTAGTAGGCCCCCAGGGCGTACTTGAAGTTCGGGGTGGAGACCTCCACGACTTCGGCGCCCGCGGAGCGCAGCAGCTCCACGGCCTCCTCGAAGCGCTGCTGGACGCCGGGCTGGAAGCCCTCGCCCGTGAGCTCCTTGACCACGCCCACGCGCAGGCCCGCCAGCCCGCCCTCGGCGGCGCCGGCCCGGGCCTGGGCGGCGAGGTCGCCGACCGGGTCGGGCAGGGACGTGGAGTCCTGCGGGTCGTGCCCGCCGATCACTTCGTGCAGCAGCGCGGCGTCGAGCACCGTGCGCGCCACGGGGCCCACCTGGTCCAGCGAGGAGGCCATGGCGATCACGCCGTAGCGCGAGACCCCGCCGTAGGTCGGCTTGACGCCCACCGAACCGGTCAGGGCCGCGGGCTGGCGGATGGACCCGCCGGTGTCCGTGCCCAGGGCCAGCGGCGCCTGGAACGCGGTCACGGCGGCGGCGGAGCCGCCGCCGGAGCCGCCGGGGATGCGGGACAGGTCCCACGGGTTGGCGGTGTCGCCGAAGGCGGAGTGCTCGTTGGAGGAGCCCATCGCGAACTCGTCGAGGTTCGTCTTGCCCAGCAGCGGCATCCGGGCGGCGCGCAGCCGCCGGGTCACGGTGGCGTCGTAGGGGCTCATCCAGCCCTCGAGCATGCGGGACGCCGCGGTGGTGGGCTGCCCCTTGGTGACGATGAGGTCCTTGACCGCGATCGGCACGCCGGCGAGCTCGGGCAGCTCCTCGCCGCGGGCGCGGGCGGCGTCCACCTCGGCGGCCACGGACAGGGCCTCCTCGGTGTTGACGTGCAGGAAGGCGTTGAGCCCGGTCCGGCCGCGGCTGCGGTCGGCGGGGTCGACGGGCTCGCCCTCGGTCTCCCGGATGCGGTCCAGGTGGGCCTGGACGGCGTCGACGGAGGTGATCTCGCCGGCGGCGAGCCGGCGGGCGAGCTCGGCGGCGGAGAGACCGACGGGTCCCTGGGGCGTTCCGGTGCTGCTCATGCGGCTACTCCTCGTCCAGGATCGCGGGCACCTTGAACTTGCCCTCGGCGGCGTCCGGTGCGTTGAGCAGCGACTCCTCGGCGGTGAGGGTCTCGCCCACGACGTCCTCGCGGAAGACGTTCTGCAGCGGGATGGGGTGGCTCGTGGCCGGGACGTCCGGGCCGGCGGCCTCGCTGACGGACGCGACGGAGTCGACGACGAGGTCGAGCTCCTTCGCCATGGACCGCAGCTCCTCCTCGGTCATCTCGATGTGCGCGAGCTTCGCCAGGTGGGCGACCTGCTCGCGGGTGATCGCAGACATGCGCACTCCTGCTCGTGATCGGGGGTGGTTTCCGGTCCAGTCTAGCCGCGCGGCACTCCCCTCCTTCCCGGCCGGAGGGGGCCCCGCAGGGGCATACCCTGGAGGGACGCACCGACCACCGCACAGGAGCACCCGGACATGGCCAAGAGCACCCCCGCCCGCACGAAGAAGGACCGAGGCGCCAAGAGCGGGCGCCCCGGCGCCCGCTCCGGGAAGGCCGCGCGCGCGACCTCCGCGACGGACGCCGCCAACGCGTGGCGCCAGCGGGTCAGCAAGGACGCCGCCGAGACGATCGACACGGTCATGGCCCACGTCCAGGCCGTGGCCGAGCAGCAGCTGGGGCAGCACGGGGCGTTCCCCCCCTTCCTCGTCACCGCGCGCAAGGACGGCGAGTACGAGCTCGACAGCCTGCCGGCCGAGGACGCGGAGGAGCTGAGCCCCGAGGCCGCCCTGGACGCCCTGCGGGCCCGGGCGGTGGAGCTGCGGGACGACCTCCTCTGCGCCGCGGTCGCCTTCCCCGTGACCCTGCCGGACCGCTCCGGGCAGACGGCCGTGGCCGTGGAGACCCAGCACCGGGAGGGCGAGTCCCTGACGGTGATCCAGCCGTACCGGGTCAAGGGCGCGGAGCGCTCCGTGAGCTTCGGCGACGCCGGGGCCGAGCCCGCCGAGCCGTGGCTGTGGACCCGGCCCGAGCGCAGGCCGTGAGCTGAGCGCACGCGCGGCGCCGTGAGACCGGGCGCACGCGCGGCGCCGAGCCGCCTCCGGGCACACGAAAGGGCCCCTCCGGACGGAGGGGCCCTTTCGTGTGCTGCCGCGCGGCCGTGGCCGCGCCGTGCGAAATCCTGTGGGGATCAGGCGGGGATGTCCAGCACCTGACCCGGGAAGATCAGGTTGGGGTCGGCGATGACGTCCGCGTTCGCAGCGTACAGGTCCTCCCAGTTCTCGATGCCGAGCTTGTCGGCGATGGAACCGAGGGTGTCGCCGGCGACCACGGTGTAGTCCTCGGCGGAGACCGCGGCCGGGGCCACGGCGGCGGCGGGGGCCACGTACTCGACGACCGGGGCCTGGACGGCGGCCGGGGCCTCGACGGGAGCGGCCACGGGGCCGGGCTCGGGGGCGGCGACCGGGGCGGGGGCCGGAGCCTCGATCGGGGCCGGGGCCTCGACGGACTGCGGGGTCACGGACGCGGAGCCCATCGGGTTGGCGGAGGGAGCGGCGGAGCCGGACAGGCCCAGCTTCGCGGAGCAGGCGGGCCACGCGCCCCAGCCCTGGCCGTCGAGAACGTTCTCGGCCACGGCGATCTGCTGCTCACGGGAGGCGTCCTGCGGGGCGCCCTGGCCACCGAAGGCGGCCCAGGTGGAGGGGGTGAACTGCAGGCCGCCGGAGAAGCCGTTGCCGGTGGAGGTGCCCCAGTTGCCACCGGACTCGCACTCGGCGAGGGCGTCCCAGGTGGAGGCCGGGGCGGCGTTGGCCGGGAGGGCCATGGCGCCCACGGCGGTCCCGCCGAGGATCAGAGCGGCGGCACCGCGACGGACGTTGCGACGAACAGCGAAAGCGTTGGTCATGATGCTCCCTGGGCCACCTGCGCTCGTTTCCGTCCCCGGATGTCTTCGCGCCGTCGTCTACCCGTCAAGGTGTTGGTGGGTAAGTGCTTACAGGTGTCTGCCCTTCAGACGACGTGCGGTGTTACGGCAGCACCCAGCATGGTGTAGTGGCGCGCCGGGAGTCGGACTCCAGGCACACCGGATCCCCGGAGGAATCCTCGGGGAAGCTGTTTATCACGATAGCGTAACGATTTTCGTTGCGCTACCCCTTTTGGCCCGTCGTGAGGTATCACACGTTCGCGGTCTGCAGGGGTGCCGGCTCGTGAAGGACGCCGGCGCCGGAGTTCGCACTCCGGGAAGCGGAGGGCATGCCCTCGGGAAGAACGCTTCGAAGATCACGCTATGGCAACGTTTTGGTCTCGGTCAAGTGACGAGAGCCATCTCACACGTACGGCGGGCCGGGCCCCGGCCCGCGCTCAGACCGGAATGCTGCGCTCGCGTGCGGTGATCCAGGCCGCGAGGCGGTCGGCGGCCGGCACCTCGCCCGCCGCCGGGGAGGGCAGCTCCGGCCGGGTCACGAGGGCGCCGGCCTCCTCGGCGATGAGCGCGCCGGCGGCCCAGTCGTGCTCGTGCAGACCCTGCTCGCCGTACCCGTCGAGCGCGCCGTCCGCGACCATGCACAGGTCGAGGGCCGCCGAGCCCAGGCGCCGCATGTCCGTGTACTGCCGCATGGTGGCGGCGAAGGCCGGGAACTGGCGCTCGCGCCGGTCGGCGTCGAAGGAGAAGCCGGTGCCGTAGAGCCGGCCCGGCCGGTCCGGCACGGGACCCTCGAGCCGGCGGGACGCGCCGTCCTCCTCCACCCACGCGCCGGCCCCGCGCACGGCGAAGTAGGTGCGGCGCAGGGCCGGGGCGTTGACGGCGCCCACGAGCCAGTTGCCCTGGGCGTCGGCGGCGGCCACGGACGTGCAGTAGTAGACGATGCCGCGGATGAAGTTGGTGGTGCCGTCGAGCGGGTCCACCGACCAGCGGATCCCGGAGGGGTGCTCCGGCCGGTGCGTGCCCGACTCCTCGCCGGTGACGGTGTCGTGCGGACGGCGGTCCAGGATGGTGCGCAGCACGGCCTGCTCGGCGGCGACGTCGAAGCGGGTGACCCAGTCCCCCTCCCCCGACTTGCCGGTGACGCCCAGCCGGCCGGCGTCGCGGCCCCGCAGGACCTCCGCCCCGGACTCGGCGGCCGCCAGGGCCAGCTCCAGCAGCTCCTCCAGGTGGGCGCCGGTCGGGCCGAGGCCCTCCAGCGCGTCGTCGTGGCGTCCCATGCTCAGGCCCCGTCCTCGTCGTCCGTACCGTTCTCCGTACCGTTCTCCGTGCCCTCCGTGCCGGCCGGGGCGCCCTCGGAGGTGCTCCCGGCCGCGCCGGCGAGCGCGTCCGGCCCCTCGGCGAGGAGCCGCTCGAACCCGGCCTCGTCGAGCACGGTCACCCCGAGCTGCTCGGCCTTGTCCAGCTTGGTGCCGGCGTTCTCGCCCGCCACCAGGAAGTGCGTCTTCTTCGACACGGAGCCGGAGGCCTTGCCGCCGCGCACCAGCACCGCCTCCTTCGCGGAGTCGCGGCTGAAGCGCTCGAGGGTGCCGGTGATCACCACGGTGGTGCCCTCGAGGGTCCGGGGCACGGACTCGTCCACCTCGTCCTCCATGCGCACGCCCGCGGCCGTCCAGCGCTCCACGATCTCCCGGCGCCACGGCTCGGCGAACCACTCGGTGAGGGCGGCGGCGATCACGGGGCCCACGCCGTCGGCCTGGGCCAGGGTCTCCTCGTCGGCGTCGCGGATGGCCGGCAGCGAGCCGAAGGCCGTGGCCAGGGAGCGGGCCGCGGTCGGGCCGACGTGCCGGACGGACAGGGCCACGAGCACGCGCCACAGCGGCTGCGCCTTGGCCTTCTCGAGCTCCTCGAACAGCTTGCGGGTGGTGGCGGTGGGTTCGGAGGGCTTCTTGGCCGTGCCCTTCGTCCAGAAGTAGGGCACGAGCTCGGTCTCGCCCGTGGGCGTGCCGCGCGACTTCTTCTCCCGCCGGATCCGCACCTCGCGCAGGTCCTCGGGGGTGAGGTCGAACAGGTGCGCCTCGCTGGTCAGCGGCGGGGTCTCCGGCTCGTCGGGCCGGGTCAGGGCGAGGGCGGCCTCGTAGCCGAGGGCCTCGATGTCGAACGCGCCGCGGCCGGCGGCGTGGAAGACCCGCTCCCGCAGCTGGGACGGGCAGCTGCGGGCGTTGGGGCAGCGGATGTCGACGTCGCCCTCCTTGGCCGGGCGCAGCTCCGTGCCGCAGGACGGGCAGTGGGTGGGCATCACGAACTCGCGCTCCGTGCCGTCCCGCAGCGCCACCACGGGCCCCACGATCTCGGGGATCACGTCGCCCGCCTTGCGCAGCACCACGGTGTCCCCGATGAGCACGCCCTTGGCCTTCACCACGTCCTGGTTGTGCAGGGTGGCCATCTCCACGGTGGACCCGGCGACCCGCACCGGCTCCATGAGCCCGAACGGGGTGACCCGCCCGGTGCGGCCCACGTTGACCAGGATGTCCTTGAGCCGGGTGTGCACCTCCTCGGGCGGGTACTTGTAGGCCACGGACCAGCGGGGCACCCGGGAGGTGTGCCCGAGCCGGAACTGGGTGCGGCGGTCGTCGACCTTGACCACGATGCCGTCGATCTCGTGGATGAGGTCGTGGCGGCGGCGGCCGTACTCCTCGATGAACGCGAGGACGTCCTCCGTGGAGGGCAGCACGCGATAGTACGGGCTGACGGGCAGGCCCCACCGCTCGAGCAGCTCGTAGACCTGGGACTGGGTGTCGGCGTGCAGGCCCGTGGCGGCGCCCACCCCGTGCACGTACATGGACAGCCGGCGCCGGGCCGTGACCGCCGGGTCCTTCTGCCGCAGCGAGCCCGCCGCGGCGTTGCGGGGGTTGGCGAAGGGCGCCCGGCCCTCGGCCACGATGGCGTCGTTGAGGGCGCGGAAGTCGCGGGAGGAGATGAACACCTCGCCGCGGATCTCGACCTCCTCGGGCACGTCCTCCCCCGTGAGCACGGTGGGGATGGTCGCGATGGTGCGCACGTTGTGCGTGACGTCCTCGCCCGTGGTGCCGTCCCCCCGGGTCGCGGCCCGCACGAGCTCGCCGTTGCGGTAGAGCAGGTTCACGGCCAGCCCGTCGATCTTCAGCTCGGTGAGCCAGGCGGACTCCGGGGCGTCCGGCAGCGCCTCGATGGAGGCGGAGGCCTTCGCCAGCCAGGCCGTGAGCTCGTCGATCGAGAAGACGTCCTCGAGGGAGTACATCCGCGCGAGGTGCGTCACCGGTGTGAACGCCGCGGAGACCTCCCCGCCGACCTCCTGGGTGGGCGAATCGTTGGCCACCAGCTCGGGGTGCAGCGCCTCGACCTCCTCGAGCCGCCGGTAGAGCTCGTCGTACTCCGCGTCCGAGATGGTGGGCGCGTCCTCGACGTAGTAGGCGGTCCGCGCCGCGCGCACCCGGTCCACGAGCTCCGCGTACTGCTCCTTGAGGTCCTCGCTGGGCGGGGCGGGGTTGAGGTCCTGGCCGGTGGCGTCGACGGGTCGTGCGTCTGTCCTCTGCTGTGGGCTCACCCGACCATTGTGGCCCACGCGCCGGACGGGACCGCCGACCGGGCCCGCGGCGGCGGGTCAGCCGTCCAGCCGCGCCACCGTCCCCGTGAAGTGCGGGCGCCTGCGCCGCGGGTCCCACCCGGCGAAGCGCGAGCCCCGCCAGCCGGGCCCTCGGCCGTCGTCGGTGATCGCGACCGCGACCGTGCCGGGGAGCAGGACCGGGGCCGCGAACTCCACCGTCCAGCGGAAGGCCGTCCAGGGCGGCACCCCCACCTCGGCGAGGGCGCGCGAGGCGGAGTACATGCCGTGGGCGATGGCGCCCTTCATGCCGAGCGCCCGGGCGCTCGGGCCGGAGAGGTGGATCGGGTTCCAGTCCCCGCTCACCGCGGCGTAGTCCCGCCCCGTGCCGGCCGCCAGCCGCCAGTGCCCGGTCGGCGCCGGGGGCACGAACTCCGCGCGCGGGGCGTCGTCGGCCGCCCCGGGCACGCGCACGCCCCGGGCGAGGTAGGTGGAGCGGCCCGTCCAGACGGTCTCGCCGTCCCGGCGCGCGAGGCGGGCGACGACGTCGACCTGCGCGCCGGAGCGGTGCGGGCGCAGCCGCTCGGCGGTGGCGGTGACCGTGAGGTGCTCCCCGACCGCCGCGGCCCCGCGGTGCTCGACCTCGTTGGCCAGGTGCACCATGCCGAGGACCGGCAGCGGGAAGTCCGGGCGGGTGAGCACGCTCATGGCCACCGGGAACGCCAGGGCCTGCAGGTGCCCGGCGAAGGCCTCGGTGCCGCCGGGGCCTTCGCGCGGCGGCGCCCCGACCGCGCGGCAGAACGCCTCGTGCCCGGCAGGGTCGACGACCACGTCCTCGACGACGTGCGCCACCGCCGGCAGCACGGGCGGGGCGTCGCCGGTGCCGCGGCGCGACCCGGCCGGCCGGCCGGGCAGCCGGCCGGACAGCCGGCCCGGCACCCGGTCGGCGAGGGCGCGCGGGAGCAGGTCCCCGGCCGCCCCCGCCGCCGCACGGGCGTAGAGCCCGCCCAGCGAAGGGACGCCGGGCAGGACCACGGTCTCGTGCCGGTCGGCGGCCATGCTCACGCCCCCACCAGGTTCTGGCCGCACACGCGCAGCGTCTGCCCGTTGACGCCGCCGGCGGCGTCCGAGGCGAGGAACAGCACGGCCTGGGCCACGTCCTCCGGCAGCCCGCCCTGCTGCAGGGAGTTCAGCCGGCGCGCGACCTGGCGGCGGGCCGCCGGGATCCGGGCGGTCATCTCCGTCTCGATGAACCCGGGGGCCACGGCGTTGATGCTGCCGCCGCGCCGGGCCAGCCGGGGCGCGGTGGCGGCGACCATCCCGATCACCCCGGCCTTCGAGGCGGCGTAGTTGGTCTGGCCGCGGTTGCCCGCCACCCCGCTCGTGGAGGCCAGGCAGACGATCCGCGGCGCCTCGCCGAGGCCCTCCCCCGCCAGGAGCTGGTCGTTCATCCGCAGCTGCGACTCGAGGTTCACGGCCAGCACCGAGGCCCAGCGGGCCTCGTCCATGTTGGCCAGCAGCTTGTCCCGGGTGATCCCGGCGTTGTGCACCACCACGTCCAGGTGCCCGAAGCGCTCCCGGGCCAGCCCGAGGATCCGCTCGCCGGCGTGCTCGTCCGTGACGTCGAGCTGGAGGGCCACGGCATGGATCTCGTTGGCGAGGGCGGCCAGAGGCTCGCCCGCGGCGGGGACGTCCACGACGACGACGCGCGCGCCGGCGCCGGTGAGCGTGCGGGCGATCTGCGCGCCGATGCCGCGGGCGGCGCCGGTGACGGCGGCGACCCTGCCCCGCAGGGGGGCCTCCCAGTCCGCGGGCAGGGCCCCGGCGTCGTCGCCGACCGTCACGAACTGCCCGGAGACGAAGGCGCTGCGCCCGGAGAGCAGGAACCGCAGGGCGCCCAGCACACTGGGGGCCTCCGGGGGGACACCCTCGGCGAGCAGGACGCCGTTGGCGGTGGCCCCGCCGCGCATCTCCTGGGCGGTGGAGCGCAGCAGGCCGACGACCGCCTGGCGGGCCGCGGCGACGGCCGGGTCGAGCGGCTCCGCCGCCGCGGGCGTCGCCGAGGCCGCGCCCGTGCCGATGCCCGGCGCGGGCCGGGACACGGTGACCACGCGGCCCCCGGGGGCGAGCGAGCGCAGCGCCCCGCCCAGGCCGAGCGCGGGCTCGGCCAGCTCGGCGGGCCGGGCGAGCTCGGTCAGGGCCAGCACGACCGCGCCGAAGCGGTGGACGTCGTCGGGGTGGCGGCGCACGTCGAGGTCCCAGCCGAGCAGGGCCGCGGCGATCCGGTCGGCCTCCTCCCCCCGCCCCAGCACGAGGACGGGACCGGGCACGAGCGGGTCTCCGGCGCGGTGGCGGCGCAGCCGGGCGGGGGCGGGCAGCCCGAGCTGCCGGGCGAGCCGGCCGCCGGGGCCGGAGCTGACGAGGTCGAGATAGGTGTCTGCCATGGGGTCGAGGTCCTTGCTGTGGGGGTCGGCGGGGTGTCGGGGGCGCGGGCTCAGCGGGCCTCGAGGACCGCGGTGACGCCCAGGCCGCCGGCGGCGCACACCGAGATGAGCCCGCGGGCGGGGCGGCCGGTCTCGTCGGCGCGCTCGCGCAGGAGCTTGGCGAGGGTGCCGACGATGCGCCCACCGGTCGCGGCGAAGGGGTGCCCGGCCGCGAGCGAGGAGCCCGTGACGTTGAGCCGGCTGCGGTCCACGGTGCCGAAGGCGCCGTCCAGACCCAGCCGCTCGCGGCCGAACTGCTCGTCCTCCCACGCCGCGAGGGTCGCGAGGACGGTCGCGGCGAACGCCTCGTGGATCTCGACGAAGTCGAAGTCCTCGAGCGCCAGGCCCTGGCGGGCCAGGAGACGGGGCACGGCGTAGGCGCCGGCCATCAGCAGGCCCTCGTCGCCGTGCACGAAGTCGACGGCGGCCGCCTCGACGTCCACGACGTCGGCGAGCACGGGCAGGGAGCGCTCCGCCGCCCAGTCCTCGGAGGCGAGCAGCACGGTGGAGGCGCCGTCGGTGAGGGGCGTGGAGTTGCCCGCCGTCATGGTGGCCCCGGCGTCGAGGGACTTCCCGAAGACCGGCTTGAGCCCGGCGAGCTTCTCGACCGTGCTGTCCGGGCGGAGGTTGTTGTCCCGGGACAGGCCGCGGAAGGAGGTGACGAGGTCGTCGAAGAACCCGCGCTCGTAGGCGGCCGCCAGGTTGCGGTGGCTCGCGGCGGCGAGCTCGTCCTGGGCCTCGCGGGAGATCCCCCAGCGGGCGGTGGTGAGGGCCTGGTGCTCGCCCATGGACAGCCCCGTGCGCGGCTCGCCCGTGCCGGGGGCCACCGGCTTGAGGTCGGCCGGGCGCAGGCCCGCGAGGGCCTTGAGCTTCTGCGGGGTGCTCTTGGCCCGGTTGAGCTCGAGCAGGGTCCGGCGCAGCCGCTCGCTCACCACGACGGGCGCGTCCGAGGCGGAGTCGACGCCGCCGGCGACGGCCGAGTCGATCTGGCCGAGCCGGATCTTGTTGACCAGCGTGGAGACGGCCTCCATGCCGGTGGCGCAGGCCTGCTGCACGTCGAAGGCCGGGGTGCGGGGGTCCAGGACCGAGCCGAGCACGGACTCGCGCGTGAGGTTGAAGTCCTTCGGGTGCTTGAGCACGGCGCCGGCGGCGACCTCGCCGATCCGCTCCCCGGCGAGGCCGTAGCGGGCGGCCAGGCCGTCCAGGGCGGCGGTGAGCATGTCCTGGTTGCCGGCGTTGGCGTAGGCGCCGTGGGCCCGGGCGAAGGGGATGCGGTTGGCGCCGACCACGACCGCACGGCGGGCCACGCCGGTGCGTCCGGCGCCGCTGGGGGTCGTGTGCTCGGCGGTGGGCTCGACGGTCTGCTCGGGGGTGGACTCGCTCACAGGTAACTCCTCGGTGGTGTTGTGATGATGATCACGTCACGAAAGACAATACCTGATACTCTGGGTATCGTGAAACAGGTCGACGCCACTGACTCCGCCGCCCCGGGCGGCACGCCCGCCACGGACGGACGCTCCTCCCGCTGGGCCCGGCACCGCGCGCAGCGCCGGATCGAGCTCATCCGCACCGCGCGCAGCGCCGTGGACGAGCTCGGCGCGCAGGCGTCCATGGAGGAGATCGCCACCGCGTGCCAGACCTCCAAGTCCGTCTACTACCGGTACTTCGGGGACAAGGCGGGACTGCAGCGGGCGGTCGGCGAGTACACCGTGACGCGGATGCGCGACCGGCTCGAGGAGGCGGCCCGCGCGGCCGGCTCCTTCGAGGACTCGGTCGAGGCGATGGTCGCGGAGTACCTGCTCAGCATCGAGCGCTCGGCGTCGGTGTACCGCTTCGTCGTGGCCCTCTCCCCCGACCCCGGGCGCTCGCGGCACGACCGGCACCGGGCCGAGCGGGCCCGCGGCGAGCGCTCCGGCAAAGAGGACGCCCCGGCCGGGGACGGCGGCGAGCGCTGGCTGATCCAGGAGTTCGCCGAGTCCGTCAGCGGGCTGCTCGCGGAGGCCCACGTGCGCCACACCCCCGCCGAGCGCCGGCTCGAGGAGCCGGTGCTCAGCTACTGGGCCGCGTCCACGATCGGCATGGTGCGCGGCGCCGGCGAGGCCTGGATGAACACCCCCGAGGGCACGCGGCGACCGTCCCGCGAGCGGATGACGGAGCTGATCGTGGGCTGGGCCGTCGACGGCCTGCGCCCGCCCGGCGCACCCGTGCCGGAGCCCCCCTCGACCTGACCACCGCCCGGGCCGGCACGGACCCCGGCCGGCCCCACCACCCCGTGACCGCACCGGCCACCGCCGGTCACCCACGACAGGAGCGAACATGACCACCACCGTCGACCGACCGACCACCGCCGCAGCCGGCTCCGCCGCCGGGCCCGCCACCGCGGACGGCGCCGGGCTCCCGGCGCCCGTTGTGGACGTCGCCGCCCTCGGCGAGGTGCTGCTCGGGCGCTGGGCCGAGGTCCGGCGCGAGACCCGCCGGATGCTGCTCGACGAGCGGCTGCACCAGCAGCCGGGCCTCACCCACCACGAGCACCGCGAGCGGGTGCTGGGCCAGCTGCACCTGCTGGTGGAGCACGGGGCGATGAGCCGCGGGCTGCCGGAGGAGTACGGCGGGCACAACGACCCGGGCGGCAACGTCTCGGGCTTCGAGGAGCTGCTGCTCGGGGACCCCTCGATGCAGATCAAGGCCGGGGTGCAGTGGGGCCTGTTCGGCTCCGCGGTGCTCAACCTCGGCACCGAGGAGCACCACCGGCGCTGGCTCGCGGACATCCGGGACCTGAAGATCCCGGGCGTGTTCGCGATGACCGAGATCGGCCACGGCTCCGACGTCGCCTCGATCGGCACCACCGCCACGTACGACCCCGCCACGGAGGAGTTCGAGATCCACACCCCCTTCACGGCGGCGTGGAAGGACTACCTCGGCAACGCCGCCGTGCACGGGCGCGCCGCCGTGGTCTTCGCCCAGCTCGTCACGCTCGGCGTGAACCACGGCGTGCACGCGTTCTGGGTGGACCTGCGGGACGCGGACGGGAACTTCCTGCCCGGGGTGGGCGGCGAGGACGACGGCCACAAGGGCGGGCTCAACGGGATCGACAACGGGCGGCTGCACTTCACCCGGGTGCGGGTCCCGCGCACGCACCTGCTGGACAAGTACGGCGCCGTGGCTCCGGACGGCACCTACAGCTCGCCCATCGCGAGCCCGGGCCGCCGGTTCTTCACGATGATCGGCACCCTGGTGCAGGGCCGGGTCTCCCTCGACGGCGCGGCCGTCCTGGCGAACAAGGCCGCGCTGAGCATCGCGATCCGCTACGGCAGCGAGCGCCGGCAGTTCAACGCGACCTCCGACGTCCAGGAGGAGGTGCTGATGGACTACCAGCAGCACCAGCGGCGGCTGCTGCCCCGGCTGGCGGAGACCTACGCCATGCACTTCGCCCACCAGGAGCTGCTGCACAAGTACGACGACGTCTTCTCCGGCCGCGAGGACACCGACGAGAACCGGCAGGACCTCGAGACGCTCGCCGCGGCCCTGAAGGCGCTGTCCACCTGGAGCGCCCTCGACACCGTCCAGGAGTGCCGCGAGGCCTGCGGCGGGGCGGGGTTCCTGACCAAGAACCGGCTCACCTCCCTGCGCCACGACCTGGACGTCTACGCGACGTTCGAGGGCGACAACACGGTGCTGCTGCAGCTCGTGGCCAAGCGGCTGCTCTCCGACTGGGCGGACGAGTTCAAGCACGTCGACGTGGGCGTGATGGCCCGCTACGTGGCGGGCCGGGCCACCGAGGCCACCTACCACCGGTCGGGGCTGCGCAAGCTCGGCCAGGCCTTCCGGGACACCGGGGACGTCCGCCGCTCCGTCAACGCCCTGCGCGAGGAGTCCGCGCAGCGCGCGCTGCTCACGGACCGGGTGCAGACCATGGTCGCCGAGATCGCGGAGAACCTGCGGCCCAGCGCCAAGCTCCCCCGCGCGGAGGCCGCGGCGCTGTTCAACGAGAACCAGCACAAGATCATCGCCGCGGCGCGCGCCCACGCGGAGCTGCTGCAGTGGGAGGCCTTCACCCGCGGTCTGGAGCAGGTCGAGGACCCGGGCACCCGCACCGTGCTCACCTGGCTGCGCGACGTCTTCGGGCTGCGGCTCATCGAGAAGAACCTCGCGTGGTACCTCTCCTACGGGCGGCTGTCCATGCGGCGCGGGCGCAGCCTCGACGAGTACATCGACCGGCTGCTCGCCCGCCTGCGCCCGCACGCCCTCGACCTCGTGGCCGCGTTCGAGCTCGAGCCGGAGCACCTGCGGGCCGAGATCGCCACGGGGATCGAGGCCCGGCGCCAGGAGGAGGCGGCCGAGCACTACCGGCGGCTGCGCGCCTCGGGCAGCGCCCCGGTCAAGGAGCGCGCCCCGCGCCGGGAGACCGCCACCCCCGCCGCCGGGGCACCGGGCGAGAAGGCCCCGGAGGAGGCGAAGCGGGAGCGCCGCGCCGAGAAGCAGGCCGAGCGGCGCACGGAGCGCCGGGCGGAGCGCAAGCACGAGCGCCGGCTCGAGCTGAAGCCGTTGAAGAAGGCGGCGCAGCGGGCCGCGGCGTCCGCGCAGCGGGCAGCCGAGCCGGGCCGCAGGTCCGCGGAGGGCCGAGAGCCGGCGGAAGGCCGTGAGCCCGCCGCCGGCACCGCGCCGGCCGAGGGCGCTGCCGTGACCCAGGACGCCTGACCCGCCGTCGCCCGCCGGCACCCGCCGGCGGGCCCGGCGGTGACGACGCCGCCCCGGAGGCCCCGGGACGGCGTCGTCGTCCGGTCCCGCGGCGCGGGCGAGGACCGGGGAGGGCTGCGCCGTCGGCGGCCGGGCCGCCGGCGGCTCAGCGGGGGACGGCGCCGGCGAGGAGGCCGTCGATCTGGCCCATGGCCTCCCGCATGCCCTCCTCCATGCCCATCGCGGACATCTGCTCCAGCTGGTCCGCGCTCTCGAAGGTCGAGACCGTGGTCATCCGCGTCCCGCCGTCGACGGCCTCGAACGTCACGACGCCGTGGGTGGCCCCCAGCGCGGGGTCGGGCTCGCCGTCCTCGCTCGCGAAGCCGTCGTCGAACTCCAGCCGGTGCGGGCGGTCCACGGCGGTGACCGTCCACCAGCCCCGGGCCTTCTCCCCGCCGGGGCCGGTCATGTAGTAGCGGCACCGCCCACCCTCGGAGAGCTCGTGCTTCTCGAAGGTGGCCGGCCACTCGGGCGGGCCCCACCAGCGCTCGAGCTGGCGCGGGTCGGCCCAGACCTGCCAGACCCGCTCGACGTCCGCGGCGAACTCCGCGACGAACGTCAGGGTCAGTGCCTCGGTGTCCTTGTGCACGTCGATGACCGGCATGTCATGCTCCCTTCCTCCTGGGCCCCCGGGTCCCCCGGGGGCGTCTCCTCGGCGAGGAGGTCCTCGATGGCGCGGGCCCGCCCGCGCCAGATCTGCTCGTAGTCCGCCAGCAGCGCCGCCGCCCGGCGCAGCGTGGCCACGCCGGCGTGCACCACCTGCTCCCGGCCGCGCCGCTCCTTGGTGACCAGCGAGGCCCGCTCGAGCACCGCCACGTGCTTTTGCACGGCGGCGAAGCTCATCCGGTAGTGCGCGGCCAGCGCGGAGACCGACTGCTCCTGCCGCAGCACCCGCACCACGATGTCCCGTCGCGTCGAGTCCGCGAGGGCCTGGAAGATGCGGTCGACCTCGTCGTCCATCAGCTCATTTCGTACAACCATTTGGTTGTATGTTAGGGCGCCCGGTGCCCCGGCGCAAGAGGTCCGGGCCCCGGGACCAGATGTGACCTCCGGGGCCGCGGAGCGCTCAGTAGAGGCCCGCCGCGCCGGTCAGGTGGCGGTGCAGACCGTGGGCCACGATCGTGTTGCCCAGCGCGTTCAGGTGCCGGCGGTCCGCGGCGACCACCGAGCGCGGGGGCAGCCCCAGACCCAGCCACCGGCGGTCCGCGGGCGAGGCCCCGATCCGGTGGGCCCGCAGCGCCGCCAGGGACCAGAGACCGGGATCGCGCAGATCGGCCATGGTGTCGTAGAACCGGTCGCCGTACTCGGCCCGGTGGGCCGCGTTCACCGCGCGCACCTGCTCCCACCCCGCGGTGCCGGGACGGTCGGCCGCGGTGTGCCAGTGGCCCATCACCACGGACGTGCCCGGCTCGACCCCCCACGCGGCACGGGTGTCGGAGAGCACCTGGTCCGGGTCCTCGATGTTGTTCTTGCCCGTCCACAGCAGGTGGACGTGGCCCCGGTGCTCCCCCTCCAGCGCCGTGCGCCAGCGGGCCTCCGACGCGGGCGCCACCTCGAGCTCGGCCCCCGGGACCGCCCGGCGCAGCACCACGTCCCCCTCGTCCCGCCCCACGGCCTGGATCGTGCACGGCAGACCGGAGACGGTGCCCGGGATCGCGAGGTGGACGCTGGGCACCCGGCCGTCCACGGTGGGCACGACCAGCGATCCGTGGGCCGGGATCCGCCCCACCCCGTAGCCGGAGCCCAGCCGGGGCAGGTAGGGGTGGGCGCTGCTGCGCATCGCCAGGGTCTGCCACGACCGGTCGCCGCTGACCGCGCGCGAGGTCCCGGGCACCTCCAGCAGCTGCGAGAGCAGGTCGTCGATGCGCACCGCGGGGAAGCCCCGCGGGCGGTCCCGGTGGAGGGCGCTGGCCGCCGAGGAGGAGCCCCACAGCACGAACGGCCGCCGGCCGGCGGAGGGCTCCGCCAGGGCGCCCCCGAAGGCCCCGGAGGCGGCGAGCACCAGGCCGGAGAGGACGAACGAGCGGCGCGAGAGAACCATGTTCTCAAAGGTAAACAGGCCTGGTGGGAGCGGTGCCGTTGTGACGGATCATGATGCCCCCCACTTCGGGGGACGCGGCGTGCACGCGGCTCAGAAACCGGGGGCGTACTCCCCCGGCCGCACGGCGTCGGCCACGATCACGGTGACGTTGTCCCGCCCCCCGGTGCGCAGCGCGGCCTGCAGCAGGACGTCGGCCGCCTCCTTCGGGTGGGGCACCGAGGCGAGCACCCGGGCCATGTGGGCGGGGCTCAGCTCGTTGGTCAGCCCGTCCGAGCACAGCATCAGCCGGTCCCCGTGCCGGGCCGGGAGCACCCACACGTCCGGCTCCCACACCTGGCCGGTGCCCAGGGCGCGGGTGATCACGTTGCGGCGCGGGTGCACGAGCGCCTGGGAGGCGGTGAGCTGCCCGATCGACACGAGGTACTGCACCTCGGAGTGGTCCACGGTCAGCTGCTCGATCCGCGGCCCGCCCTCGCCCTCGCCGGCCCCCCCCCCGGGCTGGGGCGAGACCAGCCGGTAGGTCCGGGAGTCGCCCGTGTTGAACACGACCCACAGCATGCGCCCGTCGATGCGCAGCAGCCACACGCCGGTGACGGTGGTGCCCGCCCGGCCCTCCACGGCGTGCTGGATGTGCTGGTCCGCCTGCCACAGCACGGAGCGGACCCGGCGGACGGCCTCGATCGCGTCGTCGGGGATCTCCGGATCCAGGCGCAGCTCGCGCTCCACGACGGCGCGGAACCGGGCGATGTCCCGGGGCGGCTCCGGCTCGAGGACCTCGAAGGAGCGGAAGTCCTCCAGCTGGAACAGGGGGGACGCTCCGAGGGTGCGCACGCACAGGGCGCTCGCCACCTCGCCGGCCTCGTGCCCGCCCATCCCGTCCGCCACGGCGCACATCGCGGCCGTGACCACCAGGGCGTCCTCGTTGGACTCCCGGCGCAGGCCCCGGTCCGTGGACGCGCCCGCGCGGATGACGAGGGGTGCGCTCATTCGAAGTCGACCTCCAGCCCGGGACCGGCGCCCTGGGAGAGCGCGACGGGCTGGACGTCGCCGAAGCCCCGCACGTTGCGGGTGGGCTGCGGCAGGAGGATGAAGCGGTCGTCGCCGGAGAGCACCGCGGCGGTCGAGGCGTCCACGAGCACGGCGCCCGGCTCGGTCAGCGACACGAGCCGGGAGGCGAGGTTCACCGTGGGCCCGTAGATGTCCCCGAGCCGCGGCAGCACGCGACCCCAGACGAAGGCCACGCGCGCCTGCGGGAGCTCGGGGTCGTCCCGGATGGCGCGGGCCAGGGCCAGGGAGATCTGGGCCCCGCCCTCGGGGGTCTCGGCGAGGAACATGACCTCGTCCCCGATGGTCTTGATGAGCCGGCCGCCGCCCACGGCGATCACCTCGGCGCAGCGGTTCTCGAAGCGCTGCACGAGGTTCGCCAGCGTCCGTTCGTTCATCTGCCGAGACAGCGAGGTGTAGGAGACCAGGTCCGCGAAGCCCACCCCGCGCGCCAGCGGGAGGCTGGAGGACGCCCCGTCGTCGGACGTGGGGCCGGTGGCGGTCGAGCCGTCCGGGCGCTCCACGCGCATCGCGAGCCGCTGCACGGCGGCGTTCATCTGCCGCCGCCACGAGTAGACGAGGAGGTTCTCGATCGCGTCGATGAGGTCGGGCAGCAGGTGCAGCAGCTGCCGCCGGGCGGCGGCGTCGGTCATGCCCCGGTGGACGACCATGTCCTCGACGAGCGCCTCGACCTGCCACACGACCATGCGGTCGGTCATCTGCCCGATCGAGCGCACCAGGGACAGCGCCGCCTCCTCGGTGACCTTCTCCTCGAGGACCATGGTGGACAGCACCCGGAGGGCCTCGGAGTCCTGCTCGGTGAACCAGAGGTCGTCGTCGGTGAGGTTCGGGAAGCCCAGGGCCCGCCACACCTTCCGCGCGGACAGCAGGGACAGCCCGCCCCGGCGCGCGGCCTCCCGGCGGCGCAGGTCGCGCTCGGAGCCCAGGAGGGTCTGCTCGAGGGCCTGCACGGCGGCCTTGGACTCGTCCGAGCGGTACAGGTTGGCCTGGACGGGGTTGTGCAGGTTCAGGTTCAGCTGTGCCGTCTGGGGGCCGAGCTCCGGCTCGCCCTGGTTCTCCGGGTCCTCACTCGCCACACGTCACTCCTGTTCCTGGTGGACGGCCCGCCGGCTCCACGGTCGGCGCGGGGCGCCGGACGGGCCCGGGCGTGGTGCCACGACCGCGTCGCGGTCCACTCTAGTGGGACGGAGCCACGGCGCACCCCCACCGGAACCGGGATCCCCCGCCCGGCCGGCGCCGCCGCCCGCCGCCCACTCGTCCTCGGCGGCCCGGCGGATCAGCCCGGCCAGGCGCTGCGCCTCCGGGGCGTGCTCCAGGCGCAGACCGCCGAAGGGCCCGAAGTCGGCCACGACGCGCCCGTCGTGCCGGCCCAGGGCCGGACCGCGCCGGCGCTCCACCGAGACCCGGCGCAGCTGGTGCAGGGGCAGCGACACGGTCCTGCGGGCCCCGCCGGGGCGCAGCAGCACGAGATGGCGGGTGGTGAGCACGTAGCGGGTGCGCCACCACCGCACCAGCGGGCGCAGGCAGCTGCGGAGCACCACCCAGCCGGCCGCGACGAGCAGGGTGAGCTCCACCCCGGCGTGCACCGTGGTCCACGGCTCCGCCACGGGGCGCCAGCGCAGCTCGAGGGCCCGCTGGGCGAAGGAGAGCGCGAACACCGTGAGCAGCAGCACCAGGAAGGGCCGGGTCAGCCGGGCGCCGTGGGCCCGCGTGGACACGAGCACGCGCTCCCCGGGCTGCAGGGCGGGGCGGGCGGGCACGCTCAGACCGTCCCGGGGGCGTCCGGGGCCGGGCGCAGGTGCACCACGTCGCCGGCCGTCACCTCGCGCTCGGCGCCGCCGTCCTCGCGCACCAGCAGGCCCCCGTGCTCGCCGAGGCCCGTCGCGGTGCCCGTGACGGGGGCGGCCCCGCCGGGCAGCTCGGCGCGCACCGGGCGGCCGATGGTCTCCATCCGCTCGGTGATCCGGGCGCGCAGCGGCCCGCCCGGGCGCACTGCGGCCTCCGGGTCCGCGCAGAACTGCCGGTAGACGGGGACGAACGCGCCCAGCACGGCCCGCAGGACGGCTGCGCGCTCGACCTCGCGGCCGGTGGCGCGCCGGACGGACGTGGCCGTGTCCACGGGCAGCTCCTGCTGGGCGACGTTGATGCCCGTGCCCAGGACCACCGCCGGCGGGTGCTTCTCGTCCAGCACGAGGCCTGCGAGCAGGCCGGCCGCCTTGCGTCCGTCCACCAGGACGTCGTTGGGCCACTTGATCCGTGCGCCGGCCGCCGCGAGCCCGTCCAGGGCGTCGACGACGGCCGCGGCCATCAGCAGGGTCAGCCACGGGAAGTGCTGGGTGGGCAGCGGGCGGCCGCGCGCGTCGGCCGGGCGCAGCAGGAGGCTGAAGGTCAGCGCGGTGCCGGGCTCGGTGGTCCACACCCGGTCCAGCCGGCCGCGCCCGGCGCTCTGGTGGCCGGTGAGCACGAGGGAGAGGTCGGTCCACGGCCGGTCCGGGCGGGGCCCGCGCGCCTGCCGGGCGACGGCGGCGGTCAGGTGCTCGTTCGTGGAGCCGACCTCGTCGAGGACGTCGATCCGCCCCAGGCCGAGGTCCGCCAGGGCCGCGAGCAGGGCGGGCTCGCGCAGGTCGGCGGCGCAGGGGTCGGGCACGGTGCTCCTCGGGTCGGTCGTCACGGATCGGTCGTCACGGGCGGGTCCTCGCGGGCCGGGGCGGTCGGTGCTGTCCGGCCGGGCGCCGTCCGCGTAGTGTTCGGACCACATCCACAGTAGTAGCCCCGTTCCCCGGGAACCGGCTGGACGGTCTCGTCCGGCCGGGCGGGGCCGCGGCACGACCCCCGGGAGAGCCACCGTGAGCGCAGCCGAGAACCGCACGACCTTCGCCGTCACCTACGTCTACGGCGGGCCCGCCGACGTCCTGGCCGCGCGCCGGCCGGAGCACCGCGAGTACCTCGGCGGGCTCGTGGAGCAGGGGCACCTGCTCGCGTCCGGCCCCTTCGACGACGACGGCGCGCCCGGCGCGCTGCTGGTCTTCGCCGCCGAGGACGCCGGGGCGGTCGAGCGGCTCACCGACGAGGACCCGCTGGTGCGCCACGGGGTGGTCACCGAGCGGACCGTCCGCCCCTGGAAGGTGGTCCTCGGCAGCGTCGGCTGAGCACCGTCCCGTGTCCCCCGGACCCGGGCACGGATTTTGTAGGAGTTCTACAACAGAGGCCCCCGCGGCCGCGGACTAGAGTGAGCAGGTCCCCTGACCACCCCGGACCGGACCGATCGGCCCGCCGGGCCGGCCGCGTACCAGACCACGAGGTGCCTGTGACCCACGACCTGACGACCACCGCCGGCAAGATCGCCGACTTCCACGACCGCAGGGCCCGCTCCGAGGTGCCCGCGGGGCAGGCGGCGGTCGAGAAGCAGCACGCCCGCGGGAAGAACACCGCCCGCGAGCGCGTGGAGATGCTCCTGGACGAGGACTCGTTCGTGGAGTTCGACGCCCTCGCGACCCACCGCTCGACCGCCTTCGGGATGGCGTCGAAGAAGCTGCCCGGCGACGGCGTGGTCAGCGGCTACGGCACGGTGGACGGGCGCCTGGTGGCGGTCTACTCCCAGGACTTCGCGGTCTTCGGCGGGTCGCTGTCCCAGGTCAACGGGGAAAAGATCGTCAAGGTCCAGAAGTTCGCCCTGCGCAACGGCTGCCCGGTCATCGGGATCAACGACGGCGGCGGGGCGCGGATCCAGGAGGGCGTGGCCTCCCTGGCCATGTTCGCGGACATCTTCAACATGAACGTCCGCTCCTCCGGGGTGGTCCCGCAGATCTCGCTGATCATGGGCCCGTGCGCGGGCGGGGCGGCCTACTCCCCCGCCCTGACCGACTACATCGTGATGGTCGACAAGACCTCGCACATGTTCATCACCGGCCCGGACGTCATCAAGACGGTCACGGGCGAGACGGTGGACATGGAGACCCTGGGCGGGGCGCGCCAGCACAACGCGACGACCGGCACGGCCACGTACCTCGCCGATGACGAGCAGGACGCGCTGGACTTCGTGCACGAGCTGCTCGAGTTCCTCCCTGCGAACAACCTGCAGGAGGCGCCCCTGGTGGACCACGACCAGGAGGACGAGGTCACCGACCAGGACCTCGCCCTGGACGTGCTGGTCCCCGACTCCGCGAACCAGCCCTACGACATGCGCGCGGTGGTCGAGGCGATCGTGGACGACGGTCACTTCCTGGAGATGCAGGCCCTCTACGCCCCCAACGTGATGATCGGCTACGCCCGGGTCGAGGGGCACACCGTGGGCGTCGTGGCGAACCAGCCCATGCAGTTCGCCGGCACCCTGGACATCGCGGCCTCCGAGAAGGCGGCCCGGTTCGTCCGCCACTGCGACGCGTTCAACGTCCCGATCCTCACCCTCGTGGACGTGCCCGGGTTCCTGCCCGGCACCGACCAGGAGTTCAACGGCATCATCCGGCGCGGCGCCAAGCTGCTCTACGCCTACGCCGAGGCGACCGTCCCGCTGGTCACCCTGATCACCCGCAAGGCCTACGGCGGGGCCTACATCGTCATGGGCTCCAAGAAGCTCGGCGCGGACGTCAACCTGGCCTGGCCCACCGCGCAGATCGGCGTGATGGGCGCCCAGGGCGCCGTGGAGATCCTCTACCGCCGGGACCTCAAGGCCGCCGCGGACAACGACGAGGACGTCGAGGCGCTGCGCGCCGAGCTGGTGCGCAAGTACGAGGAGAGCCTGCTCAACCCCTACCAGGCCGCCGAGCTGGGCTACGTGGACGCGGTGATCTCCCCGTCCGAGACCCGGGTGCAGGTGCTCAAGGCCCTGCGGGCCCTGCGCGACAAGCGCGCGTCGATGCCCACCAAGAAGCACGGGAACATCCCGCTGTGACCCCCCGTGAGCCCGCCGAGGGCACCCCGTCCCTGCGCTTCACGGCCGGCAGCCCCACGCCGGAGGAGATCGCCGCCGTCACGGCCGTCCTGCTCGCGCGCCGGCACGCGGGCGAGGACGACGCGAAGGGCTCCCCGGGGCGCCGGGACCAGTTCCGCCGGATGCGGCTGGGCCTGAAGCTGCGCCCGGGCCGCGGCGCGTGGCGGCGGACCCGGCCGGAGGAGTGACCCGCACACCCTGACCCGCACGCCGTGACCCGGGTGGAGCCCGGTCACGGCTCCCGGGGGATCCGCCGGGAGACGACGAGCGCCACCGCGATGCCCGCGAGGGCGAGCACCGCCGTCACCGCCCACGTCAGGTCCCAGGAGCCGGTCGCCTGCGCGACCGAGGCGACCGCGGGCGGGCCGGCGAACTGGCCCAGGGCGTTGAACTGCTGGCCCAGGCCCAGCGTGGTGGCCACCGTGGTGGGGGTCGGCGCGACGCGCATGAGGCTCGCGATCGCCGTGGTCGGCACCACTCCCCCCACCGCGGAGAACACCAGGACCGCGCCGTACCGGGCGCCGAAGCGCACGCCCTCGTCCAGCAGCGGGGCGATCCCGAACGCGACCACGGCGGCCAGTCCCAGCACGGCGAAGCCCGTGCACCACAGCACCACGGGTCGCACCCCGCGCTGCAGGGCCCGGCCCGCGCCCAGGTTGCCCACCACGTTGACCCCCGCGGCGAACGCGCTGAGCCCCGCGGCGGCGCCCGCCGCGATCCCGGCCTCGGCGTACATGGAGGGCAGGAACTGCACCACCCCGTTCCACTGGGCGGTGTAGAGCCCGAAGACCGCGGCCACGAGCCACGGCCCCGGTGCGCGCAGGGTCAGCCCGAGGCGCTGCCGCACCCCGTGCACCACCGTGTGGGCCGGGTCCGGCGGGAGCACGGCGAGCACCAGCACGCCCAGGAGCGCGGAGCCGGCCGCGGCGGCCGCCCACCAGGTGCGCCAGCCGAGGGCCTCGCTGAGGAGCCCGCCGAGCAGCAGGGAGAGTGCCGCGGCGACCGGGATGTGGCAGCCCCACAGCCCCACCAGCAGGGACACGCGGGCCGGGGCCACGGTGCGCCGGATCAGGGCCGGAGCACAGATCGACACGAGCATGAACCCCACGCCCTCCAGCACCCGGGAGCCCAGCAGCGGTCCGTACCCCGTGGAGAGCAGTCCTGTCACGGAGCCCGCGGTGAGCAGGCCCAGCCCGAGCACCAGGCCCCGGCGCAGGCCGATCCGGTCCCCGGACAGACCCACCACCACGCCCAGCAGCATGCCGGCCACCTGCACGGTGGAGAGCAGGAACCCGCCCTGCACCAGGCTCAGGCCGAGCTCGGCGGAGAGCACGGGCAGCGCCGGGGCCAGCTTCCACACGTGCAGGGCGCCCACCACCCCCGCGACCACCACGAGCAGGGCGGGCCCGGTCCCGGCGGTCCCCGAGGGCCCGGCCGGGACGGTCGCGGGGGGCGCGGAGTTCGCGCGCGGCGCAGGAGCGGACATGCTCCGCAGTCTAGGGAGCGCCCGGCGCTACTGTGACGTGCATGACCGATCAACGGCCCGACCCCCTGACCGGCGCCGGCCCCGCACCCCTCGGCACGGGGCGGCGCGAGCCCACGGACGTGGACGCCGTGGCCGAGCGCTGGTTCGCGCGCACCATGGAGCTGGACCCGGCCCAGGCCACCGTGCACGGCTTCCCCGGGCACGAGACCGAGTACCGCGACTTCGGACCCGAGAGCCAGGAGGCCCACGCCGACGCCGCCCGCCGGACGCTGGCGGAGCTCGAGCGCGCGGCCCCGGTCGACGACGTCGACCGGATCACCGGCCACGCCCTGCGCGAGCGCCTGGGCCTGGACCTGCTCCTGCACGAGGAGGGGCTGCGGGGCTGGGAGGTCAACAACATCTCCTCCCCGGTGCAGGAGATCCGGGAGGTCTTCGACGACCTGCCCCGGAGCACCGCCGAGGACTGGGCGCACCTCGCCGGCCGGCTGCGCGCCGTGCCCGCCGCCGTGGACTCCTACGTCCTGGGCCTGCGGCACGCCCGCTCCCTCGGCCGCTCGGCCTCCGCGGCGCAGCTGCGCAACGCGGCCCGGCAGTGCACCGGCTACGCGGCGCGCCACGGCTTCTTCGACCGGCTGGCGCGCAGCCCCGGCGTCCCCGAGGCGCTGCGGCAGCAGGTCGGGGAGGCGGCCGAGGCGGCGCGGCACGCCTACCGGGGCCTCGCCGCCGTGCTGGGCAAGGAGCTCGCCGCGGACGCGCCCCGCACGGACGCGGTGGGGCCGGACGTGTACACGCTGCGCCTGCAGGAGTTCCTCGGCGCCGTCCTGGACCCGGCCACGGTCTACGCGTGGGGCGTGGAGCAGCTGCGCACGATCGTGGCGGAGCAGGAGCAGCTCGCCCGCCGGATCGCCCCCGGCGCCACGGTGGCCGAGGCCATGGCGGCCCTGGACGCGGACCCGGCGCGGCAGCTGCACGGCACCGACGCGCTGCAGGCGTGGATGCAGGACCTCTCCGACGCCGCCGTGGACGCCCTCGCGGACACGCACTTCGAGCTCACCGGTCCCATGCGCCGGCTCGAGTGCCGCATCGCCCCGACCCACGACGGCGGGATCTGGTACTCGATGCCCAGCGCCGACTTCTCCCGCCCCGGGCGCATGTGGTGGTCCGTGCCCGAGGGCACCCGGACCTTCACCACGTGGGAGGAGACCACGACCGTCTACCACGAGGGCGTTCCCGGCCACCACCTGCAGTTCGCCACCGCGCTCGCCAACTCGGGCGAGCTCAACCGGTGGCGGCGGATGGGCGTGTGGGTCTCGGGCCACGGGGAGGGCTGGGCGCTGTACGCCGAGCGGCTCATGGACGAGCTGGGCCACCTGCAGGACCCCGGGGACCGGATGGGGATGCTGGACGCCCAGCGGCTGCGGGCGGCGCGGGTGGTGTTCGACGTCGGCTTCCACTGCGGCTACCGGATCCCCGCGGAGCTCGGGGACGCCCTCGGCGGGGCCCGCCCCGGCGAGGTCTGGACGCCCGAGGACGGCTGGCAGTTCCTGCGCTCGAACATCGTGATGGCGGACCCGATGCTGCGCTTCGAGTGGATGCGCTACATGGGCTGGCCCGGACAGGCGCCGTCCTACAAGGTGGGCCAGCAGCTGTGGGAGCAGGCGCGGGAGGCGGCCCGCGCCGCGGCGGGCCCGGAGTTCCTGCTCAAGGACTTCCACACCCGCGCGCTGCGGGTCGGCTCGGTGGGCCTGGACACCCTGCGGTACGCGCTCGCCCTGTGACCTCTGTCATTCCCGCGTCACATTTCGTCACCGTCATTCGGTGTTGTATATTTCCGCGCCCTATCGTGGCCATATGATTTCCGCAGAAAGCACTCGACGGCTGCCCCGGTGGATGACCTCCTTCGGCCCGCAGATCGTGCTCGCCCTCCTCCTGGGCGTGGTCCTGGGCACCGTGGCCGACGCCCTCGGCGGCGACCCCGACACGGACCCCAACTGGCTGATGACCGCCCTGGACACCATCGGCACCAGCTACGTCAGCCTGCTCAAGGCCGCCGTGGTCCCGCTCATCGTGACCGCGGTGATCTCCTCCATCGCCAACCTGCGGGAGGTCTCCAACGCCGCCCGGCTCGCGTGGAAGACGCTGCTGTGGTTCGGGATCACGGCCCTGATCGCCGTGACGGTCGGCCTGGTGCTCGGCCTGATCGTCCAGCCCGGCGCCGGCAGCGGCGCGGCCGCGCCCGCCCAGGCGTACACCGGGACGCAGGGCTCGTGGCTGGGCTTCCTCACCGGCCTGGTCCCCGCCAACTTCCTGGGCCTGCAGGTCTCCTCCTCCGTGGTGGACCCGGAGACCGTCCAGACCTCCCTCGGCTTCAACGTGCTGCAGGTGCTCGTGGTCTCGGCCGCCGTCGGCATCGCGGCGCTCAAGGTGGGCGCCCCCGCCGAGCCCTTCCTGGCCGTGGTCCGGGCCGCGCTCGCCGTGGTGCAGAAGGTGGTCTGGTGGATCATCCGCCTCGCCCCGCTGGGCACCCTCGGGCTGATCGGCCGGGCCGTGTTCGAGTACGGCTGGACCTCGATGGGCGGGCTCCTGGCGTTCGTCGCGACCGTCTACGCCGGCCTGCTGGTCGTGGCGTTCGTGGTCTACCCGGCCCTGGTCAAGGCGCACGGGCTCTCCGTCCGGCAGTACTTCTCCGGCGTGTGGCCGGCCGTGCAGCTGGGCTTCGTCTCGCGCTCCTCGGTGGGCACCATGCCCCTGACGCAGCGCGTCACCGAGCGCAGCCTCGGCGTGCCCCGCGCCTACGCGTCCTTCGCCGTGCCGCTCGGGGCGACCACCAAGATGGACGGCTGCGCCGCGGTCTACCCCGCGATCGCCGCCCTGTTCGTCGCGCAGTTCTACGGGATCGAGCTGGACGTCACGCACTACGTGCTCATCGCGCTCGTGTCCGTGCTGGGCTCCGCGGCGACCGCCGGCACCACGGGCGCCACCGTGATGCTCACCCTGACGCTGTCCACGCTGGGCCTGCCGCTCGACGGCGTGGGCCTCCTGCTGGCCGTGGACCCGATCATCGACATGGGCCGCACCGCGCTCAACGTGGCGGGCCAGGCCCTGGTGCCCACGATCGTCGCCCACCGCGAGGGGCTGCTGGACCGGGAGCTCTACGACGCCCCGCGCTCCGGCGACCCCTTCGTCCCCGAGGACGCCACTCCTCAGGACGCCACCCCCGAGGCCACGGAATCCGGCACCGGGTCCGGCTCGGAGCCGCGCCCCGAGGAGGCCGCGGCGACCGCGGCCCGCTGAGCCCCGGCGCCGCCGTCCCCAACGCGAGGGGCGGGGAACTGCGAGAATGCTCGACGCATTCCGGCAGTTCCCCGCCCCTCGCTGTTCCTGGACGCGTCACGGGCTACCCTGGGACGGGCATGAGAGCTGGGTCACAGCACGGGACAGGAGGCGGCGCGTGGGCGCACCGGCGGACGGACCGACGACGACGGACCCGCTGCTGCGACTGTCCTGGGCCCGGTCGCTGGACCACCTCTCGGCGCCCGAGCGCTGCACCCCGCGGGTCGTGCTGGACGGCTCCGACGTCCGGGAGGCCCGCTCCCCGCTGCGGCTGCTGATGCCCGTGCTCGACGAGCTGCTCACCCCGCTGGCCGAGGACACCGGGCTGGTCGTGGCCGTCACGGACCCCGGCGGCGTGATCCTGCGGGTCCGGGGCAGCGCCGCGACCCGGCGGCGGGCCGAGTCCATGGGCTTCGTCGAGGGCGCCGACTGGTCCGAGCCGGCCGTCGGCACCAACGCCCCGGGCACCGCCCTGGTCCTGCGCCGGCCCGTGACCGTGCACCGCGAGCAGCACTTCTACCCCGAGGCCCGGCCCTGGACCTGCACGGCCGCCCCGCTGCTGCACCCCGTCACGGGGGCGCTGCTGGGGGCCGTGGACCTGACGGGCGGGGACGCCGCCGCGGCCCCCGCCACCCGGGCGCTGGTCGGTGCGGCGGTGCGCGCCGCCCGGGCCGAGCTCGCCCTCGCCCTGCGCTCCGCCCGCCGCTCCGAGAACGCCGCGGCGGCACCGGCCGCCGCCCCCGCCCACGGCGCGTTCCTGCGCGTGCTCGGCGACGCCCCGCCGGCGCTGGTGCTGGACGGGCAGGCCCTGGAGCTCACCGAGCGCCACGCCGAGATCCTCCTGGCCCTGTCCCGCGCCGGCAACGGTCTGTGCACCGCGGAGCTCTCGGAGCAGCTGTGGGCCGGCCGGGCGCAGGAGACCACGGTGCGCGCCGAGGTCCTGCGGCTGCGCCGGCTGCTCGAGTCCCGGGGCGGGCCGGCGATCGCCTCCCGCCCCTACCGGCTCGAGACCCCGCTGCCCTCGGACGCGGGCCGGGTGCTCGAGCTGCTCGCCCGGGGCTCGCACCGCCGGGCGCTGCGCGAGTACACCGGGGCGCTGCTGCCGCACTCCGAGGCGCCGTCCCTCGTGGCCCTGCGCCACCGCCTCACCGGACTCCTGCGCGAGGCCGTGCTCACCGACGGCTCGGCCGAGGCCGTGCGCGAGTACCTCACCCTGCCGGAGGCCGCCGACGACGCCGAGGCGTGGGCGCTGCTGCTGCGCCTCCTGCCGGCCCGCTCCCCCGCCCGCGCCGAGGCCGTGCTCGAGCTGGAGCGGCTGCGCCGCTGACCGGCCCCGGCGCCCGCCGCACCGTGCGTGCAACGTGCGTGCAACGTGGACCCCCGTAGCGTGATCCGCATCACACGATGGTGCGGACGAGGCGGTCCGCACCCGTGCCGCACGCACCGTCACGCACCAGGAGCAGGTCACCATGAGCGTTGAAACCCAGTCCCTCACCACCGTCTACGCGCAGCCGGGCACCGAGGGCTCGAAGGTCACCTTCAAGCCCCGCTACGAGCACTGGATCGGCGGACAGTGGGTCCCGCCCGTGCAGGGCCGGTACTTCGAGAACATCTCCCCGGTCAACGGCAAGCCCTTCACGGAGGTGGCCCGCGGCACCGCCGAGGACATCGACGCCGCGCTCGACGCCGCGTGGGCCGCCGCCCCGGCCTGGGGGAAGACCCCGGTCGCGGAGCGGGCGCTGGTGCTCCACCGGGTCGCCGACCGGATGGAGCAGAACCTCGAGATGCTCGCCGTGGCCGAGACCTGGGACAACGGCAAGCCGGTGCGCGAGACCATCAACGCGGACATCGCCCTGGCCATCGACCACTTCCGCTACTTCGCCGGAGCCATCCGCGCCCAGGAGGGCACCCTCTCCCAGCTCGACGACAACACCACGTCCTACCACTTCCACGAGCCCCTCGGCGTGGTCGGGCAGATCATCCCCTGGAACTTCCCGATCCTCATGGGCGTGTGGAAGCTCGCCCCGGCCCTGGCCGCGGGCAACGCCGTGGTGCTCAAGCCGGCCGAGCAGACCCCGGCCTCGATCATGGTGCTCATGGAGCTGCTCGCGGACATCCTGCCCCCGGGCGTGGTCAACGTGGTCAACGGCTTCGGCGTGGAGGCCGGCAAGCCGCTGGCCTCGAGCCCGCGGATCCGCAAGATCGCCTTCACCGGCGAGACCACCACCGGCCGGCTCATCATGCAGTACGCGTCCCAGAACATCATCCCGGTGACCCTCGAGCTGGGCGGGAAGTCCCCGAACATCTTCTTCGAGGACGTCGCCGCGGCCCAGGACTCCTTCTACGACAAGGCGCTGGAGGGCTTCGCGTTCTTCGCCCTCAACCAGGGCGAGGTCTGCACCTGCCCCTCGCGGGCCCTGATCCAGGGCTCGATCTACGACCGGCTGCTCGCGGACGGCGTCGAGCGGGTCAAGGGCATGGTCCAGGGCAACCCGCTGGACCTCGACACCCAGGTCGGGGCGCAGGCCTCCAACGACCAGCTGCAGAAGATCCTCTCCTACATCGACATCGGCCGGCAGGAGGGCGCGAAGGTCCTCGTGGGCGGTGAGCGCAACGTGCTGGACGGGGACCTCGCCGAGGGCTTCTACGTCTCCCCCACGGTGTTCGAGGGCGAGAACTCGATGCGCATCTTCCAGGAGGAGATCTTCGGGCCCGTCCTGTCGGTCACCCGCTTCACCGACTACGCCGACGCCATGGCCACCGCCAACGACACCCTCTACGGCCTCGGCGCCGGGGTCTGGGCCCGCAACGGCAACCTGGCCTACCGCGCCGGCCGCGACATCCAGGCCGGGCGCGTGTGGGTGAACCAGTACCACAACTACCCCGCCCACTCCGCGTTCGGCGGCTACAAGTCCTCGGGCATCGGCCGCGAGAACCACCTCATGATGCTGGGCCACTACCAGCAGACCAAGAACCTGCTGGTCTCCTACTCCGAGGACGCCCAGGGCTTCTTCTAAACCGCCCTCACCCGTCCCGACCGTCCGTCCCGTTCCAGGAGGAGCACCATGAACGCCCAGCAAGCCCCGACCGTCCAGGAGTCCGCGGCCACCGCGGTCCCCGGCACCATGACCGCCGCCGTCGTCACCGCCTTCGGGCAGCCCCTGGAGGTCAAGGACCTCCCGGTCCCCGAGCCCGGCCCCGGCCAGGTCCTCGTCAAGCTGATCTCGACCGGTGTGTGCCACACCGACCTGCACGCCGCCCACGGCGACTGGCCGGTCCAGCCCACCCCGCCCTTCGTCCCGGGCCACGAGGGCGTGGGCACGGTCGTGGCCCTCGGCCCGGGGGTCACGGAGGTGCAGGAGGGCGACCTCGTGGGCAACGCCTGGCTGGCCTCGGCGTGCGGGCACTGCCGCAACTGCCGCACCGGCTGGGAGACGCTGTGCGAGGAGCAGGTCAACGGCGGCTACAGCATCGACGGGTCCTTCGGCCAGTACATGCTGGTGGACGCCCGCTTCGCCGCGCAGATCCCCGCGGGCGCCGACCCGTACGAGGTGGCGCCGGTGCTGTGCGCCGGGGTCACCGTCTACAAGGGCCTGAAGATGACCGAGGCGCGGCCCGGGGAATGGGTGGTGATCTCCGGCATCGGCGGCCTGGGGCACCTGGCCGTGCAGTACGCGGTGGCCATGGGCCTGCGGGTCGCGGCGGTCGACGTCGCCGACGACAAGCTGGCCCTCGCCCGCAAGCACGGGGCGGAGATCACCGTCAACGCGTTCGCGGAGGACCCGGCCGAGTCCGTGCTCGCGCAGATCCCGGGCGGCGCGGACGCCGTGCTGGTGACCGCCGTGCACCCGGCCGCGTTCGGCCAGGCGATCGGCATGGTCCGCCGCGGCGGGACGATCGTGTTCAACGGCCTGCCGCCCGGGGACTTCCCGGCGCCGATCTTCGACATCGTGCTCAAGGGCCTGACCATCCGCGGGTCCATCGTGGGCACGCGCCAGGACATGGTCGAGGCCCTCGACTTCTACGCGCGCGGTCTGATCCACCCGACCTACAGCACCCGTCCGCTCGAGGACGTCAACGCGATCCTCGACGAGATGGAGAAGGGCAAGATCGAGGGCCGCGTGGTCGTCGAGTACTGAGCCGGGCGGACGCGAGGGGTCGCGTCCTGTCCCGGGTGATCGCGAGGGGTCGCGTCCTGTCGGTGGGAGAACGTCTCACCAACAGGACGCGGCCCCTCGCGCGTGGGCATGGCCGATCGCGACCCTTCACGTGCGGCCTGCGTATCCTGGGACGGTGACTCCCCGCCTCGTCCTCGCCTCCCGCTCCCCCGCCCGCACCAAGCTGCTGGCCGACGCCGGGATCGGCCACGACCGGCTCGTCTCCGACGTGGACGAAGACGCCGTGGTCCGGGAGCGCGGGGTGACCGGCGCCGAGGAGACCGCGATGGTCCTGGCCCGGGCCAAGGCGGAGGCCGTGGCGGCGCTGCCCGAGGCCGCCGGCGCCCTCGTGGTGGGCTGCGACTCGGTCTTCGAGCTCGACGGCGAGGTGCACGGCAAGCCCCTGGACGCCGCGACGGCGACCGCCCGGATCCGGGCCATGCGCGGGCGCTCGGGGGTGCTCCACACCGGCCACTGGCTCGTGGACACGCGGAGCCCGGCGGACGGCGGGACCGGCTGGAGCGGCGGCGCGCCCGCCAGCGCCGAGGTGTTCTTCGCGCAGATGTCCGACGACGAGGTCGCGGCCTACGTGGCCACCGGCGAGCCCCTGGAGGTGGCCGGGTCCTTCACCATCGACTCGCTCGGCGCGGCGTTCGTGGAGCGGGTGGAGGGCGACGTGCACGCCGTCGTCGGCCTGAGCGTCAGCACCCTGCGCACGCTGCTCGGCCGGGCGGGCGTCGGCGTGCCCGAGCTGTGGACCGCCGGCCGCTGAGGACCGCTCCCCGCCGGAACCGGTCTGCGCTTTGTAGGACTCCTACAGAAACGGCGTCGCATTTCCGGTCCGCCGCCGGGTGGTTGGGCGATTGCTCACGACGGGGAATACAGTGCATCGGAGGATTCGACAAGGAGTGAGACGTGACCGGTAAGAACCCCGCGGACGGCGCCATCCGCCCCATCACCAAGGTGCTCGTCGCCAACCGCGGCGAGATCGCGGTGCGCGTGATCCGCGCCGCCCGCGACGAGGGCATCGCCTCCGTGGCCGTGTACGCCGACCCGGACCGGGACGCCCTGCACGCCCGCACGGCGGACGAGGCGTACGGGCTCGGCGGGTCCACCGCCGCGGACTCGTACCTGGTGATCGACAAGATCCTCGACGTCGCCGCCCGCTCGGGCGCCGACGCCGTGCACCCCGGCTACGGCTTCCTGTCCGAGAACGCCGAGTTCGCCCTCGCCGTGCTCGAGGCCGGGCTGACCTGGATCGGACCCCCGCCCGCGGCCATCGCCAAGCTCGGCGACAAGGTGGCCGCCCGCCACATCGCGGAGAAGGTCGGCGCCCCGCAGGTCCCCGGCACCACCGACCCGGTCGGCTCCGCCGAGGAGGTCCTCGCGTTCGCCGACGAGCACGGGCTGCCCCTGGCCATCAAGGCCGCCTTCGGCGGCGGCGGCCGCGGCATCAAGGTGGTCCGCAACCGCGACGACATCCCGGAGCTCTACGAGTCCGCCGTGCGCGAGGCCACCGCGGCGTTCGGCCGCGGCGACTGCTTCGTGGAGCGCTTCCTGGACGCTCCGCGGCACGTCGAGACCCAGTGCCTGGCCGACGCCCACGGCAACGTGGTGGTCGTCTCCACCCGCGACTGCTCCCTGCAGCGGCGCAACCAGAAGCTCGTGGAGGAGGCGCCGGCGCCGTTCCTGTCCGAGGAGCAGAACCGCCTGCTCTACGCCTCCTCGAAGGCGATCCTGCGCGAGGCCGGCTACCAGGGCGCGGGCACGTGCGAGTTCCTGGTGGGCCAGGACGGCACGATCACGTTCCTGGAGGTCAACACCCGCCTGCAGGTGGAGCACCCCGTGTCCGAGGAGGTCACGGGCATCGACCTGGTGCGCGAGCAGTTCCGGCTGGCCCGCGGCGAGGCCCTCGGCTACGACGACCCCGAGGTCCGTGGCCACTCGATCGAGTTCCGCATCAACGGCGAGGACCCGGGACGGCACTTCATGCCCTCCCCCGGCACCATCGCCGTCCTCGACCTGCCCGGCGGTCCCGGCGTGCGCGTGGACTCCGGCGTGCAGGCCGGCGAGACCGTGGGCGGGAACTTCGACTCCATGCTCGCCAAGCTCATCGTCACCGGGGCCACCCGGCAGCAGGCGCTCGAGCGCTCCCGCCGGGCGCTGGCGGAGCTGCGCATCGAGGGCATGCCCACCGTGGTCCCCTTCCACCGCGCCGTCGTCGCCGATCCCGCGTTCGCCCCCGCGGACGGCGCCCCGTTCTCCGTGCACACGCGGTGGATCGAGACGGAGTTCGACAACACCATCCCGCCCTTCGAGGGCGTCCCGCAGGCCGGGCCCGAGGCCGAGGAGCGCCAGGCGATCGTCGTCGAGGTCTCCGGCAAGCGCCTCGAGGTGGTCCTGCCCGCCCTGCCCGGCACGGTCAAGCCCAACGGGACCGCGGCCAAGCCCCGCAAGTCCCGCTCCGCCCGCGGCGGCGGCACCGCCGCGGCGAGCGGCGACAGCCTGAGCTCCCCGATGCAGGGGACCATCGTGAAGATCGCGGTGGACAACGGGGACGAGGTGGCCGAGGGCGATCTCGTGCTGGTGCTCGAGGCCATGAAGATGGAGCAGCCGCTGACCGCCCACAAGTCGGGCACGGTCTCGGGGCTCTCCGTGAGCCCCGGGGACACCGTCTCCGCCGGCGCCGTCCTGGCGACCATCTCCTGAGGCGGGCGGACCGGCCCCGATGAGCACCCGACCGACCGGCGCCCCCGGGCGCTGCCTCGTGGACCTCTCCGCACAGGACCGGCTGCGCAGCGGCGCCCCCGCCCGGACGCCCCGCCTGCGCGTGCTCTGCTGCCCGCCCTCGGGCGCGGCCGCCGGGTACTGGCGGTTCCTGGTCCGCGAGGACGTGCACGTCCTCGGCGTCCAGTACCCCGGCCGGGAGAACCGCTTCCGGGAGCCGCCGGCGCCCTCGGTCGCCGCCCTCGCCGCGGAGGCGGCCGAGGCCGTCGCCGGCGCGCCGTGGGCGGCCTCGGACGTCCCGCTCGTGGTCCTGGGCCACAGCATGGGCGCCTCCGTCGCGGCCGAGCTCGCCTCGCTCCTCGAGCACCGGCAGGGGATCCGGGTGTCGCTGCTCGCGCTGTCCGCGAAGACCGCCCCGGGCGCCGTGGACGCGGCGGACGACGGGGACGAGGACCTGCGGGCCGGACTCGACCCCCAGGACCCGGGCGCGGACGAGGCGCTCGCCCGGTGGCTGCGGCGGCTCGGCGGCACCCCCGAGGCGGTGCTGGCGAACCCCGAGCTGCTGGCCCTGCAGCTGCCCGCCCTGCGCGCGGACCTGCGGATTTCGATGGCCCACGACCGGCTCCCCGCCCCGGTCGGGGCGCCCCTGCTGCTGCTGCGCGGCACCGAGGACCACACGGTGGACGCCGCCGGCATGGACGCCTGGCGTCCCGTCAGCACCGGGACCGTGCAGCGGCGCGAGTACCCCGGCGGCCACCACCCGCTCGCGGAGAACAGGCACCGCCTGCTCGAGGACCTCGAGGCGTGCGCCGCGCCCGGCCGGTCCCGCTGAGCCCGTCGTCGTGACGACGGTCCCGCCGAGCGTGCCCGGCGCGGTCGAGCTGCCGGTGCCGGGCGCCCCCGCGGACGTACGGGTGGTGCTCGCCCGCGTGGCCCCGCTGGCCGGCTGGGCGGAGTCGGTCCGGGACTGCCTGGACGAGGACGAGCAGGCCCGGGCCGCGGCGTTCCGCCACGAGAGCGACCGGCGGCGGTTCGTGGTCGCCCACTGCGTGCTGCGCCACGAGCTCGCCGCCCGCACCGGCGCATCCCCGGCCTCGCTGCGCCTGGGACCGTCCGTTCCCGCCGTGGGGCCCCGGCCCAAGCCGCGGCTCGAGGACCACGCCCTGTGCTTCTCCCTCTCGCACAGCGGCGACCAGGTGCTCGTGGCCACCGCCGAGCGCGAGGTGGGGGTAGACGTCGAGCACCTCCAGGACCCGGTCGCCGCCGAGCAGGTGATCCCCCTGCTCCACCCCGCCGAGATCATTGCCCTGCGGGCCCTGCCCGCCGCGGACCGGCCGGCCGCCGTGACCACGGTGTGGGCGCGCAAGGAGTCCCTGCTCAAGGCCATGGGCTCGGGCCTGTTCCGCGAGCCCTCCGTCGACGAGGTCGGGGCGGGCCCCGTCCCGGGACGGCCCGTGGCCGGGTGGCGGATCCTGGACCTGGCTCTTCCACCGGACCCCGGTTCGGTCCGCGCGGAGTCGCGGGCGGCGCTGACCGTCCGCGTCCCGTGACCGTCACCGCGTACAACCACCGGTGGACAGGATTTCTCCATCCGGAGGCGGACTACAACGTCTGACCTGTCGGTCATCCTTGAAGCATGTCGGGCCCCCTTCGGGGAACAGGGTCCGGCGGGAGCGGCGAACAACTCACTCGCCCTGTGCCGTGCTTGCTCGAGATCCCGGAGCGGAGCACCTTCCGGACCCAGCACTCCATCACGTCAGGATCATCCGTCACGTGCAGTTGTCAGCACCCGGATACCCGCGCTGACGAGGAGAGCCGGTTCCGCGATCGGCCGGGCCCCCAGCGGGGCCGTGTCCGAATCGTGTCCGTCATCTTCGCAAATGTTGCTCGAGGCCCCCTGACCTGGGATTACTTTGGTGACGTCGAACCATACACAGGGCCCAACGGGCGTTCGGGGGAACGCGCCACCGGCCGGCACCAGTCGCGAAGCGGATCTCGCTTCTCCACCGGATGGGACAGACCCATGAGAAGAACCACCTGAGCAGTCACGACCGCCGCCTTCGCGGCTGGCACCACTGTCCTGCGGCTCCTGCCGCGAGTGGGGGACTCACAGCCGTCGATCGCTCCGGGCTCACAGCGCAGCGTTGCACCGATCCGTCGGGGCCGCGCCCCGCAGGACGGAGCCCTCGTCGATCGGCACGCCGAGAAGAGGGTCCTTGCGGTGCCCGTCAGCCGAGCTACGAGCCGACCCGAATGCGAAAAGCCGTCCCCGCGCCCTCCTCACGGACCGAGCGCACGGCGAGAGAACGAGGAACACTATGTCCATCATCAAGGCTCCGCACCTGTTCAACGAGGAGAGTCTGTTCATCGATCTGGAGGGCGTGCTGAGCCGCCACCTCTACCTGAAGATCGAAGGGTTCAACTTCGCCGGCTCGATCAAGCTCAAGCCCGCCAGGGAGATGGTCGAGCGAGCCGAGCGGGAAGGGAGGGTCGGCCCCGGCTCCGTGCTCGTGGAGTCCTCCTCCGGGAACCTCGGCGTCGCACTCAGCATGATCGCCGCCAGCAAGGGGTACAGCTTCGTGTGCGTGATCGACCCGCGCTGCAACCCTGCGACCCGGCAGCTCATGGAGTCGCTCGGGGCGCACGTCGACCTGGTCACCGAGCCGGACCCCGTCGACGGTTTCCTCGGCGCCCGCCTCAATCACGTCAAGGAGCTGTGCCGGTCCGACGAGCGGTACGTCTGGCTCAACCAGTACACCAGCCCCGGCAACTGGGGAGCGCACTACCGCTGGACCGCCCCCGAGATCGAGGCCCAGTTCCCCGAGCTCGAGGTGCTGTTCGTGGGGGCCGGGACCACGGGCACGCTGATGGGCTGCGCGCGCTACTTCAAGGAGCACCGGCCCGACGTCCGGATCGTCGCGGTGGACGCCGCCGGCTCGGTCTCGTTCGGTCGCCCGCCGGCCACCCGTCTCATCCCCGGGCTCGGCATGAGCGTGCGGCCGCCCCAGCTCGACGAGTCCCTGATCGACGACGTGGTGATGGTCGAGGAGCTGGACACGGTGCGCACCTGCCACCGCCTGGCCGGGCGCGGGTTCCTGCTCGGCGGCTCCACCGGGACAGTGGTCCACGGCGCCATGACGTGGCTCGCGGCCCACCACGCCGAGGACGTCACCGCGGTGGCCATCTCCCCGGACCTGGGCCGCCCGTACCTGGACACCATCTACCAGCCGGACTGGGTCCTCGACCACTTCGGGGCCGAGGCGCTCGCCGGCTCCGACTCGACTGCCGCTCTGGCCCGACCGCCTCACCAGGTGTCATGGCGTCGGCAGGCGGCAACTACACCGGTGACCGAATCCGCGGCCACCTCCTCGCCGAGGAGTCTCTCGCAGTGAAGAAGCTCGCCGACGCCCCCCCGGCGTCTCCCCTCCCCCCGATCTCGGTCCCCACCAGGCGCGAGCCCCCGTCCGCACCGGCCCTCGAGGGGACCGGCGCGGACCTGCCGCTCGAGCGCCGGTTGGCGGATCTTCTCGCCTCGGTGGTGCAGCAGGACGACGTCTCCGTGGACGCCGACTTCTTCGCCGACCTGGGTGCGGACTCCATGGTGATGGCGCGGTTCTGCGCCCGGGTGCGCAAGCAGCCGGACCTGCCGGCGGTGTCCATGAAGGACGTCTACCAGCACCCGACGATCACGGCGCTGGCCGGGGCTCTGGCGCCGCCGGAGCCGGTGCCGGCGGCGGTGCGAGACCGGCTGGCCGAGGTGCTGACCGGGGTGCTGGGCGTGGACCGGGTGCCGGTGGACGCCGACTTCTTCGCCGACCTGGGCGCGGACTCCATGGTGATGGCGCGGTTCTGCGCCCGGGTGCGCAAGCAGCCGGACCTGCCGGCGGTGTCCATGAAGGACGTCTACAGCAATCCCAGTGTCTCCGCCCTCGCCGCGGCGCTGAACGGCGCCTCGCAGCAGGACCGACCGCAGCAGGACCGACCGCAGGAGCCGGATCCGCTCGTGGCCTCCGTGCCGGGGACGCCGCCACCCATGGACGCGCGGACGTGGGAGTACGTCACCTGTGGCGCCCTGCAGGTGCTCGTCTACCTCGGCTACGGCCTGCTCGCCGGCGCGGTCGCGGTCGTCGGCTACCAGTGGGTGTTCCCGGCCGCCGGGCCGGGCAACCACCACTGGGTGGGCCACGGGATGGGCTTCGGGGAGCTCTATCTGCGGTCGGTCGTCCTCGCCGCGGCGACGTTCGTGCTGCTGTGCATCCTGCCCGTGGTGGGGAAGTGGATCCTCATCGGGCGCTTCCGGCCCGGGGAGATCCGCATCTGGAGCATGGGCTACTTCCGGTTCTGGCTGGTCAAGACCCTCATGCGGACCTCGCCCCTCTCGCGGATGACCGGTTCCCCGCTGACGCCCTTATACCTCCGGGCCATGGGGGCCAAGGTGGGCCGCAACGTCACGATCCTGACCACCCACCTGCCGGTCTGCACCGACCTGATCACGATCGGGGAGGGGACGGTGATCCGCAAGGAGGCGCTGGCCAACGGCTATCGCGCCTACGGCGGTGTGATCCAGCTCGGTACGGTGACGCTCGGCCGGGACGTGATCGTCGGCGAGGGCAGCGTCCTGGACATCGGCACCACGATGGGCGACGGCGCGCAGCTGGGCCACCGGTCCAGCCTGTACACCGGCCAGGTCGTGCCCGAGGGCGAGCACTGGCACGGTTCGCCGGGCAGGCGCACGGAGACGGACTTCAGCGAGGTCGACGCCACACCCTACCGGCCGTGGCGTCGAGGACTGTTCGCCGCGTACGAGCTCGTGGCCGTGCTCGGGCTGGGGCGCATCATTCTGAGCCTCGCGATCATCCTGACCGTCCTGGCGTTCCCGCGCGTGGCCGCGCTCCTGGAGTCGCATCCGCACGCGTTCACCAACTGGGTCTTCTACGCCGACGCCGTCGCGTTCGCCGGCGTGGGCGTTTTCGGCGGAACGGTCGTGGGACTGGTCGTCATGACGACCGTGCCGCGGGTGCTCCAGCTCTTGCTGAAGCCCGACACGGTGTATCCCCTGTTCGGGCTGCGGCACGCGGCGGAGCGCGCGGTGGAGCGGCTGACCAACAGCCAGTTGATGGGACAGCTGTTCGGCGACAGCTCGTACGTCGTGAACTACGCACGGGCCCTCGGGTACGACCAGCCGCACCTCCAGCAGACCGGCTCGAACCTGGGCACGAACTTCAAGCACGACAACCCGTTCCTGTCGACGATCGGCACCGGCACGATGATCGCCGACGGGGTGTCATTCATGAACACCGACTACTCGCCGACGTCGTTCCGGGTCAGCCGCGTGGCGATCGGCGCGCACAACTTCCTCGGAAACCATGTGCTCTACCCGGCCAGGGCCAGGACCGGGGACAACTGTCTGCTCGCCACCAAGGTGATGGTCCCCCTCGACGGACCGGTGCGCCACGACGTGGGTCTGCTCGGGTCACCGGCCTTCGAGATCCCCCGCTCGGTCCTGCGGGACGCCCCGCTCGAGGAGCATGCGGACCCCGCCCGGTTCCGCCGGGTCCTCTCGGCCAAGAACAAGCACAACCTGCGCACGATGGCCCTCCTGATGCTCGTCCGGTGGCTCGAGACGTCGCTGGGCATGCTGGCCCTGTTCTCCGCCCTCGAGCTGTCCGACCGGTTCGGTTTCCTCGCCCTCTCCGCGTCGTTCGTCGTGATGCTGCTGGTGGGCTTCCTGGTCCCCATCGGCATCGAGCACCTCGTGACGGGGTTCCGGGGGCTCCGGCCCCAGCTCTGCTCGATCTACAACCCCTACTTCTGGTGGCACGAGCGGTACTGGAAGCTCCAGGTCCAGAGCCGGCGCATGACCCTCCTCAACGGGACGCCGTTCAAACCGCTGCTCTGGCGTCTGCTCGGCGTGCGGATCGGGAGCCGAGTCTTCGACGACGGCTGCGAGTTCGTCGAGCGGAGCCTGGTGACCATCGGCTCCCGCTGCACGCTGAACACCGGCACCTCGATCATGTGCCACTCCCAGGAGGACGGCATGTTCAAGTCCGATCACGACGTCATCGGTGACGACATCACGCTCGGCGTCGGCGCCCTCGTCCACTACGGCGTGACCATCGAGGACGGTGTGGTCATCGCCGCCGACACCTTCGTGATGAAAGGGGAGACCCTCACCCGGGGATCCCTGTGGGGCGGCAACCCGGCCGTCGAGGCCCGGGCCGCCACCACGTCCCCCGTCGCCCTGGAAAGGCCCCTGTCATGACCACCACCCGTGCGCTCACCTGCCGGGCCGTCGCCGAGCACTCGCCGGAACCGCCCCACGACCGTCCCGCCCTCCCCGGGACCGCACCGACGCAGATCCCCCGGTGGACACAGGACCGCCGGCCGGGCCAGGCACAGATCGAGGTGGCGGTGCCCGAGGAGCTGCGCACCGCCGTGCGGTCCCTGGCCCGCGACTGGGAGGTGGCACCGGGCTCGATCTGGCTGGCAGCCCACGCGAGAGTCCTCCAGGCCCTGTCCGGCGAGCAGGAGATCACCACCGGCTGCAGAGACGCGACGGGCACCTGGCCGTGCACCCTGGATCTGGGCCGGCCGTCCTGGCGGGCCCTGGTCCGCGAGACGCACGTCAGGCAGACCCAGGCCCGCGCCGAGCAGTCCGGGCGCGGGCAGGCTCCGCACCGGGCGGCTCCCGCGGGGTACGAGGTGGTCCTCGACACCGGCCAGGACGCCGGTGCCGAGCTGCCGGAGGGCGTCGTGCTCGGCGTCTCCCCCCGGCAGGTGACCGGGGGCGAGGTGCTCCGCCTGCGGTACCGACAGGACGTCCTCGACGCCGGTGCCGCCCTGAGGATCGCCGGCTACCACCTGACCGCACTCCGCCACCTGGTGACCGACCCTGACGCGGAGCCCGCGGACGCCGACCTGGTCGCCCCGGACGAGCGGCGCCTCCAGCTCGAGCAGCTGGCCGGGCCCGTGCGGCCCCGGCCCCGGCAACGCTTCCACGAGCTCTTCGAGGAGCGCGTCCGGCAGCATCCCGAGCGCCTCGCGGCCGTCCAGGACACGCGACAGTGGACGTACGCGGAGCTCAACGCCCGCGCCAACCGGATCGCCCGCGCCCTGCTCGCACGCGGACTGCAGGCGGAGGACGTCGTGGCGGTCGTCGCCGAGCGGAACCTGGAGTGGATGGCCGCCGTCATCGGCATCCTCAAGGCCGGCGGCGCGTACCTGCCGCTCGAACCGCACTTCCCACCCGACCGGATCGCGAAGACGCTCACCCGGGCCGGGTGCCGGACGGTGCTGACCGAGGACGGCAGCACCACCTCGCTGGACGGGGCGCTCGCCGGGATGCCGGCCGTGACGACACTCCGCGTCGAGGACGTCGAGGCCGAAGGACACGCCGCCCTCGACCTCGGCCTGGCGGTGCGTCCGGACCAGCTCGCGTACATCTACTTCACCTCGGGCTCCACGGGTGAGCCGAAGGGCGCGATGTGCGAGCACGACGGGATGCTGAACCACCTGTACGCCAAGATCGAGGACCTGGGGATCGGCCCCGGCGACGTCGTGGCCCAGAGCGCCCCCCAGTGCTTCGACATCTCCCTGTGGCAGCTGGTCTCGGCCCTGCTCGTCGGCGGCCGCACCCTCATCGTCGGCCAGGACCGGATCCTCGACGTCGAGCGGTTCGTCGACACGGTGGAACAGGGCCAGGTCGCCGTCTTCCAGGTCGTCCCCTCGTACCTGGACGCGGTGGTGGCCTACCTGGAGGGCAGGCCGCGCGACCTGCCCTCCCTTCGCAGCGTCTCGGCGACCGGGGAGGCCCTGAAGCAGGAGCTGGTCCGCCGCTGGTTCGACGTGCTGCCCGACGTCAAGCTCGTCAACGCCTACGGACTGACGGAGACCTCGGACGACACGAACCACGAGGTGATGAGCGCCGCGCCGGCGGGAGATCACGTGCCATTGGGCCGGCCGGTCCCGAACGTGCGGATCCACCTCCTCGATGAGCGGCAGCGGCTCGTCCCGCTCGGAGCACCGGGCGAGATCGCCTTCTCCGGGGTGTGCGTGGGCCGCGGGTACGTCAACGACCCGGAGCGGACGGCACAGGTCTACTCCGCCGATCCCCATGTGGACGGCGCGCGGCTCTACCGGGCGGGCGACTACGGTCGCTGGTCGCCGGACGGCAGGCTGGAGTACCTGGGCCGGCGGGACAACCAGGTCAAGATCTCCGGGTTCCGGATCGAGATCGGCGACATCGAGAACGCCCTCCTGCGGGTTCCCGGAGTCCGCGACGGGGCGGTCGTCGTGGCGGAGCGACCGGACCGGGGCAAGCACCTGGTCGCCTTCTACCACGCGCCCGAGCCGCTGGACTCCGGCACGCTGCGCGAGCGACTGGCGCAGTCGCTGCCCGGGTATATGGTCCCGCAGGTGTTCCAGTGGCAGCCGGCCCTCCCGCTGACGGCCAACGGCAAGATCGACCGCAAGCGCCTCACCGCGCTGGCCGCGGACGTCGAGCCCGAAGGCCGCTCGCTCGAGCCTCCGCGCACCCCCACCGAGCAGTGGCTGGCGGCGGCGTGGTCGCGCGTGCTCGCCGTGCCGGAGGACGGGATCGACCGCCGTGACCACTTCTTCGAGCGCGGCGGCACGTCGCTCACCGCCGTCCGGCTCGCCATCGCCCTGGACCGGAAGGTCTCGCTCAAGGACCTCCTCAGCCACCCGGTCCTCACCGACCTCGCCACGGAGCTGGACTCCAGGTCCGCCGCGGCCGGCTCACCCGCCCAACCGTGATCCCACCGGAAGGAACCACCATGTCCGCCACCTCCGCACCTCCGGAGCTCGACGTCGACGCGCGCCCGGGTGCGCCGGCCACCGCCCTGGTCTCTCCCCCGGGCGACCCGGTGTCCTGGGCCCAGCAGCACCGTGACGCGCTGCGGGCAACCGTTGCCCGGCACGGGGCCGTCCTCGTGCGCGGCCTCGGGCTGTCCCACCCCGACCAGGTCGCCGCCGTGTTCCGGGCCGTCAGCCCGGAGCTGATGACCGAGCGCGAGGCCTTCGCCGCCCGCAGTTCCTATGCGCCCGGCGTGTACTCCTCGGCCACCTGGCCGGCGAACCAGCCCATGTGCATGCACCACGAGCTGAGCTACACGCTCCACGCCCCCGGACTGCTGCTCCTCGCCTGCCTCACCGCCCCGGCCGCCGGCGGCGTGACCGGTGTCGCGGACTCCCAGGCGGTGCTGCGCGCCCTTCCCGCGGACCTGGCCGCGCGGTTCGAGCGCGACGGCTGGATGCTGATCCGCAACTACAACGACGAGATCGGCGCCTCCGTCGCGGACGCCTTCGGCACGGACGACCGCGCCGCGGTCGAACGCTACTGCGCGGAGAACCGGATCGAGCTCGAGTGGCAGCCCGACGGCGGCCTGCGCACGCGTCAGCGCCGCGCCGCGATCGTCCGTCACCCCGTCACCGGGGAGCGCTGCTGGTTCAACCAGGTCGCCTTCCTCAGCGAGTGGACGATCGACCCGGAGGTCCGCGAGTACCTCGTGGACATGTACGAGGAGGACGGCCTCCCGTTCACGACGGCGTTCGGCAACGGCGACCCCATCGGCGAGGACGTCGTGGCCATGCTGAACGAGATCTACGAGTCGCACACGCTGCGCGAACCGTGGCGCGCCGGCGACCTGATGCTCGTCGACAACGTCCGGACGGCGCACAGCCGCGAACCGTACGAGGGCGAGCGGGAGATCCTCGTCGCCATGAGCGACCCGGTGTCGCTCCAGGGCACGGCCTCGGAGGAGGAGGGACGATGACACTGACCAGCGGACCCGGCACGGACCACAGGCAGGACGCCCCCGGACGGCAACCGACCATCCCGTCCTTCGCGGTCATCTCCGGCGCGGAGGTCGACCAGGTGCTGCAGGGGCACCGGGCCGAGATCGTCGCGCTGGTGGAGGACACCTACCGGCTGCACGGCGCCGGCCAGACGGTGAACCCGCCTTCGTACTTCCTGCGGTTCCCGGACCGCCCGACCGGACGGATCATCGCGCTGCCCGCCTCCCTGGGGGGACCCCGTGCCGTGGACGGCCTGAAGTGGATCTCCAGCTTCCCCACCAACGTGGAGTTCGGCATCCCGAGGGCCTCCGCCGTGCTGATCCTCAACGATCCGGACACCGGCTATCCCTTCGCCTGCCTGGAGAGCTCCATCATCAGCGCCTCCCGGACCGCCGCCTCCGCGGCCCTGGCCGCGGACTGGCTCAGCCGGGAGCGGGGGCGTCCCACACGAGTGGGCTTCTTCGGCGTCGGGCTCATCGCCCGCTTCGTCCACGCGTTCCTGGCGGACACCGGGTGGGGCTTCGACGAGGTGGGGGTGTTCGACCTGCTGCCGGGCAGCTGCGAGGGCTTCCGCGGCTACCTCGAGCGCACCGCGCCCGAGAGCACGGTCACCGTCCACGAGGACGCCGAGTCGCTGATCCGCTCGAGCGACCTGGTCGTGTTCGCGACGACGGCGGGAGAGCCGCACGTCACCGACCCGTCGTGGTTCGAGCACCACCCGCTCGTGCTCCACATCTCGCTGCGCGACCTCGGGCCCGAGGTGGTCCTCGCCGCCACGAACATCGTCGACGACGTGGAGCACTGCCTCAAGGCCCAGACGTCCGTGCACCTCACCGAGCAGCTCACCGGCTCGCGGGACTTCCTCGCCGGCACGCTGTACGACGTCATGACCGGCGCCGTGGAGGTGCCGGCGGACCGGACCGTGGTCTTCTCGCCGTTCGGCCTGGGAGTGCTCGACCTCGCGGTGGGCAAGCACGTCTACGACACGGTCGCCGGCACCGGCGGCCTGCACACCATCGACTCCTTCTTCCACGAGGTGCGTCGGTACGGGTGACGGCCGCCTCCCGGGTGTCGACCGGCCGGGTCCGCCGGGCCGGCCACACCCGGGAGGGGCGTCGTCGTCTAGCGCGTCCCCGACCTCGTCGTCGTTCCAGGATGTGAGACGGGCCACCCGCCATGCGGACGGCCCGGCGTACTATCGGGATCTTGTCCCCACCCACTGCTACGACCGAGGTTTCCCCATGTCCTCTCCGGTGACCGGGCAGGACGCCACCGGCGCGTCCTCCCCCTCGCTCCCCCTGTCCGACCGCGTGCCCCGCAGCCGGGTGATCCTGGCCTCCCTCGTGGGCACCACGATCGAGTTCTATGACTTCTACGTCTACGCCACCGCGGCCGTGGCCGTGTTCCCGGCCTTGTTCTTCACGGGCGAGGACGAGACGGCCAAGCTGCTCGCCTCCATGGCGACCTTCGCCGCGGCCTTCGTGGCCCGTCCGATCGGCTCCGTGATCTTCGGGCACTTCGGCGACCGGATCGGCCGCAAGGCCACCCTGATCGGCGCCCTGCTGACCATGGGCGTCGCCACGTTCCTCATCGGCCTGCTGCCCACGTACTACTCGATCGGCATCTGGGCCCCGCTCATCCTGACGATCCTGCGCTTCTGCCAGGGCCTGGGCCTGGGCGGCGAGTGGTCCGGCGCGGCCCTGCTGGCCACCGAGTACGCCGAGGAGGGCAAGCGGGCGCGCGCCGCCATGTGGCCTCAGCTGGGCGCCCCGTTCGGCTTCATCCTGGCCAACGGCTTCTTCCTGGTGCTGACCATCGTGATGGGCTTCGTCTCGGTCGCCGAGCAGGGCACCGACCACCCGTTCCTGACGTGGGGCTGGCGCGTGCCGTTCCTGGCCTCCGTGGTGATGGTGGTCGTCGGCCTGTACGTGCGGTTCAAGCTCGAGGAGACCCCGGTCTTCCAGAAGGCGCTGGACCAGGGCGAGAAGGTCCAGACTCCGCTCGTCGAGGCGTTCCGGGGGTCGTGGCTGCAGATGATCCAGGGCACGTTCATCATGCTCGCCACCTACATGCTCTTCTACCTGATGACCGCGTGGATCCTCTCCTACGGCATCGGCAGCCCCGCCAACGGCGGCCTCGGCATCCCCTACCGAGACTTCCTGGTGCTGCAGCTGCTCGCCGTGCTGCTGTTCGCCGCCATGGTGCCCGTCTCCGGGTGGGTCGCGGACCGCTTCGGCCGGCGCAGCTCGCAGCTGGTCATCACCTCGGTGATCCTGCTCTTCGGGCTGAGCTTCGGCCTGCTCATGGACCCGGCCGCGGTCGGCACCGGTGAGGACGTCAGCACGGGCCGCGTGCTGTTCTTCCTCGTGGTCGGCATGACCCTGATGGGCCTGACCTTCGGCTCGATGTCGGCGATCCTGCCCGAGCTGTTCCCCACGAACGTGCGCTACACCGGCTCCGGCGTCGCGTACAACACGGCGTCGATTCTCGGTGCCGCCATCACCCCGTACGTCGCCGTCACCCTCAACGCGAGCTACGGCGTGGGCTCCGTCGGCCTCTACCTGGCGTTCGGCGCCGTGCTGACCCTCGTGGCCCTCTGGTTCTCCCCGGAGACCAAGGACGTCGACATGGAGAACGTCGTCACCCGCCGCTGACCCGCTCCCGCCGGAGCAGCACGCGCAACGGCCGCATCCCCCGCTGCGGGGATGCGGCCGTTGCGCGTGCCGGCGGGGATCAGACGTGCACGTGCAGGCGCCGGGCCGCCTCCGAGATCGACCCGGTGAGGGACGGGTAGATCGTGAAGGTGTCGGCGAGGTCGTCGACGTGCAGCTTGTGCGTCACGGCCAGGGAGATCGGGAAGATCAGCTCGGACGCGCGGGGACCCACCACCACTCCCCCGATCACCGTGCCGGAGCCCTTGCGGGAGAAGATCTTCACGAACCCGTCCTCGACGGCCATCATCTTGGCGCGCGGGTTGGTGGAGAGCTTCAGCATGATGGTGTCCGCCTGGTAGGTGCCGTCCTCGATGGACTTCTCGCTCACGCCCACGGACGCGATCTCCGGCGAGGTGAAGATGTTGGAGGCCACCAGGTGGGTGCGCAGCGGCTTGACGGCGTCGCCCATGAGGTGCGCCACGGCGATCCGGCCCTGCATCGCCGCCACCGAGGCGAGCGGGAGCACGCCCGTGCAGTCGCCCACGGCGTAGACGCCCGGCACGGTGGTGCGGGAGACGCCGTCCACCTTGATGTGCCCGGACTCGGCGCGGGCCACCCCGACCTCCTCGAGCCCGAGGTCGTCGGTGGCCGGGATCGCGCCGACCGCGACGAGGCAGTGCGAGCCGGCGATCTTGCGCCCGTCGGAGAGCGTGACGACCACCCCGTTCTCGCTGCGCTCCACGGAGTCGGCGCGGGAGCGGCTGAGCACGTTCATGCCGCGGCGCTCGAAGACGCTCTCGAGCACGGCCGCGGCGTCCTCGTCCTCGCCGGGCAGGACCTGGTCCCGGGAGGAGACGAGCGTGACCTCGGCCCCGAGGCCCCGGTAGGCCGAGGCGAACTCCGCGCCGGTCACGCCGGAGCCCACCACGATCATGTGCTCGGGGACCTCGGTGAGGTGGTAGACCTGTTTCCAGTTGAAGATCCGCTCCCCGTCCGGCTTCGCGGACGGCAGCTCCCGGGGATAGGCCCCGACGGCGAGCAGCACGGCCTGCGCGTCGAGGGTGTACTCCAGCCCGTCGTCGGTGGTGACCTGCACGCTGGTGGGGCTGAGCAGCCGGCCGGTGCCCGCGATCACGCGCACCCCCACCCGCTCGAGCCCGCGCTTGATGTCCCGGGACTGGGACGCCGCGAGGCGCAGGAGCCGGGTGTTGACCTTCTCAAGGTCCACGGCGAGGTCGTTGATCTCGTCGCCGTCCTTGCTGCCCCCGCGCACGTGCACCCCCAGGTCCGCGGCCTCGGCGAAGCGGGTCATCGCGTCGGCGGAGGCGATGAGCGTCTTGGAGGGGACCACGTCCGTCAGCACCGCGGAGCCGCCCAGGCCCTGGCGCTCGACGATGGTCACGTCCGCGCCGAGGCTGGCGGCGACCAGGGCGGCCTCATAACCTCCCGGACCGCCCCCGATGATGACGAGCTTCTGGATGGAGAATTCGCTGTGTGCAGTCACCCGGCCATTCTTGCAGGTGCCGCTCCGGCGGCGGAACCGGCCCGGCCGCGCCGGGCGGCCCGGGACCATGCGGTAGCTTGGGGCGGGTGGACACAGAGCACAGCGCTGACCGGGCCGACCCCTTCGAGCTCGCCCAGGAGGCCGCGGACGCCCTCCGCCGGGCCACCGGGGTCGACACGCACGAGATCGCCCTGACCCTCGGCTCCGGCTGGGGCCAGGCCGCCGAGCTGATCGGCGAGACCGTCGCCGAGATCCCGGCCGCGGAGATCCCCGGCTTCACCCCGCCCGCCCTCGAGGGCCACGTGGGCACGCTGCGCTCGGTGCGCACCGCCGCGGGCCGGCACGCGCTGGTGATCGGTGCCCGCACCCACTACTACGAGGGCCGGGGCGTGCGCCCCGTGGTGCACGGCGTGCGCACCGCGGCCGCCGCCGGGGCCCGCACCATGATCCTCACCAACGGCTGCGGCGGGCTGAACCCGTCCTGGGGCCCCGGCACCCCGGTGCTCATCAGCGACCACCTCAACCTCACGGGCCGGTCCCCGCTCGAGGGCGCCACGTTCGTGGATCTCACCGACCTGTACTCCCCGCGGCTGCGCGAGCTGGCCCGCGGGGTGGACCCCACCCTCGACGAGGGGGTCTACGCGCAGTTCCCCGGCCCGCACTACGAGACGCCGGCGGAGGTGCGGATGGCCGGGGTGCTCGGGGCTGACCTCGTCGGGATGTCGACCGCACTGGAGGCCATCGCCGCCCGGCACGCCGGGATGGAGGTCTTCGGGATCTCCCTCGTGACCAACCAGGCGGCCGGGATCTCCGCGACCCCGCTCTCCCACGAGGAGGTCCTCGAGGCCGGGCGCGCCGCGGGCGCCCGGATCTCCGGACTGCTCGCCCGCATCGTCGCCCAGCTCTGACCGGCCCCGGGCCAGGACGGGTTCCCGGCCCGGCACCCCGGCGCACCGGACGCCCCCAGGAGGCCGCGCCATGACCACCGACCCCCGCACCGACCCGCAGCTGCTCGACGCCGCGCGCGCGTGGGGCGCCGCCGACCCGGACCCCGCCACCCGCGCCGAGCTGGCAGCGCTCGTCGAGGCGGCCGCCGCCGGTGACGCCGCAGCACGGGCGGAGCTGGCCGACCGCTTCTCGGGCACCCTCCAGTTCGGCACCGCCGGGCTGCGGGCGGCCCTGGGCGCCGGGCCGATGCGGATGAACCGGGTGGTGGTGCTGCGCGCCGCGGCGGGGCTGGCCGCCCACGTCCTGGCCGTGCAGACCCCGGCGGACGGTGCGGCGGGCTCCGCCCGGCGCCCCCGCGCGGTGGTCGGTTACGACGCCCGGCACGGCTCCGAGGTCTTCGCCCGGGACACCGCCGCGGTGTTCACGGCCGCCGGCATCGAGACGCTGCTGCTGCCCGCGCCGCTGCCCACCCCCGTCCTGGCGTGGGCGGTGCGGGCCCTCGAGGCAGAGGTGGGCGTCATGGTCACCGCCAGCCACAACCCGCCGGCGGACAACGGCTACAAGGTCTACCTCGGCGGCCGGGCCGTGGAGTCGGCGGCCCGCGGCTGCCAGATCGTGGCGCCGCACGACCGGATGATCGCCGAGCGGATCGCGGCCGTCGGCCCCGTCGAGGACATCCCCCGGGCGCAGGACGGGTGGACCGTCCTGCCCGCGAGCGTCGAGCAGGACTACCTCGACGCCGTGCTCCCGGCCGTGGTCACCGCCGCCGCGGGCGCCGAACGTCCCCTGCGGGTCGTCCTCACCCCGTTGCACGGGGTGGGCGGGCGCACGACGACGGAGGCCCTGCGGCGGGCCGGTCTCGCCGACGTGCACGTGGTCCCGGAGCAGGCGGAGCCGGACCCGGACTTCCCCACGGTCGCGTTCCCCAATCCCGAGGAGCCCGGCGCCCTGGACCTGGCCCTGGCCACGGCCCGCGCCGTGGGCGCGGACCTCGTCCTGGCCAACGACCCCGACGCGGACCGGGTGGCCGTGGCGGTCCCGGTGCCCGGGGCCGACGTCGAGGATTTGGCGCAGGGCTGGCGGATGCTGCGCGGCGACGAGGTCGGCGCGCTGCTCGGCCACGCCGCGGCGGCCCGGTGCGCGGGCCGCGAAGGCGCCGTGTTCGCGAACTCCATCGTCTCCTCCCGTCTGCTGGGGCGGATCGCCGCCGCGGCGGGGATCGCGCACCAGGAGACGCTGACCGGCTTCAAGTGGATCGCCCGCGTCCCGGGGCTCGCGTTCGGCTACGAGGAGGCGCTGGGCTACTGCGTGGCGCCGGAGGTGGTCAGGGACAAGGACGGGATCAGTGCGGCCGTGGCGGTGGCGGTGCTCGCCGACGAGCTGCGCGCGCAGGGCCGGACCCTGCTGGACGTGCTGGACGACCTCGCCCTGGCCCACGGGCTGTACGCGACCGACCAGCTGAGCATCCGGGTGGCGGACCTGAGCCGCATCCCGGTCATGGCGGCCGCCCTGCGGGACGCCCCGCCCGCGGCGTTGGGCGGCTCCGAGGTGGTCGAGGTCGCGGACCTCGCCACCCCGGGCACGGGTCTGCCGCCCACCGAGGGACTGCGCCTGCTCACCGCGGACGGCACCCGGGTGATCGTGCGTCCCTCCGGGACGGAGCCGAAGCTCAAGTGCTACCTCGAGGTGGTCGCCCCGGTGGCCGGCCGGGCCGCGCTGCCCGCCGCCCGGGCCGAGGCGCAGGAGCGGCTCGGGCGGATCCGCGCCGAGCTCGAGGCCGCACTGGGCCTCTGACGGCGCACGGGCTCAGGTGGCCGGCGGCCGGACCCCGTCCCCGCCCCGGGCGAGGACCCGGCGCGAGACGGCCTTGGTCGACCGGGTGACCACCTTCTCCAGCGGGCCCTGGCCCAGGGCCCGCCGCCACAGCAGGGCGAACACGGTGAACGCCACGATCTGGCCGGCGGTCCACGCGGCGGGCGCGAGGTCGTAGTACTCGGGCCAGAGGATGAGCAGGTGGGCCGTGTAGAGCGTGAACGTCATCGCGCCCGCCGCGGCGAGCGGCGCGAGGACCCTGCCGGCCACGCGCTCCAGGAGCAGGCAGACGCCGAGGACGGACAGTGCCAGGCCCACGTTGAGCGCCAGGAAGAACGGCGTGTTCGTGTGCGGGGTAGAGATCAGCAACCACCACAGGGTGTCGGTGGGCAGCGTGGGGTCACCGCCGAAGACGAGCACCTCGTCGATCTCCGACTCGTCCATCCAGGGTGTCCCCTCGGCGATGGCCTCGTAGCCGCCGAGCACCTGCAGCGCGAGGGCGGAGGACGACCACACGAGCAGCGCGACCGCCGCCCCGACCGTCGCGAGGAGGGTCTGCACCTTCCGGCTGGTGAGGTCCGTGCGTCCCACGGCGAGTCCGGCCAGCAGGAACGCCATCCAGGGCAGGGCGGGGTAGACGCCGGTCAGGAGCAGCTGGGAGAGCACGGTGCCCGGGTCGACGACCAGGTCCACGAGGCTCGGGTTCTCGTACTCGAGGCCGGGCAGCACGTCGACGGACCACTGCATGAGGAAGGGCGCGACGAGCGCGAAGAGCGCGGCGCACACCAGGAGGGACCGGGTCCGCAGGCGCAGGAAGGGCACGGCGAGCAGGAAGAGCATCCCGTAGTAGATGAGGATGTTGCTCACCGGCAGCTCGAGGAAGCCGAGGAGGAAGCCGACCAGGGCGATCACCCCCGCCCGTGCGGCCAGGGCCCACCGGGAAGCCGTCATCCGCAGCCCCGTGCGAGGGGTGCGCCCGCCGGAGGCGAAGGCCAGACTCACCCCGGCCAGGGTGGCGAACAGTGCGGCCGAGTGGCCGGCGAACAGGGTCCAGGACAGGGTCGCCTCGCCCGTCCGCTCGTCCCACGAGGGCAGCGTGTGCACGGCGACCATGCCGAACAGGGCCAGGCCGCGGGCGGCGTCGACCCCGAGGAGGCGGCGGGTCGTCCGGGGGGCCCCGGCGACGTCGCCACCGGGTCCTTCCGTCGGGACACCGGTGGCGGTGGCCGTCCCGGCCGGCGGCGTGCGTTCTGCGGACATGCGGTTCCCCCACGGATCGATCGGTTCGGGCACCCGTGCCGGTCCCGGCCCCGTCCGCGCCCCCCCGGCACGGAGCCCGGCGCCCGCCCGCCTGTCGTGGACGACGGGCTCGCGGCGCACTGGTGCGCACCTCAGCTTACTAGAGCAAACGCGGAGCGGGCCTCCGGCCCGAGAAAAACCCGGGACCCAGGGCGACGGGGCACGTCAGGACTGCTCCTGGGAGTCCTCCTCGGCCGCGTTCAGCGCGCGCTGGAGGATGCGGGCGTACGGCAGCCCGAAGTGGTCCACGCCGTCCCGGTACCGGATGCGGGCGCGCTCGAAGCCCTGCTCCTCGTACCAGTGGTGCCCGTCCCAGGCCGCGGACAGGGCGTCGAACTCTGCCTGCGGGTCGGTCCCGTCGTCCTCCGTGCCCACGTCCCAGCGCAGGCGCAGCTCCTGCAGCTGTTCGGAGGTGGGTTCCGCGGAGGGCCGGTCCGGGGCCTGTCCGCCGCCCATCATGATCGCGCCGCCGCCCGGGACGAGGTCGACGTGGTCGGCCAGCAGCTCCTGGCTGATGAACTGGGCCCCGCCGGAGTAGCCGGTCAGCCAGGTGCGGGAGCGGTCGATGTCGTACTCGGGCTCGAGCCGCTCCTCGACGAGCGAGAGGAACCACTGCGCGTTGAGGTCCCGCTCCTCCCACCAGGTGATCTCCCCCGCACGATCGGGGGTCCGCGGGACCACCAGCAGCATGTTGTGCTCCCGCGCGACCTCCGCCAGGCAGGAGGCGGTGTACTGGGGGCTCTCGTACTCGAAGGCGCCGTCCCCGTGGAAGTGGTACACGACGCCCACCGGCCGGTCCCAGTCCAGGTCCTCGGCGAAGACGTGGTAGGCGCTGGTGATCCCGTCGTGCTCGTGCTCGAGCTGGAAGCGGTCCTCCCGCTCCTCCCCCGGGCCGAACACGCGCGCGTCCAGCACGGCCCCGTCCGTGGGTCCGCCGGGGCCGCGGGCCGTGACCCGGACGCCGTCGAGGCCGTAGCGGGCGCACGAGACGGTTTCGGGGGCCTCGGCCTCCGGGGTCTTTTCGTCCCGGCCGACCAGGAGCGCCACGGTCGTGACGAGCAGGAGCACCAGCGCCAGGGCGCCGGCCCCGAGCAGGCGCAGCCGACGCCGGGCACCCCGGGACGTCGCACCGCGGTGGCGGTGCCGGTGCGGCAGCCAGGACCAGGGCCACCGGGGACCGCTCCGAGGGTGTTGTCGTGTCACCCGGTCATCTTACGAAGGAGTACCTGGGAGAACCCCGACGACGTGCCGTCAGCGGGGCAGCCCGACGAGCACCCGCCCGTCGCGCACCTCGGCCGGGTGCACCGGCAGGGCGGGCCCGTCGCCGGTGAGGCACAGCCCGGTCGCGAGGTCGTAGACCTCCTTGTGCAGCGGCGAGGCGACCGTGACGGCCGAGCCGCGGGAGCCGAGGATGCCGCGGGCCATGACGCAGGCCCCGGTGCGGGGATCGCGGTGGTCGGCCGCGAGCACCGTGGTGGCGTCCACCCGGTACAGCGCCACCTGGCGGCCCGCCACCCGGGCGGCCTCGCCCCACAGGGGCTCGAGGTCCGTCAGAGCGCACACGTCGTGCCACGCGGTGCCGGCGGCACGGCTCGCCGCGTCCACCGCGGTCGCGGTCGTGGTCGGGGTGAGGGTCGTCATGAGGGGCCTCCTGCGGCTCGGCGGAACGTCGTGCTCGACGTTAGGCGGGGCGGATGACGGACGTGCTCCGGGGCCGTTTCGCCCCGGTCAAAGCCCGCTCACGCGGAGCCGGGGCCCCGGTGAGGGAAGCGAAAAGCGACCGGAACGGCGGGGCAACGGCGGGGCAATCCCGTCTCCCTAGAGTCGGAACAACGCCCCAGCCGCCCGCCAGCTCCCGGAGGTCCCCGTGCCGCGCTCCCCCTTCTCCCCGCAGTCCCCCCAGCACGTCGTCGTGGTCGGCGGCGGCCCCGCCGCCCACCGCTTCGCCGAGGCGGTGCTGTCCGCGGAGGACCACCACGTGCGCCTCACCGTGTTCGCCGACGAGCCGTGGGTCCCCTACGACCGCGTCCAGCTGTCCAAGGCGCTGATGGGCCCCGCGGGTGCGGTCGACCTCACCCTGGGCGGGGGCACGGTGTGGCAGGACCCGCGGGTGGACCTGCGCCAGGGCGTGAAGGCCCGGGAGATCGACCCCGCGGCCCGCACGGTCGCCGCGGCGGACGGGACCGTGACCGGCTACGACGAGCTCGTCCTGGCCACCGGCTCCGACGCCGCGCGCCTGGACGTCCCCGGCGCCCACCACGCCTTCGTCTACCGCACCCTCGACGACGTCGCGGCCATCCGCGCCGAGGTCGAGCGGCTGCGCGCCCGATACGGGCGCACCCCGCGCGGCGTGGTCATCGGCGGCGGTCTGCTGGGCCTCGAGGCCGCGGGCGGGCTCCAGGAGCTCGGCGCGGAGGCCACGGTGGTGCACTCCCGCAAGTGGCTGATGAACGCGCAGCTCGACGAGGGCGCCGGCCGCTCCCTCAACGCCCTCATCACCGCGCGCGGCGTGCGCCTGCACCTGGGCGAGCGCCCCTCCGGCGTGGGGCTGCGCAAGTCCGACGGCGAGGTGTGCGCCGTCGAGTTCCGGGACTCCGCCGACCTCGAGGCGGACCTGGTCATCGTGGCCACCGGCATCCGGGCCCGGGACCGGCTGGCCTTCAACGCGGGCGTCGAGACGGCCCCGCGCGGCGGCGTGGTCATCGACGAGGCCTGCCGCACCTCCGCGGAGCACGTGTGGGCGATCGGCGAGGTCGCCTCCTGGAACGGGGAGTGCCTGGGGCTCGTGGCCCCGGCGAACACCATGGCGGAGATCGTCGCCGACCGGCTGGCCGGCGGGCGCTCCACCTTCGACGGCTTCGACACCGCGACCAAGCTCAAGCTCTCCGGCGTGGACGTGGCGTCCTTCGGCGACGCCTACGGCGAGACCGAGGACTGCCTCGAGGTCGTCTACGCGGACCCCGCCCGCGGGATGTACCAGAAGGTCGTGGTCACCCAGGACGCGCGGACCCTGCTGGGCGGGGTGTTCGTGGGGGACGCCGAGCCGTACAACGCCCTGCGCCCGCTGCTGGGCCGGGAGCTGCCCGGTGAGCCCGGCGCCTACCTCTCCGCCTCCGGCGTGGACGCCCCGGCCGGGGACCTGCCCGACGACGCCGTGATCTGCTCCTGCAACAACGTCACGACCGGGGCCGTGCGGGAGCAGATCTCCTGCGGTGTGCACGAGATCGGCGAGCTCAAGAAGTGCTCCCGGGCCGGCACGCAGTGCGGGTCCTGCGTCCCGATGCTCAAGAAGACCCTGGACCTGGAGCTGGCGAAGGCCGGCGTGGAGGTCTCCAGGGCGCTGTGCGAGCACTTCGAGCTCTCCCGCGCCGAGCTCTTCGAGGCCGTGCGCGCCCTGGACCTGTCCTCCTGGGACGAGGTCGTCGCCCGCTTCGGCACCGGCCTGGGCTGCGACATCTGCAAACCCGTGGTCGCCTCCGTGCTCGCCTCCCAGCGCGACGAGTACGTGCTCGACTCCGGCCGGGGCGCCCTGCAGGACACCAACGACCGGGCGCTGGCCAACATGCAGAAGGACGGCACGTACTCCGTGGTCCCGCGCGTGCCCGCCGGGGAGATCACCCCGGAGAAGCTCATCGTGCTCGGCGAGGTGGCCCGGAAGTACGGGCTCTACACCAAGATCACCGGGGCCCTGCGCGTGGACATGTTCGGGGCCCGGCTCGAGCAGCTGCCGGAGATCTGGCGGGAACTCGTGGACGCCGGCTTCGAGTCCGGACAGGCCTACGGCAAGGCGCTGCGCAACGTGAAGTCCTGCGTGGGCTCCACGTGGTGCCGCTACGGGGTGCAGGACTCCGTGGGCATGGCCGTGCGGCTGGAGCTGCGCTACCGGGGGCTGCGCTCCCCCCACAAGTTCAAGATGGGCGTCTCGGGCTGCGCCCGCGAGTGCGCCGAGGCCCGCGGCAAGGACGTGGGCATCATCTCCACGACCGACGGCTGGAACCTCTACACCGGCGGCAACGGCGGCGCGAACCCCGCTCACGCCCAGCTGCTGGCCCAGGGCCTGGACGACGAGACCCTGGTCCGGTACATCGACCGGTACCTCATGTACTACATCCGCACCGCGGACCGGATGCAGCGCACGGCCCGGTGGCAGGAGGAGCTCGACGGCGGGATCGACCACGCGCGCGCCGTCGTCGTCGAGGACTCCCTGGGCATCGGCGAGGAGCTCGAGGCCGCGATGGCCCGGCACGTGGACCGCTACGAGGACGAGTGGGCCGCGACGCTGAAGGACCCCGAGCGGCTGCGCCGCTTCCGCTCCTTCGTCAACGACGCCGCCCCGGACGACTCCCAGGACTACGTGCTCGAGCGCGGTCAGCGCCGCCCCGCGACCGACGCCGAGCGCGCCGCCGCCGAGGCCGGCGACGGCCCCGTGCTGCTGACCGGTCCGCGCATCCCGGTGCGCGAGGGCGCCGCGACCCACGGGGCCTGATGCGGCCCGGGGCCGCCGGGGAGATGCGCCCGGGCCCGGATCGGGCTCCCGGCCGGAACCGGACCCGGGCCGGAGGTGGCCGCGGCGCCGGGGGTCACGTCCGGTGGAGCCGGCGGTGCCGGTGGAGCACGGTGCGGCGGCCGGCGTCCCCGCCGGCGTCGAGGACCCGCTCCATGGGCCCCCGGCCCCGTGCCCGGTGCCAGCCGACGGCGAGCAGGACCGCCGCCCCCAGGAGGACGAGGGACCAGATGACGGGGAGGTCGTACCGGACCTCGACGGACAGCGCCACCAGGTGGGCGGTGTACACGCTCAGGCCCGTCGCCCCCACGGCCGACAGCCGCAGCAACCACGCCCCGGATCTGCGGGAAATTAGCAGGCAGCTCCCCAGCACCAGGAGCGCCACGCCCAGACCGGCGGCGACCGCCCACACGCCGTCGACGGGCCACGGGTCCGGGCCCCCCACCAGCACCTCGGCCAGCTCGTCCGCGCCCGGCCCGCCGGTCGCCGGCACCCGGCCGTGACCGCCGAAGACGTACGGTCCGAAGGGGTCGGCGGTCCGGGCGAGGACGACCAGCCCCGCCCCCGCCGCCAGCAGCCGGACCTGGATCCCCGTGTCGCGCAGGTTCATCCGCCCCACCCCCAGCCCGACCAGCAGACAGCTCAGGTACGGCAGGGCCGGGTAGGTGCCGGTCGCCAGCAGCCGGGATACCGTCCCGCCCGGCTCCGCCGGCACGTCGGCGAACGCGGGGTGGGCGGAGGCGAGGGCCGGGAGGACGTCCGTCACGCCCTGCACCAGCAACGGGCCCACCATCCAGAGGACCGCCGCGCAGACGAACAGCGCCGTCGCGGACAGGCGCAGGAACGGGATGGCCAGCACGAAGAGCACCCCGCAGCAGACCAGGAGGTTGTCCGCCGGGGCGTCCTCGGGCATCAGCGCCCCGATACCCAGCCCCACCACGGCGAGCAGCACCGCCCGCACGGCCAGCCCCGCCCGATCGGCGGCCAGCCATCGGCCCCGGTGCGGGAACCGCCCCCCGGAACCGAGCGCCAGTCCCACCCCGGCCAGCAGGATGAACAGTGCCGCCGAGGCCTCCGCGAGGAGGAGGTGCGGCCAGGCCGGTGCCGGGGTCCGGGTGTTGTGGCCGGGCAAGATCTGCACCGCCATCAGCCCGATCAGCGCCAGCCCGCGGCCCGCGTCGAGGCCCGTCCACCACGCCGGGGACCTGCGGGCACCGCCCGTGGCATCGACCGGGGCGGAGCGCTCCGTTCCGGACGTCCACCTCATGACTCCCCCGTCCTCCTGGGCCCGCCCCGGCACTCCCAGGGCCCGAGCCGTATCCGAGGGCCCATGAACTCCGGGACCCTTCCGGACCCAGGATCTCTGCTGCACGTGGCGCTCCCGTTGCGCACACCTCACGATTCCGTGAAGTCTGCGGGCCCCGCCGTGCACGTCAGCGGGACGTCCGGCACGCCGCTGTCGCTGCACCGCGTCCGCGGGGCAGGCGGTGCGGAATCGGAAACCTGGGGTAACACCGTGGTCACAGGACCGACCTACGCTCGGGGCATGACCGCCGCACCCACCGCCCCCGCACCCGGTGACCACGGCGCGCCCGGGGAACTGACCGGGTTCCGCGTCGGCGTGACGGCCCACCGCCGCGCCACGGACTTCATCGCCGCCCTGGAGCGCCGCGGCGCGCAGGTGGTGCATGCGCCCGCCCTGATGATCTCCCCCGTGGCCGAGGACACCCGGGTGGTCGAGGACACGCGCACGCTGCTCGCCCACCGGCCCGGGATCATCGTGGTGACCACCGCCTACGGGCTGCGCCGGTGGTTCGAGGCCGCGGACGCCGCGGGTCTCGGGGAGGACCTGCGGGACGCCTTCCGGGCCGCCCGGGTGCTCACCCGCGGGGCGAAGGCCCGGGGCCAGGTGCTCTCCCTGGAGCTCGAGGACGCGGAGGTCTCCGAGGACGAGCGGACCTCGTCGGTGGTCGACCGGCTCCTGGCCGACGGCGTGGCCGGCGCCCGCGTGGCCGTCCAGTTGCACGGGCTGACGGACCAGATCCAGCTGGAGCGGCTCGTGGCCGCCGGGGCGCAGGTGGACACGGTCTCCCCCTATCGGTGGCTCTCCGCCGACGACGGCGAGCGCCTGCCCGGCCTGATCCGCGACGTCTGCGAGCGCCGCCTGGACGTGCTGACCTTCACCGCAGCCCCCGCCGTGGACTCCATGTTCAGCACCGCTCAGGAGATGGGCCGCTACGAGGACCTCGTGGACGCCCTGCGCACGGACGTCACGGCCGCCGCGGTGGGACCCGTGTGCGCCGGGCCCCTGCTGGAGGTCGGGGTGGAGCCGCTCGTGCCGGAGCGCTACCGGCTGGGGGCCCTGGTCCGGGCGGTGTGCACCCACGCGGTCGAGGAGCGCACCCTGGTGGTGCCCACCCGGCACGGGACGCTGCGGCTGATGAGCACCGGCGCCGCCCTGGAGAACGTGTTCGTCCCGCTCTCCGACGCCCAGGTCGCGGTGCTGCGGGCGCTCGCGGCGCACCCGGGGGCGGTGGTCTCCCGGGGGCAACTGCTGTCCGCGGTGCCGGGCCTGGAGACCGAGCACGCCCTGGAGATGGTGATCTCCCGGCTGCGCCGGATCCTGCCCGCTCCCCTGGTCGCCACCGTGATCAAGCGCGGCTACCGCCTGGACCCCTGAGCCACGGCCCGGCGGACCGGCCGGACCACCGCGTTCATCGCCCGCTCCAGCGGGCCCCGCCCGAAGGCCCGCTGCCAGGCGAGGGCGAACAGCACGGAGAGCACCAGGCTCGCGATCAGCCAGAGCAGGGGCGCGGTGTGGAAGACCTCGAAGGACAGGAACACGAGGTGCGCCGTGTACAGGGTGAGGCTCATGGCGCCCAGGGCCGTCACGGGCAGCAGCCAGGCGCTGTGCCGGCGGGCCAGGAGCAGGCAGGTCCCGACGACGGCCAGGCTCACCCCGAGGCTCCACGCCACGGAGAACGGGGTGTTGACGTCCGGGGTGGTGAGCACGAGCCACCACGGCGAGGTCGTCGGCAGCGTGTCCTCGGGGCCGTAGGTCAGCAGGCTCTCGAGCTGCGCCACGGTGAGGTCCGGGTCGCTGAACAGCAGCCTCGTGTAGACGTCCCCGGCGTAGAGCAGCTGCCGCGACACCAGCTTCGCGGTCACCGCCAGGACCGTGCCCACCACGACCAGCCGGACCTGGACGTCGCGGCGGCGCAGGTTGAGCCGGCCGATGGCCAGGCCCGCCAGCAGGTAGGCCAGGTACGGCAGGGCGGGATAGGTCCCCGTCAGGAGCAGCTGGCCGAGCACCGCGAGCGGCTCGGTGACCAGGGTGACGAAGGTCGGGTTGTAGGAGGAGAAGCCCGGCAGCGCGTCCCCGGCGAGGTGGAGCAGCAGCGGGCCGGCCACCAGGGCGACGCCCGCGCCGAGGAACAGGGCCCGCGGCCCGAGCCCCAGGAAGGGCAGGGCGAGCAGGAAGTACGCGGCGAAGTAGATCAGGATGTTGTACGCCGGGGGCTCCGGCGGCATGAGGTGGCCGATGACCAGCCCCAGGATCAGCAGCAGCAGCGCGCGCACCGCGATGCCGGCCCGGGCGGCCGTCATCTCGCGGCCGCGGAGCGGGCGGCGCCCGCCGGATGTGAGCGCCAGCCCCGTGCCGGCCAGCAGAGCGAACAGGGCCGGTGAGTCGCCGGGGAACAGGATCCACGTCACCGTGGGCCGGCCCGTGGCGGCGTAGGACACAGGCAGGATGTGCACGCACATGATGGCCACGAGCGCCAGCCCGCGGGCGGCGTCGAGGCCCACGAGGCGCCTCGAGGGCCGCGGTGCGGCGCCGCGGGACGCGGCCGCCGCGGGCCGGTGCTCGGTGGGGCGCTCCCTCATGGATGGTCGTCCTGTTCGTCGGTGCAGGTCCGCGCGGTCGGGCGGCGGGCGCGACCATCTTCGCACCCCGGGGCACCCCGGCCAATCGTGACGGGCCGGTGACGCTGTCCACCCTTGTGCGAAAGCACACGCCGGTGCGGCGGCCCTCCGGCGGCGCGGGAATCCCTCACACCGCGGCGGCGTGCTCCTCGACGAGCCGGCGCACCGTGTCCGTGCAGCCCCCGCAGCCGGTCGAGGCGCGGGTGGCGCAGCTGACCTCCTCGAGGGTGGCGGCGCCCTGCCCCACGGCGTCGGTGATCCGGCCCATCGTGACGCCGGCGCAGTGGCAGACCGTTGACTCGGGCGTCAGCCGGGTCTCCTGCTGCGTCCCGGCGTCCGGGCCGTCGAGGCGCAGCAGGACACCGGGGTCCTCGGGCACGGGCTCGCCGCGGTCGTGGAGGAGCCCGATCTCGGCGGCGGCGCGGGGCAGGCCGAGCACGATGTAGCCCTCGAGCGTGCGGTCGGGGCGCAACACGAGCTGTGCGTAGCTGCCGGCCGAGCCGTCCGCCCACTGCACCACGGTCCCGCCGTCCGGGCGGGGCTCCCAGGGCAGGCCCCCGACCGTCCCGGCGCAGGCGAGCTCCACCTGGTGGGCCTTGAGCCGCACCGCGCCGGCGGGACCGGTGGTGAGGGGGGCGAGCACGGCCGTCCCGCCCTCGGCCACGGCGTCCAGCTCGGCGCGGATCCGGGCGGCCAGCCACTCGGCCTGCCGCCAGCCGGGACCGATCAGACCGGACGGGCCCATGCCGTCCCGTCCGGGGCAGACCCGGCAGGACAGGTCCTTGCACAGCACCTCGGCGCAGTCCCCCACCGCGAAGACCCGCCGCTCCACGTCGGCCTCGAGCTCGTGGTTGACCACGATCCCGCGGGCCGTGCGCAGCCCGGCGCCCTCGGCGAGCTCCGTGCGCGCCGTGACGCCGATCGACAGCAGCAGCAGGTCACCCGGCAGGGTCCGGCCGTCCTCGAGCACGAGCCCGCGGAAGGAGCGGTCCTCGTCGAGGGAGACCTCGCGCGCCTGGGCGCCGGAGACCACCTCCACGCCGGCGTCGGCGAGCGCGCGGCCCAGCAGCGCGCCGCCGGGGGCGTCGAGGGAGCGGGTCAGCACCCACGCCGCGTGGTGGACCACGGTGACCGGGCAGCCGGCCTCGCTCGCCGCCAGCGCGGCCTCGAGCCCGAGCACGCCACCGCCCAGGACCACCACGCGGCCCCGCCGTTCGACGACGGCGCGCACGGCCCGGGCGTCGCGCAGGTCGCGCAGCGCCGTGACCCCGACGGGCAGGTGCTCGTAGGCGCCGGGGTCCGGGTTGATCCCGCGCAGCACGGGCAGATTCGGGCGGGCCCCGGTGGCCAGGACCAGGCGGTCGTAGCCGAGCTCACGGGCCTCCCCCGTCGGCCCGTCGGTGAGGCGCAGGACCCGGCGGGAGCGGTCGATCCGGGTGACCTGCGTGCCGAGCAGCACGTCGATCCCGGAGCGGGCCAGGAGCTCGGGGTCGGTCAGGGCCATCGTGGCGCGCTCCGCGCGGCCCATGGCGTGCTCGCCCACGAGCACCCGATTGTAGGCGGGGTCGGTCTCCCCGCCGATCACGGTCAGCCGGATCGTGCCCGCGGCGGCGAGGTCGGCGACGTCGTCGACGAAGCGGGCGGCCACGGGGCCGAAGCCGATGACGACGACGTGCTCGCCGGACCGCATCGGGGTGCCGTGGGCACGGGTGGGACGGTGCACGGTCATCGGGTCGTCTCCTCGGCGTCGATCGCCCGGACGGTCACGGAGCCGGCCTTGAACTCGGGCATGGACGAGATCGGGTCCACGGCGTCCGAGGACACGAGCTTGTTGGCGGTCTGGTTCCCGGCGTAGTGGAAGGGCAGGAACACCGTGTCCGGGCGGATGTCGGTGCTCAGCTCGGCGCGGGCCACGGCCCGGCCGCGGGCGCTGGTCAGCTCCACCGCGGCACCGTCCCGGATGCCGAGGGAGGCCGCGGTCGCGGGGTGGATCTGCAGCCGCGCCGCGGGGCGGGCCGCGTGCAGCGAGGGCACGCGGCGGGTCTGGTTGCCGGACTGGTAGTGCTCCAGCCAGCGGCCGGTGGTCAGGGTGAGGGTCCCCGCGGTGTGCAGGGGCTCCCGCCGGTGCCCGCGCGGGCTCGGGTCCACGGCCCGGCCGGCGGCGCGCGGGCGGACCGGGACGAGCACCGCCCGTCCGTCCGGGTGGCCGAAGCGCTCGAGGAAGACCCGCGGCGTGCCCGCGGAATTGCCGGCGGGGTGCGGCCACCAGCAGGCCTCGCCCGCGTCCAGGGCGGCCCAGCCGATCCCCGAGTAGTCGGCCTTCCCGCCGGCCGAGGCCCGGCGGAGCTCCTCGAAGACCTCCTCCGGGTCGGGGCTGAACGTGCCCGGGGCCTCGAGCCGCCGGGCGAGCTCGGCCATGATCCACAGCTCGTCCCTCGCCCCGGGCGGCGGGTCGAGCGCGCGGCGGCGGCGCAGCACCCGGCCCTCGAGGTTCGTCATGGTGCCCTCCTCCTCGGCCCACTGCAGCACCGGCAGGACGAGGTCGGCGAACTCGGCGGTCTCGGAGAAGAAGAAGTCGCAGACCACCAGGAAGTCCAGGGCCTGCAGCCCGCGGACCACGGCGTCGGTGTCCGGGGCGCCGATCACCACATTGGAGCCGTTGACCCACAGGCAGCGGACGCCGTGATCGGTGCCGAGGGTGGTCAGCATCTCCGCGGCCGGGATCCCGGCGCCGGGCAGCTCGGCGGGGTCCACGCCCCACACCCCGGCCACGTGCGCGCGGGCGGCGGGGTCCGTGATGCTGCGGTAGCCGGGCAGCTGGTCGGCCTTCTGCCCGTGCTCCCGGCCGCCCTGCCCGTTGCCCTGCCCGGTCAGGGTGCCCCAGCCGGAGCCCTCGCGCCCGGGCAGCCCGAGGAGCAGGGCCAGGTTGATCGCGGCGGTCGCGGTGTCGGTGCCGTCGACGTGCTGCTCCACGCCGCGCCCGGTCAGGACGTAGGTCCCCTTCCGCGCCCGGGCCAGCAGGCGGGCGGCCCGGCGGATCCGCTCCGCCGGGACGCCGGTGACCTGCTCGACCCGCTCGGGCCACCACGCGTTGATGCTCGTCGTGAAGGCCTCCGAGCCGGTGGTGCGCCGCTCGAGGTACTCCCGGTCCGCGAGGCCCTCGTGCAGGACCACGTGGGCCAGCCCCAGCAGCAGCACGAGGTCGGAGCCGGGGGTGGGCTGCAGGTGCAGTCCGCCGTCGTCGTCGGTCATCCGGGCCGTGGCGGAACGGCGGGGGTCGACGACGACGAGGCCCCCGTGCTGCCGGGCGTGCTGCAGGTGCTGGACGAACGGGGGCATGGTCTCGGCGGGGTTCGTGCCCAGCAGCAGGACGGTGTGGGCATCGTCGAGGTCCGTCACGGGGAACGGCAGGCCGCGGTCCAGGCCGAGGGACCGGTTGGCGGCGGCCGCGGCGGAGGACATGCAGAACCGGCCGTTGTAGTCGATCCGCGAGGTCCGCAGGGCCACCCGCGCGAACTTCCCCAGCTGGTAGGCCTTCTCGTTGGTCAGCGACCCGCCGCCGAAGATTCCCACCCCGTCCCGGCCGTGCCGCTCCTGGGCGGCCCGGAACTCCGCGGCCATCCGGTCCAGAGCCGCGTCCCAGGACACCTCCTGGAAGACGCCGTCCGCCCCGCGCAGAAGGGGCGCGGTGAGCCGTGCGGGGTCGGCGAGCAGCTCCGCCGACGTCCAGCCCTTCCGGCACATCCCGCCCCGGTTGGTGGGGAACTGCCGGGCGGCGACCTCCGGGTAGCCCTGCGCCGCGGCGGCCGCCGATCCGGTGTCCAGGGTCATGGCGCACTGGAGGGCGCAGTACGGGCAGTGGGTGGCCGTGGTGCTCATGCGGGCGGTTCCTCCTGGGGTCGGCGGGACGGGGCGGGGCTGCGGGCTTCAGATGTGGCTGTCGCCCATCTCGGTGCCCTTGCGCAGGTAGCAGCACCAGGTGACCGCGAGCGCCACCACGTAGAAGGCCACGAAGCCGTAGAACGCCGCGCTGTAGGCCCCGGTGGTGCTGTTCGAGAGGTTGAGCGCCTGCGGGATCATGAAGCCGCCGTACGCGCCGACCGCGCCGATCAGCCCGAGGGCGGCCGAGGCCTTGCGCTCGGTGGAGACCGCCGCGTCCTGCTGCTGCCGCAGCCCCAGCACCCGGTAGATCGAGGGGATCATCCGGTAGGTGGAGCCGTTGCCCATGCCCGCCGCGGTGAACAGCAGCAGGAACAGGCCCAGGAACAGCCAGAAGTTGGCCAGGGGCAGGGTGAGCACCACGGCGAGCGCGAGCAGCGCCATCACCGCGAACACCGCGACCGTCATCGGGGCGCCGCCGAAGCGGTCCGCGAGCCGGCCGCCGTAGGGGCGGGAGACCGAGCCCACCAGGGGGCCGAGGAACGCCAGGGACAGCGCAGCGGCGCCCACGCTGAAGGACGAGAACTCCGGGAAGGTATCGGCGATCAGCTTGGGGAACACGCTGGAGAAGCCGATGAAGGAGCCGAAGGTGCCCACGTAGAGGAAGGACATGATCCAGAAGTGCGGCTCCCGGACCGTGGCCAGGGACCCCGCGACGTCCCCCTTGGCGTGGGAGAGGTTGTGCATGTGCTTCCGGGCGCCCCACGCCGCGAGCAGGATGAACGGCACCCAGATCCACCCGGCCAGCGGGAGGTCCAGCGCCCCCGCCGCGAGGACGGTGACCGCGATCGGGACGAGCAGCTGGGCCACGGCCGTGCCGAGGTTGCCACCGGCGGCGTTGAGCCCCAGCGCCCACCCCTTCTCCCGCACCGGGTAGAAGTAGGTGATGTTGGCCATCGAGGACGCGAAGTTGCCGCCGCCGAAGCCGGCCGTGGCCGCCAGGAGCAGCATGACCGCGAACGGCGTCTCCGGGTTGCCGACCGCCAGGGCCAGGCCCACCGTGGGGACCAGCAGCAGCAGGGCCGAGACGATGGTCCAGTTCCGGCCGCCGAACCGGCCCACCATGAAGGTGTAGGGGATGCGCAGCGTGGCGCCCACCAGGGACGGGATGGAGATCAGCCAGAAGATCTGGGAGTCGCTGAAGGCGAAGCCCGCCGCCGGCAGGTAGATCACCGTGATGGCCCAGAGCTGCCACACGGCGAAGCCGAGGAACTCCGCGAAGATCGACCACTTGAGGTTGGTGCGCGCGATCGGCCGGCCGGCGGACTCCCAGAACTCGGGGTCCTCGGGGCGGTAGCCGTCCAACCAGCGGCCGGGGCGCTCGCGCAGGGCGAGCGGCGGGGGCGCCGGGGTGCCGGTTGCCGTGGTGGCCGGGTCGGGATGCAGTTCTGAGCTCACGGGTGACCTCCTGGGCGAGCGGGGCGGAGCACGGCGACGGCGGCGTGCGGTGCTCCCACGCTACGAACCCCGTGTTTCGGTCCCCGACGGCGGGAGTAACGCCTCGATGCACTTCCACTCACAGCGCCGGGACGCCCGTGTGAGGTCCCCGGGCGCCCTCATGCGCCCCGTGCCACGCTGAGTCCCCAGCCCCCGGCCCTCTCACGCACCGAGTCCCCCATGTGTGCGCGTTTCCCCAGGATCGAACTGGGGATCTGCGCACACATGGGGGACTCGACGGTCACGGCTCGGCCGCGGGGCCGGCGCCGCGAGGGGGGCCGGGGTCACAGGTCAGCGGGCGGCGACCCTCCCGGCGATGCGCTTCGAGGTGCGGGCCACCAGCTTCTCGAGCGGGCCCTGGCCCACGGCGCGCTGCCACGCGACGGCCAGGAGGCCGAACACGGCCACCTGCATCCAGAACCAGAACCCCGGGTGCAGGTCGTAGACCTCGGTGCCGAGGAACAGCAGGTGCAGGGTGTAGAGCGTGAACGTCATGGACCCGGCGGCCGCCAGCGGCGTGAGCGCCTTGCCGATCAGCCGGGCCAGCAGCAGGAACGCCCCGAGGGCGAACGCGGCCATGCCGAGGCTCAGGAGCAGCGCCACGGGCGTGTTGCTGTGCGGGGCGGGCACCATCAGCCACCACAGGGTGGTGGTCGGCAGGGACGGGTCCGGGCCGAAGACGAGGATCTCGTCGATCTGCTCCTCGGTCAGCCACGGAGTGGCCTCCCAGATCCGGTCGTAGACGCCGAGGGCCAGCAGCGCCCCCATGGACACCGTCCAGGAGAGCAGGGCCAGCGCCGCGCCAGCGCCCACGAGCCACAGCTGCACCCGCCGGCTGGTGAGGTTCATCCGGCCCAGGGCGATCCCCGCGCACAGGTAGGCCATGTACGGCAGCGCCGGGTAGGTGCCGGTCAGCAGCAGCTGGGAGAGCACGGTGACCGGGTCGGTGACCAGGTTCCACAGGGTGGGGTTGCCGTACACGTGGGCGGGCAGGACGTCCACGGCCCACTGCATCAGGAACGGGGCCAGCACGGTGAACGCCGCCGCGCTGATCAGCAGGTGCCGGATGCGCAGGCCCAGGAACGGGATGGCGAGCAGGAAGAACATCCCGTAGTAGATGAGGATGTTGTCCACCGGCAGGGCCACGAAGCCCACGAGGAACCCGACGAGGGCGATCACCGCGGCGCGGCCCACCAGTCCCGCCCGGTCCCCGGCCAGGCGCCGGCCCGTGTGCGGGGTGCGGCCCCCGGAGAGGAACGCGAGGCTCACCCCGGCCAGGGTCGCGAAGAGGGCGGCCGAGTGCCCGGCGAACAGGGACCAGGCCAGGGAGGCGCGCTCGTTCTCCGCGTCCCAGACGGGCAGGGTGTGCACGGCGACCATCCCGAGCAGGGCGAAGCCCCGGGCGGCGTCCACGCCGACCAGCCGCCGCCGGGTGCGCCGCCCGGAGGCGCCGGGGACGTTGAGCACCGCGGTGCCCCCGCCGCGCGTGGCGGCCGCGTGCTCAGCGCTCACGGGTCGCACCTCCGGCGGGAAGGGCCTCGGCGTGCAGCGGGCGGATCGGGTTGCCGCCCCAGGTGCTGCCGGCGGGCACGGTCTCCTGGGCCATGACCAGGGAGCCGGGGCCCACCGTGGCGCCGGCCTCCACGGTGCTGCCGGGCAGGACGAAGCTGTTGGGCCCCAGGGTGGAGCCCGCCTCCATCGACACCGGCTGCAGCCGCATGATGCGGTCGTGGAACAGGTGGGTCTGGAGCACGGTCCCGCGGTTGACGGACACGCCACGGCCCAGGTGGACGAGGTCGAACTCGGGCAGCCACCAGGTCTCGCACCACACGCCGCGCTCGATCTTCGCGCCCATCAGCCGGGCCCAGGCGTTGAACACCGGGGAGCCGACGGCCAGCCGGATCAGGCCGGGCACGGCCAGGGACTCCGCGAAGGTGTCGGCGAGCTCGTTGCGCCACACGAAGGAGCTGAACAGCGGGCGCTCGCCCTCGCGGAAGCGGCCCATGAGGGCCCACTTGACCAGCACGGGGATGAGGGCGGCCACCACGCCGGCGGCGAGCACCACGGGCGTGGCCCACAGCAGCGCCGAGACGATGCCGTCGAGGCCTCCCCCGGCCCGCATGTACACGGTGGTGAGCACGAAGACGATCGCGAGGTCGATCCACGCGGTGACCATGAAGGGCACGGCGCGCAGGGCCTCGACGAGCGTGCGGGCCACGACCAGGCGCCGGCGGGGCCGGTAGGTGACGGCCTCGTCCGCGGTGTCGGTGACGCGGCTGATCGGCTCGGGCAGCCGGCCCAGCCAGGAGGTGCCGCGCTCGGCGTCGGCCGGGGCGGAGGAGAGCACGGCGACCAGGGAGTCCTTAGGCACGTCCCGGTCCGGGCCCACGATCGCGGAGTTGCCCACGAAGGAGCGCTCCCCCACGGTCGAGGGGCCCACGTGGATCCAGCCGAAGCCGGTCCGGGCGGAGCTGACCATCGAGTGGTCGGCCATGAAGGACCCGGACTCGAAGGTGGTGAGGTGCGGCAGGGTCTCCACGGTGGAGATCTCCACCTGGCTGCCCACCCGGGCGCCCAGCAGCCGCAGGAAGAACGGCGTGGCGATGGAGGCGTAGACCGGGTAGGTGGAGACGAGGCTCTTCTGCAGCAGCACGCCCGTGAGCCACACGGCCCAGCCCACGGTCCCGTCGGCGGGGTGGTGGCCCGGGCGGATCAGCAGGGCGAGCGCGCGCACGACCAGCACGAGCAGGGCGAGGTAGACGAGGACCGTGAGCACGGCGAAGACGGGCACCCACAGGGCCATGACGGGGAAGACGAGCTCGTAGAGCTCGAGCCCGCGCACCTGGGTGAAGACGATCAGCGCGCCGGGGACCACTGCCAGCACGGGCAGGATGCCGACCGTGCCGAGACCCAGGGCGTAGAGCAGCCCGGTCAGGAACCGGTTGCTGCGGCCGGGGGCCCACTCGAGCCAGGACTCCCCAGCGGGGCCGAGGTCCACGAGCGGGGAGCCGCCCTGCAGGCGGCCGGCGGGGACGGTGCCGGTGACGTGGGAACCGGGGTCGACCTCCGCGCCGGCCTCGACCACCGCGCCCGGGCTCAGGAGCGTGCGGGTGCCGACCCGGGCGTTCTCGCCCACGGTCACGCCGCCGAGGTGGAAGACGTCGCCCTCGAGCCAGTAGCCGGAGAGGTCCACCTCGTGCTCGATCGCCGCGCCGTCGCCGATCCGGGCCATGCCGCTGACGGGAGGCATCGTGTCGAGGTGGGCGTGCCGGCCCACCCGGTTGCCGAGCAGCCGGAAGAACAGCACCATCACGGGGGCGCCCATGAGGGGCTCGAACTTGTTGAAGATCAGCACCCGCTCGGCCATCCAGACCCGCAGGTGGGTCCAGGAGCCGCGGGCGTGGGCGCCGGGACGCAGCCGGAAGGTCAGCAGCCGGATGAACAGCGCGGTGAGCACCAGCCGGCCGGGCAGGGCGAAGAGCACGAGCCAGCCGAGAACCAGGGGCAGCAGCGGGGGGTTCGGGACCCAGCCCGCGCCCAGCACGTTGAAGAGCAGCCACACGACGATCGAGGCGCCCAGGACGTAGCGCAGCCCCGAGACGGCGTAGAGGGCCGTGAGGAAGGGGACCTGCACGAGGCCGTTCCAGCGGGGGACGTCCGCCACCCGGCGCTCGCGCGCGGCGTCCTGGGCGACGACGTCGACGGGCGCCAGCGTGGTCAGGTACTCGTGCATCCCGGCGAGCGTGGGGTGCCGGTAGATCTCGGCGATCGCGGCGTCCGGGTAGGTGCGGCGGATCTCGGAGACGAGCTTGGCCACCGCCACGGACGTGCCGCCGAGGACGAAGAAGTCGCTGTCCTCGTCGATGGGCAGGGGGCCGAGCTGGTCCGCCCACAGGGCGGCGAGCCACTCGAGCTCGGCGTCGATCTGCGAGGCCTCCGCGGCGGCGCCGGCGGAGGGCAGCGGCCAGGGCAGGGCCTTGCGGTCCACCTTGCCGGAGGTCTTCAGGGGCAGCTCGTCCATCAGGGTCAGCGCGGGCACCATCTGGCCCGGCAGCCGGTCGGCGAGCAGGCGGCGGGCGTCGGCGAGGTCCACCGAGCCCGGGGCCTCGGCCACGAGGTAGCCCACGAGGACCTGGTTGCCGGCCGGGGTGGTGTGCACGGCGGCGGCGCCGGCCTGCACGCCGGGCAACCGTGACATCTGCTCGTCGATCTCGCCCATCTCCACGCGCCGGCCGGAGATCTTGACCTGGTCGTCGGCGCGGCCCACGAAGACGATGCCCTCGGGGTCGGCGCGCACCAGGTCCCCGGAGCGGTAGGCCCGCTCCCAGCCCAGGGTGTCCATGGGCGCGAACTTCTCGGCGTCCTTGGCGGGGTCCAGGTAGCGGCCCAGTCCCACGCCGCCGATGATCAGCTCGCCCTCCTCGCCCCAGCGCACGGGGTTGCCGGAGGTGTCGACGATCGCCAGCTCCCACCCGGGCAGCGGCAGGCCGATGCGCACCGGCGGCTCGCCGGTGAGCACGGCGCCGGTCGCGATGACCGTGGCCTCGGTGGGGCCGTAGGTGTTCCAGACCTCGCGGCCGGGGTGCACCAGGCGGGCGGCGAGCTCGTTGGGGCACGCCTCCCCGCCGAAGATGAGCAGGCGGATGCGGCTCAGCGCCTCGGCCGGCCACATCGACGCGAGCGTGGGCACCGTGGAGACGGCGGTGATGTCCCGCTCGACGAGCCACGGACCGAGGTCGGTGCCCGAGCGCACCACGGCGCGGGGGGCGGGGACCAGGGCGGCGCCGGAGCGCCAGGCCAGCCACATCTCCTCGCACGAGGCGTCGAAGGCCACGGAGAGCCCCGCCATCACGCGGTCGCCCGGGCCGAGGGGGCGCCGGGGCAGGTAGAGCTCGGCCTCGGCGTCCACGAGGGCGGCGGCCGAGAGGTGGCTGATCGCCACGCCCTTGGGCTTGCCGGTGGACCCGGAGGTGAAGATGATCCAGGCGTCGTCGCCCGTGCCGGGCTGCTGGCAGTCCGCTCCCGCGCGGACGCCGGTGCGGGGCCGGAGGGACAGGTCCGCGCCGTAGACGGCGCACACCGAGGCCTCCTCCCAGACCGTGTTCGCCCGCTCGTCCGGGTCGTCGAAGTCGACCGGGACGTAGGCGGCGCCGGCGAAGATCGTGCCGAGGACGGCCACGTAGAGGTCCACGGTCCCGGAGGGGACGCGGATGCCCACGCGGTCCCCGCGGCCGATGTCGAGGTCCCACAGGCGCTGGGCCTGGGCCTCGACGCGCTCGAGGAACTCGGCGTAGCTGAGCACGGTGGTCCCGTCGTCGAGGGCCACCGCGTCCGGGTGGCGCGAGACGGTGTCCATGACGATGTCCACGAGCGTGCGCGGGGCCGGCGCGGGCGAGACGGGGAAGACGGCGCGGCCCGGGACCTGCGGCATGGGCTGCGTGTGCAGGGCGCGGTCGAGGACCTCGCCGTCCTCCATCGGGTCCTGCTCCGGGTAGCGGTCCTCGAGCAGGTGCCGACCGCCTCCTTGGCGAGTCGAGCCGCTGCGCGTGGTCGGGCGCACTGTCATTGAATCCCCCATCGACTTCTCTGCCGCTGCGGATCTGCACAGCGGCCGGTGCCGACAGGAAGGACGGGCCCAGGGACCGGACGGACCGGACGGAAGGCACCCCGGAGGCACGCGCGCCGGATCAGCGCGGTGCCGAGAGTGTGTGTTCGGCCGTGATGCCCCCGCATCGGCCTTCCCCCTGAGCCGGCTCCCCTGCCAGCTTTGCTTACTGCACCGTACGGTCGGTGCTATTGCATATGCAAGCCGAACGGGGTGTCGCTGCGCTGTCCCGGGTCCCCCGCCCCGTCCAGTGCGCCGCGCCATTCCGCCGATTTCCCACTGACGTGGGACGACGACGAGAGATCAGTCACGTCCGCCGCTCGGGGCCCCTCCCGAGGGCTCTGCCGAGGGATCGGGTGAGAGCTCCGCCGAACGCTCCCCCGGGGACTCCCCGGCGGTCATCGCGGCGTCGAGCACCCGGGCCTCGGGCAGCTCGAAGTGGTCCACGCCCTCGCGGTAGCGCACGCTGGTCCGCGCCCAGCCGGCGTCCTCGTACCAGGCGTGCCCGGCGGCCGCCGCGGAGAGTGCGTCGAACGGGGCGTAGGGGTCGGAGCCGTCGTCCTCGAGGCCCACGTCCCAGTGCAGGACGAGCTGCTCGAGCTGCTCGTCCGTCGGATCCGAGGTCCCGGTGGACGGCGCCCCGCCGCCCCCGGAGAGCACCGCGCCGCCGCCCTGCAGGAAGTCCGCGCGGTCGGCCAGCAGTTCGTAGCTGATGAACTCGGCGCCCCCGGAGTAGCCGTGCAGCCACGTGCGGGAGCGGTCGACGTCGTACTCGGCGAAGATCCGCTGCTCGGCCAGGGCCAGGAACCACTCGGCGTTGCCGTCGAGGTCCTCCCACCAGGTGGGCTCGCCCTGCCGGTCCGCGGTGCGGGGGGCCACGAGCACCGCGTTGTGCGAGCGCGCCACCTCCGCGAGGCAGGACACCTTGTGCCCCGGGTGCTCGTACTCGTAGGCCCCGTCCCCGTGCAGGCGGAAGACCACGCCGACCGGCTCGCTCCAGTCGATGCCGTCGGCGAAGACGTGGTAGCTGCTGGTCGTGCCGTCGTGCTCGAAGGCCACGTCGAGCCGGTCCGAGGTCCCCTCCGCCCAGCGCAGTCCGCCGGGGAGCACCGGACCGGTGCTGAGCGGGCGGGCTCCGCCGCGCGGGGCGGTGCTCACGTCCTCGAGGCCGTAGGGGGCGCAGGAGACCTGCTCCTCCGGCCCCGGGGCCGGCGTCCACGCCCACCGGACGGCGAGCGTCGCGGCGACCAGGGCCAGCAGGGCACCGGTGAGAATGGCCACATCCACGACCCAGCGGGATCCGCGGCGCGGCGCGGCCTGCCCCGGATCCGCATGCGTTTTCACCCGTCCATCCTAGGGGCACGCACCGGCAACGGCCTCCCGCCGAATTTCCGTTTTGCAATCGTTCCCCCATAATCGGCCAGGACCGTTCGGGGGGACGGCGCCCCCCACTTCCTCCTTCCGTGGTCCGTCCACCGCAGCAGAGGAGAAGATTCCGCGTGACCATCACCGCACGCTCGCAGGCCGAGCAGAGCGCTCCTGAGATCCAGGAGCAGCCGCCGGCCCAGGAGAGGCTGCGCCGCAGCCTCAAGCCCCGCCACCTGACCATGATCGCGATGGGCGGGGCCATCGGCACCGGCCTGTTCGTGGCCTCCGGCAATACCATCGCCACCGCCGGGCCGGGAGGGGCGCTGCTGGCCTACGTGGTCATCGGGTTCATGGTCTTCCTGCTGATGCAGAGCCTCGGCGAGATGGCCACCTATCTGCCGGTCTCGGGCGCGTTCGAGGAGTACTCGACCCGCTTCGTGAGCCCGTCCTTCGGCTTCGCCATCGGCTGGAACTACTGGTACAACTGGGCGATCACCGTGGCCGCCGAGCTCGTGGCCGCCGCGCTGATCATGCGCTACTGGTTCCCCGACTCGCCCTCCTGGATCTGGTCCGGGTCCTTCCTGGCCATCCTGTTCGCCCTCAACGCGCTGAGCGCCCGGGCCTACGGCGAGAGCGAGTTCTGGTTCTCCCTCGTCAAGGTCGTCACGATCGTGCTCTTCCTGGGGCTCGGGATCCTGATGATCGTCGGCATCCTGGGCGGGGAGTCGCCCGGCTTCGAGAACTGGACCACCGGGGAGGCGCCCTTCGTGGGCGGCGGCCTCGGCATCCTGGCGATCTTCATGGTGGCCGGCTTCTCCTTCCAGGGCACCGAGCTCGTGGGCGTCGCCGCCGGCGAGGCGGAGAACCCCGAGAAGAACGTCCCGCGCGCCATCCGCACCGTGTTCGTGCGCATCCTGCTCTTCTACGTGGGCGCGATCACCGTGATCGGCTTCCTCATCCCCTACACCAGCCCCAACCTGCTCACGAACGGCGTCGAGGACATCTCGATCTCCCCGTTCACCCTGGTCTTCCAGAACGCGGGCGTGCTGGCGGCGGCCTCCGTGATGAACGCGGTGATCCTCACCGCCATCCTCTCCGCCGGCAACTCCGGGCTCTACGCCTCCACCCGCATGCTCTGGGCGCTGGCCGACAGCGGCAAGGCCCCGCGCTTCCTCGCCAAGGTGAACCGCCGCGGCGTGCCCATGAACGCGCTGATCGCCACCACCCTGGTGGGCGGGGCGTCCTTCCTCACCACCTTCATCGGGGACGGGGACGCCTACGTGTGGCTGGTCAGCGCCTCCGGTCTGGCCGGGTTCATCGTGTGGATGGGCATCGCCTGGAGCCACTACCGCTTCCGCAAGGCGTACACCACCCAGGGCCACGACCTCGCCGACCTGCCCTACCGGGCACGCTTCTTCCCGCTGGGACCCCTGGTGGCGCTCGTGCTGTGCGCGGTGGTGATCCTCGGGCAGAACTACCAGGCCTTCATCGGCGACATGGACCTCATGGCCGCCCTGACCGCCTACATCGGCCTGCCGCTGTTCCTGGCCCTGTGGTTCGGCCACAAGCTGGTCACCGGTTCGACGATGGTCCGCTACGAGGACGCCGACCTCACCCGCCCGCGCGTCTGACCCTCGCCCTGCCCCACTCGCCCCGCCGAGTCCCCACACTCCGGGCGCTATTTCCGCCGAGCCCCCAATTCGGGTGCAATTCCCCAGACTTGATGTGGGAAAACGCGCCCGCATTGGGGGCTCGGCGCACCGGGTGGCCGAAGCGGGGGAGACCTCAGGCCACCGAGAGGTAGCGGGAGACCACCACGTCCACCAGCTCGGCGGGGACCTCTCCCTCCGGCACGGCCAGCGGGTCGGTGTCCACGTCCGCGCCGGCCTTCCGGGAGAGGTCCAAGAAGTAGCCGGGCGCCAGCAGGTAGTTGACGACGACGACGCGCCCCCCGTCCGCCAGGCCGGCCCGGGCGGAGGACACCGCCTCGGCCACGCGCGGACGGGCGGCGGCCAGGTAGGACACGGTCACGGGCCGTCCCAGCTCCTCGGCCAGCAGGTCCGCCACCGCGGCGCAGTCCACCACCGCGCGGTGGTCGGAGGACCCGGCGGTGGCCAGCACCACGGCGTCGTGCTCCCCCAGCGGGGCCCCGGCGGCCGTGCAGGCCTCGTGCACCCGCCGGGCGAGCAGCCGGGCGAGCGCCCGGTCGGGGCCCAGGGCGGCCGAGACCCGGTGGAGGTCGTCGGCGGCGACCGCCTCGGCCACGTCCACGTAGACGTGGTAGCCGGCGGAGAGCAGCAGCGGCACCACCACCGCGGGGCGCCCGGCGTACTGCTCGGTGCGCTCGGCCAGGTCGGGGGTCTGCACGTCCACCCAGGTGGGCACCACCTCGACGTCCGGCAGCTCGGCGGCGACGGCGTCCACGAGGCGCTGCACGGCGGTGCGCCCGGACGGGGAGCTGGTGCCGTGGGCGCAGGCGAGCAGGACGGGGGCGTCGGAGGTCGTCATGGCTCCCAGCCTACGAAAGACGGCCCGCGGCGGTCGCCGGCGTCACGCGACGTCACGGGGGCAACCGTGCTGTAACACGCGTACCGCATCCTGGTAGTGGCGGCCGGCCCGCCTCGACCCCCGCTCTCCCCCTGGAGGACCGCATGCTGTTGACCGCCGACCTCACCGGAGTCCCGGTGCTCGTCCTCGGCGCCCCGGACGACGCCCGCCGCACCCGGCGCCGTTACGAGGCGGCCGGCGCCGCCGTCCGTGCCGTGGCCGAGCCCGCACTGCTCAGCCCGGCGGACCTCGCGGGCGTCGCGCTCGCCGTGGTCGTGGGCCCGGCGGCGCAGCGCTGGCGCGAGGCCCTGGCCGCGGCCCGCGCCCGCGTTCCCGTGGTGCAGGAGCCCGCGGCCCGCACCGGCGGCCGGGTGACCCTGGTCGGCGGCGGCCCCGGCGCGGACGACCTGCTCACCGTGCGCGCCGTGGCGGCCCTGCAGGACGCGGACGTGGTGTTCGTCGACCGCCTCGCCCCCGCGGGCGCGGTGGCCGCCGCGGCCCCCGGCGCCGAGATCGTCCCCGTCGGCAAGACCCCCGGCCACCACCCGGTCCCGCAGTCGCAGATCCAGGACCTCATGGTGGAGCACGCCCTGGCCGGCCGCTCGGTCGTCCGGCTCAAGGGCGGGGACCCCTACGTCTTCGGGCGCGGCGCCGAGGAGCTCGCCGCGTGCGCCGCCCACGGCATCCCCGTGGACGTGGTCCCGGGGATCACCAGCGCGGTCTCCGTGCCGGGCGCGGCCGGGATCCCCGTGACCTTCCGCGAGGTCTCCCGGATGTTCACGGTCGCCTCCGGGCACGTGCCGTTCTCCGAGGCGGAGCTCGCCCACTTCGCCGGCCTCGGCGCCGGCGGGGGCACCCTCGTGGTGCTCATGGGTGTGGCCACCCTCCCCCACCTCGTGGCCGGCCTGGTCCGGAACGGCGCCGATCCGAAGACCCCGCTGGCCGTGGTGGAGCGCGGCTTCACCGACCGGCAGCGCTCCACCATCAGCACGCTGGCCACCGCGGTCGCGGACACCGCGGCGGCGGGCTGCGGCTCGCCCGCCGTCGTCGTCGTCGGTCCCGTGGTCCGCCTGGCGACCGCCGAGCGGGACGCGTTCCTCGCGGAGGTCACCGCCCATGGCTGCTGAGGACCTGCCGCTGGCCGGCCGGGTGGTGGGCGTGACCGCGCACCGCCGCTCCGAGGACCAGATCGCGGCCCTCGAGCGCCGCGGCGCCCGCGTGCTGCACGCCCCCGCCCTGCGCGTGGAGCCGGTCGGCGAGGACGCCGGGCTCGCGGCCGCCTCCCGGGCGATGTTCGAGGCCCGCCCGGACCTGGTGCTGCTGACCACCGGCTACGGCCTGCGCCGCTGGCACGACGCCGCCGTGGCCCAGGGCTTCGACGCGGACCTGCTGCTGTGCCTGCGCGAGGCCGCCGTCTACGTGCGCGGGCCCAAGGGCCGGGGCGCGGTGCGCGGCCTGGGCCTGGAGGACGCCGGGATGTCCGCGGACGAGACCACCGCCGGGCTCGTGGACCTCGTCCTGGCCGAGCACGGCGGGGACCTCACCGGGCGCACCATCGGCCTGCAGCTGCACGGGATCGCCGACGTGGTCCAGCGCCGCCGGCTCACCGACGCCGGGGCCCGCGTGCTCACCGTCACGCCCTACCGGTGGGCCTCCGCCGACGACGCCGGGCAGGTGCCCGTGCTCGTGCGCGAGGCCGCCGCCGGGCGGGTGGACGCCGTGACGTTCACCGCCGCCCCGGCCGTGGACGCGCTGTTCAGCACGGCCGAGGAGCTGGGGCTGCACGAGGAGCTGCTGGCGGCGTTCCGCGGCGGGATGCTCGCCGCGACCGTGGGGCCCGTGACGGCCGCGCCGCTGCTGGAGCTCGGGATCGAGCCGCTCGTGCCGGAGCGCTTCCGGATGGGCGCGATGCTCAAGCAGCTCACCGACGCCCTGTCCGGCGCACAGCCCGACGACGACGGGCGGTAGGCGCTCCGACCGCGGGCGAACCCGGCGCCTGGGCGGGCGCGGGACGATTGCGGGGGCGCGCCAGGACGGGGGTCAGGGGAACCGGGGGTATCCCGACGCACCCCTGCGACCGCTCGGCAACCGCCAAGGCCGCAGGTCAGGCGGACATTTTGTTCGCCGTGCACCGAATGTAGCAGATCACACCGGATTAGCGAACACTTTCCTGATGTAATTGTTTCGGAAAGGTCACGGCCCCCGGTCCGACCGTGCCGCCACCCCTCCGCACGGTCTTCCACCGAGCCGTGAACCGGAGCCGCCGCGGGGGCATCCTCGGGGTCTCCAGGCGGCGGCCGGTAGGCTGGGCGCGACCCGCCCGTCCTGTCGAAAGGCCGCCCGTGACCACCCCCCAGCTCGCCTCATACGTCGACCACACGCTGCTCAAGCCGGAGGCGTCCCGCGAGCAGATCGCCACCCTGTGCGCGGAGGCCAGGCAGTACGGCTTCGCCTCGGTGTGCACCAACCCGCTGTGGACGCCGTTCGTGCGGGAGCAGCTCGCGGGCAGCGACGTGCTGACCTGTGCCGTGGTCGGCTTCCCGCTGGGCGCGTCCGACACGGAGGTCAAGGCGTTCGAGACCGCTACGGCCGTGGCCGCCGGGGCCGACGAGATCGACATGGTCATCGACATCGCCGCCGCCCGCGCCGGCGAGCGCGAGCGGGTCGAGGCCGATGTGCGCGCCGTCGCCGAGGCCGCCCACCAGGGCGGGGCCCGGCTCAAGGCGATCATCGAGACGTGCCTGCTGACCGATGAGCAGAAGGTCCTGGCCTGTGAGGCCGCCGTGGCCGCCGGCGCGGACTACGTGAAGACCTCCACGGGCTTCTCGACCGCCGGGGCCACCGTGGCGGACGTCCGGCTGATGCGCGCCACCGTGGGGCCGGACATCGGCGTCAAGGCCTCCGGCGGGATCCGCACCCGCGAGGACGCCCTGGCGATGATCGAGGCCGGCGCCTCCCGGATCGGCGCCAGCAGCGGTCCCGCCCTCCTCGGCTGAGTCTGGCACCCGCTGGTCGGCCGAGCGCGTCGGAGCCTGCTCGGCGGGGCGCTCCGGCCACGTTCGGCCGGCCGCAGCGACCCGGCTCCACCGCGCTCTCTACTGGGCCCGCCGCGCCCTCCACCGGGCACCGCCGTGGGCCGCGTCCGAGCGACTAGACTGGCCCCGAACGCCCCGCGGCCGCCGTGGCCGGCCGCTCCCACCGTCAGAAGGATTGGATCCATGGCCAACCGAGCCCAGTCGTCCACCAGCACCGCGGCGGACGCGACGCCCAGCGGCCGCAGCGGCGGCGCCACCGTCCGCTCCCACTCGGGCCAGGGACGCACGGTCAACAACTTCGTGTTCCTCGTGCTGTGCATGGCGATCATGATCGGCAGCTTCATCGCCTTCGCCAGCTACCCCAACAGCCCGCTGATCTGGTTCATCGGCCTGGGCCTCTACGCCCTGGCGCTGCTGATCCCCGTGAGCCTCCTGCAGAACAGCACCGCGAAGAAGGCCGAAGGCGGGCGCACCATCCTCATGCACGTCCCGCCGAGCACGGAGGTCGCCGGCGAGCCGACCACCGCGGCGGCCTTCCCGGACCCGCCCCGCAACATCGGCACCCGGGACGCCGAGGTCCGCGCCGAGCACAAGAACGACACCCTGGGCAAGGCGACCCAGTAGCCCGTCCCGCACAACGACCGACGGCCCCCTCCGCACCCGCGGCAGGGGGCCGTCGGCGTTCCGGACGAGGCGGTCGCGCGGAGCGGCCGGGCGTCGGTCGGTGCGACTAGACTGGCCGAGAATGCTTCGCGGCCGCCTGTGACCGGCCGCCTCCCACCGCCAGAAGGGTTAGATCCATGGCCAACAGAGCCCAGTCCTCCACCAGCGCCTCGGCGGACGCGTCGACCGGCCGCAGCGGCGGCGCCACCGTGCGCTCGCACTCCGGTCAGGGACGCACGGTCAACAACTTCGTGTTCCTCGCGCTGTGCATGGCCATCATGATCGGCAGCTTCATCGCCTTCGCCAGCTACCCGAACAGCCCGCTGATCTGGATCCTCGGCCTGGGTCTCTACACCCTGGCCCTGCTCATCCCGGTGGGCATCCTGCAGAACAGCACCGCCAAGAAGGCCTTCGGCGGCCGCACGGTCCTCATGGATGTCCCCTCCTCGACCGAGGTCCCCGCCATGGGCCAGGGCCGCACCGCCGCCGCCTTCGACGACGGCCCCCGCGACGCCCGCGAGCGCGACGCCAAGACCGCGGCCGTCCACCACGGCGACAAGTACGGCAAGAACGTCGAGTAGGGCCGCGCCGGGTCCGACGACGACGACCCGACGACCGCTCGCACCGCAAAGGTCCCCTCCCACCGCGGGAGGGGACCTTTTCCGTGCCCGGTGGACCGGATTGCGGAGGCCGCGCCGACGGATCAGGCCGTGGCCGGCTCCTTCGCGAAGACCGCCTCGACCACGCCGCGCGCCCAGGCGAGCACCGCGCCGTCCACGAGGTCCTTGCCGCCGATCCGCTCGGTCTTGGGCTTGGGGATGAGCACCTGAAAGGTGTCGGTGCCGGGCACCGCCTTGACCTGCGCGCCCGGGTAGAGGCGGGTGAGCCGCATCTGCCGGGACTCGGGGAGGTCGGCCGGGGCGAAGCGGACCATGTTTCCCTGCGCCGCGACGTCGGTGAGGCCGGCGGCGCGGGCAGTCACCCGGAAGCGGGCGACCTCGAGCAGGTTCTGCACGGGCTCGGGCACCTCGCCGTAGCGGTCCACGAGCTCGTCGGCGACCTCCTGGATCGCCTCCTCCGTGGCGGCGTTGGCGAGGTTGCGGTAGGCCTCCAGGCGCAGCCGCTCCCCCGGGACGTAGTCGTGCGGCAGGTAGGCGTTGACGGGCAGCTCGATCTTCATCTCGGTGGGGCGCTCGTCCTCCTCGCCGCGGTACTCGGCGACGGCCTCGCCCACCAGGCGCAGGTACATGTCGAAGCCCACCCCGGCGATGTGCCCGGACTGCTCCCCGCCCAGCAGGTTGCCGGCGCCGCGGATCTCGAGGTCCTTGACGGCCAGCTGCATGCCGGCGCCGAGCTCGTTGTGGGCGGCGACGGCCTTGAGCCGCTCCAACGCCGTCTCGGAGAGCGGCTTCTCGGCCTGGAACAGGAAGTAGGCGTAGGCCCGCTCCCGGCCGCGGCCCACGCGCCCGCGCAGCTGGTGGAGCTGCGAGAGGCCGTAGCGGTCCGCGCCGTCGACGATCAGGGTGTTGGCGTTGGCGATGTCCAGGCCGGTCTCCACGATGGTGGTGCACACCAGGACGTCGAACTTCTTCTCCCAGAAGTCCACGATGATCTGCTCGAGCCGGGACTCGGACATCTGCCCGTGCGCCACGGCGATCCGCGCCTCGGGCACGAGCTCGGCGAGCTCCTTGGCCTTGCGCTCGATCGAGGAGACCCGGTTGTGGATGTAGAAGACCTGGCCCTCGCGCATGAGCTCGCGCCGGACGGCGGCGGAGACCTGCTTGTCGGTGTAGGCGCCCACGTAGGTGAGCACGGGGTGGCGCTCCTCCGGCGGGGTGGCCAGGGTGGAGGTCTCGCGGATGCCGGTCAGGGACATCTCCAGGGTGCGCGGGATGGGCGTCGCGGACATCGCCAGGACGTCCACGTTGGTCCGCATCGCCTTGAGCTTCTCCTTGTGCTCCACGCCGAAGCGCTGCTCCTCGTCGATGACCACGAGGCCGAGGTCCTTGAACTGGACCTCCTTGGACAGCAGCCGGTGGGTGCCGATCACCACGTCCACGGTCCCGTCCTTCAGCCCGGCGAGCGTCTCCTTGGTCTCCTTGGCGGTCTGGAACCGGGAGAGCGCGGCCAGGCGCACCGGGAAGCCGGAGAAGCGCTCGGTGAACGTCTCGGCGTGCTGCTGAGCGAGCAGCGTGGTGGGCACGAGCACGGCGACCTGCTTGCCGTCCTGCACGGCCTTGAACGCCGCGCGCACCGCCACCTCGGTCTTGCCGTAGCCCACGTCCCCGGAGATCAGCCGGTCCATGGGGACCTCCCGCTCCATGTCCGCCTTGACCTCGTCGATGGTGGTCAGCTGGTCCGGCGTCTCGATGTAGGGGAACGCCTCCTCGAGCTCGCGCTGCCACGGGGTGTCCTCCGCGAAGGCGTGCCCGCGGGAGGCCATCCGCGCCGAGTACAGGCGGATCAGCTCGTTGGCGATGTCCCGGACGGCCTTCTTGGCGGCGCGCTTGGTCTTGTTCCAGTCCGTCCCGCCCATCTTGGACAGGGTGGGGGTCTCGCCGCCCACGTAGTTGGTGACCTGGTCCAGCTGGTCGGTGGGCACGAACAGGCGGTCCCGCGGACCGTTGCGCTTGGAGGGCGCGTACTCGAGCACCAGGTACTCGCGCACGGGCTTCGGCTGGCCGGGCTTGATCATCGCCCCGGCGATGGGCCGCTGGATGAGCTCCACGAACTGGCCGATGCCGTGCTGCTCGTGCACCACGAAGTCGCCCTGGCTCAGCGCCAGGGGGTCCACGGCGTTGCGCTTGCGCCGCACCGGGAGCTTGCGCATGTCCTTGGTGGTGTAGGGGCTGGCCTTGCCCAGCAGGTCCGCCTCGGTGAGCAGCACGATCTTCGGGCCGTCCAGGGCGAAGCCCTTGCCGGCCACGGCGGTGGTGAGCTCCACGATCCCGGGCTGCGGCTGCTCGGCGAGGGTCTCGCGGCGGGCGGCGGGGATCCCGGCCTCGTGCAGCAGCTCCGCGATCCGGGTCAGCGGGCCCGGGCCCTCGGTGACGGCGACGACGCGCCAGCCGTCGGCCACCCGCCCCTGCAAGAACTCGAGCATCGCCTCGACGTCCCCGTGGAAGCCGAGCGGGTCCCGAGCGGCCACGGTGAGGGTGTCGGCGTCCGAGTCGATGAGGGCGATGTCCTCCGCGGCGGTGTCCGCGTCCACGTCCTGACCGGCCACCGCGTTGACGTTGAGGGCGGTGACGGCCCACCAGCCGAGGCCGGTCCCCAGCGCGGTGGCCCGGGCCTCGGCGAGGGTCTGGAAGGACCCGGAGGCCAGGGTGCGGCCCTCGCCGTCGTCGTTCCGGACGACGTGCTCGGCGGAGGTGATGTCGATGGGCGCGGACTGCCCGTCCGAGGCGGAGTCCCACGCGGCGAGGAGGAACTCCTCGTTGGTGGCCACGAGGTCGTGGGCGCGGGTGCGGACCTTCTCCGGCTCCATGACCACCACGAGCGAGCCGGGCGGGAGCAGGGACAGCATGGGCACCAGGCCGTCCACCAGCAGCGGCGCGAGGGACTCCATGCCCTCCACGTAGATGCCGCCGGCGATCCGCTCGAGCATCGACTCCGCGCCGGGCAGGGAGTTCTTGAGCTTCGCGGCCCGGGACATCACGGACGGGGTGATGAGCACCTCGCGGCACGGCGGGGCCACGAGCCGCTCCGGGTGGTCCCCGGTGGTCAGAGTGCGCTGGTCGGCCACGGCGAACCAGCGCAGCTCGTCGACCTCGTCGCCGAAGAACTCGATCCGCACCGGGTGGTCCTCGACCGGCGAGAAGACGTCGATGATCCCGCCGCGCACGGCGAACTCCCCGCGCCGGGTCACCATGTCCACCCGGGCGTAGGCGGCCTCGGCGAGCGAGGTCACGGCGGCGTCGAAGTCGAGCTCCTCGCCCCGGGCGAAGCGCACCGGGGCCATGTCCCCCAGGCCTTCGACGACGGGCTGGAGCACGGAGCGGACCGGGGCCGTGACCACCCGCAGCGGGCGCTCGGCGTCCTTGCCGGCCAGCCGGCGCAGCACGTCCAGGCGGCGGCCCACGGTGTCGGAGCGGGGCGAGAGCCGTTCGTGCGGCAGGGTCTCCCACGCCGGGAACTCCGCGACCTCCTCGGCCGGCAGGTACGCCCCCAGGGCGGCGGCGAGGTCCTCGGACTCGCGGCCGGTCGCGGTCACGGCCAGCAGCACCGGGGCGCGGGAGCCGGCCGGGGCCGGGGCGTCGTCGAGGGCGCCGCGCAGCTGGGCCGTGAGCACCGCGCGCATCCCGTCCGGGGCGCTGATCACGGTCTCGGCGCTGCGCTCCCCCGGCGGCAGGCCGGCCTGGGTGCGGAGATTGGCGAAGGAGCGCTCCGCCCCGAGGGCGGCGAGCAGTCCGGACAAGGTCATGGGTGAGCAGTCTCCTGGGACGCTGAGTGGGGTGCTGGTGGAGCACAGAGGCTGTCGGAGCCAACGTTCGCGGGTCCCAGCTTACTCCCGGGCCCCGACAGGGCCCCGTCCCGGACCCACAGCCCAGGCCACAGCCCCGGCCGCGGGCGCCCGCCTACCATGGGAGCACGCAACCGCCGCTGCCGATCCGCCGCTACCGAGGAGTCCTCCATGGCCGTCACCGCCTCCACCACCGTCCCCGCTCCCCTCGACCAGGTCGTGGTGACCTTCACCGACGAGGAGTTCATCCGGCACGTGACCCACCGCGCCGGGGCCACCCTGGACTCGGTGGAGGTTGCTGGGGACGTCGAGGCGCAGTTCGCCGTGACCACGGTGCGGACCATGGCGGCGGACCGGCTGCCGGAGATGGCCCGGAAGTTCGTGGGCTCCTCGGTGCAGCTCACCCAGGTGGACACCTACCACACCGCCGACGCCGACGGGATCCGGATCGTGCGCACCGAGATCTCCGTGGGCGCCCTTCCGGTCTCGGGCTCCGCGACCCAGACCCTCACCCCGCAGGGCGGGTCCACCGACGTGCACGTGCACTGCGTGGTCAAGGCCAACATCCCGTTCGTGGGCAAGATGGTCGCCGAGGCCGCCGAGCCGTTCATCGGCAAAGCCCTGTCCCTGCAGTCCCAGGAGGCGGAGGCCTGGCTCGCGAGCCGCTGAGTCCAAGCCCCGGGAGCCGCGCCTGGGGACGAGCCGCCTCTATGGGGCACCCGGTCGCGCGGGCCGGACCCGATGTCCTGGCGTCGAGCGACGAGCGCGCGGACGTTGATCACTTCGACACGTCCTCGATGGATGGGCCTGGTCGGCTCGGACCTTTTGCGCTTCGTGCTGGCGATCAACCACGGCTTCGCCAGCGGCTCGGCGATGGCCGCGCTCATTGGCGGCTCCATCATGACCGTCCGATCAAGAACAATGGCCGGTCTCGTGCCGGTCCGATACCTTTGGTGCGTGCACGAGGTCTCTGATCCCGGCAATTCGTCCATCTTTGCGATGGTCGCCGTCCGGTTGAAAAGCCATCCCAACGGATGACTACCCGTCGCGCCATACTTGCGAGCGCCGGCCAGGCCGCGCTGACGGCAACGCTGGCCGGCTGCACGCCGGTCCACGCGAACGTCTCAGTGGACTTCTCCGCCATTCTCAAGGGATCGGAGTTGAGCCCGCTCTCGTTCGGGTCGTGCATCTCGACCTACTCCGGCGACAGTGAGAACGTCAACATCATCAAGGGCACTGCCACCGAGTCGGCCGCTTGGCGCACCACGCTCGGCGAGCTTGGTCCGCTGGCTTGGCGCATTCCGCTGGCCTGGAACGCCGGCCGCCCTGGATCCTCGGCCGGGGGCGCGCGTACCTTTGGTGACGCTGGCGAATATGTTTCGGCCATCAGGTCCATCGGCGGCATCCCCGTGGTAGTCGTCGGCGGCACCTCCGGGGACAACGACATCCTCGCCTCGGATGCTGCCGCGCTCGTTCGCTTCTTCAACGACCACAGCGGGCAGAACGGTGGCCCCGTCGATCACTGGATCATCGGCAACGAACCGGACAACGGCGGTGAAGCCGCGTTCGGCATGTACGCCTATATCCACGGTGGCAAGGGCAGCTCCGGGTTCAACACCATCGTGGACGCGATGCGCGCGGCCACGGGCCGCGCACTGGAGATTGCCGGCCCCTCACTGGTCACCTATGCATCCTGGAACGAAGACCTCTACGACGCCTTCCTCGACTCATGCGGTGACGATGTGGACGTCGTCTCTTTCCACATGTACGACGGCGCGAATCTCACCCGCTATTCGGACGCGATGACGGGCCTCCAACAGGCCGTCGCGTCCCGGCCCAGCACGAGCGGACGGGTGGATGTGCAGTTGGGCGAGTACAACTGGATGTGGCACTACGAGGAGCCCCGACATGGCGCGGCTCAGTTCTACACCTCCCGCAATACGGTGGCCGGGGCCTGCATCATCGGCCGCATCGTCGAGCGGGGAGGCCGGGCCTATCAGTACTCCGACAACAACGGGGCGCTCGGATTGATCCGCCCCGGCGGTGGGACCGACGGCGCACCCACCGGACACCGACTGCCAACGCCCTCGTACTACGGCCTCAAGATGTGGACCGGCGGCAACCTGTTCCGTCGGCCGACGGGGTCTATGGCCACTTGCACCACTGCCCTGGCGGAGGTGGAGGTCTTCGCCTCCACCGGCAAGAAAAACGTCGTTGTTGTCAACAAGGCGCTGAGTCGGGCACACGATGTGATGCTCGTCGTCCGCGGCACTCCTGCTGCGGGGAGATATGAGATGTGGCAGACCGTTCAGGGCATGGCACCTGGCGACCCCACCGGTGCCCAGTGGAAGGACCCCGTCGGGGTCGCCTCCGGTTCTTACCGGAACGGGACGATCTCCTTCACAGCTTCGCCGATGACGGTCTCGACCGTCCTGATCGACGGATGAGGGGATTGCTAACCGGCTTCTTGGACGTCAGACGCCACTCCCGCGAGGCGGCAGCTGATTACCAGACTTTGGTCCATTGACGCCTCCGGCGCCACTGATGAGACTGGCACTCGAGGCGCTGGGCCGGGACCGATCCTGTGCCTTCGAGGTGCGCCCCCACGCCCAGTGACAGTTCAGAGGACCCCCCATGTTCGGACGACGCCCTTCCCTGCTGTCCCAATCGGGTGTCGTCGTCGCTGTGGGCCTTGTCGCCGTGGCCGGCCTCGCCGGCTTGCCAGCAGCGGTCGGTATCATGGACGGGATGACGTTTCCCCACCAGCGGCCGAGTCATGTCCTCGAAGCCCTGGAGCAGGCGGCCAGGCTGGAGGCCTCTGGCAACGAGGTGGCCGCAGCGGGGTTGCGCACATTGGCATCGACCCCCCAGGCCGATTGGTTGACTTCCAGTCAGCCGAACGATGTACGGCAACAGGTGCGCCAATCCATTCGTCGCGCGGCAGACGAGAATCGGGTTCCGGTACTGGTTGCCTACAACCTGCCGTTCCGTGACTGCTCGCTGTATTCATCGGGAGGCTCTGCCACTGCGGAGCACTACAGGTCGTGGATCGATGGCATCGCCGAAGGCATCCAAGACCGAGGAGTCATGCTGATCCTGGAGCCCGATTCGCTCGGCATGATTCCGTGGTACACCGGCGTCAGCGGTGAGCTGGACTCGTGCCGGCCGACCGGAGGGAACCCCGTGACCGCCGCCGAGGACCGGTTCGAGATGCTCAACTATGCCGTGGAGAGGCTGAAAGCGCTGCCCAACACCCGCGTGTACCTCGACGGAACGCACAGCGGCTGGCTCGCCGTGGGCGATGCTGCGCAACGCTTGGCGCTGGCCGGCGTGCAAAAAGCGGACGGCTTCGCCCTCAACGTCGCCAACTACGAGCGAACCGACGAACAACTTGCGTACGGAACGTGGGTCTCGAAATGCATCCACTATGGCACGACCATCGAAGCGGGCGCCTTCGACCGGTGCGCCAACCAGTACTATCCCGCGCGCTCCGACGACTTCTCGACCTGGGCACGAACGGACGCCTGGTATGCCCGGCACGTCGACACCGCAACGGGTGACTCCCCGGAGAGCCGGGATCTTGCGCACTTTGTCATCGATACGAGCCGAAACGGTCAGGGGCCCTGGACGCCGGACCGGGCCTACCCGGATCCGCAGACATGGTGCAATCCTCCCGGACGAGGCCTCGGTCGAATGCCTACGACCAACACCGGGAACGAACTCGCTGACGCCTTCCTGTGGATCAAGATTCCGGGCGAATCCGACGGCACCTGTGACCGCGGGCTGGAGACCGGGGCGACGGATCCGGCCTGGGGCACGGTTCCTCCCCCAGCAGGAAAATGGTTCGGCGAACAGGCACTCGATCTAGTGCAGAACGCATATCCACCCTTGCCGAGGTAACCGGGCACCTCCACGGGTACGCGACTAGATCTTTCCGGACGCGAATTCGGATCGATCGCTAGCGGTGTGCTGGGCACCACGGCTGGCCACGGATCTAGGACAGGCCTGTGCCCTAGCCTGATCCGGGCCGAGTGCAACACACGGTCACGAACGATCAGCGAGCACAGTCTCCTTGTAGACCGTTATGGGGGCGCCGATTTAAGTTTCGTCCCCATTTCGACCGACACGGCCGATTCACCGGACGTCAACTCCAGCGTCCCATCAGGCACCTCTGACCTGCGATATCACTGCAAATGCATGCCTTCTCAACTTCAAGCAGATATATGTAGAAATGTGGCAATTAGCAGACCCGCTGGTCGAGCTGAGAACCTAAGCTCACTTGGATCGTCAGGGGAACAGTCGGCACAGCTGGCTGGGGGACGAACCAGGGATTCGACAGGATCATGCGGCGTGCTGGCTGTTCATCAGTCGAGTGCTACCAAGATCGACTCGGTTTTCAAGGGGGAGCCGCAATGCATGCATCGATGGTGGGTGGAGCGGACCGCATGACAGGTGCGAGTTCGACTGTTGCAGTCACTGACGCCACCAGCTCGAGCGTTTCGGACTGGGGACAATCCGCCCAGGAATTCTGAGCGTCGCCAATCGGCGACCACCGACGGGCCGCGTTGCCGCCCTCGGTAGATCACGCATGTATTCAGCATCTCCGGGGGGAGAACTATGCTCGCTGTACTGCTGTCCGGCCTGATCGTGATGATCGCCGTAGCGCTTTTCGCAATTGCGACATCCACGTTGTACTTGAACACCTATGCCTGGTGGGATCCCAAGACGCAGGAACGGACCTTTTACGGAGGGCTGTTGCAGGAGGAGCACAATTCGTTCTCCCTCATCATGCCCTGCCGCCACGAACAGGAACCCGTCATGCGGGCGACTCTCAATGCTTTGCTCAACCAAACGCACCGGGATGTCGAGATCATCATCTCTGTGGGGCACGACGACCCCAAGACGGTAAACATCGCCCATCAACTCGCCTCGGAGCACGCGGATAAGGTCCGGGTGAGCGTGGAGGGCAGCGCCGTGAAGAACAAACCTCTCCAGCTCAACGCGGCACTCACCATCTGCCGCAACGACATCGTCGGGGTGTTCGACGCCGAGTCCATCGCGGCCCCGGACCTTTTGCGCAACATCGACAGTTGCTTCGTGGCACGCAACGCGGACGTGGTCCAGGGCGCCGTCCAGCTGATCAACTTCAAGGACACCTGGTACTCGTTGCGCAACTGCCTCGAGTACTTCACGTGGTTCCGGTCGCGGCTGCACGCGCACGCCAACAAGGGCTTCATCCCCCTCGGCGGCAACACCGTTTTCATCAAGCGGGACGTGCTGAACGAGGTCGGGGGATGGGACACCAACTGCCTCGCCGAGGACTGCGACATGGGCGTACGGTTGTCCACGCTGGGTAGGGAGATCGTCGTGGCCTACTCCGCGGACCTCGTCACCCGGGAAGAGACCCCGGACTCTCTCAAGAGCCTGATCAAGCAGCGCACGCGCTGGTCCTTGGGCTTCATGCAGGTGTACGCCAAGGGCGACTGGAAGCAACTGCCCACCCGCCGCCGGCGTGCGCTGGCCTGGTGGACCCTTATGCAACAGCACTTCATGGCTTTCGCCGGGGTGGTCATTCCCATTGCGATCGTGGCCGCCGTCTGGGGCCAGTTCCCGGTGGCGGTGACTCTCATTGCCTTTCTTCCGCTGGTCCCGACGCTGGCCACTGTCGCGTTCGACGTCTGCATGCTGCACGAGTTCGGTCGTGACCACCACTACCAGGTCGGCCCGTACGACTACGTACGACTAGTGGTGAGCACTCCGTTCTACCAAGTGGTTCTGGCGTTCGCGGCCGTGCGTGCGCTGGTCAAGTTCTACCGCGGCGACTTTCGGTGGGAGAAGACGGCTCACTCGGGAGCTCACCTCGCCTACGTCCAGGGCGCAAGAAAGGTTGTTGGAGCATGAGTCACTCCACGGCAACTACTGGGGTGACAACCGTCACCATTTCCCAGGCGCAGCCACATGACGGGACTGATCTCGGAAAATGGGCTCGCATGCTGGACAGCGCACGGCGCGCCCCGCGCGAGCACGTGGTTCTCGCGGCCCTGGTTGTGGCACTGGCTGTGCTGAGCGTATGGAACATCACCGAGTCCTCCGTCTATCAGGACGACGAGGGCACCTACACGGCGCAGGCTTTCAGCGTGTTGGAGGACGGGGAACTGGCCCCCTACACCTACTGGTACGACCACCCGCCCTTGGGCTGGATCCAACTGAGTTCGTTGATTTGGCTGCCACAGTTGCTCGGGCTGGGCGGAGATACGTATATCGGCGCGGCCCGAATGGTCATCGCTCCGTTCTTCGTCGCCACCGGAGCCCTGATCTACCTGATCGCCCGCCGGCTGGAGGTGCGACGCCCGCTGGCGGTGCTGGCGGCGGCACTGTTCGCGCTCTCTCCCCTGGCCCTGACGATCGGCCGGCAGGTCTACCTCGACAACATCGGCGTGACGTGGTTGCTGCTGGCCTACTACTTGGTGCTCTCTCCGCGCAACGCTCTGTGGCATCACATCGGCGCCGGTGTTTTCTTCGCCGTAGCGGTGCTGTCCAAGGAGACGCTGGCCATTTTTGGGCCGTCGCTGTTGCTCGCCCTGCTGAACCGGCCCTCGTGGGTGAACCGCACCTTCTCCGTTGTCGGTTTTCTGGTCGTCGGGGGGGCAGCTCTGGCTTTCTACCCGCTGTTGGCATTGCTCCGAGGCGAGTTTTTCTCCGGCCCCGGTCACGTCTCCCTGCAGGATGCGCTGGTGTACCAATTCCTCACCCGATCGGGGTCCGGATCGGTTTGGGAGGCCGGCTCGAGCAGGGCGGAGCTGCTTCAGAGCTGGCTGTTCTACGACCGTTTTCTCATCGTCGTCGGTCTCGCGACCGCGCTGCTCTGCCTACTGCAGCGACGAACGATGTGGATCCCGGTCGGCATCGTGTCCTTCTCCGTGCCCATCGTCACGGGCGAGGGCTACCTGCCCGCCATGTACATCATCGGCATTCTGCCATTCCTCGCCCTTGCCATCGGATGCAGCCTCAACATGGTCTGGGGTTGGCTGGAGAGGTTCGCCAAGCGCCAGGGACCGGCCGTTCGACCAGTGCTACGGGTCGTGGGCGCGGTGGCAATCGTCTTCGGGCTCATGACCACGGTTGTTCCGCATTGGGTCGGCCAGAACAAGACCCTGCTGACGCAGCAGACCAATCACGACTGGCATTCCGCTCTGGAGTGGACCGAGAACAACGTCCCCCGGGATGACACGATCCTGGCGCCGTACTCGATGTGGCAGGACCTCAGGGCCAGTGGGTGGGCCGACGCCTGGACCGTCGTCGCGACCGAGAAGGCGGATCTGGACCCCGAGTTCCTGAGCGAGCACCCGGACGGGGTAGAAGCGATCGACTGGGTCATCGTCGGCCCCTTCGTGCAGGCGAACATTGATCAGCTCGGACTCACCATGGCCGGGGACGCGCTCGAGAACTCCGTTCCGGTGCAGACCTTCGGCGGTTGGAGCGTCCACCGCGTGCAGAACCAGTAGATCCGGCCGGCGGAGACCACACGCCCGCCTCACGCAGCAGCGAGACCATCAGGGGGAACAAGGCCATGGAGCTGACCGTCATCGTGCCGACCTACAACGAGGCGCCCAACGTCGCCGAGCTCGTGCGCAGGGTAGAGCTGGCCTGCAAAGGCATCAGTGCCGAGATCGTCTTCGTGGATGACTCCCGGGATGACACGCCCGAGGTCATCAAGGCGTCCGCCGCGGGGAGCGCCGTCCCGGTGCGCCTGATCCGCCGTGACGAACCCGTGGGAGGGCTGAGCGGTGCTGTCATCGAAGGCGTCCGCTCCAGCAATGCCGTGTACGCCCTCGTCATGGACGCGGATCTGCAACATCCTCCGGAAATGATTCCGCTGATCCTCGACCGTCTACGGGAATCCGACGCCGAGGTCGTCGTCGCTTCGCGGTACTGCGGCAACGGCGGTAGCGCCAGTGGATTGGCGAACGGGGCGCGGCGATTGGTCTCATCCGGGGCGACGGTGCTGTCGCAGACGATGTTCCCCGGACGTCTCATGCACTGCAGCGACCCCATGACCGGTTTCTTCGGGTTCCGGCGGGCCGCGGTCCGGACCGAACGGCTCAAACCAACGGGCTTCAAGATCTTGCTGGAGATCCTCTGCCGTCATCGGCTCAGCGTGGTGGAGGTGCCGTTCGTCTTCGGCGCACGGTTCGCGGGAGAGTCCAAGGCCACGCTGAAGGAGGGATTCCGTTTCCTGCATCAACTGGCCGGGTTGCGCTTCGGCAAGATCGCGGGCTTCGGAATGGTGGGCGGCCTTGGGGCGGTGCTGAACCTGTTGATCATGGGGGTGCTCATGACCCTCGGTGTGCACTATCTCGTCGCCGCAATCGTTGCGGCGGAAATCACGATTTTGACCAACTTCCTGATGCAGGAACGGGTGGTCTTCCATGCCGATCGGCAACACGCGGGCCCACTGCGCCGGCGGTTTCTGCAGTCCTTCGGGTTCAACAACGTCGACGCGGCCCTTCGCCTGCCACTGCTGTGGTTGATCGTGGAACTCATTGGCGTCCCCAGCCTGGTCGCCCAGGCCGGCACGCTCGTGGGGGCTTTCCTTCTGCGGTACCTCTACCATGCGCGTGTGGTCTACCGGGAGGTTCCTCCGGTCGTCGACCGGGCACCGGCATCGGCCGGGCGGGTGAGAGCGGTACGGGCACCCGGTATGGCACCGTCCACCGCTCGTCTCGCAGAGGGGGCCCCGTGAGGTCGGCCGATCTGATGGCGCCAGGCACGTTGCCACGATGACCGCACCCTCGAAACACCTGTCGGGTGGCTTCACGTCCGTCGTCTCCGCACAACCCGACCGGGTCGACATCCGTACCTCCGGTGACGGGCGTATCGGGTGGTTCGACCTCATCGTTCTGGTCGTGCTCGGCACCACCGCAGCGGTGCTCGGTGCGTGGAACCTCACGGGTTCCTCGCCCTACATGGACGACGAGGGGACGTACACCGCTCAGGCCTTCAGCGTGCTGGACGGTGATCTGGCGCCGTACACCTACCTGTACGATCATCCTCCGCTGGGCTGGATCCAGCTGAGTGCCCTGGCGTGGTTGCCCGAAGGACTGGAACTGGGCGACGGTACTTACGTGGGAGCCACCCGTCTAGCCGTCGTCCCGTTCTTCGTGGCCACCGTCGTCCTGACCTACCTGATTGCCCGGCGGATGCGGGTCCGCTCGACCTTGGCGGTGCTGACCGCTGCCCTGGTGTTGCTGTCTCCTCTGTCCCTGTCCCTGGGACGGCAGGTCTACCTCGACAACGTCGCCGTTCCCTGGCTCCTGCTGGCCTTCTACCTGGCACTGAACGAGCGCAAGGCTTTGTGGCACCACATCGGTGCCGGCGTCTTCTTCGCCCTGGCCGTGCTGTCGAAGGAGACCATGGCGGTCTTCGGCCCAGGACTGCTGGTCGCCCTGGTCAACCGTCCCACCTGGTCGAACCGTGCGTTCTCAGTGGTCGGATTTCTTGTGGTGGGTGGCCTGGTCCTCAGCTTCTATCCCCTGATGGCGCTCCTCAACTGGGAGCTGCTGGCCAGCGCGGACCGGGTGTCGCTCCAGGACGCACTGGCCCACCAGCTGGTGAACCGCAACGGGTCCGGGGCTGTCTGGACGAGCGGTTCTGGTCGGGCCACTTTGCTGGAGGGTTGGCTGAACTACGACAAACTCCTCATCGTCGCCGGTCTGCTGGCAGGCCTCGCCTGTCTGACGCGCCGCAGCAGTGCTTGGCTCGCAGTGGCGATGGCGTTCTTCTCCCTTCCCGTCGTCCTGCCGAACGGCTACCTTCCCGCGATGTACATCATCGGTGCCGTGCCGTTCCTGGCCCTGTCGATCGGGACCGCTCTCGAGATGCTGTGGGGTTGGTTGGACCGCTCAACAGCATCCGCGGCCCCCCGAGTACGGACGGCCACCCGAGGAGCGGCCGTCGTAAGCCTCCTGACCGTCGTGGGGCTGACCCTGGTTCCGCAGTGGTCGGCGCAGAACCGCGTCCTGCTGACCCAGGAAAGAAACTCGGACTGGCACTCGACCCTCGAATGGGTGCAGCGCCAAGTACCCCGCGAGGACACCGTGCTGGTTCCCTACGCCCTGTGGCCGGACCTCTATGCCGATGGGCGTGAGGATCCGTGGGAGGTGGTGGCGATCGAGAAGGCCGACCTCGACCCCCAGTTCCGTGTGGAGCACCCGGACGGATGGCGGGGCATCGAGTGGGTCGTGCTCGGCCCTTACACCGAGTCGACCATCGAGGATCTTGAACTCGACATCGCGCAGCGTGCGCTGGACAACTCTGTGCGGGTGCAGACCTTCGGCGAATGGACCGTGCACCGCGTCCAGGAGTGACGCCGGGGCGCGGTTTCCGCCAAGAATGGTCCACTCCGGCCACGCAGGCTTCGGAGCCGCCGGCGGTGTGCTCCGCCGACCCGCCACGTCACAACAGGAAGGCCCCGCTGACCGGAATGGTCGCGGGCCTCCTGTGTCGTGCGGAACGCTCAGTCGCCTGCACCGCAGGCGACGCCGTCCTTGTCGGTGTCCAAGGACTGTGGATCCTTGCCGGCCTGCCGGACCGTGATGCCGTCCGGGAAATAGGTCCGCAGTTCGGCACAGTCCCAGTTGTGCGGCATGGAGTTCACGTCCTGGCCCGCCTTCTTCATGTCCTGGACGTGCTTGGCGAGGCTGGGCGGGATCGTCGGCAGGCACTGCCCGTCGGCGCCGTACTCCGCAAGGCAACCGCCTGGGGCGGTGTCCGCGTCGTGTACCTTTCCCGGCGTCACCGCAGAGCGCTTGGTCAGACCTTTGGTCCTGTCCCGCGCTTCATCGGACCGGCCCCTCGCTCCCTGGTCGTTCTCGGGCTTTCGCCCTGCAGCCTGTTCGAGGCCGCCGCTCTGGGGCGCCTTCACGCGTGACGCCGGCGGCTTCCGACCAGCCACGTCCGTCAGGCTCCCAGGCTGACCCGGAGCGGCATCCGGTCCTGGCGACGCCGGCTGCTTCCGTTCGTCGCCGGGCACGGGGCTCGTCGGCTCGGGGGCGTCCTGGTCCCCGGAGCCCGTATCCTGATCCGCGACTGGCGGCGTGGTGGATGCGACTTCCGGCACTGTGGACGGACGACGTTCGGCGGCGACGGGAGACCTGGTCGCACCCGGCTCATCTGGTTCGGCTGCGACCACCGCGGCACCGACTGCCAACGGCACCACCAGCGCCGCTCCGGTCAGCGCTACCAGCCGACCGCTTCCCCGCTTCCATGTATTCATGAGATCCACACCCACTTCGCTTCGCTGGGAACGCCGCTCGCATCGAGCACCGTCAGCATGTACGGACCAGGGGGCACCAGATTCGGGTTGTCCGGCACCTGCACCGTTCTGGTGTTCCCCTCGCCCGCCAGCGGCAGGTCGACGAGTCGAGCGTTGGTATCGGTCTGATGCGTCGAGGACATCGGCGCCATCAGGGAGGCGGAGACCACGTCGCCCTCCACTCCGAGTTCAATGACGTCTCCGTGCCCGGCAGACTCCGGAGCTTGCAGGACCTGGGGCCTGGAGCCCTGGAACAGGTACGGCGGGCTGTAGACGGAGATCCTGAAGTCGAAGGAATTGTCGGCGGGGTTCGAGCCGAATACGGCGACGCGGCCGTCGGGCAGCAGGATGGACGTGGAGTGGTAGTTGCGGCCCACCGGGTCCGGGTCGATGGACATCCAGCTGTTGGCCTCCGGGTCGAACAGGGAGGCGGTGAGCACATCACCGCTGCGGTTGTACTGGGCGCCATTGGCGGCCAGCACGGTCCTGTCGGGGAGGTTCACGAGGTTCACGTAGGCCTTGCCGGGGCCTGGCAAATCGGGCCCCGGTTCATACGCCGGGGTCTCCTGGTTGAGGTCGATGATGTCGACGAAGTTCGTCGCGGGCAGGTTGGTGTCCGTGTTCCCACCACCGACGATCATGATGCGCTGGTCCTGGGCCGGCCCGATGAAGACGGAACCAGCCTGGTCCCGCAGGTCCTTCTCCCGCAGTCCGGGAACGTCCCAGATCGCCGCGGCCTCCCAGTCGTAGATGGATGCACCCGTACCCGGCAGGCCGTTTCCGAAGGTGTGGGCGCCGGTGTAGAACATCTTCCCGTCATCCAGAAGGAACATGTGCGGGTAGGTACCCCAATAGCTCCAGGTCTGGGGGACGCTGTTCTGTGGCAGCCAGCTCATCGAGGAGTAGTCGAACATCTCGGTGAGCACGGTCCCCTCGGCCTTCTCGTCGAGACCGCCGGCCGACCAGACGTCCCCGTTGCCCAGCTTCGTCAGGGATGGGTACCAGTGCGCACCGGTCATGTCACCGGTCTTGTGGAACGTGTCGTCCGCCGGGTCGAAGTAGTAGCTCTCCTTGGATCCCTTGAACGTGTTGGGGCCCTCGTCCTCCTCGGGGAAGGCCAACGTGCCCCCGGCCAGCAGAACCTTGCCGTCCGGCAGCGTCACGTGGCCGGCGCAGAACATGTCGTAGGGCACCGGGACCTCCTGGAAGTCGTTCGTGGCCGGATTCCACACGACAGCACGGAAAGTCCCTGCTGCGAACAGGTTGCCATCGTTGCCCGATCCCGCAATGAGCAGCAGCCGTCCGTCGTGCAACAGGGTGGTGTGGATGGCCCGGATGGGCAGCTCGCTCTCGAGCACATCCCACTGACCGGCCAGCTCGGGTGACTGCGGTGGAGGTGGCGGCTCGGTCTCTACTTGCCGTAGGGAGTAGTTCGTGGTCTTCAGCTCGCCGTCGCCCGAGAGGGAGATCCCGAAGGACACCCGGTCGACGCCCTCAGGGAGGTTGTCGATCCGGGCCTGGGCGGTGGTCCACTCCGTGCTGGCCGGGAGCATCTTCAGATCGGCGTAGTACTGCCACCCGTCCGCCGTGTGCACGAACACGGTCACCGAATTGCGGTCGCTGGTGGACTTGTAGTCGATGGACAGGTCGTAGCTCTGCCCTGCGGTGACCGTTGGTGCGCACCCGTCCGTCTCCGCCTGCAGCAGCTTGGCATCACCGGAGACATAGCCGCTGACCTGCAGGGAGTAGGACCGGGCACCCGCCTCGGCTCCTGCCGGCACATCGGTGTCGAGTTCCCGTTGAAGCGTCCGGTCCCCCCAGCCGGCCGGCAGGAAACAGGTCGGGATCTCGTCGCCGACGGCCAGGGCCCCGTTGACGATCAGCTCGCCGTCGCCCGGAGGCGGAGGCGGTGGCGGCGTCTGATGTAGGGAGTAGTTCGTGGTCTTCAGCTCGCCGTCGCCCGAGAGGGAGATCCCGAAGGACACCCGGTCGACGCCCTCAGGGAGGTTGTCGATCCGGGCCTGGGCGGTGGTCCACTCCGTGCTGGCCGGGAGCATCTTCAGATCGGCGTAGTACTGCCACCCGTCCGCCGTGTGCACGAACACGGTCACCGAATTGCGGTCGCTGGTGGACTTGTAGTCGATGGACAGGTCGTAGCTCTGCCCTGCGGTGACCGTTGGTGCGCACCCGTCCGTCTCCGCCTGCAGCAGCTTGGCATCACCGGAGACATAGCCGCTGACCTGCAGGGAGTAGGACCGGGCACCCGCCTCGGCTCCTGCCGGCACATCGGTGGACAGTCCGCCCTGCACAGTGCGGTCGCCCCAACCGGCCGAGAAGAAGCAGTCCGGAGTGCCTTCTCCCTCCGCCAGAGAGCCGTTGGCGACCAGTTCCTCAACTTCCGCGGCGTGCTCGGCCGCCGGTGCGATGGGAAGCATGTAGGACGGCGCGGCCGAGAATCCTGTCGACGTCAGCACGACCGCTGAACCCGAGATCACCGAGGCTGCGAGCCACACGGACCGGGAGAACACCGCGTCTCTCCGATACGGGCCCCACAGGCCCTCGCTGTGCGAACGTGCACTGCGCGGCGGGAGGAGCAGCTCCCCTCTGTGCTCTCCCGATGGACGTTCTGATTTCCGATGCATCTGGAATCCCCCGATCCCCTTGATGAGAAGAATGTGGACGATCGGAGGACTCTTCCTCGCGTCCACGTTCTCGAAGTGCCCCCCCGGGCCCGTGCGAGTACTGCTGCACATCGGGGCCAGTCAAGCCGCACTTCAGGGCAGCAGATACCCACATATATGGGGACAGGCGGCTGGCGGCGGCCTGAACTGCCGCCGTCTCCTGGACCGAGGACTCGCAAGCATCTGCTCTCATTGCGAATGCGTTAGAAAGCGTCGCTCTTTGACACGACTTATTGGCCGCGTGGGCTCGGCTCGCCTCGAGGAGGCGCGGGTCTGCTGGGGGTGGGAACCGCGATCCGCAAGGCTCGGACCAGCAGGCATGTCATGGTCAGCAGCTTCACCGTGATCCGTACCATCGCCGCCACCTCGCCCCAGGGGCCGCCGAACAGACTGGGGCGGACGGCGCCCACCAGAACGTAGCCCACGGCGACGAGTACAAAGGGCACCACGGTGGCCAGCAGCGCCCAGGACTCGGTGCGCGCGCGGGCTCCGCTCCGGCGGTGCAGGTGGATCAGACCACCCACCAGCACGAGTCCGGACACCGCCCAGAACAGCAGTCCGCCGAGCTCCTGGGCGGTGGTCGCGCCCAGCGAGGGCAGCAGCCGGTCCAGGGCGAGACGGGCACCCACCCGCTCGTGGATGCGGAAGAGGTCGTCGGCGATCAGCAGCAGGAAGATACCGCCCCACGCGGCGAGCACCCGGTGTGCCGAGTCCCGCAGACACAGGCGAAGAAGAAGGACGGCGGCGGCGCCGAGCTGGAGCAGCCCGAAGAGCTCCATCAGGGAGCCGTCGATCCCGCCGTTCCACAGGGCGCTCGAGCGGAAAAGAGAAAACGAGCCGCCGTCCGGGTCCAGGACGAACCCGCTGCGATGGAGGACGTGCGCAGTCAGCAGCAGGGCGTTGACCACCATGACCGCGCCGGCGATGCGCACGGGCCGGGACGCTGCGGTCTCACGCTTCCACAGCACCCGGGCGGGAATCACCGCGCGTGGAACTTCTGCTGCGCCTCGAGGAGTCCGTTCTCGACGAGGTGCTCCACCGCGTCCGCGGCGTCGTCGAGCAGGAAGGGCAGTTCTTTCCCCTCGGTGGAGGAGAACGGCTTGAGCACGTAGGAGGCGGCGTCCATCCGGCCCGGCGGGCGGCCCACGCCCACGCGCACGCGGTAGTAGTCCTTGGTGGACAGGGCCTTGGACATGTCCCGCAGGCCGTTGTGCCCGCCCTCTCCCCCGCCGATCTTGAGCTTGAGGGCGGCGAAGGGGATGTCGATCTCGTCGTGCACGGCGATGACCCGCTCGGCGGGGATGCCGTAGAACTTGGCGAGGCCGGCCACGGGTCCGCCGGAGGTGTTCATGTAGGTCATGGGCTTGGCCAGCACCACGCGCGGGCCGCCCGGGCGCAGCCGGGACTCCAGGACCTGGGCGCGGGTCTTGTGCACCTTGAAGGTCCCGCCGAGCCGGGAGGCGAGCTCGTCGAGGACCATCTGCCCCACGTTGTGCCGGGTCCGGGCGTACTCGGGCCCGGGGTTGCCCAGTCCCACGACCAGCCATGCGTCGGACATCGGTGCCTCCATCGAAGTGGTGAAGAGTGCGGTCATGCGAAGTGCGGGGCGGCTCGCAAGCCGCCCCGCACTTCGTGGATCACGTGGATCGGGTGAGCGGTGAGGCTCAGGCCTCGTTCTCGGCGACGACGTCGCCCTCGGGGGCCTCGGTCTCGCCCTCGGTGTCGCCGAGGTCCTGGGCCTGGGGCTCGGAGACGTTGATGACCAGCAGCTCCGGGTCGGAGACCATGGTCACGCCCTCGGGCAGGCGGACGTCGGCGGCGTAGACGTGGTCACCCACGCCGTGGCCGTCGAGGTTGATGGTGACGGAGTCCGGCACGTTCAGGGCGTCGGCCTCGACGGTGAGGGTGTTCTCCTCGACGTTGTGCACGGCGGTCGGGTCGACCTCGCCGATGACGTGGACGGGGATCTCGACCTCGACGCGCTCGCCGCGGCGCACGGCGAGGAGGTCGATGTGCAGGATCTCGGGGCGGGTGGCGTGGCGCTGGATGTCCTTGACCATGACCAGCTGCGTGCTGCCCTCGACGTCGAGCTCGAGCACGGCGTTGGAGTGGCGCACGGCGAGCATGGTCTCGTGGCCGGGGATGATCACGTGCTGCGGCTCGGCGCCGTGGCCGTAGACGACCGCGGGGATCTGGTCGTTGTTGCGGATGCGGCGGGCGTAGCCCTTGCCGAAGTCGCTGCGCGTGGTGGCCGGGATGCGGATGGTGTCAGCCATGGGAACTCCTCGAAGTCGGGTCTGTCGTCTGAATGGCCAGGCGATACCGGCCGCAGACCCTCCCCCGTCGTCTGGACTCCGGGCTGCGCGCCTTGTGGGGCGCCGCGCCGGTGGGGGCGGGAACGTTCAACCAGCCGTCGTCGATCACGGGACCCGCAGGGGTCCCCTCGCCTTGGCAACCGCACAAGGCTAGCACGACCCACGGAACCCGACGGGCCCGGACGGATGTCCCGGGCCCTCACGACGGGTCGGCTCAGGCGACGGCACCCCGCCGGACCGCCTTGGTCACGAGCAGGTAGGCCAGGATCCACGGCTCGACGACGTACCGGTGGCCCAGCCGCTTCGGCTGTGTCACCAGCCGGTACGCCCACTCCAGGCCGATCGGCCCGAGCCAGCGCGGCGGCGGCTTCTGGATGCCGGCGTACTCGTCGATCCCGCCGCCGACGGCCGCGTAGATCGCCGTGGGCAATTCCTCCCAGCGCCGGCTGAGGAACTCCTCCTGCAGCGGCATGCCCAGGCCCACGATCACGAAGTCCGGCCGGAACTCCTGGAGGGACCGGACGATGTGGTCCTCCAGCACGGGGTTCCACCCCTCCCCCGGCCAGCCCTCGATCCGCCCGGCGGACGCGTCCCGCCGGAGCAGGTCAACCGTACGGGCGTTGCCGGCGGAGGTCGCACCGACGACGGCGACGCGCCGCACCGGGGTGCGACCCATCAGGCCGGGCAGCCAGTCCAGGGTGCCGAGGCGGTGCCGCTTGGCGCTGAGGTCGCGCCCGGACCGCCACTTGGCCAGCTTCAGGACGGGGAACCCGTCCGTCAGCACCACGTCGGCCTTCTCGTAGAAGGCGCGGAAGGTCGGGTTGACCTCCCAGGTGTAGAGACTGTGCAGATTGTGGGCGAGGACGGCGGCCTTGCGCCGCTCCTGCCACGTGGCCGAGATCCACCGGTGCAGCTCCTCGGCGTCCATCGGCGTCACGCGGACACCGCTGACCGGGATCTCGATCGGGTCCGTGCTCCGGTCACGGGACTGGTGCTTCAACATGCGAACTCCCCCTGTGCTGCGCCTCTGCGGCGCCTCGCTCCCCCGCCGGGACCCGGGAACCGGGCCGGCCTCTCGGACAAGGAGCGCCGTCCGTGGTGCGGCGGGATCCCCCCGGATCCCGCCGGCGGACCGGCACCCCTGCAGCGCACGTCTCGCGACCACCAGCCCTGGGGACCGGCGAACATGCGCTTGCATTTACGCTAGCAAAGACAGTGGCGCATCAACCCCTCGGGACTGTCCCCTGTTAAGCACCTGTTTACATCGATGTGCACTTGTAAAGTCATCGATGGGGGCCGGAACCACGCCGGGGGGCGTAGGAGGAGTGTTCCGGCCCCCGCACACTCGGGGGGAGTGACCAACGTGCTCAAGAAGAACATGTCCGTGCGACCTGCCGCCTGGCGGGAGACCCATATCAGCAGCCTGCGTCGCGGGGACGCGCTGGCCCTGGCGGCCACGCTCGTGCTGACGCAACTGATGCGCTTCGGCCTCGACCAGGAGGCCCTGGAGCTCGGCCGGCTCACCGTGCCCTATTGGCTGGTCGGCGCCGTGCTGGGTGCCGCCTGGTGGGGCTGGCTGGAACTGCGGGGCGCCCGCGACGTGCGCCTGATCGGCTACGCCGTGGAGGAGAACCGGCAGGTGGTCTCCGCCACGCTGGTGCTCTTCGGCGCCCTGGCGATCCTGTCCTACGTGCTGAACGTGCCGATGGCCCGCAGCTACGTGGTGATCGCCCTGCCGCTGGGCACGCTCCTGCTGCTGGCGGGACGCGGCCTGGTGCGGCGGGGGCTGACCCGCCGCCGAATGGCCGGCGAGGCCATGTCCCGGACCCTGGTGGTCGGGCGCGTGCCGGGGGTTGTGGAGATGCTCAAGTCCCTGCAGCAGAACCCGGCCGCGGGCTTCGACCCGGTGGCGGTCTACGCGCCGTCGTCGTCCCGGGTCCTGCCGCACCACCTGGCCCGGGTACCGATGCCCCAGAACATGCTGCCGGCCGGGGAGGCGCCCAGCGTGGAGGGGATCGTGGCCGCGTGCCGCACCCACCGGATCGAGACCCTGGTGATGGCCGCGTCCGCGCCGCTGAGCTCGGAGGAGGTCCGGCACCTGTCCTGGTACCTGGCCGACGAGCGGATCCGCTTGGTCCTCGACACCGGACTCACCGACATCGCCGGCCCGCGCATCCACACCCAGCAGATGGCCGGCCTGCCCCTGATCCACGTCTCCACCCCGCGGCTGAGCCGCTCCCGGCGGATGCTCAAGCGCTCGGTCGACATCGTCGGCGCGCTCACCGCGCTGGTGGCCCTGTCCCCCGTGATGCTCGTGCTCGCCGCGATCGTCAAGGCGCACGACGGCGGGCCCGTTCTGTTCACCCAGGAGCGCACCGGCCTCGACGGGACGACCTTCAGGATGCTGAAGTTCCGCTCCATGTACACCGACGCCGAGGAGCGCAAGGCCGAGCTCATGGCCGCCAACGACGCCAAGGGCGGGGTGCTGTTCTTCATGGCCGACGACCCCCGGGTCACCACCCCGGGGCGATGGATGCGCAAGTACAGCCTCGACGAGCTGCCGCAGTTCCTCAACGTCCTCAAGGGCGAGATGTCCCTGGTGGGCCCGCGCCCGCCGCTGCCCTCGGAGGTCGCTCAGTACGAGGAGCACGTGCACCGCCGGCTGCGGGTCAAGCCCGGCATCACCGGGCTGTGGCAGGTCTCGGGCCGCGACGACCTGGACTGGGAGCAGGCCGTGCGCCTGGACCTCTACTACGTGGAGAACTGGTCCCCGGTCCAGGACTTCGTGATCCTGCTGCGCACGGTCAAGGCCGTGGTCGCCAAGGAAGGCGCGCACTGACGGCATCCGTCAGGCCGGCTCGCACGTACTGCGACATCAATCGAACCGCATACGTCCCGGTATTTTCGACTCGTGACGCACCTGGTGCCCGATCTTGACCGCAGCCCCGAAGTGGCCTCTGACCAGCGGCGTAGGCTCGATGGTGTCCACTCATCGGGGGGAAAAATGAAGAATCTGCGCAGGAGGATCGCCGCCGCCACGATGGCCGGCGCGCTCATGACCGGAGCGTTCGTCGCACCGGCTTCGGCATCGGCAGAGGTTTCGGATACCACATCCGTCGGCGCCGCAGCCAGTCTGCCGCTCGCCGACCAGAAGGCGGAGAAGAAGTACGAGAAGCATGACAAGTACATCCAGGTCAGCCACTGGAAGTACGACCACAAGTACAAGAAGTGGCACGCCGTGGAGCACTACAAGCACAGCCACCACGACTGGGCCGCGAAGTACGCCGCTGACAAGTGCCACGTCAAGTACGACTGGGCGCACAAGCACGCCCAGTACGTCGAGAAGCACAACGTGAAGCACTGGTACAAGGTCTGCCAGTACAAGAAGCACAACACCTGGTACAAGGTCCAGTACGTCGACAACAAGCACTGATCCATCGGTCAGTCCCGAGCAAGGTCCCGCCGGAACACCGGCGGGACCTTTCTCGGCGCAGGGACTCAGCCGGGTCCGGAGCTCACAATCCGGCGGCGGCGCTGCGGTCGGCGCCGCGTCGTCCGATCGCGCCTTCCGGGACCGCATCCTGTGGTGCGGTCATCGGCAGCGTCAGGGTGAACACGGTGCCCTCGCCCAGGGTGCTGTGGCAGGTCAGGGTTCCGCGGTGCTGCTCGATGATGGCCTTGCTCAGGGCGAGCCCGATGCCCAGGCCCGGGGTGGTGCTCATCCGGGCGGTGGCGCCGCGGTAGAACTTCTCGAACACCCGGCGGACCTCCTCCGGGGACATGCCGTGGCCGTGGTCGATCACCTGCACCTGGGCGGAGTCGCCCGACTGGGTGCCCAGCACGAACACCGTGCTGTTGGCGGGCGAGTACTTGATGGCGTTGGAGATGAGGTTGTCCAGCACCTGGCGCATGCGCACGGGGTCGCAGTCGACCACCAGGGTGTCCGGTGCCCAGGCCTTCACGGTGATCCCGGCGCGGTCGGCGTGGGGCCGGGCGGCCTCGGCGGACTGCTCGAGCAGCGCCACGAGGTCCGCCGGGACGATGTGCAGGTCGGCGGCGTCCCGGTGGGAGTTCAGGAGGTCGTCGACCAGGCTCAGCAGCTGGTCGGCGTTGCGCTCGATCACCTCCAGACCGGTCTGCGCGGAGCCGGGCAGCCGGTCGTCCATGGCCAGCAGCTCGGTGTAGCCGCGGATGGACGTCAGCGGGGTGCGCAGCTCGTGGGAGATGCCGGCCACGAACTCGTCCTTGGCTTGGAGGGCGTCCACGAGTTCGGTGACGTCGCTGAAGGACAGCGCGGATCCCTCCGCCTGCCCGTGCTCGTCGCGCATGGCGCGGGCGGTCACGGACAGCACCTGCTGAGCGGGAGGCTCTCCCACCCGCACCAGGTCCGCGGAGAAGGACTCCCCCGCCACCGCGCGGGCGATCGGCCTGGCCGTGGCCGACAAGGGGGCGCCTGCCCCGTCGTACAGCACCGGGATCGCCGAGGACGACGACGTGCGCGCCAGGCGCTGCTGGGCGTAGGCGTGCAGGTGCCCGTTGTTGGTGAGCAGCGGACGGCCGGCCTCGTCCAGGGCCAGCACCCCGACGTCCACCGAGTCCAGCACGGTGCTGAGCAGACGCTCCCGACGGGCGCCGGCGGCCAGCAGGTGGCGCAGCTGCGCGTCCTTGGCCTCGGCGCTGTTGATCAGGATCTGGGCCATGATGCCGATGGCCAGCATCATCAGGGGAATCAGCAAAGGATTGCCCAGGGCCGTGAGGGTGACGGGTCCGGGGCGCAGCAGCAGCGGCACCCACAGCATCGCCACGGTCAGCAGCGCCCCCAGCGGGGCGGCCGTCCGGGGCAGCTGGGCCGAGGCCACCAGCCAGAGCACCGGCAGGGCTGCCAGGAACGGCACCCCGAGGACCTGCGGGAACAGGCCCTCGAACAGGAGACCGATCGGCACGAAGTCCAGCACCGGGATCACCAGGTAGGACCGGTAGGGCAGCCGGTCCCAGGGCACCAGGGCGCACGCCAGGGTCAGGGCGAGGGTGAGTCCGCCGGCCCACCGCACCAGGGGGTCGGTCAGCAGGGGTGCCTGGACAACCGCCAGGACCAGGAAGAGCAGGAACGTGGTGACGGCCTGGGGCATCTGGCTCACCACCACCCGCCCGCGCAGGGACAGGTCGTGGAACTGCCACGGGACCGGTGAGGGGTGGGCTGCGAGGGGGTCCACGGCAGGGCTCTTCCGACGGCGGGGGGCGCCACCCCGGGGGTAGGTGACCATCGCAAATGCTAGCGCGTCGGGGCCGCCATCGGGCCGCTCAGGCGGCTGGAATCAAGGCCCCGTCGGCCGCACCAGGGCGCTCGGGCTCGCGCAGCAGCGCTCGGGCCACTTCGCGGTCGGCCACCACGGACATGAGATCCACGCCGTGGAACCCGCTGATCCGTCCCCGACTGATTTCCGCCTCGTGCTCGGTGTCCAGCAGGCAGGCGGGGACCAGCTCGACCGGGACCCGGTAGTCCGCCCACACGTAGGTGTGCCCGGGGACGCGCCGGCCCTCGGTCATGGACTCGAGCACGGCCTCGAGGCCCGGGTCGTGGCCGGAGGGCAGCTGGTAGGAGAACAGGCGTGCCCACTCCACCGCCCCGGCGGGAGTGGTAGCGGTGAGGATGCTGAGGGTCACGGTCATCGTGGGGTTCCTTCCGGGACGCTGCGTGGACCGGCGGAGGCACCTGCCCTCTCCCAGCCTCCGTGAGCTGAGTAACAGGGGCGTGTCCCGCACCTGCCAGCTTCCCGTGCCTTCGGCGCCCTGCACGGGCGATCGGGCTGGAAACCCATGGATCAGTGCTTGTGGGAACACGGGTGGACCCAGTGGCGCCGTCACAAAGAGCGCCGAACCGTCATAGTACTGATGGTCGGCGGGGTCCTCAGTGGGACCCATGGAGCCCGACTGTCACACCATCGGGGAGGGTCGGCTCCGATGGGTCAGCCATGGTTCCAGCGGGCCCGAACCCCGCGATGACGTGCAGGAACACGGGTGACTTACCGGTCACTAGCCAGCGAGCGCCTTGGGGTGCAGGTCGGCGTGATCACCCACCCATGCCACCCCGTCCAGGGAGGAAGAGGGCACAAAGAAACAGTGCCTTATTGCCGTTTGCCCTAGTCGGACTCTTGAACCCCGCACAAATCCCCTTCTACCGTGGTGTCACCCGGTTCACAGGGAAGGCCTGTCTCACAGGCCTGCACACATTCTCTTTCGCGCGCATGGCGACTTCTTCGTCATGCCCTTTATAGGGGACACCATGAACGATCTCAACAAGACTCTCGCCGGTGCGGCCATCGCGGCCGCCCTCCTCGGAGGCTCACTGGGTACGCCCGCGTTCGCGGGCGGGGACTATGACCACGAGTCTAAGGGTTATCACGAAGGCAAATCCAGTGATGACCACGAGAAGGACGAAAAGGACGACGAGAAGGACGACGACGAGTACGACGTCAAGAACTGGTACCACGACGAGAACGAGAACGGCGACAAGGACGACGACGAGAAGTACCACCACGAGCACGTCTGGCAGTACGACGGCAAGCACTGGTACCACGACGAGAACGAGAACGGCGACAAGGACGACGACGAGAAGTACCACCACGAGTACACCTGGGAGTACGACGACAAGGCCGACGACGACGAGGATGAGGAGGACGAGAAGAAGGACGAGAAGGCCGACGAGGACGAGGACAAGGACGAGAAGGACTACCACCACGCTCACGACTGGAAGCACTGAGACCAGGACGACGGGGGCAGCCAGGGCGCTCCCCTCATGAGACGCAGGAGCGCCCCACCCGTGGCGCGGGTGGGGCGCTCCTGCGTCACCGGCCGGCCGGGCGCGGCACTGACCCCAAAGGCGGGTGCTGCACGGACGGAGGTCCCTGCTCTGCCCCGCGGACGCCCCCGTCACGGTCGAACCCTGCTCACCGTGGGACGTGGGAACGAGCGTAAGGAATGACCAATGACCAATTACCCGCAGTTGCAGACCATCGTGCTGGACGCGACGAACGTGCGAGAGCTGGCGGAGTTCTACCGGAAGCTGCTGGGCCTGCGGTACCTGCCCCGGGACGAGCCTCCCACGGACGGATCTGCCGACAACGACCGGTGGCTGGTCCTCACGGACGCCCACGGAGCACGGAAGCTGGCATTCCAGGCGGTCCCCGCCCTTCCCCGGGTGACGTGGCCCGACGCCTCCGGTGTGGCGCAGCAGCTGCACCTGGACCTGGCCGTCCCGGACTCGGAAGCGCTCGAGATCCAACGGAAACGGGCCCTCGAGCTGGGCGCCGAACTGCTGCGCGACCGCTCGGACGACCCGGAGGAATCGTTCTACGTGTTCGCCGATCCCGCAGGGCACCCGTTCTGCATTCTGGTCGCGTAGACCCGCACCGCAGGACACCGCGTCACGCGCAGCACGAGGGGGCGACGACGACGGAGCTCCGCGGTCACGGCGAGATGCTGGGCGTGCGGAGGGGAAACAATTTTCCTGAACATCACAGCTAGTGCTCCGGGGAGCGCGGTCGCAGCCTTGCCTCCTCGACGTCCAGGACGCGCTGGGCGTCGGCCAGGATCCTCGAGGGGTATTTCCCTTCCCGGCGGGCGGCGAGCAGGGCCTCGCGCTCCGAACGGACCACGGCCAGGCGCAGCTGCCGGTACTGGTGGTGGGGCGTGGGGGCGTCCTTCTCCTCGCGCGCGTGGGCCCGCTCCCAGGCGGACTCGCTGCGCAGGAAGGTGTCCTGGCGGACGCGCTCGACGACGTCGGGGTCCACGACAGCGCCGTCGCCCAGGACCGCACCCGGCGCGTCGAGGACCCGCAGCCCGGCGTCGGCGATCTCGTCGAAGAGGGCCGCGGACTCCCGCAGATCCGCGTTGGTGTCGACGCCACGGATGCCGAGAGCCCGGATGAGCGCAGGCAGCGTGCCGCCCTGCAGCAGCAGGGTGGTGACCGCCACGGTGAAGGCGATGAGCACGAGCTGTTCCCGGTAGGGCACGGAGGCGGGCAGGGTCTGGGCCGCAGCCAGGGTCACCACCCCGCGCATGCCGGACCAGCCCAGGACCACGGCACCCCGCCAGCCCAGTCCTTCGCGGCGTTCCTGCTCCAGGTCGGCCCGCCGCTGGGCGTAGAGGCGGCGGAGCAGACGACTCCGGCGCTGCTGCCGGGGGTCGGCGGGGCGCTCGCGCACCTGCTCCAGGCGCAGCCACAGGCGCATGATCCGGCGCTCGGCGCGGCCGGCGCGCCGGCGCAGGAAGAAGACCAGCGGAAAGACCCAGGCGACGCGGATCACGATGAGCACCGCCGTGACCAGCAGGCCGATCAGCGCCGTGTGGGGAATGCTCAGCAGGTCCTGGTCGATGTCATCCACCAGGTCGTGCAGCTCCAGGCCCATGAGCAGGAACACCGCGCTCTCGAGCAGGAACTGCACGGTGCGCCAGTTCACGTCGTCGCCGATCCTGGCCTGGGCACCCAGCACGGCCGCGCCGCGGTGACCGGTGCACAGTCCGGCCACCACCACGGCCAGCACCCCGGAGGCCCCGAGCTCCTCCGCGGGGATGAAGGCCAAGAACGGCACGACGAAGGACAGGGCCGTGTCCAGCACGGGGTCGTCGATCCTGGCGCGCACGGCGACGGTGACCACGCCGACGAGCAGGCCCACGGCCACGGCGACGACCACGGCGTAGCCGAAGTCGGCAACCCCGCTCCACACACCGGACATCGTCCCTGCCGCCACGGCCAGGGCACTGCGCAGCAGCACGAGGGCGGTGGCGTCGTTGACCAGCCCCTCGCCCTCGAGCACGGTCACCAGCCGCGGCGGCAGGCCCAGCCGCTTGCCGATCGAAGTGGCCGCCACCGCGTCCGGCGGGCTGACCACGGCCCCCAGGGCGATGGCCGCGGCCAGGTTCAGGTCCGGGAGCAGGGCGTAGAGCACCAGCCCCGTGATCAGGGCGGACACCAGCACCAGGACCACGGACAGGCTGGTGATGGCCCCGAGGTTGCGGCGGAAGTCGATGACCGGGACCTTGATCGCGGCCGCGTACAGCAGCGGGGGAAGCACTCCGGTGAGGATCCACTCGTGGGGCACCTCGATGTCCGGCACCCCAGGGGCGTAGGACAGCGTCAGCCCCACCACCACCAGGAGCAGAGGCGCGGCGACACCGAGCTTTTTCGACAGGCCGGTGACCGCCACCATCAGGACGATCACCAGGACGCCCACGATTGCCATTCCCACCCCCGCACTCTAACCAGAGGCGCACTCGCGGCACGGAAGGGGCCGGGTCCTCGCCCCGGGACACAGCGCTATGACGTGGTCATCGAGCGCGGAGGATCGCGGCGGCGGCCGCGAGGACCTCGTCGCGGTCCACGAACGGCACCCGGCTCCCCCGCGGGCCGATCTCCATCCACTCCTCGTGCCCCCTGCCGTTGAGCACCACCGTGCCGTCCGGTCCGGCCGCCTCGAGGGCGAACCGGATGGCCTCCCGCCGGGTCGGCAGCTCGACGACCTCGGGCACGGGCAGACCGGCGGACCGCCGCGCCGCCACGGCTCGGCGGACACCCCGCATCACCGCGGTGCGAATGGCGGCAGGGTCCTCCGTGCGGGGATTGTCGTCCGTCACCAGGACCACGTCGGCGCCGGACTCCACGGCCGCCACTCCCGCAGGCTCCCGTTTGGAGGGGTCGCGGTCCCCGCCGGAGCTCGCCGTGACCACGAGCCGCCCGCGCGTGCGCGCCCGCAGTGCGGCCGTCGAGGACGCGAGCGCGTCCGGGGTGTGGGCGAAGTCGACGACGACGATCGGCCATCCCGGGCCGAGGTCCACGTGCTCCATCCGGCCGGGAACGCTCACCGGCCCGTCCAGAGCAGCAGTCACCTCGGACGGCGACACCCCGAGCTCGAGCAGCATCAGCGCGGCCGCCGCGGTGTCGGTCCGGTTGTGCTCGCCGGGCAGCGGCGTCCGCAGCGCGAGGCTGCCGGCCGGGCCGTGGAGGAGGAACGCGTCCTCCCCCCGCTCCCCCACGATGTGCCACTGCGCGTCCGCCCCGGGATCGTTGGCCAGACCCACCACGGGTACCCCGCGGCGGCCGGCCAGGTCGCGGAGACGGCGGCCGCCGTCGTCGTCGACCACCACCACGGCCCGGGACGCGAACTCGGGGGTGAAGAGGCGGGCCTTGGCGGCGAAGTATGACGCCATGTCCCCGTGGTAGTCCAGGTGCTCGTGGGAGAGGTTGGTGAAGGCGACCACGCTGTAGTGGATGCCGTCCACCCGGTGCTGGTCCAGGGCGTGGCTGCTGACCTCCATGACGCAGGAATCGTTGCCCGCGTCCCGCATCCGCGCCAGCAGCTCCTGCAGTCGCGGGGCGGCGGGGGTGGTGACCGCGCTGCGCCGGCGCTGGTCACCCACCACGGTCTCCGGGGAGCTCAGCAGCCCGGGACGGCGGCCCAGGCGGACCAGGGCCGCCTCGAGGAGATAGGCGGTGGTGGTCTTCCCGTTGGTGCCCGTGATCCCCAGCATCGTCAGATCCGCGGCCGGATGGCCCTGCAGCCGGGCCGCCACCGGGCCCAGCGCGGCGCGCGGATCGTCGACGACGACCACCGGCACCTCGATCGCTCGACCCAGCAGCTGCGCCCCGCGGCGGTCGGTGAGCACCGCGACCGCGCCGGCGCCGATCGCCGCCGCGGCGTGCTGGACGCCGTGCCCGCGACCGCCCTGCAGGGCAACGAAGAGGTCGCCCGGGCCGGCCTCGCGGTGGTCCTCCACCACCCGGCTCACCACCGGGTCCTCGCGCACGTCACCCACAGCGAGTGTCCCGCCGATGTCGTGCACCAGATCGGTGAGGAGCACCACCCCGGACGAAGACGGACCGCCCCGCGCTCGCTCAGCAGGATTCACCGTTCCAGCGTATCCGCGCCCGAAAAGAAGTCAGTACACGTATGAATTCACGCAGTCCTGCTCCGACGGCCAGGGCACCCCGTGTGACCCCCGACACACTCCGGAAACACCGCCTGGACAATGGTCTACACCGAACCACTCTCCGCATAGGAACAAGGGGCTGACAATAGACTTTTGTCCGGTCCGATGGGGACCATGTGGGGACAAGAATCGGCGCCCACTAGGGCCGTTGCCCCGATACGCTCGGAGGACCCGAAGATCCGTACCCCTCGACGGACAAGAGAGAATCCGATGCGCATCTCCCCCCTTGCCACTGACATCCAGCACTACCTCGAGTCCTGCTCCCCCGCGGGTCTCACCCTCCTGGAGCTCGACATCGTCGAGGACGTCGCCGAGCTGACCCTGGCCTTCACCCCCGAGGCCCTCGACCGTGTGCTGCGCACCCAGCTGCGCACCGCCGGCACCCCGAGCGATTGGGACTGCCCGAAGGCGTCCATGGAGGTCGGCACCCCCACCTGGGCCTACGCCCTGGAACTGGCCGACCTCTTCAACGACCACTACTTCGGACACGTGGTCCTCGAGCGCCACGAGGCCGCCCTCGGCGAGATCCTCGCCGCCCACGGCCACGAGGGCACCCCCGTGGTGATCCGCCCGGCCTACGCCCCCAGCTGCCTGGCCCTGAACCTCCGCCGCCTCAAGGCCGAGCACCTCCGCACCGCCGGCCACACCGCGCCGGAGGCCCGCGCCGCCTGAGCGGTCGGCACCACAATGCCGCCGTCCCCCGAGTGGGGGACAGAAATTGGCACCGTCACCGTCGGGTCGACTTCCCCGCCCGACGACGTGATCCCCGTCACCACTAGGTACGACGCCGTCCCGCGAGTTCTCGGCACAGGCAAGTGCAGACGCAAACATCGTTCGTCATAGAGCCGGATTCATCGATTTGCGCCACTAAACTGGCGACAAGTGCAACGCAGCGCGCGGTCCACCGTCTCCCCCACGGGCTGGGAGGAGATGCCCCAGGTGGCCGCGTGCTTTTTCGGGGAGGGAGCACCACCATGCTCAAGGTCAACGAGATCAGCCGAGCGGACGACCACCGGCGTCCGCAGCTCAACAGCACACGAACCACCGCTCGCGACGCCGCGTCCCGCTCCGGCTGGCGCTCCGCCTACCTCACCCGCATGCGCTGGGCCGACGGCCTGGCCCTGATCGTCACCCTCATCGGCGCCCATCTGCTCCGCTTCCAGCTGGAGAACGCCGGCCTCGACCTCGGCCCCCTGTCGGTCCCCTACTGGATCGTGGGCATCGCCCTGGCCCTGACCTGGTGGATGCACCTTGGTGCCCGCGGTGCCCGGGATGTCCGCCTTATCGGCCACGGCCTCGAGGAGACCCGGCAGGTGGTGCACTCGAGCCTCATCCTCTTCGGCGCCATCGCGATCATCTCCTTCGGCTTCGACCTCCCCACGGCCCGCAGCTACGTCCTGCTGGCCCTCCCCCTCGGCCTGGGCTTCCTGATCCTCGGCCGCTTCATCGTGCGGGACCGCCTGGTCAAGGCCCGCTACAAGGGTGAGGCACTGTCCAAGACCATGGTGGTGGGCCGGCTGGCCGGCACGTGCGACCTCATCAAGTCCCTGCGCCAGCACCCGACCTCCGGGCTCGACGCGGCCGCCATCTACGTCCCCGAGACCCGCAAGCCGGTCCCCGCGGAGCTGCAGCGCATGAGCCTCCCACCCAACGCACTCGCCCCGGGTGCGCGCCCCACCGTGGAGGGCATCGTCGACGCCTGCCACGAGCGCGACATCGAGACCGTCGTCCTGTCCTCCAACGTCCCCCTGAGCACCACGGAGATCCGCCATCTCAGCTGGCAGCTCGCCGACGCCCACATCCGGCTGGTCATGGACACCGGGCTCACCGACATCGCCGGCCCCCGCATCCACATGCAGCAAGTGGCCGGTCTTCCCCTCATCCACGTGGCCACCCCGAAACTGAGCCGCAGCCGCGCCATGACCAAGCGCCTCATGGACATCCTCGGCTCCGGAGCCGCCCTGCTCGTCCTCTCCCCCGTCCTGCTCGCCCTGACGCTGATCGTCAAGACGCACGACAAGGGCCCCGCCTTCTTCGCCCAGGAGCGCATCGGTCAGGACGGCTCCCGCTTCAAGATGCTGAAGTTCCGCAGCATGCGCACCGACGCCGAACAGGTGCTGCAGCGGCTCAAGGAGCAGAACGAGGGCGCCGGCCTGCTGTTCAAGATGAAGGACGACCCCCGCATCACCGGCCCTGGCAAGTGGATGCGCCGTTACAGCCTGGACGAGCTCCCCCAGTTCCTCAACGTCCTCAAGGGTCAGATGTCCCTGGTGGGACCCCGCCCGCCGCTCCCCGCGGAGGTCGAGCAGTACGAGGACTACGTCCACCGCCGGCTGCGCGTGAAGCCCGGCATCACGGGCCTCTGGCAGGTCTCTGGTCGATCAAACCTGGACTGGGAACAGTCGGTGCGCCTGGATCTCTACTACGTGGAGAACTGGTCCCCGGTGCAGGACATTCTGATCTTGGTCCGCACCTTTAAGGCCGTTATGGCCAAGGAGGGCGCCTATTAGACGCGCTGACCAGCACCGACACCCCTGGTGCGCATGGCCTTTGTCCCGCGCCCTCCCCGTCGCCAGAGGTAAAGTGCAGTCGCGCCTTGCACCGCTGATCCACATGGCATCCTCTGGATGCTGACAGACCCTCCCCCCACTACCAGGAGCAAGTTTCTTGACGCAGCAGCCGCTAAACACGCCCTCCTTCGCTCATGAGCCCAGGGATGAACGGACGCACATTGCCGGAGTTCCATTCAACCGCGCTGACCCGGTAGCCGCAGTCCAGATGACACTTGAGCTGCTGAAGTCAGATAAAACTACGGGCGCAGATATCCATCTGCTCAATGCCTACAGCGTTGCCCTCGCCGAAACGGACAGCGATTACCTGGCGTGCGTGAGGCGCGCAACATTCAATTTTCCCGACGGCAAGCCGGTTGCGGTATCCGGCACAGTGTTCGGCGGAAAGCTCCACCAAGTACGTGGACCCGCCTTCTTCGAGGACGTCATCGCCGCAGGACGCGGACAGGGAGTGCGACACTACTTGCTGGGCTCAACGCCTGAAACCCTGGCAGCTTTGAAAGACGCCCTGGCCGCAAAGTATCCGGGTGCACAGATCGTCGGCACGATGAGCCCCCCGTTCCGCGCCCTGACCGCAGAAGAACAAGCCCTCCAAGACAAAGAAATCAGGTCCGCCCGACCGGACATCGTTTGGGTCGGCCTGGGCACACCGAAACAAGATCATGAGGCTCGACGACTCGCTGACGCAGGCTTCGTCACTGCCGCCGTTGGAGCAGCCTTCGACTTCAGCGCAGGCCTGAAGCCGCTGGCCCCAAAAATTGTGCGAGACCTTGGACTCGAGTGGTTGCATCGTCTCCTCAGTGAGCCCCGCCGCCTCATGCGCCGGTACTTATGGGGAAACACGACCTTCCTCAGGGTCGTGGCACGACAAGTTGCGCGTCGATGAAAATCTCGGTCGTTCACAGCTATTACAGCTCTGCCACTCCCAGCGGCGAGAATTTCATGGTGGACAGCCAGGTAGCGGCTCTGACCGAAGCGGGCCATGACGTGCAACTCATCGCTCTTCGGACCGACGACCTTCAGCGCGACGTCCTGTATAAGGCACGAACAGCCATAACCGTCGCCACAGGCCACGGCCTCTCCCCTCTCGACAGCCTGCAGAAGTTCGCGCCAGAGGTCGTGCATGTACACAACCTGTTTCCGAACTACTCGACGCATTGGTTGAAGCAGTGGTCCGGCCCGATCGTCGCGACCATGCACAACTTCCGCCCCTTGTGTTCGAATGGTCTTCTTTTCCGGGCCGGACAGACCTGCACGTTGTGTCCAGACCGCGGGTCGCACAACGCCCTCATCCACAAATGCTATAAAGACTCACGGTCCGCAACGGCACCGGTCGCATACAGTACGAAAGGCGGAATTGGTCGATCCCCAATTGTTAGGCGCGCGGATCGCATAATCGTACTTGCTGATCGAGCGCGCGAAACATACACAAAGTATGGCGTTAACCCGGAAAAGATCGCTATTGTGCCGAACTTTATCGAGGACCCTCGCCTTACCACCCATGCACAAACCGACGAGAACATGTGGTTGTACGCGGGGCGACTCACGCAGGAAAAAGGAGTACTCGAGCTGCTTGAACAATGGCCCGACGAAGAAAGACTTGACATCGCGGGCGTCGGTCCGGAAGAGCAAACAGTGCAGTCAATGGTGAAGGAGAGGGAGAACGTAAACTATGTCGGCTCTCTTCATCGGCCTGCGCTACTGGCCAAACTGAGTTCTGCGCGAGGCGTTGTGATACCGAGCCTCTGGGCAGAAGGATTACCCAGCGTGTATCTGGAAGCTCTAGCCTCAGCCCGACCGGTCGTCTCTCGAATCGGAAACAGTGCAGCGGACGACATTCAGTCATGGGCTCCATCCCTTACGTATGCAGACCGATCAGGCTTACATACTGCATTAGAATATGCCAATGACAATCGAGAACAATTGTGCCTAGACGCGCGACGACGGTTCGCCGCTCAGTACACGAAGGGCGTTTGGCTTCGGCAAATTACGAACGTTTATCAAACTGTACAGTAGGTCGGAATCGAACATGGGAGGGCGGGCTAGAATGGCCAAGCAGTCGATGCGGCAGTATGTATTCCAGGATTGGGAAGCGAACGTTGGCGACCTCAAAAGCAGGGTCATGCTTATCACTTTCCGTCTGGCTCAATGGCTGAGTAGCGGTCCGCATCGCTCCTACGTGACCGAGGCGATGTACCGAATTTTTTCCGAGATTGTGATCGGCACAGAGCTGCGCCCGAAAACCAGGGTAGGCCGGGGGCTCACCATTCACCATGGATTCGGACTCGTGGTCAATGACCATGCCGTACTTGGAAGTCACGTCACCCTCCGAAATGGGGTGGTCATCGGAAACAAGGCACCCAATGGTCCGTGCCCGGTTCTCGAGGATCATGTGCAGGTCGGGGCGAATGCGGTTCTTCTCGGAGGAATCACTGTTGGACACCATTCATCGATCGGCGCCGGCGCGGTCGTTACCCACGACGTCCCTCCCTTCGCAATTATGGTCGGCAATCCTGCGCGAGAGCTGCCTCGCCGGCCAGCTCCATCGAAGAGGGGCAATGAAACACCGTCGTCCATCCACGGAAGCAGTCAGTGATTCGCACCGAGAAGTCACATAGGTCAAGGCCCGCCCAGCGCGCCTGGGCCTCTACAAGCCTGCTGACGACTGCTAGTTTACTGCGCCTCGCGAGCCTTTTTGCCACAACCATTCTGATCGGGCGTTCGTTGGGCCCCGGTCCGCTGGGTGTTTTTTCGCTGACTCTCGCAGCGGCTTCGATTATGCAGGCGGTGTCAGTGGCCGGCTTGGCAGGCGCAGCTGTGCATAAGCTCATCAATTCGCATGAGAATCATTTAGGCGAACTTCGCCTTATTTCACACGCACGCATTACTCTCATTCCTGTAATCTTTGTGGCGGGCGGACTGTCCGTGACGTTTATGCCAGGAATAGCTGATCTTAATAGGCTCATCCTGGCGGTTTTCCTTGCTGGATACGCCGTTGGCTCCTTTGATGTGGGCGACCTTTCCTGGACGTCGAGGAACGGATTTACCACGTTAGCGGGCCGACGGGTTGCCTTGCTATTGATAGCATCACCAGTCAAATTCGGGTTTGCCTATAGTGGTGACCTGGAAGCGACAATGCTTGCCATGGCCGCCGAAACTGCTTTATGGCAGATCGTCGCGATCCCCGGATCCGGGATGAATCGGTCGTTTGTGACCGCTTTTACCGTGGAGTTCCGCACAGCACTGCGTCAGGTTTGGCGACTCAGAGCACTCTGGGGTTCGAGCATCGTGAGTGCCATCGCTCAACGTATCGACCTGTTCATCGTCACCGCGTTGTTGGGCGTTCTCGCCACAGGACAGTACTCCACTGCAAGCCGCCCTATAGAAGCCACTATTGTGGTTGCTACTAGTCTGATCACGGTGTTGTTCAATCCTATTGTTCGCTCCAGTAAGGCTCCCGTCGATTACGCTCTGAGTACAGTTCGAGCAGCCAAATCCGTGTTTTGGACGTCGGCAGCCATTGCGGTCATCATGTCAGTCGGAGGTCCATACATACTGGTCCTCCTGTATGGCGAGTCGTTCCGCACGGCCGCCGAGGTTCTTCCAATATACGCCGCAAGCATTATATTCCTGTTTCAGCGCCAGCTGATCAGCCGATTGCTTATAGTCGAACAACTATATGGTCTGAGCCTGGTAAGCAATGTGGCGACCATCTGCGTCAACGTTCTGCTGAACCTTATTCTTATCCCCACTTTGGGACTATCCGGGGCCGCCATTGCGGCGGTCGCCACCCATCCGGTCAGCCTGTGTATTTCGTTTTTGCCACACCCACAGGGGCGCCGCATCTTGGCTCTGGCCTACGCAGGCATCATTGTACGATCACACCACCTTGACAGTGCGACCCGTTTCCTAATCGCCAGCAGAAAGGATGCATAGATTGCTTTTGCATAAACCATCGATTGGCTCTCTTGCACGGAAAGTTAAGCGGAAGATGCTCCGAGACACCGAGCACCGCTTGGGGGGCTTTCTGGGCGGCCCCCTGTTCTACGGCATCAGTGGCACGTTCAATAATGAACAGAAGGCCGTGATGGCTGGAGCTCGGACTCATTACGCCAGTGAAAGCTCGCATGGAAGCCGCATGTTCCTTCGGAGGTCCATCCATCGCCTTGAGAAAGGCATGATCTCACGACCCATGCGTTCCACTTTCGCTACAGATTACATTGGGCCCACCGTCAGCACCTATATCGGCCTTATGAGCGTTCCAATTTCCGACGCCGGCGAGCTTCAATGGGCTCACGACGTGTTGCATCGATACTTCGAGGCTACGGCCGACTCCATTGACCGAGAGATCTCTTGTGCAAGACAGCAGTGGTCGAGCCTCGAACAGGACCCGACTTCAGAGGGTGAGGTGCTCGCGCCATTCCCCCAGCCCGCTCTCCAAAACATTGATGAAACTCGCGCTTCTTTTTCAGCTCTCGCACGCCATCGTCGTTCTGTCCGCTGGTACACAGCACGCGAAGTGCCTCGGCGCCTCGTGGACGAGGCCATTAGTGTGGCCCTCACTGCCCCCAGTGCTTGTAACCGTCAGAGTTTTCGTGTCGTGTTGGTTCAGACCGAACCGCTCAAGACCCAGGTGGCGAAGGTCCCGATGGGCACTGCAGGGTTCGCATACCAGATTCCGGTCTTGGCTGTGATCATCGGGCAGCACAGGGGCTACGAGCATCCCCGGGATCGTCACGCCATCTACGTCGACGGCGGATTGTTCGCAGCTCAGTTCATCTTGGCCTTGGAGGCGTCCGGACTTAACTCCTGCTGCATCAATTGGCCCGACCTTGCCGACAAGGAACAGAAGTTGCGTGGCCTCGTTCCGATGGAGGACGACGAACGTGCCGTCATGATGATCGCTGTTGGCTACGGAGAACCCGATCAGCTCGTGCCCCGAAGCCATAAGCGCGACGTCGATTCGGTCCGGGAGTGGAAGTGAAAACCGTACTTATCCTTGGGGCTGAGGTACGAGACCGCTACACGGGAAACCGTGGCGCCGAACAGCTCCTTAGAACTGCGGCAGCGCGAATTCGATCGATGGGGCACCGACCAGCTGTTACATTCGGCCAAGTTGATCCAGCTTTGGTCATGGAATTGGGACTGACTCAATACATAGGTAATCCTCGTCTGACGGCGCTGGATCGTTGGACGCCGACAGCTTCGGGAAATCGCTATGTAACCATCAAATCCATCGATGGCGTCCTAGACGCATCTGGATTCGCGCTAGGCGACGCTTGGGGCATGGAAACCGCTAAATGGATCAACCGAAAGTATGAGCAGTGGGCTCGGGCAGGTATCCCCATAATCGCCCTCCCCCAGGCATATGGGACGTTCGAAAATGATCAGTTGAGAGCTACTGTCTCGAATGCACTGTCACTTTGTTCTTTGGTTTTCCCTCGAGATTTAGAGTCCGCGGCTCATTTGCGTGGCTTGGGCGGAAACATCAGAATCGGCAACACAACTCCTGATATCACAATCGCTGAAACGACAGACGACGTTGAAGCACCACGACTCCCTCGGATGCTCATCGTGCCGAACTGGAACTTGTTACGAGGTGCTTCCTCCTCGGCCTACCTCGACAGCCTTACCGCTGCGGTAAGATACGGCCGTTCCCGCGGCCTTGAACCTATCGGGTTGTTACACGAAGGTTCAAAGGATTTAGAGGTACTCAAGCAGTTGAGTTTGATAGAGAACATTCGTCTAGAGGCGTCTACGACTGGATGGGAGACGAAACGCTATATTGCTCGATCAACTATCGTGGTTTCCGGTCGATACCACGCTGTGGTCGCTGCTTTGAGTACGAACACTCCTGTCCTGACCCATTCTTGGTCGCACAAGTACCAAGAGGTTCTGACGCTTTTCGGAGTGCCGTCATGGTTGCGGAAACCCGATCTCACCGAGGGTATTGAACGTCACTTGGATCAACTTGTGAGCGCTGATTCCGCGGCAACACTTTCTGCGGCCAAGAAATCGGCTGTCCACCAGATCGAGAAAATGTGGTCTGCCGTCGAAGCATCGCTCGCGAAGGGACACTGAGATAATGACCGTCCAACGTATTACACCGGAATCGCGGCGAAGTAGACCGCTTCCTCGAGTATCAGTCATAATGCCTTGTTATAACAACATTGAGGACATCGGTTCTGCCATTGAATCGGTCATTCAACAAACTTTCTCAGCATGGGAACTCATTATTGTTGATGACGCCTCAACGGATGGCACCGCCGACTATGTTCAACATACATACAAAGATCCGCGCATTTTTGTTCACAGAATGGCCGTGAATGCAGGTTCGGGTGCATGTCGAAATATGGCCATATCTCGTTCCAGAGGTGAATATGTTGCCGTCCTGGATGCGGACGACGAATGCCTGCCCGAGCGCCTTCGACTGCAAATTGAAGCATTCGATAGGGATCCGTCCACGGACGTGGTTGGCAGCCAAGTACTGGAGTTTGGAGACTGGGGTGGACCCGTAATGGGAAAGTGGCCTACAGACGTTGCGTCTATACGACGACGGCAACTGGCCAATAAGATGCCTGTTCCTCATCCATCAGTTATGTTTCGAAGAACTTGTTTGCAGGCGGTGGGAGGGTACGATCCTGCCTGCCGTCGAGCCCAGGACTTTGCCTTGTTCCTAAGGTTGAAAAACGCCCAGATCAAATGCATTGATGAACCCTTGGTAAAATACCGCACCAGTCGTCCCATTTCCATCACGTATGCGATTCGCAACGAAATGTATGTCGACTTGGCACTTCGTCGCAATAATCTTCGCAACCAGGGCGTGCCAGATGCACAGCTACCCAGCGTTCCGCTACAAAACTTTAGTATTTATCGTCAAGGAATTCGCAATTGGATCATTCGGTGCATTAGGGAGATGCGAGCGGGGTTATAGTAACGTCAATTGTCGCGTTTATTGGTAGGCCCCTGTCATTTTCGTCGATGAGAGGTGGTGCGGGCTCCTGGTCCAGGACGGAAAGTCATTACTCCGTCTGCCCACGCGAGAGAGCCAGTTCATGCTTCATCTATCCCTGCAGCAGTCCCGTATGGTAAAGCGTCTCCGCGTCGTGTCGCTGGACAGCGCTGCGACGTACTTTGATCACGACTTCACCACCAGCGCTACGGAGTAGGCATCGTACGGAAGCAATATCATTGATCTGAGTTCACACTTTGGATGGACCGCTTATCCGCTGTGGGTCACTGTTGCGTCGTTCGGGACCAAGACGTCTTACCGGTACGTGAGCGGCTTGGCGTACCTGTCGCCGTCAAGGGCGATCTTATGTACCGCGCACGGGAGTTCACGGCTCCCGGTCCCTCAAAAAGATGCCCAACGCGTTGGGGGCGTGGGTAGCTCGGGCTTTGAATGAGTAGGCGTCGCCTGTTGTGGTGGCCCCATGCGGATTTAGGACCAGAGGCATCTCCATACAATCTACTGGGCGTTCGCCGCGTACTGCAGTTACATCAGCTGGGCCGGCGGATACCGGGGCGTCTGAGCGGGGCGGGGGCCAACGTACCGATACCATCGGCTCATGGCCCCCACCATGCATCAACTTCATTTGCCTCGTTTCGCCGTGATCGCTCTGGTCTGGCTGATAGTGGTTGACGCCCTAGGGCGGGTCTCGATTGGCCCGCTGTCCCTGTCGGGGGCACTCACGATCACAACTGCTGGGTTCGTCCTGGTAGTTGTGCTCCTATATCTTGCGACTTGGACAATGGGCAACATGCCGCATCGGTTGCGGCGAGCAGCTTCGCTGCCCTGGCCGCTAGCCGCCTTCCTAGTAGTGGCGTGGCTGGGATTGTGGGCGCACCCGTCCGTAGAGGGTTTTCAGAACGTCGCGGTCTACACGGCGTTCATCGCAGGTGCCGGTGTTTTGACATTGGGGGCACCGCCGTCGAAGGTCCTAGCCATGCTTCGAGCGCTCCGCTTGGTAGCGATTCTCATGCCGCTGGTGTTCATCTGCGCCATCGTGGCAGGGGTGAACCTCTACCACCCGCGGGCGTTCGCGCTTACTGCGCTCATCTACGTCGCGATACTTATCCCCTACCGAGGACAGCGCCTGGTCTACAAGGTCGGCCCCGTGTTGGTGGTCGCAGCAATCTTCCTGAGCTTGTCGCGTACCGCCGCCATCATTGCCGCGGCTCTTCTCGTCTTCACTGCTGTGCGCTCCCGGCGGCGATACCGCTTTGCCTGGGCGGCTACCTTCGCCGGAGTGGTCGGTGCGGGCCTGTACTGGGCGGTAACATCGTACGCCCCGTTCCGGGCCCGTTTCCTTGGTGGCGACCAGGCAGTATCGATCGGCGGCATCGCGCTAAACACCTCGGGGCGATCCACTCTGTGGGAGATCACTTCGGAATCGGCTACTGAGGCCCCGTGGCTTGGACATGGCCCCGGATCCGCGAACGAACTCATCGGCGGCATGTTCGACAACATCGCCCACCCCCACAACGATTATCTGCGGCTATATCACGACTTTGGCATGGTAGGGGCGGCGCTCTTCACTGTGGGGATGCTCATGCTCTTGCACCGTGTCTGGGTACGTGCGCGGCGCACGGACGACCAGATCCACTGGATCGCCGTTGTCGCCTTGCTCGGGGTCCTCATCGCCGCGCTGACCGACAACGTGATCGTCTACCCATTCGTGATGGTCCCGCTTGGCGTTCTAGTCGGTAACTCATTGGCTCAGCCTTTGCCGGCTCCGGGGGCGAAGCGCAGAGTGGCGTCTACCTACAAACCGTCGGCCACAGTACCCGCGCGGCCCCGGGCGCTTTAAACTTCTGGTCAACTGCTTCGGTCGTCTAGCGTGAGAGGCGGTTGTGGCGGCCTAGCGCATACGGAATTGCAGAGATTCGGCCATAGCAGCCGCAATTCGGGCGTGACCCTCGGTGGTAGGGCGCCGCTCGTCTTCGGCGTGGATGCCAAGGTGGGCACGGTGGCGATGGCGACCGCCCTGAGGTCCTAGCGAATAACCAGTCGGCGGAGGGGCAGTAGCCACTGCTATCGTGCGTTCGACGACCCGCTAATATCAGCCGAGACGTTCGCTGGAGTCCACGCCCGTTCCCGGCAATGTGAGCGGTGATCCCGCGCCAACGCAGGTAGCGGCGCACCTGTCGGCTGTCGTAGGCCTTGTCCGCGTGTGGCGTGGCCGGCAAATGCCGCGGTCGCCCCCGCCCTCAGCCTTTCGCGGAGTACCTCGCCGCAGACGCGGCCAAGCACGATGGGACCACGGGGCTTCGATCTTTGGCGCGACATGTCCGCCGCTGATCACCGACTTTGCCCGTTCATTCACTAGCATAAAGCTGTCCCCTCAACGGCCCACGCCTCATCCCCCCGAAGGACGATCATGCACGCCACCCCCAAGAAGGCTTTCATCACCGGGATCACCGGTCAGGACGGCTCCTACCTGGCGGAGCTGCTGCTCGCCAAGGGCTACGAGGTCCACGGGCTGATCCGCCGCGCCTCGACCTTTAACACCCACCGGATCGACCACCTCTACACGGACCCGCACGAGGCCGACGCCAAGCTGTTCCTGCACTACGGCGACCTCTCCGACGGGTCCCGGCTCGTGACGCTGATGGCGCAGATCCGCCCCGACGAGGTCTACAACCTCGCCGCCCAGTCCCACGTGAAGGTCTCCTTCGAGGAGCCCGAGCACACCGGGGACACCACCGGCCTCGGCACCGTGCGCCTGCTCGAGGCGATGCGCCTGGCCAACGTCGACGCCCGCTACTACCAGGCCTCTACCTCCGAGCTCTACGGGGCCACCCCGCCCCCGCAGTCCGAGGACACCCCCTTCTACCCCCGTTCCCCCTACGGGGCGGCGAAGATCTACTCCTACTGGATCACCAAGAACTACCGCGAGGCCTACGACATGTACGCCGTCAACGGGATCCTCTTCAACCACGAGTCCCCCCGCCGCGGCGAGACCTTCGTGACCCGCAAGATCACCCGGGCCGTGGCCGCGATCAAGGCCGGCACCCAGGACAAGCTCTACATGGGCAACCTCCAGGCCATCCGCGACTGGGGCTACGCCGCCGAGTACGTCGAGGGCATGTGGCGAATGCTCCAGGCCGACGAGCCCGAGGACTTCGTCCTGGCCACCGGGCACCCGACCACGGTGCGGGAGTTCCTGGAGATCTCCTTCGACCACGCCGGCCTCGACTGGCGCGAGCACGTCGAGTTCGACGAGCGCTACCTGCGCCCCACCGAGGTCGACGCCCTGATCGGGGATCCCGCCAAGGCCAAGGACAAGCTCGGCTGGGAGGCCACCGTCAAGGCCCCCGAGCTCGCCCGCCTCATGGTCGACGCCGACATCGCCCTGCTCGAAAACGACGCCTGGATCGACACCGTCGACCTCGCCTCCTGGGCCAAGTGACGGAGGACCGCATCATGACAGCAGACACCACCGAGAAGACCACCGACTCGACGACGTCGTTCACCCCCGGCCCGCTCGATCGCACCGCCCCGTTCTACGTGGCCGGTCACCGCGGCCTGGTCGGCTCCGCGATCTGGCGCCGGCTCCAGTCCGAGGGGTTCACCGACCTCATCGGGGCCACCTCCGCCGAGCTGGATCTGAAGGACCGCGACGCGGTGTTCGCGTTCTTCGCCGAGACCAAGCCCCGCTACGTGGTGCTGGCCGCCGCGAAGGTCGGCGGGATCCTCGCCAACAACACCTACCCGGTGGACTTCCTGTCCGAGAACCTGCGGATCCAGGTCAACGTCCTCGACGCCGCCCTCGAGCACGGGGTCGAACGCGTCCTGTTCCTCGGGTCCTCCTGCATCTACCCGAAGCTGGCCCCTCAGCCGCTGAAGGAGGAGTACCTCCTCACCGGGCACCTGGAACCCACCAACGACGCCTATGCGATCGCCAAGATCGCCGGGATCCTCCAGATCCAGGCCGTCCGCCGTCAGTACGGGCTGCCCTGGATCTCCGCGATGCCCACCAACCTCTACGGGCCCGGGGACAACTTCTCCCCCACCGGCTCCCACGTCCTGCCCGCGATGATCCGCCGCTACGAAGAAGCCCGCATTACCGGCGCGGAGTCGGTGACCAACTGGGGCACCGGCTCCCCGCTGCGGGAGTTCCTGCACGTCGACGACATGGCGGAGGCATGCCTGCACCTGCTCGAGCACTACGACGGCCCCGAGCACGTCAACGTGGGCACCGGCACCGACGTCACCATCAAGGAACTCGCCGGCCTCGTCGCTGAGGCCGTGGGCTACGAGGGCCGCATCGAGTGGGACACGTCGAAGCCCGACGGCACCCCCCGCAAGCTCATGGACGTCACCAAACTGGCCGCAGCCGGCTGGACCGCCCGGATCCCCCTGAGCGAGGGCCTTCGCTCCACCGTCGAGTGGTTCAGACAGCACCAGGACGGCATCCGCGAGTGACTTCTAACCATCCCCCCACCCCCGAGCCGATCCCGAGGAGAACCATGGAGCACCTTGACGCAGAGCGGGAAGCCCCCGCTCTCGATGCACGGGACCTCCTCCGGCTCGTGCGCACGCACTGGCGGGCCATCACGCTGATCACGCTGTTGTGCACTCTGCTGGCACTGGGCTGGACGCTCATCCAGCCGAAGATCTATTCCGCCACCGCGTCCGGACTGGTCGTCGCCACCGGTGAGCAGGACCTGGCCAGCGCCCTGGCGGGCAACAACCTGGCGCAGTCCAAGGCCGTCTCCTACGAGTCCCTGGCCACGTCCCGGCCGGTCGCCGAGTCGGTGATCGACGAGCTCGATCTCGACGCCACGCCGGAGGAGGTGCTGCCGCGCATCACCACGGACGTCCCCGTGGACACTCCGGAGCTGCGTATCACCGCCGACGCCGAGGACCCGACGGAGGCGGCCGATCTGGCCAACGCCTGGGTCGTGGCACTGGCCGGTCAGGTGCAGGAGCTCGAGAGCCAGGGCGACGAGGACGCGATCAACCGCGTGGCCGTCCAGCCGCTGAGCAACGCCTCGCTGCCGCTGGCGCCGTCCTCGCCGAACCTCAAGCTCAACCTGGCCCTCGGTTTCGTGGGCGGCCTCGGGCTGGGTCTGCTCTACGCCTTCGCCCGGTACAAGATGGACCGCCGCATCAAGTCGGTCGAGGAGATCCGCGACGGCTTCGGCGTCTCCGTCCTCGGTGTCATCCCCACCGACGACCGGCTGTCCGACCACCGCGCGATCGTCGAGACCGGCATCTCCGCCGGCCGCGGCCACCACGAGTTCGCCGAGGCCCTGCGCGAGCTGCGCACCAACCTCAGCTTCGTCTCCGTGGACAACCCGCCGAAGATGATCGTGGTGACCTCGTCCCTGCCGGGTGAGGGCAAGTCCTCGATCACGGCGAACCTGGCGGTGGCCATCGCCTCGACCGGGCGCAACGTCGTCGTCGTGGACGGCGATCTCCGCCGCCCAGTGATGACCGACCTCTTCGGCCTCGTGGCCGGCGTGGGCGTCACCGACGTGCTGACCGGTCAGGTGCAGGTGGAGGAGGTCCTCCAGACCTACGACACGTTCCCCAACCTGCAGGTGCTCGGCGCTGGGAAGACCGCACCGAACCCCACGGAGCTGCTGTCCTCGAAGGCCATGCACACCATGCTCGAGACCCTCGCCGAGGACGCCCTGGTCCTGGTGGACGCTCCCCCGCTGCTGCCGGTCACCGACGCCGCACTGCTCACGGCCTCCGCCGACGGTGCGCTGATCGTGGCCACCGCGCAGAAGACCACCACGGACGAGCTGTCCAAGGCCCTGGAGAACCTGCACCAGGTCCGCGGCAACGTGCTGGGCGTGGTGCTCAACCGAGTGCCCACCACCGGCGCGGACGCCGGCTATTACGGATACTATGGCAAATCCTATTACGCGAACTCGGACGAGAAGGCGGCGCCAAAGACCGGCGCGCAGCCGGTTGTCCCCGCACCGGTCGGCAAGCACCAGCCATGGGGCACCGAGCTGCGAGCGGAGCCCGCTGAGTCCCAGCCGCTGGCCACGCCGCGGACGCAGCAGGAGCCCACGGCTCCGTCGGCGGAGGATGCGGCACCCGCGCCGAAGCCCGCCGAACAGCCGGATGTCCCGGGCTCTGCCGAGCACGAGACCTTCGGACTTGAGGCCTGGGGCCGGTCCGGCTCCTCCACCGGGTCCACGTCGACGGGGCACTGACCCGGGCCGAACGACGGCTCGAACGACGAAGGGGCGCCTCCTGCCTGAGGCGCCCCTTCGTCGTTGTGCGGACTGCGCCGCACCTACTGTTCGGCCGCCGCCGGGTCGTTCGGGTGGGCGATCTGGATCAGGTTGCCGCAGATGTCGTCGAGCACCCCGGTGGTAACCGGGCCCGTCACGGTCGGCTCCTGCACGAAGCGCACGCCCACGGCGGTTCGACGCTCGCGCCAAGCCTGTATGTCCTCCACGCCGAAACAGTTGAACTGGGTGCTGTCGTCCATCAGTGCTCCTGTGAACGGGTGAGCGCCCGGGTAGTCCGAAAGCTCGAGCAGTAGCGGCGCCCCTCCTCAGTTCGCGGCGAGATGACGGGCGGTCATCGGGACGGTCGGTCATCGGTAGGGCACGCTCAGCCCGTCGGCAGCTTCAGGCGTCCTCCGGGCTATCGATACAGCATTAAAGATGTCTGAGGCCCTGCCTATGGTTTGAGTGTGTTCAAGCGTTACAGATACCGCGCTTATCCCACTGGGGACCAGGTCAAACGCCTTGCCCGGGTATTCGGTTGCACCCGAGTCGTCTACAACGACGTGATTGCGGCCCGTAAGACCGCCTGGCGCAACGGTGAACCATTTCCCACCGCTGGAGAGCTTTCAAGGCGGCTGCTTACGGAGGCGAAACGCACTCCGCAACGAGCGTGGCTGGCGGAGGTGTCCAGCGTTGCGCTCCAGCAGTCTCTCCGGGATGCAGACAAGGCCTATCGGAATTACTTCGCCGCGCTCGCCAAGAAGCAGAAAAACAAAAAGGTCGGGGCTCCAAGGTTCAAGACCAGGCGTGGCAAACAATCTGCCCGCTTCACTGGGAACGCTCTCTTGAAACTGCAGCAATCGTCCGACGGAGTCGGTCACATCAACTTGCAGAAGGTCGGGCGAGTTCGGTTCGCTTCTTCTCGCCCTTTGCCCTCAGCCCCATCATCGGTGACGGTCATCCTGGAGGCCGATGGCCGGTACTTCCTTTCATTCGTGGTGCAAACGCCACGTTCCGCACCTCTGCCCCCAATCGAAAGAGTTGCAGGAGTCGACGTCGGTCTCACTGACCTCGCCGCCATCACCTGCTCGGACGGCTCGCGGGAAAAGGTCGGGAACCCGAAGTGGCTCCGGTTAAAGGAACGGCGACTCGCTCAAGCCCAACGCGCTCTATGCCGCAAACAGAAAGGATCCCACAATCGAGAGAAAGCCCGCCATCGAGTTGCCGTGCTGCACCGGAAGGTGCGCGAGACAAGACTGGATCACCACCACAAGCTCGCTCTCCGACTCGTCCGTGAGAACCAAACGGTCGCCCTGGAGACATTGAGCATTGTCGCTCTGGTTCGGACACGGATGGGCAAGTCTATTCACGACGCCGGATGGGGCACGCTCCAGCGGCTTGTTGAAGAGAAAGCCATCGCGCACGGGCGCACCGTGGTACGAATCGATCGATGGGAGCCCACCAGCCAGGTATGTTCCGTGTGTGGAGTGAATGACGGCATCAAACCTTTACACATTCGCATTTGGACGTGTGAAGCGTGCGGCGCGCGGCTGGACCGAGACTACAACGCTGCCGTGAATATCATGGTCGCCGCCGGGCTGGCGGAGACCCTAAACGCCTGTGGAGGGGATGTCAGACGTACGCTCGCGTGCGCAAACCCCAGCGAAGCAGGAACCCACCGAACGGACCGCACACTAGCGGCCGCGTAGGAATCCGCACCCGCCAGGGTGGGGAGGAAGTCAATACGGCTATTACGGTACTTCTGCTACTCGATTGCAGACGAACCGCCGATACCGACACCCGACAGGCCACCAGCCGTCGCCGCATCTCGGGCGAAGTGATTTAACTATTGGCAACCAAGGGTCGGCCACCCATGTGCCTTGCGAATATCAGCCAACGGTCCACTCACTACACGGCATGCGCCTCCGGGTCGTTCAGGTGCGCGATCTGGATCAGGTTGCCGCAGGTGTCGTCGAGTACCGCGGTGGTGACCGGGCCCATCGCGGTCGGCTCCTGCACGAAGCGCACGCCCAGGGCGGTGAGCCGCTCGTACTCGGCCTGCACGTCCTCGACCCCGAAGCTGTTGAACGGGATGCCGTCGGCCACCAGGGCGTCCTTGAACGGGTGGACGGCCGGGTGCTCGGAGGGCTCGAGCAGCAGCTGAACGCCGTCCGGGGCCTGCGGCGAGACGACGGTCAGCCACCGATAGGGCCCGGTCGGCACGTCGACCTTGAGCTGGAAGCCGAGCGTGTCGGTGTAGAACTCCAGGGCCTTCTGCTGTTCGTCCACGAAGACGGAGGTGTAGGTGATGATCACGGCGTGTCCTTCGGCGGGGGCGGCAGGGAGTCCATCCACTGCCGCGCGTCGGTGAGCGGGGAGGTGTCCAGGTGGTGCACCGTGGTGCGCCCCTGGACGGTCGAGGTCACCAGGCCGGCCTCGCGCAGCACGGCCAGGTGCTTGGTCACGGCCTGGCGGGTCATGGCCAGACCGTGGTCGTTGATGAGCCGCACGGTGAGCTCGAAGAGGCTCTGGTCATCCCGCGCGGCGAGCTCCTCGAGGAGGATCCGCCGCGCGGGATGGGCCAGGGCCTGGAACACGATGTCCACGCCACCAGATTAGGCAACCTATTGGTTGCCGGTCAAGGTCACGGCCGGGTGCCGACCGCCACCAGGTACTCCATCTCGAACCGTGCCCGCTCGGGCGCACCCCGGTTCCACTCGTCGCAGAGCTGGTCGAGCGCCTCGTCGAACTCCGCGGCCCGGCCCTCGCGCTCGGCGTTCTTCCGCACGGCGATGGTGGGGCCGTAGTTGGCCTTGAAGTGCTCGCCGAAGTCGCGCGCCCGCTCGAACGCGGTGACCTCGAGGACGTCCCGGAGGACGCGATGGAACTGCACCCGTCCGCCGAAGAGCCCCCGCAGGTGCTCCTCGCTCCCCCACAACGGCGGGGGCTGCACGCCCGGGGGCGGGGGCGGGGCGAAGGGCTTCATCGTGCGGAACAGCTCGCCCACCAGTCCTGCGGGCGTCCAGCTCAGCAGGGCGAGGGTCCCGCCGGGGCGGGTCACGCGCACCAGCTCGTCGGCCGTCTGCTGGTGGTGGGGGGCGAACATAGCGCCGATCGAGGACATCACCACGTCGTAGGAGGCGTCCTCGAACGGGAGGTGCTCGGCGTCGACCTCGACCCACTCGAGGTCGAGTCCGGCGAGCGCGGCGCGCCGCCTGCCGTCGTCGAGCAGCTCGGGGGTGAGGTCGCCGGCGGTGACGCGGGCGCCCGTGGCGGCCGCGGGGAGGGAGGCGTTGCCGTTGCCGGCGCCGACGTCGAGGACGCGCTGGCCGGCGGTGACGCCGGCTGCTCCCACCAGGCGCGGGCCCAGCGGGAGCAGGAACGTCTCCACCATGGTCGGGTAGTCGCCCGAGGCCCAGATGGCGCGGTGCTTGGCCTTGAGCTCGTGGTCCGCGGTCCGGGGGCTGATGGTCTGGCTCATGACGGGGTCTCCTGGTCGAGGGAACGGGCGCCTCGGGTCGAGGTCTGCTGCCGGAGTGGGCTCCAGCGGTGCCGTGCGTCCCAGGATCCGCCGATCGACAGGGCGGAACATCGGGAGAGCTCCCTATTCGCTCCCTACCCTCTCCCTACTCCTCCGCTACCCCTTTCCCCTGCCCACCGCGTGCGCGGCCGCCTCCGCGCGGTTGTGCACGCCGAGCTTCATGAGGATCCGGCTCACGTGGTGCCCGGCGGTCTTCTCGCTGATGCTCAGGGCTCTCGCGATCCGCGCGTTGGACATCCCGAGGGCGATCAGGTCCAGCACCTCGTGCTCACGCGAGGTCAGCTCTCCCCCGTTCCGCGGCCGCGGGCCCGTGCCGCCCCCGAGCTCGCGCAGGAGCCGGGCCGCGGCGTCCAGCTCCCGGGACGCCCCCAGGTCGCGGAAGACGCCCTGGGCGGCCAGCGCCTCCTCCAGCGCCAAATCGGGCGATCCGCCCATGACCGACCGGGCCAGGTCGAGCCGGGCCAGTGCCGCGTCCAGGGGCATGGCCATGGCGCCGAAGGCGCGCAGCGCCCGCCGGGCGAGCTCGGCGGCCGCGCCCCGGTCACCCGTGGCCAGGGCGAGCCGGGCCGCGGCGAGATCGGCGCGGGCCGAGCCGAGCCGCATCTCGGACTCCCCGGCGATCCGGTGCAGACTTCCCGTCGCTGCCTCGGCGGCCGCGAGGTCCCCGGCCGCCAGGGTGGCGTCGACGAGGGCGGCCAGCAGCTGCGTGGTGCGCACCGCGTGCCCCTCCGTCCCGGACAGACCGCGCTCGAGCAGGGAGACCGCCACGTGCGGTCGCCCCTCGGCGACGTGCAGCAGGGCCAGCGCGCGCAACGACGACGGGTGCTCCTGCCGCCCGGACAGCAGCTGCTCCGCCTCGCGCAGCCGGCCCTGGTGGATCCGCAGCTCCGCCAGGGAGACGAGGGCCGGGACGCTGAGCTCCGGGATGGCCCGGGCGTGGGTGGCCAGGGCGGACTCCAGCGCCTCCTCGGCCTCGGACCAGTGGCCCGTGGCGATCAGTACATCGGCGTGCACGGTCCGGCAGACCCCCAGCAGCGGCGCCGCCCGGTGGGACCGGGCGAAGTCCTCCACGCGCTCGCACCACTCCACGGCCCGCTCCCACTCCTCCGCCTCGGCGCAGGCCGTGACCAGGGCGCAGTACGTGTCGCCCAGGGTGTGGACGTTGCGGACCCGCCCGGCCGTAGCGGCGACCATGGCCTCCTCGAGCAGACGCAGACCCGGCTCCCGGTGGCCCGCGGCCAGCTCCGCCTGGCCGAGCAGGCTCAGGGCGAAGACCTCGAGGTCCTCCGCGCCGGTCTCACGGCCGATGCGCATCGCCCGTTCCGCCTGCGCGGCCTGTTCCTCGACGGACGCGGCCTGCTGGGCCCGTCCGACCGCCACCCAGCCGTGCCCGGTGCCCGTGGGAATGCCCTCGACCGCCCGCTCAGCCCGGGCCAGCCAGCCCCGTGCCGCGGACGGGCGGCCGGCGATCAGATGCTGGTCGGACACCCAGACCGCCACCCGGGCGGCGTCGTCGAAGCGGCGCTGCGCCACGAGCCCGGCGACGGCACGTTCGCGCCACGCGATCCCCTCGGCGATCCGGCCCTCGAACCACAGGGCGAGACCCAGGCCCTCCGCGGCCACCGCCTCACCGGCGGCACTGCCGCCGTCCAGGACGTGCTCGAAGGCCAGGCGCGCGCCGGCCCAGTCGGCCCGCTCGAGCGCCTCCGTGCCCTCGTGGAGCTGGTCGCCCACCTGCGGCGGATCCATGCGGCCAGTATCCCACCGTGCCCGCGGCGTGGACAGGACACCGTGCTCCGCTCACAGCAGACGACCCGCCCGCCGGCGCCCGTACGGACCTAGCATGGGTTCATGAAGGACGTGATCCGCCCCACATCCGCCTCGTCGCCGGCCTACCTCCCGGCACCCGCGCCGCGGGAGCGTGCCGCGCCGCGAGCGCCCGTGGACCCGCTGTGGCGGTCCGTGCTGGGGATGTTCCTGCGCCGCCATCGCCTGGCGCAGGGGCTGACGCTGGCGCAGGTGGCCCGCGTCTCCGGGGTCTCCACGCAGTACCTCTCCGAGATCGAGCGCGGAGTGAAGGACCCCTCCTCGGAGATCATCGCCGCGGTGGTCGGTGCCCTGGGACTGAACCTCGTCGATCTCACCGAGGGGACCACCGGGGTGCTGCTCGACAGCGCCCCGGCCGCCCGTGCCGTCCCGGGCGGGCCGGTCTGCCTGGCCGGGCCGGTGGCCTTGGCCGTCTGAGCGCTCTGCCCGGTCCCGCCCGTCTCACCGGGCCCGGACCTCCCGCGGGGTCACGACCCGGTCGGCCACCCCGTAGGCCACCGCCTCCTCGGCGGTGAGCACGAGGTCCCGGTCCGTGTCCTCGCGGATCTGCTCCGGGGTGCGTCCAGTGTGCCGGGCGAGCACCTGCTCCAGCTGCTCCCGGGTGCGGGCGATCTCCTCGGCCTCGAGGATGAGGTCCGGGATGGTGCCCTGGCCCTGCGCGGCCGGCTGGTGCAGCACTACCCGGGCGTGGGGCAGCACCGAGCGGCGCCCCGGGGCCCCGGCCGCCAGCAGCACCGCCGCGGCCGAGGCCGCCTGGCCCACACAGGTGGTCTCCACGGGCGCGCCCACGTGCTGCATGGCGTCGTAAACCGCGAGCATCGCCGTGGTGGAGCCGCCCGGGGAGTTGATGTAGAAGCCGATCGGCTGGTCGGAGCCGTAGGAGTCCAGGTAGAGCAGCTGGGCGATCAGGACGTTGGCGACCCCGTCGTCGATCTCGGTGCCGAGGTAGACGATCCGCTCCATCAGCAGCCGGCTGAAGACGTCCATGCTGCGCTCGCCGTGGGGCGTGCGTTCGACGACGTAGGGCACGGCGTAGCTGCTCACGACCCCACCCCCGCGGCGGCCGTGGTGGCGGAGCGGGGCCGCACGTCGTCGAGCCCGGCGATGACCCGGTCCACGAAGCCGTAGGCGAGGGCCTCCTCGGCGGTGAACCAGCGGTCCCGCTGGGAGTCGGCCACGATCCGCTCGAGCGGCTGACCGGTGTGCTCGGCGATGAGCCCGAGCACGGTGTCCCGGGTGTGGCGCAGGTCCTCGGCCTGGATGGCGATGTCCACGGCGGTGCCGCCGATCCCGGCCGAGCCCTGGTGCAGCAGGATCCGGGCGTGCGGCAGGGCGCTGCGCTTGCCCGGGGTGCCGGCCGAGAGCAGGAACTGCCCCGCGCTGCATGCCAGCCCCATGGCGAGGGTGGACACGTCGTTGGGGATGATCCGCATGACGTCCATGATCGCGAGCATGGCCGGGACGGAGCCGCCCGGGGAGTTGATCCAGAGGGAGATGTCCCGCCGCGGGTCCTGGGCGGAGAGCAGCAGCAGCTGTGTGCACAGCCGGTTGCCGGTGGCCTGGTCCAGCTCGGCGCCCAGCACGATGATGCGCTGCTCCAGCAGCCGGGAGGCGAGCTCGTCGTCGATCGGGGTCCGGGGTGGTGCGGTGGTGGTGGTCATGGGCCCAGCGTGGACCCGGGCTCCCTCGAGCGGAACCCGTTTCTGCTGTGCGCGGCTCTGCCCTGAGCGGCTCTGCTGTCGGCTGCGCTGAATCCTCGAGCGGCGGGCGGGCCGGACGTATGCTCGGAGGCGGTCGGATCGAACCGGGCCGCGTCGTCGGGAGTCCTGACGCAGGCGCCCCAGGGATGGAGACACGATGAGCACACCCCCGAGCCAGGACCCGCACTCCCCCGCCTCGTCTGTTGCGCCGCACGTGGCCGACAGCCACGACCTGATCCGCGTCCAGGGAGCCCGCGAGAACAATCTCCGGGACATCAGCGTGGAGCTGCCCAAGCGCCGGCTCACGGTGTTCACCGGGATCTCCGGCTCCGGCAAGAGCTCCCTGGTGTTCGGCACGATCGCCGCGGAGTCGCAGCGGCTGATCAACGAGACCTACAGCACCTTCGTGCAGGGCTTCATGCCCACACAGGCCCGGCCCGACGTCGACGTCCTCGACGGGCTCACCACCGCGATCATCGTGGACCAGGAGCGGATGGGCGCCAACGCCCGCTCCACCGTGGGCACCGCCACCGACGCGGACGCGATGCTGCGGATCCTCTTCAGCCGGCTCGGGCAGCCGCACATCGGCACGGCGAAGGCGTTCTCCTTCAACGTCGCCTCGATCAGCGGCGCCGGTGCGGTGACCATGGAGCGCGGCGGGAAGACCGTCAAGGAGCGGCGCAGCTTCTCCATCACCGGCGGCATGTGCCCGCGCTGCGAGGGCATGGGCCAGGTCAACGACTTCGACCTGACCCAGCTCTACGACGCCTCCAAGTCCCTCAGCGAGGGGGCTCTCACGATCCCCGGCTACAGCGCGGACGGCTGGTACGGCCGGATCTACGGCGGCTCCGGGTTCCTCGACCCGGACAAGCCGATCCGCGACTACACCGAGACCGAGCTGCACGACCTGCTGCACCGGGAGCCGACCAAGATCAAGGTCGACAACATCAACCTCACCTACGAGGGCCTGATCCCCCGGATGCAGAAGTCCTTCCTGTCCAAGGACGTGGCCGCGCTGCAGCCGCACATCCGCGCCTTCGTGGAACGGGCCGTGACGTTCACCGCGTGCCCCGAGTGTGGCGGCACCCGGCTCAGCGCGGCCGCCCGCTCCTCCAAGATCCGCGGGATCAGCATCGCCGACGCCTGCGCGATGCAGATCAGCGACCTCGCCGCGTGGGTGCGCGCCCTGGACGAGCCGTCCGTGGCGCCGCTGCTCACCGCACTCGGCGAGACCCTCGACTCGTTCGTGGAGATCGGGCTCGGCTACCTCTCGCTGAGCCGCTCTTCGGGCACGCTCTCCGGCGGCGAGGCCCAGCGCACCAAGATGATCCGCCACCTCGGCTCCTCGCTCACCGACGTCACCTACGTCTTCGACGAGCCGACCATCGGACTGCACCCCCACGACATCCAGCGGATGAACCAGCTGCTGCTGCGGCTGCGGGACAAGGGCAACACGGTGCTGGTCGTGGAGCACAAGCCGGAGACCATCGCGATCGCCGACCACGTGGTCGACCTCGGCCCCGGCGCCGGCACGGCCGGCGGCACCGTCTGCTACGAGGGCACCGTGGCGGGACTGCGGGCCGGCGACACCCTCACCGGCCGGCACCTGGACGACCGCGCCGCCCTGAAGACCTCCGTGCGCACCCCCTCCGGGGTGCTGGAGGTGCGCGGCGCCGACACCCACAACCTGCGGTCCGTCGACGTCGACATCCCGCTCGGCGTGCTCACGGTGCTGACCGGGGTGGCCGGCTCCGGCAAGAGCTCGCTGATCACCGGCTCGGTGCTCGGCCGGGAGGACGTGGTGTCCATCGACCAGAGCGCCATCCGCGGCTCCCGCCGCAGCAACCCGGCGACGTACACGGGACTGCTGGACCCGATCCGCAAGGCGTTCGCCAAGGCCAACGGGGTGAAGCCGGCGCTGTTCAGCGCCAACTCGGAGGGCGCCTGCCCGGCCTGCAACGGCGCCGGCGTCATCTACACCGACCTGGTGATGATGGCCGGGGTCGCCACCACGTGCGAGGAGTGCGAGGGCAGGCGGTTCCAGGCCGCGGTCCTCGAGTACACCCTGGGCGGGCGGAACATCGCCGACGTGCTCGCGATGCCGGTCGAGGAGGCCGAGGCGCTCTTCGGTGACGGCGACGCCCGCACCCCGGCCGCCCACGCCATCCTGCACCGGCTCGCGGACGTGGGACTGGGCTATCTCAGCCTCGGCCAGCCGCTCACCACGCTCTCCGGCGGCGAGCGCCAGCGGCTCAAGCTGGCCACCCACCTGGGCAAGAAGGGCGGCGTCTACGTCCTCGACGAGCCGACCACGGGCCTGCACCTCGCCGACGTGCAACAGCTGCTCGGCCTGCTCGACCGGCTGGTCGACTCCGGCAAGTCGGTGATCGTGATCGAGCACCACCAGGCGGTCATGGCCCACGCGGACCGGATCATCGACCTCGGCCCCGGCGCCGGCCACGACGGCGGCCGGATCGTCTTCGAGGGCACCCCCGCCGAGCTCGTCGCCGCCCGTTCCACCCTCACGGGCGAGCACCTCGCGGCCTATGTGGGCGCCTGAGCAGGACGCGCCCGCCGAGCCCGTCTGCTGCCCGTTAGTTTATCGCGGGTGCTCACCTCGCGGCGTCCGCGGCGTCCCGCTCGCTCCGGTCCCTCGGGTCCTGGCTCAGGCCGGACCGAGGGCCTGGACGAGGTAGGCGACGTTCATCCGCAGGATCTCCAGGGCGAGGTCGTGGTCGATGTGCTCCAGGGTGTCGCCGGCGGTGTGGATGCGGTCGTTGGCGCCGTCGGCCCCCTCGATCGTAAGCACCGCGGGAATGCCGGCGTCGAGGAACGGCACGTGGTCGCTGTTGAAGGGCAGCAGACTGGTCTGCACGGTCAGGCCGGTGTGCGCCTGCGCCGCGGCGGCCAGCTCCTCCAGCACGGCCTGGGACGCGACGGCGCCCTCGAGCAGCACCGTGGGCGCGGGCGTGTTCCGGGACGCGATCATGTCCATGTTCACCACCGAGTGGATGCGGTCGCGGGCCGCCTGGTCCAGCTCCGCCACGTAGTGGCGGCTGCCGAACAGTCCCTGCTCCTCGCCCCCGAAGAGGATGAGCCGCAGGTCGCGGGCGCCGGGGTGGTCCCGCAGGGCCCCGGCGACGGCGAGCACCCCCGCGGCGCCGGAGCCGTTGTCGTCCGCGCCCGGGGCGGGGGCTGCGGCACCGTCCCGGACGTTGACCGAGTCGAGGTGCGCCGTGACGAGCACCGCGCGGCGGTCGCCGCCGGCGCCTGGCCGCTCGGCGATGAGGTTCTGCGTGCTCCCGCCGTGGAGAGCCACCGTCTGGGTCCGAGTCGCGAAGCCCAGGCCGCTCAGCACGCCGGCGGCCCAGTCGAGCGCGGTGCGGAACTCCGGGCTCGTCGAGTGCCGCGTCCGGAACTCGACGAGCGTGCGCAGGTCCGCCTCGAACGCGTCCCGGGACACGGCGGCTGCGCGCGGCTCCGCCACGGCCCGCGCCCGTGCCGGTGCCGGTGGCCGCTGCTCGAACACCACGGTGTTCGCCGGCAGGGGGCGGACGCCGAAGCACGGCAGGTGCCGCTCGGAGGGCTCGACGATCCTCCCGGCCTCGGCGGGATCGAGGTCGGCGACGAGATAGCGGCCCCGGTCCACCAGGACCGGGACCCCGGGGTGGGCCTGCTGGAACTGCCGGCCGTTCTGGATCACCAGGTGCAGGCGGGCGGCGGGGACCTCGATCCGCTCCGCGGGGGCGCGGCCGGCGGCCGTCCGCTCCAGCTGGGCCGGCGCCCCGGTCACCAGGAGCGTGTCGCCGAGCCGCGTCCAGACGGCACGGGCGTCCGCGGCCGCGGCGGTCAGTGCCCGCAGTGCGTCCGGTGCAGCGGCGCGGGGCACGTCGTCGTTCCCCGGCGTCTTCCCCAGGTCGAAGCGGAGGGCCGTCATGGTGCGCCTCCTACGGCGTGCTGAAGCTCTCGACCACGCCCGCGAGCGACGTGGAGGTGCTGGGCGGGGACACGGCGCCGACGCCCAGGCCGCGCTTGGCGAAACCGCGCCACACCGCGCCGAGGTCCCCGGGGTTGAGGGCGGCCACCGCGGTGACGATGCCGTCGCGCGCCAGCGTGAAGGTCGGCATGCCGGGCGTGAGCTTGAGCCCGCCGACCACGTACTCGAGCACGCGGCGCTCGGCCTCGGCGTGGCCGTGGACGGCGACGAGGTTGACGAACACCTCCCACAGGGCGGCGCACCAGACCTCGCCGGCGTTGTGCACCTCGCTGTTCGGCCCGCCGCCGTGCGGACGGCGCGGCGGGCCGGCCGGGAGCACCACTCCGTTGCTGATGTGCTTGAACGTCAGCGGGTTCTTGCCCAGGTCCGCGGAGTAGGGGTAGCGGCGGATCGAGAAGTAGTAGTTGTCCGTGAAGGTGGGGGTGAGGTCGGTCCACCCTCCGGCGGGGAAGGCGCCGGTGCCGAACTCGTCGGTGTCCTGGGAGGTCATGGTGATCGCGAAGAAGTCGCCCCAGCCCTCGCCCATCGCCCGGCCCTGCTGGTTGGCCAGCCCGGTGGCGTTGCCGACGAGACGGTTGGTGATGTAGTGCCCCAGCTCGTGGTAGGTGATCAGCGCGTCGAAGTTGCTGGTGCGGGACGGGAGCGGGGCGACGCCGCGGAACTCGTACATCTGCATCCGCGGGCTGGCGCCGTCGGCCGGGGTCTGCATGTTGGCGTTGTCGGTGCCGCTGAAGTCGTTGCCCTCGGCCAGGATCGGGTCCCCGCCGAGGCCTGCCCCCGTGAGGTTCACCTGCTGGGCGTTGCCGGCCGCCTCGTCGAAGCCTGCCTCGTACCAGCGGTCGTGCAGCCAGTTCACGTGGAAGAACATCCCGACGACGCTGGCCTGCAGGTTGGTGGGGTCGCTCGCGGGCCGGGCGTGGTCGTAGGCGTGGTCGAAGATGCGGGCCCCGGTGGCCCGGCCGTCCACGTCGCCGGAGCTGCTCCCGTCCGGCGCCTGGACGTCCGCGTAGGCGATGCAGTTGTTGCCGCGGGTGGTCGTGGCGCCATCCGGCAGCCACGGGGCGCCCGGGAGGAGGCTCTCGAGCGTGACCAGCCGGTCCGGGATGGTGGGGGCCTGGAACCCGTCCGGGCGCCCGGTCGGGTGCGGCGACCCGGGCGCCGGCCCGTCCTCGGGGCGGAAGAGGTCGTCACCCGTGTTGAACACCCGGTAGGTGAAGGCGGCGTCCGCCCGCAGGTTCTTCCGGAACAGCACCTCCGGCTCCCCGAGCGCGTCGATCACGTAGCTGAACGCCGGGTAGCCCTCGATCCAGAGCTCCAGGTAGTAGCCGGGGGTGAACTGTTCCTCCCCCAGCGGGAACAGCACGTCCTTCACCCGGACCTCCCGCTCGAACGCCGAGCGCCCGGTGTCGATCGACTTGGAGCCGGCCGGTTCGGTGCCAGGCCGTACGGTGCCGGCCGGCTCGGTGAAGCGGTAGAACCGGTAACTCCCAGCGGCGGTGTCGCCGGCCTCGGCGCCCTCGGTGCCATCGGCGCTCTCGGCGTTCGCCGCGCTCGCAGTGCTCGTCTCGGTGAAGGCCGCAGCGGGGTACTCGACCCCGGTCAGGTCGAACGCCGCCACTGCGATCGCCTCCTCCGCCGTGGTGGCGCCGGCGGTGGTGCTGGCCGCGCGGGCGCCGGCCGCCTGCGCGGCGCCGGGGAAGAACTGGCCGGCCACGGAGATCACGTCGCCGTCCGGGCCGATCGCCGCCGTCGCCTCGGAGTTGAAGACCTCCAGGCCGTCGGCCCGCTGCACGAGCTGCACCGTGCGCAGCCCCCGTCCGCTCACCGACACGATGGTGACGCCCTGCGCGTCCGCCTCGGACAGCCGCCACAGGTCGCCGTGCTCGGTGACGAAGCGCCGGACGGTCTCCTCCGGCGTCACACCCGCCTCACCCGACAGCCCGGCGGCCGGGGCCCGCCGTGCAATGCGGTTCGGCAGCGCGGTCGCCTGGTCGTAGTCCACCTCCAGGTCGCCGAGCTGCGCGTCCATCCGGAGGTGGCCCGGCGACACGGCAGCCGGAACAGCCGGTGGTGCCGTGCCGCGGGCGTTCCGGACGCCGGCGTCGTACAGCGCGTGGAAGTCCTCCGGGAGTGCTCGGTCAGCGGCCATCAGGAACTCCTCGCGAACGATCGGTGCAGCACCTGGTCATCGCCCACGTGACCGGGAACGGGTTCTCCTCGCAGGCGTGGCCGACCTGGGCTCCATTAAGGAACCGGTCCCGTTCATCGGTCAAGCAACGAACAGGCGTGTGACGTGCCCGTTCGTCCTCCTCGCCACCAGCCCGCGGCGGCGAAGGGGCGCTACTGAGCCGCCGGCGCGCGCTCCGCGTAGCGGCGCTCGAAGGCGAGGATCGCGTCCGTGGCCTCGAACAGCTCGTCCGCCATCTGCTGGAGCACCGCGTCCTCCTGGCGGTAGGGGTCGATCACGTCGTTGCGCTCGGGGTGGCGCACCGGCACCCGCTGCCGCAGCCGCGGCGCCTGCTGGACCAGCCAGGCCCAGCGCTCGGCGCGGTCCGCCGGCACCGCGCGGTCGAGCTCCGGGTCGGTGGAGAGGTACTGCAGGATCCGCGCGAACTCCCGCAGGGTGAAGACCTTCTTCAGCAGCCGCGGCGACTGCTGGAGCACCGGCTGGGTGTGCTCCCGGGCCATCACGAGCACCAGGTCGGTGTCCTTCAGCACGTCCGGGGTGACTTGCCGGGCACGGTGCGCGGCGGCGGCCTCCAGGCCGCGGTCCTGGGCCAGCCGGCCCACCCGGTGCTCGAAGCCCTCGTCCACCAGCGCGTGCATCCCGGCGCTCGTCACCTCGAAGCCGCCGGGCGAGATCTCGTTGAGGCCGTGGTCGAGCTCGACCGCCGCCATGGGCGAGCGGCACACGTTGCCCGTGCAGACCGTCAGGATGCGCGTGGGGGCCATGGTTCTCCTCTGGGGGTCGAGTCCGGTTCATCGTATCCGGGCAGGCGCCTCCCGCCTGAGCGGCATGCTGAGCAGGTGGTAGCTGAGCGCCTTGCCGTGGCCGTCGAGCACCGGCGACCCAGTGACGCCCCCGCCCAGGGCGCCGGGCAGGGTGAACACCAGGGCGTGCAGACCGGGCAGCAGCCGGCGGGTGACGGGCCCGGTCAGATCCAGGGCGTAGTGGCCGGCCACGGCCTCGGCCGTCAGCACGTCCTCGAGCAGGTGGTACGCGTCCTCGTCCCGGGCCCGGACGGCGAGGATGAGGGTGTCCCCCTTGTCCCCGGTCCGGACGTCGGCGCAGTCGTCGACGGTGCTCATTCAGGCCTCCTCGAGACTCACGCGCGGACGGACGAGTCCGCGGGGCAGGGTGCAGGACCGGATGGCCAGCACCTCCTGCACGTGCTTGCGGGCCCCGCCGCCGGCGGCGGGGCCGTTGGTGTACAGGGACTCGACCTCCCACCCCACGGCCTCGGCCGCGGTCCGGTCCGGGACCCTCGCCGCGACCCGCAGCCGGACCTCCACCGGGTCCCGGGCCCCGGCCAGCCCGCGGAGGGCGGCGCCGGCGCCGATCAGCTCGACCAGCACGGCGTCCGGGTCGAGACCGTGGACGTGGGCCAGACGGGTGCGGACGACGTCGGCGGCCAGCTCGGCGCGAGCGAGGGCGCGGGGGCCCGCGTAGCTGATCTGTCCCTCGCCCAGCCAGCCCCCGCGGAAGCCGAGGGTCACCTTGAGCTCGTCCGGGCGCACCGTGCCGCTGCCGCCCTCGACGTGCACGCGGTCGGCGCCGTCCTGGCGCAGGGTGACGCCGGTGAAGTCGGCGACGACGTCCGGGGTGACGTAGGCGGACGGATCGCCCACTTCGTACAGCAGCTGCTCGGTGACCGTGCGGGTGTCGAGCAGCCCCCCGGAGCCGGGCAGCTTGGCGAGCACCGCCGCGCCGTCCTCGGCCACGTCCGCGAACGGGAAGCCCAGCCGCGCGAGACCGTCCACGGGCTTGGTGAGCGGATCGGCGAAGTAGCCGCCGGTCAGCTGCCCGGCGCACTCGAGCAGGTGGCCCACCACCGTCCCCTGACCCAGCAGGGCCGGGTCCCCGGTGAGGTCCCAGCCGTGCTCGTGGGCGATGGGCCCCAGATAGAGGGCCGGGTCGGCGAGCCGGCCGGCAATCACCACGTCCGCCCCCTCGCCGAGGGCCTCGACGACCGGCGCCGCCCCCAGGTAGGCGTTGGCCGAGACCAGCTCGTCGGACTCCGCCGAGAGGGGGCGGCCGGTCTCCCACAGCAGCGGGTCCGCGTGCCGCACGGCGTCGAGCACGTCGTCGCCGGTCACCACGCCCACCCGCGTCCCGGTGAGACCGTGCTCCCGGGCGACGTCGACGGCGAGCACGCCGGCGGCCACCGGGTCCGCCGCGCCGCCGTTGGTGACGATCGTGGTGCCGTGCCCCCGGCAGGCCGGCAGGGTGGCCTCCAGCCGGCGGCGCAGCAGCGGGTCGTAGCCGTGGTCCGAGCCGGCGAGCCGCCGGGCGTTGGCGGCGGCGATCGTGCGCTCGCCGAGGACCTCGAAGACCAGGTAGTCGAGCTCGGCGGAGCGGGCGAGCTCCGCGGCCGGGTCGATGCGGTCCCCGGCGAACCCCGCGCCGGCCCCGAGCCGGACCGTGCCCTGCGTCCGGCGGCTCATCCGGCGGCGCCCAGGGCGATCGCCCCGGTCAGCAGCGCCACGACGAGCATGACGATGCTGACCAGCCAGGCCCAGCCGAACAGGGCGCGGATGTGCCGGCCGATGTCCACCCCGGCCAGACCGACCAGCAGGTAGAAGGACCCGGTGAGCGGGCTGATCGGGAAGCCCACGGTCTCCTGGCCGAGCAGGGAGGCCTGGGTGATTTCCACCGCGGAGACACCGTACTGCTCGCCCAGGGCGTTGAGCACCGGCAGGACCCCGAAGTAGTAGGCGTCCGGGCCGAACAGCAGGCTCAGGGGCACCCCGAGCACGCCCACGATCAGCGGCAGGCCGGGGGCGGCCGCGGCGGGGATCACCGAGGTCGCGGCATCGGCCATCGCCGTGATCATGCCGGAGCCCTCGAGGATGCCGAGGAACGCACCGGCGGCCAGCAGTGTGGTGGCCATGAGCATCGCGCCCGTGGCGTGGGCCTCGATGCGGGCGGTCTGGCGCTTCAGGCCCGGGTAGTTGACCACCAGGGCCACCACCACCCCGGCGAGGAAGACCAGCTCCGGGGGCGCCAGCCCGGCGATCAGGGCCGCCAGCACGGCGACCGTCAGTGCCGTGTTGAACCACAGCAGGCGGGGCCGGCGCAGGGCCCGCTCCTCCTCGGTCAGCTCGTCCACGGCGGGGTGCCCGGCTGCCTCGGTCGCCGTCGCCGTCCGCCCGGACGCCGGTGCGGCGGCCGAGCCGGCGGGGCCGGCGGCGGTCGTGGCGGAGGCGTCCGCGGCCGTGGTCGTGGCCGACAGCGGCGCGCCGGTGGCCGTCCCCGGGCGGCCGTCGGCCGCGGACGCGGCGACGGTGCCGTCCGGGCCCGGGGTGGCGTCGTCGTCGGCGCGGGCGCTCCCGGCGGGCGCCGGGGTCCCCGCGCGGCCGATCCGCCGGGCCTCGCGGGTGCCCAGGAACCAGGCGACGGCCAGGGCGGCCACCATGCCGGCGAGCTGGGCGGGGATCAGCGGGACCCACAGCTCGTTGGCGGGCACGCCGGCGGTCGCGGCGGCCCGGGCCGTGGGCCCGCCCCACGGGAGCAGGTTCATGGTGCCCGCGCCGAGTCCCACGCACACGCTCAGGGTCAGCCGGCTCATGCCCAGCCGGTCGAAGAGCGGGATCATGGCCGGGATGGTGATGAGGAACGTGGTGGCCCCGGCGCCGTCCAGGTGGGCGGCCATGGCCAGCGCGGTGGTGGCGAGGCAGATGGTGACCGGGGCGTTGCCCGCCCAGCGGACGATGCGGCGGATGACGGGGTCGAAGAGCCCGGCGTCCCGCATCACCCCGAAGTAGGTGATGGCGAAGACGAACATCACCGTCACCCCGACCACCCCGCCGAGACCCTCGGCGACGAACTCGCCGATCTCGCCCGGGCCGAACCCGGCGATCAGGGCGAACACGATCGGCACCCCGGCCAGCGCCACGACGGCCGCCACCCGGTTGGAGAGCAGCAGCGCCAGGATCACCCCGATGGTGAGAAAACCTGTCCATGCGAGCACGAGAAGTCCTTTCCTTGACCTCCTGCCAGTGTGAAGCGAGTCACTTTATGCAGTCCAACATCATCCGCCGATAGACTCATGAGCTGTGAGCATGAATCTGGGGGTCCACCACCTGCGGGCCGTCGTGGCCGTCGCCGACCATCGCAGCTTCACGGTGGCCGCCGCGCAGCTCGGAGTGGCCCAGTCCTCGCTCAGCCGCACCGTCCTCGAGGCGGAGCGACGGCTGCGCACCCCGCTGTTCCAGCGCAGCACGCGGCGGGTGGCGCTGACCACCGACGGCGAGGCGGTCGTCGCCGTGGCCCGCGGAGTGATCGAGCACGTGGACACCGGTCTCGAGCACATCGAGGGCTACCTGGCCGGCACTCGGGGCAGCATCACCATCGCCACGCTGCCCTCCCTCGCGGCCACCCTGCTGCCCCCGGTGATCCGCCGCTACCAGGAGCTGCACCCGGACGTGGTGCTCCACGTCGAGGACAACCTCAGCGACCAGGTCGCCGAGGACCTGCAGAGCGGCCGGGCCGACCTGGCGCTCACCACCGACCCGGAGGACGGCGAGGACTACGTGGTCCGTCCCATCGCCGAGGACAGCTTCTTCCTCGCCGTGCACCCCGACCACCGGTGGGCCGAGGCGCGGACCGTGGACTGGAGCGACCTGCAGACAGAGCCGCTCATCTCCTTCGGACCGGCCTCCAGCATCCAGCAGGCCGTCGGCCGTGCCCTGCGGGACGCCGGAGTCTCCCCCGCGACCATCGTGCGGGCCCAGAACGTCGCCGCCATCGCCGGGCTGGCGGCCTCCGGCCTGGGCGTGGCACCGGTCCCGGGCTTCGTCCTGCCGCTCATGCGCTTCGCCGGCCTGTCCTTTGTGCCCCTGGTCCCGGAGCGCTCCCGCACCATCACCCTGGTCCACCACCGGGACCGGCCGCTCTCCCCCGCCGTCAGGGCGTGGGTGGACGTCGTGGACCAGCACCTCGGAGCGCATCCGGAGCGGCTGCCCGGGGTGCGGTGGATCCGCCCCGGGGACCGCCCCGTCCGCTGACGCCCGAGACCTGAGCCGGGTTCCCTCCCGCCCACCGGGATCTGCGCCACCGACGGCCGCGGGGCGCGCCGGGTCCGTCGTCGTTCCCCGAATCACTACGCCCAGAGAGGTACGGGTGCGTAACACGGCCCATCGTTATTGATTGTTTATGCAAACGCGCCTTTATACTCGACGTGGCTCTGAGGATCTTCCCCCCATCCCGATGGCCTTGCACGAGTCGTTCCCCCCAACGATCCATGCGAGTTAGGCGTTCCAGCGTGAAAGCAACCCCCCGACTGACGCTGCCTGCCGCCCTCACGGCGGCGGTGCTGGCCATCACCACACTGACCCCGGTAGCAGCCCTGGAAGAGGCCGCCACCACCCGATCGACCACCCTCTCCGAGGAGCGGCAGGGCAACCTGGTCTCCAAGGTCGTGGAGTCCGACGGCGAGATCGTCTCCACCCTGGTGGACGCGACCACCGGCGAGGCCGTCCTCCCCGACCCGGCACGCGCCGGCACGCAGCCGGCCGCGGGCGACCCCCACGGCGGCGCCGTGATGGGCCAGTGGGCCAAGTCCGAGAACCACTTCGAGCAGATGGCCGCCTCCTCCGCCCGCACCGCGGAGGAGCTCGCCGGCGACACGGACAACGACACCGACGACGACGCCGGCGCTGCTGCCGGCGCGGCGGACGGCGACACCGCGGAGGAGGCCGTCGCGGGGGTCGCGTCGGCCGAGTCCCTCGGCGCCGCCGCGTCCTGGGCCCCCAGCGGCATCAAGGGCACGGACGTCTCCAACTGGCAGCCGTCCCTGAACTGGTCGAGCCTGTGGAACCAGGGCTCGCGCTTCGCCTACGTCAAGACCTCCGAGGGCGACAGCATCCGCAACAGCCTCTTCCAGCAGCAGTACGCCGGGGCGGGTGCTGTGGGCATGGTCCGCGGCGGGTACCACTTCGCGATCCCCACCCGGGACTCCTCGGGTGCGAAGCAGGCGGACTACTTCATCAACAACGGCGGCGGCTGGTCCGCGGACGGCCGGACCCTGCCGGGTCTGCTGGACGTCGAGAACAACCCGTACCCCTCCCTGTACGGCAACCAGTGCTACGGCTTCAGCCAGTCCGAGATGGTCGGCTGGATCCGCGACTTCTCCAACCGGTACAAGGCCCGCACCGGGCGCGTGCCGGCCATCTACACGAACTACTACTGGTGGCAGGACTGCACCGGAAACTCCACCGCGTTCAACGACCACCCCATGCACATCGCCGCCTACGAGACCACGGCCCCCCGGGTGCCCAGTGCCTGGTCCACCTACGACTTCTGGCAGTACACGGACGCCGGGTTCACCGAGCGGATCGACGCCAACGTCTTCCGCGGCAGCACCGCGCAGCTCCAGGACCTGGTGCGCAACCGCTACTACAAGCCGATGGGCGGCCGGGCCCCGTCCGGCACCCCGACCGCCGGGACGCCCACCCAGGTGTCCCCCGCCGGCTACGTGGTCAAGGGTGGCATCGGCAATCAGTACCGGGCCCTCGGCGGGTCCTCGGTCTTCGGCACCCCGACCATGAACGAGCGCGGCGGCCTGGTCAACCGCGGCGTGTACCAGCGGTTCTCCAAGAACTCCACCTTCTACTGGAGCTCCCCCACCGGGGCGTGGCCCGTGAACTTCAACGGCGCCATCGGCCGGAAGTTCACGGCGAACCGCTACGAGAACGGCTTCGGCTACCCGTCCACCCGAGAGATCACGGGCCTCACCGGCGGCGGCGCCTACCAGGTGTTCCGCAGCGGCGGCGCCGTGAACAAGGTCCTGTGGAGCCCGACGACCGGCGCCCAGCCCGTCCGGGAGACCAGCGGGATCGGGGCGGCCTGGAAGCGGGCCGGCTACGAGCGCGGCTACGGCTACCCCTCCACCCCCGAGATCGGCGGCCTGGTCAACGGCGGCTCCTACCAGCTGTTCCGGCGTGGCAACGACGTCCACAAGATCCTCTGGAGCTCCGCCTCCGGCGCCCACGCCGTGAAGGAGAACAGCGCGATCGGCCGGGAGTGGAAGGCCGCCGGATCCGAGCGCGGCTACGGCTACCCGACCACCGGCGAGTACCGCTACGGCACCGAGATCCGCCAAAAGTTCTCCAAGAACTTCACCGTGCACTACTCGACCACCACGAAGAGGACCTGGGCCACCCGATGAACTCCGCCAAGCACCGCGCCCCCGCGCGCACCCGCACCCCCGGCCGCCTGGCGCTCACCGCGGCGGCCCTCGCCCTGGCGATCCCCGCCACCGGGATCCTCGCGGCGGCCCCGGCCGCCGCGGCGACCTCGGACATCGTCAACGTCTCCACGGGCACCCGCTCGGCCGACACCCAGCGGCTGCTGGACCTGATCAACGCCCACCGCAAGGCCAAGGGCCTCGCCCCGGTGAAGTACTCGGCCACGCTCTCCCAGATCGGCCAGGAGCAGTCCACCCGCCTGGTCCGCGAGGAGGTCATCGACCACACCGACGACTTCTGGAAGGACGAGCGCGCCGGCAACTGGAACGCCGTCGGCGAGATCCACTCCGTGTCCTGGCAGGGCACCGTTACCGAGCTCATGAACTGGTGGAAGGGCTCCAAGGCGCACAACAAGGTGCTGACCGACCCGAAGATGACGGTCATCGGCATCGGCCTGACCTACGTGGACGGGCAGCTGGCCGGGAACAAGCAGGGCTGGAAGCTGGTCGGCACCGTGAACTCCTACGGCTACGCCGCCGGCCAGGCCCCCGCGGACACCCGCAGCACGGTGGGCACGGTCGCGGCGCCCAAGCCCCCCACCGCCCCGATCACCTCCGCCGGGTACACGGTGCGCGGCGGGATCGGCAACCAGTACCGCGCCCTCGGCGGGGCCGCCGTGTTCGGCGCCCCCACCATGAACGAGCGCGGCGGCCTGGTGGGCGGCGGCGCCCTGCAGAGTTTCGCCAAGAGCACCACGTTCTACTGGAGCGCCCCCACCGGCGCCTGGCCGGTGCGCTTCAACAGCGCCATCGGCCAGAAGTTCGCCGCCGCCGGGCACGAGCGCGGCTACGGCTACCCCAGCAGCCCGGAGCGCGGCGGACTCACCGGCGGCGGCGCCTACCAGGTGTTCCGCAGCGGGGCCACCGTGCACAAGGTGCTCTGGAGTCCCCGCACCGGGGCGAAGGCCGTGAAGGAGAACAGCGCGATCGGCCAGCGGTGGAAGTCGGCCGGCTACGAGCGCGGCTACGGCTACCCCAGCACCGACGAGTACCGGTACGGCTCCGAGGTGCGCCAGCGGTTCTCGAACGGCTACACCGTGCACTGGTCCTCGATCACGAAGCGGACCTGGGTCACCCGCTGACCCCTCCCCACCCGCGGAACGCCCGGCCGGATCCCCGGCCGGGCGTTCTGCCGTCCCCGGCCCTGCCGCCGTGTCCCCCGAGTGGGGGCACCGGGCACCGGCCCGCATACCGTGTCCCCCGTACGGGGGTGGAGGGAACGGATCAGCACGTCAGAGTGTGGTCCAGTTCACTTCGACGATCTCCTCCAGCTGTGTTCTCTCTAGCAAATCTGTGAATGTGTGGATTTTTGTGTCACTACATCGGGGGACGGAACGTTCGACCCCTGCCCCCCGAACCGCTGGGATTCCCCATCATTAAGTACCGCTCCGTAACTTTGGTTCCCACCATCTCGGGCGTTCACTATTGCACTTTTATGCAGGTGGATCGGGTCTGTCCCTGTGCGGCGGTATTTGCACTTGTGACAGACGGGTCGCGGCTTGGCAGGCTGGCCCGGTCGGCCCGTCCGGGGGGATGCGCCGGCCGGTCTGTCGAGGGGACGGACCGCCGACCGGGGGAACGAGCGCGCCGTGGCAGCATCCGACAACGACCGACGACCACCGCACCGCCGACGCGCGGAGCGGACCGGCAGCACCGCCGCGCCGCCGGTGTTCTTCGATCCCAGCGGCAAGCGCTGGTACCGCATTCTCGCCACCCTCGTGGTGCTCCTGGCCCTCGCGGCCGGCGCCGTGTCCTGGATCGTCCCGCAGGCGCTCGCCCAGCCCTGGGAGCGGCCGCTGCACCAGGAGAGCGGCTATCCGCGGGAGCTGATCGCCACCGGGGACCAGGAGAACATCCCGCTGCTCGGGGACGCGTCCAACCCGTTCAGCCGGATCGGTCTCGTCGAGGAGACGGAGGCCGGGACGGTGCTGCGCAGCCCGTTCAGCGAGGACGTCCTCCGGGTGCTCACCGACGAGGAGCGGGAGCTCGTCGGGGACAGCCCCTACGTCATGGAGCGCTTCGGGGAGCTGCCGGAGAAGCAGCTCATGCTCACCTTCGACGACGGCCCCGACGCCACCTACACCGGGGAGATCCTCGACGTGCTCTCGGCCGAGGGCGTGCCCGCCACGTTCTTCAGCGTCGGCACCAACGTCGTCGGGCAGCCCGAGCTCTTCCGCCGGATCCTCCGGGAGGGGCACATGGTGGGCAACCACACCATGACCCACACCACCGCCTGGGACGACGACCTGCGCAACCGCGAGGAGCTGATCGGCACCGACCGCGCCATGCGCTCGGTCGGCAGCTACGCGACCCACCTGTTCCGCCTGCCCACCGGCGACCCCGACAACAAGGCCCTGCCCATCCTCGAGGCCCAGCAGCTGGGCTACCTGCACGTGGACTTCGACTACGACACCCACGACTGGGAGGCCGCGCCCGGGGAGACCGTGGACCTGCCCGCGCTCGACGGCGAGGGCCACATCGTGCTGATGCACGACGGCGGCGGGGACCGCACCGCCACCGTGGCCGCCCTCAAGGATCTGATCACCGAGGCCAAGGCGCAGGGCTACACCTTCTCGACGCTGGCCCCCGTGATCCCCGAGGGCTACCTGCCGGCGGCGGACACCGAGCCCGTGCTCGCCGACGACGCCACCGCCCTGGCCGTGGCCGGACTGACCGTGGCCCCGGACGTGGTCATGACCTGGCTGTTCTGGTTCGGCATCGGGTCCCTGACCCTCATGTCCGCCCTCTACGTGGTGCTGGCGCTGATCGGCCACCGCCGCCAGACCCGCCGGGCCTGGCCGCAGATCCCCGAGGATGACCTGCCCCTGGTCTCGGTCATCCTGCCGGTGTTCAACGAGGAGCCCGTCATCGCCCGCACCCTGGCCGCCCTGCGCGCCAGCGACTACCCGAACCTCGAGGTCATCGCCGTCGACGACGGCTCCACCGACCGCACCCTGGCGATCATGCGCGAGCACGCCGCGTCCTGGCCGGCGCTGACGGTCATCACCCAGCCCAACGGCGGGAAGTCCATCGCCTCCAACCACGGGATCATGGCCGCCCGGGGCGAGATCGTGGTGACCCTCGACGGGGACACCCTCTTCGAGCCCCGGACCGTCCGGATGTTCGCCCGCCACTTCTACGCCCAGGACACGAAGCGCCCGGTCGGCGCCGTGGCCGGGCACGTGAAGGTCGGCAACCGCACCGGGCTGCTGACCATGTGGCAGTCCCTGGAGTACATCTCCGGGATCTGCGTCACCCGCATGGGCGAGGGCGTGGCCGGGGCGATCTCCATCGTCCCCGGGGCGTGCGCCGCCTGGCGCAAGGAGGCCCTCCAGGCCGCCGGGGGCTACTCCCACGACACGCTCGCCGAGGACGCCGACCTCACCATGACTCTGCAGAAGCTCGGCTGGGCCGTGGTGCAGGAGAACCGGGCCGTGGCGTGGACCGAGGCCCCCATGACCGTGCGCGGCCTGGCCAAGCAGCGCCTGCGCTGGACCTACGGCAACCTCCAGGCCCTGTGGAAGCACGCCGGGATGCTCTTCCGCCCCCGCTACGGGTTCCTCGGGATGGTGGCCCTGCCCTACACCCTGCTCGCCACCCTCGTCCCGCTGGTCTTCCTGCCGCTGACCGTGCTCATGGCCGGGATCAACCTGGCCGCCGGCAACTGGCAGCCCATCGCCGCCTTCGCCGCCTTCGTCCTGGCCATCCACGCCGTGATCTGCGTGATCGCCATCCGCATGGTCGGCGAGTCCTGGACCCACCTGCTGGTGGTGCCCGTCTACCGGATCATCTACGAGCCCTTGCGCGCCTACCTCCTGTACGCCTCCCTGCTCCAGGCGCTGCGGGGCCGGATGATCGGCTGGTACAAGCCCGAGCGCACGAACAGCGTGATCGACCTGGCCCCCGCGACGGAGCCCGCCGGCCGCGCAGCCCCGTGGCAGGAGGACCGGCGCGGTGAGCGGGTCTGAGCCCGGCCGGGACCGGTACCTCGACCTGCTGCGGTCGATCGCGCTGGTCCGCGTCGTCGCCTATCACACGTTCGCGGGCGCCGCCTTCAGCCTCGTGTTCCCCGCGATGGGCGTGATGTTCGCCCTGGCCGGGTTCCTGATGGCCCGGTCCCTGCGCCGGCCCGCGGGCACGGTCCTCGCCTCCCGGGCCCGGAGGGTGCTGGTGCCGCTGTGGGTCTACGCCGCCACGGTCCTGGTGCTGCTCGTGGCGCAGGGCTGGTCCCCCGGGACCGACGCGTCCTGGGAACAGGTGCTCCTGTGGTTCCTCCCGGTCGGGGACCCGGTCCTCCCCGAGAGCGCCGGGTCCGGGGCAGTGGATCCCACCTGGCCGGTGCAGGCCGGGGAGATCCTCTGGTACGTCCGGGCCTACGTCTGGTTCCTGCTCCTCTCCCCCGTGCTGCTGCGGGCGTTCCGGGCCCGGCCCTGGCCGGTGCTGCTCGCCCCGCTCGCCCTGAGCGGACTGCTCGCCCTCGGGCTCGTTCCCCTGCCCTCCTGGGCGGACGCCCCGGTGACGGACTTCGCGACCTACGGCTCCTGCTGGATCCTGGGCTTCGCCCACCAGAGCGGGCTGCTGCGCCGCATCCCCCGCGCCGCCGTCCTCGCGGCGGGACCCGCGGTGATGGGCATGGGCCTGTGGTGGGCCGCCGGGCACCGCGGCGAGGCGGGGTGGGACCTCAACGAGATCCCGCTCGCCCAGGCCCTGTGGTCGTTCGGCTTCTGCGCCGTGCTGCTGCGCGTCTCCCCGGCCTGGCGGGATCTGCCCCCGCCGCTGCGGTTCCTGGACGGGGCCGTGACCCTGCTCAACTCCCGGGCGATGACCGTCTACCTGTGGCACAACCTCCTGCTGGTCGGCACCGTCCTGCTCGTCGACGTGCTGTGGGAGAGCGACGTCCTGGCCACGGCCGTGCCCGGGCTGCTGGCGAGCCCGTGGCTGTCCTTCGTGCTGGTCTGGCCGCTGCTCGCCGTGGTCGTGCTCGCGGTGGGCTGGGCGGAGGACCTCGCCGCGGGACGTCGGCCGCGGCTGTGGCCGGTCCGGCCCCGTCCCGCCCCTGCCACCGCTCCCGGCCCCGCCCCTGCCCCCGTTCCTGGTCCCGCTGCTGCCACCGCCGCGGGACAGGGAGCCGCGGGACAGGAGACCGCGGGCACCGGCTTCGCCGGCCGGTCCTGGCTCTACCCCCGCTCCGTGCGGGAGCCGGCCCCGCCGGCGGAGCTCAGCCCGCGAAGCCCTCGCGGAGGACCCGGGTGAACTCCCCGGCCTCCTCGTCGAGGCCGCTGCAGAAGTCGTTGGCCTCGGCCGGGTCCCCGTCCTGCGCGGTGCACGGCCGGTCCCGGTTGACCGACCAGTAGGAGAGCCGCCCCACGCCCTGCTCCCGGGCGAACCCGGCGAGCTCCGCCGCCGCGTCCAGGTCCAGGACCTCCCCGGGGACGTCGTTGACCCCGATCATCGGGGTGAGCCCGATCCGGTTCCACACCTCCTCGGCGGAGAGGTCCTGGCCGGCCGCCTCCCACAGCGCGGTGAGCTGGCCGTGCGCCGAGCGGGCCGCCTCCTCCGAGGCCGCCGCCATCGGCTGCCCCGCGGGCTTGCTCTCGCTGTAGTTCATGGTCATGAGGTTGATCCCGGCGAGGTCCACCTCGGCCGCGAGCAGCTGCGCCACGACCTCCACCGGGTCCTGGTCCAGACCGTGCGGGGCCACCGGCAGCGTGGCCCACAGCTCGAGCGGCTCGTCCCGCTCCTCCTGCAGGCGCACCAGCACCTCGGCCCGCCGCCGGTTGGCCTCCCGGTCCTCGAGGTCGTCCAGCTCGATGTCGAAGTCCGCGATGCCCACGTCGTAGCGCTCGAGCACCGTCCGGTACGCCGCGAGCAGCCGGTCCGGGTCGGTGCACACGGTGGCCAGCTCGTCCCCGGCGGCGCCGCCGAAGGAGACCGCCACCTCCCCGCCCTGCTCCCGCAGGGACGCGATCTGCTCCTCCATCCGCAGCACGGTCTCTGCCTCCTCCAGCCCGTAGTAGCCGCCCCACGAGGGCGTGCAGGGGTCCTCGGGATCGGCCACCACGAACCCCAGCACCGTGTGGGACTGTCCCGCGGCCTCCGAACCGAAGTCGAAGTACGGGTAGGACGTGGTGTTGACGTAGCCGCCGGACCAGGGCTCGCGCAGGTCGGGGCCGCAGCCGGTGAGGACCAGCCCGGCGGCGCCGCACAGCAGCAGCGGGCGGAGGAGGCGGTGTCGTCGTCGGCTCATGGGGTGCGGGCTGTCCTTCTCGGCGCGAAAGTTCCCCGGACGGTGCCGCCCGGGACGGTGGTTCCTGCGGTGACGGGCTCCGCAGCGGAGGCCCCGGCTGTGGGGGCCCGGCGGCGGAGCAGCCCCCCGCCGGGTGGCGAGGGGCTGCGTCGTCGTCGTCGACCGTTCCCGGGAGCGGGTCAGGACCTGCCGTCGAACAGGCTGGTCACGGAGCCGTCCTCGAAGACCTCCTGGATGGCGCGCGCGATGAGCGGGGCGATCGAGAGGACCGTGAGGTTCTCGAACTGGTGCTCCGGGGGCACGGGCAGGGTGTCCGTGACGACCACCTCGAGGGCGCCGCACGTGGACAGCCGCTCCACGGCGGGATCGGAGAACACGGCGTGGGTCGCGGCGATAATGACGTCCTTGGCGCCGCGCTCGCGCAGCACCTGCACGGCGCCGGAGATCGTCCCGCCCGTGTCGATCATGTCGTCGATCAGCACGCAGGTGCGGCCCTCGATCTGCCCCACGACCTCCTTCGAGGTGGCCTGGTTCGGCCGGGTGATGTCGCGGGTCTTGTGCACGAAGGCGAGCGGGCAGCCGCCCAGCAGCTCGGTCCACTGCTCCGCCACGCGCACGCGCCCGGTGTCCGGGGAGACCACGGTGACGTTCTCGACGTCGACGACGGAGCGCACGTGCCCCGCCAGCAGCGGGATGGCCATCAGGTGGTCGACCGGGCCGTCGAAGAAGCCCTGGATCTGCGCGGTGTGCAGGTCCACGGACATCAGCCGGTCCGCGCCGGCGGTCTTGTACAGGTCCGCGATGAGGCGGGCCGAGATGGGCTCGCGGCCGCGGTGCTTCTTGTCCTGCCGCGCGTAGGGGTAGAACGGGGACACCACGGTGATGGACTTGGCGGACGCCCGCTTCAGCGAGTCGATCATGAGCAGCTGCTCCATGATCCACTGGTTGATCGGGGCCGGGTGAGACTGGATGAGGAAGGCGTCCGTGCCGCGCACCGACTCCCCGAACCGCACGTAGGTCTCGCCGTTGGCGAAGTCGTAGGCGTCGGTCGGGATCAGCTCCGTGCCCAGCTCCGAGGCGATGCGCTCGGCGAGCTCCGGGTGGGCCCGTCCCGAGACCAGCACCAGCTGCTTGGCACCTGCGTTGGTGATTGCGGTCATTGTTACTCGCTTTCCTCGGTGGTGTCCCCGGCCGCGCCGTGCGCCGTGGTGTCGGCGCCGGTCCCTGCGCTGGAGTGCTCGGTGGTCCCGGACGGAACGGTCCCGGCCGCGGTCGCGGCGCCGTTGCCCAGGGCCCGGGACGCGGCCTCGGCCGCGGCGGTACCGGGACGGTGCTCCACGACCCAGTTCTCGACGACCCGCTGCGCGCCCTCGGTGAGGGCCAGGGCCCCCGGCGGCACGTCCTTGCGGATCGTGGTGCCCGCCCCGGAGTAGGCGCCGTCGCCGACCTGCACGGGCGCCACGTACATGTTGTCGGAGCCCATCCGGACGTGGTCGCCGATCACGGTGCGGTGCTTGCGCACGCCGTCGTAGTTGACGAACACGGAGGCCGCCCCGATGTTGGAGTGCTCGCCGATCGTGGCGTCCCCCACGTAGGACAGGTGCGGGACCTTCGAGCCGGTGCCGATCCGGGAGTTCTTGGTCTCCACGAACGTGCCGATCTTGCCCTCGTCCGCGAGCACCGTGCCGGGGCGCAGGTAGGCGAACGGACCCACGCTCGCCCGGGGGCCGATCACGGAGCCGGAGCCGTGCGTGCGCACCACGTGGGCGCCCGGGCCGACCTCCACGTCCGTGAGGGTGGTGTCCGGGCCGACGACGGCGTCCTCGCCCACCCGCGTGCCCCCGTGCAGCTGGGTGCCCGGCAGGATCGTGGCGTCCGCGGCGATCCGCACCTGCACGTCGATCCAGGTGCTGGCGGGGTCCACGACCGTCACGCCGTTGCGCATGTGCGCCTCGAGGATCCGGCGGTTGAGGTGGGCGCCGAGCTGGGCGAGCTGCACGCGGTCGTTGGCGCCCTCGACCTCCCAGCGGTCCTCGATCTTCAGCGCGTCCACCGCGTGACCGGCCTCGCGGGCCAGCAGCGGGACGTCGGTCAGGTACATCTCGCCCTGCGCGTTGTCCGAGGTGACCTTCGCGAGGCTGTCGCGCAGCACGTCGGCGTCGAAGGCGAAGATGCCGGAGTTGATCTCGGCGACCGCGAGCTCGGCCTCGGTGGCGTCCTTGGCCTCCTTGATCTCGCGGAACGAGCCGTCGGCGTCCCGCAGGATCCGGCCGTAGCCGCCGGGCTGCTCGTGCTCCGCGGTCAGCACGGTCACCGCGTTGCCGCGCTCCTCGTGGTGGGCGACCAGCCGCTGCAGGACCTCCGGGGTCAGCAGCGGGACGTCGCCGTAGGTGACCACCACGGTGCCGGTCAGCCGCTCCTGGGCGTCGAGCGCCTCCACGGCCACCTGGACGGCGCGGCCCGTGCCGGGCACCTCGTCCTGGTCCACGACGATCGCCTCGGGGTCCTGCTCGAGGACGTGCGGGGCCACCAGGTCCCGCTCGAAGCGCACCACAGTGGCCAGTCGCCGCGGGCGCAGGCTCCGGGCGGCCACCAGGCAGTGCCCGACCATGGAACGACCCCCGATCCGGTGCAGGATCTTGGGGGTCTTGGACTTCATGCGCGTGCCCTTGCCGGCGGCCAGGACGATGACGGCGGCGGGCCCGACGGCCGCCCCCGGACGATGTGCAGGGGTCTGGGGGGTGCTCACGGCGGGATGCAGCTCCTCGGTCGTCGATCTGAGAGAGGAGGCGGTGGGCTCACCGGCTCCGGCTCTGTTCCGTCTCACTAGCTTGTGGGCTCTTCGGCTCTGGGGATCTCGAGCTTCCGGCCTCTCCGGCGGGATGCGGACGTTCCGCCTCTAGGACTCGAACCTAGACTCCACGGCTCCAAAGGCCGGGGTGCTGCCGATTACACCAAGGCGGAGCACCGCCGTGGAACGGCAGTGGTGCACGCAGTGCACAGGCAGTCACCCTACCACTCGGGGGTCAGGCCCCGGCCGCTCCCGGGCGCCCCAGGATCACGATGATCCGGGCCGTGGCGGCGGCCTCCCGCAGCTCCGGGACGGCGGCGAACAGGTCCTCCACGGTGTCCTCGTCCACCCCGCAGACGATCAGCGGCGCACGGTCCAGCAGGGGCCGCATCCGCTCGAACGCGGCGGCCGGGCCCTCCCCCGCCGCGGAGGACGCGGCCACGTTCCAGGCCACCGACGCCACGTAGTGCGGGTCCACGTCCAGGGTCCCCGCCTCCCGGGCGCGCTCCAGGTACTCGACCAGCGCCACCTCGTCCGCGGTGGCGCCCTCCGTCTCGAGCAGCAGGTGCACCTGGTGGGCCGAGGCCGCCTCGTCCAGCGCGGCGAGCATCGAGAAGATCCGCTCCTCGCTGCGGCCCCGTCCGCCCATCCCGGCCCGGGGCACCACGAGGTACTCGGCGCCCACGCCGGCGGCCAGCGAGAGGTGGTCGTCCAGGACCGCGATGACGCCCTCGTCCGGGATGTCCTCGTCGATCGAGATGTCCGCCCGGATCATCAGGGGGTCGGCGCCCGCTTCGCGCAGCGCCTCCCCGACCTGCCGCTGCGGCACCGAGCCGAGGTGGCGCCCGACCAGCTGACCGGGTCCCGCCGGGATCTCCACGGGCCCGGGGTGCTCCGTCACGGCACGGACGGCGGTCTCCAGGTCCGTGATCCCGTCCAGCCTGGTGCCCAGCGGACGGGTGCTCGGGGACGCGGAGGATCGCTCCGTCGGATTCTGCTCCATGCACTCCATGCTCTCACCCGAGCTTGAGCCGCCGCTGAGAAATTCCTGTCCGCACATGTGCCTCCCCCGCCCCCATTTCCGCACCCCCATTCCCCCGAGCCCCCCATATCCGCGCCTCCATTCCGTCGAGTCCCCCATGTCCTCGCAATTCCCCATGGTCTAGCGGGGGGATTTGCGACGCGATGGGGGACTCGACACGACGAGGGGCCAATCACTGGGGGCTCGACGCGGCGAGGGGCCCATCACTGGGGAGTCGACGCGGCGAGGGGCCCCACCATGGGGGCTCGGCGGGCCAGGGGCCCAGAGAGTGGGGACTCGGCGGGGCGGGGGCGCGAGTACCCTTGACGGGTGGCACATCTACTCGGCGGCGAGAACCTGCACCTGGAATTCCCCACCAAGACGGTCTTCGACGCCGTCAGTCTCGGCATCGACGAGGGCGACCGGATCGGCATCGTGGGCCGCAACGGCGACGGCAAGTCCACGCTCATGAAGCTGCTCGCCGGACGGCTGAAGCCGGACGGGGGCCGCGTGACCGTGCGCTCCGGCGTGCGCGTGGGCATGCTCGACCAGGCCGACGTGCTGGACCCGGAGCTGACCGTGGGGCACGCCGTCGTCGGGGACCGCGAGGAGCACGAGTGGGCCGGGGACGCGAAGGTGCGGGACGTGGTCTCGGGGCTGGTCAAGGACCTGGACTGGGACGCGAAGCTCGGCGAGCTCTCCGGCGGGCAGAAGCGCCGCGTGGCGCTCGCCGCGCTGTTGGCCGGCGACTGGGACGTCATCTTCCTGGACGAGCCCACCAACCACCTGGACGTGGACGGCATCACCTGGCTGGCCCGACACCTCGACAACCGCTGGCCGAAGAACCAGGGCGGCCTGGCCGTGGTCACCCACGACCGGTGGTTCCTGGACGCCGTGTGCACCGACACCTGGGAGGTGCACGACCGGATGGTGGAGCCCTTCGAGGGCGGCTACGCGGCGTACGTCCTGCAGCGCGTGGAGCGGGACCGGCAGGCCTCCACCATCGAGTCGAAGCGGCAGAACCTCATGAAGAAGGAGCTGGCGTGGCTGCGCCGCGGCGCGCCCGCCCGCACGGCCAAGCCCAAGTTCCGGATCGAGGCCGCGAACCAGCTGATCAACGACGCCCCGCCGCCGCGCGACACCGTGGCCCTGTCCCAGCTGGCGGTCTCCCGGCTGGGCAAGGACGTGGTGGACCTCGAGAAGGTCTCCGTCTCCTACCCCACCGAGGACGACGGACCGCGGGAGGTGCTCCGGGACGTCACGTGGCTGATCGCCCCCGGTGAGCGCACCGGCATCCTGGGCGTCAACGGCGCGGGCAAGTCCACGCTGCTGGGCCTGGTCACCGGCGAGGTGCAGCCCACGAGCGGGCGGGTCAAGCGCGGGAAGACCGTGAAGATCGCCACCCTCACCCAGCAGCTGTCCGAGCTGGAGGACGTGGCCGAGGACCGGGTCTCGGACGTGGTGGCCTCGAAGCGCACCACCTACCTGGCCGACGGCAAGGAGATGACGCCGGGCCAGCTGCTGGAGCGGCTCGGCTTCACCAACGAGCAGCTCGCCACCCCGGTCAAGGACCTCTCCGGCGGGCAGAAGCGGCGGCTGCAGCTGCTGATGATCCTCCTCGACGAGCCGAACGTGCTGATCCTCGACGAGCCGTCCAACGACCTCGACACCGACATGCTCACCGCGATGGAGGACCTGCTCGACACCTGGCCGGGCACCCTCCTGGTGGTCTCGCACGACCGCTACCTCCTGGAGCGGGTCACCGACCAGCAGTACGCCGTGATCGACGGCCGCTTCCGGCACCTGCCCCGCGGCGTGGAGCAGTACCTGGAGCTCGCCTCCCAGTCCCGCACCGGCACGGCCGCCGGCTCCGCGAACGCCTCGAACCCGCTGGCGGCCACGGGGGCGGCGTCCTCGAACGGGACGACGACGGCGCAGGGCGGGCCCAGGCTCTCCGGTGCTCAGGCCCGCACCGCGCAGAAGGAGGTGGGCGCGATCGAGCGGAAGCTGGAGAAGCTGTCCGCCAGGGTCGACGCCCTGCACTCCGAGATGGCGGCGCACGACCAGTCCGACTACACCGGCCTGGGCGAGATCACCGCCCGGCTGAGCGCGGTCCAGGACGAGATCGAGGAGCTCGAGCTGCGCTGGCTCGAGCTGTCCGAGGACCTGGTCTAGCCCCGTGGCGGGCCCGGAGCAGGAGGCCGTGGCCCTGCTCTCGGGCACCGGGATGGGCCCGGTCCTGGCGGCCGCGCTGGCCCCGGCCGGGCTGTCCGTGCAGCGCTGGACCCGACGGCGCGTCCACCACCGGCCGGGCGCCGGGGTCACCGGGGTCTTCGACGTCGTGGCCCTGGCCGGGGCACGGCGGGCCGCAGAGGTGGTGTGCGTGAGCACCGCCTCCCCGCCCGCCGGCACGTCCCCGGCGGCGGTGCTGACCCGCCACGAGGGCGTGGACCTCGTGGCGTGGCGGCACCCGCAGGACCCGTGGCTGCCCGGGCTGGCCTGGGCGTCCTCCCCCGCGGCGGTGGGCCGGGAGGTCTTCTGCTCCGCCGAGCCCGCGGAGCTCACCGAGGTCTCCTACCGGCCCACCCGGCGGGCGGTGCTGCGGGCGGCCCACGGGTCCCGGGTGCGCTACCTCAAGGTGCTGCGGCAGGACCGGGCCGCGGCGCTGCACGCCCGGCACCGGATGCTGCTCGAGGCCGGGCTGCCCGTGCCGGCGCCCGTGGAGGACCCGGTGCGGGACGTGGTGGTGCTCCGGCAGCTGCCCGGCACCCCGCTGGCCGCGTCCGTGCGCCAGGACGGCGCCGCCGCGCTGCACCCCGAGCACGTGCTGGCGCTGCTCGACGCCCTGCCTGCCGCCGCGCTGGAGCTCCCCGCCCGCGCCTCCTGGACGGACCGGGTCCTGGACTACGGGCACGCGGCCGCGGTGGCCCTGCCGGAGGTGCGCGCCCGGATCGAACGACTCGCCGCGGCGATCGACGAGGCCCGCCGGGCCACGGACCCCGGCCCGGCCGTGCCCGTGCACGGGGACCTCTACGAGGCGAACCTGCTCGTCGGTCCGGCCGCCCGCGGGACGTTCGGTCCGGTGACCGGGGTGCTCGACGTCGACGCCGTGGGCCCCGGCCACCGGGTGGACGACCTCGCCTGCCTGGTGGCCCACCTGGCGGTCCTGCCCACGGTCCACGACAGCTACGGGCACGCGCCGGCCGCCGCGCGGCGCCTGCTCGCCGGCTTCGACGCGGCCGTGGACCCGGCCGCGCTGCGCGTGCGCTGCGCCGGGGTGGCCCTGTCCCTGGTGGCCGGCGCCCGCCGCTCGGGCGGCCCGCCGAACCGGGCCCGGCGCCGGCTGGAGATCGCGGAGGAGTTCCTCGGCGAGCATCGGTTCCGCGGCGCGGACGGCTGACACGGGGCGAGGAAGCACCGGCGCGCGACCGTTCCGGGCCCCGCGGACCGGGCTCGCGGCGGGCGCCGGTCCCGGTCAGTACCGGGGGAAGCGGGCGTCCGTCCGCGCCGTGACCGGCAGCGCCCCGGCGGGCTCCGCGACCGGTGACCCGGAGGCGCTGTAGGGCCGCACGAACCGGACCGGGGTCCCGTTGATGTCGGCGAGGTGGCCGGCCCAGGCCAGCCGGTAGAGCTCCCGCAGGTCACCGAGGTCCTCGTCCGTGAGCTTGCTCATCGGCCCGTAGTTCATGATCGAGAACGGGCTGTGCGTCCCGAAGACCTCCGAGGGCCACGGCTTCTCGAGGTTCGCCGCGAAGAAGTGCCGCAGCCCGAAGACGTGGCCGAACTCGTGGATCATCGTCTCGATCTGCTCCTCGTGGGACTGCTCGAACATCGTGGGGTAGACCGTCAGCTCGTGCCGCCCCCCGTCCGGGAAGAACGCGCTGGCCAGGACGCAGCCCTCCGGGGTGCAGTCCGCGGCGTTGCGCAGCACCACCTCGAAGTCCCACAGGTCGGGGTCGTGGGTGAACCGGACCGGCGCGGCCGAGCTCCACCGCACCAGGGCCTCGCTCATCAGCCCGCCCACGATCGACCGGCTCTCCTGCGGGTCGGGAGCGAGCGCGAAGCTGCGCTCCTGGAAGCGCCACTTCAGCATCGACCCCGGCTGCCACAGGGGGATGAACCCCTCGGTGGCGTCGACCACGATCCTGCTCGGGGGCCGCCCTCCCGGCGTGGCGTGCCCCCTCCCCTCGGTGGCGCAGACGAACCCCTCCGCGATGAGGTGGACCAGATCTTCGGTCGTCGGTGCCATGGCTCTTCCTCGCCTCGAATGTCGTTCCCGGGTGGTCCTGCGTGCTTCCGGTGGCCGGTCGGTGCGGTCCGGCGGAGGTCCGGCGGCGGTGGCGGACCGGCGCCGCGCCACCGCCGTCGTCGTCGTTCCTCCGGCGCGTGGGCCTACTCCCCGGTGTCCTCGAGGCGGTAGGCGTCGGAGAAGTCCAGCTCCCAGACCGCTCCGCCGCCGACGGCGCCGAACGGGTTCTGCGGGCCCTCCACGATCCCCTCGGCCGGAGCCACGCTGTTGACCGAGGCGTAGACCTGTCCGTGCCGCCCGGTCGCCAGACCGGCTGGCAGGGGTACGTCGATCGCGTACCGCGCCGCGTCCTCGTGGTGCCGGTGCACGACCACCACCTGGCCGGGGACCTGCCCGGGGGTCGGCGGCGCCTCCGCCGCCGGGGTCTCCCCCGGAGGCATGGGCGGCGTGGGCCCGAACAGCTGCGAGACGTACAGGTGGCCGCGGTCCACGGCCACGCCGGTCACCGCGGTGAAGCCGTCCCACCGGCCGAGCTCGGTGCCGTCCGCGGAGAACTGCACGACCGCGCCCTCCCCCGGACGGACCGATCCCAGCCCGCCCACGTAGACGTTGCCGTGCTCGTCGGCGGTGAGGGACGTGGGCACGAACTCGGCCGGGCCCTCCGGGTCGTCCGTGCCGTCGGGCAGGGCGGTGGTCGGCCAGGTGGCCCACGCCGTGATCTCGTACTCCGGCGGCGCGTCCTCCGTGGCGGTGGAGAAGTCCGGCTCCACCTTCCACACGGTGTTCGCGCCGGCGTCCGCCACGAGCGCGTAGCCGTCCGGCGAGACCTCGTCGTCCTCGTCCACGTACAGGACCGCGTACGGGTTGGAGTCGATCTGCGCGCCGTCCGGGTTGAGCTCCTCCTCGGCCGCCTGCAGATCGGCGTACGCGAGCAGGTACTCCTCCCCGTCCTCCTCGGTGCCCGCGACGAGCATCGACGCGCCGCGCGCCTCGAACACCGAGAGGTCGAGCCGCTCCGGGTCGTAGCCCGCGACGATGTACTGACCGTCCACGTCCGTGGCGTCCGCGCCGCCGGGCCCCTCCGCGAAGGACGCGTCCGGCGCCGCCACGGACAGCAGACCCTCGACCACGGTCGACACCGCGGGCTCGTCCCGGTCGGGGTTCTCGATCAGGGTGACGGCGCCGGTCGGCCCCGCGCACCGCCCGCCGACGCAGTCCGGACCGCCGCGGCCGGCCTCGACCACCACCAGGTTCCCGTCCTGGTCCCGATCGAGCTGCCGGGGATTGTCCAGGCCCTCCGCGACCACGCGCGGCCCGTCCGGCCGGTCGTCCCCGTGCGCGAACGCCGCCGGCACCGGCCCCGCCAGCACCACCACCGCCGTGACCACGCCTGCTCCGAGTCCCTGTCCTGTCATGACCCACCCCCGGTCGGAATCCTTCCGCGCGCCCGCCACGCGACAGCCCCAGGCTAGGACCGCGATCCCGCTCCCACGGGGAACGGTCCGCAACCGTGACCACCTCTTCACCTACGCGCGGGTACATGGCGGACCGCCGTCACACTGGGCCGCGCCTTGACTCCGTCCCGGCCCGGGCGTGGACTCGGGACCATGGAGACCCTGCCGGTGCCCCGCACCTCGCCCGTCCCGTTCCTCCGCCGCCTGCCGATCCTGCTGACCTTCCTGACCCTGCTGACCACCGCGCTCGCGGGCCTCCTGCTCACCGCCCCCGCCGCCGGGGCCGCCGAGATCCGCGGCGAGGAGAACGTGGTGGTGGCGGCCGACGAGGTCGTGGACGACGACCTCTACGTGACCGGCGGGGACGTGGTGATCGACGGCACCGTGCGCGGCGACCTGCTGGTGGCCGCCGGGACGGTGACGATCAACGGCACGGTCGAGGGGGACCTGATGGCCGCGGCCCAGATCGTGGTGATCGAGGGCACCGTGGGCGACGACGCCCGCGTGGCCGGCCAGGTGCTCCGCCTCGGCGAGCAGGCCCGGGTGACCGACGACCTGGTCACGGCCGGCTACAGCGTGGAGGCCCGCCCCGGCGCCGAGATCGGCGGGGACGTCCTGCTCGGCGCGTACCAGGCCCTGCTGGCCGGCACGGTCGAGGGCGACGTGACCGCCGGGGCCGCCGCGCTCGCCCTGGCCGGGGCGATCGGCGGGGACGTGCAGGCGGACGTGGGCTCCGCAGACGAGGTGGGGGCCGCCTGGGCGCCCACCACCGGGGTGGCCGTGCCGCGGGTGGAGCCCGGGCTGACCCTGACCGACGAGGCCCGCCTCGACGGGAACCTGTCCTACCGGTCCGGGACGGAGGCCGCGATCGCCCCGGGCGCCGAGATCGCCGGAGAGGTCGCCTACGAGCAGACCGTGGTCGAGGAGGAGCCGGCCGGGCCCGCCGGGCCGCTCGCGCTGCTGCTCGCCGGGCTGCGCCTGTTCGTGACCCTGCTCCTGGTCGGGCTGCTCGCCCTGTGGCTGCTGCCCCGGGCCGTCACCGGGGCCGCGCGCACGCTCCGGGCCCGGCCCTGGCTCAGCCTCGGCTGGGGCGCGCTGACGATCGCGGGGACGGCCGTGGCCGTGCTCGCCGTGCTCGTCGTGTCGATCCTGCTGGCCGTCGCCCTGGGCTGGATGACCCTCGCCGGGCTGGCCGCCGCGGTCGTGACCACGGCCGTGGTGCTGGACCTCGTGCTGGTCCTGAGCCTGGTGCTCGCCGTGGCCCTGCTGGCCCCGGTCGTGGTCGGCTTCACCGCGGGCGGGCTCCTGCTGCGGGACAGGGCACCGGCGAGCTTCGGCAAACGGGTGCTCGCCCTGGCCCTCGGCCTGCTGGTCTACGTGCTGCTGCGGGCCGTGCCCTTCCTGGGTCCCGTCGTCGGCCTGCTCGTGGCGCTGCTCGGCCTCGGCGCCCTCGTGGTGTGGGTCTGGGACGCCGCCCGCCGCTCCCGGGCGCGCCGGCGCGCGGACCGGGACCGGAACCAGGAACTCGACCGGGGCCGGCGCGGCGACGCCGGGTCCTGGCCCGGCGGCCCCCAGCACGCCGATCCCCGGCAGGCCGGTCCCGGGCACGCACCGCCGGGACCGCCGGAGCAGCACCGGCCGCCGTGGGCGGGCGAGCGCCCCGGGCGGCAGCACCCCCCGGAGCCGCCGCGCTGAGTCTCAGCCCACCGGGAGCGAGAGCACCTCGAGGGCGGCCCGCAGCTTCGTGGAGGAGGTGTGGACCGTGTACGGGAAGTACACGACCTCCACGCCCACCGCCGCGAACTCCCGCTCGAGGCGCTCCCCCTTCGGGGTGCCGCGCCAGTCGTCACCCTTGAAGAACACGTCGAAGCGCAGCTCCTGCCAGGTGTCCAGCTTGTCCAGCAGCACCTCGGCGTGGACCTGGTCCACGTAGCGGATGTGCTCGACGATCTCCATCCGCTCGCGCAGGGAGACCACGGGCCGGTGGCCCTTGGTGATCTCGATCAGGTCGTCCGAGACGACCCCGGCGATCAGGCGGTCGCAGTGCATCTTGGCCTGGCGCAGGATGTTCAGGTGCCCCACGTGGAACAGGTCGAACGCCCCGGCCGCGTACCCCACGCGCGGTGCGTGCTTGTCGGTGCTCATGTCAGTCATTCCCCCCTCGGGATCCTGCCGGGGCCTCCTCAGCCCCGGCCCGGTGGACCGCCCGGCCTGCGCCGGGGGTCCCTCTCGGTCTGCTCGCCGCGGGCACCTCGGGTGCGCGGCGGAAATCTGTGGGCCCGCCCGTCCGCAGCGGACGGGCAGGTGTCGGTCTAGCCCGACGTCCGCCCGGCGGGCACCGGGGCTGCGGCCGCCGCGGGGCGGCGATCGGCCCGGCGGCGGTGGTGCCAGCGGGCCACGGGCTCCTCGACGCACCACCAGCAGGCGATGCCGGCCGCGGTGCCCACCACCACGCGCAGGGCCACCCCGGCCGGACCCGGCAGCTCCCCGAACACCGCGCTCAGCGCGTGCCCGGCGCCCAGGTGGAGCAGGTAGATGCTGTAGCTGGCCAGCCCCAGCAGCTGGATCGGCTTCCACCGCATCCCCGCCAGGACCCGGGTCCCGATCCGGCCGGTGGGCCCGTGCAGGCCCCAGAGCACCACCAGGCAGGCCGCCACCGCCTGGGCCGTGTAGCGGACGGTCTCGCGGAAGAGCTCGTCCCGGATCAGCAGCGACGCCAGGTACAGCAGCACCGCCAGCACCAGGACCCGGTCCCGGCCCCACCACGCGGGGGCGCCGGCAGCACTCTCTCGGGTGGAACGCCCTCCGGGCGTACGCTCCCCGGTGGTGCGGGCGTACCAGACGGCGGCGAGCACCCCGATCGCGATGGCCTCGAGCCGGGTGTCCGTGCCGAAGTAGATCCGGTCCGCACTGGCCCCGCCCAGGTGCAGGGCCACCCGCGCGCCCGCCGAGGCGAGCGCGGCGGTCCCCGCCAGCACCGCCAGCGCGGTGGCCGGACGGCGCCGGCCCACGAGCAGCAGCCAGATCAGCGCGAACGCCACGTAGAACTGCTCCTCGATGGACAGGCTCCACACCACGATCGAGCCGGGCAGGACGTCCACCTGGGAGTCCGTGTAGCGCCAGTTGAAGAAGAAGAAGACCTGCCCCAGGAAGTCCCCGAGACTCACCGGCCGCACCAGCCACGCGTACAGGGCGGTGGGCAGCACCAGGGCCACCAGCAGCGGCGGGGCCAGCTTCAGGGCCCGCCGGCGGTAGAACCCCGCGATGTCGAAACCCCCGGTGCGCCGGTGCTCCTTGAGCACCAAGTGCGTGATGATGAACCCGGAGATGACGAAGAAGATCGTCACCCCGCTGCCCCCCGGCACCACCTCGAGCCCCGCGTGCGCGAGCACCACGAGCATCACCGCGGCGGCCCGCATCGCGTCGAGATGCGCGAACTGCCGCACGGGCAGCTGCGCCCTCGGACGCCGGCGCGCCCCTGCCGGAACCGGTCCTGCTGTCTCCCCCGCCACAACGTCTCCCTGCGTTCGCCGGACGCCGCGCTCCCCCGAGCCGCGGCCGTCCCGTGCTGCGTCCGGACCCCTGTTTGCTCCTGGGAATTCCGGTGATCGCCTCACCCTACTGCGGAGAAACCCGCGTTTGCATCTGATAATCCGGGTCACAAAAGGGGACATCGGATCCCGTTCCCGATCGTTAACGCCGGGGTTAGACTCCATGCGATCCAATGAATCCGGGCGTGGGGACGTCCGGAACGCCGCGGGGGTCCCTCGACCCACAACCCACGGCGGATCACCGCGGCGCCGGCCACTCGGCGCCGGAAGTTCAGATCTGGGGGGAGCTGACATGATCCTTGACCTGTCGTGCACATCGAGCACTCGAGGTCCCACTGCCCGAACAGCCCGCACGGTGCTGGGCGGGCTCCTGCTCGCCGGCGTCCTGACCGGCTGCGGCGCCGCCGGCGCCACGGACGACCCGGCGGCCGACGCCCTCGAGGCGTCCACCGTGGTGGAGCTGGAGACGCCGCAGGAGGTCCGCGCCAAGGACCTGCCCTCGGCGGCGCCCGTGGCCGCCGACGCGCCCGAGGTCGAGCAGATCGAGGCGGTGCTCGAGGCCCAGGAGGCCTTCGTCCCGTCCGACCGCCCGGCCCCGGCGGACCCGGCCAACCCGGAGTCCTCCGCCGAGCTCGGCGGCGGGGACGAGCCCGCCGAGCTGGACCCGGCCGTCGTCGCGGCGGCCGAGGAGTCCGCCGCCGGCGCCGCCCTCCAGGAGGTCCTCGCGTCCCTGGCCGAGTTCGAGCACCAGGGCTGGGAGCAGCGCGGTGCGCCCGTCGTCGTCGGCGATCCCGTCTCCGCCCCGCTGCCCACGGACGACGGCGAGGCCGTGCGCGTCACCGTCTGCCTGGACTCCTCCGAGGTCACCGTCGTGGACAGCGACGGCGTGGTCGTCAGCGGCAAGCAGAAGGACCGCAGGGTCCTGCACAACTACGACCTCTTCCGCCAACCGGGCCAGTCCTGGCAAGTCGTCCAGCACGGCTTCCCCGACGACCCGACCTGCTGATCCGTCCGCACGAACCTGTTGAGGAACCACACCATGGGAAACACGAACACTCCGCCCCGGGCGGACAGGAGCCGGCGCCGTGCGCGCACGGCCCGCACCAAGGCGTCCCTGGGCATCGGCACCGTGCTGGCCGTCGCCGCGACGCTGCTGACCTCCGTCCCGGTGGGCGCCGCCGAGGCGCCGCCGGTGGACGGCAAGACCGCGGCCTCGGCCGCGGCGTCCTGCTGGGAGATCAAGCAGAAGGACCCGAAGTCCGCCTCCGGCGTCTACTGGCTGGTCACCCCGGCCATGACCGCACCCGAGCAGTTCTACTGCGACCAGGTGACCGACGGCGGCGGCTGGGTCCTCGTGGGCCGCGGCCGCAACGACTGGAAGGAGTACTACCAGGGCCTGGGCACGCCCAAGGACGTCTCCTCCACGGTCACGGGCACCGCGGCCTTCGCGCCCAAGCAGCTGCCCTCCGAGACGGTCGACGAGCTCCTGAACGGGCAGCGGCCCGACTCCCTCGAGGACGGCATCCGGATCCGCCGGGCCCGTGACGCCGGGGGCACCACCTGGCAGGAGGGGCGGATGAAGATCTCCGCCAAGCCGTACTGGAACTGGACGTTCGGCTCCCGCACCCCGGTCACCTCCTTCTCCCTGGTCTACGGCACCGGTGTGGCCTCCGGGACCACCGGCACCACCAACGACTTCGGCACGAACACCGGCACCGCCCGCGTCCGCTTCCAGGACGTCGCCGAGACCAGCTGGCAGCGCGGCTTCCGCTACGGCGACGGCGTGACCGGCAGCAACACGAGCACCACCTACCTGTGGACGCCCACCGCCGGCGGGAAGGGCGCCATCCCCTTCACCCAGATGTACCTGCGGCCCAAGGTCACCCAGCAGGCGTTCACCGGCAAGGCGATCCCGGACTCCGGCACCGCCGCGGCCGCCCAGCGGGCCCTGCCCAACAGCGGCGCCGAGCCCACGAAGTGGGGCGCCGTGGAGCGCGCCGACGGTCAGGGCGAGGAGATGAACACGGAGGTGCAGGCCTTCGAGCAGATCGGGAGCACGGTCTTCGCCGGCGGCAACTTCAAGGCGATGCAGCGCAACGCGGCCGGCACCGGGCGCGTGGCCCAGTCCTACCTGGCGGCCTTCGACGTCAACACCGGGGAGCTGCGCACCGACTTCCGCCCGGTCTTCAACGGCCAGGTGAAGGCCCTCGCCGAGCTGCCGAACAACCGGCTGGCCGTGGGCGGGCGCTTCAGCACCGTCAACGGCGTGAGCGCCCCCGGCTTCGTGGTGCTCGACTCCACGACCGGCAAGGTCGACACCGCCTGGAACCTCAAGGTGGAGAACCTGCTGACCGGCGGCGTGCTGCAGGTCCGGACGCTGGACGTGCAGGGCGACCACCTGTACCTGGGCGGGGCCTTCACCCACCTCAGCGGCGGGCAGGCCACCGGCAAGGTCTACGCCCGGTCCGGCGCCCGCGTGAAGATCTCCACGCGCACCCCGGACGCCGGCTGGAACCCCGAGTTCAACGGCACCGTGACGAGTGTGGACGCCTCCGCCAAGGGCGACCGGCTCTACGCCGCCGGGTACTTCAACCAGTCCCAGGGCGCCTCGGCGTTCCGCCTGGCCGCGGTGCGCACCACCGCCGGCGCCCCGCTGGACACCTGGACCTGGGAGCCGTCCGTGCCCGTGGACTACGCCAACCCCGGCCAGACGGCCTTCCAGCTCGCCGTGCGCGAGCAGGGGAACACCGTGTGGGCCGGCGGCGCCGAGCACTCGATGTTCGGCTACGACCGCTCGACCTTCCAGCGCACCTCCTGGGGCATCACCTCCCTGGGCGGTGACATCCAGGCGATCACCTCCACCGACGACACCGTCTACGGCGCCTGCCACTGCTTCCACTGGTTCAACGCCGGCGCCACCAAGTGGATCAAGGCCGGGGGCAACACCCAGCCCGTGACCGTCGCCGACCGGATCAACGCGATCGGCGCGTGGGACGCCGCCGGCGGCAAGTACCTGCCCGGCTTCAACCCGGACATCAAGGGCTTCGGCGGCTGGGGCGTGTGGGCCACCCTCGTGGACAGCAACGGGGTCCTGTGGACCGGCGGCGACATCAACCGCAGCGTCTCCACCTCCGGCGCCGCGCAGTGGTCCGGCGGATTCCTCCGCTTCGCCCCGCGGGACGCCAAGGCCCCCGCTGCGCCCTCGGGCCTCAAGGTCGCCCGGGACGGCGACTCCGCCGCCCTCTCCTGGACGGCGGCCCCCGAGTCCGGCGTGACCTACCAGGTGCTGCGCAACGACCGGCCCATCGGCACCGCCACGGGCACCAGCCTGAAGGTCCCGCATGTGGACGCCGCCCGGTACGCGGTGCGCGCGGCGGACGCCGCGGGCAACGTCTCCGCCTCCACCCCGGTGGTGGTGGCCGGCTCGCAGCCGGCCCCGGAGCCGCAGCCCGAGCCCGAGCCCGGCACCAGCACCCTGATCGCCGAGGGCGCCACCTGGAAGTACCACCACAACCGCGACGTCTCGCCCGGGGCGAACTGGACGGCCGCCGACTACGACGACTCCTCCTGGAAGCAGGGCTCGGCCGTGCTCGGCTGGAACGACGCCTCGGTCAAGACCACGCTCGTGGCCGACGGCACCCGCCCGATCGTCACCCAGTTCCGCCGGACCGTGGACGTGGCCGACGCCACCAAGGTGGCCAAGCTGACCCTCACCACCCGCGCCGACGACGGTGTGGTCGTGTTCGTCAACGGCAAGGAAGTGGTCCGCTCCAACGTCGCCGAGGGCTCGCTCGAGGACACGCCGTGGGCGCTGTCCGCGCGCCGGACCGCCACCGCCGTGGCCGAGCCGGTCGTGGTCGAGGTGCCCGGATCGGCGCTGAGGACCGGCAAGAACGTGATCTCCGCCCAGATGCACTCCAGCTGGACGAACACCACCGACGCCACCTTCGACCTCTCCGCGGTGGTCACCGCCGGCACGCAGCCGGCGCCCCCGGCGGAGGAGCCGCCGGCCGAGGAGCCGCCGGCCGAGGAGCCGCCCGCGGAGGAACCTCCCGCGGAGGAGCCCCCGGCCGACGAGCCGGCCGTTCCGAACACGCTGGTCGCCGAGGGCGCCACGTGGAAGTACCACCACGACCGCGCCAACCCGCCGGCCGAGGACTGGGCCGGCACCGGCTTCGACGACGCCGCGTGGAAGCAGGGCTCGGCCGTGCTCGGCTGGGGCGACTCCTCGGTGAAGACCACGCTCGTGGCCGACGGCACCCGCCCGCTCACCACCTACTACCGCAAGGAGGTGGACGTGGCGGACGCGTCCGAGGTGGCGAAGCTGACCCTCACCACCCGCGCCGACGACGCCGTGGCGGTCTACGTCAACGGCAAGGAGGTCGCCCGGGACAACCTGCCCGACGGCGACCTCGGCCCCGGCACCTACGCGACGGCCCCGCGCCGGACCGCCACCGCGGTGGCGGACCCGGTCGTGGTCGAGGTGCCCGGATCGGCGCTGAAGACGGGCAAGAACGTGATCGCCGCCGAGGTGCACTCCAACTGGACGAACACCACCGACGCGACCTTCGAGCTCTCCGCGGTCGTCACCCCCGGCACGCAGCCGGCGCCGCCCGCGGAGGAGCCCCCGGCCGAGGAGCCGGACGCGCTGGTCGCCGAGGGCGCCACCTGGCGGTACCACCACGACCGGGCGAACCCGCCGGCCGACGACTGGGCCGGCACGGCGTTCGACGACGCCGGGTGGAAGCAGGGCTCGGCCGTGCTCGGCTGGGGTGACTCGTCGGTGAAGACCACGCTCGTGGCCGACGGCACGCGTCCGCTGACCACGTACTACCGCCGATCCCTGGACGTGGCCGACGCCTCCAAGTACGGGAAGCTCACGCTCACCACCCGGGCCGACGACGCCGTCGCGGTCTACGTCAACGGCAAGGAGGTCGTCCGGGACAACCTGCCGGACGGCGACCTGGGCCCCGGGACCTACGCGCTGGCGCCGCGCCGGACGGCCACCGCGATGGCCGCCCCGGTCGTGGTCGAGATCCCCGCGTCGGCGCTGCGCAACGGCAGGAACGTGATCGCCGCCGAGGTGCACTCCAACTGGACGAACACCACCGACACGACCTTCGACCTCGAGCTCGTGCCCAGCACGGAGGCGAACGCCTGATGAGCACCACCGACACCGCCGCCCCGCGGCGCCGTCCGAGCTACGAGGAGGCCCTGGCCGGGCTGCGCGCGGCGCAGAAGCCCGGCCAGGGGGTCCCTGCGTACACCCGGTGGGTGAACCGCCCGCTGGCCCGCTACGCCGCTGCGCGGGCCGCCGCGGCGGGACTGACTCCCAACGGGGTGACCGCCCTCAGCGCGGTCCTCTCCGCGGCGGGGCTGGTCGTGCTCGTGGCGGCCCCGCCCACCCCGGCCACGGGCGTCGTCGTCGCCCTGTTCCTCGCGGCCGGCTACGTCCTGGACTCCGCCGACGGGCAGGTGGCCCGGCTCACCGGCACCGGCTCGCCGGCCGGGGAGTGGCTCGACCACGTGGTCGACTCGATCCGGACCCCGGCGCTGCACCTGGCCGTGGCGGCCGCCGCCCTGCTGCACCCGCGGCCCGAGGCGTTCCCGGCCGCGGCCCTCGCGGTGCTCGCCGCGCTGTTCGTGCTCGTGGAGGTCGGCCAGTTCATGAGCCAGATCCTCGCCGAGCAGCTGCGGCGCAAGGGCGGGATCGCCGGGCCACCCGCGGGCGGGACGCTGCGCTCCTTCCTCAACCTGCCCACCGACGCGGGGGTCACCTGCTGGATCTTCCTCCTCTGGGGGCTCCCCGCGCTCTTCCTGCCCGCCTACGCGATCCTGCTGGCCGCCCTCGCGGCGATCAGCGCGGTCTCCATGCGGCGCAAGTACCTGGGGCTGACCGCACGGCCCGCCGCCACCGACCCGGACGCCGACGCCGTCGGCGCCCTCCCGACCGACAGGAGCACCCGCCATGTCCGCTGACGTCCTCGCCCCGGCCCCGGCCGCCGCCGCCACTACCACCGCCGCAGGCTTCCGCACCGCCCACCCGTCCGTGTCCGTCCTGATCGCCACCGCCGGGCGGCCCGAGATGCTCCGCGAGGCGGTCCGCGCGATCGTCGAGCAGGACTACGCCGGCCCGCTGCAGGTCGTCGTGGTCTTCGACCGGATCGAGGTCGACCCGCTCACGGACGTCGAGGTCCCGGCCGGCGTGGAGCTGCGCACCGTGCCCAACACCCGGTCCCCGGGCCTGGTGGGCGCCCGCAACACGGGCATCCACGCGGCCACCGGGGAGATCATCGCCTTCTGCGACGACGACGACGTGTGGGCCCCGCGCAAGCTCACCCGGCAGGTGGCGCACTGGCACCGGCACCCGGAGGCCTCCGCGATCGCCGGCGCGATCGACATCGTCTCCCACGAGCGCACCATCCGGCGCGTCCCGCAGGCCGTGGCCACCTTCCCGGAGCTGCTGGCCGACCGGATGATGGAGATCCACCCCTCGGCGCTGATCTGCCGCCGCGCCGACCTGTACGGGCCCGTGGGCCTCGTCGACGAGGACCTGCCGTCCTCCTACGGCGAGGACTACGACCTGCTGCTGCGCCTGGCCCGGCACGCCCCGGTGCACTCCGTGCCCGAGACCGTGCTGACCGTGCGCTGGGACCGGCCCTCCTTCTTCCGCCAGCAGTGGGGGGACATGGCCGACGCCCTGACCTACATGCTGCGCAAGTTCCCCGAGTTCGAGACCTCGGACCAGGGCACGGCCCTGATGGCCGGCCAGGTCGCGTTCGCCCACGCCGCCCGCGGCGACCGCCGGGAGGCGGTCCGGTGGGCGCGGGCGGCGCTGCGCCGGGACCGCGGCCAGCTGCGGGCGTGGGGCGCCCTGGCCGTGGCGACCGGCGCGGTCAGCGCCGAGCGGCTGCAGAACGCCGTGTCCTTCTTCGGCAGAGGGGTGTGAGGCGGCCGTGGCGCTCCTGAGCCCCTCGGTGGTGCGGCCGGCCCCGGTCCGCCGCAGCACCGGCGTCCTGCCCGCCTGGCCGCTGCTGGTCCTGTTCTGGGGGCTGCCGCTGATCTGGGCCTCCGGCGCCCTGCAGTTCGCCCCGGCGCTGCTCGCCGTGGTCATGCTCTTCCTGCTCGTGCTCCACCGCTCGGTGGCGGTCCCGTGGCCGGCCTGGCTGCTGGTGGTGTTCCTGCTGTGGATGGCGGCGAGCTCGGTGCAGATCGAGGGGTTCGGCTCCTGGATGGGCTTCGCGCTGCGCTGGGTGAACATCTTCGCCGCGCTGATCTACTTCGTCTACTACTGGAACGCCCGGGAGACGCTGGACCACCGGCGGTTCCTGCGGGCCGCCGTGGTCGCGTGGGCCACGCTCGTGGGACTGGGCCTGCTGACGTTCGTGATCCCCGAGGCGCGGCTGACCACCCCGATCGGCCTGCTGCTGCCGGAGGGCATCACCTCCAACGCGCTGGTGCAGAACTTCTTCTTCCCGCCCCTGGCGGAGGTCCAGCTCCCCTGGGGCGCGCCCGAGCCGTACAACCGGCCGGCCGCCCCGTTCCCGTACACCAACGGGTGGGGCTCCGGGTTCGTGCTCCTCACGCCCCTGGTCCTCGCCTACCTCACCACCGTCCGCTTCCGCGCCCGGCACCTGCTGATCGTGGCCGGGCTGGTGGCCTCGCTCGCTCCGGCCGTGGCGACCACCAACCGGGGCATGTTCCTCGGCATCGCGGTGGCGCTCGGCTACGTGATGGTCCGGATGGTCCTGCGGGGCCGGATCGGGGTGGCCCTGGCCGGGGTCGCCGGCACGGCCGCCGTCGGCGGGTGGCTCGTGGCCAGCGGCGCGGTCGAACGGATCCTGGGCCGCCAGGAGTACAGCGACAGCACGGGCACCCGCTCCGACCTGTACCGGGACACGTTCCTGGCCACCCTGGACTCCCCGCTGCTCGGCTACGGGGCGCCGCTGTACGACGAGACCGTCGGCATCGAGATGGGCACCCAGGGCTACGTCTGGACCCTCATGTTCTGCTACGGGCTCGTGGGCCTGGGCCTGTTCGTGGCCTACCTGCACGGGACCACGCTGCTGACGCTGAAGGTCCGCACCACCACCGGGCTGCTCGTGCACTCCGCGCCCGTGGCCGCGTGCCTGTTCTTCACCTACTACGGCCTCGACGCGGTGCAGTTCATCCTGATCAGCCTGAGCCTGGCCGTGCTGCTGCGCTCCCGGCGCTACGGGGAGGGGCTGTGAGCGCGCAGCCGCTGGCGCGCTCGGGGTCGCTGACCTTCGCCTTCGTGGTCACCGGCGCGGGCCTCGCCTTCGCCGCCACGCTGGTGGTCTCCAACGCCTCGGGCGCGGCGGCGGCCGGTCAGTTCTTCCAGGTGGTGGCCGTGCTGGCGATCGCCACCACCCTGTCCACCTTCGGCGCCGACACCGGGCTGGTGCGGGCGGTCCCCGCCCTCACCGCCCGGGGCCAGGGCGCCGCGGTGCGCGGGGTGCTGCGGATCGCGGCCCGGCCGGTGCTCGTGCTCGCCGCGGGCGTCGCCGCCACCGCGGCCGTGCTCACGGCCGTGCCCGGGGCCCTGCCCGACGGCGTGGGCCCCGCCGTGCTGCTCGCGGCGCCCTTCCTCGTGCTGGGCGCCGTGCTCAACCTCGCCTTCGGCGCCCTGCGCGGGCTGCACCGGGTGCCGACCTTCTCCTTCCTGCAGAACGTGGTGCTGCCCTCGCTGCGGGTGCTCGGCGTCCTCGCCGTCGTCGTCGCCGGCGGCGGGCTGCTCGCCCTCACGGCGGCGTGGACGGCACCGGTCGCCGTGGTCGCCGTGCTCGCCCTCCTGCTGCTGCGCCGCTGTCTCCGGGACCTGCGCGACCGGCCCGGGGCCGCTCCCCCGCCGGAGCCGCACCAGCAGCGGCGGGCGTTCTGGTCCTTCTCCTCCGCCCGCGGCGTGACCGCGGTGGTCGAGGCGCTGCTCGAGTGGCTCGACGTGCTGCTCGTGGCCGCGTTCCTGGGCCCCGCCGCGGCGGGCGTCTACGGCGTGGTCAACCGGTGCATCCGGGTGGGCGCCATGCTCGACCACACCGCGCGCATGGTCACCGGACCGTCCATCAGCGCGGCGCTGGCGGTCGACGACCTCGCCACCGCCCGCTCCGTGTTCACCCGCACCACCGCCGTGCTCGTGGCCGGCGCCTGGCCCTTCTACCTCACCCTGCTGCTGTTCGGGCCGGTGGTCCTGTCCATCTTCGGCGAGGGCTTCGAGTCCGGCTACCCCGCGATGCTCGTCATCGCCACCGCCATGCTCCTGGCCGTCTCGGCCGGCGGCGTGCAGTCCCTGCTGCTGATGGCCGGGCGCAGCCGGTGGCAGCTGATGAACAAGTCCGCGGCCCTGGCCGTGGCCGTGGCCCTGAACCTGTGGCTGATCCCGCAGTGGGGCCTCGTGGGAGCCGCCACGGCGTGGGCGGCGTCCGTGCTCACCGACACGGGCCTGGCCCTGTTCCAGTCCGTGCGGCTGCTCGGCATCGCCCCGCGCTGGTCCGTGGTGGGCGCCATCGCCGCGGCCGCGGCCGTGCTCACGGGCGGGGGCGGGCTGGCCGTCCGCGCCCTGCTCGGCACCACCACCACGGGTCTGCTCGTCCACCTCGCGCTGACCGGCCTGCTCGTGGCCGGCGCGGGGGCGGTCCTCGTGCTCCGGGGCCGCGCCGCCGTCCGGGGGACGGACGCCGAGGCGTGTGGTCCGAAGAGACCACGGGATCACCGGGTCCTGCTGTGGTCCCGATGAGTTTGCATCTGTAACATTTCAATCGATCGACATCGGAATCAGGACGTGGCCGGCCGGGCTGGACCCGGCAGCGCTTCCCGGGGCCGGGGTCGGCGATCCGCCGGGGGGCGGACGCCGGGCACGGCCGCTCCATCCGAGACGACCCGCGATCCACCAGGGGGGAAATCCACATGAGCGAGACTCTGAACACCATCGGCGCCGAACGGCGCCGAACCCGGGACGACACCGTCCGGGCCCGGCCGAACCGGCCGGAGCCGGCGGACCCGACGCCCGCGTGGCGCCGCGTCCTGCACCGGTGGCCCACGATCCTCAGCACCTGGCTCGTCGTGCTGGCCGCCGCCCTCGTGGCGGGTCTGCTGTGGCCGCCGACCTACCAGGCGACCGCCTCGATGACCGTCACGCCGAGCGCGGTGAACCCGCTCACCGGCGACTCCGGCTACGACGAGGTCGAGATGCAGACGGAGATGGCCACGATGGCCTCCCAGCGCATCACCCTGCGGGCCGCCGCCCTGCTGCAGGACGTCCCCGTCGAGGAGGCCGACCCCGCGCTGGCCGAGGACCTGCTCGAGCGGCTCTCGACCACCGCCCCGGACGACACCCAGGTGCTCCGCGTGACGGTGACCGGCGACGATCCGAACCAGGCCGCCGAGCGCGCCAACGCCCTGGCCACCGCCTACCTCGCCGACCGCGGCGAGGACGTGCAGACCACCGCCGACGACACGCTGCAGCGCATCGACGAGTCCATCGCCGGCCTCGAGCGCAGCGACGACGACTCCTCCAGCCTGCGCCAGCTGCGCGAGCAGCGCACGGCCCTCGCCCTCATCGCCCCGACGCCGGGCCGCGTGATCAGCGAGGCCACGCCGCCGCAGGAGCCCTCCTCGGCCGGCATCCCGCTCTTCGTGGCCGGCGGCGTGGTCGGCGGCCTGGTCCTCGGCGCCCTCGCCGGGGCGTTCCGGGAGCGGGCCGACCGCAGCGTGCGCCGGCCCGACCGGCTCGCCGACGGGACCGGTTCGCCCGCCGTGGTGCTGAACTCCGTGGACGACGAGGACGGCGCGCTCGAGCTGCTGCGCCGGCTCTCCCAGGACGAGGACCGCGCGGTGCCGCGGCCCGGCTCCCGGATCGCCGTGCACTCGGCCCTGCCCGGACAGGCCACCGTGGTCGTCCAGGCCCTGGACGCCGTCGTCTCCTCGTGGGGCGGCACCGTGGAGGTCGTGGACACCCGCACCCTCACGGACGCCGTGGGCCCGCTGGGCGACACCGACTGGCTGGGCATGGACGACACCACGCCCTCGCTGCTCGTGGCCACGGTCCCGCCCCGCGCGGGTGCCGCCGAGCTCGCCGCCCTGACCGACCGGGTGGACGGCGTGGTGCTGGCCGTGGAGCCCCGGGGCCGGCTGCGCCGGTTCCAGGAGCGCTTCGAGCGGCTCAGCGGCCGCGGCGCCGCCGTGGTCCCCGCGTTCGTGGTGCAGCGCCAGGTGCGCCCGGGCACGGACGCCGCGCCGGCCCGGGACGCCGCGCCGCAGCACCGCTGATCGTCCGCCGGCGCCGCCTGAACCCGGGAGGTCAGGTCAGATCCAGGCGCCGGCGGCCGGAGGCCAGGGGTCAGGGAGCACGCACCGCGAGAGCGGGCGCTCCCTGGCCCCTGAGCACGTCCGCGAGGTCCTCGGCCGCGGCGGCGTCCGCCACCAGGTGCGCCACCGTGGGCCCGGACCCGGACACGAAGCTCGCCAGGGCGCCGGCGGCCGCGCCCGCGGCCAGCACCGGCCCCAGCTGCGGCGCGAGGGACAGGGCCGCGGCCTGCAGGTCGTTGGCCAGCAGCGGGGCCAGCTCGCCGGCCGCCCCGGCGCCCAGGACCGCCTCGAGGTCGTCCGGAAGCCGCGGCGCCGGGACGTCCTCGTCCGCGCGCAGCCGGTCCAGCTCCGCGTAGACGGCGGGCGTCGACAGGCCCGCCTCGGCCGCCACGAGGACCAGGTGCAGCGTCGCTCCGACCGCCACCGGGCGCAGCCGGGATCCCGTCCCGGTGCCGACCGCGGCCCCGCCCGTCAGCGCGAACGGCACGTCGGCGCCGAGACCGGCCGCGAGCTCCAGCAGCGCGTCGTCGTCGAGCGCGGGCTCCCCCGAGACGCGGGCGGCGAGCCGGTTCACGGCGACCAGGGCCGCCGCGGCGTCCGCGGAGCCCCCGCCCATGCCGCCGGCCACGGGCACGGCCTTGTCGAGCTGCAGGTGCAGCCCGCCGGTCAGGGGCGGGAAGCGGGCGAGCACGGCCTCGGCGGCCCGGACAGCCAGGTTGGACCCGTCGGTGGGCACCGCGTCCAGGGAGAACGTCCCGCGGTCGAGCTGCTGGGCCACGAGCGAGCCCGGGACCGCCGCCACGCCCACGGTGGTGCCGGTGCCCCGGGTCAGCGTGGCCGTCACGGTCTCCCCCGTGCTCACCGCGCAGTACAGGCTCGCGACGTCGTGGTAGCCGTCCGGGCGCGGCGGGCCCGCGGCGAAGAACAGGTTGACCTTGCCGGGCGCGCCGGCACGCTCCGTGAGCAGCACCGTGGTCATGCCCCGCGCACCCCGGCGGTCAGGCCCGCGGCGGCGCCGGCCTGCGCGATCCGGGCGAACTCGTGGACGTCCAGCCTCTCCCCGCGCTCCCCAGGGTCGATCCCGGCGGCCTCGAGGATCTCGCCGGCCGCCGCGGCGGAGCCCGCCCAGCCGGCGAGGGCGGCCCGCAGGGTCTTGCGCCGCTGGGCGAAGGCCGCGTCCACCGCGGCGAAGACCAGCTCCCGGTCCACGTCCGCCACCGGCTGCTCGCGGCGGACGAAGCGCACCAGCCCCGAGGCGATCTTCGGGGCCGGCCAGAACACGTTCTTCCCGATCGTCCCGGCCTTGGTGACCTCGGCGTACCAGGACGCCTTGACCGACGGCACCCCGTACACCTTGGAGCCCGGCGCCGCGGCCAGCCGGTCCGCGACCTCCTCCTGCACCATGACCAGCCCGCGGCGGATCGAGGGGAAGCGGGCCAGCAGGTGCAGCAGCACCGGGACGGCCACGTTGTACGGCAGGTTCGCCACCAGGGCGGTCGGCTCGGCGGGCAGCTCCTGCACGCGCATGGCGTCCTGCTCGAGCACGGTCAGCCGCCCGGCCAGCTCGGGACGCAGCCGCTCCACCGTGTGCGGCAGCTGCGCCGCCAGCGGGGGGTCGATCTCCACCGCCACGACCTGCTCGGCGGCGTCCAGCAGCCCCAGGGTCAGCGAGCCGAGGCCCGGCCCCACCTCGAGCACCGTCTCGTGCTCCCCCAGCCGCGCGGCGGCGATGATCCGCCGGATCGTGTTGGGGTCGATCACGAAGTTCTGCCCCAGCGTCTTGGTCGGCCGGATCCCGAGCTGCTCGGCGAGCGCCCGGATCTCCGCGGGCCCCAGCAGGGCGCGGGCGGCGGGCTCTGGCACGGTGGATTCTGTCACCGCCCCATCGTATCGGCCCGGTGCCCTGGCCCCCTTCGCCGCCGAGCCCCCACGTTCCGCCCCCCCCTCGCCGCCGAGCCCCCACTGCGGTCGCATGTCCCCAGAGGAATGCTGGGGATATGCGACCGCAGTGGGGGCTCGGCGAGCACCGCATTCGCACTCCCCATTTACCTGCTGCGCGGTCGCTCCGGATTGTTGTTCCCCGTGGCGGCGGCACCAGCCCGCTCGGCCAGCGCCGGACCTATCACGGAGTCATGACCGAGCCCATGAGCCTCAACCAGCTGCACGACACCGGCCTCAGCGGCCGGGGGATCCGGCGCCGCCTCCGCGACGGAGATCTCCACCAGGTCCACCCTGGCTACTTCACGGCGTCGGACACCTATTTGCGGCTCAGACCCGAGGAGCAGGCGCTGCTCCGGCACCGGGCGCTCAGCCGGGCTGCCTCCGTGCCGCCGATCTTCTGTCTCGCCTCGGCGGCCCTGGTGCACGGCCTGGATCTTCGGCGCGTCCCGGCCCGTCTGCACACGCTCACCCGGCCGGGACAGGGAACCCACAACGGATACGCCGGCATCGTGAGGCACCAGGAGCCCCTGCCGGCGTCCGACATCGTCACGGTCGGCGGGCTGCGCGCGACAACAGGCGAACGAACACTGCTGGACTGCGCCCGCCTGCTGCCTTTCACGGACGCCGTGGTCCTGGCGGACCAGGCGCACCGTTTCGGTCTCACGCGGGCCCGGTTGGAGCAACGACTGCCGGAGTGGGCCGGCCGACGCGGCGTGCGCAGAGCTCGGCGCGTGCTCGCCGCCATGGACACGCGCTCCGAATCCGTGGGTGAGACCCTCACCCGCCTCATGCTGGCGGAGTCCGTCCTGCCGGCGCCGGAGCTGCAGTGGGTGATCGTGGGCCGGACGGGGACTTACCGGGCCGACTTCGCATGGCCCGAGCAGCGGCTGGTGCTCGAGTTCGACGGCGAGAGCAAGTACAGCGACTCCCCGGCCACGGTGATCCGCAACGAACGGCGGCGCGAGGTCGAGATCCAAGAGCTCGGGTGGACCGTCATCCGGGTCGGTTGGCACGACGTCGTCCGTACCCCGGCCGCGACCGTCGACCGGATCTCGGCCGCACTGCGCCGCACGGCAACGCCCCGCTGACCCAGGCTCCATCCCTCCCGGCCCGCCGCGTGCCCGCCACTGGCCCGCCGCTGGCCCGCCGAGTCCCCAAAGTGCTCGCACTTCCCCAGAGAGTTTCTGGGGAAGTGCGAGCACTTTGGGGACTCGGCGGGTGAAGGGGCCAAGGTGTGGGGGCTCGGCGGGGGCGGGGCGGGAAACGGGGGCGCCGCGGGTCAGAAGGGGCCGTACACCTCGAGGGTGTTCGCCCAGAGGCGCTCGCACAGCGGCTCGAGCTCCTGCTCGAGGATGCCCGCCATGCCGCGCACCGTGTAGTTGACCACGTAGCTGGCGTTGGGCCGGCCCCGGTACGGGTGGGGGGTGAGGAACGGCGCGTCGGTCTCGGTGAGCACCAGCTCAGGGCGGGCGGTGCGCAGCGCGGCCTTGAGGTCGTGGCTGTTCTTGAAGGTGACGGTCCCGGAGAAGGACATGTACCAGCCGTGCTCGTTGCAGGTGCGCGCGAGCTCCTCGTCCCCGGAGAAGCAGTGGAACACGGTGCGCTCGGGGGCGCCCTCCTCCAGCAGGACGGCGACGACGTCGGTGTGGGCGTCCCGGTCGTGGATCTGCAGCGCCTTGCCGGTCTCCTTGGCGAAGCGGATGTGCTCCCGGAAGGACCGCTTCTGGTGCTCCCGTCCCTCTCCCTCGGTGCGGTAGTAGTCGAGACCGGTCTCGCCGAAGGCCCGGACCCGCTCGTGCTGCCCCAGCGCGCGGATCGCGGCGAGCGCCTCGTCGAGGGTCCCGGCGGCCGCGAGCTTCGGCGCCTCGTTGGGGTGCAGCGCCACGGCGGCCAGCACCCGGGGGTCGGCCTCGGCGGCGGCCACGGCGAAGCGGGAGGACGGGACGTCGCAGCCGACCTGGACGAGCCCGACCACCCCGGCGAGGGCGGCGGCGTCCGCGGCGTCCCGGACCGAGACCTGGACCCGGCCGTCCTGCAGGTCCAGGTGGGTGTGGTTGTCGGCCACCGGGTGCGGCAGCGGCTCCGGCGCGGGCGGGTAGGAGAGGTTGCGGCGGCGCCCGTCGTCGGCCTGGGCGGAACGGCGCCGGGTGCCCTCCCCCGCGGGGACGTCCTCGGGCACGGCGTAGTGCTCGGGCTCGTAGGCGGCGGGGGCCGCACCGGGTTCGGGCGCGGGCCGGTCGGCGGGGTCGGGCCACAGGGAGGCGGCGAGGAGGGTGGCGTTGGGGTCGGTCACGGGCGGCACCTCAGGAGGTCTCGGAGAAGGGAAGGGGAACGGGGAAGGGATTCGGGGAACACGCGGGCTCCGACCAATCTACGAGCTGGGGCCGGGCAGACATACTGGGACCAGACGCCCCAGCAGGAAGCCGAGGAGCCCATGGAGTCCTTCCCCCAGTACACGCAGGCGATCCTGGACCGGATCAACGCGGTGATCGACGGCAAGCCGGAGGCGGCGCGCACGGCCCTGAGCGTGCTGCTGGCCGGCGGGCACCTGCTGGTCGAGGACGTGCCGGGCGTGGGCAAGACCATGCTGGCGCGCACGCTGGCCACCGCGATCGGCGGAACGGTCTCGCGCGTGCAGTTCACCCCGGACCTACTGCCCACGGACATCACGGGCGTCTCGGTCTACGACCAGGCCCGGCGCGAGTTCGAGTTCAAGCCCGGCCCGGTGTTCGCCAACGTGGTGATCGGGGACGAGATCAACCGGGCCTCGGCCAAGACGCAGTCCGCACTGCTCGAGTGCATGGCGGAGGGCCAGGTCACGGCGGACGGCACGACCTACCGGCTGTCGACCCCGTTCATGGTGGTGGCCACGCAGAACCCCGTGGAGATGGACGGCACGTTCCCGCTGCCGGAGGCGCAGCGGGACCGGTTCACGGCCCGGATCTCGATGGGCTACCCGGACACCGCGGCGGAGATGACGATGCTCGTCGACCACGGCGGCGGCTCCCCGCTGGAGGGCCTGCAGCCGGTGGTCTCCCTCGAGGACGCGGCCCGCCTGGTGGCGCACGTGCGCGGCATCCACGTCTCGGACGCGGTGCGCGCCTACATCGTGGCCCTGGGCCAGGCCACGCGCTCGCACCCCCAGATCCGGCTGGGCGCCAGCCCCCGGGCGCTGCTCCAGCTGCAGGCCGCCGCTCGCGCGGAGGCCGCCCTGAGCGGGCGCGAGTACGTGCTGCCCGACGACGTGCGGGCGGTCGCGGTGCCGGTGCTCGCCCACCGCCTGATCCTGGACCGGCGCGCCGGCACCGACTCCGCGGAGGAGCTGGTGCGGGCGGTGCTGGACGAGGTGCGGGTCCCGGCCGAGCACACCCCCCGGACCCGATGAGGCGCCGGCCGGCGCCGGGGCGCACGGCGGAGGGCGAGCGGGCGGAGCAGCCCGTGGACTCCCGCGCCCGGTTTACGGGGCGCGGCTGGGCCTTCCTGGGGGCGGGCGCCCTGTGCCTGCTGCTGGCCACCTGGCTGGGCCGCAAGGACGTGCTGGCGCTGGCCCTGTTCCTCGGCGGCGCCCCCCTGTTCGCGGCCCTGTCCCTGTACGTGGTGAAGCCCAGGGTGCTGCTCAAGCGCGGCGTGGACCCGGCGCTGGTGACGGCCGGGGACTCCGCCGTGGTCCGGCTGCGCGTGCGGCACCGGACCCGGCGCGGCGGGACGGTCACCGGGGCGGTCGCCGTGCACGAGACGGTCCCGGAGCCGCTGGGCGGGGACCGCGAGCTGGTCGTGGAGGCCGGCGGGGAGCCCGCCGCCTACACCGTGCGCCCCCGCCGCCGGGGCGTGTACGCGCTGGGACCGGCCACCGTGCGGGTGGCCGACCCGTTCGGCCTCGCCGCCGAGCTGCTCGACGCCTCCGAGCGCACGTCCCTGCACGTGGCCCCGGACCCCGTGGAGCTGCCGGAGATCAGCGCCGACCGGCTGCGGGAGTCCGGCACCGACCCGTCCCGGACCGCGCAGCCGCAGCCGGGCCCCGACAACGTCACCACCCGCGAGTACCGGCACGGCGACCCGATGCGCCGGGTGCACTGGGCCGCCTCCGCGAAGCACGGCCGGTTGATGGTCCGCCAGGAGGACCCCCGCAGCACCCGCCGCCTCACCCTGGTCCTGGACCGCGACGAGACCTCCTGGCCCGGGGAGCGCCTGTGGGCCGGTGTGCTCCCCAGCACCGCCGAGTTCGAGTGGGCCGTCTCCTTCACGGCCGCCGTGCTCGAGCACCTCACCCAGCGCGAGACCGCCCTGCACGCCCTCGACACCTTCGGGCGCCCGCTCCCCCGCGGCGGCGAGGACGACGACGACGCTCCCGCCCGCACCCGCGCCACCGCCGTCACCGACGACGGCGCCGAGGACGCCCGGCACGGGCTCGCGCGGGTCCGCCCCGAGCCCGCACCCCGGGAGACGGGGACCGGCGGGACCGCCGAGGACGCGCTGGCCGAGCGGTTCGACCGCGACGGCCTGGTCCACCCCGTGCTGCTGGTCTCGGGGGACCTGTGCGCGGCGGCCGCCGAGCGGGTCCTGGGCGGCACGCGGCGGGCGGCCGCGGGCAGCGCGGTGCTGGTGACCTCCTCCCCCGACCACGTCCCAGACGGGGCGGGGGTGCTCGAGGCGGCGGGCTGGTCCGTCGTCGTCGTGCCGGCCTCCGCCGCGCCCGAGGACGCGTGGGCGCAGCTGGGCTCCGGGGCCCGCGCGGCCGGGGCCGTCCGGTGAGCGCGGCCGTCCGCGCCCCTGCGCCCGCCCGCCCGCCGGAGACCGACGGGCCGCCGGAGGACGCCGGGACGGGCCGCCGCCCGGTGGGCGCTGTGCTGGGCCTGGCCGGCACGGTGCTCGTGGCGGTCGGGCTGTCCCTCGTGGCGCTGACCGGGGTCCTCGACGGCGCGGGCTGGGTCCCCGGCGCGCTGCTCGCGGCCCTCGCCGTGGTCGTGGCGACCACGACGTCCCGCGTGCTGCGGCTGCCGGGCCTGCTGGCGCCCCTGTTCGGCGCCGGCGCCCTGACGCTCGTGCTCACGCTGCTGTTCCTGCGCGAGCCCGCGCTGCTCGGCCTCGTGCCCACCTCCGAGAGCCTGTCCCTCGGCGCGGAGCTGTGGCGGGAGGCGGCCGGGATCGTCGCGGAGCGGCCGGCCCCGTATCCGGGGGGCGCGGCGCTCGCGTTCGTCGCCGCCCTCGCCACGGGTCTCGTGACCCTGTTCGTGGACACGGTGCTCGTGACGCTGCGGCTGCCGGGGCTCAGCGCCCTCGGCGTGCTGGCGCTGCTGGTGGCGCCCGCCCTGGTGCTGCCCGGAAGCGTGGGCGCGGCCGGGACGGCGGCCGCGGTGCTCGCGGCCCTGGTCCTGCTCGGCGGCGGACGGCGCTTCGGCGCGGTCCGCGAGCCCCGCACCGCCGCGGCGCCGGGCAGCTGGCCGCGGGCCCTCGTGGTGGGCGCCGGTGTGCTCGCGGTGACCCTGCTGGTCCCGGGCCTGGTCCCCGGTTTCGTCAACGGCGCGTTCCCCCAGGGCAGCGGTCTCGCCGGCGAGCGCGCCTCCGGGGTGGGGCCGCTGCGGGCCGTGGGACAGGACCTGCGCTCCGCGCAGCAGCTGCCGCGCCTCGAGTACACCACGAGCACGGACGAGCCCGAGCTGCTGCGGGTGCTCACCCTCGCCGACTTCTCCGGGGCGGAGTGGTTCCCGGACACCACCGGGCTGGACCCCGAGCTCGACGACCTCGGCCCCACCCCGCTGCACCCGGTGGGCGAGGGCCCCGAGCGCAGCACCGCCGTGGAGCTGCGGGACTGGTCCGACCGCTGGCTGCCGCTGCCGTGGGCGCCCGTGGACGTGGCGGGGCTCGGGGACGGCGAGTGGGCCTGGAGCCCGCTCGACCTCACCGTGCACGGGGAGCAGGTCCCGCCGGAGGGCACCGCCTACGAGGTCCGCTCGATCGTGCCCGAGCCCACGTCCGCGCGGCTGCGCGAGGCCCCCGCCGCGCCGGACTCCCCGGAGCTCGCCCCGTTCCGCGAGCTGCCGGGCGAGACCCCGGCCGCCCTCCGGGACGCGGCCCGGGAGCGGGCGGGGGACGCCCCCACCGCCTTCGACCAGGCCCTGGCCCTGCAGGAGTGGCTGCGCTCGGACGAGTTCCGCTACGACGTGGACGCCCCGCTCGCGCAGGGCTACGACGCCGGCGGCATGGCCTCCCTCGAGGAGTTCCTGGCCGTGCGCACGGGCTACGCCGGGCACTTCGCCCCGGCGATGGCCGTCATGGCCCGGGAGCTCGGCATCCCCGCCCGCGTGGCGGTCGGCTACCTCCCGGCCACCGGCGCCGCCCCGGACGGGTCGGCGGATACCGACGAGCCGTTCGGGGACGCGGCGGAGGCGGGCGCCTTCACGGTCTTGCCCCGCGACGCGCACGCGTGGCCGGAGCTGTGGTTCGAGGGGTCCGGGTGGGTGCGCTTCGAGCCGACCCCCGGCACCGGCGACCTCCCCGGCTACGCCGCGGAGGGGCCGCAGGACGGGGACGGGCAGTCGCAGGAGGGCGAGGCCACCGCGGAGCCCACCGGCGAGCCGACCGACGCCCCCACCCCGGCGAGCACGGCGGACAGCCCCGACGAGGACGCCCCCTCCGCCGAGCCGACCGCCGTGCCGACCCCGGAGGCCCCCGCCGCGCCGGAGCCCGACCACGACGCCGGACCGGACGGGTGGCTGCCGTGGCTGGCCGGGATCCTGGCCGCCGCGCTGCTCGCCCTGCTGGCCGCCCTCCCCCGGCTCCTCCGGTCCCGGCGGCGACGGCGCCGGATGCGGGTGCTGGGCGATGCGCAGGCGCCGGCGGCCGATCGGGCCATGGCGGGGTGGGCGGAGGTCGAGGACCTGGGTGTCGACCACGGGCTGGGCCGCGCCGCCGCGGAGACACCCCGAGCCTACGTGGACCGGCTCGGCGCCGTGGTGCCGGCCGCCGCGCCGGCGCTGGGGCGGCTCGGCCGGGACGTGGAGCGGGCCCTCTACGCGCCGGGCACCACGGAGTGGTCCCCGGGGGCCGGCCCCGAGGACGTCGCCGCGCTGCGGTCGGGTCTGGCCGGGCGCGGCGGCCCCGGTGCACGGCGCGCCCGGTGGCTCCCCCGCTCGGTGACGCTCCGCTCGGTGACGCCCCGCCGCTGAGCGGCCCGAACGCCGAGCGGCCCCGACCGCCGAGTCCCCCCGGTCCTCGCAGTTCCCCCCGATCGATCCGGGGGAACTGCGAGCACCGGGGGGACTGGGCAGGCAACGGGGTCAGGGGCGGGGCGTCACCACTTGTAGTCGAGGAACTTCCCGTCGAAGGTGACCACCACGCGGTCGCCGTCCGGGTCGGCCCGGCGGGAGACGTCGACCCGGAAGTTGATGGCGCTCATGATCCCGTCGCCGAACTCCTCGTGGATGAGCTCCTTCAGGGCCGGCCCGTACACGGAGAGCGCCTCGACGAAGCGGTAGACCGTGGGGTCCGTCATCCGCCCCGGGTCGCTGCCGCGGGACGGCTGCTGCTGCAGGCTCTCGGCGACCGTCCCGTCCAGGCCCAGCAGGTCGCAGACCTGCCGGGCCTGTTCCGGGGTCATCGGGTGCTGGCCCAGCAGCGCGGCGGTCGTCCAGACGTGCGGGGCGCGGATCTCGTCGGCGATCTCGCGCCAGGACAGGCCGCGGCGCACCCGGGCGGCGACCACGAGGTCGGCGGCGTCGGACTTGGTCAGGATCGGGGTCATGCGGGGCTCCTCGGGAGTCGGCGAGCTGGTGGGGACGGGTCGGCCGGATCCGGCGCTCACGCGACCGGGACGCGGTCCTCCTGCGCCGCCGGCCGGATGCGGGGCGCCCCGGTGCGGGCGTGGGTGGCGTAGAGGGTGAGTCCCACGAAGGTCAGTCCGCCCACCAGGTTGCCGAGCACGGTGGGGATCTCGTTCCACACGAGGTAGTCCATGACCGAGAAGTCGCCGCCGAGGAGCAGACCGGAGGGGAACAGGAACATGTTGACGATCGAGTGCTCGAAGCCCATGTAGAAGAACAGCATGATGGGCATCCACATCGCGATCACCTTGCCGGAGACGCTGGTGGACATCATCGCGGCGACCACCCCGGTGGAGACCATCCAGTTGCACAGGACGGCGCGGACGAACAGCGTCAGCATCCCGGCGGCGCCGAACTCGGCGTAGCCGACGGTCCGGCCCTCGCCGATCTCGCCGATCTGGCGGCCGACCTCGTCCGGGGGCAGGGAGAAGCCGTAGGTGAAGATGATCGCCATCAGCACGGCCACGACGAACGCCCCGGCGAAGTTGCCGGCGAACACCAGGCCCCAGTTGCGCAGCATCGAGCGAACGGTGACGCCGGGGCGCCTGTCGATGAGCGCGAGCGGCACGAGGGTGAACACGCCGGTCAGGAGGTCGAAGCCCAGCAGGTACAGCAGGCAGAACCCGACCGGGAAGAGCACGGCCCCGAGCAGCGGCTCGCCCGTCCGCACGGTGACGGTGACGGCGAAGGCCGCGGCGAGCGCGAGGATCGCACCGGCCATGAACGCACGGATCAGGGTGTCGCGGGTGGACATGGCGACCTTCGCCGCTCCGGCGTCGATCATCTTCGTGACGAAGTCGGCGGGCATCACATAGGACATGGCATGGCTCCGTTGCTGGACGGACAGGAGGATGCCGGGTCCCGCGCGGCACGTGCCCCGCTCCCGGCACGTCCCAGTCTGGACGGGGCGTGTTTCCGCACCGTGTCCCCGTCCGCTCCCGGGGGTCAACTCGGCCTCACCGGGGCGCGGCGCGCCTGTGAGGCGGCGCCCGGGCCGGATGGTCCCTATGCCTTGCGGGCGGCCAGCACCGTCTCGTAGAGCTCCCGCTTGCCCACGCCCGTGCGCTCGGCCACGCGGCCGGCGGCGTCCTTGAGCCGGGTGCCGGCGGCCACGAGCGCCTCGACCTCGGCCACGAGGTCCTCGGGTCGCGCGGCCTCGGGGGCGGGGGCGCCGGCGACGACGACGGCGATCTCCCCGCGCACCTGCCCCTGCCCGCACCAGTCCACGAGCTCGGTGAGCGAGCCCCGCACGACCTCCTCGTGCAGCTTGGTGAGCTCCCGGGCGACGACCGCCCGGCGGCCCGGGCCGAACGCGTCCCGCAGCGCGGCGAGCATGACCTCGAGCCGGTGCGGGGCCTCGTAGAAGACCATGGTGCGCCGCTCGCCGTCGAGCTCCGCCAGCCGGGTGGCACGCTCCGAGGACTTCCGCGGCAGAAAGCCCTCGAACGTGAACCGGTCCGTGGGCAGCCCGGACACGGCCAGTGCCATGAGCACCGCCGAGGGGCCGGGGATCGCGGTCACGGTCAGGCCCTCGGCGGCCGCGGCCTCCGCGAGCCGGTAGCCGGGGTCGGAGACGGTGGGCATCCCGGCGTCGGAGAGGACCAGCACGGTGCCGCCGGCGCGGACGGCGTCGAGCAGCTCGGCGACCCGTCCGGCCTCGTTGTGCTCGTGGTGGGTGAGCACCCGTCCGCGCGTGGTGACCCCGAGCCCGGCGGTGAGCCGGCGCAGCCGCCGGGTGTCCTCCACGGCGAGCACGTCCGCGGTCTCGAGGGCCGCCCGCAGCCGGGGCGGCGCGTCCCCGAGATTGCCGATCGGGGTGCCCGCCAGGACCACCTGCCCGGGACCCGCGGCGGCGCCGGCGGAGGCGCCGGTCGGGGCGTCGGGGGCGTCGGTGGGGGCGTCGGCAGGAGTGTCGTCGTGGGGTCGCGTGTGCACGGGTCCACTCTACGGCGCGCCCCGAGGGCCCTCCCCGCGGCTCAGCGGGCGCCGGGACGCGTCCCCTACGATGACACCGTGAGTTCCTCGGTGCGCGCCCCAGTCCTGGCGCCGGAGCCTCGGCCGGCGGCACCGGTGGGCACCCTGCGCCGGTCCCTGGCCCCCGCCGCCCTGCGGGAGCGGCTGCTGCCGGGCCCCGCGGCGGTGGCCCGGTTCGCGTGGCTGGGGCCGCTGCTGGTGGTCCTGCTCGGCGGGCTGCTGCGCTTCCACCGGCTCTCCCACCCGGACGCGATCGTCTTCGACGAGACCTACTACGTGAAGGACTCCTACTCGCTGCTGCTGCACGCCTACGAGCGGCAGTGGCCGGAGGGCGCCGACGAGCTGTTCGTGGCGGGCACCCCGCCGGAGGCCCTGGCCACCCCCTCCTACGTGGTGCACCCGCCGGCCGGGAAGTGGCTCATCGCGTTCGGCATGTGGCTCTTCGGCGCCGAGGACCCGCTGGGGTGGCGCTTCTCCGCGGCCCTGGTCGGGACGCTGTCCATCGCACTGGTGTGCGCCGCCGGGTGGCTGCTCTTCCGCTCGGTCACGGTGGCCACGCTCGCGGGGCTGTTCACCGCGGTGGACGGGCTGCACCTGGTGCAGTCCCGGCTCGCGATGCTGGACGTGTTCCTGATGTTCTTCGTGCTGCTCGCGTTCGTCCTGCTCCTGCTGGACCGGGAGCACGGGCGCCGCCGCCTGGTCGCCCGGCTGGGGGTGGCCCCGGGCCGCGATGTCCCGGAGGCGGAGCTGCGGCGCCGCCTGGAGTGGGGGCCGTGGCTGGGCGTGCGCTGGTGGCGGATCGCGGCGGGCGCGGCCTGCGGGCTCGCCGTGGGCGTGAAGTGGAGCGCCCTGTTCCTGGTGGCCGGGCTGGGCGTGCTCACGGTGCTGTGGGACCTCAACGCCCGCCGGGTGGCCGGGGTGCGGCGCTGGCTGCTCGCCGGGGTGCTCAAGGACGGCGTGCCCGCGTTCTTCGCGGTCGTCGGGACGGGCCTGGTGGTCTACGTGTCCACCTGGGCGGGCTGGTTCGCCTCGACGGACGCCTACGACCGCACCTGGGCGCAGCAGCACCCGGGCGAGGGCCCCCAGTGGCTGCCCGCACCCCTGCGCTCGCTGTGGGCCTACCACTCCTCCGCCTACGGCTTCCACAGCGGCCTGGGCACCGAGCACGCCTACGAGGCGCTGCCGTGGCTGTGGCTGACCCTGGGCCGGCCCACCTCCTACTTCTACGAGGACCCGGAGCGGGGCAGGGCCGGGTGCGCGGTGGAGCACTGCTCGCAGGCGATCCTCAACATCGGCAACCCGCTCCTGTGGTGGACGGCGATCGCCGCCGTGCTCGTGGCCGCGTGGCTGTGGGCCGTGCGGCGGGACTGGCGCTTCGGGGCGCTGACCGGTGTGTTCGCCGCCGGGTACCTGCCCTGGTTCCTGTACCCCGAGCGCACCATGTACTACTTCTACGCGCTGCCCGTGCAGCCGGCCCTGATGCTCATGCTCGCCGGCATGCTCGGCCTGGTCCTGGGCCGGCCCGGGGACACCGTGCGGCGCCGGCGCGCGGGTCTCGCGGTGGTGGGGGTGTTCACGGCCGCGGTGCTCCTGCTCAGCGCGCACTTCGCCCCCGTCTGGTACGCGGAGACCGTCGAGTACGACCAGTGGCGGGAGCGGATGTGGTTCACCGCCTGGATCTGACCCGCCGGCTCAGCGACCGGCCAGCCGCCGCTTGAGCTCCTGCCGCCGGCGCACCCGGTCGAGGGCCCGGTGCCGGCGGAAGGCCGTGGGCCAGGTGGCGGCCATGACCGCGAGCGCCCCCAGGAGGGCGAGGCCGGCCACGGCGATCGCGGCGTCCATCCAGAACTGGGTGGGGTACAGCCGGATGAGGGTGTCGGAGGCCCGGAAGGTCCAGGACCCGTCCGCGAAGAACAGGGAGTGGAACAGCGCGAAGAACTGCTGCCAGCCGAGCACCGCGGCGACGGCCAGCGCCACCAGCAGCGCCACGGTCAGCCACGAGCCGAAGAACAGGGCGCCGGAGGCGGCCCCCGGGGCCTTCGCCCGCAGGTAGAGGCACGAGACGAGGCCGAGCAGCGCGAGGACCGCGACCACCGCGAGCGCGGACTGCAGCACGATCTTCACGTCGGTCATGTGCGCGACCTCGGAGCCCAGGAACAGCTGGGCGCCGTCCGCGTCCTGCAGCCCGCCGAGGAACCCGGCCGGGGCCCAGTTCATGACGTAATCCAGTCCGTAGGAGCCGAAGACCATCCGCTCCTCGGTGGAGAAGCCGTAGGAGTCCGCCGGGAAGCCCGGGCGGTGGTACTCCGCCCACAGGAACAGCGGCGTGGCCACCACGCGCACGGCCGCGGCGAGCAGCGCGAGCGGGAGCACGAGCGCCAGGAGGACCTGCTGCAGCCGGGGCAGCCGCGGCTCGTCCGCCAGCGCGTCCCGGCGCAGCGCGGACCGGCGGCGCGCCTCCGCGTCCGGGTCCTCGTCCCCCGCGGCCTCGTCGGCCCCGACGGCGCGGACCCCGCTCCCCGTGCGGCCCGTCCCGGCGCCGCGGCTCCCGCCGCGCCCACCGGGGCGGTCGTCGTCGTGCGCGTCGTCGGGCGCGCTCTCCGCGGGGACGACGGCGGGGAGCAGGCCCGTCCACACGGGCTCCTCGCGCTGCCGGTCGTCCGCGGGCGGGTCTGCCTGCTGCCAGGGGGCCTTGTCGTTGCTGGGGGTGGCCACGGGCGGGTCCTTCGGTCGGAGGGGGTCGGTGGTCCGGGGCGGGCGGGTCCGCTCCGGCCGGTCCCGATCCTACCCACCGCCGGCCCCCTCCCTCACCTGCGGGGGCTCACCTGCGGGGGCTCACCTGCGGGGGCTCACCTGCGGGGGCTCACCGGCGGGGGCTCACCAGTCGCCCTTCCACTCCTCGTCCGCGTAGTGCTCGAGCGGGATGTTCCAGTCGCCGTACCCGTCGTCGGGATCGGCCTGCGGGTAGCCGGTGCCCACGACCTCCACGACGTCCCCGGGACGGAACACGTCGTGGATGAACTTCGCGCCCTCGGGCGGCATGCCCACGCACCCGTGGGAGACGTTGGCGATCCCCAGGACGGGCAGCGCGGAGGGCAGCGCCTGGTGCACGAACTCGCCGCTGGCGGTCAGCCGGGACACGTTGGAGGCCCAGAACGTGTCGTACCAGTGCGGGTCCCCCGGCTCCAGGTCCAGCGAGGAGGCCTTGAACAGGTACGTCGGTGCCTGCTCCATGATGACCTTCTGCCCGGTGGTCGAGGGCCAGTCCGGATTGCCCAGGGTCACGGGGAACGTCCCCGCGACCTCGCCGTCCACCCAGGCGGTCAGCGTCTTGGTCTCGTTGTCCACCCGGGCGTAGTGCTCGGCGCCGGTCGAGAAGCTCCGGCGCAGGTCGTGGTTGCCCACCATGCCGTGGCCCACGTCGAGTCCGAGAAGGTCCAGGGAGACCGTGATCTCCGAGCGCGGTGCCCACTTCTCGGCGGGGCGGTAGCGCAGCGTCGTGTCCGAGTACCAGCGGAAGGCGCCCGCCCGGTCCCCGCCGCCGTCCACGGTGACGGCCTCCTCGACCTGCTCCTTGTGCGCGACGGGCTCGGAGAAGGTGAACTCCAGCACCTGACCGGTGCCGTAGACCCCGCCCTCGGCCACGTTGAGGCGCGCGTCGACCTCGTTCGCCGCGAGGACGGTCGTGAACGTGCTCGTGCCCGTCGTCGGCCCCGTCCCGGAGGCGGCGCTCCAGTGCAGGACGTAGGGGGTGTCGAAGGCCAGGACCGCGGTGCTGGTCCAGGTGCGGCCGTCGGCGGAGAGCTCCCCGGGCACCGGATCCCCGCCGGCGGCCGGCACCAGCAGGACGTCGGTCAGCTCGCCCCCGTCGGCGCGCACCACGACCGGCTCCACGGGGTTGTGCTCGACCGCCGCGTCCGCGGGGGCGACGGTGACCTCGGCCGGTGCGGCCGTGGCCGGCCCGCTCGGGGACGGCGTGGCCGGGACGGTGGTGGTCCGGACGGTGGCAGTCGGGGCGGTGGTGGCCGGCTCTGCCGCGGGCGCCCCGGAGGCCTGCGCGCAGCCGGTGGCGAGCAGGACCGTCACGGCCCCCAGCGCGACCAGGCGCCGGGGGGACGACAGCGCTCGCGGGGCGGGGGGCGCGGGAACCGGGCAGGAGGACAGGGGCATGGGAAGCGGCACCTCGGGCGTCTGGGGGTGGGGGGAACGCTGGGGAACTGCTCCCACGATAGGTCCGCCGGCCGCGCGGGACCCCACCCGCCGCCCATCGGTCACGAATGTTAACGCCTTCGTGACCCCCTGCGACGTGTCCGGTGCGTCAGTGGCCGGGGGTCAGGCAGGCGATGCCGTGGGCGATCGGATAGACCGGGTGCACGCCGTCGCGGAACGGGCGGTCGCTCATCAGCCGGTCGGCGTCCACGGGGATCAGCGTCCCGCCCGTGAGGGGGCACCGCAGGAGCTCGAGCAAACCGGGCGCCAGGGCGACCGCCACGGGGGGCACCGGCTCGGGTTCGGGCACCGGCAGCGCCCAGGGGGCGGGGCGGCGGTCGGTCGGTGCGTCGTGGTGCCGCGCCGGCCTGCTCTCGTGGCGGGTCTCGGTGCGGAGACCGGTGTGGAACTCGGTGTGGAGCTCGTGGGCCGGCTGCGTCGTTGCAGGGACAGTCATGGGGGGACTCCTGGTGCTCCGGGGGGAAGAGCCTTCCGCACCGGACAGGTGCGGTCTGCGGCTCATCCTAGGGGCGGAGCACGGTCACGGTGCGGAACCGGCCGGGGACGCGCGGTTCAGGCCTCAGGCCGGGCAGAGCCCCCGGGCACGGCGGGGCGGCGCAGGTGCGCCCGGTGCAGGGCCGCGGGCACCGGGACGTCGTTCCACGGCATCTCGGGGGCCGGCTCCGGGGCCGGCACGCGGGGGCGCTGCGGGGCCGTCGTCGGGCCGCCCGGCGCGGCACGCTCCGGGGTACCCGCCCGGCCGCCGGTCCGGGGGCTCGTGCGGGTGCTCTCTGGACGCGGCGCGTGCGGTTCCGGCGATGCCGGGGAGGAGGGTCGCGGCAGGGAGACGTCGCGCAGCACAGTCCGCGGGCGGTCGCGGACGGGCGCCGGGGGCTCGCTCTCCCGGACCGCCTCGGCCACGGCGCCGATGTCCTCGCGCCGGGCCCGCGCCTCCGGCGGCTCGAGCCGGACCACGCGCCAGCCCCGGGGCACCGTGAGCCGGTCGGCGTGCACGGCGCACAGGTCGTAGGCGTGGGGCTCCGCGTGTCCGGCGAGCGGGCCGACCACGGCGGTCGAGTCCGAGTACACGTAGGTCAGGGTCGTGACGGCGTCCCGCCTGCAGGTCTGGCGGGAGCAGAGGCGGGTGGGACTGCCGGAGGAGCTCATGGCCCGAAACTACCTCAGCGGGCGAGACGGCGCAGGCGGCGGCGCTCGCGCTCGGAGAGCCCGCCCCAGATGCCGAACTTCTCGTCCTTGCTCATCGCGTAGTCGAGGCACTCCGCCTGCACGGGGCAGGCCTCGCACACGCGCTTGGCGTCACGCGTGGACCCGCCCTTCTCGGGGAAGAAGGCCTCCGGGTCGGTCTGGGCGCACAGCGCGTCGGTCTGCCACGCGAGCTCGCCCTCGTCCTCGTCCACGGCGTACAGCCCGGCCACGGCGCTCCAGTCGGAGCCCTCGTCGGCCGCCGGCGCCTCGAGCAGGTCCAGAGCGGGTGCCGCTCCGGCGCCGGAGAGGTTCTGGACGGCCTCGTGGGCCCGGAGGTAGGCCGTGGCCTGGTCCTCCATGCTCCCGGCCGCTCGGCGGACGTGCCGCTCGGCGGCCCGGGGGTCGACGGGATCCACGAACCAGTCCTCGGGCACCGAGCGCATGCTCAGCCGACGGGCCTCGAGGGGGCTGGATTCCACGACCTGCTGTCGTGCGGCCTCTCCCATGACTTTCCTTCCATCCGACACGATCGCTCGGGTGCGGCGCAGTACGGGGGTCGCCGACCCTGTGCATCCCGGAGAACGTATCCTTGCTGATCGTCTGCCGGACTTCCCAATTACACGTGTGTAACTAGTACGGAGTCAACCCGTCTCGGGTGACCGCCCATGCCACGATATCCGGGAAGAATGTCTTTGGGAGTAGACGTTTTTCCACGTCACGGCCCGATTTTCGACAGGGACGCCGCAGAGGGCGAAGAATGCGGCCCTATACATATGCCGCACCGCCGCCGCGGGCACGGCAGCCACGAGGAGGAACCATGGACACCCCGACACCCCGATCTGTCCCCCGCTTGGTGGACAAGTTGCGCAGCAGCAGCCGCCCGGCCCTGATCTGGTACGGCCGGGACGGCGAGCGCGTGGAGCTCTCGGGGCGGGTTCTCGACAACTGGGTGGCCAAGACCGCGAACCTGTGGGTGGACGAGCTCGACCTCGAGGCGGGCGACGTCGTGGCCGTCGGCGACGAGGTGCACTGGCGCAGTCTCGCGGCCGTCCTCGGCTCGTGGACCATGGGGGCCGCGGTGCGGGTGGTCGATCCCCGCGAGGACGCGGCGGAGCCCGGTGACCGGGCCGTGGTGGGCCTCGTCGACCCGCAGGGGGCGACGCCCCCGCTGCTGGACCGGGTGCCCGCCGGGGCGCGGGCCGTGGTCCTGGACCGGCCGGCGCTCTCGCTCGGCCACTGCGGTGAGCTGCCGGACGGGGACGCCCTCGACTACTGCGCCGAGGTCCGCTCCCACGCGGACGTCTACGACGGCCTCGAGGAGCCGGCGCCGGACGGTGCCGCGCTCCGGGCCGCGGGGACCGACGACGGCTTCCTGCCGCACGACCGGCTGATGCCGGCCGCGGGCGAGCTCGCGGCTGGGCGGGAAAGCGCCTGGGGGACGGCGTCGGCCGTGCACGTGCCGGGCCGGCGGATGGACGCGGAGTTCCTACTGCGCGTGCTGGCCGTGCTGGCCGGGGGCCGGGCCGCGGTCGTCACGGACCGCCCGGCGGACGCGGCCGACGACGGCTGGCGGTCCGTGCTGGCGGCCGAGAACGCCGTCGTGTTCTGAGCGGGACGGCTCAGCGCCCCTCCGCCGGCTCCGTGCTCTCGTGGCTCTCGTGGGTGTCCGAGCCGGGGGCTGCCGCGCTCCCCGCGCGGTGGCGGGCGCCCTCCCGGTGGGGGTGCTGGTGCGCGCGGTGGGGGTGCTGGGTGCCCTCCGCGGGCTGGTGACCCGTGATCAGGGCGATCTCGAGGGCCGCGGTGTCCGCGAAGTTGGGGTCCTCGTCGAGCTCCTCGGCGAACACCCAGAAGCGGTAGGCGAAGTACCGGAAGACGGTGCCGAGGATGGTCCCGATGATCGTGCCGGACACGAAGGACGCGTAGGCGCTGGTGAGACCCAGCACGTAGTAGCTGAAGCCGAGGCAGCCGAGCTCGATGGCCATGCCGATGCCGTTGGCCACGAGGAACTGGACCAGCTCGCGGCGCTTGTCCGACTGGCGCTTGTGCCGGAAGGTCCACAGCCGGTTGGCGACCCACGCGAAGACGATGGCCACGGCCGTCGCCACGAACTTGGCCTTGAGGTGGCCGTCCTCGAACACCGTGTGCATCAGGATCCAGGTGAGCGACGCGTTGATCACGAACGCGAGGGCGCCGACGACGCCGAACTTCATGAGTTCCTTGACGAAGAGGTGCCACAGGGCATCGAAACGGTCGACGAGACGGTTCACGCGGCTTCAGGTCTCCCAGGTGGTGAGGCGGTGGGCGCCGGCCGGCGCGGCGGTCGACGCGCACGGGAGAGCACCCGCGGCGGACCTCGGCACATCCTACCCCGCCCCTCCTGCACGGCACCGGAGAGTTACAGCACAGTCCCCTGGCCGTCGCCGGGCCCGTGGGGGCAGGTACCGGGGTCGAGGCGGGAGGACGACGCCGGAGACCGGGCGGCGGGCGGCCCCGGAGGCAGGGCATCCCGGTCCGCCGAGCGGGCCCGGCGGACCGGGATACCCTGGTCGGGTGAATTCTTCTGTGACCGCCCCTGTCGTCGGCGTCGTCGGAGGCGGGCAGCTCGCCCGCATGATGGCGCCCTCCGCCACCGCCCTGGGGATCGAGCTGCGCGTGCTCGCCGAGGGCCCCGACGTCTCGGCGGTCGCCGCCGTGCCCACCGCCCCCGTGGGCGACTACACCGACCTCGACGTGCTGCGCCGGTTCGCCGCGGGCGTGGACGTGCTGACGTTCGACCACGAGCACGTGCCCACCGAGCACCTGCAGACCCTGCTCGCCGAGGGCGTGGACGTCCGCCCGGGCCCGGACGCGCTGGTGCACGCCCAGGACAAGCTGTGGATGCGCGCGGCCGTGGAGCGCCTCGGGCTGCCGAACCCGCGGTGGGAGGCGGTCGCCGACGTCGAGGAGCTGATCGCCTTCGGGGAGCGCACGGGCTGGCCGGTGGTGCTCAAGACCCCGCGCGGCGGCTACGACGGCAAGGGCGTCATGGTCCTCGGCACCGCCGAGGCCGCCCGCGGCGCCGAGCCGGCGCAGTGGTTCGCCCGCACGGACGGGCCCCTGCTGGCGGAGGAGAAGGTCGGGTTCTCCCGCGAGCTCTCCGCGCTCGTGGCCCGGACCCCCTCCGGCGAGGTGCGGGCGTGGCCGGTGGTGGAGTCCATCCAGGTGGACGGCGTCTGCGACGAGGTGCTCGCGCCCGCCCCGCAGCTGCGTCCCGAGGTCGCGGCCGCGGCCGCGGACGCCGCCCGCACGCTGGCCACCGAGCTGGGCGTGACCGGTGTGATGGCCGTGGAGCTCTTCGAGACCCCCGGCCGCGGCACCGGGTTCCTGGTGAACGAGCTCGCCATGCGCCCGCACAACTCCGGGCACTGGACCATGGACGGGTCCGTGACCAGCCAGTTCGAGCAGCACCTGCGCGCCGTCCTGGACCTCCCGCTCGGGGACACCGGGCTGATCGGCGGGGCCGCGGTGATGAAGAACTACCTGGGCGGGGCGAACCAGGACCTCTTCGGCGCCTACCGGGCGGCCATGGGCGCGGAGCCCCGCGCCAAGATCCACAACTACGGCAAGGCCGTGCGGCCCGGGCGCAAGATCGGCCACGTCAACCTCACCGGCGCCGCGGACGAGATCCCGGAGCTGCGCCGGCGGGCCACCCGCGTGGCGGCCGTGCTGCGCGACGGGCAGGCCTGACCCGCGTGCCTCCCACGGCCCGTCCAGCCGGGACGGATAGCGTAGCCCCAGACCGGACCGCGATGGCGGCCCCCACCCGCCGAGCAGCCCAGGAGCACCAGTGAACGAGAAGCAGCAGCCCGTCGTGGGCGTCGTGATGGGCTCGGACTCCGACTGGCCCGTGATGGAGGCCGCCGCCACCGCCCTCGAGGAGTTCGGGATCGCGTACGAGGCCGACGTCGTCTCCGCCCACCGGATGCCCACCGAGATGATCGAGTACGGTCAGCGGGCGCACGAGCGGGGGCTGCGGGTGATCATCGCCGGGGCCGGCGGCGCCGCCCACCTGCCGGGGATGCTCGCCTCGGTGACGCCCCTTCCCGTGATCGGCGTCCCCGTCCCCCTGAAGACCCTCGACGGCATGGACTCGCTGCTGTCGATCGTGCAGATGCCCGCCGGCGTCCCGGTGGCCACCGTGTCCATCGGCGGGGCGCGCAACGCCGGGCTGCTGGCCGCCCGGATCCTCGCCGCCGGCGCGGACCCGCAGGCCGAGGCCCTGCGCGGGCAGCTCCTGCGCTTCGCCGACGAGCTCCGGGAGACCGCCCACGCCAAGGGCGCCGCCCTGCGCACCCGCCTCGACGGCTGACCCGGGCGCCCGCGCTCCCGCCCTCCCGTCCTTCCCCCTGCCCGCCCTTCCCCGCCGGAGCTGCCCGTGAACGGCCACACCCCCCGCGCTGAGCACGATCCCCGCCCGCCCCACGACCCGTCCGCCGAGGGCTCCCGGTCCCGGGACCTCCCGCCCGACGCCGTGACGGCCGTGCGGGGCGTCGACGACGACGCGGCGAGCCCGCCCCGGCTCACGGATCCGCTGCGCCACCCGCAGCACGCCGGGGACGGCACCCGGGCCCGGCGCGCGTGGACGCTGCTGCTGTCCACGCTCGTGGTCCCCGGCAGCGCGCAGCTCGTCGCGGGCCGGCGGGCCATCGGTCGGGCGGCCCTCAAGGTCGACGTGGTGGTCTGGGCCGCGGCGGCGCTGGCACTCCTGTCCCTGGTGCTGTGGCGCACTCCCCTGGTCTGGTTCCTGACGAACTCGTTCACGTCCCTGCTGCTGATCGCCGGGCTCGTGGCCCTGGCGGTGGGCTGGGCGCTGCTCTTCTTCGACACGCTCCGGCTCATCCGGCCCGGCCTCCTCGTGCAGCGGACCCGCCGCGCGGTGGCCGCGGCCACCGTGGCGCTCATGCTCGTGACCTCCGGCGGACTGGCCTGGTCCGCCTACCTGCTGTCCGTGACGCGCGGTGCGGTCTCGGACGTCTTCGGGGGCGGGCTGCCCTTCCGGCCCGCGGACGGGCGGTACAACATCCTGCTCATGGGCACCGACTCCGGGGAGGACCGCTCGGGCCGCCGCCCCGACTCGATGACGGTGCTCAGCGTGGACGCCGACTCCGGGCGGACCGTGACCATCTCCCTCCCGCGCAACCTGCAGAACGCGCCCTTCCCCTCCGACTCGCCGCTGGCCGACGTCTATCCCGAGGGCTTCGACTGCGGCGACGAGTGCATCCTCAACGCCCTCTACACCGACGTCACGAACAACCACGCCGAGCTCTACCCCGACGCCGCGGACCCCGGCGCCGAGGCCATGAAGGACGCCGCCTCGGGCGTCCTCGGCATCGAGGTCCAGGCCTACGCGATCGTCGAGATGAACGGTTTCGAGCAGCTCGTCGACGCCCTCGGCGGGATCACCATCGACGTCGGCGGGCGCGTCCCGATCGGCGGCGGCACCGACCTGGTGACGGGCCTGCCGAACGAGATCTTCGGATACATCGAGCCTGGCGTGCAGCGCCTGGACGGCTACCACGCCCTCTGGTACGCCCGGTCCCGCGAGGGGGCCACGGACTACGACCGCCAGGCGCGCCAGCGCTGCGTGCAGGCCGCGATGCTCAAGCAGCTCAACCCCGTCAACGTGCTGACCCGTTTCGAGGACCTCGCGAACTCGGGCACACAGGTCGTCGAGACCGACATCCCGCAGAGCCAGATCGGCTCGTTCGTGGACGTGGCGCTGAAGGCCAAGGAGCACGAGCTCGTGCAGTACGCCGCCGGCCCGCCGTACTACGACCCGTCCTTCCCCACCTACCCGGACTTCGACCTGCTGCACGAGGACCTCGACCGGGTGCTCGAAGAGGCCACGGACCGCGGCGCGCGGGACGCGGAGGCCCTGCCGGCCGGCACCCCGGTGGGCTCCGGGCTCGCGATGGCCGCCCCCCTCGCGGCGGCGAAGCCCCTCGTGGGGACGCAGGAGCTCACGCCCAACGGCACCTGCTCGGTGCCCTGACCGGCCCGGACCGCGGGGCACCGGCGGCGCCCCGACGCCCCGGTACAGTGGGGGCGTGGCGAACATACTGCAGTCGAACGCATGGGCCGGATTCCAGCGGAACCTGGGGCACAAGGTGTTCCAGGCCTCCGGGGACGGATGGCGCTACCTCGCGATCCTCGAGGGCGGCCGGACGGGCCGCTACCTCTACTGCCCGTACGGCCCCGAGGCGCGGACCCCGCAGGCCTTCGAGGCCGCGCTCGACGACCTCGCCCGCACCGCACGCGCCGAGCGCTGCTGGTTCGTGCGGGTGGAGCCCGTCGACGCCGCGGTGACGGACGGGCTCGAGACGCCCGAGGCCTCGCTGCGCCGGCGCGGAATGCGCCCGGCCCCCCGGCAGGTGCAGCCCGGGCACACCCAGGTCATCGACCTCACCCAGGACGAGGACGCGATCCTCAAGGACATGAAGTCCACCAACCGCAACCTGCACCGCAACATCGCCAAGAAGGGCGTGACCTTCACGACCTCGACCGACCCCGAGGACGTCGACGTGCTGCTGGGCTTCCTCGAGGCCACGGCCGAGCGCAAGGACTTCGCCCGGCAGCAGGACGCCTATCTGCGCGAGGCCGCCCGCAGCCTCATGCCCGTGGGCGCGGCGGCCCTCTACGTGGCCCGGCTGGACGGCGAGCCCATCGGCGCCTCCCTCGTCTACGACTCCGACGACACCCGCACCTACGCCCACGCCGCGATGGACTTCGAGCACCGCAGGCTCTCGGCGGGGATCCCCCTGGTCGTGCGGATGGTCCTGGACGCCAAGCAGAAGGGCCTGAGCCGTTTCGACCTCTTCGGCACGGCGCCCGAGGACGCCGGCCCGGACCACGCGTGGCACGGCTTCACGAAGTTCAAGAAGTCCTTCGGCGGCCGCCCGGAGTCCTACCCCGGGACCTGGGACCTGCCGCTGAGCCGCGGGACGTACGCCGCGTACACCGGTGTGCGCGCCGCCAGGGAGGCCGCCGTCTCGGCCCGCAAGAGCCTTCCGGGCCTGACCGGCCGGCTCCGGGAGTCCGTCGCCGGGCTGCGCCGCCGGGAGTCCTGAGCGCCCGGTCTCAGCGCCCCGCCGCGTCCCGGAGGGCGGAGATGCTCTCGCCGACCACGCGGCGGGTGAGGTCCCGGGCCCGCCGGGCACGCCCCCGGGCGGGACGGGACGCGCCGTCGTCGTCCTCGGGCACGTCGTCCGGCTCCCCGAGGTCGGGAGACCACGCCGGGGCCGGCTCGCCCAGGCCCAGCTCCGCGGCCACCGCGGTCCCCGAGGCCTCGGCAGCGGCCTCGGCGACGTCCTCCGAGAACTCCCCCGCCGGGCCACCGCCCAGGGCCTTCTCCCAGGGGCCCAGCACCGGGCGCTCCGTCGCCGCCAGCTCGCGGACCACGAGCGGCACCTCCGTCTCGTCCGGGTCGCCGCCGTCGAGGCGCTGCACGCGCCGCTTCTGCAGCTCGACGATCCCGGTCAGCAGCAGCGCGTCGTCCACGCCCAGGTCCCGGCCCCGGCGGGTGAAGCCGAGCCGGTAGATCATCGCCAGACCGCGCGTGTGCACGAACCACAGGTAGCCCAGGGCGGCCTCGCGGCCGTCCTCGGCGGCCTCCGTGGCCACGAGCAGCAGCGAGTCCTCGCCCAGGTCCTCCAGCAGCTGGGTGATGAGCCGGGTCCGCAGCCCGATGTTCGCGAGGACCCGGCTGCCCGCCGTGACCTCCCGCACCGTCACGCCCGGGGTGCGCAGTGCCGTGCGGCAGCGGTCCAGGGTGGCCTCCGAGAGCCGCCGCGAGAGGTCCCGCTCGGTCTCCCCCAGCACCACCTCCAGCCGCCGGGGCTCCTCCGGCCCGGCGTCCGCGGCGGGCCGGGTGAACCCGGCGGCCTCCAGCGCCTCCGGGGTGCCGGGCGCGCGCAGGGTGTCGGCCTGGAAGCGCAGCAGGACGGCCGAGTGCTCCTCCCGGGCCCAGTCGGCGAGGGCGGCGGCGACCACGGGCAGGTCCTCGGGCCGGTGGACGTGGCAGTGCACGGTCCCGGCGACCACGCGCTCGGCCTCGGAGCGCAGGTAGAGCTGCGCGTAGCCCACGGTGCGCTGCTCGGCGTCGTGGACCATGACGCGGTCGACCCGCAGGCCGGGGCCCTCGGCGGAGACCTGGGCCTCGCCGATGCCCCACAGCTGCTGCGGGTGCCCGCCGGTCACCCGGACGGTGGCGTCCCAGGTCTTGCGGTTGGGACAGGGGCTGACCGTGGTGCTCACGTGGGGATCCTCCTCGTCACCCGGGCGCTCCGCCCCGGCTGGGGGACCGCGGTCGGCGCCCGCAGTTCGGCCTCCAGTCTAGGGCCGGGAGGGCTCGCGACCGGCCCCGGACACGGTGCGACCGGGACGGCAGGACCCCCGCACCGGTGGTCGGTTCGGGGGTCCTGTTCACAGCTGTGCGAGCCGGGCTCGGCGTCGGGCTCAGTGGCGGGCGTACTTCTCCCACTTGGCGGCCAGGTGCTCGGCCTCGACCATCCGCACGGTCCCGGAGCGGGAGCGCATCACGATGGACTGGGTGGTGATGCGGCTGCCGCGGTAGCGCACGCCGCGCAGCAGGTCCCCGTCCGTGATGCCCGTGGCGGAGAAGAAGCAGTTGTCCGAGGTGACGAGGTCGTCGGTGGTCAGCACGGCGTCGAGGTCCAGCCCGGCGTCGAGGGCCTTCTGCTTCTCGTCGTCGTCCGTGGGCGCCAGCCGGCCCTGGATGATGCCGCCGGTGGCCTTGACGGCGCACGCGGTGACGATGCCCTCCGGGGTGCCGCCGATGCCCATCATGACGTCCACGCCGGTGCCCTCGCGGCACGCCGCGATGGCCCCGGCCACGTCCCCGTCGAGGATCATCCGGGTGCGGGCGCCGGTGGCGCGGATCTCGTCGACGAGCTTCTGGTGGCGCGGACGGTCCAGCACGCACACGGTGAGCTGGTTGATCTTGATGCCCTTGGCCTTGGCCACGAGGTGCAGGTTCTGCTTGACGGGCAGGCGCAGGTCCACGAAGTCCGCGGCCTCCGGCCCCACCACGAGCTTGTCCATGTAGAAGACCGCGGAGGGGTCGAACATCGACCCGCCGTCGGCCACCGCGATGACGGCCAGGGCATTGTTCATGCCCAGCGCGGTGAGGCGGGTGCCGTCGATCGGGTCCACGGCGACGTCGGAGGCCGGCCCGGAGCCGTCGCCCACCTGCTCGCCGTTGAAGAGCATCGGGGCCTCGTCCTTCTCCCCCTCGCCGATGACCACGGTGCCGTTGAAGTGCACGGTGGAGAGCAGCGCGCGCATGGCGTCGACCGCGGCCCCGTCGGCGGCGAGCTTGTCGCCGGCGCCCACCCACTGGCCCCCGGCGATCGCCGCGGCCTCGGTGGTCCGCACCAGCTCCATCGCCAGGTTGCGGTCGGCCACGTTGTTGGAGCGCGCCTGGATCGTTCCGGTGGATTCTTCGGCCACGTTGTTCCTCACCTTCGAGTTCACGTTCTTCGGGACCCCCGGGCCGGGCTCGGCCGCGGGTGCGGTCCACGTCCCGCCCAGCATATCGCCCGGGGCCCCGCGGACCGCGACCTGGGCCACATTGCGGCCGGGTGCGTCCGGGCGGGTCCGGGGCGGAGGGAGCGGGGGCGGCGGACAGGGGGGCGGGCGCGGCGGACAGGGGCCGGCGGACAGGGCACAATGGACGGGTGAGCTCCTCGACCCCCGACCGTCCCGCAGAGCACCCCTCGGCAGAGCACCCCGCGGCCGCCGGCCCCGGCACCGCGTCCGGCCCCGAGGCCGCCGAGGCCCCGGAGCAGCCGCTCCCGCAGATCACGGAGAAGCAGGCCCGGCGGCTCAACGCCCCGGTGCAGGGGATGATCATCTCCATGGCGGTCCTCCTCCTGCTGGTCCTGCCGTTCGTGTGGCTCCAGCCCCGCCCCGACGCCCAGCCGTACCGCCCCGACGTCGACGTCGCCCAGGAGGCGGACTACGTCGCGGACGAGGCGCCCTTCACCCCGGTCGTGCCGGAGCCGGGCGAGGACTGGACCGCCAACTACGCCCGGTGGAACGGCGGCGCCGCCGAGGGGGTGCCCTTCTGGGAGATCGGCTGGGCCACCCCGCAGGGCAGCTTCATCGGCCTGGTGCAGACGTCCATGGCCAACCCCACGTGGCTGGCCCAGCAGGCCGAGGCCGTCCCCGCCACCGCGACGGTCGACGTGGGCGGCGTGCCGTGGGACGTCCACGTCCGGGAGGAGTCCCGGAACCAGGACGCCCTGACCGTGTACACCGGTGAGGTCAACGGCTCCACCGTGGTGCTCAAGGGCGACGCGCCCGGCGCCGAGCTGGACCAGCTGGCCGCCGCCGTCGCCGAGGACCTCACCGACGCCCCTGCCCCGCGAACCACGGAGATGCCATGACCCCCGACACCCGCCCCGACGACACCTCGCCCCGCACCCCGGCCGCCGCCTGGCAGCGCCTGCGCGAGGGCAACGCCCGCTTCGTGGCGGGCGAGTCCATGCACCCCAACCAGGACGCCTCCCGGCGGCAGTCCGTGGCCGGCGGGCAGAACCCGTTCGCCGTGATCTTCGGCTGCTCGGACTCGCGGCTGGCCGCCGAGATCATCTTCGACCTCGGCCTGGGCGACGCGTTCGTGGTGCGCACCGCCGGGCAGGTCATCGACGACGCCGTGCTCGGCTCGATCGAGTACTCGGTCGCGAACCTCGGCACGCCGCTGATCATGGTCCTCGGCCACGACTCGTGCGGGGCCGTGACCGCCGCGCACGACGTCGCCGGCTCCGGGCAGATGCCCCGCGGCTTCCAACGGGACCTCATCGAGCGGATCATGCCCTCCGTGCTCGAGACCCAGCGCCACGGCCACCAGGACGTCAACGCGGCGGTCGTGGAGCACACCAAGCAGACGGCGTCCCGCCTCATGGAGCAGTCCCGGGTGATCGCGGACGCGGTCTCCAACGGCGAGGTCGCCGTGGTCGGCGTCTTCTACCACCTCGAGGACGGCGAGGCGGAGCTCGTCCACGGGCACGGCACCTGGCTTCCGGGCCGCTGAACCGGGCGCCCGGCACGGCGGCCGTCACCCCGGGTCGCCGTGCCGGGCGTCACCCGGCGCTGTCCTAGACTGGCGCCATGGCTGATACCACCGCAGAGACCACCGAGTACCGCATCGAGCACGACACCATGGGCGAGGTCCGCGTTCCCGCGAACGCCCTGTACCGCGCTCAGACCCAGCGTGCGGTCGAGAACTTCCCCATCTCGGGCAAGCCCCTCGAGCCCCAGCACATCGTCGCGCTGGCACAGATCAAGAAGGCCGCCGCCAAGGCGAACGCGGAGCTGGGGGTGCTCGACGACGAGCGCGCCCGCGCCATCGCGGACGCCGCGGACAAGGTCGCCACGGGGCAGTACGACGAGCACTTCCCGATCGACGTCTTCCAGACCGGCTCCGGGACGTCCTCCAACATGAACACCAACGAGGTGCTGGCGACGCTCGCCAACCAGGCGCTCGAGGGCACGGACGTCGAGGTCCACCCCAACGACCACGTCAACGCCTCCCAGTCCTCCAACGACGTCTTCCCGACCTCCGTGCACGTCGCCGTCACGGGCGCACTGATCAACGACCTGGTCCCGGCCATGACGCAGCTCGCCGAGTCGCTCGAGCGGAAGGCCGCGGAGTTCCAGGACGTCGTGAAGTCCGGGCGCACCCACCTCATGGACGCCACGCCGGTGACCCTGGGCCAGGAGTTCGGCGGCTACGCCGCGCAGGTCCGCTACGGCATCGAGCGGGTCGAGTCCTCGCTGCCGCGGGTGGCCGAGGTCCCGCTGGGCGGCACCGCCGTGGGCACCGGCATCAACACCCCCGCCGGCTTCTCCGCCCGCGTCATCGAGCTGCTCGCCGAGGAGACCGGGCTGCCGATCACCGAGGCCCGCAACCACTTCGAGGCCCAGGCCAACCGGGACGGCCTGGTCGAGGCCTCCGGCCAGCTGCGCAACGTCGCCTACAGCTACATGAAGATCAACAACGACCTGCGCTGGATGGGCTCCGGCCCCAACACCGGCCTCGGCGAGATCCTCATCCCCGACCTCCAGCCCGGCTCCTCGATCATGCCCGGCAAGGTCAACCCGGTGATCTGCGAGTCCACCATCCAGGTCTGCGCGCAGGTGATCGGCAACGACACCACCGTCTCGCTGTCCTCCACCAACGGGGCGTTCGAACTCAACGTGGGCATCCCGGTCATGGCCTCGGCCCTGCTGGAGTCCATCCGGCTGCTCGCGAACTCCTCGCGCGTGATGGCGGAGAAGATGATCGACGGGCTCGAGGCGAACACGGAGCGCTGCCGCTTCCTCGCCGAGGCGTCCCCGTCCATCGTGACCCCGCTGAACAAGGCCATCGGCTACGAGGCCGCCGCGAAGATCGCCAAGCACTCCGTGGCGAACAAGATGACGGTGCGCGAGGCGACCATCGCCCTCGGCTACGTCGAGAACGGGCAGCTCACCGAGGAGCAGCTGGACCGGGCGCTGGACGTCACCACCATGACGGGCCCCAACGCCTGACCCTGCGCTCCCGGCGCACCGAGGGGTCGCGTCCGGACGGAAATGCTGCGGCATTCCCTCCGGACGCGACCCCTCGCGCCGTGCGGCGGCCGATTTCGGCCCCGGTCAGGAGGTCACGGCCGGGCCGGACTCGTCGGACTTGGAGAGCTCCTTGATGAACTCGTGGCACCTCCTGGCGCGCTCGGCGTCCTGGCTCATCACCTGCTCGAAGAACTCGGCGATGTCGTCCCGGCCGGCGTTGCGGGCGTCCCGCACGTACTGGCCGTAGTCGTGGCCTGCCTTGAGCGAGTGGTACTGCACGGAGACCAGGTCGTAGGTCACGTCGTCGAAACCGGTCTGTCCTGCGGGCATGTCGTTCCTCCTTGCTCGTTCGCGCTCGTCGGATGGACGTCTCCGAGTCTAGGATCGCGTGTCGTCCGTCACAAGTAAGCACACTTTGTTTCTGCTCGCCGTGCCGCGGACCGGCTCAGACCACGAAGCGGGGCGGGCCGCTGTGCGCCCGCGCGGCCCGCAGCCGCTCGAGCTGGTGGGGCGGCATCGGCGGGAGCTCGTCCGGGGAGTACCAGCCGACCTCGAGCGACTCGTCGTCGTTGACGCGGGCCTCGCCGGAGACCCAGCGGCAGCGGAAGGTGTGGTCCAGGAACTGGCAGCGGTCCCCGTTGGGATACTGCACGGGTTCCCCCGCCTTGACCGCCACGAGCTCCTCCACGACGGCGACGACGCCGGTCTCCTCCAGGCACTCGCGCACCGCCGTGACCGCCGGCTCCTCGCCGGGCTCCACGATCCCGCTCACCAGCCCCCAGTTGCCGTTGTCGCTGCGCCGGGCCAGCAGCACCCGGCCGTCCTCGCGCAGCACCACGGCGGTGACGGCGGGCAGCCACAGGAGGTCGTGGCCGATCTTCTCCCGCAGGGACAGGACGAACTCGGGGGTGGGCATGCGGGCTCCTCGTGGGGCGTCTCGGGGTGGGGTCCGGCCCATTCTGGCAGGCCGGCGCGGGTCACAGCAGCAGGAGGACCCCGAGGGCCCCGGTGATCATGGCGGGACCGAACGCCACCCGGGAGCGGGCGTCGACCCGGCCGAGCACCACGAGCACCGCCCCGGCCAGACCGCCGAGCACGAACCCGGCCGCCGCCCCCAGCGCGGCGTGCCAGACGGAGACGAAGCCCAGGCACATGCCGAGCAGACCGGAGAGCCGGACGTCGCCCATGCCCATCCCGGCCGGGTGGAGCATGCGGAGCAGGACGTAGAGCCCGCCCACGACCACCAGGCCCCACAGCATCCACAGCAGCCGGACCGACTCGCCGGCCACCACCGCCGCCCCGCCCAGCAGCACCCCGCACACGGGGTACAGCGGGCGCACCACGCGGCCCGGCAGCCGGTGCTCCCGCACGTCGGTGCGCCACAGCCACGCGCACGCGACCACGAGCACGGCGGCGCCGAGCAGCGCGAGCGCCCCGGCGGCCCACCCGGCGACGTCCCCGCGGGTGAACTGCTCGGTCAGGAAGGTGCCCACACCGGGCATCGTAGCCCCGGCCCCCGCCGGGACGGGGCGCCTGTGGACGCGCGGGGCCCTCCCTAGACTGGGGTCATGCACCGCTCCCCCGTCCCCGCGCCCACCGACCAGGACGAGTTCTGCGCGCTCAGCCGCTCCTCTCCGTGGCGCTGGGACACCGTGCGCTTCGTGCTGTCCTGGCCGGCCCCCGCGGACGCCGCGCCCCGCCGGCCCGTCCGGGCCTGGGTCCGCCGCCCGGACGGCCTGCGCGTCGAGGCCCTGAACGGCACCCCGCTCTACACGGCCACCACGCGCGAGCAGTCGCGCGACGACTTCTACGTCGCCTCGACCTCGGCCTCGTGGCTGCTCGCGCCGCAGCTGGTGGCCCCAGTGTTCACGGACTCCGGGCTCGTCGAGCGCAGGCCCGAGGCGGCCTACGGGGACCCCGTCTTCGGCGGCGGCCGCTGGCAGGCCATCCTCGACCCGGTCGAGCTGGCCGGGGACGCCCCCGTGCCGCCCTATCTCCCGGAGCGGCGGCCCTGCACGGTCGAGGACGTCGGCACCGGCACCCACCACGGGCGGCCCGTGCGCGGCGCCGTGGTGGTCCCCGGCCACGCCTACACCCCGACGACGCCGGGGCACCCCCTCGCCCCGGCCCGCACCCGGGTGCTCCTGGACGAGCGGACGGCCGTCTGCGTCCGCTCCGAGGTGCTCGAGGGCCCGCTGGCCGGCACGGGCCACGACCTGCGGATCGAGGCGGTGGACGAGTACTTCATCGACGACCTCTTCCGCTCGGTGCCCCTGGACCTCACGGACGTGAGCAGGCACCTGCCTTGGCCCGTCGGCCCCTGAAGCCCCCGAGGGACTCGAGGCCCTCCGGGTGTCAGGGGTGTTTGGGGGGTCCGGCGCCCGCAGGACCCGGCACGTCCGAGGCCCCGCCACCCGGTCAGGGCGGCGGGGCCTCGGGCGTCGAGCCGGGGAGAGCCGTGGCTCAGCTGTCCAGGTCGCCCAGCACCTCCGTGACCAGGGCGGCGATCGGCGAGCGCTCCGAACGGGTCAGCGTGACGTGGCCGAAGAGCGGGTGGCCCTTGAGCGCCTCGACCACGGCGGTCACCCCGTCGTGGCGGCCGACCCGGAGGTTGTCGCGTTGGGCGACGTCGTGGGTCATGACGACCTTGGAGTTCTGCCCGATCCGGGACAGCACGGTGAGCAGCACGTTCTTCTCGAGGGACTGCGCCTCGTCCACGATCACGAAGGCGTCGTGCAGGGACCGGCCGCGGATGTGCGTCAGGGGCAGCACCTCGAGCATGCCCCGGTCGAGCACCTCCTCGACGACCTCCTGCGAGACCAGCGCCCCGAGGGTGTCGAACACCGCCTGGCCCCACGGGTTCATCTTCTCCTCCTCGGAGCCGGGCAGGTAGCCGAGCTCCTGACCGCCCACCGCGTACAGGGGCCGGAAGACCATGACCTTGCGGTGCTCCCGGCGCTCCATCACCGTCTCCAGGCCCGCGCACAGGGCCAGGGCGGACTTGCCGGTGCCGGCGCGTCCGCCCAGCGACACGATGCCCACCTCGGGGTCCAGCAGGAGGTCGATCGCGAGCCGCTGCTCGGCGGAGCGCCCGTGCACGCCGAAGACGTCCCGGTCCCCGCGCACCACCCGGGCGGAGCCGTCGGCGCGGACCCGGGCCAGGGCGCTGCCGCGCACGGAGTGCAGGGTCAGGCCCGTGTTGGCCGGCAGCCCCTCGGCGCCCGGGACCACCACGGCCTCGCCGCCGTAGAGCCGGTCCACCACGTCGTCGGGGACCTCGAGGGCCGCGGTCCCGGACCACTCGACGTCGGAGCCGACCCACTCGGCCCGGTACTCCTCGGCCTCCAGGCCCAGGGCGGAGGCCTTGACCCGCATCGGCAGGTCCTTGGAGACGATGCACACGTCCTTGCCCTCGTTGGCGAGGCTCAGCGCCACCGCCAGGATCAGGGAGTCGTTGTCCTTGAGCCGGAAGCTCACCGGCAGGACGGTGTCCGAGACGTGGTTGAGCTCCACCACCAGGCTCCCGCCCTGGTCCCCGAGGGGCACGGGCCGGTTGAGCCCGCCGTGCTCCACGCGCAGGTCGTCGAGCAGCCGCAGGGCCTGCCGGGCGAAGTAGCCCAGCTCCGGGTCGTGCCGCTTGCCCTCCAGCTCGGTGATGACGATGACGGGCAGCACCACCTGGTGCTCGGCGAAGCGCAGGATCGCCCGGGGGTCGGACAGCAGCACCGAGGTGTCGATCACGTAGGAGCGCACCCCGGCGCCCAGGGGGGCGGAGATGTCGGTGATGCGCTCCTGCTTCTTGGAGATGCTCATGGTGGCCCTTCCTCCTCGGTCCGGCGGGCGGCGTCAGCGCCGTCCACCTGAGGACAACGTATGCGGACCGGACCCGCCGCGCGAGCAGAAACGGTGAACGGCGCGCAAATTGCCAGCGACCGCCCCGGGCGTGCCCGGCACCGCGCCCGGGGGCGGCGTCCGGGACGACGACGGGCGGGGTCCGGTGGGCTCAGCCGCCGAAGCGCCGCTGCCGCGAGGCGTAGTCGCGCAGCGCCCGCAGGAAGTCGACGCGCCGGAAGTCCGGCCACAGCGCCTCGCAGAAGTAGTACTCGCTGTAGGCGGACTGCCACATGAGGAACCCGGAGAGCCGCTGCTCGCCCGAGGTGCGGATCAGCAGGTCCGGGTCCGGCTGCCCGCGCGTGTAGAGGTGCTGGGAGATGTCCTCCACGGACAGGCTCTGCGCGAGCTTCCGGACGTCCGCGCCGGCGTCGAGGGCATCGGTGAGGACCTCCCGCACGGCGTCCACGATCTCCTGCCGGCCCCCGTAGCCGACCGCGATGTTCAGGTGCGGGCCGGCGTTGCCCGCGGTGCGCTCCGTGAGGTCGGCCAGGCACGCCGCGAGCCGCGGCGGCAGCATCTCGAGGGCGCCGACGGGCTGGACCCGGCAGATGCCCGCCTCGGTGAGCGTGTCCATGAGGTCGGAGATGATCTCGAGCAGGGGCTCCAGCTCAGCGGCCGGGCGCTTGAGGTTCTCGGTCGAGAGGATGTAGAGGGTGACCACCTCGATGTCCAGCTCCCGGCACCAGCCGAGGAACTCGACGATCTTCTGCGCGCCCGCCTTGTGCCCGTCCGCGGTCGAGGCGCCGAACTGCTTGGCCCACCGCCGGTTGCCGTCCACGAGGACGCCGACGTGCTTGGGCAGCCGCCGCGGGTCGAGCTCGGCGGAGAGCCGGCGCTCGTAGAACCGGTAGAGCGGCCGTGGCTTGGGCATCTGTGCTTCCTCCCGGGTTCTCGCGCACGGTGTCGGGGGTCGGGCCGGACGTGGTGGGGGCCACGGTGCCGGGCGTGGTGGTGGTCACGGACCCGGCCGGCTCTCGGCGACGCCTCCTAAACTACCCGGTGGGAGACCGGACGGACTCACGCACAGCACGCCGGGAGGAACATCATGGAGCACACGCACAGCGCCGCCCGCCGGGCCGCCGGCCGCGTCGAGGAGGCGGTCGAGCACGGGATCGAGGGCCTCGTGGAGCGCAAGCCCGCGTGGCGGGGCTGGATCCACGCGAGTTTCACGCCCGTCGTCGTCGCCCTGGGTCTCGTGGCGATCCTGCTGGCGCCCAGCACCGAGCTGCGGATCGCGTGCGCCGTGTACGGCGTGACGGGCATCCTGCTGTTCGGCGTGTCGGCGATCTACCACCGCGCCTACTGGCCCCGGCGGCTGCACATGGTCCTGCGCCGGATGGACCACTCGAACATCGCGCTGCTGATCGCCGGCACCTACACCCCGCTGGCGGTCGCGCTGCTGGACCCGCCGCAGTCCCGGCTGCTGCTGGTCGTGATCTGGTCCTGCGCCGCCGGTCTGGTGCTCTTCCGGCTGCTGTGGACCCTGGCGCCCCGCTGGCTGTACACCCCGCTGTACGTGGTGATGGGCTGCCTGGCCCTGTTCTACCTGCCGCAGTTCTGGCAGACCAGCCCCCCGGCGGCCGCGCTGACCGCCGCCGGCGGCATCGCCTACATCACCGGCGCCGTGGTCTACGGCACCCGGCGGCCGCGCCTGCTCCCCGAGGTGTTCAGCTTCCACGAGGTCTTCCACGCCTTCACGGTGCTGGGCTTCGTGCTGCACTACGTGGCGATCATGCTCGCGATGTTCCGCTGAGCGGCTCCGCCCCGCCCACCCGCTCCCCGGGCTCCGCGGGTCCCGGGGAGCCCGGGGAGCGGGCCCCGGGCTCCGCGGGTCCCGGGGTCGGGCTCTTGCCTCAGCCGCGCGGGTCGGGTCCCTCCGGCTCCTCGGCCCGCGCCACCGGCCTTCCCCCCGCCCGGTCGCCGTCGGCGCCGGTCCTGGCGTCGGCGCCGTCCGTCCCGGCACCGTCGGTCCCGGCGGGGCCGCCGGCCCGCTCCTCCGCGGCGCGGCGCTCGGCGTACTCCGCGCGGTAGCGCAGCCGCCGGTTGCGGCGGTTGAAGTCGCGCACGAGGAAGATGACGGCCACGGCGAGCAGCAGCGTCATGAGGAACCCCAGCATCCCGGGGGTCACCTGGCTCGGGTCCAGGCCGGGGCGCAGCGTGCCCTCGTCGATCGGGTTGGGCGCCATCGCCGGCAGCAGGGCGAGCACGTTCAGCACGGTGGTCATCCGGCGCTCAGCCCACGATCCCGGCGAACAGGTCGTGCTCCGGCAGGTCGGTCGGCACCCGGGACTCCGCCAGGACGTAGTCCTCCCACGGCCACACCTGGGACTGCAGCTCGGCGGAGACGGCGAAGAACATCCCGTCCGGCGCCACCTGGGTCCGGTGGCTGCGCAGCGCCTCGTCCCGCAGCGCGAACGTGTCCGGGCAGCGCACCTTGGTGGTGGTCTCGTGCCGGGGGGCCGGCGGGCGGTGGCCTTCCGGGTCGCTCTCCTGCAGCATCGCGATCCGGGCCGCGTACGGGGACTGCAGGCCGCGCTCCTCGAGGGCCTCGTGCAGGGCCACGAAGCGCTCCAGGTTGAAGGCCCGGTCGTAGTAGAGCTTCTGCGGGGTCCACGGCTCGCCGAGGTCGGGGTACCGCTCGGAGTCGCCGGCGGCGCGGAACGCCTCGACGGAGACGTTGTGCGTCTGGATGTGGTCCGGGTGCGGGTAGCCGCCGTTTTCGTCGTAGGTCAGGATCACGTGCGGGCGGAACCGGCGCACGAGCCGGACCAGGGGCGCGGCGGCGCGCTCGAGCGGCTGCAGGGCGAAGCAGCCCCACGGCAGCGGCGGCAGCGGGTCCCCCTCGGGCAGCCCCGAGTCCATGAAGCCGAGCCAGCGGTGGTCGACGTCCAGCGCGGCGGCCGCCTGCGCCATCTCGTGCCGGCGCAAACCGGTCAGGTCCCGCTCGGCGTGCGGGTGGCCCTCCATCTCGGCGTTGAGGATCGAGCCCCGCTCCCCACCGGTGCACGTGGCCACCATGACCTCGACCCCCTGCCGGACGTAGTGGGCCATGGTCGCGGCGCCCTTGCTCGACTCGTCGTCGGGGTGGGCGTGGACGGCCAGCAGGCGCATCTCTGACAGGGAGGTCACTCGGGAGGTCCTCTCGGGAACGGTCGGGGAGTCGGGGAAGCGGCCGGTGCGGGCACGGGCCGCCGCCCATTTTACGCGTTCGCCGGGCGGTCCTGCGCCCGGGGTGCTCCCAGGGGCCTCGGCTACAGTGGTCGGGCGGTCGCCGGGCCCGGCGACCGCCCCCGCCTGCCCCCGAGACCCGAGGCCGCCGTGTCCACCGACTCCCCAGACCTGCTCCGCGACCGCTACGGAGCCCCCCGCCGCGAGCGCCGGATCGGGACGCGCGGCTGGATCGGTCTCGCCCTGGCGGCCACCCTGGTCACCGCCGTCTTCGTCGTCTGGGTGGTCACGGCGCGGCAGAGCGCCCCCACGTTCAAGGACATCGGCTTCGAGGTGGTCTCGGAGGCGCGGGCCACGGCGGACTTCGAGCTCACCAAGCGTCCCGAGGACGTCGTCACGTGCGCGGTGCAGGCCCTCAACCAGGAGTACGCCGTGGTGGGCTGGTCCGAGGTGACCATCGGGGCCGTGCCCGAGGACCGGCTGGGCGACGGCGGGACGAGCTCCCACCGCGCGGCCGTGCGCACCACCAACCTGGCGACCACCGCGGTCGTGGACTCCTGCTGGCTCAAGGATTGAGCCCCCGGCGGTCGCCCCGCCCGTGTGTCGTCGTCGCCGTCGAGCCTTTGGGCTTGTCCGCCCGCCCCGCCTAGACTGAGTGGCAGGACTCCCCGTCCCCGGCAGCCGGACACCGTCCGAAACGGACGACCCGCACCGGGGCGGGGTCTTTGCGTAGCGGACCCCCGCACCGCCGGCGGCCCCCACGCCGTCGTCCCGGTCCGCCGCGGACCCGCCCGGACCCCGGGAGGACAGCCGCGGCCCGACCGCCCGTTCACCGAGGAGAGATTGTGACCACCACGAACAAGACCGGCGCCTGGCTGACCCAGGAGGCCTACGACCGCCTGAAGAAGGAGCTCGACCACATCTCCGGCCCGTACCGGCACGAGATCGTGGAGCGCATCGACCAGGCGCGCTCGGAGGGCGACCTCAAGGAGAACGGCGGCTACCACGCCGCCCGCGAGGAGCAGAGCAAGAACGAGGGGCGCATCGTCCACCTCAAGAACCTGCTCGAGAACGCCCAGGTCGGCGAGGCCCCTGCCGACGACGGGGTCGTCGAGGCCGGCATGGTCGTCACCGCGGAGATCGCCGGCGAGGCGATGACCTTCCTCATCGGCTCCCGCGAGGTGGCCGAGGACCTGGCCGCCGGCAGCGAGCTGGAGGTCTTCTCCGAGAAGTCCCCGATGGGCTCCGCGATCTCCGGCCACCGGGTCGGGGACGAGCTGTCCTACACCGCTCCCAACGGCAAGGAGATCCCGGTCAAGATCCTGGACGCCAAGCCGTTCAAGGTCTGAGGCTCCCGTGACGACCCACTGGCTGCGCAGCCCCGGCCCCGGCACCAAGGCCCTGATGGTCCTGACGGCGGTGCTCGGGGTCGTGGCCGTGGTGCTGCACTTCGCGGGTCAGGGCGACCCCGCCGCGAGCGCCCCCGGCAGCCTGCGCAACGTCTTCGTCTTCGCGACGTTCGTCAGCGCGTTCGTCACCTACCTCACCGGCCGGCGCCGCACCTGACGCCGCCCCGGACGACACCGGCGCCGGTCCCCGCGGGGACCGGCGCCGGTGTCGTCCGGGGCCGGGATCGGTGCCCGGCGGCGGTCAGTGCACGACGACGGGGTGGTAGCCCTCCGCCTCGAGCGCCCGGAGGATCTGGCGGCAGTGCTCGTGCCCCTTGGTCTCCATGTCGATGGTGATGGACACGTCGCCCAGGCTGAGCGAGCCGCCGATCCGGGTGTGGTCCACGCCGGTGACGTTGGCGTCCTGGACGGCGATGAGCTCGGAGATGCGGGCGAGCTCGCCCGGGCGGTCGGTGAGCATCATCTTGATGGTCATGTACCGTCCGGCGGCGGAGAGCCCCCGCTGGATGACCTTGAGCATGAGCATGGGGTCGACGTTGCCGCCCGAGAGCACCACCACGGTGTTGCCGAGGTCCGGGTACGCGGCCTGCAGGCGCCCGTCCAGGAGGGCCGCGACGCCGACGGCGCCGGCGGGCTCCACCACGAGCTTGTTGCGCTCGAGCAGGAAGATCAGCGCCTGGGCGAGGGAGTCCTCCGAGACCGTCACGACGTCGTCGGTGAGCTCCTTGATGATGCTGAACGGCAGCTGCCCGGGCTTGCCCACGGCGATGCCGTCCGCGATGGTCGAGACCCGGTCGAGGGTCACGAGCGCGTCCCCCGCGAGGGACGGCGGGTAGGCGGCGGCGTTCTCCGCCTGCACGCCGATGAGCCGGATCGGCCGGCCGAGCTGCTCCGCGCGGGCCTTGACCGCCACAGCCATGCCGGCGAGCAGTCCCCCGCCGCCCACCCCGGTGATGACGGTGTCGACGTCGGGCACCTGCTCGAGCACCTCGAGGCCGAGCGTGCCCTGCCCGGCCACGATGTCCGGGTGGTCGAAGGGGTGGACGAACACCGCCCCGGTCGCGGTGGCGTGGCGCTGGGCCTCGGCGAGGGCCTCGTCCACGCTGGTGCCGTGCAGGATCACCTCGGCGCCGTGGTCCTGGGTCGCGGCGATCTTGGGCAGGGCCGCGCCCAGCGGCATGTAGATGCGGGCGGTGATGCCCAGCTTGGCGGCGGCGAGGGCCACCCCCTGCGCGTGGTTGCCGGCGGAGGCCGCCACGACACCGCGGGCCTTCTCCTCGTCGGTGAGCTTGGCCATCCGCACGTAGGCGCCGCGGACCTTGAAGGAGCCCGCGCGCTGCAGGTTCTCGGCCTTGAGGTCGACCTCGGAGCCGATGAGCCGCGAGAGCGCCCGGGAGTGGGTCACCGGGGTCCGGTCGATCACGCCCTCGAGGAGCGCGGCGGCGTCCTGGATGTCGGCGAGACGGACGGGCAGTTCGGCCAGGCTCACGGTGCGTCTTCTTTCCCGGTCGGTGCGTCGGTGCGGGGCCGTGCGGGACCCGCTGGGTCCTGCCACGGTGAGCGCCCGCCGGCGGCGGGCGCGGTCCTCATCCTAGTCGCTGCCCGGTGAGCGCTCCGGCGAGGCGGGGGCACCGGGGCCCGCGCCCTGGGCGACCCCCTGCTCGGCGCTGCGGCCGCGGCCCTGACCCGTGCCGGCGGCGGCCCGGGCGCGGTCGTCCCGGCGGCCGCGCTTGAGCGCGGCCTGCAGCCGTTCCTTCGCGCGGGTCCGGCGGAAGCGCTGGAGCTGGGCCATGACCTGGTCGCGGGTGAGATCGTTCCTGCGCGCGTGCTTCTTGATCTCCCACGGGAAGTAGTACGGCTCCCACGGGATCTCGTCGTCCTCCTTCCACGTCCCGCCCACGAGGTAGCGCACCACCGTGTTGAGGAAGGCCATCACGGGCACCGCGAACAGCGCGCCCGCGATGCCGAAGAGGATGGTGCCGGACGCGACGGCGAGGAAGACCGCGAGGGGGTGCAGGGAGACGGCCCGGCCCATCACGAGCGGCTGCAGGACGTTGGACTCGATCTGCTGCACCAGCAGCACCACGGCGAGCATGGCCAGGGCGGTGCCGAAGCCATTGGCCACGAGGGCGACGAGCACGGCGACCGCGCCGGTGAGCACGGCGCCCACGATCGGGATGAAGGAGCCCAGGAACACGAGGATGCCGATGGGCAGGGCGAGGGGGACGCCGAGCAGCGCCGCGCCGAGCCCGATGCCCACGGCGTCCACGAACGCCACGAAGCCCTGGATGCGGGCGTACTGCACGAGCGAGGTCCAGCCCCGGCGGCCGGCGCCGTTGACGGCCCGCCGCGCGCTGACCGGGAACAGCCGGACGAGGAAGAGCCAGATCCGCTCGCCGTCCATGAGGAAGAACAGCAGGGTGAAGAGCATGATGATGATGCCGGTCAGCACGTTGCCCGCCGTCGAGCCGAAGGACATGGCGCCCGAAAGGATGGCCTCGCTGTTGTCCTGGATCGTGGTGCCGAGGTCGTCGATCCAGTCGTTCACACTGTCGGCGCTGAGGTTCAGCGGCCCGTCCTCGAGCCAGCCCAGCAGCTGCTGGGTGCCGACCACCACGTTCTCGGACAGCTGCGCGAAGCCCAGCACGATCTGCCGGCCGGCGAGCACGAGCAGACCCGTCACGAGGCCGATGAGCACGAGCACCGCCGTGCCCGAGGCCAGGCCCGCCGGCACGTGCTGTCCGCGCAGCCACTTCACCAGCGGGAACAGGAGCCCGGCGAGCAGACCGGCGATGAGCACGGGGATGATGACCACCGTGATCGTCGACAGCATGTACCCGAGCAGCCCCACGGCCGCGAGGATGATGATGAGCCGCCACGACCACGCCGCGGCCACCCGCACCGAGACCGCGACCCCACCCGCGGCGTTGCCGTGCAACGGGGGGAGCTCGGTGCCGGGTCCCGGCCGCAGCGGCCGCTCGGCGTCGTGCGATGTCGAAGGCATGGAGCCATCTTGGCACGGCGGTCCGACCGCCGGGCGCCCCCCGGCCGGGGCCGGGCAACGATTCCGCGGGCCGGTCCGGCACGCGGGGCGCGCGCGGTGGAAGACTGGCGGGATGTCACGCACTTTCCTCCGCGTCCTCGCCCAGCGCCGGCCGGCTCCCGGCCTGACCCCGGACGCCCCGCCGCGGGAGGAGCTGGAGGCCGTGCTCCGCGCCGCCGCCGGGACCGCGGCGGCCGATCCCGGCCTGAGCTGGCGGGTGGCCGTGACCACCCGCCGCTCCGCGCCGGAGCTCGCGGCCGCGCTGGCGGGGCTGACCCGGGTGCCCAACATGTCGGCGCCCTTCCCCCGGCTCAAGGGCAAGCAGCTGCGCCGGCTCGCGGCCTTCCGGGGCGCCCTGAAGTGGGCGAGCACGGGAGGCCTGGGGTGCGCGCTCGTCTTCAGCCCCGACGACACCCTGGGCGTCCCGAGGAAGGAGCAGCTGAACGCGGCGCACGGGGCCCGCCCCCTGCTCGAGGCCGCGTTCTGGGCCGCCGGCTGGGGCACCGTGTGGTCCCACCGGGACGGCGAGGGCGAGGACGCGGTCCGCGCGTTCTACGGGCTGACGGAGGAGGAGAAGCTGCTCGGCTGGCTGTTCGTGGGCCGCCCGCCCCGCGCCGTGGCCGCCGAGCACACGGCCACCCGCCCCACGCCCGGGCCCCGGATCTCGTACCACTGAGCCGCCCACCCGCCCGCGGGTCAGGGCACGACGACGGCCCGGACCCGCGGTGCGCGGGTGCCGGGCCGTCGTGGATGGTGCAGCTGGAGCGGGGACCTAGTTCGAGGTCATCTCCCGGATGATCGCCAGGATGCGCAGGATCTCGACGTAGGTCCAGATCAGCGTGACCGTCAGGCCGAAGGCCGCGGACCAGGCCATCTTCTCGGGGACGCCGACCTCGACACCGCGCTTGATGTTGTCGAAGTCCAGCACGAAGCTGTAGGCCGCGAGCAGGATGGCCACGGCGCCGATGAGCAGGCCCAGCCAGGGGCCGAGCGGGCTGTCCGTGCGGATGTTGAAGCCGAACAGCAGCACCGCGCCCAGGTTGACCAGCGCGAAGACGGCGTAGGCCATGAGCGCGACCATGAAGATCTTGGTGGCGCGCGGGGAGGCCCGGACCTTGCCGGAGCGGAACAGCACGAGCACCGAGACGAACACCGCGATGGTGCCGATGACGGCCTGCACCACGATGCCCGGGTACATGGCCTCGAACATCCCCGAGATGCCGCCCAGGAACATGCCCTGGAACAGGCCGTAGGCGAGGATCAGCGCGGGCGAGGGCTCGCGCTTGAAGGCGTTGACCAGGCCGAGGACGAGACCGACGAGGGCGCCGGGGATGGTGAGGATCGGCATGATCCAGCCGGCGAGCGCGCCGACGACCACGGCGCCGAGCACCGTGGCGGTGCGCATGATGACGTCGTCGTAGGTCATCCGGCCGGTCTGGTTCGTCCCGGCGGCCGGGGCGTTGTACATCGAGTCCAGGCGCTCGGCCGAGTACGGGGCGCCCTGCTGGTAGCCGGACCGTCCGTAGCCGGGCTGCTGCTGGTAGGGGGTTCCGTAGGAGGTCTGTCCGTACTGGTTCCCGTGGGACTGGGCGCTGCCTGCGCCCGGCTTCGAGAGATCGCGGAGAAGCGGGTTACCGCCGGCCATTGAGGGGTCCTTCCGTGGCACTGATGTGCGAGATGTGCGACCAGCGTAGCAAGGCCTGCCTGACGAAAGCATGAGAACTGCTGTGCTTAAGCCGAGGGCGTGGGGGCGGCTCCGCCGGCGCCGGCGCCGGCCCCCAGGAGAGCGGACAGACAGGACTTTGCTGCTGCACACATGCTGGGGAGAACGACCGCTGTCCCGATCCGGAGGCCCTCATGCCCGAGTCCCCCGCCCACTGGGTGCCGCTGGCCGCGATCCCGGTGCTGCTCGCCGTCGGGGCCCTGGCCGTCCTGCACTGGAGCCGCTACCTCGGGGCGATCGGCCGGCTGGAGCGCGCGCGGACCACTCCGGACGCCGCCCCGGCGACCGCCGCCTGGCTCGAGCTCCGCAGCGAGGAGCACTACCGCCGGGCCTACAGGCTCACCTGGGCGGTGGCCGCCGTGCTCACCGTGGGCCTGACCGCCGCCGTCCTCGCGGGCTGAGCGACGGCACGCCCCGTGGTCCCGCTGCCCGGAGCCGTCCTCCTCTACGGCTGCTTCGTCGTCGCCGGGGCGGGCGCCACCGCGCTGTGGAGCCTCGTCCAGGTCGCGCTCGACCTGGCCCCGGCCGCCCGCCGGCAGTCCCGCGGCGCCCGCGCCTCCGCCCGGAGGCACCTGGGCCGCGCGACGTCCGCGACCGCCGTGGCCCTGCTGACCGCGGGCGTCCCCTCGCTGCTGCGCCATCTCGAGTGGCTCGCCGTGCTGGCGCGGACTTCCTGAACCGCCCCGACGGGGCCGTGGGCCGGCGGGGACGTCACACTTCGTGATGAAGCCGTGATCTTGTTTTAGATCTGTTCGCATTGATTTGCATGTGAGAACCTTTTCCGGGATCCCCCCAGCCCCAGGAGTTCGCCCATGCAACGATCCATGCTCGCCCCCACCCTGTCCGCCCTCTCCCTGGCCCTCGTGCTGGCTCCTCTCACGCCCGCGACCGCCGCCCCCGCCGAGAACGCCACCACCCTGTCCGCCCAGCAGGTCAGCGCCGAGGCCCCGCCCGAGATCACCGACCGGATGATCGTCAAGTACCGCACCCCCGTGACCGACGCCGAGTCGGAGCAGGTCGTCGAGGACGCCGCCGCCGAGGCCCACGTCCCGGAGGCCGAGGACACCACCGAGGTCCGGACCACCGGCGACGGCGCGGCCGTCGTCGAGCTGGCCGGCGAGGTCTCGACCGACCAGGCGGAGAAGCTGGCCGAGGAGCTAACCAAGGACCCGGCCGTGGCCTACGCCGAGCCCGACCGGCTCGTCTCGACCGCCCGGATCCCGGGCTCGGACGAGGCGGAGCCGGAGGACATGGGCTCCGTCGCCGCGACCGCCGCGGACCCGGGCGTCCCGTCCCTCTGGGCCCTGACCAACCTGCGCGCCTTCGAGGCGTGGGACACCGCCACCGGCAAGGGCGTGACCGTCGGGGTCGTCGACACCGGCTTCGCCAACCACCCCGACCTGGACTCCCAGACCATCGGCGGCTACGACTTCGTCTCCACGGCCGCCCTCGGCAACGACGGCAACGGCCGGGACGCGGACCCGCGGGACCCGGGCACCTACTCCACGGCCGGCCAGTGCTACGCCGGCTCCGCTGCCACCAACTCCATCTGGCACGGCACGCACGTGGCCGGCACCGTGGCCGCCAAGCGGGACAGCTACGGCACCGTGGGCATCGCCCCCGACGCCACCCTGCTCAACGCCCGGGCCCTGGGCGCGTGCGGCTTCGGCTACGTCTCCGACATGGCCGACGCCGTGCGCTGGCTGGCCGGCGACGCCGTGGCCGGGGCCCCCGCCCCGCGCAAGCGCGCCGACGTGATCAACATGTCCCTGTCCATGGGCGGGTCGTGCCCGGCCACGCTGCAGAACGCCATCAACACCGCCTGGTTCCGGAACATCCCGGTGGCCGTGGCCGCGGGCAACAGCGGCCGCCCGGCGATCGAGTACGCCCCGGGCAACTGCTACAACGTCATCACGGTCGGGGCCATCGGCTCGGACCGGGTGCGGGCCAGCTACTCCAACCACGGCGGCGCCGTGGACATCTACGCCCCGGGCCACCACATCCTCTCCGCGGGCAACACGGGCCGGACCACCCCGGTCGCACCCAACAGCCGCTTCGACTACGGCACGTCGATGGCCACCCCGCACGTGGCCGGGACCCTGGCCCTGCTCAAGCAGAAGAACCCGACGCTGAGCTCCGACCAGTACAAGCAGCTGATCCTCGACTCCGGGGACGCCTGGGACAGCCTCCCCGGGGGCAAGACGCTGAACTCCCACGACGCGCTGTGGATCACGAAGCCCGCCGTCACCGCCGCACCGGCCGCGCCCACCCCGACCTACACCACCAAGGGCGCGATCGGGTCCCTGTACCAGCGGATCAAGAGCCAGACGGGGGCCCCGACCTCCCACGAGCAGGCCGTCGCCGGCGGGGTCCGCCAGAGCTTCGCCAAGGGCACGATCTACTGGTCCTCAGCCACCGGCGCCTACTGGGTGCGGGGCGGCGTCGAGACCGCCTACAAGCGCAACGGCACCGCCTCCGGCGTCCTGCGCTTCCCCCGCTCGGACGAGAAGTCCAACGGCATCGGCGGGGCCTACCAGCTGTTCCAGAACGGGCGGATCCTCTGGTCCTCCCGCACCGGGGCCCACGCCCTGACCGGGGACATCGAGACGGTCTTCGCCGCGGCGGGCAGCGAGAAGGGCGCCCTGGGCTATCCCACCGCGGACCGGCGGAGCAACGGCATCGGCGGATTCTACCAGACCTTCCAGAACGGCCGGATCCTCTGGAGCTCGGCCCACGGCGCCCACCCGATCACCGGCGCCACCAGCGCGGCCTACTCACGGGCCGGCAGCGAGCGAGGGTCGCTGGGCTACCCCACCTCCGGGGCCGTCGCCGACGGACGGGGCGGCACCTCCCAGTCCTTCCAGAAGGGCCGGATCGTCTGGAGCGCCGCCGGCGGGGCGCACGCCCTCAAGGGCTCGATCGGCGCCCAGCACAACCGCTCCGGCGGCACGGCCGGCGCCCTGGGCTACCCCACCACCGACGAGGCGTCCACCGGCACGGGCGGCGCCTACCAGGTGTTCCAGAAGGGCCGGATCTACTGGAGCCCCAGGACCTACGCCCAGGAGACCAAGGGCTCGATCGGCAACGCCTACGTGGCGCTCGGCGGCACGAAGAGCCGCCTGGGCTTCCCCCGGACGGGCGAGATCACCCGCGCCGACCGCTCCGTGGTGCAGTACTACCAGGGCGGTTCCATCACCTGGCGCCCGGGAGGATCCATCCGGATCGACTACCGCTGACCCGGCACCGGTCCCGCCGCGGCCCCGCTCCGTCCCGTCGGAGCGGGGCCGCGGCGCGTCCGGGGCCCTGCTGGGCACCGGTGCTCCGTGGTCTTGGGGTCCACGCGCCGGCCGCCCCACCGGTCCCGCCACCGGCGTCCCCGCAGTAGAGTCACGCCCATGGGGTATCTGCTGTACGAGTGGATGACGGCGCGCCAGGCCGCGGACGCGCTCGACGCGTACCTCGCCGAGCGCGGTCCGGCACTGGAGCGCCTGCGCTCGGAACTGACCGAGCACGGCCTGGAGCCCGACGAGATGCTCGACGGCTCCCTCTACTCCGTGTCCCCGCTGTGGGCCTGGATCAGCGCCCGGGCCTCCGAGCTCGGTGTGGACCCGCGTCCTCTCGCCGAGGACCCCACCCGTCCCGCGTGGCCGAGCTGGGCCCGGCACGGCAAGCTCGTGGACCCGCACCCGCCGGCCGCCACCATCGCGCTGCTGGACGGCTTCGCCTCCTACCTCGGGCAGCTCGTCGGCGACGCGGCGCCGGAGGCGACCTGGCAGGTCGGCGAGCACCTGATCGCCGACCACCCGCTGCTCAACTACCCGGTGCTGGGCTCGGACCACCACCAGGTCTTCCTCCCCGGCATCCCGCTCTACAGCGCCTACCAGTCCGCCCACGGGCGCTCCCCCATGACCGGGACGGAGATGCTCGCCCACATCCGCCGGACCGTGGACGCCCTCCACGGCGAGGGCCCGGAGGCCGCCGCCGTCGAAGAGCCGCTGGTGACGGTGGTCGCCGAGGTCGACTGCTTCGACGTGGGGCTGCGCGAGGACATCCCGACCCTGCACCCGCAGATCGTGGAGCAGCTGATCGACGAGCTGTGCGACCGCGACGGCGTCGAGTCGGTGCACCGGTACGGACCCGCCGCGCTGGTCGTGGACGTCTCCGGCTGGGACGAGCTGCGGCTGAAGCTGTGGTGCACGCTGTGGCTGCAGCGCCACCTGCCGCGCTGAGACACGCCTCCGGGCAGGTGCTCGACCGCCGGGACCGCCCGTTCCCCCTACCGTGGCGGGGTGGACCCGCTGACGCAGCACACCCCGTGGCGGCCGATGCTGCTCATCGGGTTCCTGGTCGCCCGGCTCTTGGTGCTGCTGTTCGTCGGGGCCGGATTCTCCTCGGCCTGGGTGATCGGACCCATCATCGGGACGGCGTTCATCCTGGGTGCTCGGACGGAGTCGGCTCACGCCAGGACGATGGACGCCCTCCGCGGGATGCCGCCGGCGCCGGCCGCCCCCGAATGAGGGGTCAGACCGTCCTGGTTGCTGCGTGGCACGATGCGAGGACCACGACGGCGATCCAGGAGGTCCACCTTGTCGAGACGGGCCAGGCTGCTGACCCTGGACGTCGTCATCCTCATCGCCTGGGTCATCGGGATCCGCCTCATTCTCGGCGAGTGGGACTGGTTCATCACGGGCATCGGCGCCGTGTTCCTGGGGGCCCGGATGGCCTGGGACGCCCGGCCCCGTCGCGACCCGGGGATGGAGGCGTCCCGATGACGCAGGACCGGCGAGGTCGCCGCGGCGGGGTGTTTCCGGCGCATGGTGCGTTGGCTGCCCGTGGTCGGACCATTGACGGTCGCCGTGATCATCCTGTGCTCGTACGAGCAGGCGCTCAGTTCCGGTCGGTGCCGGCCTGCAGATCCGCCGGCGGCCCGGGTACTCCGTCCGGGCACGGCCATGGTGTCCCACCGACCGCGAGCAACCATCCCGGTAGGCTCGTTGCACAGCGCCGCCACCGCCTTCCCCAGGAGCTTCGAGCCGCATGACCCGATGGACCACCGCGGAGAACCTGCACGACCTGGGCTCCGGCACCACCCTGGTGACCGGCCCCGCCGCCAACTGGCTGATCCTGCGCGACGGCAGCAGCTGCACCCTGATCGACTGCGGCTACCCCGGTGACCGCACGCTCGTCGACGCCTCCCTGCGCGCGGCCGGGGTGACCGGCCTGCCCGACGCCGTGGTCATCACCCACGCCCACGCCGACCACATCGGCACCCTGGACCGCTTGGTCGCCGCCGGCGTCCCGGTGCACTGCTCGGCCGCCGAGGTGCCGAACATGACCGGCACCGCCCGCGAGCAGATCGGGCCCAAGGAGTCCCTCCCCCGGGCTGCCCGCTCGTGGAAGTGGCTCACCTGGAGCATCCACGCCATCCGGGTCGGCGGCCTCAAGGACGTCACCGTGGACCCCGAGGCCCTCACTCCTTTCACCCCCGACGCGACCGCCCTGGACGTCCCCGGGAACCCGCGCCCGGTGGCGACCACCGGACACACCTCCGGGCACACCTCCTACCTCATCGGTGACACCGGGGTGCTCGCCTCCGGCGACGCGGTGATCACCGACCACATGGTCGCCGAGAAGCACGGCGTCCCGCAGCTTCTCGCCGACCCGTTCCACCACGATCTGCCGACCGCTTCGCGCGCCGCGGTCCGGCTGCTCTCCGACACGAACTTCGACGTCCTGGCACCGGGCCACGGCCCGCACCTGCGCGTGCCGACCGGCCGGCGTCTGTCGATCCACTAGAGCGCCCGCTCCTCGTGTGCTCGAGGTGGTCCGCTCCGGTCCCGACAGCTTCGACGGCGCCGGCAGATACCGCGGCCTGCGGTCATCCGCTACGAGGGCAGGCTCCCGCTGGTGCCGGGCTCGGGGACGCCGCGTTGCTTGCGCACCCTGGACGCGCGGTACTCGTCCCTGGCCATCCTGAAGGTGTACCAGCCGATGAGCCCCCCGATCCCGGTGAGGAACAAGGCGCTCCACATCGGCGGCTCGCCCTGCGCCACGGGGGCGAAGAGCAGCACCCAGGAGAAGACGAAGCCGATCCAGAGCACCGTCGTCACGATGCCCATGCCCCACCAGGTGCTGACCTGCACATGGCCGCGGCCCGGGGTGAACCCGATCTCGTCACCGGCGTAGCTGTGCAGCGCGCCGGTGGCCGTCGTGCGGAGCACCCGCTTCTCACCTCTCGCCAGCGCCTGCTGGTGCTCTGCCCGGGTGACGTCATCACGCCGCTGGCGGTCCTGCATCATGGCCTGTCCTCGCTGATGGATGGGAAGAACGGTGGGGCGCGCCAGCGCAGCGGCTTTTTCTCCCCCGGTGTCCGCTGCCTCGGCGTGACGCCCGCGTCTGCTCATCGGTTCGGCGGCCGGGGCCGCCATCGGCTTGAGGGCGGTCCCCTCCGAGAGGGACGGGTTGCGGTCATGGCAGCGGGAGGACGGTGATGAACCAGAACAGGACGGCGGCGAAGACGACGAAGAACGGGATGAGGCAGCCCAGCGTGACCCTGGACTGGTTCGAGACCTGGATGGACTCCGTCGGGTCCTCCGGGTTGTAGGCCACCTCCACGACCGTCCCGGGCACGGGCCGTGCGCCGCAGGAGATCTCCGAGGTCCCGGTGAACGCCGTGCCGTGCAGGTCGGCGAACCGGTACGTGGGCCAGAAGCGGCGTGACCGGCTGGTGCTGTTGACGCCGCTGGTCCAGCCGGCCCGGCTGCCGGTCACGGTGGCCTCCGCCCTCGGCCAGTGGGCGGTCAGCCGCTCGTGCCGCTTGCTCTTCCGGACCGTGTGGACGATGGAGCCGGCGGCCCCGGCGACTAACAGCGCCCAGACCGTGTACAGCACGGCGCTCACCCGGGCGTCCCAGAACGGCCGCGCACCAACGGGGCGGAGGGCATCGTCGATGCCGGACCGGAGTCGAGGATGCAGGGAGCGCAGCAGAAGGCTCGTCGGGGGTCGGCCATGGTCTCAATCTATCCTTCGACCCGCCGTTGTCCCCGTACCCACGGGCTGTCACGCACACGGAGGGTGGCAGCCGGGAGACCCACCCACGATCCGCCGGGGTCGGCTGGCCGCGAAGCGCACCAGAGGTTCCGCAACGTGCGAACCCGGCAGTAGGGTCACGCCCATGGGAGACCAGCCGTACGAATCGATGGACGCGCGCCAAACGGCCGACGCCCTCGACAGCTATCTCGCCGAACGCGAACCAGCCTTGGGGAGGCTTCGCGCAGTACTGACCGGCGCCGGCATTGACACGCGCGAGACGCTCGACGGGTCCCTCTACTCCGTCTCCCCGCTGTGGGCATGGCTCACCGCTCGGGCCGCGCAGCTCGGCGTCGACCCGCGGTCACTGGAAGAAGACGCCACCCGCCCCTCCTGGCCGTCCTGGGCACGCCACGGAAGACTAGTGGACCCGCACCCACCGGCCGCCACGATCGCACTCGTCGACGGCTTCGCCACCTACCTCGGCCAGCTCCTGACCGCCGCGGTCCCCGCCGCGTCCTGGCAGGTCGGTGAGCACCGCATCAGCGACCACCCTCTGCTGAACTACCCGGTGCTCGCCTCGGACCACCACCAGATCTTCCTGCCGGCCCTGCCGCTCTACAGCGTCTACCAGTCCGCCCACGGCCGCGATCCGATGTCCGGCACCGAGATGCGCACCCACGTCCAGCGGACCGTCGACGCTCTGAACGGGCGAGGACCGGAGGCCGCTGCCGTCGACGAGCCGCTGGTGACGGTCGTCGCCGAGCTCGACTGCTTCGACCTGGGCCTGCGCGAGGACATCCCGGCCGAGCGCCCGGAGATCGTGCCGCTGCTGATCTCCGAGCTGTGCGATCGCGACGGCGTCGTATCGGTCCACCGGTACGGACCCGCCGCCCTGATCGTCGACGTCCCCGGCTGGGACGAGCTGCGACTGAAGATGTGGTGCACCCTGTGGCTGCAGCGGAACCTCCCGCGATGACCCGCCGGCATCACGATCACCGCCGGCGCCCGGCCGGGGCCGGTAGCCTCGGCACCATGAACGAGTCCGCCCGGCAGACCGCCGAGGTGCCCGTGCCGACCGGCGGCCAGGTCCTCGCCCGCGCCGTGCCGGCGTCCGCCGTGCTCACGGTCGGGTTCCCAGCCCTGGTCCACTGGGGTCTGGACGACAGCGGTACCGCACGCAGCGCCTGGGTCACCTTCGGACCGGCTCTGCTCGTGGGCCTGGCGCTCATCGTGCAGCGCCTCGTCCAGGCGCCCCGTGCCCGCCTCGAAGTCCACCGGGACAAAGGGCCGCTGCGCCGATCGATTGGGAGCACCGCCTCCTCCGGTCGGCTCCCGGACGATCCGGGCACCCGCGTCGCCGCCGGGGTGCTGGCGTGCACCCAACTGGAGTCGGCGGCCACGATCGTGGCAGGGATCGCCGGCGTCGTCGCCATCGGGATCCTGCGCACCGAGACGTGGTGGGCGGCGACCGCCGCCCTGATGATGCTGATCGCAGTGGTCCCGGTCCTCCGCGCCCACCGCGGCTGGGCCTACCTGGACGCCTTGCACACCGCCGAGCGCACCGTCTGACGGCCTGCTGCCCCGGCGGGGCACTAGGGTGACGGACATGACAAGCCGTACGTCCGCAGCCCTGGCTGCCGCCGCTGTGCTGCTGATGGTCACAGCCTGCGGCCCGTCAACGGAGTCCTCATCGGCTCCCTCGGTCGACCTCGAGACGTGGGCGGCCGACACCCTCCCTGCTGTCGCCGAGGGAGGGTTCTCCATCGCCGGCAGCACCGGCACCGACGGCAGTCGCGCCACCGGTTCGACGACCGATGTGGAGCCCGGGTGGTACGCGGTCACGATGGCGTGCGCACCGGCCGACCCGGAAGCTGACGCCGATCGCCCCGCCGGACGGATCAGTCTGAGCGGTGAAGACGGGTCCTACGGCGAAGGGGACTGCGCGGGCTCACCGGTGACCACGACCCTGCGCTTCGGTTCCTCCGACGATGCGACGCCGGAGACGATCACGGTGGCAGCTGAAGCCGAGGGCTACGAGGCCTTCTGGGGTGTGTCCGCCGCACCCACGACTGCACCCGGATAGCGCACCGGCCGCACCGGTCGACGACCCGATGACCGGAACGAGCCAGGCCTACTCGTCGGGCACGCAGACCGGCAGCTCCGCGTCCTCGGCGACCTCCAGCCGCACCCGGTAGGCCAGCACTTCATGCTCCGGCGTGCGCCCCGGCAGCTGCCTGCCGGCGCCGGGAACGGCGTCGAGCTCCACGGCCACTTCACTGCTGGGCAACGAGACTCCGAGTCGTCGTTCTTTTGCGAGGGAGCGGCCGACGTGCCAGGACGATCACGTCAGGCCGTCACTCGCGCGGGCCGGTATCGCTGGGCGACCGCCCCCGACCGGAACTCATGGCGGTCCACGAGCTCGAGCTCGATGCGCTCGCGCAGACCGGCGAGCAGCGTCGGCCCGTGTCCGGCAAGAACCGGCTGCACCACGAACTCGTACTCGTCGATCAGTCCCAGATCCGCCAACGCCGTCGGGAGCGTCACGCCACCCACCCACAGGCCCTCGCCCGGCTCCCGCTTGAGCCGCTGAACCGCTTGGCCCACATCGCCTCGCACCAGCTCGGCGTTCCAATCGACCTCGCTCAGCGTGCTCGACACGACGTACTTCTTCGCCCGGTCGATGGCCTCGGCGAAAGGGATCTCCCACTCGTCCATCCAGTCCGGCCACGTTCCCGTGGCCTGCTTCCGCCACGCCGACTCCATCATCTCGTAGGTCACCCGGCCGAACAGCAGGGCATCGGCTCGCTCCATCTCAGCGGTCCAGTAGCGCATCGACTCCCCGTCCGGCGGAAGTCCGGCCTCGTGATGGCAGCAGCCGTCGAGCGTGACGTTGATCGAGTATCGAAGTGGTCTCATCTCGTTGCACTCCTTTGATGTGGCGCCGACGCGGTTGTCTCAGCGCCCGGCCTGCTCGGTCTCCGCGGCCCGTTCCCCGATGACGTGCGCACGCTGACGCTGAATCGCCCCGGCCACCCGGTAGGACTCCTCAGCCGAGACCACCACCGACGATTCCCCTGTGGTGATGCGCACGCTGGGCCCACCCATCAGGTAGCCCGTGGTCCCGTCGTCCAATGGGCGCCGGCCGATGCGCCACCACTCGGTGCGCGGCCCGACGGCCACCTCGGTGATCTGCTCGTACGGGATCTGCTGCTGCTGGCGCCAGCCCTGCCGGATGTCCACGGCGTGGTCCTCCAGACGGATGGCGACTGATCGGTGCATGGCGAACGAGAGCGCTGTGTAGCCGACGAAGAAGACGGGTCCGGTCGTCAGAAGATACGGGCCGTCCGGCACGAGCTCGGCCGCGACCACGATCAGTACGAAGAACACGACGGCGATCGCGATCCGGATCCGCCACGGCTGGAACGTGACGAACTGCGGTGCCTCCTCCGGATCGGTGCGTTTCGCCATGCCTCATGATCGCCGACCGAGATTGCCGAGGGTAGGCCAGGTCCCTGGAACAATGGCCCACATCCCGCACGACATCCGGCGGCACGCAGTCCATCGCCGCGACGCGACGAGATCAGCTGGACTCGATCTGCAGTTGCGGAGTCAGGCGCATCCATCCCTCTGGGGTTTCCCCCGGCAGACCGGCCGGAGCGAACTCTGCCTTGATACCCAGCTGCCCGCTGGTGCTCACGCGCCCGCCGGGAGTGCAACCGGCGACCCAGTCCCCGACTGCCGCCGGGTCGTAGGTGATCAGACAGTCGCCCTCCTCGCCGGCCACGACGTAGAACTCGGTGCCCTCGTGGGTGACCAGCAACCGAGAGCTGTCAGCATCCCAGCCGTACTCCGTGGCATCGATCTCCGCGGGCAGAGTGTCCTCGTCGGTCTGTTCGCCGGCGTACACGTCGGCCGAGTCCTGTGAGCAACCCGCGACGACGAAAGCGATCGTCACCGCCAGCATCGTGCGAGTGCACCTGGTCGCCATCTGCTGCTCCCTCGCTTCACCGACACGAACCTCCGATGCCTTCGACCGTCCCACAGCGGGCGCGCCGAGGGGCTGAGGCCACGCCCGGCAGGGCAGGTGTCCCGCTGGGACGATCGCCGCGTCTGCCGACGAGGACGGGTTCCTGACCGCGGTCGTGGACGTCTCCCTCTACGCCCTGCTGGAGGGTCGCGCGAACGAGGAGGCCGTGTGCACTCCCCGATCGCCCGCGCGATGGCTCAGGAGCGTCCCGAGCCGGTGCAGATGGGCTACGAGGTCATCGGTGCGTCCCCGGCCAACAAGCTGCCCCTGATCGTCCGGTTCGAGCTGCGCGAGGCCCTGGGGTTCAGCTACGACCCGGAGGAGCTCGACGAGATGTTCGGCGCCGCCGGCTGACCCGGCCACTGAAACGACGAACGCCCCGGTGCTCCGCGACGGAGCCCGGGGCGTTCTGCAGGGGGCGGATCAGGCGAGGCCGAGCTGCTGGAGGAAGCCCATCATGTCCAGATAGCGGTGCTCTTCGGCGATCAGACCGTCCTCACCCTCTCTGCTGAAGACCGCCATGGGCATCGACACCCTTTTGCCTGTCGGTGGCACTTCCCCTGACGGGGTCGCCATGGGCCCGGTATGGGTGCCCACGAGCTGGAACCGGGACACTGCCGTAGCACCGTCCACGAGCAGCTCCTCCAGTTGCAGCATCATGTCCGGCATCGCAGTGAACCACTGCTGGATCTCCCGCTGGATCGCCGCCGTACCGCGCACCGGTTCCTGGGCGGTCGAGGTGTAGACGACCGCGTCAGCACCGTAGAACCCGACGTACGCGGTGGCGTCATGACGGTTGAGGGCATGGAAGATCCGATCGACCTTCTCCCGGCGGTCTTCTCCGGCGCCTGGCACGGGCCCGACGACGGATGTGTGGTTCTCACTCATGATGGCCTCCGCTCCTGATGCCACTTCCCTCGTGAAGTGTCGTGCTTCGACGCTAGGCACCGCCAGGCGAACACCCCAAGGGTTCGGCAGGGATCGTCGCAGGCCTGTGACCGGCCACGACTTGATGACCTCGACCAGGACGGAGACCGGGGCGTTCGGCACGTCCAGAAAGCTCAGTCCTCGGGGCCAGCCTTCCGGCCCTGCCGCCACTCGTAGACCGACAGTGAAACGGCGATGAGGACTACGGCCACGGTGAGCCCGGTCAGGGCCCGCTCGACCCCGGTCTCCGGTGGCCACGAGCCCAGCTGTCCGAGCACCAGGAACGCGGCGCCGACGAGCATCGCGATCAGGTACCCACGCAGGGACCGGTCCGGTGTCATGGCCCCTCCCGCCCGTCGCTCGCTCCCTCGCCACGGGCGCCCGATGACCACAGGTTGTTCAGCAGCAACGCGGCCACACCGATCGCGGTCATCCACCAGTTCCACTCGCCCAAGATCAAGCGCAGCCCCACGATGAGGGCCACGATGATCGCCGCTTGGAAGAGCACCTGCTGCCATCGCCTCGACATGCTGCACTCCTTCACGCTCGGCACCTTGTCTGCTCGCATCGTCGCACGATCAGGCGCCGGCGGGCGTCACCTCATCCGGGGCCGGCGACCGCCGGCGGCATCCTACGGCGGGCGTCCATCGCCCGGGCGTGGGAGGCCTCCATCCGACCGGCCAGGACGGCGGTGGTGCCGACGACGGGTCCGATGATGAACACGTGCGGGTATCCGGCGGCCAGGATCACGAACCCGGCGACCCAGCAGACGACGCCAGCGGTCCAGCCCAACCACACCGAGGGACGGGCGGTGGTCTCGTAGTCATAGGGCGGGTTGATCGGCTCGGGATCCCCGTCGGTCTCGATCCGGCGCAGTCGCCGACGGGTGACATCGAGTCCGGCGAAGCACCCGGCACCCACTAGGGCGGCGAACACTGCGTTGGACAGCCCGTATCCGCCGATGGACACCAGCCAGTTCACGAAGGCAACCAGTCGCGCTTCGACCCAGTCGGCAGTGTAGGCCCAGACGAAGAAGCCTGCGAGCCACAGCAGGAAGGCCTGCCCGCCGGACAACCCCTCGGCCTTGGTTCTGAACCCCATGAGCCACCCCTAGCTCTGATGTCGTGGCTCCAGGATAGCCAGCCGGACCAGGGCGTGTCTCCGCACACATAGACGTCGTACCAGCACCGGCCCGGAGGGCGAAGTCCGTCCGGGGTGGTCGGTACGCTCGGCCAGTGCACGATCCGACCCCGGAGGTAGTCCATGCCAACACCCCTGCTCCACCGACGGTGGGTCCGTGTGCTCCTCGGCCTGGCGGCCGCCGTGATCGTGTTCCCCACCCTCGTCTACGTCTTCGGTGGGCAGGGCGTCCGCGAGGCGATCGACGGCTTCTGGCGGTGGTTCGACGGCAGCCTGGAGCGCCTGCAGGTGATGAGCTGGGTGGTCGCTACCGCGGTCGCGGCCGTGAGCTACCTCGGCTATCTCTCCGACAAGCGGTCGAAGCTGCTGGAGTACGGGCGCTGGGCGGCGGACAAAGCTACCGAGGGCGACCCGCAGGCGGCCAATGAGATCGGCCGCCGCGCCCTTCAGGACGTCAAGCGCACAGCACGGGACGCCGGGGAGCCGGTGCCCGAGTTCGTGGACGCCGCCGACGTGCTGTCGGACGCCTACCAGTCCAAGCTCCTTGACGAGGCCGCCACCGACGACGATGGCCCCGCCGTGGACGGCGACGAGGAGGGAGAGCGATAATGAGCGCACGAGCCTCTGAGAGGAGGAGCGAGACGATGACCGTTTCCGCTGAGCACATCGAGTCCGCCGCGAAGGCGCTGAAGCTCGATCCGGACGTGCTGCGGAGGCTGACCGAGCCTTCACAGTCCCGCACGGTCCCGGTCCGCCTGCGCCTGCTGGGCAACGAGCCGATCTACGTCTCGACGCAGGAGAGCGCCCGCGACCTGGAGCGCACCGACCGGGCTTACGACGCCGTCACGGCGGTCACCGCCGCCTGAGCGCTCACCGCCTCGCAGCCCACACGGGCCGCGGGACGGTGCCATGTCCGGGCGAGCGCGCAGCTGGTAGGCCGCACACATTCCGGGCATGACGACCTTTGTAGACCACCAGCACCCGCACGCCACCGACGGTCGCTTCACCGCCAAGGACCACCCCGAGGCCGAGCTCGAGCTCGGGGCTCCGGCCATCACCCTGGCTGTGGCGACGGGTGAGTGGGGTCCTCTCTTCCACGACATGGACGCCCGGCCGGCCTACGAGTACACCCCCGACCGAGCGCGCCGCCGCAGAGTTCCGTCCCCAGTTCGGCGCCGCTCCGGATGCCGAGGTGGACGGGGAGTACTGCTTCGAGGGTCCGAACCGCCAGGTGCTGAAGATCCGGGCCGCCAGCAGGGTCGCGGTGAACTTCCCCGGCCCGACCCGTTTCGCCGCCGAGGCGAACATGCTCTCCGCAATGGAACGGCTGCCGCTGAGCCGGCTCGGTTCCGACCTCGACGGCGAGGTTTGCCATTTGCTGGTGGGCCCTGACGACATCAACGCCGAGGACGCGCTGAAGGCCCTCGCCTCCTCTGGTTGCCCAGAGCATTTCTAGGACTTCAATCGGGCGGTCCTCAAGCTCGAGTGGCGAATGCGGCCAGACGCTTCCCTGCTCTTGCAGGTTCTGATGTCACTGTTGGGACGACTGCTACGGTGCGACCAGCAGGCACTGGGCGAACACGTCGCTCACCGCCTCCGACTCCCCGAGGAGCACCGCGCGATGAGCACTCCCACCTGGCAGAACCCCGTGATCCTCGCCGCCGCGGCCGGCCCCCAGGGCCCGCAGGTCCAGGTCGTCTTCGAGAGGGCCGCGGATATTGGCCTCGAGCAGTCGCAGGCGCTGCGCAAGGCTTCCGGGCTGCACCAGAAGTTCGTCACCGACAACACTCCCGTCGAGGTGGACTACGACGCGCTCGGGCAGGCTGCCGTGAAGCTGGCGGTCAGCGCCGCGGCCGCGGCCGGCCGCCAGGACGCGCTGGACCTCATCCTCGGCTCGTGGCGGAGCCTGTCACAGGCGATCGCCACGGACCTGTTCCTGCAGATGCACCGGCACACCCGCCCCGACTCCGCTCCCCCTTCCGGGGATGTCCTGGAGCGCGCCGCCGCAGCCACCGCCACCAGCTTTCAGATGCCCGTGGCCCACGCCCTGATCGCCCTCGCGGCCCGGGACCTGATCGACGCCGACGGCTTTCCGCAGGACGCCTACGACTTCCTGACGACTCCGTGGAACTGGGCCTTCGGCGCCGCCCACCCCGACGACGACACCGGGCAGACGGTGCAGGGCTCGTGAGCGGGGACCTGGCCGCCTGGGCACAGTCCCGCCCGCAGCCGCTCCCCGTGAGCCAGGTGCCGGCCGACGGGCGGATGACGCCGATCGAGCTGAAGGTCGTGCGCGAGGCGCTGGGCCTGTCGCGCGAGCAGCTCGCCGCGGCTCTGAACGTCGGGGGACGTTCGGTCGACGACTGGGAGTCGGGCCGTCGGCCCATCCCCGACGGGGTGCGCGACGACGTGGAGCGGATCGAGGCGTACACCGCCGAGGTCGCCGATCAGCTGGCCGCCCACCTGCTCGAGCACGCCGGGCCCGACCCGGTCTTCGAGGTCTACGACCGTGACGCCGACATGCCGGCCCTCGACCTGCCGGGCGCACCGCTGGCGCCCACCGCCCGGTGGTGGCGGGCGGTCGCCTATCGGGTGGCCGGGGACGTGCCGAGTCTGCGGATCGTCGAGGCGCCGAAGTAGCCCCGGCAACCGGCGCCGCTGAACCCATGCTTGTGCACAGAACTGGGGCTGCCGGGGCGCGGTCGGGCTCTATAAGCTGAAGCTGTCGGCGAGCCGCTGCGAGCGGCCCGACACAGCGCGAGACACGTCGGGGGGCGTGGTCTCGCTGCGCGAAGCGCCCCTGTCGGCGCTCGTCGCCCGTGGCGGCCCCGATGTGTTGGCGGGGCCGCCACGGAGCAGGCCGAGGAAGGCGCTCAGTCCCCGGACATCAGGAAGCCGCCGACGGCCAGGAACAGCGCCGCCGAGGCGGCGAGCAGCACCGGGTAGCAATGCTTGGCCAGAATGACCTCGTGGTGGAAATCCTCGGCGTCGAGCCTCGCGTTGAGCCTGGTGGACTGCTTTTTGGACTACCAGTCGGATGGCGACCGCAGAACGCGCTCCCACCGGACCTCGAGCCGCCTCCAGTGCAGATTCCATGTCGAAAATGGAGGACAAGTGGCGAATCGGCCCCAAGTGACGGTGAACGACTGCGCCAGTCTGGGCGGATTACCAACGATTCTTGGTGCCCCCAGTCAGACTCGAACTGACACTGAGCGGATTTTAAGTCCGCTGCCTCTGCCGATTGGGCTATGGGGGCCGGTCCCGGACGCGTCACCGGGACGCCGCCCACCCTATCGCCTCGTCCCGCTCCCAGCACCGGGACGGGCCGGGGCCGCGGCCGGGAGCCGCACCTGTCGGCCGGTCGCAGGATCCAGTACGCTGGCACGGTGGTCGAGCAGCCGGCCGCGATGTCGTCGCATCCGCAGGAGGCTGCCCCCGTGCACCACCCCGTTCTCCCGTCCTACCGGTTCCCGCCGGGATCCGGACGTCCCCCGGCCCCCGCCCTGTGCGGGAGCACCCCGACGCCGTGCCGGACGACCGCGGCATGAGCGACGTCGTCGCCCGGCCCACCGGCAGGACCTACCTGGCGCCGGAGGACGCGTTCCCGGCCGACCTGACCGAGCTGTCCCTGGCCGAGCTGCACGTCCTGCACAGCAGGGTCGGCCGGCAGCTCGACAGCGAGTACCTCGGCAGCGCGACCGGCGCCCACCCGGTCACGCTCGAGCGCCACCAGGAGCTGAGCGTGGAGCTGGACGCCCGCGAGATCGCCCACCCCCGCAACACCGGCTGACGGTCGGCGGTCTGCCGGCCCCAGGGCAGGCGCCACGGGGGCCGGGCCGGGGGCGTCACGGTCCTGTGGAACGGATCGACCCCGCCGCGGCACGTGGCCGGGACGGGGTCGAGCGGTGGACGGATCGGATCAGAGGTTGGCCTTGCGCGGGGCGGGGGCCTTGCCGGCGGCGGTCTGGAACCGCGTGCGCGGGTCCCGCTCGTGGCGCAGCGTGGTGGTGTCCCGGCCGAACACGAAGTTCAGGGCCCACTCGGTGAAGACGCGGGCCTTGCGGTCCACGGTGGGGATCGCGTAGCCGTGGTAGAGCCGGTGCATCGCCCACGCGGCGACGCCGGAGAACTCCAGGCCCTTCGCCGGCAGACCGGGGAGGCCCTTGATGCTGGCCACGCCCTTGTAGAGGCCGAGCCCGGCGACCGCGCCGAGGTTCTCGTGGTAGTAGTCCTCGAGCGGCTTGCCCGCGCGGGCGGCCATGATGTTCTTGGCCATCGTGTGCGCCTGGCGCACCGCGTGCTGGGCGTTGGGGACGCAGAACCCGCCGACTCCCCCACCGGTGAGGTCCGGCACCGCGGAGACGTCGCCGGCGGCCCAGGCGCCCTCGAGGGGCCCGTCGTCGCCGGTGATCCGCAGGTCGGCCCCGGCCCGGACGCGGCCGCGCTCGTCGAGCGGGAAGTCCGTGCTCTTGACGAGCGGGTTGGCCTGCACCCCGGCGGTCCAGATCAGCGTGTCGGTGCCGAACTCGCCGGCCGGGGACTTGTCCTGCATGTTGACGAGCTTCAGGTGCTTGTCCACCGCGGAGGCGAGCGACGTGTTGAGCAGCACCTCGATGCCGCGGCTGCGCAGGTGTGCCACAACCTTCTCCGCGCGCTCCTCGGAGACCTCGGGCATGATCCGGCCCATGGCCTCGATGAGCACGAAGCGCAGGTCGGAGACCGTGAGCCGCTCGTTGCGCTCAACGGCGCTGCGGGCCATGTCCTCGATCTCGGCGATCGTCTCGGTGCCGGCGTAGCCGCCGCCGACCACCACGAAGGTCAGCGCCCGGCGCTTGGCCTCCTCGTCGGTGGTGAGGGAGGCGACCTCGATGCGCTCGAGCACCCAGTTGCGCACCGCCACGGCCTCCTCGATGGTCTTGAGGCCGATGCCGTTCTCGGCGAGGCCCTCGATCGGGAAGGCGCGGGTCACGGAGCCGCCGGCGATGACGACCTCGTCGTAGGTCAGCTCGAAGGTCTCGCCCTCGTCGATGCCCTTGACGGTCGCGGTGCGGTTCGCGTGGTCGACCCCGAGCACGTGCCCGGTGACGATCTCGCAGTCCTTGAGGTGCTGCCGGTGGGGCACCACCGCGCTGCGGGCGGAGACGTTGCCGCCGGCCACCTCGGGCAGGAAGGGGAGGTACATCATGTACGGGTTGGGATCCACCACGGTCACGACTCCGCCGGAGTCCTTGATCCGCTTCTGCAGTTCCTGCGCCACGGTGAAGCCGACGTAGCCGCCGCCGACGATCAGAAGGCGCGGACGGTCCTTGGCCAGTTGAGTGAAAGACATGCCCCCGAGTCTACTCAGAACGCTGTCGATATCCGTTCTCGTCCCGGGCCTCCGCACCGTGTTCCGGCGCACGCCTCAGGGACGTCCGCCCGGGCCCCCGTCCGGGTCGGCGGCCACGATGCGGCGGATGTGCACCACGGCACCCGCCGTGAGGCCCAGCACGAGCAGCCCGAACCCGGCGAGCACCACGACGGGCAGCAGCCCGGTCTCGTCGATCGGGGCGACGGGCTCGGGCGGGGCGACCTCCGCCTCGACCTCCTCCGTGACGGGCGCCGAGCTCTCGGCCGGGCCCGCGGTGGGGGTCGCCGCGGCGCTGCGGCGGTGCACCCGCACCCACTGCTCCATGCTGCCGAGAGGACTGCGGTCGACCTCGGGGACGTCCTCCGTGAGCGCGGCCTCGACGTCCAGCACCCCGTAGCCGTAGAGCGGGTCCTTGCCCGGCGAGCCGGTGTCCCGGGCGGTGGAGACGATGCGGTTCGCGATCTGGGCGGAGCTCATCTCCGGCCACTTCGCCTTGATCAGCGCGGCGGTGCCGGCCACGACCGGGGCGGACGCGGACGTCCCGGCCCACGAGGCGTAGCGGTCGCCGGGGATGGCGCCCACCATGTCCTCGGACGGGCCGGCCACGGCGATGGAGATCCCCTGCGAGGAGGACTCCCAGCTCGCCTCCCCCGTGCGGCCCACGCCGCCCACCGTCAGCACGCCGGGGATGGTGGCGGGGGCGCCGACCTGGACGAGCCCCGACCCCCGGTTGCCCGCGGAGGCGACGACGAGCACGTCCTTCTCCTCGGCGTAGAGGAAGGCCTCGTCCCAGCTCTCGGGCCACGAGGTGGCGTTGGAGCCCACCGACATGTTGATGACGTCCGCCCCGTTGTCCACGGCCCACCGGACGGCGTCCGGGAGTTGCTCGTCGACGCTGCGGACCTCCGGGCTCTCGTCGCCCAGCCAGGTGGACACGGCGAGCACCTCGGCGTCCGGGGCCACGCCCACGATGCCGGCGGGCCGGCCCGGGGCGTCGTCGTCCCGCCCGCCCGGGGGCACGTGGCCGCGGCCCGCGGCCACGGACGCCACGAGGGTCCCGTGCTCGGGCTCGGTGCCGAGACCCTCCTGACCGTCGGCGGAACCGCCGCCCGAGACGTCGGTGCCGCCCACCACGGCGCCCTCCAGGTCCTGGTGCGAGCCGTCCACCCCGGTGTCGATGACGGCGATGCGCACGCCCTCCCCCGTGGACTCCGCCCAGGCCTCCCGCACGCCGTACTCGTCCAGCCAGTACTGCAGCGGACGGATCCCGTCCTCGGCGATGCGGGAGGTGTCCGGGGCGGGGGTGGCGCCGTCACCGGGCGTGGGTGCCACGCTGACGGGGTCCTCGAGCGGGATGCTGGGGGCGGGGCCGGGCTCCGGGGGCCGGGCCTGCGCCGGCCCCGTCCCGGGCAGGACCAGCGCGCCGGCGCCGACCACGGCCGAGGCCGCCCCCACCGCGCCCCACCGGGTGAGGGCGCGGTGGCGCGGGGGGCGGTGGCGGGGTGCGCTGGAAGACATGTGTCCTTCCGGGTCGGGGGGGTCCGGGCGGGTCAGCCGACCTGGGACAGGGCGATCCCGTCCAAAATATCGTGCTCGCTCGCGATCGCCGAGTCCACCCGTCCACCGGTGGCGGCGCCCACCCGCTCGACGATCCGCCGCCACACGAGGGCGCCGCCGCCGATGACGTCGACACGGCCCTCGTGCATGTAGGGCAGCGCGGCGCGCTCCGCGCGGGTCATGGCCGTGAGCTCCCGGCACGCCTGCGCGATCCGCTCGGCGGGCAGCTCGGCGCCGTCGATGGCCGCGGGGTCGTAGGCGGACAGCCCGAGGGCGTGCGCCGTGACGGTCGTGATGGTGCCCGCGACGCCCACGAGGTGGGTGGCCTCCGCGAGGGGCACGGTCTGCAGGACCACGTCCACGGCGTGGTCGACGTCGCGCAGCACGGCCTCCTGCTGGGCGGCGGTGGGCGGGTTGGAGCCGAGGTGGCGCTCGGTCAGGCGGACGCAGCCGATGTCCACGCTGCGCTCCGCGCGCACCCCCTGGGCGTTGCCCAGCACGAACTCGGTCGACCCTCCGCCGAGGTCGATCACCAGGACCCGGTCCTCCGGATCCGTGCCGCCCACGGCGGCCGCGGCGCCGCGGAAGGACAGCTCGGCCTCCTCGTCGCCGCTGATGACCTCGGGGGTCACGCCGAGGCGCTCGCGGATCCCGGCGAGGAAGACGTCCCGGTTGCCGGCGTCGCGGGTGGCGCTCGTGGCCACGAAGCGCAGGTGCTCCACCCCGTGCTCCGCCAGCAGCCGGGCGTACTCGTCCGTGGCCGCGAACGTGCGCTCGAGCGCCGCCTCGGCGAGCCACCCGGTGGCGTCCACGCCCTGGCCGAGCCGGACCACGCGCATCTCGCGCACCACGTCGTCGAGCACCGTGCGGCCCTGCTCCTCCCGGGTGTCGGCGATGAGCAGTCGGATGGAGTTCGTGCCGCAGTCGATGGCGCCTGTGCGCATGGGGAGTCCTCGGGGGTGTCGGGGGCGGGTGGGTCTCAGGCCTCGCGCCAGGCGGGGTCGCAGTGGCAGGCGTCGGGGGTCCACCACTCGGCGATGGCGGCGAGGGTCTCGTCGCCGAGCGGGTTCACGCCGGGCCCGGCCGCGAGCGCGTGGCCGGCGAGCACGTGCAGGCACTTGACCCGCACGGGCATGCCGCCGGCGGAGATGCCCTCGATCTCGGGGACGGGTCCGGTGCCGGCCGCGGCGCCGATCCGGGCGCGCTCGGCGAGGTAGTCCTCGTGCGCGGCCCGGTGGGCGGCGGCCAGCGCCTCGTCCTCGGCGATGCGGTCCGTCATCGTGTACATCAGGCCGGCGGCCTCGAGCCGGGACACCGCCGCGGTGATCACGGGGTGGGCCAGGTAGAACACCGTGGGGAACGGGGTGCCGTTGGCCAGCCGCGGCGCGGTGGCCGCCACGAGCGGGTTCCCGCACGTGCAGCGGGCCGGGATCTCGACGACGTCGCGCACGGGACGCCCGAGCTGCCGGGAGAGCACCTGGAGGTCCAGGGCCGTGGGCTCGACCGTCGCGGCCGTCACGCCGAGTCCCCGGGGTGCGGGGGCCGTCCGGTCGCCGGGCTCGTGTCCGTGCTGGGGGTTCACGCCGTTCCTCACTCCGCGGCGCTGCCGCGGCTGTCCGTCGCCGCGTCCTGCGGCGCGCCGGCCCCGTCCGCCGGGGCGGCCGGGACGCTCTGCTCTGTCTGCTCTGCCTGCTCGGTGGTGCCGGGGTCCTGGCCCGCGCCGGGCTCGTCCGTGCTGCCCGCCTGTCCGGGGGCCGCGGGCTCGTCGGTGCCGCCCGGCTCGGCGTCCGTGTCCGCGTCCTCGGCGGTGCCCGCGTCCTCGCTGCCGGCCGGTTCCCCGTCGGCGTCCGCATCCCCGGCGGCTCCGGTGCCCGCCGCGGGACGGGCGTCCTCGTAGGCGGAGGCCACCACGGACTGCCAGAGGGCGTCCACCCAGGCGGGCTTCTCGGCCTCGACCTGCGCCGCCGAGGAGTCCACCACGGCGCCGTCCATCTCCTCGGCGCCCACCACGAGGTAGGACCGTTCCCCCGGCATCACGTAGAGGAGCCGGTCCCGGGCCTGCTGCTTGACGTAGGTCTCGTCCGACCACTGGTCCACCTGGTCCTCCAGGGAGGCCTGCTGGGCCTCCATGTCGGCGATGGCGCGCTCGAGCTGGGCGATCTCCGCCCGCTGCTCGAGGAAGATCTTGGTGGTCGGCGCCGCCAGGAACACGATGAGCACGGCCACGAGGGTGAGGATCAGGAACCGCCCGCTGAAGGTGCGGGCGGGGACCGGTGACCCCACGGCGCTGGACCCGCCGCCCGGCCCGTTGCCCGGGCCGCCGCCCGTCCCGCCGTCGCGCCCGCGGGTGCCCGGCGCGGCGTCGCGCCCGCCGAGCAGGCGGGTGGTGCGCGGGCGGGGAGCGGGCATGGCGACCTCACGGGGGAAGGGCGGGGACGGGGACCAGTGTAGCGCTCACGGGGGGAGCGGCCGCCGCTGGGAACGGCCGCTCCCCCTACACGACGACGGGCCGGCGGGGCCGGTCAGCCGCCGGTGGTCACTTCGCGGTGTAGCGCGGGAACGCGGAGGCCCCCGCGTAGCGCGCGGCGTCCCCGAGCTCCTCCTCGATGCGCAGCAGCTGGTTGTACTTGGCCACGCGCTCGGAGCGGGCCGGCGCCCCGGTCTTGATCTGCCCGGCGTTGGTGGCCACCGCGATGTCCGCGATCGTGGTGTCCTCGGTCTCGCCCGAGCGGTGGGAGATCATGCAGTGGAACATGTGCCGCTGGGCCAGCGAGATGGCGTCGAAGGTCTCCGTGAGGGAGCCGATCTGGTTGACCTTCACGAGCAGGGCGTTGCCGGCGCCCTCGTCGATGCCGCGGGCCAGCCGCTCCGGGTTGGTGACGAACAGGTCGTCGCCCACGATCTGGACCTGGGTGCCCACGGACGCGGTGAGGGCCTGCCAGCCCGCCCAGTCGTCCTCGTCCAGCGGGTCCTCGATGGACACGATCGGGTAGTCGCGCACGAGCTCCTCGTAGTAGGAGGTCATCTCCGCGGCGCTGAGCTGCTTGCCCTCGAAGCTGTACTTGCCGTTCTCGAAGAACTCGGAGGAGGCCACGTCCAGGGCGAGGGCCACGTCGGTGCCCACGGTGTACCCGGCCTTCTCGATCGCCTCGGAGATGAGGTCGAGGGCGGCACGGTTGGACTCGAGGTTCGGGGCGAAGCCGCCCTCGTCGCCCAGCCCGGTGGCCAGGCCGCGCTCCTTGAGCACGCCCTTGAGGGAGTGGTAGACCTCCACGCCGGTGCGCAGGGCCTCGGAGAAGGTGGCGGCGCCGATCGGGGCGATCATGAACTCCTGGATGTCCACGTTGGAGTCGGCGTGGGAGCCGCCGTTGAGGATGTTCATCATGGGCACCGGGAGGACGTGGGCGTTGGGTCCGCCCAGGTACTTGTAGAGCTCGAGGTCGGAGGCGTTGGCGGCGGCGCGGGCCACGGCCAGGGAGACGCCCAGGATGGCGTTGGCGCCGAGGCTGCCCTTGTTGTCCGTGCCGTCGAGGTCGAGCATGGTGCGGTCGACCAGCCGCTGGTCGGTCGCGTCGAGACCGATCACGGCCTCGGCGATCTCCTCGTCGACGGCCTTCACGGCGTCGAGGACGCCCTTGCCGAGGTAGACCTTCTTGTCGCCGTCACGGCGCTCGACGGCCTCGAAGGCACCGGTGGAGGCGCCCGAGGGCACCGCCGCCCGGCCGTAGCTGCCGTCCTCCAGCAGCACCTCGACCTCCACGGTCGGGTTGCCGCGGGAGTCGAGGATCTGGCGGGCGTGCACTGCGGTGATCATGGCCATGGGTTGCTCCTGACGTTGGTGCTGAGCTTGTCGCTGACGTGGGTGGAACGTGCGTGGTGGGGCGGTCGGGGCCCGGTGCGGGGCACCGGCCGAGGGTCCGCACCGGCGGGGCCGGGCGCCCCCGGCGGCTCCAGCCTAGCGACTCGGCGCCGGTGGCCGGCCGCGGGGGCGGCCCGTGACGGGATCAGTCCCCGTTCCGGGCGGCGGCGTACGCGCGGGCGGCCCCGCGCAGGGCCCGTTCGGCGTCGAGCCCGCGGGCGGAGGCGGAGCGCACGAGCGCGAACAGCGCCTCGCCCAGCTCCTCCTCGGTGTGCGGGCCGCCGGGCTCCTCCGCGGCGGGGAGCCCGGGCTCGAGGTCGTGCTTGCGGGCCCGCGCGAGGGTCTTCTCCGCGAGGGCCAGGGCCGGCAGGTGCGGCGGGATGCCGTCGAAGGGCCCGGTCCGCTCGGGCTTCTCGGCCCGCTTGAGGTCCTCCCAGCGGGAGTGCAGCTGCTCGAGGGTCTGCTCCCCCGCGACGTCCCCGGTGGCGCCGGCGTCGAAGACGTGGGGGTGGCGGCGGACCAGCTTGGCGGTGATGGCCTCGAGCACGTCGGCCACGTCGAAGCCGCCCTCGGCGCGCGGGCGCTCCTGGGCGACCCGGGAGTGGAAGACCACCTGCAGCAGGACGTCCCCGAGCTCCTCGACGAGCAGCCCGGCGTGGGCCGCCGGCCCGCCCTCGGCCTCCACGGCCTCGACCACCTCGTAGGCCTCCTCCACGAGGTAGCGCACGAGGGACTCATGGGTCTGCTGCCCGTCCCACGCGCACCCGCCCGGGGAGCGCAGCCGGTCCATGACCGCCACGAGCTCCGCGAAGCGCTGCCCGGTCCGCTCCGGGACGCCGAGCCCCGCCGCGACGTCGTCGGTGCCGTGCCCCTGGCTCATGCGTGCATCCCCTCGAAGCCGTCGGTGATCATCCCGTCCAGGGCGGTGCGGTCCTCGAGCGGGAGGAAGGCGGCGGCCGCGGCGTTGCGCTGCAGCCGCTCCAGGTCCTCGAGCCCGTAGCCGAAGTGCTTCACGAGCAGGGCCAGCTCGTCCGTGACCGTGGTCCCGCTCATCAGCCGGTTGTCCGGGGAGATGGTCACCGTGAAGCCGGTCCGGTAGAGCATGTCCACCGGGTGCCGCTCGGGACCGCCGCCGAACGCTGCCACGGCCCCGGTCTGGAGATTGGACGTGGGGCACACCTCGAGGGCGATGCCCCGGTCCCGGACCCACTCGGCCGTGCGGCCGAGGTCGACGACGGCGACGTCCTCCAGGTAGTCGATGTCGATGTCCTCCGCGATGCGCACCCCGTGGCCCAGGCGCAGGGCGCGGCCCGTGGCCAGCGCGTCCCGGATCGACTCGATGCCGGCGGCCTCCCCGGCGTGGAGGGTGACGGGCACCAGCTCGTCCGCGAGCAGCTCGAGGGCGGCCCGGTGGCGGGCGGGCGGGAAGCCGTCCTCGGGTCCCGCGAGGTCGAAGGCCACCACGCCGCGGTCCCGGTTGTCCACCACGAGACGGGCGACCTCGAGGGAGCGCTCGGCGTGGCGCATGGCGCAGAGGATCTGGGTGACGGACACGATGTGGCCCGCGTCCTCCGCGGCCAGCACGCCCTCCGAGAGCCCGAGCCGGACGGCCTCGACGGCCTCCGCCATCGACAGGCCGCCGGCGGTGTGCTGCTCCGGGGCCCAGCGCACCTCGGCGTGGACCACCCCGTCCGCCACGAGGTCCTCGACGTACTCCCGGGCGCAGCGCACGAGCGCCTCGGGGGTCTGCATCACGGCGACCGTGTGCTCGAAGGTCGCCAGGTAGCGCAGCAGCGAGCCGGAGTCGGCGCTCTCCCGCACCCACCGGCCCAGCGCCTCGGGATCCTCGGCCGGCAGCCGGTGCCCGGCGGCGGCGGCCAGCTCGACCACCGTGGCCGGGCGCAGGGCGCCGTCGAGGTGGTCGTGCAGGCACACCTTGGGCAGGTCGCGCAGGACCCGGTCCGGCACGCGGCCCGGGTGCTGTTCGGCGGAGGTCAGCATCACGGTCGGGACGGCCCCTGTCTCGGTCGGTCTCAGTAGTTCCAGTCCTGCAGGGCCTCGTTCATGTGCTGCGGGATGTGCGCCCCGGTGCGGGGGTACATGCGCAGCTCCTCGAGGTAGTTCTGCGCGGGCAGCCGGTCCTCGTAGCGCACGAAGGCCTCCTCGTCCGCGTAGTCGAAGGACACCTCCGGGGGGATGCCCGGGCGGAAGCGGAACATCATCGCCAGCGGGGCCCCGTTGCCCTCCACGTAGGACTCGTCCTTGAACTCCTGCACGTGCAGCAGCTCCTCGGGGACGAGGTCGAAGGTGCGGCGCTGGTCCCAGAAGCCGTTCTTCCGCACGTGGGTCAGGGCGTCGTAGTAGGTGCCCAGGGCCCGCACCCGCACGAGCACGGTGGAGACGTCCATCGCCGTGCCGTCCTCGCCGAACAGGCGCCGCTGGGCGTCCGCGAGCCTGCGCAGGACGTCGACCTCCTTGAGCACGAGGTTGCCCTCGGCCAGCTTGTCCTGGGAGGGCCGGTCCTGGACCCCCGCCGGGGCCCGGTAGGACGGGGAGACGTCGGTGGAGACCGCGGTCTCCGGGGCGGAGGAGTCGTGGTCGTCCCCGGCGGCGGTGCCGGCGGCGGCCGCGGCGGCCGTCGCGGCCGCCGCCCCGGTGGGCGCGGCCGGTTCGACGTCCTCGTGCCACTCCTCGTGGTCGACGTGGTCGGGGACCTCGTGCTGGGCGGCGCCGTGGTCGGGGACGTCGTGGGCGGTGGCCTCCCGGTCGGCGGTGCGGTGCTCGTCCTGCTCCCGGCCGGCCGTGGGGACCTCCGTGGCGGGAGCAGTCCCGGGAACGGGCTCCGCCCCGGTGGTCGGCTCGGTGATCGGCTCGGCGACCGGCTCAGCGCTCTGCGCGGAGACCGGGCCGTCTGTCGGTTCGGGGACGGGGCCACGGGCGGCGCCGGTCGCGGAGGACCCGGTCCCGCCCGCAGCGGCTCCACCGGCAGCGGCGGCCGCGGCGACGGCGGGGACTCCCCCGGCCGAGTGCTCCGCGGCCGGGCCCGTCGGCTCGGACGCGGCGCCGGTCCCGGCCGCCTGGCGCTCGTCGTCGGACCGCTCCCCGGTGGGGCGCTCACCGGCGGGCCGGTCCTCGGCGGAGCTCGTCTCCGCGGCGGACCGCGTGTCCGCGGCAGCGGCGCCCGGCGTGGGCCGCCCCGACCGCCAGGTGCGGACGTCCTCGCTGCCGTCGGCGAAACCGTAGGTCGTCACCACGGAGCGGACCCCGTCCTGCTCCGGGCCCACCTCGATGCGGGCGTTCTGCCACGCGCCGCGCGGCGAGGACATGGCCTCGCTGTAGAGGTCGGCCACGGGGTCGAAGAGCGGCGAGTCCTGGTCCACGGTGCCGGACTCCACGGACGGGTCGGCGTCCCCCACGGACTGCTGGGTCTGGTGGGTCATGGTGTTGCCGCGCTGGACGAGCGTGAGCACGGCACGGTCGGCCCCCCGGGACGTCAGCCGGTCCACGAGGAAGGGCAGCGGTCCGCGGTCCGGCAGCGGGCGGACCTCCCCCGGGCCGTGCTCCTCGTGACCGTGCCCGTCCGGACCCCGGGAACCGGTGCCCCGGTCGCCGCCGTCCTGGCCCGTTTCCCGGGTCCCGGTGTCGGGGCCGGCGGTCGGACCGGCCGGCTGCTCGGGCCGTCCGGTCTCGTGGCGCGGTGTGCTGTCCTCGGTGTTCTTCCGGAAAATGCCTCGCAGACCCAACTGGACCCACCCTTCCGAGCGTGTGCGCACGCCCTCGGTTCTCGTTTCGCGCTGGTTCTCTCCGCAGTATAGGCGGGCCCGGCAGCCGGCCCCGGCGCTTCAGCGGCCGGCGATCACCGCACGGCCTCCAGGACCACGGCGCGGTCCGGCCGGGACACCGGCGCCTCCGGGGCGATCACGGCGGCGCCCTCGAGGGCCTCCCGGGCCCGCGCGAAGCGCTCGGGGGTGTCGGTGAGCAGGGTCAGCAGCGGCTGCCCGGCCCGGACGGCGTCCCCGGGCTTGGCGTGCAGCAGCACGCCGGCGCCGGCCTGGACGGGGTCCTCGCGCCGGGCGCGGCCCGCTCCGAGGCGCCAGGAGGCCACCCCCACCTGGTGGGCGTCGAGCTCGGCGAGCACGCCGTCGGCCTCGGCCACCACGGTCTCGGACTCCCGGGCCCGCGGCAGCGGGGCGTCGGGGTCGCCGCCCTGGGCGGCCACCATGGCCCGCCACACGTCCATGGCCCGGCCGTCCCGCAGCGCCTCCGCCGGATCAGCGTCCGGGAGCCCGGACGCGGCGAGCATCTCCGCGGCGAGCGCCACGGTGAGCTCCACGACGTCGGCCGGGCCGCCGCCGGCGAGCACCTCGACGGACTCCTGGACCTCCACGGCGTTGCCGACCGCCAGCCCGAGGGGCGTGGACATGTCGGTGAGCAGGGCGGTGGTCGTGACCCCGGCGCCGGTGCCGAGGTCGACCATCGTGCGGGCCAGCTCGCGGGCGGAGGCCAGGTCCTTCATGAACGCCCCGGAGCCCACCTTGACGTCGAGCACGAGGGACTGGGTTCCCTCGGCGATCTTCTTGGACATGATGGAGGACGCGATGAGCGGGATCGACTCGACCGTCCCGGTGACGTCCCGCAGCGCGTAGAGCTTCTTGTCCGCGGGCGCCAGGCCGGAGCCCGCGGCGCAGATCACCGCGCCCACGTCCCGCAGCTGGGCCAGCATCTCCTCGTTGGACAGGGCCGCCCGCCAGCCGGGGATGGACTCGAGCTTGTCCAGGGTGCCGCCGGTGTGGCCGAGGCCGCGCCCGGACAGCTGCGGGACGGCCACGCCGTACACGGCCACGAGCGGCGCCAGCGGCAGCGTGATCTTGTCCCCCACCCCGCCGGTCGAGTGCTTGTCCGCGGTGGCCGAGCGCGCCCCGGAGCGCACGAGCGCGGAGAAGTCCATCCGCTCGCCCGAGGCGATCATCGCCCGCGTCCAGCCCGCGATCTCGTCCCGGTCCATGCCCCGCAGGAAGATCGCCATGGCCAGGGCGCTCATCTGCTCCTCGGCCACGACCCCGCGGGTGTAGGCGTCCAGGACCCACGCGATCTGCCCGGGCGAGAGCGCACCGCCGTCGCGCTTGGTCCGGATGACGTCCACGGCGTCGAACTGCTCGGTCATGTGGGGTCCTTTCGGGGACTAGAGGTTCTCGGGGCCGAAGGCGTCGGGCAGCACCTCGGCCATGGTGCGCACCCCGGAGACGGTGAGCAGCCGCAGGCCGGGCGCGCGGTGCTCGTGCAGCAGCTGCCGGCACCGTCCGCAGGGCATGAGGACGTCGCCGTGCCCGTCCACGCACACGAACGCGACGAGCCGCCCGCCGCCGGACATGTGCAGCGCGGACACCAGGGCGCACTCGGCGCACAGGGTCAGGCCGTAGGAGGCGTTCTCCACGTTGCACCCGGAGACCACCCGCCCGTCCTCCGTGAGGGCGGCCGCGCCCACGGGGAAGCGCGAGTACGGGACGTAGGCGTGCTCGCGGGCGGCCACGGCCGCCTCCCGCAGCCGGTCCCAGTCGATCCGGGACCCGTCGTCGGTCGCCTCGCCGCCGGGGCGCAGGGGCTCGTTCACGGGGCGCTCACTCCTTGGTGTAGGGCTTGCCGATGGCCGCGGGACCGCGGGAGACCCCCACGAGCCCGGCCACGGCCAGGATCGTGACGACGTACGGGAGCATGGCCAGGAACTGGCTGGGCACGGGCGTGCCCAGGAAGGACAGGATCGACTGCAGGTTGGACGCGAAGCCGAACAGCAGGGACGCGAGCAGCGCCCCGACCGGGTTCCAGCGGCCGAAGATCAGGGCGGCCAGCGCGATGTAGCCGGCGCCGGAGGTCATGTCCCGGGTGAACGCGGAGACGGAGACCAGCGTGTAGAAGGCGCCGCCGAGGCCGGCGACCATCCCGCCGAGCAGCACGTTGCGGAAGCGCAGGGCGTTGACCTTCACGCCCAGGGTGTCCGCGGCCTTGGGGTGCTCCCCCACGGACCGGGTGCGCAGCCCCCAGCGGGTCCGGTAGAGCGCGAACCACACGAGCGCCACCGCGGCGTACATCAGGTAGCCGATCACGGACTGGTCGAAGACGATCGGCCCGATCAGGGGGATCTCCGAGAGCACGGGCACGGCGAAGCGCGGCAGCCGCGGCGGGGAGTTGAACACGCCCGGGTCCGACTCCAGCACCGTGGCGAAGAGGAAGCCGGTCAGCCCGGACACGAGCACGTTGAGCACCACGCCCACGATCACCTGGTTGACCCGGTAGGTGATCGCGAAGACCGCCAGGACGAGCGAGACGAGCCCGGCCCCCAGCACGGCGGCGAGCAGCCCCACCCAGGCGCTGCCGGAGAGGGAGCCGGCCACCGCCGCGGAGAACGCGCCGAACAGCAGCTGGCCCTCGATCGCGATGTTGATCACGCCGGAGCGCTCGCACAGCAGGCCGCCCAGGGACCCGAAGATCAGCGGGATGGCCAGGGCCACGGACCCGGCCAGCAGCCCGGACAGGGACACGTCCGGGCTGCGCGCGCTGCCCACGACCCACACGAGGAAGCCGCTGACGAAGAAGAAGCCGAAGACGAGCACCGCCCACCGGGGCAGGTGCGCCCCGGCCCGGGCGCGCAGGACCGCGAGGACCGTCAGCCCGGCGAGCACGGCCACGGTGAGCCAGCCCCACAGCACGCCGTGCACCACGAGGTCCGGCACGCGGAAGAGGTCGCCGGCCTCCGAGACGCGGAAGCTCACCGTGTTGTCCGGGGCGTTGAGCCCGAACAGCAGCAGGGCCACGAGGCTCAGGAGGCCGAGGACCACCGGGGTGCGCCAGCTGGTGACGCCCACGACCTCGTTGGCCGCGGTCGTGGACAGCTCCGCCTCGGCCGGCGGGGGCAGGGTCGTCGCGGCGGTGCCGCCGGCCGGGCCGCCGGCCGGGCCGCCGGAGTCCCAGGGCGCCTGCTCGGGGCGCGGTTCCGGATGCTGCGAGTTCATGCCCGGCCTCCCTCGGTGGCGGTGGCGGCGGTGGTGGCGGTGGCGCTCCCGCCGCGGCGGGATCGGACCCGGTCCTGCCCGGTCCGCACCAGCGGCGGCAGGGCGATGAACAGGACGATCAGGGACTGCACGACCAGGACGATGTCGATGTTCGTGCCGGTCATCGACTGCATGGTGACGCCCCCGGCGCGGAACCCGCCGTAGAGCAGGCCCGCGAAGAACGTGCCCCACGGCTTCGACCGGCCCAGCAGGGCCACCGTGATCGCGTCGAAGCCGAAGGACGCGGCGACGCCCGCGGTCAGCGCGCGCTCGGTGCCGGAGATCTGGGCCACGCCCGCCAGTCCCGCGAGGGCGCCCGCGAGGACCATGACGACGACGAAGCCGCGCGTGACCGAGATGCCGGCGGTCCGGGCCGCGCGCGGGTTGGCGCCCACGGCCCGCAGCTCGAAGCCGATCGTGGAGCGCTTGAGCAGCCAGGCGACGAACACCGTGGCGAGGACCGCGAGCACGAACCCCCAGTGCAGCCGGAACTGCTCGCCCAGCAGCTTGGGGAACATCGCGGTGTCCGCGACCTGGGGGCTCACGGGGTTCGAGGAGCCCGGGCGCAGGAACGCCGGGCGGGTGAGCAGCCAGGCGACGAGGTTGAGCGCGATGTAGTTGAGCATGATCGTCAGGATCACCTCGTGGGCGCCGGTGCGGGCCTTGAGCACGCCCACGATCGCCCCCCACAGCGCGCCGCCGAGGGCCCCGGCGAGGATCACGGCGAGCAGGTGCACGCCCACCGGCAGCTGCCAGGCGAAGCCGACCCAGGCGGCGAGCGCCGCGCCGATCAGCAGCTGCCCCTGGGCGCCGATGTTGAACAGCCCGGCCTGGAAGGCCACGGCCACGCCGAGCCCCGCCAGGATCAGCGGCGTGGCCACGGTGAGGGTCTCCGCGAGCGGGTAGACCCGCTGCGCGAACGTGCTGCCGTTCGGGTTGTAGACGGCGCCGTAGAACATCGCCTCGTAGGCGGAGGACGCGGCGGCCCACATGGCCGCGAGCGTGTCCCCGGGGCGGGCGAAGAGGTAGCTCGCGGCGTCGGCCACCCGGTCGTCGGTCAGGGCGATGAGGAGCCCGCCCAGGAGCAGGGCGGCGACGATCGCGAGCACGGACTGCACCGCGGAGCCGGTCCAGTCCCGCCGGGGGCTCCCGGGGCTGACGGCCGTGGGCGGCGGCGCCTTCTGCTGGTCGGCGGCCGCGGGGGCCGCTCCGGTGGCACTCATGCCTGCTCCTTCGGGTGCTGCGCCGCGGCCTGCGGGGCGCCGGCCTGCGGGGCATCGGTCGGTGGGGCGTCGGTCTGCGGGGGGACGGCCGGCTGCGTCCCGGTCCGCCGCGCGCCGTCGGGCCGGACGCCGGCCGCGCGGAGCTCCTCGGCGGTGGCCCCGGCCATCATCTGGCCCAGGACGTCGCGCGGGGTGTCGGGGCCCACGATGCCCATGATCCGGCCGTGGAAGAACACGGCGATCCGGTCCGCGAGCGCGTACACCTCGTCGAGCTCGGTCGAGACGATGAGCACGGCCACGCCCTTGTCCCGCTCGGCGACGATCTGCTCGTGGATGAACTCGATGGACCCCACGTCCACCCCGCGGGTGGGCTGGGAGGCGAGGAAGAGCTCGAGGGGCCGGGAGAGCTCCCGGGCGATGACGACCTTCTGCTGGTTGCCGCCGGAGAGGGTCTGCACGGGGGCGTCCACGGAGGGGGTGCGGACGTCGAACTGCTCGACGGCGCGACGGGCGTTGGCCTGGACCTCGCCCAGCCGCAGGGACGGGCCGCGGGAGAAGCGGTCGTCACCGTAGAGGTCCAGCACGAGGTTCTCGGCGACGGTGAACGGGCCCACGAGCCCGTCCGTGGAGCGGTCCTCCGGGACGAAGCCCACGCCGGCGTCGAGGACCTGGCGCACGGACTTCCCGAGCAGCTCCGTGCCGCCCAGCCGGATCGAGCCGGTGGCCCGCTCCCGCAGGCCGAGGATCGCCTCGGCCAGCTCCGTCTGGCCGTTGCCCTGCACGCCGGCCACCGCGAGGATCTCCCCGCGGGCCACGTCGAATCCGACGTCGTCGAGCAGCTTCACGCCGTTGTCCGCGACCACGGTGAGCCCGGAGACCTCCAGGGCCCGCTCCCCCGGCTCGGCCTCGCCCTTGGCGACGGTCAGGGACACGTCCCGGCCGACCATGAGGGCCGCGAGCTCGGAGGTCGAGGCCTCCGGGGACGTCTGCCCCACCACCCGGCCGCGGCGGATCACCGTGATGACGTCGGAGATCGCCTTGACCTCCCGCAGCTTGTGGGAGATGAACAGGATCGACTTCCCGGACCCGCGCAGCTGGCGCATGATCTCGAGCAGCTCGTCGGTCTCCCGGGGCGTGAGCACCGCGGTGGGCTCGTCGAGGATGAGCACCTGCGCCTCCCGCACGAGGGCCTTGATGATCTCGACGCGCTGCTGCACGCCCACGGGCAGGTCCTCGACCACGGCGTCCGGGTCCACGTGGAAGCCGTAGCGCTGCGAGATCTCCCGGATCCGGCGGCGGGTGGTCTCGAGGTCGAGGGTGCCGCCGCGGGTGCTCTCCGCGCCGAGGGCCACGTTCTCCGCGACGGTGAACACCGGCACCAGCATGAAGTGCTGGTGCACCATGCCGATCCCGGCGGCCATGGCGTCCCCCGGGCCCCGGAAGGACACCTCGGCACCGTCCACCAGGATGCGCCCCCCGCTCGGCCGGTACAGGCCGTAGAGGACGTTCATCAGGGTGGACTTGCCCGCCCCGTTCTCGCCGAGGAGGCAGTGGATCTGCCCGGGCTCCACGACGAGGTCGACGTCCTCGTTGGCCGCGAAGGAGCCGAACCGCTTGGTGATGGACTGCAGTTCCAGCTTCATGGTGGGGTGGTCCTCCTCCTGGGCCGTCCGCCGGCCCCGGGCGGGCACGCCACCGCCGCCAGCTGCGGCCGGGGCCCTCGCTGGCGGCGGTGGGTGCGGTGGTCGGTGTCGTCCGGGATCAGGCCTGCGGCGAGTTCTCGGACTCGACGGTGACCGTGCCGTCGATGATGTCCTGGCGCAGCTGCTCGACCTCGGCGGCGAGCTCCTCGCCCACGGCCTCCTCCTGGTCGTGGAACGGGGCGATGCCCACGCCGTCGTTCTCGAGGGTGCCGACGTAGGGCTCGTTGTTGAACTCGCCCTCGGCGGCCGACTCGACGACGTCCTGCACGGAGGTGCTCATCTGCTTGAGCACGGAGGTCAGCTGGTACTCCTGGCCCTGGTCGAGGGTCTCGTAGCCGTCGGCGTCGACCCACACGAAGCGGACCTCGTCGCCGCCGCCGCCGTTGGCCTCGACCACGGCGTCGAGGGTGCCGAGAGCCGCCTGCCCGGCCACGGGCAGCACGATGTCCGCGCCCTCGTTGATGAAGTTCTGCGTGGTGGTCTTCGCCGCGGAGGTGTCGGTGAAGCTGTTGACGAAGGTGCCGTCCTGGGAGTCCTTGTCCCAGCCCAGGAGTCGCACGTCCTCGCCCTTGGTCTCGTTGTAGTGGTCGATGCCGTCGGCGAAGCCGTCCATGAACACGGTCACGGTCGGGATGTCCATGCCGCCGTAGGTCGCCACGGTCCCGCTCTGGGTGCTGCCCGCCGCCACGTAGCCGGCGAGGAACGCGGCCTCGGCCGTGTTGTAGACGAGCGGCTTGACGTTGTCGAGCTCGATCGAGGCGTCGTCGACGATCGCGAAGTTGGACTCGGGGTTGGCCTCGGCCACGGCCCGGGTGGCGTCGGCGAGGAGGAAGCCCACGGACAGCGTGAGGTCGCACCCGGACTGCACCATGGACGTCAGGTTGGGCTCGAAGTCGGTCTCGGCCTGGGACTCGGCCTGGTTGACCTCGATGCCCATGGACTCCTCGACGGCCTGCAGGCCCTCGTAGGAGTTCTGGTTGAAGGAGCGGTCCTGGAACCCGCCGGAGTCGGAGACGATGCAGCCGGTGAAGTCGGTGGCCTGCTCCTGCGCCTCGCCGCCCTCCTCGGGGGCCGCGCCGCAGCCGGCGAGCACGAGGGCGGAGGCGCCGAGCAGCGCGGCGGCGGAGAGCGGGCGGGTTCCTCGGGACGTCCGGGGCGGGAAGGTCATGGTTCCTCCAGGTGACGGGCGCGGCCGGGCGGTGATCCCGGTCACGCGACAAGCGCGACGTGGTGCCACTCTACCCACGGGTAGTGGCGGGGCGCCGGAGGCCCGCGTTAATTCGTGGTGACGTCCGGCCGGGTCTGCCGGGAGTGCAGCCGGATGGCGCGCAGGGCCGTGTTGGCCATGACCTGGATGCCGCAGCCGATCGCGGCCTCGTCCGCCACGTAGTCCGACTGGTGCAGGTCGTAGGTGTGCCCGCCCCGCGTGCGCGTGCCCAGTCGCATCATCGCCCCGGGCACCTCCTGGAGGAACCACGCGAAGTCCTCCCCGCCCATCGACTGGTGCACCAGCACCACCGCGTCCTCGCCGAGCTCGGCGCGGGCGGCGTTCTCGATGAGCGTGGTCTCCACCTCCCCGTTGACCACGGGAGGGACGCCGCGGATGTGCTCCAGCTCCACGTCCACTCCGTAGGGCGCGGCCACCTGGTGCACGACCTCGTCGAGCAGCGTGCCCGCCCGGTGCCAGGCGTCGGCGTCGAGGCAGCGCATCGTCCCGGACATGAAGCCGGTGGCGGGGATGGCGTTGGGCGCCACGCCGGCGTGCATCTGGCCCCACACCACGGCCACGCCGGAGCGCACGTCGATCCGCCGGGAGAGCACGGCCGGGACGTTGACGGCGATCTGGGCCATCGCGTAGACGAGGTCCTGCGTGAGGTGGGGGCGGGAGGTGTGCCCGCCGCGGCCGGTGAACTCGATGCGCACGGTGTCGGAGGCGGACGTGATCGCGCCGATCCGGGTGCCGACCTGGCCGACGTCGACCTTGGGCTCGCAGTGCAGGGCGAACATCCGGGGCACGCCCTCGAGGACGCCCTGGCGCAGCACGGTGAGGGCGCCGCCGGGCAGCTGCTCCTCGGCGGGCTGGAAGACGATCCGCACGGTCCCGGCGATGTGCGCGGTCCGGTGCAGGTCCGCGAGCACCTTGGCCACGCCCACCATCACCGTGGCGTGGATGTCGTGCCCGCAGGAGTGCGCCACGCCGTCGTTGACGGAGGAGCACTCGAGGCCCGTGCCCTCCTGGATCGGCAGCGCGTCGATGTCCGCCCGCAGGCCCACGCCGATCGGGCCGTGCCCGATGTCCACGTAGCACCCGGTGTCCGAGAGCCGCACCGGGGACAGGCCCATGTTCTCCAGGGCGCCCACGATCCGGTCCGTGGTGCGGAACTCCTGGTAGGACAGCTCCGGGTGGCGGTGCAGGTCCCGCCGGAAGGCGATCAGGTCGGGCAGGTAGCGCTTGAGCAGGGGGCCGATGGCGGGCGGGAGGCCGGCCTCCAGGGCCGCGGCGGAGGATGGCGCGTCAGGCATCTGTCCAGACTACTCCCGGGCGCGCGCCGCCCCCGACGCTCACAGGACGTCCGTGTTGCCGCTCTGCTTGAGGGAGGCCACCGCGTCCTTGACGCGCTGGGCGTGCTCCCGGGTGGTCACCAGCAGCGCGTCCGGGGTGTCGACGACGACGATGTCCTCGACCCCGATCAGCGCGATCAGCCGGCCCGTGTCCGAGACGACGATGCCGCTGGAGCTGTCGGAGAGCACCCGGCTGTTGTCGCCGAGGACCGTGACGTCGGGGTCGGTCTCGGGGTCGACGTGGTTGAGCCGCCGGATCGCGGCGAAGTCCCCGACGTCGTCCCAGGTGAAGCTCGCCGGGACCATGGCCACGTCCCCGGCGGCCGCCGCGGGCTCGGCCACGGCGTAGTCGATCGCGATCTTGGGCAGCCCGGGCCACACCCGGTCCACCACCTCGTCCTGGGCGGGCGTGCCCCAGGCGTCGGCAATCTCGGTGAGCCCCGCGTGCAGCTCCGGCTGGCTCGCGGCGAGGTGGCGCAGCATCAGGGACGCGGGCGCCACGAACATCCCGGCGTTCCACGTGTAGTTGCCGCTCGCCACGTAGTGCCGGGCGGTGTCCTCGTCGGGCTTCTCGACGAACTCCTCGACCTGCAGGGCGTGGGGCGCGTCCGGCAGCCCGAGCTGGGCGCCGGCCCGGATGTAGCCGAAGCCGGTGGCCGGGGAGCTCGGCGGGATCCCGATCGTCACGATCCGCCCCGAGGCCGCCGCGGCCACGGCCTCCCGGACCACGTCCTGGAAGGCACCGGCGGGCTCGATCACGTGGTCGGCCGCGAAGGACCCGATGATCGCCTCGGGGTCGCGGCGCTGGACGAGCATGCAGGCCAGGCCGATGGCCGCCGCCGAGTCCTTCGGGGACGGCTCGAGCACGAGGTCGCCGGTGGAGAGCTCCGGGAGCTGGCGGCAGACCGCGGCCGCGTGCGTGCGCCCGGTCACGACCATGACCGGGCCGTCGCCCAGGCCCGCGAGCCGGTCGTACGTGGCGCGGAGCAGGGAGGAGCCGGAGCCGGTGAGGTCGAGCAGGAACTTGGGGGCGTCGGCCCGGGAGAGGGGCCACAGCCGGGAGCCCACCCCTCCGGCAGGGATGAAGGGGTGGAAGTGCGCGAGTGGGGAGGTCACGGACAACACCATACGACGTCGCCCGGGAGCCCACGGAAAACGACGTGCGCGCGCGGCGGAACCCGTGCGCCCGTGCGGGACAGCCTGTCAGTAAACACCGGTCGTGCTGGTATCGTGGGAGGGAACTCGCGCATCATCCGACACAGAGCCGGAGGGCTCCGCTCACGTCGTGCGCAGTGCGAATTCCCGAACATTTCTAGAGCGCACGACGGCGAGCGACTCAGGGAGGTTTTTCAGTGGCGAAGACATCCAAGGGCACCCTGTACCGCGGCCAGGCTCATGGCCAGTGGTCCTGGGTGGCCCATCGCATCACCGGCGTGGCCATCTTCTTCTTTCTCTTGGTCCACGTCCTGGACACGGCGCTCGTGCGGGTCTCCCCCGAGGCCTACAACGCGGTCATGGCGACCTACAAGAACCCGGTCATGGGCCTGGGCGAGGCCGGCCTCGTGGCGGCCATCGTCTACCACGCCTTCAACGGCCTGCGCATCATCATGGTCGACTTCTGGTCCAGCGGCACCAAGTACCAGAAGCAGATGCTCTGGGGCGTCCTGGCCCTGTGGGTCGTCGTCATGATCCCCTTCCTCATCCGTCATCTGTCCCACGTCTTCGGGGGTTAATCACTATGAGCACTCCGCTCAAGGCAAGCATCTCGGTCCCCCGGAGCAAGGACCTCGAGGTCAACGGCATCAAGTACAACCGCTCCTCGTCCCGCCGCAACAACTTCGAGATGTTCGCGTGGCTGTTCATGCGCCTGTCCGGCGTGATCCTGCTGGTGCTCGTCTTCGTCCACCTCTGGGTCAACCTCGTGGGCCCGGAGGGCGGCGTGAACGCCGTCGACTTCGCGTTCGTGGCCGGCAAGTGGGCCAGCCCGTTCTGGCAGGTCTTCGACATGCTCCTGCTGTGGCTGGCGATGCTGCACGGCACGAACGGGCTGCGCGTGATCATCGACGACTACGCGGAGAAGGACCGGACCCGGTTCTGGCTGAAGGTCTTCCTCTTCACCACGTCCGCCTTCGTGATCCTCCTCGGCACCCTCGTCATCTTCACCTTCGAGCCCTGCCCGGCCGGCGCGGACCCCGCGCTGCTCGCGAGCTTCTGCACCGCGGGCTGATCCCTGCCGGAGACGGCCCGCCCCGCGGCGGGCCGTCTCCGCCGTCCGGTCACAGGCGACCGGGCCCCAGCACATCCGACGGAACACCCAACAGAAAGAACAACCGGTATGCAGGTTCACAAGTACGACGTGGTCATCATCGGCGCCGGTGGTGCCGGTATGCGCGCCGCCATCGAGGCCGGTCAGCGCTCCCGCACTGCCGTACTGACCAAGCTGTACCCCACGCGGTCCCACACCGGCGCGGCGCAGGGCGGCATGTGCGCGGCCCTCGCCAACGTCGAGGAGGACAACTGGGAGTGGCACACGTTCGACACCATCAAGGGCGGTGACTACCTGGTCGACCAGGACGCCGCCGAGGTGATGGCCAAGGAGGCCATCGACGCCGTCCTCGACCTCGAGAAGATGGGCCTGCCGTTCAACCGCACCCCCGAGGGCAAGATCGACCAGCGCCGCTTCGGCGGCCACACCCGCGACCACGGCAAGGCCCCCGTGCGCCGCGCCTGCTACGCCGCGGACCGCACCGGCCACATGATCCTCCAGACGCTGTACCAGAACTGCATCAAGCACAACGTGGAGTTCTTCAACGAGTACTACGTCCTGGACCTGATCATGACCGAGGTCGACGGCCAGCGCCGCGTCGCCGGCGTCGTCTCCTACGACCTCGCCTCCGGGGAGCTGCACGTCTTCCAGGCCAAGTCCGTGGTCTTCGCCTCCGGCGGGGCGGGCAAGGTCTACAAGACGACCTCCAACGCCCACACGCTCACCGGCGACGGCATGGCCATCGCATTCCGCAACGGCCTGCCCCTCGAGGACATGGAGTTCATCCAGTTCCACCCCACCGGCCTGGCCGGGCTGGGCATCCTCGTCTCCGAGGCAGCCCGCGGCGAGGGCGGGATCCTGCGCAACGCCGACGGCGAGCGGTTCATGGAGCGCTACGCCCCGACCATCAAGGACCTCGCCCCCCGCGACATCGTGGCCCGCTCCATGGCCAACGAGGTGCGCGAGGGCCGCGGCGCCGGGCCGAACAAGGACTACGTCCTGCTCGACCTCACCCACCTCGAGCCGGCGCACATCGACGCGAAGCTGCCCGACATCACGGAGTTCGCCCGCACGTACCTGGGCGTGGAGCCCTACACAGAGCCCGTCCCGGTGTTCCCGACCTGCCACTACGCCATGGGCGGCATCCCGACCAACATCAAGGCCGAGGTGCTCCAGGACAACGAGAACGTGGTCCCGGGCCTGTACGCCGCCGGCGAGGTCGCCTGCGTGTCCGTGCACGGCTCCAACCGCCTGGGCACCAACTCGCTGCTGGACATCAACGTGTTCGGCAAGCGCGCCGGCATCTACGCCGCCGAGTACGCGCAGCGGGCCGAGTTCGTGCCCGTGCCGGACACCGCCCTGGACAGCACCGTGGCGCTGCTCGACAACGCCCGCAACGGCACCGGCACCGAGAAGGTCGCCGCGATCCGCAAGGACCTGCAGGACACCATGGACCTCAACGTCCAGGTGTTCCGCACCGCCGACACCCTGCAGACGGCGCTGGACGACATCGCCGCCCTCGAGGCCCGGTACGCGAACATCTCCATCCAGGACAAGGGCAAGCGCTTCAACCTGGACCTGCTGGAGGCCGTGGAGCTCGGTTTCCTCCTGCAGCTCGCGAAGGTCATGACCGTGGCCGCCCTGCACCGCACCGAGTCCCGCGGCGGGCACTTCCGGGAGGACTTCCCGGAGCGCGACGACGCCAACTTCATGAAGCACTCGATGGTCTACCTCGACCCCTCCTCCCCCACCGCGGGGATCCGGCAGGAGACGAAGCCCGTCATCTTCACCCGCTACGAGCCCATGGAGCGTAAGTACTGATGTCTACCGCACACACTCCCGACCGGCCCGAGGACGGCCGCGACGACGACCCCCAGGACCGCGCCCCCGAGCACGGCCACGCCCCGGGCCACGCCCAGGACGACCGCGCCGGCTACAAGACCGACGCGGACGCAGGGTCGGTCGACGAGCGCGACGAGGCCGCGGCTCCGGCCGTGGACCCCGCCGCGGAGAACGCCGAGGGCGGGGAGCCCGCCGCGCGCGTGGACCTGCCCGAGGAGCAGCAGGGCAGCGAGGAGATCCCGACCTTCGACCTCACCCTGCAGATCCGCCGCTACAACCCGGAGGTCTCCGACGAGGTCCGCTGGGACGAGTTCAAGCTCACCATGTACGGCACCGACCGTGTGCTGGACGCCCTGCACAAGGTGAAGTGGGAGATCGACGGCTCGCTGTCCTTCCGCCGCTCCTGCGCGCACGGCGTGTGCGGCTCGGACGCCATGCGCATCAACGGCCAGAACCGCCTCGCCTGCAAGGTGCTGCTCAAGGACCTCGATCTGTCCAAGCCCGTCACGGTGGAGCCCATCAAGGGCCTGCCGTGCGAGAAGGACCTGATCGTGGACATGGAGCCGTTCTTCCAGTCCTACCGCGAGATCATGCCGTTCCTCGTGGCCGGCGGCAACGAGCCGACCATGGAGCGCTACCAGTCCCAGGAGGACCGGGCGCGCTTCGACGACACCACCAAGTGCATCCTGTGCGCCGCGTGCACGTCGTCCTGCCCCGTGTTCTGGACCGACGGCCAGTACTTCGGTCCGGCGGCGATCGTCAACGCGCACCGGTTCATCTTCGACTCCCGCGACGACGCGGGGGACCTGCGCCTGGAGATCCTCAACGACAAGGAGGGCGTGTGGCGGTGCCGCACGACCTTCAACTGCACCGAGGCGTGCCCGCGCGGCATCCAGGTCACGAAGGCCATCGCCGAGGTCAAGAACGCCATCCTGAGCCGCTCCATGTGAGCGTGCCCCCAGGCCGCCGCGGCCCGTCCCCTGCACGGCAGGGGGCGGGCCGCCGTCGTCCGTGCGCGGCGGCGGCTCAGCGGCGCCCGGTCAGGGTGGCCATGGGCACCACGGTGATCGCCACGGTCTCGCCGTCGGGGTGCACCCGCCCGCCGCGCTGGTCCGCGTGCACGATCGCCCCGATCGCCGCCGAGAACAGCAGGATCTGGTTGAACAGGTAGAACCACAGGAGCACGCCCACCACGAGGGCGACCGAGAGCAGGTACGGGTTGGTGGTGGCCCCGGCGACCACCGTGCCCCCGATGTAGCGCAGCGCGAAGCTGCCGGCCGCCGCGGCGAGCACGGTGACGGCCAGGGCGCGGCGGGTGATCCGCAGCCCGGCCACGCCCCGCACGAGCTCGAGGGCGAACAGGGCGTCCAGCACGACGACGAGCAGGGTGCTCAGCGCCCAGATCAGCCCGGTGCGCAGCCAGTCGGGGCCGCTGCCCCAGCCGAGCTCCCCGGCGGTGTCCAGCAGGAAGCCCAGGAGGCCCGAGGCCGCGCCGTTGGCCACGACCGAGAGGGCGAGCAGCACGCCCAGCAGGAGCAGCCCCAGCAGGTCGCGCGGCACGGCCGCGATGGGCAGGCCCTGCGCGGGGGGCACCTCGAAGAGCCGGCGGAACGCGAGCCGCACCCCGGAGACCCAGCGCCAGCCGGAGAAGAACAGGACCGCGCCGCCGATCACCGTGGCCAGGGTGAAGGGGCGGGTGTCCTCGAGCAGCTCGAGGGGGACCACTCCCCCGTCCCCGGTGTCCAGCAGGCCGGGGACCCGCTCGGTCACGGCCTCCACCACGGCGTCGCGCACCAGGGGGTCGTTGCCGAGGAACACGCCGATCACGGAGAAGCCCATCACCAGCAGGGCGGTGGACGCGAAGATCAGCACGAAGGACAGGCCCGCCGCCATGAGGGGCCCGCCGTGGAAGAGGTAGTGCAGGACCACGCGGACCGGCATCCGCCGGTAGGTCTCGGCGAGCGCCACCGCGAGCACCGAGCCGGCCAGCCCGAGGGCGCCGGCGCCGGCGGCCCGCTTCTCGCGCAGCAGCGCCCGCTGGCGCAGGGCCTCGCGCCGCATGCCGTGGCGGTCGATCGCGCGCGGCGGCAGCTCGGGGGCGGGGCCGGTGCGGGGACCGGCGCGGGTGCTCATGGCCGGGCGGCTCAGCGCCGGTCGCGGTCGCGCCCCGAGAAGGGGAACTCCTCGCGGATCCGCCAGACGCCCCGGCCGTCGAGCTCGTAGAGACCGATCCGGTCCACGAGGAACCCGGCGCGGTAGGTCCGCAGCATCTCCTGGGCGCGGTCGAGATCCTCCTCCTCCACGGCCTGGGCGATCGTGACGTGGGGGTGGAACTCGAAGGGGGACGCCGAGACGAGCTGCTCCTCGTGCAGGGCGTCGTGCAGCGCGCGGCACTGCTCCTCGCCCTCCTGGATGCGGAGGTAGACCACGGGGCTCACGGGGCGGAACGTGCCGGTGCCGTTGATCTCCACCCGGAACGGCTCCCACTCGCGGGCCACGGCGCCGACCCGCTGCACGACGTCCGCCCAGCGCTCCGCCTGCGGGGCGATCATCAGCGTGATGTGCGCCGGCACGGCGTAGGAGGCGGGGTCCCCGAAGGACGCGCGCCAGTCCTGGAGCTCCCGGCCCACGGGCTCGGGCAGCTCGATCACCACGCCCGCGTACACCTGGCCGGGGCGGATGGTGGGGGACTGCTGTGTTCGGGTCAACTCAACTCCTCACAGGACGGGACCCAGCCTAGCCCAGCCCCCCGGACCCGCCCAGGCGCGGCAGGAAGCCCATCCGGTCGTAGACCCCCGCCAGGGTCCGGACGGTGATCTCGCGGCCCTTCTCGGCGCCCCGGGCGAGGAGGCGGTCCAGCTCCGCGGGGTCGTCCAGCAGCTCCTGGGCGCGGGCCTGGATCGGGTCCAGGGTCTCGGTGACCACCTCGGCCAGCCCCACCTTGAGGTGGCCGTACAGCTTCCCCTCGTACTCCGCCACGAGGTCGGCCACGGGCCGTCCGGTGAGCGCCGAGTACACGGTCAGCAGGTTGGCGATGCCCGGCTTGGTCTCGCGGTCGAAGCGGATCTCCGTGCCGTCGTCGGTGACCGCGGACTTGATCTTCTTCGCGTTCTTCTTGGCCGGGTCGAGCAGCCTGATCAGCCCGCTCTCGGACGCGGCGGACTTGGACATCTTGGCGGTGGGGTTCTGCAGGTCGTAGACCTTGGCGGACTCGGCGAGGATCTTCGCGTCCGGCACCACGAACGTGTCCCCGAAGCGGGTGTTGAAGCGCTGGGCGAGGTTGCGGGTCAGCTCGAGGTGCTGGCGCTGGTCCTCCCCCACCGGGACCTGGTGCGCCTGGTAGATCAGGATGTCGGCGGCCATGAGCACCGGGTAGGCGAACAGGCCGACCGTGGCGTTCTCGGCACCCTGACGGGCGGACTTGTCCTTGAACTGCGTCATCCGGGACGCCTCGCCGAAGCCCGTGATGCAGTTGAGCGCCCAGGCCAGCTGGGCGTGCTCGGGCACGTGGGACTGCACCAGCAGGGTGGAGCGCTCGGGGTCGATGCCCGCGGCGATGTACTGGGCCGCCGTGACGCGGGTCCGCTGGGCCAGGGCGGCCGGGTCCTGCTCGGCGGTGATGGCGTGCAGGTCGGCCACGAAGAACACGCACTCGTTGTCGTCCTGCAGGTCCACCCAGTTGCGCACGGCCCCCACGTAGTTGCCCAGGTGCAGGGAGTCCGCCGAGGGCTGCACCCCCGAGACGACACGGGGCTTGCCGGAGGCGGTGGGGACGTCGAACGGTACGGGCTCAGGGGTCACGGTGCGGGGTCCTTCGATCGGGCGGGCGCCGTCGGGGCGCGGAGCGGGCGAACGGGTCAGAGCTGGTAGTCGACCACCACGGGCGCGTGGTCGGAGAAGCGGGTGTCGTAGCTGGGGGCGCGGTCCACGGCGGCGGTCACCGCCCGGGCCGCGAGCCCCGGGGTGGCCATGTGGTAGTCGATGCGCCACCCGGCGTCGGTGTCGAAGGCCTTGCCGCGGTAGGACCACCACGTGTACGGCCCGGGGACCGGTCCGGCCAGCTCCCGGGCGACGTCCTTGTACCCGTGCTCGCCGAAGAAGCGGTCGAAGTAGGCGCGCTCCTCGGGCAGGAAGCCGGCGTTCTTGACGTTGCCCTTCCAGTTCTTGATGTCGAGCTCCGTGTGCCCCACGTTGAGGTCTCCGACGACGAGCACGTGCTCCCGGGTGCGGGCGAGCTCGGGCAGCCGCTCGGTCATGACGTCGAGGAAGCGGTACTTGTCGTCCTGGCGGGGGGTGCCGACCTCCCCGGAGTGGACGTAGGCCGAGACCACGGTGAGCGTGGTGCCGTCGGCCAGGTCGTGGTCCGTCTCGACCCACCGGCCCGCGGTCTCGAAGTGCTCGTGGCCGATGGAGTCGCGCCGCCGCACGGACAGCAGGGACCCGTCCCGGGCGTCCCGGCGGGTGGCCACGGCCACGCCCGCCCGGCCCTTGTCGGCGGCCTCGGCGTGGTGGACGTCCCACACCTGCTCGTCGAGCAGGTCCCGGACGATCCGGTCGGGGGCCCGGACCTCCTGCAGGCACAGGATGTCGACGTCACGGCCCGCCAGCCAGTCGGCCATGCCGCGCTTGTAGGCGGCGCGGATGCCGTTGACGTTGACGGTGGCGACGCGCAGGACGTTCTCGGGGCGGGACATGCGGGGGCACCTGGCTTCCGGGTGGTGGTGAGCGGGGGTCGTGCTGTGGGGGTTCGTGCCGCGGGGCGGTCGGGGTCAGTCGACCACGGTGCCGCTGAGGGGCTCCTGGCGCAGCATGCTCATCCCGTTGCCGGCCGTGATGTCGATGGTGTCGAGGGCGCGGTCCAGCGCCTCGCGCTCGGGGCCCTCGACGGGCAGCGCGGCGAGCTCCTGCTTGATCACCTTGGACTGGACCAGGACGATCTGGAAGCTGTGGGAGAGCTTCTCGTCCCGCATGGAGCCGGCGGCGGACCCGGTGACGGTGGGGGCGCGGCCGGTGCCGCTGCGCAGCTGCTCCCGGGCCTCGTCGACCTGCCGGCGGCCGAAGCGGGCGGCCTTGCGGACCATGAGCACCACCCAGGTGGCGAGCAGCAGCCAGCCGAGGGCGATGCCGGCGAGCGCCCAGCCCAGCCACGAGTTGGCGTTCGCGGCCTGCAGCAGCGCCACCACGAAGATCACCACGAGCACGGCCAGCCCGATCACCGTGCCCCACAGGGCGGTGCGGGAGGCGGGCTCGGCGGCCGGGGCGGTGGACGGGGTCGGGGATCCGAGGGAGCGCATGGTCCCCATTGTCTCAAATCCCGGCCCGGGCCACGAACCGGCGCGGGCGCCGTCCCCGCCCGGTCCCGGGGACGGCCGCGCCCCCGGGAGCGAGGGCTCCCGGGGGCGCGGCGCGGTGGACGGTGCTCAGCGGAGGCCGGCGTGCCGCTCGGCGGTCTCCACCACGTTGAGCAGCAGCATGGCCCGGGTCATGGGCCCCACCCCGCCGGGGTTGGGGGAGATCCAGGAGGCCTTCTGCGCGGCGGCCGGGTCGATGTCCCCGGTGAGCCTCTTCTTCCCGGTCTCGGGGTCCTCCACGCGGGAGACCCCGACGTCGAGGAGCACCACGCCGTCCTTGAGGCTGTCGGCCGTGATCATGTGCGGCCGCCCGGCGGCGGCCACGACGACGTCGGCCTGGGCCAGCAGCGCGTCGAGGTCCTGCGTGCCGGTGTGGGCGAGGGTGACCGTGGCGTTGATCTCCTTGCGGGTCAGCAGCAGCCCGATCGGCCGTCCGACGGTCACGCCGCGGCCCACGACGAGCACGTGCCGGCCCGCGAGCTCGACGTCGTTGCGGCGCAGCAGCTCGATCACCCCGTTCGGCGTGCACGGCAGCGGGGAGGTCATCGGCTCGGAGACGTTGAGCACGAGGCGGCCGAGGTTGGTCGGGTGCAGCCCGTCGGCGTCCTTGTCCGGGTCGATGCGCTCGAGGATCGCGTTGGTGTCGATGTGCCCGGGCAGCGGCAGCTGGACGATGTAGCCGGTGCACGCGGGGTCCGCGTTGAGCTCGTCGAGGACGCGCTCGAGCTCCTCCTGGGAGACGTCCGCGGGCAGGTCGCGGCGGATCGAGGAGATGCCGACCTCGGCGCAGTCCTTGTGCTTGCCGCCCACGTAGGAGTGCGAGGCGGGGTCGTCGCCCACGAGCACCGTGCCGAGGCCGGGGGTGATCCCCCGCTCCGCCAGCACGGCCACGCGCTCGGCGAGCTCGGTCCTGATGGCGGCGGAGGCCGCCCGTCCGTCGAGGATCCGTGCGCCCACGCTCACCACTCCTCGAGGCCGTCGTAGAGCGGGAAGTCCGCGGCCAGCCGGTCCACGCGGGCCCGCAGGGCGTCGATGTCGGCCCCGGGCTTGAGGGCGGTGGCGATGATCTCGGCGACCTCCTCGAACTGCGGTGCGCCGAAGCCGCGCGTGGCCAGCGCGGGGGTGCCGATCCGCAGCCCGGAGGTGACCATCGGCGGCCGCGGGTCCCACGGCACGGCGTTGCGGTTGACGGTGATCCCCGCCCGGTGCAGGAGGTCCTCGGCCTGCTTGCCGTCCAGCTCGGAGTCGCGCAGGTCCACCAGGACCAGGTGCACGTCGGTGCCGCCGGTCAGCACGGACACCCCGGCCCGGGCGACGTCGTCGGCCCCGAGGCGCTCGGCGAGGATCCGGGCGCCCTCGACCGTGCGCTCCTGGCGGGCGCGGAACTCCTCGGTGGCCGCGATCTTGAAGGCCACGGCCTTGCCCGCGATGGCGTGCATGAGCGGGCCGCCCTGCTGGCCAGGGAAGACGGCGGAGTCGATCTTCTTCTTGAGCTCACCCGTGGTCAGGATCACGCCGGAGCGGGGTCCGGCGAGGGTCTTGTGCACGGTCGAGGTGACCACGTGGGCGTGCGGCACGGGGTTGGCGTGCAGGCCCGCGGCCACGAGGCCCGCGAAGTGGGCCATGTCCACCCACAGCTTCGCCCCGACCTCGTCGGCGACCGCGCGGAACGCCTCGAAGTCCAGCTCCCGCGAGTACGCGGACCAGCCGGCCACGATGACCTGCGGGCGCTCGGCGAGGGCCTGCTCCCGGACCCTGTCCATGTCGATCGTGTAGGTGTCGGGGTCGACCTCGTAGGCCGCGATCTCGTAGAGCTTGCCGGAGACGTTGAGCTTCATCCCGTGGGTGAGGTGGCCGCCGTGGGCCAGGGAGAGGCCCATCAGCTTGTCGCCGGGGGTCATGAGCGCCTGCATGACGGCCGTGTTGGCCTGGGCGCCGGAGTGCGGCTGCACGTTGGCGTGCTTGGCGCCGAACAGGGCCGTGGCCCGGTCCCGGGCCAGGTTCTCGACGACGTCGACGAACTCGCAGCCGCCGTAGTAGCGGCGCCCGGGATAGCCCTCGGCGTACTTGTTCGTCAGCACCGAGCCCTGGGCCTCGAGGACCGCCCGGGGCGCGAAGTTCTCGGAGGCGATCATCTCGAGGGTGCCGCGCTGGCGGCCGAGCTCGTCGGCGATCGCCGCCGCGATCTCCGGATCGACCTCGGTGAGGGGCTGGTTGGTGACGGACGGGGACGTGCTCGTGGACATGCCGCTCCTGAAGTCGGGGACCTGGGTGGACCGTCTACGAGTTTAGGCGATGGCGCAGCACCCGGTCCCGTCCGGCGTGGGCGGCCCGGCCGACGACCCGCTCGAGGGGTCCCTGGCCCCGGGCGCGGTGCCACAGGACGGCGAACACGGTGCCCAGCAGGACGTGCACGAGGAACCACAGCACCGGCTGCTCGTAGTGCAGCTCCAGGAAGAGCCCGAGCAGGTGCGCCGAGTACAGGGTGAGCGTCATCGAGCCGGCCGCGACCAGCGGCAGCAGCACCTGCTCGGCCCGGCGGGCCACGAGGAGGCACAGGCCGAGCACGAGGGCGCCGGTGCCCACTCCGCTCAGCAGGGCGAGCGGGGTGTTGGTGTGCGGCCCGGTCACGGCCAGCCACCACCAGGTGGCGGAGGGCAGGACGGGGTCCGGCCCGTACACGAGGACGTCCTGGACGTCCCCCCGGTCCAGGTAGGGGCTCGCGGCGAGCAGCCGCTCGATGCCGCCGAGGGGGTGCAGCAGCAACCAGGAGGTGACGGAGGAGAACACCGCGAGCGCGGCCCCGCCGATCGCGAGGCCGGCCTGCGTGCGCACGGCCGAGAGGTCCAGCCGCCCCAGGGCCAGGCCTGCGAGGAGGTAGACGAGGTACGTCACCCCGGGGTACGAACCGGTCACGAGCAGCTGGGCGAGGGTGGTGCCCGGCTGGGTGAGGAGCTCGGCGAGGCCGGGGTTGTAGACGGTGAACCCGGGCAGCGCGGGGCCGAGCGAGTGGACCAGCACGGGACCGAGCACGGCGAGCCCCGCCGCCCAGGCGAGCAGGGCGCGCACGGACAGGTGCAGGAAGGGCAGGGCGAGCAGGAAGAACACGCCGTAGTAGACCAGGATGTTGTAGGCGGGCGGGTCGCCGGGCGAGAGCTGGTTGATCAGCAGTCCCAGCGCGGTGATGAGCACCGCGCGCACGAGCAGACCGGCCCGGTCGGCGGTCGTCCGCCGGCCCTCGTGCACCCGGGTCCCGCCCGAGCCGAGGGCCAGGCCCACGCCGGCGAGGAGGGCGAAGAGGGCGGCGGCCCGGCCCGAGAACAGCGTCCACTGGGCGGTGGCCTCGAAGGTCTCCGGGTCCCAGGACGGCAGGATGTGCACGGAGACCATGCCGAGCAGGGCGAGGCCGCGGGCCGCGTCGATCCCGACCAGGCGCCGGCGGGCGGGCGGGCCCGCGGACGGCTCCGCGGCCCGGGCCTGTCCGGCGGGGTGGCGGGTGTGCAGCATGGCGGTGGTTCCCCTCTCGTGGTGTCCCGCGGGCACCTGCCCGGGGGTCCGGGCCTCCTGGCCCGGTCGTGGATCCACTCCAGCAGACGGGGATGTGGCGCTCTTATCGGCTTCCTGTGCCGAGGCTGTGAAGTGCGTCCGCAAACGATCCGCGGGTGATCGGGGGCCGGTGCGGCGCTACGCTGAGGACGGTCCGAGGACGCCGGTGCCGCCGGCGGGGACCAGGAGGGATTCCGTCGTGACCGAGCCCGTGCAGCGGCCCACCGCCGTGGACCTCCCGCGCCTGCGGCACCCCGACGGCGCACCGGTGCGCGCCCTCGTCGTCGACGACGAGCCGCTGCTGGCCCAGATGGTGTCCATGGGGCTGTCGATGCTGGGCTGGCAGGTGCGCTCCGCCCACGACGGGGACGCCGCGGTGGCCGAGGCCCGCGGCTTCCGGCCCGACGTCCTGGTGCTGGACGTCATGCTCCCGGGGTGCTCGGGGGTGGAGGTGCTCGAGCGGATCCGCTCCTTCTCCCCCACCGTCCCGGCCCTGTTCCTCACCGCGAAGGACAGCACCGAGGACCGCATCACCGGCCTGGCGGCGGGCGGGGACGACTACGTGACGAAGCCGTTCGACATGGAGGAGCTGCTGCTGCGGCTGCACCGCCTGGTGCAGCGCGCGGGCATCGCCCACCCGGACGCCGCGGAGCTGGTCGTGGGCGACCTCGTGCTCAACGCGGACACCCGGGAGGTCAGCCGCGGGGGCGAGGAGATCGCGCTGACGGCCACCCAGTTCGACCTGCTCCGCTGCCTCATGGAGAACGCGCGGCGGGTGCTGAGCAAGCCGCAGCTCCTCGAGCAGGTCTGGGGCTACGACTTCGGCGGCCAGACCAACGTGGTGGAGCTCTACATCTCCTACCTGCGCAAGAAGATCGACGCCGGGCGCCCGCCCATGATCCACACCGTGCGCGGCGCCGGCTACGTGCTCAAACCGGCCGAGTGAGCACCCGCCGAGGACGTGCCGCCCCATGAGCACCGGTCCCACGAGCACCGATCCGACCGGCACCGGCCCGACGGGCACCGATCCGACGGGCACCGATCCGACGGGCCCGGAAGCGACCGGGACGCGGGCCCGGCCGCGGGGCGCGGGCCGGGCGCTGCAGCTGCGCACCAAGCTGCTGCTGACGGTCCTGGCGCTGCTGACCGTCGCGTGCGCCGCCGTCGGCGCCCTGGGCCTCGCGGTCCTCAACGTGTCCCTGGGCGAGCAGCTGGACGGCCGGGTCAGGGACGCCTCCTTCCGCACGATCGAGTACGGGGTCCGTGCCGCCGCCGGGCCCTCGGAGGAGCTCGAGGCCATGATGGACGTCCCCGCGCAGGGCGCCGGCACCCTCAACGCCCGGGTCGTGGACGGCGAGGTGGTCCGCGCGGGGCTCTTCGCCCCCGACGGGACGCGGCAGGAGCTGACCGACGAGGACCGGCGGCGGATCGGGAAGCTCGTGACGGCGCTCGGCGCCGAGTCGGACGACGAGGGGGGCCGGCAGTGGGGCCCCGTGGACGTGGAGCTGGCCGTGGGCGGCTACCGCGTGCTCGTGGTCGACGACCCGTGGGACTGGGGCCTCGTGCTGACCGGTCTGCCGCTGGCCGACAAGGAGGACACCCTGCGCAGCTTCGGGGTGAGCACCGCGGCGATCTCGACCGGCGCCATCGCCGCCACGGGGCTGGTCGGGCTCGTCGTCGTCCGGCGCACCCTGCGCCCCGTGGAGCGGCTCTCCGACGTGGCGACCCGCGTCTCGGAGCTCGACCTCGACCACGGGGAGGTGGTCCTGCCGGTGGGGGCCGTGGCGCCGGCCGCGCACCCGGACACGGAGGTGGGCCGGCTCGGCCACGCCTTCGGGCGGATGCTGGACAACGTCGCCCACGCGCTGACCGCCCGCCAGCGCAGCGAGACGCGCGTGCGCCGGTTCGTGGCCGACGCCAGCCACGAGCTGCGCACCCCCCTGGCCAGCATCCGCGGCTACGCGGAGCTGATCCGGCTCACGGAGCCGATGAGCGCGCAGGGCCGCAGCTCCCTGTCCCGGGTGGAGTCCGAGGCGGCCCGGATGACCGCGCTCGTCGAGGACCTGCTGCTGCTCGCGCGCCTGGACGAGGGACGGGCCGTGGTCACCGAGGACGTCGACCTCCTCGAGCTGGTGGTCGAGACCGTCAGCGACCTCCGGGTCGCGGCGCCCGGCCACGTCTGGCGGCTCGAGCTGCCCGACGAGCCCGTGCTCGTGCGCGGGGACCCGGCCCAGCTGCGCCAGGTGCTCATCAACCTGCTCGCCAACGCCCACCAGCACACGCCCGCGGGGACGACGGTCACGGCCTCGCTCGGGACGGAGGCGAACGCCGGACCGGGGCCCGGCGGCGAGGCCGTGCTCGCCGTGGGCGACGACGGTCCCGGCATCGGCGCCGACTTCCTCGAGCACATCTTCTCCCGCTTCGCCCGGGAGGACCACGCCCGCGCCGCGAGCTCCCGCGGCGCCGGCCTGGGGCTCTCGATCGTCGACGCCATCGTGCGCGCCCACCACGGGCGGATCGACGTCAGCAGCGTCCCGGGCTGCACCCGGTTCACCGTCCGCCTCCCCCTGGCCGACCGCTGAGCGGACGCGGCTTGCCCCCGCGGCCCCCGAGCCGTTTAATGAGCTGGTCAGGAACCGTCGGCACGGACGGCCGTCCCCGCTCCAGTGCCAAACCGCAACGCCGCGTCCGGGGTCCGTCGCGTGCCGCGTGCTGGGGGTTTCTCCGTGCGGTTCCGAGGGGTCGCGGACGCCGCACCCACCTTCCGGAGGAACTCTCGTGAACGCACTGCCCACCGCCCCGTTCACCGCCTCCCTGCCGCGCATCCAGGGCGCGGACGCGCTGCCGCAGGCGGTCGACCAGCTGCGCATCCCCCACGAGGCCGTGATCTTCGACATGGACGGGGTGGTCACGGACACCGCGGCCGTGCACGCGGCGGCCTGGAAGACCCTCTTCGACGCGATCCTGGCCGACGACCGGCTCGAGCCGGCCGAGGCCGGCACCACGGTGGACCGGCGGCCCTTCGACGCCGACGCCGACTACCGCCACTACGTGGACGGGAGGCGGCGCGAGGACGGGATCCGCTCCCTGCTCGCCGCCCGGGGCGCCTGCCTGCCGGAGGGCGACGAGACGCCGGGGGCCTGGACGGTGCAGGGCCAGGCCGTGCTGAAGAACACCTACTTCCAGGACGCCCTGCAGGTCCAGGGCGTCCGGGTGTTCGAGAAGACCGTGGCGCTCATCGAGCGGCTGCGCGCCGCCGGGGTGCCGGTGGGTCTCGTCACCGCGAGCCGCAACAGCGTCCCCGTGCTGGCGGCGGCCGGGCTGCAGGACTCCTTCGACATCATCGTGGACGGCCACTTCGCCGCCGAGCACGGGCTGCCCGGCAAGCCGGCGCCGGACACGTTCCTGACCTGCGCGAAGATGCTCGGGGTGGACCCGGCCCGCTCCGCGGTGGTGGAGGACGCCGTGTCCGGGGTGCAGGCCGCGGCCGCCGGCGGCTTCGGCATGGTGGTGGGGATCCGCCGCCACGGCGAGCGCAAGGACCTGTACCGGGCCGGTGCCACGGTCGTGCTCAACGACGTCGGCGAGCTCGACCTCGGCGCCCGCCGCGACGACCCCTGGAAGCTGGTCTTCGAGGGCTTCGACCCGGCCACCGAGGCCCGGCGGGAGACCCTGCTGACGCTGGCGAACGGCTACATGGGCGTGCGCGGGTCGGCCTGCGAGTTCCCCGACAACGGGGTGCACTACCCCGGCAACTACCTGGCCGGCATCTTCAACCGGGTGGTGAGCCACCTGAGCGGCCGCGACGTCGAGCACGAGTCCATGGTCAACGCCCCCAACTGGACCCACCTGGACCTGCGGGTCTCCGGCGGCGACTGGTGGTCGGAGGGCGGGCTGCGCCCGTCCGACGAGCGGATCGAGCTCGACCTGCGCCGCGGGCTGCTCATCCGGTCCCTGATCCTCACCGACCTCAACGGCGACCGGGGCGAGGACGGGGCCCACGCCCGGCTGGAGATCGTCCAGCGCCGCCTCGTGTCGCTGCGCTTCCGCCACCTGGGGGCGCAGGAGACCACGGTGACCGCCCGGGGGTTCTCGGGGCGGCTGCACCTGCGCACGGGCATCGACCCCAGCGTGCGCAACAACGGGGTCGCGGAGTACCAGGACCTCAACGACCACCACCTCGTGGACCTCGAGTCGACCTCGCTGCCCGACGACCACGAGACCCTGCTCTCGCACGTGCGCACCACCCAGTCCAAGATCGAGATCACCACGGCCCAGCGCACCACCATCGAGGGCGGCCAGAACGTCCGGGAGCGCCGCGAGATCCGGCCCGGCGGCACCGAGTTCCGCCGCCACCAGGTCAACATCGCCGACGGCCGCCCGGTGATCATCGACTCGACCACGGCCGTGGTCACGAGCCGCGACGCCGCGATCGGCTCCCCCCGCGAGGGCGCCCTCGCGGAGCTCGACCGCAACCCCAGCGGCGTCCGGGGCCTGCTGCCCTCGCACGAGATCGAGTGGTCCCTGCTGTGGGACCGCTTCGACGTGGACGTGTGCCCGGACCCGGAGGAGCGCACCGGGGAGCTGCCCATCACCCAGCTGGCGCTGCGGGTGCACCTGTTCCACGTGGCCCAGACGCTGGCGCCGCACATGTCCCTGCGCGACGCCGGCGTCCCGGCCCGCGGCCTGCACGGCGAGGGCTACCGGGGGCACATCTTCTGGGACGAGCTCTACATCCTCCCGGTCGTCAACCTGCACCAGCCGCAGGTGACGCGCGCGCTGCTCTCCTACCGGTGGCGCCGGCTGCCCATGGCCAAGCACCGGGCCACCGAGTTCGGGCTCGAGGGCGCGGCGTTCCCGTGGCAGTCCGGCTCGGACGGCCGGGAGGAGACCCCGCCGGAGCTGTTCAACCACCACTCCAACCGGTGGCTGCCGGACAACTCGTGGCGGCAGTTCCACGTGGGCCTCGCGATCGCCTACAACGCCTGGATCTACTACGAGACCACCGGTGACCTCGACTGGCTGGCGGGGCAGGGCTCGGAGCTGATCATCGGAATCACCAGGCTGTTCGCGTCCCTCACCGACTACGACCCCGCGGACGGCCGCTACCACATCGCCGGCGTCATGGGCCCGGACGAGTACCACGACGGCCCGCGCGGCCAGCACGGCGGCGGGCTGAAGGACAACGCCTACACGAACGTGCTGGCGGCCTGGCTGTTCCGGCACAGCGCCCACATCTTCCACGACATGGTGGAGCACCAGCGCGAGGAGCTCTCCGCCCGCTTCGACCTCTCGGCAGAGGAGGTCGGGACCTGGCAGCGGATGGCCGAGCGGATGTTCGTGCCGTTCAACACGGACGGCACCATCAGCCAGTTCCACGGCTACGACGACCTCGACGAGCTGGACTGGGAGTACTACCGGGCCAAGTACCGCAACATCGGCCGCCTCGACCTCCTGCTGGAAAACGAGGGCGACATGACCAACAACTACAAGCTGGCCAAGCAGGCCGACACGATCATGCTGGTCTACCTCTTCGGCCCCGACGGCCTCGTCGAGGAGCTCGGCCGGATGGGCTACGAGGTGGACCACGCCGCCATCGAGCGCACCGTCGACTTCTACATCGCGCGGTCCTCGCACGGCTCCTCCCTGTCCCGGGTGGTCAACGCCTCGGTGCTCGCCTGGCTGAACCCGGACCGTTCGTGGTCCTCGTTCCAGGACTCCCTCCTGGTGGACCTCGACGACACGCAGGGCGGGACCACGGGCGAGGGCATCCACCTGGGCGCCATGGCCGGCTCCGTCGACGTCGTGACCCGAGCCTACGCGGGGCTGCGCGTGCGCGGCGGCTGGCTCGAGTTCGACCCGGCCCTGCCGAGCCAGCTGGACACCGTCTCGTTCACGGTGCTGTACCGCGGCCAGGTGATCCGGGTCTGCATCGACCACCACGTCCTGGAGCTCGAGGGGGCCTCCCGGCGCGCGGACGACGTCACGATCCACGTGCACGGCGCGGAGTACGTGCTCAAGGGCGGCCAGAAGATCCGCGTGGCCATCCAGCACGGGCACCAGCGCGCCCAGCGGCCGGCCGTCACGCGGCAGGGCGTCTGAGCCGCGGGCGGCGGGCCCGCCGCTAGGCTGGGCCCATGGCACACTCCACGACGCCCGGACCGGTCCTCCCGCACGGGGGGCACGAGCCCCGGATCGACTCCTCCGCCTTCGTCGCCCCGACCGCCACGGTCGTGGGCGACGCCGAGCTGGGACCGGAGTCCGGGGTCTTCTACGGCGCCGTGGTGCGCGGCGACCGCTCCCCCGTCCGGCTGGGCGCGCGGTCCAACCTGCAGGACAACGTGGTGGTCCACTCCGACCCCGGCCACCCGTGCACGATCGGCGCGGACGTGAGCGTCGGCCACGGCGCCGTGGTGCACGGGTGCACCGTGGAGGACGAGGTCCTGATCGGGATGAACGCGACCGTCCTCAACGGCGCCGTGATCGGCACGGGCTCGCTGGTGGCCGCGGGCGCCGTCGTCCTCGAGGGCACCGTGGTGCCGCCCCGGTCCCTCGTGGCGGGGGTGCCGGCCAGGGTCCGGCGCGAGCTCACCGACGAGGAGCAGGAGAAGGTCCGCGCCAACGCGCGCACCTACGTCCGGCTCTCCGCCGAGCACCGCCGGCTCACCGCCTGAGCCGGGCCCGGCGGCCCGTCACTGCGCCGCGAGGGTGCGCGCGTAGTCCAGGTACGCGCCGTGGTCGAAGCCGGGCAGCAGGCACGACTGCACCACCCAGCACTGCAGCACCGAGAGGATGGCCTGGGCGAACATGCCGGCCCACTCGCGGGCCGCGTCGTCGTCGAGGCCCAGCTCCTCGACCGCCCACCGCCCGTAGCGCTCCTCCACCCGGTCCCGCACGCGCCCCAGGTGCTCCCCGGCCAGCGCGGCCAGACCGGGGTCGCTCACCGCCCCGCCCCACGTGATGAGCAGCAGGCGGGTGGTGGCGTGATCCGCGGCCAGCCGCTCCAGCAGTCCCACGACCCACGCCGCGGGGTCGGCGCCGGGCTCGTCCTCCGCGGCCGCGAGGACCCGGTCCAGGGCCGCGCGGGCGGCCGCGGCCACGAGCTCCTGCTTGCTCGGGAAGTGGTTGTAGAGCGCCCCCGCGGACAGTCCCGTGGCGGCGATGATGCGGTGCATCGACGCCCCCTCGTAGCCGTGCTCGAGGAAGCACTCGCTGGCGGCGGCCACGATCTCGCGGCGGCGCTCGTCCTTGTACTGCTGGCTCACCCGGGGCACGGGCTCAGCCTACGCCACGAACGGTCGTTCGATCGGAGCCGGCGGGCGGGACCCCGGCGGCGCGCGGCGTGGCAGAATGCGCCCATGCCTGCCCAGACCCTCAGCCCGTTCGTCGACGCCTCCCTCGACGCCGCCCACCTGGACGACCCCGGCACCGCGACCGGCCGCACGCTCGGATGGGGTGTGGTCAGCACCGCCGACATCGCGGAGAAGGTGGTCCCGGACATCGCGGCGCTGCCCGACGCCCGGCTCGTGGCCGTGAGCTCGCGGGACCAGGACCGCGCCGAGGACTTCGCCCGCCGGCACGGGGTGGAGCGGGCCTACGGCGGCACCGCCACGAGCACGGGACTGGACCGGCTCGCGGCCGATCCGGACGTGGAGATCGTCTACGTGGCCACCCCGCACGGCTACCACCACCGGGACGTCTCGGCGCTGCTGCGGGCCGGCAAGCACGTGGTGTGCGAGAAGGCCCTCGCCATGACCGCGGCGGAGGTCCGGGACCTGTGCCGCCTGGCCCGCGAGCACGGCGTCTTCCTCATGGAGGCCGTCTGGACCCGCATGACCCCCGGCTTCCGCACCGCGATGCGCTGGGTCCGGGAGGGCCGGCTCGGCCGGGTCCGCTCGGTCGAGGGGTCCATCGGCACGCACCGGGCCCTGGACCCGGCCCACCGCCTGTTCCGCCGGGCCGACGGCGGCGGGGTGCTGCTGGACATGATGGTCTACCCCCTGACGTGGACCTCCGCGGTCCTGGGGGCCCCGGAGCGCTGGAGCGCCCGCGCGGAGCTCGGCGCCACGGACGTGGACCTGGACACCGCCCTGACCCTGGACTTCGGGCACGGCCGGGCGCACGTGAGCGGCACGCTGTCCGCCACGGTCCCCCACCAGGTGACGATCAGCGGCACGGACGGCTGGCTGCGGGTGGACGGACGGATCAACTGCCCGACCACCCTGGTGCTGCAGACCGCCGAGGGCGCCCGCACGGGCGCCGCCCCCGTCGTGGAGCGCGTGGACGTGGCGGGCGCCGGATACGTGTTCGAGATGCGCGAGGCCACCCGCTGCGTGCAGCAGGGCCTGCTCGAGTCCCCCGTGATGCCGTGGGCCGACTCCCTCGAGCTCGTGGAGCTCTTCGACCGGGTGCGGGCGCAGATCGGCGTGCGGTATCCCCACGACGCCCGCTGAGGGCGGTTCGCCCTGGGCGATAGGGGCCGGGACCCGTTGAAGACCGCGGGGAGCGGGATTATCATGGTCGACAGTTGAGTTGGTTCGACTCAACTAAATGTCGAAGACATTGCTCATATGGTTGAGGAGATGATTGACGTGGCCACGATGTTCACCCCGTTCAACGATTTCGACCGGCTCGCCGCCTCGCTGTTCGCCCGGCAGGGCCTGCGCGAGATGCCCATGGACCTGTACCGGGACGGCGACCAGTACATCCTCCGGGCGGACCTGCCCGGCATCGACCCGGAGAGCGTCGACGTCGACGTCGACGGCCAGCTGCTGACGATCCGCGCGGAGCGGGAGCTGCCCGAGGTGCAGGACGTCCAGTGGATCACCCGGGAGCGGCAGAGCTCCTCGTTCGTCCGCCAGCTCAACCTGGGCCAGGGCATCGACATCCAGAACATCGCCGCGAACTACGACAACGGCGTGCTCACGGTGACGATCCCCGTCTCGGCGCAGGCCAAGCCGCGCAAGATCCAGGTGGTCTCCGGCCAGGGCGAGCAGCAGGCCCTGGGCGAGGGCCGGGACGAGTCCGGCGACCGCGTGATCGGCGAGGGCGAGCTCGTCAACGGCGCCGGGTCCACCCAGTCCACGGAGGGCTGAGCCCGGTCCCCGGCACCGGCACGCCCCGGGCGGGGCCTCCACGGCCACGGGCCCGTTCCCCGCGGGGAACGGGCCCGCCGCCGTGCCCGGGCCGCCCGCGACCTCCGGCCGGACGGCGGGCCCGGCCAGCGGGCGGGGCGCCGCCTCGGGTATCTTGGCACCAGGAAGCACCACCACCGATCCGACGACATCCTGGGAGACAGCCCGCACATGGCCAAGATCATCTACACCCGCACCGACGAGGCGCCCCTGCTCGCCACCTACTCCTTCAAGCCGATCATCGAGGCCTACGCCTCGACCGCCGGCGTCGAGGTGGAGACCCGTGACATCTCCCTGGCCGGGCGCATCATCGCCGCGTTCAGCGACCGCCTCCCCGAGGAGCAGCGGGTGGACGACGCCCTCGCCGAGCTCGGCGAGCTGGCCAAGAAGCCCGAGGCCAACATCATCAAGCTGCCCAACATCTCCGCCTCCGTCCCGCAGCTGAAGGCCGCGGTCAAGGAGCTGCAGGAGCAGGGCGTCGCCCTCCCCGACTACCCGGACGAGCCCCGCACCGAGGAGGAGAAGGAGACCCGGGCCCGCTACGACAAGATCAAGGGCTCCGCGGTCAACCCGGTGCTGCGCGAGGGCAACTCGGACCGCCGCGCCCCCGCCTCGGTCAAGAACTATGTCCGCAAGAACCCGCACCGCATGGGCGAGTGGACGGCGGAGTCGAGGACGAACGTCGCCACGATGGGCGCCGACGACTTCCGGGACAACGAGAAGTCCGTGGTCATGGACGGCGACGACACCCTGACGATCCGCCTCGTGGCCGAGGACGGCAGCACCACGGTGCTCAAGGAGTCCGTCCCCGTGCTGGCCGGCGAGGTCGTCGACGGCACCGTGATGCGGGCCGCCGCCCTGGACGCGTTCCTCGCGGAGCAGGTCGAGCGCGCCAAGCGGGAGGACGTCCTGCTCTCGGTGCACCTGAAGGCCACCATGATGAAGGTCTCCGACCCGATCATCTTCGGCCACGTCATCGAGGCGTTCTTCCCGGAGCTCTTCGCCGCCCACGGCGCGGCCCTCGAGAAGGCGGGCCTCTCCCCCGCCAACGGGCTCGCGGCGATCCTCAACGGCCTCGACGCCCTGCCCGCCGACGTGCGCGACGACGTGCGGGCCGCGATCGACAAGGGTCTCGCCGAGGGCCCGAAGCTCGCCATGGTGAACTCCGACAAGGGCATCACGAACCTGCACGTGCCCTCCGACGTCATCGTCGACGCGTCGATGCCGGCCATGATCCGCACCTCCGGGCACATGTGGGGCCCCGAGGGCGAGGAGGCGGACACCCTCGCGGTGCTGCCGGACAGCTCCTACGCCGGGGTCTACCAGGTGGTCATCGACGACTGCCGCGCCCACGGCGCGTTCGATCCGACCACCATGGGCTCCGTGCCCAACGTCGGCCTCATGGCGATGAAGGCGGAGGAGTACGGCTCCCACGACAAGACCTTCGAGATCCCCGTGCAGGGCACCGTCCAGGTCGTCGACTCCTCCGGCGCCGTGCTCATCGAGCACGAGGTCTCCCCCGGGGACATCTGGCGGGCGTGCCAGACGAAGGACGTCGCGATCCGCGACTGGGTCAAGCTCGCCGTGACCCGCGCGCGGGCCTCCGCGACGCCGGCCGTGTTCTGGCTGGACCGCACCCGCGCCCACGACACCAACCTCATCGCCAAGGTCGAGGAGTACCTGGCCGAGCACGACACCGAGGGCCTGCAGATCGAGATCATGTCCCCCGAGGAGGCGACCGCGTTCTCGATCGAGCGGATCCGCCGCGGCGAGGACACCATCTCGGTCACCGGCAACGTGCTGCGCGACTACCTGACGGACCTGTTCCCGATCCTCGAGCTGGGCACCTCCGCGAAGATGCTCTCGGTGGTCCCGCTCATCAACGGCGGCGGGCTCTTCGAGACCGGCGCCGGCGGGTCCGCGCCGAAGCACGTCCAGCAGCTGGTGGAGGAGAACCACCTGCGCTGGGACAGCCTCGGGGAGTTCCTCGCCCTCGCCGCGAGCCTCGACCACCTGGCGACCACGGCCGACAACGAGCGTGCCCGGATCCTCGGCGAGACCCTCGACCGGGCCACGGGCACGTTCCTCGAGGAGAACAAGTCCCCGAGCCGGAAGGCCGGCGAGATCGACAACCGCGGCAGCCACTTCTACCTGGCCCTGTACTGGGCCCAGGAGCTGGCCCGCCAGGACGAGGACGTCGAGCTGGCCCAGGCCTTCGCCTCCGTGGCGGAGCAGCTGGCGGCCAACGAGGACGCGATCAACGAGGAGCTGCTCTCCGTGCAGGGCCGTCCCGCCGACATCGGCGGCTACTACCGCCCGGACGACGCCAAGACGTTCTCGGTGATGCGCCCCTCGGAGACCTTCAACCGGGTCCTCTCCTCGCTCAGCGCGTGAGCTGATCGCCTGAGCTGAGCGCGCGGGCCGACCGCGCGCACCGGCACGGGCAGCACGCACGGCAGCGGCCGCACTCCCCACGGGGAGTGCGGCCGCTGCCGTGCGCGGGGCATGCCACCCTGGGGCGCCTGCCGGAAGACGGCCCCGGGAGACGGCCCCGGGAGATAGCTCAGTGGAAGAAGTGCCGCGCCCCGGTGAAGTACATCGTCACGCCGGCGGCCTCGGCCGCGGCCACGACCTCCTCGTCCCGGATCGAGCCGCCGGGCTGGACCACGGCGCGCACGCCGGCGTCGAGGAGCACCTGGAGGCCGTCCGCGAACGGGAAGAACGCGTCCGAGGCCGCCACGGCGCCGCGCGCGCGCTCGGCGCCGTCCTCGCCCAGGGCGTTGGCCCGCTCCACGGAGAGCTTGCAGGAGTCCACCCGGTTGACCTGGCCCATGCCGATGCCCACGGACGCGCCGCGGTCGGCGAGCAGGATCGCGTTGGACTTCACCGCCCGCAGCGACGTCCACGCGAAGGCGAGGTCGGCGAGCGTCCGCTCGTCCGCCGGCTCCCCCGCGGCCAGCGTCCAGCCGGCGGGGTCGTCGCCCGCGGCGTCGAGCCGGTCCGAGACCTGCAGCAGCGCGCCGCCGGAGATCTGCCGGTACTCGAGGACGTCCCGCGCGAAGCCCTCGGGCAGCTCGAGCAGGCGGATGTTCTTCTTGGCCTGCAGGATCTCCAGGGCCGCCGGCTCGAAGCCGGGGGCCACGACGACCTCGGTGAAGATGTCCTGCACGGTCTCGGCCATCGCCCGGGTCACGGTCCGGTTCGCGGCGATGACCCCGCCGTAGGCGGAGAGCGGGTCGCACGCGTGGGCCTTGCGGTGGGCGTCGGCGATCGGGTCCTCGGCGCCGGGGGTGGCCACGGCCAGCCCGCAGGGGTTGTTGTGCTTGACCACGGCCACGGCCGGCTCGTCGAAGTCGTAGGCGGCGCGCAGTGCGGCGTCGGCGTCCACGTAGTTGTTGTAGGACATCTCCTTGCCGTGCAGCTGGTCGGCCTGGGCGATGCCGGGGGACGCGGCCTCGTCCACGTAGAGCGCCCCCTTCTGGTGGGGGTTCTCGCCGTAGCGCAGGGAGGCCGAGCGCTGCAGGGCCAGGCCGGCGTAGGGCGGCCAGAAGTTGGCGTCCTCGTCCTGCTCGAACTGCTGGGCCGTCCAGGTGGCCACCGCGGTGTCGTAGGCGGCGGTGTGCGCGAACGCCGCGGCGGCCAGCCGGCGGCGTGCCCGCAGGTCGAAGCCGCCCGAGGCCGCCGCCTCCACGACCGCGTCGTAGGAGGACGGGTCCACGACCACGGACACGGCCGCGTGGTTCTTCGCGGCGGCCCGGACCATGGAGGGGCCGCCGATGTCGATCTGCTCGACGACCTCGTCCTGGCCCGCGCCGGAGCGCACGGTGTCCACGAACGGGTAGAGGTTCACGACCACGAGGTCGAACGGCTCGATCTCCAGCTCGGCGAGCTGGTCCATGTGGTCCTGCTTCCGGCGGTCCGCGAGGATGCCCGCGTGCACCCGCGGGTGCAAGGTCTTGACCCGCCCCTCCAGGCACTCCTGGAACCCGGTGACCTCCGCGACCTCCGTCACGGGCACGCCCAGGTCGGCGATGCGCCGTGCGGTCGAGCCGGTGGACACGATCGCGACGCCGGCCCGGTGCAGCCCCGTGGCGAGACCCTCCAGCCCGGTCTTGTCGTAGACGGACACCAGCGCCCTCTTGAGGGGCACGCGGTCAAGCTGGGTGGGGCTCACAGGTTCTCCAAGCGTTCGAGGTCTGGGGTTGCCGGCGGGGTCCGCCGGGAACCATTTTACGGACCCTCGCCGGGCCTGCTCACCGGGCGTCGTGCAGGGCTCCCTGCCGGGCCGCCGCGTCGAGCGTGCGCACGAGCAGCTCGCGCTCGGCGGCCTTGATCCGCTCGTGCAGCTGCGCCTCGGTGTCCCCCTCCTCCACGGGCACCGCCGCCTGCGCCAGGATCGGACCGGCGTCGACGTCGGCCACGACCTCGTGGACGGTGACGCCGGTGACCTTCACCCCGTGCGCGAGGGCGTCCCGCACCGCGTGCGCCCCCGGGAAGGACGGCAGCAGCGAGGGGTGGGTGTTGACGATGCGCCCCGCGAACGCCTCGACGAACTCGGCGTCCACGATCCGCATGAACCCCGCGAAGACGATCCGGTCGGGCTCCCGGGCGGCCACCGCCTCCTGCAGGGCACGGTTCCACCGCGTCCGGTCGGGGTGGTCGCCGGGCCGGACGAGGAACGTCTCGACGCCGGCCTCCCGGGCCCGCTCCAAGCCGGTGCAGGGCTTGTCCGCACCCACGGCGGCGATCTCGACGTCGATCCGGCCCTCCCGGACGGCGTCGAGGACCGCCTGCAGATTGGTGCCGGAGCCGGAGACCATGACCACGATGCGCATGCCCCCGAGTCTAGTCGGGCGGGCGGGGAGGGGCCCCCGGGGTGCCCTAGAGTGAAGGGCATGACCCCTCCCCGCCCGACCCCCGAGGCAGCCCCCGCGGACGCACGACGCGCCGCCGCGACCCGCACGGCAGGGGGCGCGCTGGTGTGCGCGGCGGTCGCCCTGGTGCTCGTCGGCTCCGCCCTGTGGCCGACCGTGGCCGGGGTCGCGCTGGCCGCCCTCGGGATCGGGCTGGGCGTCGCGGCCCTCGTGCGCTCCCGCGGGACCGGCAAGCGCCGGCTGCTGGTGCTGAGCGCGGTCGCCGCGATCGTGCTGGGCGCGCTGAGCCTGCTCACCGGCGGGGCCCGTCTGGCCCTGTGGCCGGTGGCCGAGGCCTACCAGGAGTGCGTCGCCGGCACCCTGACCCTCTCCGGGGCGGCGCAGTGCCAGCAGGAGCTCGAGGACGGGATCTGGAGCTATCTCTCCGGCGGCCCGGCGGCGCCGGCGTCGGAGGACGCCGCGGGCGCCTCGGCCGCGTCCACGTCGAACGCCTCCGCGGACCCGGTCTCCGCCACGGCCGGCCCCTGAGCCGCCCACGGGCCCGCGTCCCGGCGCCCGTCCGCGGTGCTGCGGCCGGCCCCGGCTCCGTCGGCGCCGTGCCCTTCGGTCCCGTGCTGGTCAGCCCCGTGCCCGCGTGCGGGCCGCGGCCTCCGCCGGCCGGCCGAGCGCATCGCGCGACGGGCCGCGGTCTCCTCCCGGCGCCGCCGGCGCGCCGCCCGCCGGCCGGCCGGTGTCCCGTCCTCGCCGTCCTCGCCGCCGCGGGGCGGCGCGAACGGCGGCTCGTGCTCGAGCCACGGTCCCACCACGCAGCCGACCGCCGCCCCGACGGCCACCTCGGCGCCGAACAGCAGCAGCACGGCGGGACCGTCCGGCCCCACCTCCGTGAGCCGGCCGAGCCCCAGCGAACCGTGCGCGAGCCAGCTCAGCAGCATCACCAGCACGCCCGCGACGGCGCCCACGAAGACCCCGGTCAGCAGCGTCGAGAGCGGGTACGTGATCCAGCGCGCGGGCAGCCGCAGCGCCATCCAGTCGTCCAGGTGGTTCTCCCCCTCGCGCAGGAACCACCAGCCGGCGAGGACACCGGCCAGGACCGGCAGCACGACCACCACGAGCGCCCAGGCCGGGAGCTCGGCGGGCGGCAGCGCGGCGAGCGCCGGCAGCAGCGGCACGGGCCCGGCCTCGGTGCCCAGCGGAGAGGCGTGCGTGCCGGAGCCGAGCTCGAAGCCCGCGCCCGTGGCCCAGGCCAGGGCGTAGACCGCGAGGTTGGGCAGGTAGCCGAGCTGGAGCCCCGTCAGCGCGGTGTCCCCCGGCACGCCGGTGCCCAGCCGCTGGTAGACGCCCACCACGTCGTTCCAGTTCCAGAACAGGGCGGCGGCCAGCAGGGCGGACCCGGCCCCGACCCCGGCCACGGCCGCGACGAAGCCGGCGCGCAGCACCGCCCACACGTAGGACCCGGCCCAGCGGGAGTACTGGCTCGTGCGCTCGACCCACGCGGCGGCGTTGACGCCGATCAGTCCCGGCAGCGACCGGGAGGCCCGGTACGCGCCCACGAAGCCGCCCAGGGCCACGGGGACGAGCGGGAAGACGGCGGCCGCGGCCGGGCTCGCCGAGACCTCCCCTCCGCTGAAGAGCAGCGCGGCGGCGGCGCCGAACGAGGAGTAGGCGGCCAGGCCGCTGAGGTACGGCTGCCAGAACTGGCCCTCCCAGCAGGCGCGGGCCAGCCGTCTCCCGGCGTGCCAGGAGAGCGCGAACGGCACGAGGGTCAGCCCGAGCGGGACGAGGTTGAGCGTCCCGGTGGTCGCGGGCAGCCCTGCGCCCGGGTCCAGGGCCACCTGGAGCGGGGTGAGGTGGGCGAGCAGCCACACGTGACCGGAGAGCACGAACCCGCCGGTCAGGCCGAGGGTGTCGAAGCCGTCGGCGAGCCACACCATGAGGACGGTCAGCAGGACCAGCAGGTAGGACACCACGGCCACGGAGCCGAGTTCCAGCACGCCCTGCAGCCACAGCGGCATGGGCACACCCCGGCGGTCCGGGCGTGCAGCGGGGGAGGACAGGCCTTGGGAGTTCATCACCGACCATCCTCCCACGCCCGGGCGGCACCCCGGCCGAGGCTTCACGGCGCCTTCACCGGCGGGCCACGCCCCGCTTGCCGTCCGGTCGCCCGGCCCCGGCAGGCTCGTGAGCATGAGAGTCGCCGTGGTCGCCGAGCAGTTCCTCCCCCACCTCAACGGAGTCACCCACTCGGTGCTGCGGGTCGTCGAGCAGCTGGTCGCCGGCGGGCACGACGTCGTGGTCGTGGCGCCCTCCTACGACCCCGCGCCGCTCGGGCGCCCGGCGGAGCAGGTCGTCCAGGACCTCGACGGGGTGCCGGTGCACCGGTTGCCCGCGGTTCCGCTCACCGGCTACCCCGCCGTGCGGGTGGCCGGCGGGACCGTGGCCCGGGTGCGGCGGCAGCTGGAGCGCTTCCGGCCGGACGTGGTCCACGTGGCCTCCCCGTTCGTGCTGGGCCGCCGGGCGATCCTGGCGGCCCAGCAGCTCGGGGTGCCGTGCGTGGCGGTCTACCAGACCGACGTGCCCGGCTACGCGGCCAAGTACGGGGCCCCGTTCCTCGAGCAGCTCCTGTGGGGGCACGTGCGCTCCATGCACAACCTCGCCACGCTCACGCTCGCGCCGTCCACCGCGGCGGTCCGGCAGCTCACCGAGCACGGCGTCCAGGACGTGCACCTGTGGCGGCGCGGGGTGGACACCACCCGCTTCTCCCCCCGGCACCGGGACGAGCGGTGGCGGGAGGAGGTCGGCGGCGGCCGGCGGATCGTCGGCTACGTGGGCCGGATCGCCCCGGAGAAGCAGGTCGAGGACCTCTCCGCGGTCGCGGACCTGCCCGGCACCCGTCTGGTGGTGGTGGGCTCGGGCCCGGAGGAGGACGCCCTGCGCCGCCGGCTCCCGCAGGCCCACTTCACCGGGCGCCGCAGCGGTGCCGACCTGGCGCGCATCATGGCGTCCTTCGACGTGTTCGTCCACCCCGGCGAGTTCGAGACGTTCTGCCAGACGATCCAGGAGGCCATGGCCTCGGGGGTGCCGGTCGTCGCGACCGGCCGGGGCGGTCCCCTCGACCTCGTGGACCGCTCCCGCACCGGCTGGCTCTATCCCCCGGGCGACCTCGGGGCGCTGCGCGGGCACGTGGCTGACCTCCTGGGCGACGAGGCGAAGCGGGCCGCGTTCGGCGTCGCGGCGCACGCGGCGGTCCAGGGCCGGACGTGGGACGTGCTGGTCGGGCAGCTGCTCGAGCACTACGAGCGCGCCGTGGCGCTCTCGGCGCAGGGGCAGGGGCAGGGGCGTAGCCGCCGGCACCGCCGGGCCGTCTGAGGGCTACCGGCGGGCGGGGGACGCGTCCAGCACGGGCGCCCCGGTGCCGGCGTACCGCCCCGGCTCCGCGGTCAGCACGGTCAGCCCGTGCACCAGGGCCGTGGCCGCGGTGAGCCCGGCGAGCGGGTCGGCCGCCGCCGTCGCTACCAGTGCTCCCCACGCCCGGGCCACGGCGGCGTCCGCGGGGAGCACCCGGCCCGGGAAGCGCAGCTCGAGCTGCTCCGCCCACAGCGTCTCGTCGGGCCGCTCGGCGAGCAGCTCCCCGAGCACCGTGGCGGGCAGGAACAGCCGCCGGTGTCCGTGCCGGCGCAGGACCTCGGCCAGCTCGGGGCAGCGCTCCGGGGTGCGCACCCCCAGCAGCACGGAACGGTCCAGGAGGAGGTCCACGGCGGCGGGCCTCAGGCCGCGGCGGCGAGCTCCCCGCGGGCCGGAGCCAGCAGGAAGTCCACGAACTCGGTGCGGACCTGCACCACGCGGGCGTAGTCCTCGACGCTCATGGCGGAGACGCTGATCGCGGGGACGCTCGGCGCGGGATCGCGGCGTGTCCCGTCCCCGGTGGCCGGGACGGCGTGGGAGGGCTGGGAGAACGCGCCCGTGCGGGCGGCGGAGTGGCGGGGGTCGGACATGACCGGGATCCTTCGTGCGCTCTTGCTCGCACCGGGTACCGCTGCTGCGGCGATGCGAGCCGCTTCGTCATCCGAACCACCCGTGAACATGGGGTTGGTGCCCGGTCAAGTCGGAGCTTGCCGACCGGGTCTCTTGAAGCTCCCTCCATTGAACCACATCGGCCGAACCGTGTCCGCGGGCGGCACCCCGGCCGGATCCGGTGCCCCCCTCCTGTGCACAGGCCTTCCCCGGGGTGTCACCGCTCGGACATCTCGACGACACATCGTTGCGCTGGAATGGGTCCCGTAGGACCGGGGACGGCGCAGGCGACGACCCCGCGCATTACGTTTCAGTGACACAACTCACGACTCGCTTGTCGAGGTGTCGGTGCCGCGGGGTAGCCTGAACCTGCTTCTCGAGATGCGGCGTCCACGCCCTCGACCGGAGATCGACGATCCCCGGCGGAACCGTGGAGGGGCTCCGACCCGCTGCGCGCCAACCCGATGTTCCCGGGTGGATCGGATGACGAAGCGGCGGGCAACGCCATCGGATGCCTGCAAGAACGTCAGGAGAAAACATGACCATGTCCGAAGAAAGAACAGCCATCACCACCGACCAGCGCGAGGAGTGGATCGACGTGACCGTCACCGCCCTCCCCGATCTGCACCTCGTCCGTCTCACTTCGACCGACGGGGACGTGCAGGAGTACCTGAGCCCCGAGGCCGACGACCTGGCCGCCGCGGCGGAGCACACGGAGGGTACGGCGCAATGGTGCGCCAAGTACCGCCAGCTCCTCGTTCCCGGAGCCCTCGCGGCGACCGGACGGCACCCGTTCTTCAAGCTCCACCCCTCGTCCCTCCCGCTGTCGGCATAGCCGGCGGACAGGAGCGCACGGAGGCCGCAGCCCGTCGGGCTGCGGCCTCCGTCGTGCGGGAGGACGGTGACGTCCGGAGCGCCGGCGGGACCCGCGGGGTGCTCACTCGAGGCCGTAGTCCCCCGCCGAGCCCCACCCGCCGCCGGCCTCGTCGGCGGAGTCGTCGAATCCCCACTCGGAGGCCTCGACCTCGAACGGCACGGAGACGTCCAGCTCGGCGTCGGAGACCCGGTTCACCACGAAGGGGTCCTCCGGCTCCTCCGCGGCGGGGAGCGGATCGGGAACGGTCACGGCGCTTCCTCCCGGTGCTGCTCGACGGGTACGACGACAGAACCGCCGCCGGGCGCAGCCCGACGACGGTTCTGGAGGATCAACGGGCCGGAGCCCGCGGAAGATCCTTAGGAGATGACGTTGATGTTCGCAGCCTGGGGGCCCTTGGGGCCGTCCTGGGTCTCGAACTCGACGCGGTCGTTCTCGTTCAGCGAGCGGAAGCCGTTCGAGTTGATCGCGGAGAAGTGGGCGAAGACGTCCTTGGAGCCGTCCTCGGGGGTGATGAAGCCGAAGCCCTTGTCAGCGTTGAACCACTTGACGATACCGGTAGTCATGGGAGACCTGATCCTTCATGAGATGAACGTTTCCCGACGTTCGAGAAACAAAACAGTTGTGATGCATGGAAAACGTCTTCTCAGAAAAACTGCTGCACCCGAGTGGGCCGAACTGCTTGAAAGACAAAAACGAACCTCAACAACTGCGGACCACTCTACACGAGATCCGGCGCCGCACCACCCGGGGCGGTGCGCCGCACCCGGCCCGGCACCGGGGACCGCTCAGAACCGGGGACCGCTCAGACCGGCGGGGCGCCGAGCTCGATGAGGAGCACTCCGCCGGCGATGAGGGCCACCCCGGCCGCCGTCACCCAGGTGAACGGCTCGCGGAACAGGACCCGGCCGGCCAGCGCCGTCAGCGCCACGCCGGAGGCCGACCAGATGCCGTAGGCGACGCCCAGGGCCATGCCCTCGTCCAGGACGAGGCTCAGGCAGGTGAACGCCACCAGGTAGCCGACGGCCACGGCGGCGTACCAGCGGGGGCGGCCCCGGGCGGCCATCCGCAGGGACAGGGTCCCGGCGACCTCGGTGAGGATCGAGACGCCGAGGAAGAGCCAGGCCATCAGGCTGCCTCCCCGGTCTCGGGGGCACGGCCGTCGACAGAGCTGCGGGCAGGGCGGCGGGAACCGAGCTCCACGCACAGCACGCCGGCCACGACCAGCACGATCCCGGCCAGCACGGCCGGGCTCAGCCGCTCACCGTAGACCACGGCCGCCGCCAGGGCGGTGAGCATCACCCCGAGGGCGGCCCACACGCCGTAGGCGACGCCCACCGGCATGCCGCGGCGGAGCACGGCCGCCAGGAGGGTGAACGCGGCGAGGTAGCCGGTGACGACGAGCACGTACCAGGCGGGCTCGTCCAGAGCCGCCTTCAGCGACAGCGTGGCCGCCACCTCGGCGAGCACGGCGGCGAGCAGCAGCAGCCGGCGCAGCACGGCTCAGCCCGCCAGGAGCTCGTCGGCGACCACCCTGATCCGGGCCCGCTCCTGCGGGTCGGGGGCGAAGACGCCCGCGGCGTCGGCGAACCACACGCCGTCGGCGAGCAGCCGCACGGCGAGCAGCCGGCTCCGGCGCTCGGCGGGCAGGTCCGCGGGCAGATCCACCCACGGCTCCACCCGCGCGACCCAGCGCTTCTTGAGCGTGGCGCGCAGCCGCTGGTCGGTGAGCATCACGAGGTCGGTCTCGTCGACCTCCCCGGACAGGCACCAGTCGAGGTAGGCGCGCAGCCGCTCCTCCGCGGGCACCTGCTCCGGCGGGCCGGGCAGGCGGCGGGCCATCTGCGCGTCCCACCCGTCCATCACCCGGTCCACCAGGGCGAGCATCAGCGCCTCCTTGGTGGGGAAGTGGTACATCACCCCGGGCTTGGTCAGGCCCACCTGCCGCGCGGCCGACGCCAGGGAGACCGTGCCGCCGCCCCGGATCAGCTCGAGGGCGCCGTCGAGGATGCGCTCGCGGGAGGAGGTGCTCATGAGAAAGAACTTTACCAACCGGAAGGGTGGTGACACGATGTTGAGCATCCCCGGTGCGCGGGCCTCGGCCGCCGCACCGGTCCGCGGGCACGACGACGTCCCGCCCCTGCCCGGTCCGCGCTGGATCCGGCGGGTGCTCCCCGACCCGGATCACCACTTCCAGGAGGACTCGTCCCATGACTTCCGCCCTGCACCAGTCACCGCCCGAGAGCGGCACCCCACCCGCCGGGCGCTCCCGGCCGGCCGTGAACCGGACGGTCTTCGCCGGCTCGGGCGTCACCATCATCCTGTTCTCCCTGTGGGCGATCCTCGCCCCCGACCAGGCCTCCGCGGTGATCAACGCCGTGGTCGGCTGGATCGCGACCAACATGGGCTGGTTCTACGTCCTCACCGCCACGGTGGTGACGGTGTTCGTCCTGGTCGTGGCGTTCTCCCGCGAGGGGACCATCAAGATGGGCCCCGACCACTCGAAGCCGCAGTACAACCTGTTCACCTGGACCGCGATGCTCTTCGCCGCCGGCATCGGCATCGACCTGCTGTTCTTCTCCGTGGCCGAGCCCGTCACCCAGTACTACGGCCCGCCCGCCGGGGACGGGGCCACCGCCGAGGCCACCCGCATGGCCGTGGTGTGGACGCTGTTCCACTACGGCGTCACCGGCTGGGCGATGTACGCGCTGATGGGCATGGCCTTCGGCTACTTCGCCTACCGGTGGAACATGCCCCTGAGCATCCGCTCGGCCCTCTACCCGCTGATCGGCAAGCGGGTGCAGGGGCGCACGGGGGACGTCGTGGACATCGCGGCGCTGCTGGGCACGATCTTCGGCGTGGCCACCTCGCTGGGCATCGGCGTGGTGCAGCTCAACTACGGCCTCTACCTGCTCTTCGGGATCGAGGAGGGGACCGCGGCGCAGATCGGGCTGATCGTCGTGGCCGTGGTAATGGCCACCGCCTCGTGCGTCTCGGGCGTGGACAAGGGCATCCGCCGGCTCTCCGAGCTCAACGTGCTCATGGCCGTGGCGCTGATCGTCTGGGTGCTCGTGGCCGGCCGGACCTCGTTCCTGCTCGACGCCACGGTGCAGAACCTCGGCGACTACGTCTCCTCGCTGCCCGGGATGACCATGGAGACGTTCGCCTACACCGGTGCGGCGGAGTGGATGGCGGGGTGGACCCTCTTCTTCTGGGCCTGGTGGATCGCCTGGGCGCCGTTCGTCGGGCTCTTCCTGGCGCGGATCTCTCGGGGCCGCACCCTGCGCGAGTTCGTGATCGCGACCCTGACCGTGCCGTTCCTGTTCATCCTCATCCTGGTCTCGGTCTTCGGCAACAGCGCCCTGGCGATCGTCACGGGCGGCGACGACGCCTTCGGCCAGGCCGCCATGAACACCCCCGAGCGGGCGTTCTACTCGCTGCTCGAGCAGTACCCGGGCGCGCCGGTGCTCATCGCGCTCGCCTCGCTGGCCGGACTGCTGTTCTACGTCACGAGCGCCGACTCGGGCGCGCTCGTGATGTCGACGTTCACCTCGACGATCCAGGACCCGACCCAGGACGGGCCCAAGTGGCTGCGCATCTTCTGGGCCGCCGCCACCGGGCTGCTGACCCTGGCGATGCTGCTGGTGGGCGGGGTGCCGACCCTGCAGGCCGCCACGCTGATCATCGGCCTGCCCTTCTCGATTGTGATGTACCTGGTCATGATCGGGTTCTGGAAGGCCCTGCGCGCCGAGCGCTCCCAGCGCGAGGGGCGCAGCTCCACCCGCCGCTCCGCGGCCGCGTCCCGCATCCCCGGCCCGGACAGCCACTGGCGCCGGCGGCTCTCCCGGACCGGCTCGTTCCCGGGCCCGAAGGCCGTGCGCCGCTACGAGGACGAGGCGCTCGTCCCCGCCCTCGCGGAGGTCGTCGAGGAGTTCCGGGCCCAGGGCCTCGACGCCGAGCTCACCAGCTCGGTGGTCGGCTACCAGGACCTGTCCGAGCACACGCTGACCGTGCGGATGGGCGAGGACCGGGACTTCTGCTACCAGATCTATCCGGTGGCCACGCCCGTGCCGGCCTTCGGCGGGTTCCGCACCAACCCGGACTCCGACCTGTACTACCGCCTGGAGGTCTTCAACGAGACCGGCTCCCAGGGCACGGACGTCATGGACTGGAGCCACGAGCAGGTCATCAACGACGTCCTCGACAGCTGGGAGGCGCACCTGGCCTTCCTGAGCATCCACGACGGGCCGTCCGTCATCCAGGACGGCGAGCAGGGCCACCCCGACTGGTCCACCGACATCCACGACGTGCCGACGGGGCAGATCCCCGCGGCGAAGGAGGCACACCCGTGAGCAGCACCTTGTTCATCGACGGCCAGTGGCAGGCCGCCGCCGAGGGCGGCACCCGCACCATCGTCTGCCCCGCCGACGGCGCCGAGGTCGGCACCGTCGCCGAGGCGACCGCGCAGGACACCGAGCGCGCGATCGCCGCGGCCCGCCGCGCCTTCGACGACGGCCGCTGGTCGTCCGTGCCGGCCCCGGAGCGCGGAGACCTGCTGCTGCGGGTCGCCGCCCGGCTGCGCGAGCGCAAGGACGAGTTCGCCCGCGCCGAGTCCCTCGACACCGGCAAGCGGCTGGTCGAGTCCGAGATCGACATGGACGACATCGCCGCGTGCTTCACGTACTTCGGCAAGGCCGCCGCGGAGCAGGCCGGGCGCGTCGTCGACGCCGGGGACCCCACCGTGGTCTCGAAGGTCGTCACCGAGCCCGTGGGCGTGTGCGGGATGATCACGCCCTGGAACTACCCGCTGCTCCAGGCCGCGTGGAAGATCGCCCCGGCGATCGCCGCCGGGTGCACCTTCGTGCTCAAGCCCGCCGAGCTCACCCCGCACACCGCGATCCTGATGATGCAGGTCCTCCAGGAGGCCGGCCTGCCCGACGGCGTGGCCAACCTCGTGCTGGGCGCCGGCGCCGAGGCGGGCGCGCCGCTGTCCTCCTCCCCCGACGTGGACCTCGTCTCCTTCACCGGCGGCGTGCTGACCGGCCGGCGGATCGCGGCCGCCGCCGCGCCCACCGTGAAGAAGGTCGCCCTGGAGCTCGGCGGCAAGAACCCCAACGTGGTCTTCGCGGACGCCGACTTCGACGCCGCCGTGGACAACGCCCTCAACGCCGCGTTCGTGCACTCCGGGCAGGTCTGCTCGGCCGGGGCGCGCCTGGTGGTCGAGGAGTCGATCGCCGAGCGCTTCGTCGACGAGCTCGTCCGCCGGGCCGAGCGGATCCGACTCGGCGGCCCCTTCGACGAGCAGGCCGAGACCGGGCCCCTCATCTCGGCGGCCCAGCGCGAGAAGGTGCACGCGTACGTGGAGCGCGCCCGCGAGCAGGGGGCGCGCGTCCGCACCGGCGGCGAGCACTCCACCGGGACGTCCGCCGACGGGTCGCTGGACCTCGGACGGGGCTTCTTCTACCCGCCCACCGTGATCGACCGCTGCACCCGCGAGATGGACTGCGTGCACGACGAGGCCTTCGGCCCCACCGTCACGGTCGAGACCTTCCGCACCGAGGACGAGGCCGTCGAGATCGGCAACGACACGATCTACGGCCTCGCCGGGGCCGTGTGGACCGCGGACGCCGGCCGCGCCCATCGCGTGGCGAGCCGGCTGCGCCACGGCACGATCTGGATCAACGACTTCCACCCCTACCTGCCGCAGGCGGAGTGGGGCGGGATGAAGCAGTCGGGCGTCGGGCGCGAGCTCGGCCCCACCGGCCTGGGCGAGTACCAGGAGCTCAAGCACGTCTACCAGAACACGGCCCCCGCCGTGACCGGCTGGTTCGCCGCACCCTGACCCGCGCCCGCCCGGCGTCGTCGTCGCCCGCACGACGACGACGCCGGCGCGCCCTAGAACTGCCACGCCCCGAAAACTTCCCGAGACCTTCCCGAGGAGAGACATGACCACGCCCAGCACCACCCCAGCGCCCGAGACCCCGCAGGAGTTCGACTACCTGGTGGTCGGCGGCGGCTCCGCCGGCGCCGTCGTCGCCGCCCGGCTGTCCGAGGACCCGTCCGTGAGCGTCGGGCTGATCGAGGCCGGACCGCACGACCGGGGCATCGACGAGGTGCTGACCCTCAGCCGGTGGATGGAGCTGCTGGAGTCCGGCTACGACTGGGACTACCCCGTCGAGGAGCAGGAGAACGGCAACTCGCACATGCGCATGGCCCGCGCCAAGGTGCTGGGCGGCTGCTCGTCGCACAACTCGTGCATCGCGTTCTGGGCCCCGGCCGAGGACCTGGACGAGTGGGAGGAGGTCCACGGCGCCGAGGGCTGGAACGCCGAGACCGCCTTCCGGCTCTACCAGAAGCTCGAGACCAACGACGACGAGGGCGCCCACCACGGCCACGACGGGCCCGTGCACCTGATGCAGATCCCGGACGACGACCCGTGCGGCGTCGCCCTGCTCGAGGCCTGCGAGCAGGCGGGGATCCCGCGCACCACCTTCAACACCGGCAAGACCGTGGTCAACGGCGCGAACTTCTTCCAGGTCAACCGCCGCGCCGACGGCACCCGGGCGTCCTCGTCCGTGTCCTACCTGCACCCGGCCGCCGACCGGGACAACCTCACGGTCCTGCACTCGACCCAGGCCAAGCGCGTGGTCGTCGAGGACGGCCGGGCGACCGGCGTCGAGGTGGTCGACAACGCCTTCGGCACGTCCCGGACCGTGCGCGCCCGCCGCGAGGTGGTCGTCTCCGCCGGCGCCATCGACACCCCCAAGCTGCTGATGCTCTCCGGGATCGGACCCGCCGAGCACCTGCGCGAGGTCGGCGTGGACGTGCTCGTGGACGCCCCCGGCGTCGGCGAGCACCTGCAGGACCACCCCGAGGGCGTGCTCCAGTGGGAGGCCCGCCGGCCCATGGTCACCGAGTCCACCCAGTGGTGGGAGGCCGGGATCTTCACCCAGGTGGACCCGGACACCGACCGGCCGGACCTGATGATGCACTACGGCTCGGTCAACTTCGACCTGCACACCTACCGGCAGGGCTACCCCACCTCGGACAACGCCTTCTGCCTCACCCCGAACGTCACCCACGCGCGCTCCCGCGGCACGGTGCGGCTGCGCTCGAGGGACTTCCGGGACAAGCCCCGGGTCGACCCCCGCTACTTCACCGACCCCGAGGGCTACGACCTGCGCATCATGACCGCCGGGATCCGCAGGGCCCGGGAGATCGTCGCCCAGTCGGCGCTGGCCGAGTGGGCCGGGGCGGAGCTGTTCCCGGGCCCGGACGTGCAGACCGACGAGGAGATCGCCGACTACGTCCGGCGCACCCACAACACGGTGTACCACCCGGCCGGGTCCTGCCGGATGGGACCGGCCGACGACGCGATGTCCCCGCTGGACCCGCAGCTGCGGGTCAAGGGGGTGGCGGGCCTGCGCGTGGCCGACGCCTCGGTGATGCCGGAGCTGACCACGGTGAACCCCAACATCACCGTCTACATGATCGGGGAGCGCGCGGCGGAGCTGATCGCCGCGGACGCCTGAGCGCCTCCTGCGCAGCACCCCCGCCGCCGGGCCGGGCGCGGACGGGCCCCGGGTCGCACACCGACCCGGGGCCCGTCCGTCCCGGCCGCCCGCTCAGCTCATGAGCTTGTCCACCAGGGCCTGGGCGAACTCGGGCGTGACGTCCCCGTAGTTGAGCGAGAAGTCCTCGTCCACCTTGGCGGGCAGCAGCCCGGAGCACAGGACGGCGGCGCGGGCGTAGAGGCCGGCCAGCTCGGCGCCGATGGGCACGGAGAGCAGCTCCAGCTCGGGGTCGTAGGAGACGATCGGCACCCCCGCCTGCCGGGCCGCGAAGTGCTTGCCGATGCCCGAGGCCACGAACCGGGCGTGGCCGGACTCGACGTCGGCCGGGGTGCGGAACGCGTACCGGGTCCGGTGGTGGTGGTTGATCCGGTACAGCCCCGGGCGGTTCCGGTCCTCGGTGAGCTCCCACGTGGCGTCCTCGGGGACGAAGCGCTCGGCCACCCCGTTGTACTGCATCTCCGCGCGCCGCAGCTGCTCCTCGACCTCGGACAGCGGGGGCAGGGTCTCCAGCATCGCGGGCCCGGCGTCGAAGACGACGTCGCACAGCCCCACCGGCAGCGCCTCCTGCAGCGTCCCGAGGTCCACGTCCTGCAGCAGGGTGGTCCCGTGGTCCTCCGGGGAGAGCACCACCACGGACGCCTCCTGGGCCGCGGCCGCCTCCGCGACCACGGCCTCCTTCTCCGGGGTCCAGCCGCCCGTGAGCAGCACGGAGCCGTCCACGAGCTGGGTGAGCGAGGGCCCGCAGACCTGCCAGCGCCGCACGGTCCAGTGCTCGTCGCGGACCACCTCGAGGAAGCCGAGGGCCTGCAGGTGGCCCACGAACCACTCCTCGAACCGCTCGGAGTCCTCGAGCTGGCGGGCCACGATGGACAGGCTCGAGCGCTTCCCACCGCCCAGGAACGTGAGGGCGTCCCGGAACGGCGCCCACGACGTCGGGTACTCCCCCTCGTCCGGGCCGATGAAGCGCAGCGCCTCCACGGAGCCGGTGGAGGTGAGCGCGGAGGGCTTCGTGAGCCGGCCCGGATAGCGCTTCTGCAGCCCGCACTGGGCGCACTGCCCGAAGATCCACGGCGCCTTCGCCTTGGGCTCCATGGCCGGCAGCACGATGCGGTGCCGGCCGGTGGCCAGGCAGGAGCGCCCCTCCGGCTCGGGCAGCGCGTTGGTGCGCTCGAGCAGCAGCTGCCCCTCCGAGGAGTGCCAGCCCGGGGCGCCGGGGACCTCGTGGTCCCCGGCCGCCTCCCGTGCGGGCAGGTTGTCGAACGCGCCCTGCACGTACCGCTCGGGCAGCTCCGCCACGATGCCCGCGGTGACGGGCCACAGAGGCTCCTCCTCGACGTGCACCATCTCGCCCTCGTAGCCGAGGGAGCGCTGGGTCAGGTGGAAGGACGAGTCCCGGAGCTTGAACTCGCGGCGCTGCCGGACCGTGCGCCCCGCCTTGAGGACGAGGGTGTAGTCGTTGGGCTTGAGGGTCCGGTCCGCCCGCGCCATCGGCGTGCCGTGCAGCGAGATCTGGAACGGGGGCACGCGCCCCTCCACGAGCTTGGCCTTCTCCAGCTTGAAGGAGTGCGGGTTGCGCCACTCGCACTCCACGGTGAGGGGCGCGTCCGTGTCCGAGGTGATGGTCACCTGCGGCGGGCGCAGCGCGGACCAGCGCACCACGTCGCCGGGGATCCGCAGCCCGCCGGAGAGGGTCACGGCGGGCACGAGACGGGGCACCAGGCCGGAGAAGTTGTCGTTCGCGGTCAGCTCCGGGTTGCCCGCGCGCAGCACCTGCACGTCGTCGAACATCACCCACCCCTCGGCGAGGCCGTGGCTGCCGGCCTCCACGAAGCGGTAGTCCGGGGAGGCGGAGTCGTCGAGGATCCGCTTGATCTGGGCGATCCACTCCGGCTCGTCCCGGACCATGATCCGGCACGGCCAGGCCGCGGGGATGTGGTCCACGGAGATGAAGGTGTCCGAGAACCCGTCCTTCGCGAAGATGACGACGGGGCGCGGGTGGCGCTCGAAGCGCACGTCCCCGGCGCTGAGCTGCAGGGTCCCGCCGAGCAGCGTCCCCGGGTCCATCCGCGCGGTGTAGGCGGAGACCCCCAGGAAGGCGTCCCCGATGAAGGACAGGAACACGGTGCGGGGCCCCGCCGTGGTCTCGAGCTCCACCTCCCGGCCGGAGAGGAAGCGCTTGGGCACCACGAAGCCGAGCTCGAACACGGGATTGCCCACGTAGTCGGTGCTGTCCGTGAGGGACAGCGAGCAGGACTTCACGGCGCTGCGGCCGGGCCCCCGGCCGTTCGCGCGGACCTCGGCGCGGGCCTGCTCGCGGGACTGCTCCCAGACCGCGAGCTCCGCCAGCGCGATCTCGAGACCGGGCTCGCGGGTGAGGGGGTTCGCCCAGACCTGCTTCATGGCCTTGGACGCCTTCGTCTCGGCCATGTCGAGCCAGAAGTCGAGGTAGACCCCGAGCTCGGCGGCGGAGAGCCCCTGCGCGGTGGTCATCCCCAGGTCCTCGAACATGCGGTGCAGCTGGCGCCGCTCGGCCTCGCCGAACATCGTCTGGGACAGCGCGAGCCCGACCGGCCGCTGGTTCACCGCGTACGCCGTGGGCAGCCCGATCTCGCCGTTGCGCAGCTCGAGCCAGTAGCGCAGCGCGTCCCAGTACGCCTCGGTGTCCTTCTTGAAGGAGGACTCGAGGGCCTTCGCGTTCTCCGGCCCGGCCTGCAGGAGCACGGTCAGGGGCAGGAAGAACGTGGAGACGGACTTGTTGCCCGTCCGCGCGGCCAGGGTCGACATGTGCCGCCCGGCGAGCGCGAACAGGGCGAGCAGGGCGACGACGGGCGGCGGCGGGATCTCCGCGATGGAGTCCAGGCTGCGGCGGGTGGCGCGGTACCACTGGCCGTTGAGCCGGTTGAACACGTCGAACACCGAGCGCCGCCCGTCCTCGGTCACCAGCAGGGGCGTCACCGAGTCGGCGAGCGCCCGCAGGGTCGAGGGCCCGTCGAGGCCGCGCTCCTCGCCGATCGCGGCGAGCGTCTTGTCGTCGAGGTCGAGGTAGATCAGCTCTCCCGCCCGTTCCGGGCCGAAGAACGCCGCGCAGACCGCGTCGTTCCAGCGGAGGTAGGCGAGCTCCTCGGCACTGTCGGCAATGGCATGGTCTCCGAGGCGGAGCCCAGCAGTGTCGGGCACGAGTCCTCCGTCCGCGGCCGCACGTGGGGCCGCTGTCGTCGTTCGAGGGGTCGCCTCGATTATAGAGAGCCCGCGGGGCCGCTCCGCACGCGCGGCGCCCGGCGCCCCGGCCCGATACGGTGGGACGATGCACTCCCCTCCCGGTCCCCTCGTGGACTCCCGGCGGCTCGTCGCCGCCTCCGGGCCCGCCGTCTTCCGCCGCGGCCAGGAGTACTTCCGCACCGGACGCGTGCGCGCCGTGCGCTGGTCCCCGGGCGCCGAGGGGTCCGGCAGCCTCTCCGCCGAGGTCGAGGGCTCCGGGTCGGTGTACTCGGTCTCCGTGCGGGTCGGGGCCGGCGGCGCACCGGGACCGGCCTGGTGCAGCTGCCCGGCCGGTGGGTTCTGCAAGCACGCCGTGGCCACCGTGCTGCGCCACAACTTCGAGACCGCGGTCCGGGCCCACCAGCAGGGCGGGACCGCGGCGCCGTCGTCCCCGGCCGGCGCAGCGGCCCCCGAGGGTGCCGCCCCCCGGGTGGGCACCGCGCCCGCGCGACGCGGCGGGGCACCCGACTGGAAGGACGCCCTGACCGAGATCCTGGGCGGGCCGGACCCCGCGGAACCGCCCGCGGAGGAGCTCGAGGGAGTGGCCCTGGAGTTCGACCTGCGCCGGGAGCCGTACCGCTACGTGCACGGCACGGGCCGGGCGGGCTCGCCGTGGCACCTCTACGTCCGCCCGGTGCGCCGGGGCCGGCGGGGCGGGTGGATCAAGGGCGGGCTGGACTGGGAGAGCGTCACCGCCGACGCCGGCCGGTGGTCGCTGAGCCCCGCGCAGGTCGACTGGTTCGACGAGCTCCGGGCGCTGAGCGCCACCCGCTCCCCCTACGCGGTGCACGACCGGCACTGGATCCGGCTCGACTCCTACGCCTCCCCCCTCCTGTGGGGCATCCTCGGCCGGGCGGAGACCGCCGGGATCACCCTGGTCGGCCGGGAGCACGGGCTGCCCGTGACGGTCGAGGAGCCGGGACGCTTCCACGTGGACGTGCTGCGCGGGCCCGGGAAGGACCTCGAGCTGCTGCCCACGGTGGACAGCGGCGGCCGCCGGATCGCCCTGGGCACCGCCCGGATCATCGGGGACCCCGGGCACGGGCTGTTCGCCCCGGACGGGGACCCGCAGGACGTCGCCGACACCGAGGACCTCAACGTCTTCCCGCTGCGCCTCGTGCCCCTGGCCACCCGGCTCACCCGCGAGCAGCGGCGGTTCCTGGACACGGCGGGCGGTCTGCGGATCCCCGAGGACGAGGTCGAGGAGTTCTTCGACCGCTACTTCCCGCGCCTGCACCGCAGCATGGACGTGGACACCGGGGACGGGTCCATCGAGCTGCCGCAGGTCGCGGACCCCGAGCTGGTGCTCACCCTGGAGCACCAGGAGCTCACGATCCGCGCCCGCTGGGAGTGGGAGTACCAGAAGGGCCGCGACCGGATCCTGCTGCCCTTCCGCCCCGAGGACCCGCTCGCCGACGAGCCCGTGCACCGCGAGTCGTCCTGGGAGACGGCGGTCACCGCCGCCGTCCGGCACCGGGCGCCGGGGGTGGACTTCCGCCGCTCGAGCTACGTGGCGCAGGACGCGCTGGTGCTCGTGCGGGAGTGGCTGCCCGCCCTCGAGAAGGTCCCGGACCTGCGGATCGAGCACACCGGCGGGCGCATGGCCTACCAGCAGATCGCCGACCCGCCCACCATCACCGTCAGCACCGCCGCCACCGAGCGCCGCGACTGGTTCGACCTCGGGGTCACGGTCAAGGTGGGCGAGTTCTACATCTCCTTCGCCGACGTCTTCCGCGCCCTCGACCTCGGCCAGGATGTGATGCTGGCCCCGGACGGGTCCTGGTTCTCCCTGGACCGCCCCGAGTTCGACCGGCTGCGCGAGCTGATCGCCGAGGCCCGCTCGCTGCAGGAGACCCCCGAGGGACCGCTGCGCATCCACCGCCACCAGGCCGGGCTGTGGCAGGACTTCGAGGACGTCGCGACGGACACCGACCAGGCCGAGGCCTGGCGGGAGGGGGTGCGCTCCCTGCTCGAGCTCGAGACCCTCGAGGCGCCCCCCGTGCCCGCGACCCTGCACGCCGAGCTGCGGCCGTACCAGCGCGACGGCTACTCGTGGCTGAGCGTGCTGTGGGACCACGGCCTGGGCGGGATCCTCGCCGACGACATGGGTCTGGGCAAGACCGTGCAGGCCATCGCCCTGATCTGCCGCGCCGTCGAGCACGACCCGGACCTCCCCCCGTTCCTGGTGGTCGCCCCGACCTCCGTGGTGCCCAACTGGACGGCGGAGATCCGCCGCTTCGCCCCGTCCCTGCCGGTCGTGGGCGTGACCGACACCCAGGCCAAGGCCGGCACCGATCTCGTGGACGCCGCCGCCGGCGCCCGCGTGGTGGTGACCTCCTACACCCTGCTGCGCCTGGACGAGGCCGCCTACCGGGGGATGCCCTGGGCGGGGGTGCTCCTCGACGAGGCGCAGTTCGTGAAGAACCCCCGGACCAAGGCGCACCGGGCCGCGAAGGACCTGGACGCCCCGTTCAAGCTGGCGATCACGGGAACCCCCCTCGAGAACAGCCTCGTGGAGCTGTGGGCGCTGCTGTCCCTGACGGCGCCCGGCCTGTTCCCGTCCCGGCGGAAGTTCACCGAGACCTACCAGCGCCCCATCGAGCGCGGGGAGGATGCCGCCGCCCTCGCCCGGCTGCGCCGCCGCGTCAAGCCCCTCATGCTCCGCCGCACCAAGGAGTCCGTGGACCTGGAGCTGCCCCCCAAGCTCGAGCAGACCATCGAGGTGGAGCTCTCCCCCGCGCACCGCCGCATCTACGACACGCGCCTGCAGCGCGAGCGGCAGAAGGTCCTGGGCCTGCTGCGCGACCTCGACCGCAACAGGTTCACGATCTTCCAGTCCCTGACCACCCTGCGCCTGCTCAGTCTCGACGCGTCCCTCGTGGACCCCACGGCGGACGTCTCCTCGAGCAAGCTCGACCTGCTCTTCGAGCACCTGCCCGAGATCGTGGCGGAGGGCCACCGGCCCCTGGTGTTCAGCCAGTTCACGAGCTTCCTCAAGAAGGCGGCGGCCCGCCTGGACGAGCTGCGGATCCCCTACGCCTACCTCGACGGCTCCACGACGGACCGGGCCCGGGTGCTCGAGCGGTTCACGTCCGGGCAGGTCCCCGTGTTCCTGGTGAGCCTCAAGGCCGGCGGCTTCGGGCTCAACCTCACCCAGGCGGACTACTGCTTCCTCCTGGACCCGTGGTGGAACCCCGCCACCGAGGAGCAGGCCGTGGACCGGACCCACCGGATCGGTCAGCAGAAGAAGGTCATGGTCTACCGGCTCGTGGCCCGGGACACGATCGAGGAGAAGGTCATGGAGCTCAAGGAGCGCAAGGCCAGGCTGTTCACCGCCGTGCTGGACGACGACAGGATGTTCTCCAGCGCGCTCACCGCCGAGGACATCCGGGGCCTGCTCACGCCGTGACCTGCGGGTTCGTCCACCGGCCGTTGCTGGACGCGTCATCAGGGGGTCACATTCCCCCGCACGCGCGGCGACCGGGGAGCAGGCACTAGCATCGGAAGTGCGTGGTGTCGTGCGGCGGCGTGGTGTCGTACGGCGGCGCGGCCCCCTCGGCCCGGGCGCCTTCCCCGAGCCGATCCGACCATCTGACCATCCGACCGGAGGATCCTCCATGCCTCATGCCGTGGCGGGTCTCGCAGCCTTCGTGCAGCGCTATGGCTCCCTGATCCACGCGATGGCCGACCGCGGGATGACCCGCGGCCAGGTGCGGATGCGCTTCCAGCTGCTGTTCCCCGAGGAGTCGACCGCCCTGCTGGACGCGGCGATCGCCCACCTGGGCGAGCGCTTCCCGCAGGAGGCCTCGGCCCCGGACCTCAACGACGGTGCGGTCGGCGCCGGCGTGTGGCTGGTCATGGCCCAGCACCTCGGCCTGGCCCCGGCCCCCGACTACGCGGCGCTGAACCTGAGCACGGCCCTGGTCCGCGACGTCACGGGGCTGCTCGCGGCGTCCGACGCCGACGGCTCGCTCACCCGGCGGACCCTCGGGCTGATCGGGGCCGCCCAGCAGCACTGCGCCGAGAAGGCCTCCTGCCGCCCGCTCAGCGCGCACAGCTACGAGATCGCACGGCTGGGCCTGTGCACGGAGTCCGACTTCCTGTGCGTGCTCGCCCACCACTGGCCCGCGCCCGAGCGCACCGTTTCCCAGCGCCTGGGCGGCGGGCGGTGGGACGTGGCGCTCGAGCGGATCGGGCTGCAGGCCGGCGCGGAGCCCGCCCTCGAGCACGTCTTCACGGAGGAGGAGTACGCGACCGCCGTGACGGCGTTCCTCTCCCACTGCCGCAGCACCGGCCACCACCCGACCACCGCCCGCTACGGCCGGTGGGTCGTCGAGCAGGAGGCGGGCAGCACCCGCCGCCCCTACTTCGACGGCGTCCGCCGGTTCTTCGGCTCCTGGGAGGAGGCCATGCGCTTCGCCTCCGCCCGCCAGCCGGCCGGGGAGCCCGTGGGGGACGGCTTCGCCGACACGAGGACCTGGTCCGACCTGGCCACCCCGGAGGCCCAGGAGATGCTGGGCCGCGCCGGCATCGGCGTGGTCCTGCCGGACGCGGCGGCCCCGGAGGCCGGCGAGGACGTGTGGGAGGACCTGCGCCGGCTCATCGCCACGGTGCTCGCCCGGCTGCCCTGGAACGACTTCCTCGTCGTGGAGTACGAGCGCGACGACGACCGGTCGGAGGCGCCCGTCGCGTGGGCCGGGGTCGGCCCGCACGGCGTGGAGTGCGCCGTGCTCTCGGGCGGTCAGCTCGCGCACGCGGCCTGGCCCGTGGACGCCACCTTCTTCCACGAGGACGAGTGGAACGAGCCCACGGGATGGGACCAGCCGTGGACCACCGCCCCGCTGGGCTTCCCGGAGGCGGCGCAGAAGCTCGTGGAGGGCCTGCGCTTCGGCTGGGGCTGCGCCGACCCGTACCGCTTCCACTGGGGCGTGGGCTCCTTCCCCGCGGAGACCCGCGACGAGGCCTCGGTCATCGCCCCCGAGCGCCGGCAGTGGCGCACCCCGGCGGCGCCGGACACCGTCGACTCCTGACCCCGCCCGCCGACTCATATGCCGGAGGCGGAGAATCATGCAGGATCGATACTTATCCCCGGGAGAGCGGCGTCCTAGGCTGGCACGGTCCGCCGTCCCGAGCGCGGGTCGCGCCGTCCGGTCCTGACGCCGCCGTCCGGTCCTGCGGTCGGACGCCGTCATCCGACCCCGCCCCCAGGAGCACCCCATGAGCCGCCACGTGCCGAGCACCACCCGCCAGGCCGGTCGGCCGGCCCGCGGCCTCCTGCGGGACTGGTCGGCGTCGGCGACCCTCGCGGGCTTCGTGGCCGTCGTCGTCTCCTACTCGGGGCCCGTGCTCGTGGTCCTCGAGGCGGCCCGGGCGGGCGGGCTCAGCCCGGAGCTCACCTCCTCCTGGCTGTGGGCCGTCTCGGTCGGCTCCGGCGTCACGTGCGCCCTCATGAGCCTGTGGACGCGCCAGCCCGTCATGGTGGCGTGGTCCATCCCGGGGGCGGCGCTGCTCATCACCTCGCTCGGCGGCTACTCCTTCTCCGACGCCGTGGGCGCCTACGTGGTCACGGGCGTCCTGGGCCTGGTCCTGGGCGTGACGGGGCTGATCGGCCGGATCCTGGCCGCCGTCCCGAAGCCCATCACCGCCGCCGTCCTGGCCGGCGTGCTCTTCCCCTTCGCCATCAAGGTGGCGGCGGCCGTCGTCGAGAACCCGTGGGTGGCGGGCGCCCTCGTCCTCGGCTACCTCCTGGGCCGGCGGTTCTTCCCCCGCTACGCCGTCTTCGCCGCACTGGGCCTGGGCGTGCTGACGGCTCTCGTCCGCGGCCGGATCGAGCCCGTGGCCCTGGACCTGTCCCTCACCCAGCCGGTGCTGACCGTGCCCACGTTCTCGTGGGAGGCGATCGCCGGGATCAGCATCCCGCTGCTGATCGTGACCGCGGCCGGGCAGAACGCCCCGGGCCTGGCCATGATGCACACGGCTGGCTACGCCGCCCGGGACCGGCTGCTGCTCGGCGCCTCGGGCGTCGCGTCGGTCGCCTTCGCGCCCTTCGGCAGCCACGCCCTGAACCTCGCGGCCGTCACCGCGGGCATCGCGACCAGTCCCGAGTCCCACCCGGACCTCGGCCGCCGCTACGTGGCCGGCATCTCATGCGGGGTCTTCTACGTCCTCTTCGGCCTGTTCGCGGACACCCTCGTCGCCGCGTTCGCGGCGATCCCCCCGGGGATGATCACGGCCCTCGCGGGGGTGGCCCTGCTGGGCGCCCTGCAGGGGTCCTTCTTCGACAGCATGCACCCCGGCCGGCACCAGCCGGCCGTCATCGAGGCGGCGCTCATCACCCTGGTGGTCACGGTCTCCGGCATCGCCCCCTACGGCATCGTCTCCCCGTTCTGGGGCATGCTCGCGGGCATCGGGTCGTACGCGATCCTGCGCCGCCCCGCGCCGGCCGCCACCCGCTGAGCACTCCCGCACGGCTTCGGCGCACCGAATCCCGGGGCCGGCGCCCCGGGTCTACACTCGTCGGGAAGCGAAGGGGAGTAGTTCCCGGGTGCCGTGCACCCGTCGGTCTGTCGCCATCCCGGTCTCGACGAGGAGTCCCGGCAGCCCACCCGTACCCGCGGGCGAACGAGACCTTCCGGACGACACCGCACCCCGGTCGGACCCCGCGCGCCCCGTGCCGCGCCGGACCGCGCCGGGCCCGAGGAAGGCCGCATGACACCCGCACCCGACGCCCACGCCCCCACGCCCCGGGGAGACCCCGCCCGCCCGGCCCGGCCCGAGCGCGGACAGATCCGCCGCTGGCGCAAGTACCTCGCGGAGGAGCGCGCCGAGGCGCGGATCTACAGCCTCCTCGCCGCCCGCAGCACCGGCCGAGAGCAGGAGATCCTGCGCCAGGTCGCCGAGGCCGAGCAGCGCCACGCCGAGCACTGGGTCCGGCTGCTCGGCCCCCACGCGGAGGCCGAGGCCCGGCCGTCCCTGTACTCCCGGCTGCTGATCTTCCTCGCCACGCACTTCGGCTCTGTCTTCGTCCTCGCCCTGATCCAGCGCGCCGAGAGCCGCTCCCCCTACGACCGGGAGGAGGACGCGTCCGACGCCATGGCGGCCGACGAGGCGGTGCACGAGGAGATCATCCGCGCCCTCGCCACCGAGGGCCGGCACAAGCTCTCCGGCAACTTCCGGGCGGCGGTCTTCGGCGCCAACGACGGCCTCGTGTCCAACCTCGCGCTGGTCATGGGCGTGGGCGCCACCGGCACCTCCCCCGGGATGGTGCTCTTCGCGGGCGTCGCCGGCCTGCTCGCGGGGGCGCTGTCCATGGGGGCCGGGGAGTTCGTGTCCGTGCGCTCGCAGCGCGAGCTGCTCGACGCCTCCCAGCCGACCCAGGTGACGCTCCACGTGGCGCCGAACCTGGACCTGGACGCCAACGAGCTCGTGCTGATCTACCGGGCGAGGGGCATGAGCGAGGAGGCCGCCGAGCACCGCGCGGCGGAGCGGCTGGGCTTCTTCGAGTGCGACTGCGACCCCTCCCGGTCGTTCCGCGACACCGTCGAGGACGAGCCGGCGCCGCACTCCACCGTGGCCCTCGGCACCGACCTCGGGGCCGCGGCGTCGAGCTTCTGCTTCTTCGCCTCCGGCGCGATCATCCCGATCCTGCCGTACCTCGCGGGCCTCACCGGCGTCCCCGCGATGCTCCTGGCCCTCGTCCTCGTGGGGCTCGCCCTGCTGGTGACGGGCGGCCTGGTCGGGCTGCTCTCCGGGGCCTCCCCCTGGAAGCGCGGGCTGCGCCAGCTGGCCATCGGCTACGGCGCCGCCCTGGCCACCTATCTCCTCGGCCTGCTCTTCAACACGAGCGTCGCCTGACTGTAAGGATTCCTTTTGCAGCCTGATGGTGCTGGGCTGTGAGCAGGTGACCACGAGCGTGACCCTTCGCCTGACTGGCTTCGTGCCTTGGGCCGGACTTGTCCGCTCGTGGTTGCCGGCCCCGGCCCGGTCGGAGCGACTGGCCTGATCAGGAGCCTGACCGCCTGGCGTTAGCGGCGCCGGGCGTGTCCCGTCACAGTCCTGCCGTGACTCCTCCCGGACCGGAACCTACGTCCGCTCCGGAGCCTGGGAGGAACGCAATGTCCAGTCTGACCGATCTACGAGAGGTCGTCGACGTCGTCATCGGCGTCGACACCCACGTCCACACCCATTCCGCCGCCGCCGTCGATACCGGCACCGGTGGCGTGCTCGGGGAGATCACCGTGGAGACCACCGCCGGCGGGTACGCCCGCCTGGTGGCCTTCGCCGATGAGCACGCCCGGCTGCGGGCCTGGGCGATCGAGGGCACCGGCGGTCACGGGGCCGGGCCGGCCCGCCACCTGGCCGGGCTCGAGGAGGTTGTGGTCGAGCTCGACCGGCCCCAGCGCGCCCGGCGCCGCAACGGGGCCAAGTCCGACCCGCTGGACGCGATCCGGGCCGCGCGCGAGGCGATGTCCCGGGCCCGCCTCGGCACCCCGCGCCACGGTGGGGACCGGCAGGCGCTGTCGGTGCTGCTGGCCGCTCGACGCTCGGCGGTGGAGGCCGCCACCGACGCCCAGGGGCAGCTGTTCAGCCTGGTCATCGCCGCCCCGGAGCCGATCCGGGGCCGGTTCCGCGGGCAGAAGCTGCCCGGGATGCTCAAGATCGCCGCAGGGCTGCGGGGGCATGCCTCCTGGGATGTGGAGACCACCGTGACCGTCACCGTGCTGCGGTCGCTGGCCCGGCGAGCCCGGGACCTGGCCGTCGAGGCCGCCTCGCACGAGAAGGCGATCCTGGCGATCGTGCGGTCCTGGCGCCCGGACCTGCTCGCCCAGTCCGGGGTGGGCCCGATCGTGGCCGCGACTGTGCTGTGCGCCTGGTCCCACCCGGGGCGGATCCATTCCGAGGCGGCCTTCGCGATGCTCGCCGGGGTGGCCCCGATCCCGGCCACCAGTGGCCAGGTCACCACCCGTCACCGGCTCAACCGTTACGGCGATCGCCAGCTCAACCGGGCCCTGCACACCATCGCGCTCTCCCGGATCCGCTACGACCCCACCACCCGCGACTACGTCGCCCGCCGCACGATCGAAGGCAAGACCTCTCGTGAGATCAAACGCTGTCTCAAGCGCTACATCGCCCGAGACCTCTACCGCCTCCTCGAACACCAACCCAGCCCGGCTTGACAGACCATAGGAGCGTCCGGCCTGGTCGTCACGAAGGCAAACCGACGCTGTCCTCATTTGAGGGGACATCCCGGGCGGCCGGCGGACACCCCGCGTCCGGGACCGTCCGTGAAACCGCTGGTGGGAGCGGTATTCCCGCCGATTCCGCCGCCCCCGCGCCCCGCCGACCGGCCCACGTTCCGGGGGCGGCCAGCGGCTCACGGCCCGCCCCGCGAATTCCCCGGGGAAACCGGGTGCGGACGCGGCACCGCGTCGGATAAGGTTGCGATCGTGGTGAGAACCACAGCAATGGGGGAAATTGCACGGATCGGACCGATTCGGACGCACTGGGGGGTGCACCGTCTGCGGCATCCGTGTTCTGAAAGCCGCTCAGCCCACGGCTCTCCTCTGTTGAGGCGTTCAACGCCTGCCGATGGCCGCGGGTCCTCCATGGGAGGCGCATCTCTCCCCGCGCCGGGCGGACTCCTACCGCCCGTTCCCGCGGCCATCGGTCTACACCGCACCACCTCCGCCCCGGTCGTCCCGCTCCGCACGCCGTCCTGGCGCCCTGCCCGCTGGGGCTAGGATCGTAGGGCCGCGCCCGCCGTCGTCGAGACCGGACCGCGCGGCGCACCCGTCACCAGCGCCGAGGAGCCCGCCCATGCCCGCCCAGGGGACCGTCGAACACGTCCTGACCGTCCACTGCCCCGAGGCCCACGGGCTCGTGAGCGCCATCACGTCCAACCTGACGGAGCAGGGCTGCGACATCTTCGACGTGAAGCACTTCTCGGACCGTTTCACCGACGAGTTCTTCATCCGCTGCCACACCGTCAGCGAGGCCGGCACCGCCACCGTGGAGTCCCTGACCGAGGGCTTCGCCCCGGTCGCGGAGCAGCACGACATGCGGTTCCGGCTGGTCTCCGTGCAGCGCCGGACCCGGGTGCTCGTCATGGTGTCCCGCTTCTCCCACTGCCTCACGGACCTGCTGCACCGCACCAGGATCGGCGAGCTGCCCATCGAGATCGTGGCCGTGGTCTCCAACCACCTCGACCACAAGAGCCTCGTGGAGTGGCACGAGGTCCCCTTCCACCACATCCCCGTCACGGCAGCGACCAAGCCGCAGGCCGAGGGCCGGCTGCTCGAGCTCGTGGACCGCTACGACGTCGAGCTGGTCGTGCTGGCCCGCTACATGCAGGTGCTCTCCGACGAGCTGACGCGGGAGCTGTCGGGGAAGTGCATCAACATCCACCACTCCTTCCTGCCCTCGTTCAAGGGCGCCAAGCCCTACCACCAGGCCTACGCGCGGGGCGTGAAGATGGTGGGGGCCACGGCGCACTACGTGACGGCGGACCTCGACGAGGGCCCGATCATCGCCCAGCGCGTCATGCCCGTGGACCACGCCCACACCCCGGCGGACCTCGTGGCGGTGGGCCGCGACGCCGAGATGCAGGCGCTGTCCCGCGCCGTGAAGTGGCACGCCGAGGGCCGCGTGGTGCTCTCCGGCAACCGCACCATCGTCCTGGTCTAATCCGGCCCCCGCGCCCCGGGGCGGCCGGGCGCGCTCACGCGCGGGCGGGCCGGCGGACCGCTGGCGCCGAGCCCTCGGACGCACCGAGAGGCTCCACCCGGACGGTGACGCCCGTCTCGAGCGAGCGCTGCGCGGCGTCGGCCACCCGGGAGGCGGCCACGGCGTCGCGGGCCGTGCAGGGGCTGGGGATCTCCCCGCGCACCACCCGCACGAAGGCCGCCATCTCGCGGCGGTAGGCCTCGGCGAAGCGCTCGTGGAACGTGGTGTGCGGGGGCCCGGCCGGGAACCCGACCCCGGGCTCGGCCGAGCGCATCGCCATGTGCTCGTCCATCCCCACGGCCACCGAGCCCTTCGAGCCCTGCAGCTCGAGCCGCACGTCGTGGCCCGCACCGTTGTAGCGGGTCGCGGCCACGGTGGCCACCGTGCCGTCGTCGAGGGTGAGCACGGCCAGCGCGGTGTCGACGTCGCCCACCTCGCCGATCCGGGGGTCCCCGCGGTTGGACCCGCGGGCGTACACCTCGACGACCTCGCGGCCGGTGATCCAGCGGAGGACGTCGACGTCGTGCACGGAGCAGTCCCGGAACAGCCCGCCCGAAGTCGCGAGGAACTCGACCGGCGGCGGGGTCATGTCACCGGTCACGGCGCGCACGGTGTGCAGCCAGCCCAGCTCGCCCGCGGCGTACAGCTCCCGGGCCCGGACGTAGCCGGGGTCGAAGCGGCGCTGGTGACCGATCTGGACCACGCCCTGCACGCGCTCGATCTCGTCGAGCAGGGGCAGCGCCTCCGCCACGGACAGCGCCACCGGCTTCTCGCAGAAGACCGGCAGCCCCGCGGCCAGGCCCGTCCGGATCAGCTCCGGGTGCGTGGCCGTGCCGGTCGCCACGACGAGGCCGTCCACCCCGTCCTCGAGCAGCGACTCGACCGTGGGCAGCGGCACCGCCCCCGTCCGGCCGGCCACGGCGGCCGCCTGCTCGGGCACGGCGTCCACGATGCTCAGCCGCACCGCCGGCCCGCCCCCGGGATCGCGCAGGGCGGCGAGGTGGGCGGCGTGCATGGCGCCGATGCGGCCGGCGCCGATCAGTCCGATCCGGACGGTCATGGCGGGGAGTCCTTTCGACAGGGAGGGGTGCTGTGGGACCGGCCCCGCGCCCGGAGTTCTCCGGGCGCGGGGCCGGGATCCGGTCAGGCGCGGGGGCGTGCCTGGGACTCGGCCATGTCGGCCTTCACCTGCTGCATCTGGGTGGTGTGCCCGCCGAGCTGCTCGAGCTCGTGGGTGAGCTCCTCCAGCTCCGCACCACCGGCCATCTGGGCGGTGAGGTCCCCGAGCAGGATGTCCTTCTTCTCGTAGTAGCCGATGGACCGCCCGCGCTTGAGCAGCAGGAACCGGTCCCCCACGGGGTAGGCGTGGTGCGGGTTGTGGGTGATGAACACCACGCCCAGGCCGCGTTCCTTGGCCTGGAGGATGTAGCGCAGCACCACCCCGGACTGCTTCACGCCCAGGGCCGCGGTGGGCTCGTCCAGGATCAGCACCTTCGCCCCGAAGTGCACCGCGCGGGCGATGGCCACGCACTGGCGCTCACCGCCGGACAGGGTGCCGATGGGCTGGTCCACGTCGCGCAGGTCGATGCCCATGTCGGCGAGCTCCTGCTTGGTGATCTCCTTCATCCTGGCCACGTCCAGGCGCTTGAACGGGCCGAAACCGGTGGTGAGCTCGGAGCCCAGGAAGAAGTTGCGCCACACCGGCATCAGCGGGACCACGGCCAGGTCCTGGTAGACGGTGGCGATCCCGGCGTCGAGGGCCTGCCGGGGCGAGGTGAAGGTGGTCTCCTCCCCGCCGACCCGCAGGGTCCCGTCGGTGTGCTGGTGCAGTCCGGCGATGATCTTGATCAGGGTGGACTTGCCGGCCCCGTTGTCACCGAGCACGCAGGTGACCTTCCCTGCGTCGACGGTCATGGTGACCTCGCGCAGGGCGATGATGTTGCCGTAGCGCTTGCCGACGTCCGCGAGCTCCACCAGGGGCGCTGCGGTGTCGGTGGTGTCGGGGGTGGTGCCCGTGGGCGTGTTCTGCGTCGACACGGTGGTCACCTACTTCCTCTCGACGCGCTTGCGCACGTACATGTTCACGATGGTGGCCAGCAGCAGCATCAGGCCCAGGAAAAACTTGAACCAGTCCGGGTTCCACTCGGCGTAGACGATGCCGCGGGAGGCGATGCCGAAGATCAGCGCGCCCAGGGCACCGCCGATCGCGGAGCCGAAGCCGCCGGTGAGCAGGCACCCGCCGATCACGGCGCCGATGATGTACAGGAACTCGTTGCCCACGCCCTCCCCGGACTGCACGGAGTCGAAGGCGAAGAGGTTGTGCATGCCCAGCAGCCAGCCGCACAGGCCCACGCCCATGAACAGCCCGATCTTGGTCTTCGCCACCGGCACGCCCACGGCGCGGGCGGCGTTCTCGTCCCCGCCCACGGCGAAGATCCAGTTGCCGATCCTCGTCTTGAGCAGAATGAACGTGGCGACCGCCACCAGGGCGATCCAGTAGAACACCGTGATCCGCACGTTCACCCCGGCGATGGTCACCGAGGAGGCGAAGATCGCCTTGGCGGAGTCGAAGCCGTCCATGGTGCTGATCGAGGGCGAGGAGACCGAGCCGCCGATCAGCCGGGTCAGGGCCAGGTTGAGCCCGGTGAGCATGAGGAACGTCGACAGGGTCACGATGAAGGAGGGCAGCTTGGTGCGCATCAGCAGCCAGCCGTTGATCAGCCCGATCGCCAGCGAGGTCAGCAGGGCGATGCCCACCCCGACCCAGACGTTGACGGCGAAGAACCAGCTGAACATCGAGGCGGCCAGCGCGGAGGTGATCACGGCCACACCGGTGGAGAGGTCGAACTCCCCGCCGATCATCAGCAGGGACACCCCCACCACCATGATCCCGATGGTCGAGGCCCCGTACAGCACGGTGGAGATGGACTGGGCCTGGGTGATCGAGGGGGCGGCGACGGCGAAGAACAGCGCCACCACGATCGCCCCGACCAGCGCCCCGATCTCGGGGCGGGCCAGGAAGGTGCCCAGCAGGCCCTTGGTCTGGATGCGCTCGTCGGCCGGGGCCGCGGCGGTGGGCGTGGAGGGGGCTCCGGAGGAGCCGCGGTCCGGCGCCGGTGCGGCGGCCGGTGTACGGGTGGAGGTCATGGTCTTCTGCTCCTGGTTCCCGGGCCCGCTCAGCGGATGCCCTCGTTCGCGTACTCGAGGACGTCCTCGGCGTTCGACGAGTCCACGACGGCGGGACCCGTGAGCGTCGCCTGACCGCCGCCGATCTTGAAGGCGCCCCGGTGGTTCTGCCACAGGGAGTCCACGGACAGGTAGCCCTGCAGCCACGGCTGCTGGTCGATGGTGAACAGCACGTCGCCGTCGACGACGGCCTGGGCGAGGTCGCCGTTCATGTCGAAGGACGCGACGGTCGCGTCGCTGCCGGCCGACTCCTTCGCCTCGAGCAGGGTCATCGTGTAGGGCGCGCCGAGCCCGATGATCGAGTCGGCCTCCGTCGAGGCCTGCAGCTTGGCCGTGGCGGTCGAGGACACCTGGGTCATGTCCGTGCCCTGCACGTAGAGGATCTCCGTCTCGGGCAGCGCCTCCTTGACGCCGGCGCACCGGGCCTCGAGACCCACGTGGCCCTGCTCCTGAATCACGCAGATCGGGTGCTGCAGGCCCTCCTCCTTGAGCCGCTCCCCCGCCGTCTGCCCGGCCAGCTGCTCGTCGGACCCGAAGTGCGCGAACGCGCCGAGGTCCTCGAACTCGTTCTCGCCGGCGTTGAGGGTCACCACCGGGATGCCGGCCTCCTCGGCCTGGGCCAGCACGTCCCGCAGGGCGTCGGGCTTGGCCAGGGTCACGGCGATCCCGTCGACGCCCTGGTCGATGTACTGCTGCACGAGCTGGGCCTGGCGCCCGCCCTCGGGGTCGGAGGCGTAGAGGAACTCCACGTTGTCCTTCGCCGAGGCCTCCTCGGCGCCCGCGCGGATCCGGTCCCAGAACGTGTCGCCCGGGGCGGCGTGCGTGATCATGGCGATCTTGATCTGCTCGGTCTGGGCCGCCTGGCCGCCGCCGCCCTCGCCCGCGGCGGTGGTCTCCCGGCCGCCCTCGGACGAGCAGCCGGCGAGCGCCATGGCCGGGACCAGCAGGGCGGCGGCCGCCAGGAGACGCCGGGGCGCCCTCGGCCGCAGGCTCTCGGGGGAAGGACGTCGTGCAGTCATGGGATGTTCTCCTCGTGTCGATGCGGGGCCTCGCGCCTCCGGGCGCCGCCTCGGCCGTCCGCTTGGGGATCATCCTGGGTGACCCGGATCACAGATGTCAATAGAATGTATGGACATATTCACATCTCGCCCTTCACAATGGAGGAAGTCGGCGGTCCCGCCCGCTCGGTTCCACCCCTTGGAGGTCCACCATGTCCGGCCCACTCCGTCTCACGGTCGACAAGACCTCCCCCGTGCCCCTCTACCATCAGGTGGCGCAGGGGCTCGAGGACGCGATCCGCAGCGGTGAGCTGCCCCCGGGAACCAAGCTGGACAACGAGATCGACCTCGCCAACCGGCTCAACCTGTCCCGCCCCACCATGCGCAAGGCCATGGACCAGCTCGTGCGCGCCGGGCTGCTGGTGCGCAAGCGCGGTGTGGGCACCCAGGTGGTGGGCAGCCAGGTCCGCCGCTCGCTCGAGCTGACCAGCCTGCACGAGGACCTCCAGCGCAGCGGCGGCAGTCCCAGCACGGACGTGCTGGACTTCGCGCGGATCCCTGCCGACGACGAGGTGGCGCTGCTGCTGGGCATCGCGCCGGGCGACGAGGTCTACCACCTCGTGCGCCTGCGCGCCACGGACGGCGAGCCGCTGGCCCTCATGGAGAACTGGATCCCCTGCGCGCTGTGCGAGCTCACCCGCGAGCAGCTCGAGCAGGAAGGGCTGTACTCCCTCATGCGCGGCCAGGGCGTCAACTTCCAGCTGGCCCACCAACGGGTGGGCGCCGTCTCGGCCGACGCGTTCCAGGCGGAGCAGCTGGGCGTCGAGCCCGGCGCCGCGCTGGTCAGCATGCACCGCACCGCCATGGACGACCTCGGCCGGCAGGTGGAGACCGGCCGGCACGTGTACCGGGCCGACAAGTACACCTTCGAGCTGACCCTCGTCCAGCGCTGAGCGCCGGACCACCGCCGCGGCCCGAGACCACCGCACGACGACGACACCGGAAGGCACACCGACCCATGCACACCGACAGCTCCCGCCCCGAATGGGTCCACCCCAAGGACTCCGCCGCCCAGGACGGCTGGTTCGTCTCCCTGGGCGGCCACGACTCCGCCGCCGAGGTCCCCGGCTGGGCCCACACGGGCCTGCGCGTGGCCGACCTCGGCCCGGGCGGACGGATTCGCCTGGACGCCGCCGAGGAGGAGCGCATCGTGGTGCCCCTGGCGGGGAGCTTCACCGCCGAGACGGGCGGCGAGCGCTACGACCTCGCCGGCCGGCCGTCGGTCTTCGCCGGCCCCACCGACGTTCTCTACACCGGGATCCGCCGGGACCTGACCGTGTCCACCGCCACCGGCGGCCGGGTGGCCGTGGCCTCGGCGCCCGCTCGCGCGGAGCATCCGACCCGGCTCGTGACCCGCGAGGAGATCCCGGTGGAGCTGCGCGGGGCGGGGAACTGCTCGCGCCAGGTGCACAACTTCGGCACCCCGGCGGCCCTCGAGGCCGACCGGTTCATCGTCTGCGAGGTGCTCACCCCGGCCGGCAACTGGTCCTCCTACCCGCCGCACAAGCACGACGAGGAGAAGGACGGGGAGACGGCCCTGGAGGAGATCTACTACTTCGAGACGCAGCTCGCCGAGGGCATGCCCGTGCCGGAGTCCGGCGGCGCCGATCCCATGGGCTACCAGCGGGTCTACGCCTCGGACGACCGTCCCATCGACGTCAGCGCCGAGGTGCGCTCGGGCGACGTCGTCCTGGTGCCCTACGGCTGGCACGGGCCCGCCATGGCGACCCCCGGCTACGACCTGTACTACCTCAACGTCATGGCCGGGCCGGGCCGGGTGCGGGAGTGGCTGATCAGCGACGACCCCCACCACGGCTGGATCCGCCGGACCTGGGACGAGTCGGCGGTCGACCCCCGGCTGCCCTTCGGCCGCTGAGCACGCCCGGCACCGCCCGTGCACGGAGGGCCCGCCCCCTCGGGGGCGGGCCCTCCGTGCACGGGCGAACGGATCAGCGCAGGGCGCCGACGGACGCGGCGGCGTCCTTCAGGACGCCGGCGGCGATCTCGAGGCCCTCGATGCGGCCCAGGGAGACGTCCTCGTGCTCGATGTTGACCGCCATGTCCGGGTCCACTTCGTGCAGGGCGGTGAGGAACTCGGCCCAATACGCGGTGTCGTGGCCGCGGCCCAGCGCCACGAAGTCCCATGCGGAGTCCTTCGGCCACTCGTTGGCCCACTCGTCGCCGCCGAGATTGGTGCGGTCCTCCTCGGGCGCGAGGCGGCGGAAGCTGTTGTCCAGCACACCGTAGAGCGCGGCGTTCTCCTTGTTGATCCGCACGTCCTTCGCGGCCGCGTGGAAGATCAGCGGGCCGAGTTCGCGGACCACCGCGACCGGATCCATCTGCTGCCAGAACAGGTGCGAGGCGTCGAGCTCGACGCCCACGTGGGTGGCGCCGGTCAGCTCGATCAGCTTGCGGACATCGGCGGTGTTGAACACCACGTTCTGCGGGTGCAGCTCCAGGGCCACCTTGACGCCGTGGTCTGCGGCGAGGCGGTCGGTCTCCCGCCAGAAGTCCGCGACGATCCCCCACTGGTAGTCCAGGACGTCCAGGGCTCCGGAGTTCCAGGCGTTGACGATCCAGTGGGGCACCGTGGCCCCGGGCTCCCCGCCGGGCAGCCCGGACATGGTGACCACGCGGTCCTGGCCCAGGCGCTCGGCGAGCCGGATGGAGCGGCGGATGTCCTCGGCGTGCTTCTCGCCGATCTCCGGCTTGGGGTGCAGCGGATTGCCGTTGCAGTTGAGGCCGGCGATCGAGACGCCGGTGCCCTCGAAGAGCCCCAGGTAGTCGTCGCGGGCCGCGTCGCTCTCCAGGATCTGGTGCATGTCCGGGACGTGGACGGCCGGGAGGAATCCGCCGGTGTTGATCTCGATGCCGGTCAGGCCGAGGTCCGCGATGACCTTCAGCGCCTCCGGGAGCGGGCGGTCGTGCAGGATCGCGTTGTAGACACCGAGCTTCACAGGACGACCTTCTTTCCGTGGTGGGTGGCGGACTCCACGGCCGCCCCCAGGATCTCCATGTTGTGCACGCCGTCCGCGAAGGAGGCGTTGCGGGGCAGGGACGCCGACTCCTCGAGACCGGCGACCTCCTCGAGGAAGGCCCGTGCCTGGTAGCCGAAGGCGTCGTTCTGGCCGAACCCGACGCCGGGGGCGTCCATGGCCAGTCCCTGCGACAGGTAGGCGTGGCCGGGGCCGAGGTTGACGGTGCGGTAGCCGTTGGTGGCCTCGGGCCCGTCGGTGAGGAACAGCTCGATCTCGGCCGGGCGCAGCTGGTTGAACCGCGCGGCACCCTTCTCGCAGAACACCTCGAAGGTCAGGGTGTTGGGGTGTCCGGCCGCCACCCGGGAGACCTCCAGGCTGCCGGCGCCGGTGGCGAACTCGGCCGAGAACGCGGCGTAGTCGTCGTTCTCGACCGGCTCGTAGTCGTCGCTGACCTCCACGAGGTCGTGGCCGGTCACCGCGCCCAGGGGCAGCGGCCGCTCGGAGATGGCCGTGGCCAGCCGGCCGCCGCTCACGGAGCGGACGTCACCGCAGAGGAACTCCGCGACGTAGGCCAGGTGGCTGCCGACGTCGGCCAGCGCCCCGGAGCCGGGGCCGCCCTTGTAGCGCCAGCTCATGGGCGCCTTCGGGTTCACGCCGTAGTCGGTCCAGTACCGGCCGCTGAAGTGCAGGACCTTCCCGAGCGTCCCGCCCTGGATCAGGTCGCGGATCGCGGCGATGCCGGGGGTGCGCCGGAAGGTGAAGCCGATCCGGACGATGGATGCGGCCTGCTCGGCGGTCCGGGCCATGGCGCGGGCGTCCTCGAGGGTGTCGCTGAGCGGCTTCTCGCACAGCACGTGCTTGCCGGCCTCCAGCAGGCCCTCGACGGCCCGGCGGTGGAAGCGGTTCGCGATGACGACGCTGACCACGTCGATCTCCGGGTCCTCCGCGACCGCCTCCCAGGACCCCAGGGCCCTCTCGTAGCCGTAGCGGCGGGCCACGTGAGCCCCCAGCGTCTCGTTGACGTCGCCGATGGCGACGTAGCGCAGCGGGGGCAGGACGGGGTCGTAGAGCGTGGGGGCCACGCGGTAGGCGGCCGCGTGGGCCTGGCCGGCCATGCCGGCGCCGATGACGGCGATGCCGATGCTGTCGGTCATGTTTCTCTCCTGGACTGGGGACGGGACGAGGACGGTTCGGGAACGGGACGAACACGAAGGAAGAGCAGCCGTCGCTCCGGGCCCTGCGGCACCGGTCACGATTGGAGCGCTCCAACGAGCGTAGGATCTTCCGCGGACCGGGTCAAGAGATTTGTCAGGACAAATTCGGGAGAGCGATCGGGGACAATGCTGTGGTGAACACTCGACCGCCCACCATCTACGACGTCGCCCGGAGCGCGGGCGTCTCCAAGTCCCTGGTGTCCCTCGTCCTGCGCGGCTCCCCCAGCGTCTCGGAGGCCCGGCGGACCGCCGTCCTGGAGGCGGTGGAGCGGCTGGGCTACCGCCCCAGCCAGGCCGCCGCGGCGTTGGCCGGGGCGACGACGCGCACCATCGGGGTGGTCATCGACGACTGGCGGAACCTGTGGTTCGTGGAGCTGCTGCGCGGTCTGCAGGAGGGCCTGGCGCCGCACGGGCTGCGGATCGCGGTCGCCGACCACACGCTCAACGCGCACGTGGAGGCGCACCCGCTGGACGGCTTCCTGTCGATGCGCGTCGACGGGCTGGTGATCGCCACCGAGCCGACCGGGGCCATGCGCGTGCCCGAGGGACTGCCCGTCGTGGTGGCCGGCCACCGGGAGGGCGTGGTGCCGGGTGCCGAGGTCGTCGCCAACGACGACCGGCTCGGCGCGCGCCTGGCGACGGAGCACCTGATCGGCCTCGGCCACCGCGGCATCGGCCACCTCACGGGCGGCGGCGGAGCGGCCCGGCTGCGGGCGGAGGGCTTCGCGGCGGCGATGGCCGCGGCCGGCCTCGAGCCCCGCACCGTCGCCGGGCACGGTGCCACCACGGAGGAGGACGGCTACGCCGCCGCGGTGCGCCTGCTCGACGCCGCTCCGGAGACCACGGCGGTCTTCGCCGCCAACGACACCATGGCCATGGGGGCCCTCGCGGCGGCCGGTGAGCGCGGAATGCGCGTGCCGCAGGAGCTCTCGGTGGTCGGCTACGACGACTCCCCCATCGCCTCCACCCACCTCCTGCGGCTGACCACCGTCGACAGCCGCAACGCGGAGATCGGCGCGGTGGCCGCCGAGCGGCTGGTGGCCCGGATCGGCGGGGGCCCGGACACGGGGGCGGCGGTCCTGCTCGAGCCCGAGCTGGTCGTCCGCGGCTCCACCGCGGCACCTCGCGCAACCGGGTGACGGCGGGGCCCTGCGAGCGCCCCGCCGCCGCGCCGGGCAAACGCGTCAGGGCGCGGCGGGGCCGTCGCCCCGCCGCGCCCTGACGCCGGCCCCCGCTGCCGCTCAGGCGCGGGCGGCCACCGGTGCCGTGCTGTAGAGCTCCGGCCTGGGCTGCATCCGCACGGGCACGATCTCCCCGCTGGCCTGCGCCCGGACGCCGGCCTCGCAGCACGCGGCCGTGGCGTAGCCGTCCCACGCCGAGGGACCGCCGATCTGCCCGCGCGCCGCCGCGTCGACCCACGCCTGGATCTCGCGGTCGTAGGCCTCGACGAAGCGCTCCTCGAAGCCCGGGGTGACGCTGCCGCCCCAGGTGCCGGCCGTGCGGACGTAGGGCTCGCTGTCGCCGCCGATGCCCACCACGCCGGTCTCGAAGGACGCCTGCGTGGCGACCTGGTAGCCGAACTGCGCGTTGACGTAGGCCTCGACCTGGGCGAGGATCCCGGACTCGGTCTCCATGAGCACCAGCTGCGGGTCCCTCTGGCCCTCCGGGGCGTTGCGGGTGGAGCGCCCGATCCGGACCTGGACCGAGGTGATCTCCTCGCCGGTGAAGAAGCGCACGGCGTCGAACTCGTGCACCACGGAGTCGTTGATGATCATCTCGTTGGTGAACCCGGGCGGGGTGGTCGGGTTGCGGTGCTGGTGGTGCAGGGTCAGCAGCTCCCCGTAGGTCTGCTCCTCGATCATCCGGCGCAGGGCGAGATAGCCCGCGTCGAAGCGGCGCATGAAGCCGACCTGGATCAGCTGCCGACCGGCGGCCACCTCGGCCTCGACCACGCGCCAGGAGGACTCCGCGTCCGGGGTCAGCGGCTTCTCGCACAGCGTGGGCAGCCCGTGCTCGATCGCGGACAGCAGCACCTGCTCGTGCAGGAACCCGGGGGTAGCGATGAGGGCGGCGTCGATGTCGTCCCGGTCGAGCACCTCCTGGAAGTCCGTGTGGGCGACCGCTCCGGGGATGTGGGCGATGGCGGCCTCGGCCCGGGCCCGGTCGATGTCGACGACGGCGGCGATCTCTGCGCCGTTGATCCGGCGGTGGATGCGCTCGATGTGGTCGGCGCCCATGCGGCCGGCTCCGACGACGGCTACGCGCAGCGGGGTGTTCATGGTGTTCTCCTTCCGCCGCCCCTGCGGGGCGGGATGTGCGGGGCGCTCCCGCCGGTCCGGGGACCGGCGGGAGCGGGGTGACGTGCGGGTCAGTGGTCGGACGAGGACGGGAAGGCGAAGGACGCCCCCGAGGCGTGGTGCGGCTCGGGCCACCGCTCGGTGACGGCCTTGCCGCGGGTGTAGAAGCGCACGCCGTCGGGACCGTAGATGTGGTGGTCGCCGAACAGCGAGGCCTTCCAGCCGCCGAAGGAGTGCCAGGCGACGGGCACGGGGATCGGGACGTTGACGCCGATCATGCCCACGGTCACGCGGCGCTTGAACTGGCGGGCGTAGGCGCCGGAGGAGGTGAAGATCGCGGTGCCGTTGCCGTACGGGTTGGCGTTGATGACCTCGATGCCCTCCTCAAAGGTGTCCACCCGCAGCACCACGAGGACGGGCCCGAAGATCTCCTCCTCGTAGGCCTGCATGTCCTTCCGGACCCTGTCCAGGACGGTGGGGCCCACGAAGAAGCCGTCCTCGTGGTCCTTGACGATCAGGTCGCGGCCGTCCACGACGACGGCCGCACCGTCCTGCTCGGCGGCGGTGACGATCCGGCGCACGCGGTCCCGGGACGCGGGGGTGATGACGGGGCCCATGTCGGAGGAGGCGTCCATGCCGTTGCCCACGGTGATGTCCTTGGCCCGGGCGGCGAGCTTGTCCACGAGCAGGTCCGCGGCCTCGCCGACGGCCACGGCCACGGACACGGCCATGCAGCGCTCCCCGGCGGAGCCGAAGGCGGCCGCCGTGAGGTTGTCGGCCGCGGAGTCCATGTCCGCGTCCGGCAGCACGATCGCGTGGTTCTTCGCCCCGCCGAGGGCCTGGACGCGCTTGCCGTGCTTGGTCGCGGTCTCGTGCACGTACTGGGCGATCGGGGTCGAGCCCACGAACGAGATGCCGTCCACGTCCGGGTGGGTCAGCAGCCCGTCCACGGCCTCCTTGCCGCCGTGCAGCACCTGGAACACCCCGTCCGGCAGGCCGGCCCGCTGCCACAGCTCGGCGATCAGCAGGGCCGGGGAGGGATCCCGCTCGGAGGGCTTGAGGATGAAGGCGTTGCCGGTGGCGATCGCCACCGGAGCCATCCACAGCGGCACCATGACGGGGAAGTTGAACGGGGTGATGCCCGCGACCACGCCGAGGGGCTGGCGGAAGGAGTAGACGTCGATGCCGGTGGAGAACTGGTCGGAGTACTCCCCCTTGAGCTGCTCGGCGATCCCGCAGGCGAACTCGACGACCTCGAGGCCGCGGCCCACCTCGCCCTTGGCGTCGGAGAGCACCTTGCCGTGCTCGGCGGTGATCAGGGCGGCGAGGTCGTCGGTGTGGGCGGCCACGAGCTCGCGGAACTTGAACAGCACGGCGGTGCGCTTGGCCAGGGACACGTCGCCCCACGAGTCGGCGGCCTTCCGCGCCGCGGCCACGGTCTGCTGCAGGTCCTCCTCGGTGGCCAGGTGCAGGATGCCGGACACCTGCCCGGTGGCGGGGTTGTAGATCTCCTGGGTGCGGTCACCGGTGCCGGGCGTGCGGGCCCCGGCGATGAAGTGCTCGACGTGCTGGATCTGCTGCTGGGTCTGCTGGGTCATGGGATTCCTCCTTCAGTTCCCCAGCAGCGGACGCTGCCGGGCCTTGTGCTGCTGGTAGACCTCGTAGGCCTCGTTCGTGGACTCGAGGGTGGCGGTGCCCGTGACGGGCACGTCCCACCAGGACTCGGAGCTGGGCGCGTCGATCAGCGGGTCCGACTCCACGTGCACGAGCACGGGACCGGAGCCCTCGGGCACGGCCTTGGCCTCGGCCACGGCCGCCTGCAGCCGGTCGATGACGCCCTCGCCGGGCTCGACCCGCAGCACGCGCACGCCGAGGGACTCGGCGTTCGTGGCGAGGTCGATCGGCAGCGTCGAGCCGTCGTCGAAGCTGTGCCGGGCCCCGTCGAGGTAGCGGTACTTCGTGCCGAAGCGCTGGGACCCCAGCTGCTCCGAGAGCGCGCCGATCGAGGCGTAGCCGTGGTTCTGGATCAGCACCACCACGAGCTTGAGCCCCTCGGCCACGGCCGTGACGAGCTCCGTGTGCATCATCAGGTAGGAGCCGTCCCCGACCATGACGACGACGTCGCGCGCGTCCTGCGGCGTCCCGGCCCGCTCCGCCTCGGCCACGGCGGCCCGCTTGACCCCGAGCCCGCCGGCGATCTCGTAGCCCATGCAGGAGAACGCGTACTCGACGTGGTAGCCGAAGGCGTCCTTGACCCGCCACATCTTGTGCAGGTCACCGGGCAGCGAGCCCGCCGCGCACACGACGACGTCGCGGTCGTCCATGGCCTCGTTGACGGCCCCGATGATCTCGTTCTGGCTGGGCAGCGGCAGGTGCCGCTCGGAGAACGCCGCGTCCACGGTCGCGTCCCAACGCTGCTTCTCACGCTCGACGGTCTCGGCGAGGTCCGCACCGACCCGGTACCCGCCTAGGGCCCTCGTCAGTTCGACGAGCGTCTTGCGGGCGTCGGCGACGACCGGCACGGCGGTGCCCTGCTTGTAGGCGTCGAACGCCGCGACGTTGATGTTGACGAAGCGCACGTGCGGGTGCTGGAACGCGGTGCGGGACGCGGTGGTGAAGTCCTCGTACCGGGTGCCGATGCCGATGACCAGGTCGGCGTCGGCGACCACGGCGTTGGAGGCCGTGGAGCCGGTGGAGCCGACGGCCCCGAGGCACAGCGGGTGGTCCCAGTCCATGACCCCCACACCCGCCTGGGTGTAGGTCACGGGGATCCCGGTGGTCTCGGCGAACTCGGCCAGCGCCTCGGTGGCGAAGGAGTAGTGCACCCCGCCGCCGGCGATGACCACGGGCCGCTCGGCCGCGCGGATCGCCGCGACGGCCGCGCGGACGTCCTCCTCCTCGGGCGCCGGCCGGCGGATCCGCCACTCCCGGGGGGCGAGGAACTCTTCGGGCACCTCGAGCGGCTCGGCCTGCACGTCCTGCGGGAGCGCGATCGTCACGGCGCCGGTCTCGGCCGGGTCCGTGAGCACCCGCATGCCGTTGAGCAGCGCCGAGAAGAGCTGCTCCGGCCGCCAGACGCGGTCGAAGTAGCGGCTGACCGGCCGGAAGACGTCGTTGACGGTGATGTCGTTGGCGTCGGGGCGCTCGAGCTGCTGGAGCACCGGGTCCGGGCGCCGGGAGGCGAACTGGTCCGAGGGGAACAGCAGCGCGGGCAGCCGGTTCGTGGTGGCCAGGGCGGCGCCGGTGACCATGTTGGTGGCACCGGGGCCGATCGAGGTGGACACCGCGAAGGTGGCCCGGCGCCGGGTGTGCCGGGCGTAGCCGACGGCCTGGTGCACCTGGGCCTGCTCGTTGCGGCCCTGGTAGTAGGGCATCAGGGCGGGGTCCTGGGCCTGGTACTGCTTCAGGGCCTGGCCCACGCCGGCCACGTTGCCGTGCCCGAAGATGCCGAACATGCCCGGGATCGTGCGCTGCCGGTACTCCTCGGCACCGATCCGGTCGACGGTCCACTGGTTGGCCAGGAACTCCACGAGCGCCTGGGAGACGGAGAGGGTGCGGGTGCTCATCGGGCGGCTCCTTCCTCGACGGTGTGCCCCTTGAGCAGGGACGCGGCGGTGGCCACGGCTCCGGCGACGTCGCCGTCCTCGGGGTAGAGGAGGGTGCGGCCGACGGTCAGGCCCTGCACGCCGGGGAGCGCGAGGGCGGCCTCCCAGGTCGCGAAGACCTCGTCGGGCCGGCCGCTCGGGTCGCCGCCCAGCAGGACCGTGGGCAGGGTGGTGGCCGCCATGACGCGCTCCATGTCCTCGACCACGGGCAGCTTCATCCACGTGTGCGCGGAGGTTCCCCCGAGCCCCTGGGCGATCGCCACGGACTGGATGACGGCGTCGGCCGAGAGGTCGTTGACGATGCCGGTGCCGGTGATCCGGGAGATGAACGGCTCCACCATCGCGATGAGCCCGAGGGCGGCGAGGGAGTCCACCGCCCTGGCGGTGTTCTCCAGGACGGAGGTGGTGTGCGGGTCCTCGAAGCAGATGCGGGTGAGCATCTTGCCGCCGTCGGCGCCGATCCGGTCGAGGGCCTCGGCGGTGTGCCCGGTGAAGCGGTCGTCGATCTCGTTGACGAGGCCCGGCAGTCCGCCGCGGTTCATGGAGCCGAAGACGAGCTTGCCCTCGAGCGCCCCGAGCAGCAGCAGGTCGTCCAGCACGTCCGGGGAGGCGAGCACGCCGTCCACCTGAGGGTCCGCCAGGGCGATCTGCAGCCGGTCGAGCAGGCTGCGCCGGTCGGCCATGGCGTCGGCCTCGCCGCGCACCCGCAGGGCGCCGCGGGCCGCGTGGTCGGCGGCGACGACGAAGTTCTGCCGCCCGTGCACGGGTCCGGGGTGACGACGGCGGGAGTCGGCGGCGCGCTGGACGGCGCGCGGGTCCTCCAGCCGGACCCGGGTCAGGTGCTCGTAGCGGCGGGGGTCCGCCGTGTCGAGCTCGAGGGGGGTTGTCGTGGTCATCGGGTGGCTCCTTCGGGTACGGCGCGGCCGCGCTCGCGCAGCAGCTGGAAGACCTCGTCGGGGGTGGGCATGGCGTCGGAGCACGAGATCTTCGAGGCCACGATCGCACCGGAGGCGTTGGCGTAGTCGAGGACCTGCTCGAGGCTCCAGCCCTGGTTGATGCCGTGGCAGAAGGCCCCGCCGAAGGAGTCGCCGGCGCCGAGGCCGTTGACGGTCTCCACCGGGACGGGAGCCGAGACCACGCGCTCGTCGCGGGTCTTGGCCATGACCCCCTCGGGGCCGAGCTTGACGACGGCGATCCGCACGCCGGCCTCCAGCAGCCGGTCGGCCTGCTCGTCGGGGGTGCCCTCCCCCACGGCCACCGCGCACTCCTTGTCGTTGCCGATGGCGATGGTCACGTGCTGGAGCAGCTCGTGGACCTGCGCGCGGGCGTCCTCCTCGGTGTCCCAGAACATGGGCCGGTAGTCGAGGTCCAGGATCGTGTGCTGGTCGGCCCGCAGCTGCTCGCGGGGACGGGCCTCGTGGGCGGCGAAGTGGGCCGCGCGGGACGGCTCCTGGCACAGGCCCGTGACGGTGGACCACAGGATCCGCGTGTCGCGCACGACCTCGGTGTCGATCTCCTCGGGCCGGATCTGCAGGTCCGGGGCCGTGGGGAAGCGTCCGTAGAAGTACAGCGGGAAGTCCTCGGGCGGGCGGATCGCGCAGAACGTGGCGGGGGTCTGCAGCCCCGGCACGGCGCTCACGAACCGGTCGTCCACGCCGTAGCGGGCGAGCTCGCGGTGCAGGTAGGTGCCGAACGGGTCGTCGCCGGTGCGGGTGATCACCGCGGTGGACTCGCCGTGGCGGGCCGCGGCGACGGCCACGTTGGAGGGCGATCCGCCGAGGTACTTGCGGAACGTGGTCACGTCCTCGAGTCCGACGCCCACGTCGTCGGGGTAGATGTCGACGCTGATGCGTCCCAGGGTCACGACGTCGTAGCTCACGCGTGGGCCTCCGTCCTCTGCTCGGTGTGCTGCGGGGTGCGGGCGGCGGCCTTCCGGGCCGTCTCGGCGCGCTCGGTCATCTGGGCCAGCTGGTAGCGCGAGACCTCCATCGCGCTCTCGTCCTCGGCGAAGACCGAGGAGACCATCACGGAGTCCTCACGGTCGAGGAAGCCGTTGGTGGCCAGCCCGCCGAAGAACTCGTCCCAGTCGACGTCGCCGTCCCCGATCTTCAGGTGCTGGTGCACCCGGGCCGCGTTGCCCGGGGGGTTGGTGATGTAGCGCAGCCCGTGCGAGCGGTGGTGGTCCATCGTGTCCGCCACGTGCACCACGCGCAGGCGGTCGCCCACCGCGGCCATGATGTCCAGGGGCGCGTCCTCCATGTGGAAGGTGTGCGGGGCCACGTAGGCGAAGCCGAGGTTCGGGGAGTTCACGCCCCGGATCACGCGCCACGCCGCCAGGCCCTGCTCCACGAAGTCGTCGGGGTGCGGGTCGATCGCGATGTGCACGCCCTCCGCCTCGATGAGGGGCAGGAGCTCCTCCATGGAGCGGTAGAACGCGCGCTCGGACTCCTCGGACAGCTCGGGCCGGCCGGAGAACTCGGTGTTCATCTGCTGGACCCCGAGGTCCACCGTCATCCGGACGGCGCGCTTCCAGTACCGCACGGCGGCCTCACGGGCATCCGGGTCCGGGGCGGACCAGCGCAGCACGGGCAGCACGGAGGCGATCTGCACCCCGGCGGCGCGGCAGGCCGCCCGCAGGTCCGCGACGAGCCGGTCGTCGGCCTTGGGGTGGCCGAAGAAGGGCAGGAAGTCGGCGTGCGGCGTGAGCTGCAGGTGGTCGTAGCCCAGGTCCGCGGCGAGCTGCGGGAACTCGAGCAGGGAGTGGGTGGCGTGGAACGGGGTGGGATCGAGGGCGATCTTCATGGGCGGATCTCCAGGTCTGTGGTGCGCGGACTGGTCAGCGGACGCGGGTGCGGGAGCCGCAGCCCAGCAGGTATGAGCGCGTGCGGGTGGCGATGGGCAGCGGGACGTCGAAGGAGGAGACGGGATACATGTCCTGCTCGACGATGCCGAAGATCGGCCGGTCCAGCTTCTCCACCTCCGCGATGACCTCCGCGAGGTCCGGCAGACCGGCGGGCGGCTCGACCATCACGCCGGCCAGGTTGGCGGCGGCCCAGGTCAGGTTCTCGCGGCGGACGCGCTCCATGATCACGGGGTCGATCTGCTTCAGGTGCAGGTAGCCGATCCGCTCGGGGTACTTGCGGATCAGGTCCGCGGAGGACGCTCCCCCGTACTCGGCGTGGCCGGTGTCCAGGCACAGGGTGACCAGCTCGGGGTCGGTGCGCTGCAGGAAGGTCTCGATGTCGGGCTGGCCGCACACGTGGGAGTCGGCGTGGGAGTGGAACTGCTGCTGCAGACCGAAGTCCTCGCGCAGCACCTTCCCCAGCCGGTCGTGGCCCTCGCACAGCGCGTTCCACTGCTCGGTGCTCAGGTGCTCGTTCTCGAGCGCCTGGCCCGTCACGTCGTCCCGCCACATGGCCGGGATCACCACGATGTGCTCGCCGCCCACGGCGGCGGTCAGCTCGGCGACCTTCCGCGCGGGCTCCCACGCCTCCTGCCACTGACCGGCGCCGCGGTGGAACGCCGTGAAGACGGTGCCCGCCGAGACCTTCAGGTTGCGCTGGGCGAGCTCGTCGGCGAGCCGGGAGGGGTCCGTGGGCAGGTAGCCGTAGGGACCCAGCTCGATCCAGGAGTAGCCCGCCTCGGCGACCTCGTCGAGGAAGCGCTCCCAGGGGGTCTGCTTCGGGTCGTCGGCGAACCACACGCCCCAGGAGTCGGGGGCGGTGCCGATGAGGACGGGGTTCTGCTGCTGCGCCGCCGCGCCGGCGGTCGTGGAGGTCGCGCTCTGCTGCGCCATGGTGACCTGCTTTCTGGTGCTGGACCGGCGTCACGGTGCGGATCCCGTGCGCCCGGCCGATCAGTGGTCCGGATCACAACCAGAATACGACATCAGGTCAGTTTGTAAAGACATACCGTCTAACTGCGCGCCGGGCGATCCCTGGAACCCGGTTCGGGGCCACCGAAGGGACGAAGGGACGCCCATCGTGACTTCTATTTGTCGTAATGTCTTGACATACTTTTGTGCACGGTGGAACAGTCGTCCACCACGTGCCATCCACCGGAAGGACCCACCCGTGCCCCTCGTGCGCATCGACGTCACCGAAGACCGTCGAACCCCCGAACAGCTCCGCGAGCTCGCCGACACCGTCCAGGACGTCATGCTCGACACCTTCGCGGCCCCGCCCCGAGACCGCTACCAGATCATCACCGAGCACCGGCCCGGCCAGATCATCGCCGAGGACACCGGCCTCGGCTTCACCCGCACCGACGACCTCGTCATCGTCCAGGTGGTCCAGCAGGGCCGCAGCGAGGCCCAGAAGCAGGCCATGTACCGGGCCCTGGCCGACCGCCTCCGCGCCCGCACCGGGCTGGATCCGCAGGACCTCATCGTCTCCGTCACCGAGAACACCCGCGAGGACTGGTCCTTCGGCGAGGGCGTCGCGCAGTTCCTCGAAGGCCGGCTCTGACCCCTCGGCCGGCCCGGCGCACGGGGAAGGCCCCGCCCACGGTGCTCGTGGACGGGGCCTTCCCCGGGTGCTCGGTCGACGGGCCGGAGCCCGCCGGATCACTTCGTCTCGAAGATCTCCCGCATCAGCTGGGCGGTCTCGGACGGGGTCTTGCCGACCTTCACGCCCGCGGCCTCGAGGGCCTCCTTCTTGGCCTGCGCCGTGCCCGAGGAGCCGGAGACGATGGCGCCGGCGTGGCCCATGGTCTTGCCCTCGGGAGCGGTGAAGCCGGCGACGTAGCCGACGACCGGCTTGGAGACGTTCGCCTTGATGAAGTCCGCGGCGCGCTCCTCGGCGTCGCCGCCGATCTCGCCGATCATCACGATGGCCTCGGTCTCGGGGTCCGCCTCGAACGCCTCGAGGGCGTCGATGTGGGTGGTGCCGATGACCGGGTCGCCGCCGATGCCGATGGCGGTGGTGAAACCGATGTCGCGCAGCTCGTACATCATCTGGTAGGTCAGGGTGCCGGACTTGGAGACCAGGCCGATCTTGCCCTTGCCGGTGATGTTCGCCGGGGTGATGCCGACGAGCGACTCCCCCGGGGTGATGATGCCGGGGCAGTTCGGGCCGATGATGCGGGTGGTCTGCTTGCCGTCCGCACCGGTCCTCGACTTCGCGTACGCCCAGAACTCGGCGGAGTCCTGCACCGGGATGCCCTCGGTGATGACGACCACCAGCGGGACCGAGGCGTCGATGGCCTCGATCACGGCGTCCTTCGTGAAGGCCGGCGGCACGAAGACGATCGACACGTCCGCGCCGGTCTTCTCGACGGCCTCGGCGACGGTGCCGAAGACCGGCAGCTCGACGCTGTTGCCGTCCTTGTCCTGGTGGGCCACGGTGGTGCCGGCCTTGCGGGCGTTGACACCGCCCATGACCTGCGTCCCCGCCGCGAGCATGCGGCCGGTGTGCTTGGTGCCCTCGCCGCCGGTGATGCCCTGAACGATGACCTTGGAGTCCTTGTTCAAAAAGATTGACATTGCTGTTCGTTCCTTAGAAGTGTTCGTCCGGTCGGCGGATCAGTTGGCGGCGTGGGCGAGCTCGGCGGCCTTGTCCGCGCCCTCGTCCATGGTCTCGGCGAGGGTGACGAGCGGGTGGTTGGCGCCGGCGAGGATGCGCCGGCCCTCCTCGACGTTGTTGCCGTCCAGGCGGACCACGAGCGGCTTGTCCTCCTCGTCCCCGAGGATCTCGAGGGCCTTCACGATGCCGTTGGCCACGGCGTCGCACGCGGTGATGCCGCCGAAGACGTTGACGAACACGGACTTCACCTGCGGGTCGTTGAGGATCACGTCCAGGCCGGCGGCCATGACCTCGGCCGAGGCCCCGCCGCCGATGTCCAGGAAGTTGGCCGGCTTGACGTTGCCGTGCTTCTCGCCGGCGTAGGCCACGACGTCCAGGGTGGACATCACCAGGCCCGCGCCGTTGCCGATGATGCCGACCTCGCCGTCGAGCTTGACGTAGTTGAGGTCGTGCTCCTTGGCCTTCTCCTCCAGGGGGTCGGCGCTGGACTTGTCGGCGAGGGAGGCGTGCTCCGGCTGGCGGAACTCCGCGTTCTCGTCGAGGGTGACCTTGCCGTCGAGGGCGATGACCTGCCCGTCGCCGGTCTTCACCAGCGGGTTGACCTCGACGAGCGTGGTGTCCTCCTTCTTGAAGACGTCCCACAGCTTCACGAGCACGGGGACCACCTTCGCGGCGGTCTCGTCGTCGAACTTCGCCTCGCGGACGATCTCCTGGGCCTTGGCCTCGGTGATGCCCTCGGTCGGGACGACCTCGACGCGGGCGAGGGCCTCGGGCCGCTCGACGGCGAGCTGCTCGATCTCCACGCCGCCCTCGACGGAGCACATGGCCAGGTAGGAGCGGTTGGCGCGGTCCAGCAGGATCGAGAAGTAGTACTCCTCGGCGATGTCCGCGCCCTGGGCGATCATGACGCGGTGGACGGTGTGGCCCTTGATGTCCATGCCGAGGATCTGCTGGGCGTACTCGTAGGCCTCGTCGGCGGTCTTGGCGACCTTGACGCCGCCGGCCTTGCCACGGCCTCCGACCTTGACCTGCGCCTTCACGACGGTGACCCCGCCGATCTTCTCGGCGGCGGCCCTTGCTTCTTCGGGGGTGGTCGCGACGATGCCCTGGAGCACGGGGACGCCGTGCTTCTCGAACAGGTCGCGTGCCTGGTATTCGAACAGGTCCACGGGTGAATGCCCTTCTTCGTCGAAGTCGTGGGCGGCGGCGACCCGGGCAGTGTGCGGGTCGTCCTCCGACCTGGTGGTGAACGGAGCACTCCGCATCCTCCCGGCCGGGGCCGGCAGGATGCGTCCGGGCCGTTCCGCGGAGCCGTTCCGGGCGCGGGACGTACCGGTGCACTCCCTGTACGAGACTGTAGTGCATGCTGAAACTGCGGCCACAACCGGGGACGCGCGCGTGCGACCGGGCGATTCTTGATTGACTGGCCCCATGAGCTCTGTCGACTCCCCCGAGAACCGGGCGTTCGCCCCCGCCGATGCCGGCTTCCTCGTCTCGATCGCGACCTTCGCGTTCGTGGCCCTCGGGCTGGAGGCCGTGGTCGACGGCACGGTGCTCACCTTCACCGGCGGGATCCCCGACGTCTACCCGCTGGGCTGGCAGGTCGTCACCTGGCTGACCCTCGGCGCGGCGTGGCTCGGGATCCAGCGGGGACTCGTGGCGTGGCTGCGCCACCGGGCGGCGGACCCCGCGGTCCCAGCGCCCTCGGACCCCTCCCCCTCCTCCGCGGTCGACCACCGGCGGACCACCACGGCCCTGGTCGTCTTCGTGCTGGCCGTCCTGCTCGGGGTGATCCTGCCCGTCTTCCTGGTGAGCGAGTGGCGCGTGCAGCCGATCCAGCTCTACCTGGACCTCTACGCGGAGTACGGCGCGGGCGCGTGGCTCGGCATGGTGGGCTTCGCCGCCTACCACGTGGGGCGGGCCCTGCTCCTCGCGCTGGTGCTGACGTGCGTGCAGCGGGCCGTGGAGCTGCGCCGGCCGGCCCCCTGGACACGGGTCGCCCCGGTGGGCGGGCTCGTCCTCGGGCTCCTGCTCGCCCTGCCCGGGCTGGTCCTCGGCGGCTGGGCTTCCGTCGCCACGGCCGTGGTCTGCTGCACGCTGCTGGGCGTGGTGCACAACCTCACCGGCAGGTCGCTGCGCTGGACGGCCCCCGCGGCCGTGGCGGTGCTGCTGTTCGTCTAGCGGCGCCGACCAGGGTCCTGCTGCCGCTGGATCCTCCGACCCCGGCAAGGCCTCGGCGGAGAAATGTTGCGGCGATCACAAGAATCTGCTCGCCGGGGTTCCCCGGCCCGGCCATATGTCCTAACATAATGACATCAGGACCACTGAGACGTGCGTCACGCACCGCGTGACCCGTCCGACCCGTCAGCACCGTGCAGAGCGCACCGGTTGCGCCCGAGCAAAGGAACTCCCGATGGCCACCTCCTCACCCCGGGAAGCAGCTGCCACGCTGCCTCCCCTCACCCCCGGACCGCATCGCAAGTACCTCGGTCTCATCTCCGTCGTCGCCTGCTTCGGCGGCCTGCTCTTCGGCTACGACACCGGTGTCATCAACGGCGCGCTCCGCCCGATGTCGGCCGAGCTCGGCCTCACCCCGTTCACCGAGGGCGTGGTCACCAGCTCGCTCGTCTTCGCGGCGGCCTTCGGTGCGCTCTCCGGCGGGCGTATCTCGGACGCCTGGGGACGGCGGCGCACGATCCTTCTGCTGGCCGTCCTGTTCTTCATCGGCACCGCAATCGTCGTGTTTACCCCCAACTTCGAGATCCTCGTGGCCGGGCGCATCTGCCTGGGTCTGGCCGTCGGCGGGGCCTCGGCGGTGGTGCCCGTCTTCCTCGCGGAGATGGCACCGTATGAGATCCGCGGATCGATCGCCGGACGCAACGAGGTGGCCATCGTGATCGGCCAGCTCTCGGCGTTCGTGATCAACGCGATCATCGGCAATGTCTCCGACGACCCGAGCGTCTGGCGGATCATGTTCGCCATCTCCGCCCTGCCGGCCGTGGCACTGTTCATCGGCATGCTCCGCATGCCGGAGTCCCCGCGCTGGCTCGTCGAGAAGGGCCGGCACGAGGAGGCCCTCGAGGTGCTCAAGACGGTGCGCTCCGAGGACCGGGCGATCGCCGAGCTCGGCGAGGTCGAGCACATCACCGAGGAGGAGCGGGCCGAGAACCAGATCGGGCTGGGCACGATCCTGACCAACAAGAACCTCATCCGCATCATGCTCGTCGGCATCGGCCTCGGCATCGCCCAGCAGCTCACCGGCATCAACTCGATCATGTACTACGGGCAGATCGTGCTGATCGAGTCGGGCTTCGAGGCCGACGCGGCCCTGATCGCCAACATCGCCCCCGGGGTGATCGCCGTGGTCGGCGGCTTCATCGCCCTGTACCTGATGGACCGGCTCGACCGGCGCAAGACCTTCATGATCGGCCTGACCCTCACCACCACCTGCCACCTGCTGATCGGGATCGCCGCGATGACCCTGGAGGCGGGCAACCCGCTGCGGCCCTGGGTGATCCTGGCCCTGGTAGTGGCCTTCGTCGGCTCCATGCAGACGTTCCTCAACGTCGCCGTGTGGGTGTACCTCTCCGAGGTGTTCCCGCTGCACATGCGCGGCTTCGGCATCGGGGTGTCCGTCTTCGCGCTGTGGGTCGCCAACGGCGTCCTCTCGCTCTACTTCCCCTCCCTGGTCGCCGCGGTCGGCATCACCGGCACGTTCTTCCTCTTCGCCGGAGTCGGCGTGCTGGCGCTGATCTTCGTCTACACCCAGGTCCCGGAGACCCGAGGACGCACCCTCGAGGCCCTCGAGGAGGACGTCTCGACCGGCGCGATCTACACGGTGAAGGCGAAGTCCTCCTAAGCGCCGCCTGCGAGGCCGGCGGCGGGGACGCCCTGACGTGCGGAGAGCCTCCGGTCGGAGCGTGGTCAGGGACCACGTCCGGCCGGAGGCTCTCCGCACGTTCCGCCCCGGTTCCGGCACGGGACCGGGGGCGAGGGCCACCGGTACGACCACCGCGGGGGCGGGCGGAACCGGCTCGGCTCAGCCGACCTTCGTCAGCGGCGCGTAGCGCAGCAGCAGCCGCTTCTCGTCCGCCCCGAACCGCACCTTCGCCACGGTCTTGTCGCCGGCGCCCTCGAGGGACACCACGGTGCCCTTCCCGAACGCCGTGTGGTCCACGGTGTCGCCGACCGAGAGGCTGGGGATCTCCTTGTTGGGCTGGACCCGTCCGGCCGTGGTGGCCCGGGACGGCGCCATCCTTTCGAAGGCCGCGTTCGACGCCGCGGCGGCGCCCCAGTACGAGCCCCGCATCGGGTCCCGCTGCCCGGAGCCGCCGTGCAGGGAGGAGCCCCACGACGCCGGCGCCGAGGACCCCTCGCGCTTCCAGTCGAGGAGCTCCGCCGGGATCTCGTCGAGGAACGGGCTGGCCGGGTTGTACTGGGACTGCCCCCACATGGAGCGGAACTCGGAGCGGGTGAGGTAGAGGCGCTCGCGGGCCCGGGTGAGCCCCACGTAGGCGAGCCGCCGCTCCTCCTCCATCTCCTTCTCGTCCGTGAGGGAGCGCTGGTGCGGGAACAGCCCGTGCTCCATGCCGGTCAGGAAGACCACGGGGAACTCGAGCCCCTTGGCGGTGTGCAGAGTCATGAGGGTGACCACGCCCTGGGCGCGGGCCTCAGCGACCTCGGCCGCGATCTGCTCGGCGCTCGGACCGCCCTCGGTGCCGGCGGCGGGCCGGTTCGGGATCTGGTCGGCGTCGGCCACGAGGGAGACGTGCTCGAGGAACTCGGGCAGCCCGGCGTCGGGGTGGTCCCGCTCGAACTCGCGGACCACGGCCACGAGCTCCGCGAGGTTCTCGACCCGGGACTCGTCCTGGGGGTCCTGCGACTGGCGCAGCGCGGCGAGGTATCCGGACTGCTCCAGGACGGCCTCGAGAACCGTGGCGGCCCCCGAGCCCTCGGCGACCGAGGCGAGGTCGTCCATGAGCTGGACGAAGGCCTTGACCGCGTTCAGGGAGCGGGTGGCCATGCCGGGCGCCTCGTCGGCGCGGCGCAGCGCGGCCATGAAGGAGACCCGCTCGCGCTCGGCGAGGGCCGCGGCGGCGCCCTCCGCACGGTCGCCGATGCCGCGCTTGGGCTCGTTGACGATCCGGCGGACGTTGATGTCGTCGTCCGGGTTCACGATCGCGCGCAGGTAGGACAGGGCGTCCTTGATCTCCTTGCGCTCGTAGAAGCGGGTGCCGCCCACCACCTTGTAGGGCAGGCCCACGCGCATGAGGATCTCCTCGAGGGAGCGGGACTGCGCGTTGGTGCGGTAGAACACGGCGACGTCGCCGGGGCGGTACCCGTCCTCGTCCTGGAGACGGTCGATCTCCTCGGCGATGAAGCGGGCCTCCTCGTGCTCGTTCTCGGCGGCGTAGCCGGTGATCTTCTCGCCGCTGCCGGAGGCCGTCCACAGCCGCTTGTCCCGGCGGCCCTTGTTCTTGGAGATCACCGCGTTGGCCGCGGTGAGGATGTTCTGGGTGGACCGGTAGTTCTGCTCCAGCAGGATGGTGCGGGCCTGGGGGTAGTCCTGCTCGAAGTCGACGATGTTGCGGATGTCGGCCCCGCGGAACGCGTAGATCGACTGGTCCGAGTCGCCCACGACGGTCAGCTCCGCGGGCGGCACGGGGCTCGCCCCCGGTCCGGTCCCGGTGTCCGCCCCGGTCCCGACGAGCTCCCGGACCAGCGCGTACTGGGCGTGGTTGGTGTCCTGGTACTCGTCGATGAGCACGTGCCGGTACCGCCGCCGGTAGTACTCGGCGACCTGCGGGAACGCCCGGAGCATGTGCACGGTCTGGGCGATGAGGTCGTCGAAGTCCATGGCGTTGGCCGCGCGCAGCCGCTCCGTGTAGCCGCGGTAGACCTGGGCCACGGCGCTCTCGAAGGGGTCGGTCTCGGAGACCCGGGACAGGTACGTCTCGTCGTCGACGAGCTCGTTCTTCAGCGCGGAGATCCGGTGCTGGATGCTCTTGGGCGCGAAGCGCTTGGGGTCGAGGTCGTGCTGCTTGGCCACGAGGGTGAGCAGCCGCAGGGAGTCGGCGGAGTCGTAGATGGAGAAGGTCGACTTCAGGCCCACGCTGGCGGCCTCCCGCCGCAGCACGCGCACACAGAAGGAGTGGAAGGTGGAGATCGACATCGACCTCGCGGAGTCCCCCACCAGCTCCACCACGCGCTCGCGCATCTCGGCGGCGGCCTTGTTCGTGAACGTGATCGCCAGGATCTCGCCCTGGTGGGCACGCCCGGTGGCCAGCAGGTGCGCGATCCGGTGGGTCAGCACCCGGGTCTTGCCGGAGCCGGCGCCGGCGACGATCAGCAGCGGTGAGCCGGAGTGCTCCACGGCTGCCCGCTGCGGGTCGTTGAGCCCCTCCACCAGGGCGTCGGCGGAGACGGTGTCCCGCCGTGGGCGGGTGTCGGTGCCGGGGCGGGCCACGGAGGCGGAGGGCAGGAGCGGGTTGTCGAAGAGGTAGTCCATCGTGGACCCAGTCTACCGAGGCCCGGCGACAGCCGGGCCGGCCGGGGGACGGCCCTCAGACGAAGTGCAGTTCGAGCCGGTGCCGGCCGTTGTCGTCCTCGACCCACAGCTCCGAGTCGGCGACGGTGACCCGGACGGGCCGCTTCAGCTCGATCTCGTCGTCGAACTCGACGGAGCCCTCGGTCCCTCCGCCGTAGACGGTGTCGAGCTCCCGGCTGGCCGGGTCGAGGTGCCGGATGGCGTCGTTGCCGGTGTCGGCGATCACGATGGAGCCGTCGTAGAGGATCTGCAGGTCCTCGGGGTGGTCCAGCTGGGCCACGTCCGCGGACCCGTCCGCGAACCCCGCGCCCGCCCGGCCGACCACGGTGCAGACCTGCGGGCCGCCGTCGGGCTTGTCCGTGTCGATCTCGATGCAGCGCAGGGACGAGGAGTCCCGGTCGATGAGCCACAGCGTGCCGTTGCCGTCCTCGGTGATGGAGACGGTCGCGGCGAACTTGGCCTGCGCCGCCTTCCCGTCCCGCCGACCGGACTCGCCCGTGCCCGCGAACTCGTACAGCACGTCGGTGTACGGGTCCCAGCGGAAGAGCCGGTGCAGGGAGGGCACCGCCACGATCACGGCCGAGAGCTTGTGCGACCACACCATGTCTGCGATGGGGGCGCCGCCGAGGACGGAGCAGTCCACCGTGCGGCGCACCGTCTCGTGGTCCTTCTCGAACAGCGTCAGCACGTTGCCCTCGGTCAGCCGCATGAGCAGGCCGTCCGGGAGTCCGATGGACAGTTCCATGACCGGCACCTCCGTGTCGTCCTCGTCGAGCGCCCGGTCGTCGTCGGCCGGTCCGCCCCCCGTGCGGCCCGTCAGGGCCGGTGCGGGTGGCCCCAGCCTACCTCGCGGTCCCGGCGTTGGGCGGCGGGCGCGCGCCGGATAATGGGGGCATGGGACTGACACGCGCACAGAAGGCACGCAAGCACGGCGGCACCGCGGCACCCCCGGGACCGGCCCGGGGGACCCGCCTGCACGAGGCGGCTCCCGGGGAGCTCCGCCCCGAGCCCACGAGGTCGAGCTCGGGGCTGGTGGTGGGCGTGGCCATGTCCGTCTCGGCGCTCCTGTGGCTCTGGGTGCACGCCTGGGTCCTCCCCCGGTTCGGCGCCGCCGCGGCCGGCGGGCTGACCCTGCCCGAGTGGATGCCGGGTGGTTTCGACCAGGCGCACGCCCAGCGGCTCGCCGCGGCGCTGGGCGAGGAGGGACTCGCCCAGTACGAGGCGGTGCACGGCTCGTCCGGGCTGCTGGCGCCGCTGTTCGTGGGGCTGGCGTGGCTGCTGTTCGTGGCGGTCAACACGCAGTCCCGCGCCCGGCGGTGGCTGCGCTCGGCGGTGGTGCTCGGCTTCGCGGCCGTGTCCCTGGCCGGCAACGCGGCCATCGACGCCGCTCTCGCGGACCCCGGGGACGGCGCCGCCGTGACCACGGCGTCCGTGCTGGTGATCGCCCGCTGGGTGCTGCTCGTGCTGCTGCTCGCCGTGACCGGGGCCGTGGCCGTGGAGGCACTGCGGCGCCGGTCGAGGACCGCCGGCGCCCCGCGGCAGGACCCGCGTTCCGGGCCGCGGGGGTGAGCCCGGCTCCCGGCCGCGCGGAGGCCGCCCGGTCCCGCCGGTTCCGTTCGGGACAGCAGGACGCCCCGGACCGTGCGGTCCGGGGCGTCCGTGGGTGCCCCCGATTGGATTCGAACCAACGACACCGGCTTTAGGAGAGCCGTGCTCTATCCCCTGAGCTACGAGGGCGACGCGAACAGTCTAGGGGGTCCCTAGGACCCCCGCTAACCGGCCCCGTTAGGATCGGTCGCATGCCCGTCTACATCGATCCGCCGCTCTGGCCCGCCCACGGGACGCACTTCTCGCACCTGGTCTCCGACACGTCCTACGAGGAGCTGCACGACTTCGCGGACCGGCTGGGCGTGGCCCGGCGCGCCTTCGACCGGGACCACTACGACGTGCCGGAGAGCCAGTACCGGCGGGCGGTGGCCGCGGGCGCGGTGCCGGTCGACGGGCGGCAGCTCACGCGCCTGCTCGTGCGCAGCGGGTTGCGCGTCCCGGCGCGGGCGCGCCCGGACCGGATCGCTCGGGTCCTGCTGCGGCGGTGGGCCGCCCGCTTCCCGGGGCACCCGGCACTGGGCGAGGAGCTCGTGGACCGGTGGGGCGAGCCGCACCGGCACTACCACGGTCCCGCTCACCTGCTGGCGGTGCTCGAGGCCGTCGATCTGCTGCGGTCCGGCGTCGACCTCGGTCCCGACCGGTCCGCGGCCCTGGTCCTCGCCGCCTGGTTCCACGACGCCGTCTACCGGGGCCGCCCCGGGGCGGACGAGCGGGAGTCGGCGGAGCTGGCCCGCACCCGGCTGGGCGCCGCCGGCTTCGCCGAGCCGCTCGTGGCGGAGGTCGAGCGGCTCGTCCTGCTCACCCTCGGGCACCGGGTCCCGGACGGGGACGCCGCCGGACGGGTGCTCCTGGACGCCGACCTCTCCGTGCTCGGCGCGGACCCGGACGGGTACGCCGCCTACGCGGCGGGCGTGCGGAAGGAGTACGCGCACGTGCCCGGCCCGGTGTTCGCGCGGGCCCGGCTGGAGGTGCTGGAGGACCTCCGGGGCCGGCAGCCGCTGTTCCGGACCGCCGCGGCCCAGCGCCGGTGGGGTCCGGCGGCGGCACGGAACCTCGAGGCCGAGATCGACCGGCTGCGCGTGGCCGCCGAGGAGTCCCCGGACGCTCCCCCGGCGGACGCCGAGGTGCTGACCATCACCGCCGTGTGCCTGCGGGACGACGACGGGGCGCTGCTGACGGTGCGCAAGCGGGGCACGGAGCGCTTCATGCTGGTGGGCGGCAAGCTCGACCCGGGCGAGTCCCCGGCGGCCGCCGCCGTGCGGGAGACGGCGGAGGAGGTCGGGCTGCGGCTGGACACCGCCCAGCTGCGCCCGCTCGGGGTGTTCGTGGCGCCGGCCGCGAACGAGGCGGGCACGTGGGTGCGGTGCACGGTGTTCACGGCGCCTCTCACGGGGCGGCCGGTGCCGCTCGCGGAGATCGAGGAGCTGCGCTGGCAGCCCGTCGACGAGGACTCCCCCGGCGCGCTGCCCGCGGACCTGGCCCCGCTGCTGCGGGAGCACGTCATTCCGGCGCTGCGCCACGCTCCCGGGGGTCCTCGGTCCCGGCCGCAGCGTGCCGCCTCCGGTGGAGCAGGATCCCGGTGATCAGGCCGAGCACGATCCCGATGCCGCCGAAGACCGAGAGCCACATCGCGGCGTGCCCCACGAACGCGGCGACGACGAAGCCGGCCACGATGCCGGGCACAGCGCCGCCGATCATGCCGTAGGCCATGTAGGCGTACTCGCGATCGAGGCTCGTGCGGGCGTTGCGGCTGAAGTCGGTGGACATGGGGCCAGTCTATCGGCCGCCGGCGGGGCGCCGTGGTGGCCGGCGCGGTGGGCGCCGGGACGACAGCGGGTGCGCGGTTCCCGTCTGGCCGACCAGGAACCGCGCACCCGAAGCGGTGCTCTCGCGTGCGGTCAGCGCACGCGGACGTAGACGGGGCCGGAGCCCACGTTGACGCTGTCGATGACGGTCGTGCCGCCGTTCCAGCCGCCGTGGACGGCCTTGCCGCCACCGATGTAGACGCCGATGTGGGCCGCGCCCATGCCGCCGTCGGCGTAGTAGACGAGGTCGCCGGGCTGGGCCTGGCCGGCGGAGACCTGCGTGCCGAGGCTCAGGTAGGAGGCCGGCCAGCCGTGGTGGTTGATGCCGGCGGCGCGCAGCGCGTTGGTGACGAGCGCGGTGCAGTCCTGGCCCACACCGAGCTGGCCCATGGCGGCGGAGGAGATGGTCGCGCCCTTGCCGGAGGACGAGCTCTGCGGGGCGACGGTGCGCTGGGCGGCCGGAGCGGCCTGCACGGCCGGCTTCGGGGCGGGCGCGGCGGCGGGCTTCGGGGCCGGAGCCGCCTGCACGGCCGGCTTCGGAGCGGCGACCGGAGCGGCCTTCGGGGCCGGGGCGGGTGCGGCGGCGGGCTTCGGGGCCGGAGCGGCCTGCACGGCCGGCTGCGGGGCGGCGACCGGGGCGGGCGCGGCGGCGGCCTTCGGCGCCGGAGCGGCCACGGCGGGCGCCGCGACGACCGGGGTCTCGACCTTCTTCTTCTCGGCCTTCTTCTCGGTCTTCCGCTCGGACTGGGGCTCGGCCTTCTGCACGTGGGCTACGGGCTCGAGGGACACGGTGGGCGCCGCGGCGGGGGTGGCCGCGGCCACGGCGGACAGCGGGGCGTCGGCGGAGGCGTCCTGGGCCGGAGCGGCCTGCACGGAGACGGTGGTGGCGAGGGCCAGCCCGGAGAAGGCGGCCACGGCGGCCACGGTGCGGGCCTTGCCGGAGAAGAGCGAGCCGATGCCGTTCGAGGAGGTCAGATCACGGGTCATGAGGAGTTCAGACGACTTTCTTTCGGAGCCGGGCCTGCCGGAGGGCGCGGGTGACAGCACGGATCACCCCGGGCGGTGCGCGGGGTGGACCGGTGTCCGGCAGGGGTGCGTTCCGGGATCGGGAACGACGGCCGGGCGAGCGGAGGAGGGGGGCGCCGTCCGGTCGGACAGCAGGCACCGCCGGGAACCGGGAGAGCGGCTCTCGGCGTGCGGGGGGGTGATCGGGTGCCGCCCGCGACGAGCGGGGTCGTCGCGGGCGGCGGACCGGATCAGAAGGTGTAGTAGCCGTCCAGCTGCATGGCGTTGACGGAGTGGACCTGGGTGCCCTGGGTCGGGTTGAGGGCGGAGATCATCTTGCCGCCGCCGATGTAGATGCCCACGTGGGCGCCGCCGTTCTGCGAGACGAGGTCACCGGGCTGCGGGTTGGCGGTGGGGGTGCCCGCCGCGAACTGGGACCAGGTGGTCCGGGGCAGGTCGATGCCGTTCTGGGCGAAGGCCCACTGGGTGAAGCCGGAGCAGTCCCAGGCGCCGTAGGCGGTGCCGCCGTAGACGTAGCCCGCACCCTGCGCGGACATCGCGGTGCCCACGACGCCGCCGGCGGCCGGGGCGATCTCGGTGGTGGCGGTGGACTGCGGTGTGACGCTCGAGGTGGCGGCGGTCTGCTGCGCGGCCGGAGCCGGGGCCTCGTAGGCCGGAGCGGCGGGCTGCGCGGCGACCGGGGCCTGGTAGGTGTACGAGGAGTACTCGGCCAGCGAGGCGGAGGCCGGGGCCGAGTAGGCCGCGCCGGTCTCGACGGGGGCCTGGGCGAAGGCCTGGGCCGGGGCGACGGAGCCGATCATCGCGGCACCGGCAGCGGCGGCGATGGTGGTGTTGCGCACGACGTGCGAGGTGGTCTCGGCACGGTGGCGGGCAGCGTTCAGCGTGAAAAGCGACATGGTTGAGTTCCTCCCTTTGCCTACGAGGTGAGCTGTCGGATTCGGGTGGGAGACACCCGGCCGCAGAACGCACGCGCTCTGACGACTTAACCCCAAGGACCCGGATCACCGGGACCGAAAATGGTTCCCCCGCTTCTGCCAAGCAGTTTCTGTGTAGAGGCCACGGGCACCGGCAGAATTCGGCGATGTGCTCCGAGGGCGCCGATCCGACCAGTGATCGGCACGCGTTGAACAGTACATGACAGATTACGGAAGTGTCACGTTTTGATCACGACAGATAACAGCCGGACAACGCCTCGGGTCTCAATGCCGCCCTATTGAGACGCGTGGGAGAAGCAATTCGCACCCATGACGAACTGTGCAGTGCCTTCGAGCGCCCTGACAATCCGCCTGTCACCAGGGAAGCCGCGCCTCCGGGGTCCGGCCCGGGCCGGACTGGCCGAAAGTGGCTTGTGAACGTCCCCACACCCGGGACGAACCGTTCACCGGCCCGCTCCGAGAGGCGGCGGCGCCTCAGGGAGCGAGGACGCGGATGGCCGCGGCGGTGCGCAGGTCGATCTCCGCGGACCGCCCCGTGGCCGCCACCTCGATGCGCACGGTCTGACCGTCCACCCGCGCCGTGACCTCCGCCCCGGTGAGCACTCCCACGTCGCTCAGCACGCCCAGGAGGTCCGCGTCCGCCTGGACCACCTCGGGCAGCAGCGCCACGGTGTGCGATCCGTCCGGGTCGTGGCGGGCGGCGTCGAGCAGGGAGGGGTGCGCCGCCGCGGGGCTCTCCTCGACCCCGAGGGCGGCCAGACCGGGGATCGGCGTGCCGTACGGCGAGTACCGGGGGCTGTGCAGCAGGTCCACGAGCCGCCGCTCGACCTGCTCGCTCATCACGTGCTCCCACCGGCACGCCTCGTCGTGCACCTGGGCGAGGTCCAGGCCGATGACGTCGGCGAGCAGCCGCTCCGCCAGCCGGTGCTTGCGCATCACCTGCACCGCACGCTCACGGCCGGCAGGGGTGAGCAGCAGCGACCGGTCCTGGCCCACCGTCAGCAGCCCGTCCCGCTCCATCCTGGACACCGTCTGCGAGACCGTGGGCCCGGAGTGGTCGAGGCGCTCGACGATCCGCGCCCGCATCGGCGTGATCCCCTCCTCCTCGAGCTCGAGGACGGTCCGCAGGTACATCTCCGTGGTGTCGATCAGGTCGCTCATGCCTCAGTCATCCTTCGTCCGGCCGTCCGGGCCCGGGGATCCCGCCCGGTCCGGTCTTCCCGCACGAGCTTAGTGGGCGAGCCCTCCGGCCGCCCGGAGGGGAGGAGGCGCCCGCGGGGCCCGCCACCCGCGGGTGGGGCAGAATGGGCCGAGTCGCGAACGGCGCGAGCGGCCTCCGCGGCGGCCGTGCCCGTCGCGCACCACCCGCCGCACGTCACCCACGAGGGAGCGCCCGTTGCCCGCACACGTCACCATCCCCCAGCACCTGCTGCCCGCCGACGGCCGCTTCGGCGCCGGCCCCTCCAAGATCCGCCCGGCACAGGTCGAGGCCGTGTCGCGCGCCGGGGCCAGCCTGCTCGGCACCTCCCACCGCCAGGCGCCGGTGCAGGAGCTCGTGGGCTCGGTGCGCGAGGGCCTCGCGCAGTTCCTCGGCCTGCCCGCCGGCCACGAGGTGCTCCTGGGCCTGGGCGGGGCCACCGCGTTCTGGGACGCCGCCGCGTTCGGGCTGGTCGAGCGGAGGGCCCAGCACCTGGTGTTCGGGGAGTTCGGCGCGAAGTTCGCCCAGGCCACCGACGGCGCACCGTTCCTGGAGGCCTCCTCGATCGTGGAGTCCGCCCCCGGCACCCGCCCGGAGGCCCGGGCGGAGGAGGGCGTGGACGTCTACGCGTGGCCCCAGAACGAGACCTCCACCGGTGTCGCCGCGCCCGTGCACCGGCCCTCCGGGATCGCGGACGACGCGCTGGTGCTGGTGGACGCGACCTCGGCCGCCGGGGGGATGGCCGCGGAGGTGGCCGCGGCGGACGTCTACTACTTCTCCCCGCAGAAGAACTTCGGCTCGGACGGCGGACTGTGGCTGGGCGCGTTCTCCCCCGCGGCGATCGAGCGGATCGAGCGGATCGGCGCCTCCGGGCGGTGGATCCCCGACTTCCTGCGGCTGACCACGGCGCTCGAGAACTCCCGGAAGAACCAGACCTACAACACCCCGGCCCTGGCCACGCTGGTGATGCTCGACGAACAGGTCCGCTGGCTCAACGACCAGGGCGGCATGACCTGGGCCGCGGCCCGCACGAAGGCCTCTTCGGACCTCGTCTACGGGTGGGCCGAGGCCTCGTCCTTCGCGTCCCCGTTCGTGGCCCGCCCCGAGGACCGCTCCACCGTGATCACCACCGTGGACTTCGACGGCTCCGTGGACGCGGTGGCCGTCGCGGCGGTCCTGCGCGCCCACGGCGTGGTCGACGTCGAGCCCTACCGCAAGCTGGGGCGCAACCAGCTGCGGATCGCCACGTTCGTCTCCATCGAGCCCGACGACGTCGCCCGGCTGCTGGCCTGCGTGGACCACGTCGTCGAGCAGCTCCGCGGAGGAGCCGGGCGCTAGCCGGAGTTCTCGGGCGCGGAGCGCTCCGCCCGCAGCCGCAGCCAGACGGCGAAGCCCACCAGGGCCCCGCCGAGACCCGCCGCCACGGCGACCCCCATGCCCCAGCGCGCCCCGAGGGCGTCGGTGATCCAGCCGACGACCGGCGCCCCGATCGGGGTGCCGCCCATGAAGATGGCCATGTAGAGGCTCATGACGCGTCCGCGCATCACCGGCGAGGTGGTGGACTGCACGTACGCGTTGGCGGTGGTCATGATGGTCAGGGAGGACAGCCCGCAGGGGACCAGCCACAGCGCGAACAGCGGCAGGGTGGGCGCCGTCGCCGCGCCCAGGCAACTGAGGGCGAAGACGGCGCTGCCCCCGTAGACGTAGCGCAGCCGGGCGCTGCGGCGCCGGGCCGAGAGCAGGGCCCCGGCCACCGTGCCGACCGCGAGCACCGAGTTGAGCAGCCCGAAGGTCTCCGATCCCCGGCCGAACTCGGGTCCGGCCATGGCGGCCAGGAAGACCGCGAAGTTCAGCCCGAAGGTGCCGATGAGGAAGATGGTGACCAGCACCGCCACGATGTCGGGGCGGCCGGCCACGTAGGCCAGTCCCTCCCGGATCTGGCCCCGCCCCCGGCCGGAGCGCGGCATCCCGCGCAGCTCGTCGGCGCGGATCGCCAGGACGGCGGCGAGCATCGCGCCGAAGGTCAGCGTGTTGAGGAGGAACACCCAGCCCGAGCCGATGGAGGCCACGAGCACGCCGGCCACGGCGGGCCCGATCATCCGCGCGGCGTTGAACGAGGTCGCGTTCAGGGCCACGGCGTTGGAGAGATAGGCGTCGTCGACCATCTCCGAGACGAAGGTCTGGCGCACGGGGGCGTCGAGGGTGGAGACGACGCCCAGGGCGAGGGCGAAGCCGTAGACGTGCCACAGGGTGGCCGCGTCGGCCAGGACCAGCGCCCCCAGACCGGCCGCCAGCACCGCCATGGCCGTCTGGGTCCACAGCAGCAGGCGCCGCCGGTCGAGCCGGTCCGCGAGCACGCCGGCCCAGGGCGCGAGGAAGAGCTGGGGCAGGAACTGCAGGGCCGTCACCACGCCCATGGCGGTGGCGTCGTGGTCCGAGAGCTCGTCGAAGACCAGCCACGACTGGGCCGTGCGCTGCATCCACGTGCCGATGTTGGACACGAGCGCACCCAGGAACCACAGCCGGTAGTTGCGGAACCGGAAGGACCGGAACATCCCGCGCGCGGGCTCCGGGGCCTCGTCCGTCCTCGCGGTCCCCGGCCCCGGCGGAGCGGTCAGAGCCCCTCGCCCTCCTGCGGCGGGACCGGCCTGTCCTCGGCTTGGTCACCGGACGCCGGCTCGCCGTCGGAGACGCCGCCGGAGCCCTCGGACCCGCCGGCCGCCGCGTTCTCCCCGGCCTCGTCCTCGGCCCGGTCCTGCTCCTCCTGGGCCTTCTCCTCGGCGCTGACGCGGGCGGACCACGGGACCCACTCGGGCGCCAGCAGGGCGTCCTCCCCCGGCAGCAGGCCGACCTCGCAGACCGTCACCGCCTTGCTGCGCGGGGCGCGGGCCAGGCTCGCGAACCAGTTCCAGCCCCGGTACCCGGGCAGCGTGCACTCGAAGTGGTGGACGACCAGCCGGTCCTCCTCCACCGTCACACGGTGACCGGCGCCGATCTGCGAGGGCTCCGCGATCTGCTCCACCCCGGCGCGCGCCGTGGCGACGTCGGCCACGAGCAGGGGGTCCTGCTTCGGGGCCCGGCGGCGGCGGGGCGCCGCTGCCACCGGTGCCGCCTGCTCGGGCGCCGGCGGCACGGCCTCGGCGGGCGCGTCCTGGACGGTCTCCTCGGTCACTGCTGGTCTCCCTCGTGTGGGTGCCGGCGGGGGCCGGCGGGTGGGTGCTCGGGATCGGTGGACGGCAACGGCGCGGCGGCCTCAGACGTCCAGGTTGTCGGCCACCGTGCGCAGGATGGCGGCGATCTTCTTCCCGTGCGCGGAGTCCGGGTAGCGGCCCCGGTGCAGCCCGTTGGACATCTCGTCCAGGAGCTTGATGAGGTCCTCCGTGATGACCGCCATCTCGTCGGCGGGCTTGCGGACGTTCTTCGCAACCGACGGGGTCCGGTCGAGGATCCGGACGGAGAGCGCCTGCGCGCCGCGCCGGCCCTGGGCCACCCCGAACTCCATCCGCGTGCCCGGCTTCACCGTGGTGGCACCGGAGGGCAGCGCCGAGGAGGGCAGGAACACTTCCTGGCCGTCGTCGGCCGCCAGGAAGCCGAAGCCCTTCTTCGCATCGAACCACTTGACCTTGCCGGTGGGCACGCTGTCTCCCTCGTCCTCGTGTTCGTGGAGGGGCGGCCCGTCGGTCCCTGCCGCCGAGCCACCCTGTGGAACCTCCCATTCTAGCCCTGCTCCGGGGGCGGGGACCGCCGGGGCGCGGTCAGCGGCACACCGTTGCGCTCGGTACCCTGGAGCCATGCCTGTCTCCGACGACCGTGCGCCCGCGCACCCCACAGCCCGACGCCCCGGGATCGACGTCCTCGGCGTCTCCGCGGTCGTGCTCGGCCTGGTGTGCGCCGTGTGCCTCGCCCTGCTGCTCGTGCTCACGGCCGTCGGAGCGGACCCCTGGGACGGGCTCACCGTGGTGCCGTGGTTCGCGTTCCCGGTGGCCTTCCTGCTGTTCTGCGCGGTCCTCGTGCGCTCCCTGCTGCGCCGCCGCCGGGCCTGATCCGTGCTCCCGGACGGGCTGCTCCGGGATCTCGCGTCCCGCTCCCCCGCCGAGCTGGGCGAGCTGCTCGCCGCCCGGCCCGACGCCGCGCGCCCGGGCACGGAGTCCCTCGAGGACCTCGCCGAGGCCCTGCTGTCCCGGGCGGGGCTGCGCCGGGCCCTCGACGCCCTCTCCCGGCCCGAGCTGGACGCCGTCGAGCGCGCCGTGCTGCTGGGCCCGCCGGAGGATCCCGCCGAGCGGCTGCTGGCCGGCCCGCCCTGGGACCGGCTGCACCGTCTGGGCCTGGTCCACCGGGACGACGACGCGCTCCGGCTCGTGCCCGGCCTGGCGGAGGCCCTCGGCCGCCATCCGGCGGGTCTGGGCCGTCCGCGGCCGGTGCTCGCCACCCTCGCCGCCCGGCTGCGCGGCGGGGCACCGGACGCGGCGGGGGCCGCGGCCCTGCCGCGCACCGCCGAGGACCTCGCGCAGTGGCCCGCCCCCGCGCGGGAGGTCCTCGAGCGGTTCCGCTCCCGTCCCGTGGGCGCTCTGCCGGACGCCCTGCGCCGTGTCGACCCGGCCGTCGACGCCGGCGCCCGGCCCGTCGACTGGCTCCTGGCCCACGGCGTCCTCCTCCCCGTGGACCCCCGCCACGTGGAGCTCCCGAGGGAGATCGGGCTGCTCCTGCGCGGGCCCGACCCGTGGGCCGCGACCTCCCCGGAGCCGCCGGTCGGGCCGGCCCTCCGGGTGCCCGACCGGCTGCGGGACAACGCCGCCGCGGCGGCGGTCGAGCAGCTGCTGCGCCGGACCGCGGCCCTGCGCGCCGAGCTGCGGGCCCGCCCGCTGACCACCCTGCGGGCGGGCGGGATCGGCGTGCGCGAGCTGCGCCGGCTGCGCTCCGCCCTCGGGATCGAGCACCCCGAGCTCGTCCGGCTCCTCGGTCTGGGCGAACTGGCCGGGCTCGTGCGGCTGGACCCGGACACCTCGGCCTGGCGCCCCGCGCCGGCGCCCTTCGAGGACGCCGAGCGCGCCGACCAGTGGTGGCACGTGGTCCGGTCGTGGCTGGCCTCCGACGTCGTCCCCTCCGCGGTGGGCCTGCCCCTCGCGGACGGCACGGTCGTCGGGGTCCTCACCCGCGGCACCCACGCCCCGGAGGCCCCGGTGGTGCGCCGGGCGCTGCTGGCCGCCCACGCCGAGCTCGCGGAGCGGGCGCCGGGGGGCCACGGCCCCGAGGACGTGCTGGCGCTCGCCCGCTGGCGGCGCCCGCGGCTGGCCCGCGCCCTGGACCGGTGGGGCCCGGGGATGCTGACGGAGGCCGCCGAGCTCGGCCTGGTGGGCGCCGACGCCCTCACCGAGCCCGGCCGGGCGCTCGCGGAGGACCGGCCCGAGGACGCCGTCCGCTCCGTGGCCGGGTGGCTGCCCGCGCCCTCGCGGACGGTGCTGCTGCAGAGCGACCTCACGGCGACGGCCACGGGCCACCTCGCCCCGGACGTGGCGCGCGCCCTCGACCGGCTGGCGGAGCCGGAGGGCCACGGGCCGGTCCCGCGGCACCGCTTCAGCGAGCGCTCCCTGCACCGGGCGCTCGACGCCGGCTGGACGCCGCCCTCGATCCTGGCCTGGCTCGAGGAGCACGGCCGGGGCCCGGTGCCCCAGGCCCTGGCCTACCTGGTCGAGGAGGCCGGCCGGGGGCACGGGCGGATCCGGATCACCCGGGCGGACTGGGTGCTCACCGGCGAGGAGGAGCTGCTGGAGGCGCTCGCCGGCTCCCCGGACCTCGCGGGGCGGCGGCTGCGCCGGCCCGCTCCCGGCGTGCTCGTGGTCGACGCCGGGGAGGAGGCCCCCGGCCGGCGCCGGGGACCCGCCGGCCGGGAGGGCGGGCTCCGGGAGCTCGCGGCGGCCGTCCGGGCCACCGGCACGGAGCCGGCCCTCGACGTCGCCCCCGTGGAGCCCGCGCCGCAGGTCCCCGCCGCGGACCCGACCCTGCTGCTCGAGGTGCCCGCCCCGCGCCTGCCCGTCCCCTCCGCGGAGGAGATCGAGGACCTGGTGGACCGGCTCACCGGCCGGGACCGCGCGCGGCGCCCGCCGGACGACCCGGCCGAGGACCCGGCCGAGGACCTGATCGACGACCCGACCGACAGCGGAGGAGCCGCCCCGTGGGACCCCTGATCGTCCAGAGCGACCGGACCGTGCTGCTCGAGCTCGACCACGAGGACGCCGACGACGCCCGGCGGGAGCTGGCGGCCTTCGCGGAGCTCGAGCGCGCCCCGGAGCACGTGCACACCTACCGCATCACCCCGCTGGGCCTGTGGAACGCCCGGGCCGCCGGGCTGGACGCCGAGCAGGTGCTCGACGTCCTCCTCACCCGTTCCCGCTTCCCGGTCCCCCACGCCCTGCTCCTGGACATCGACGAGACGATGTCCCGCTACGGCCGCCTGGTGCTCGAGCAGGACGCGGTGCACGGGCTCGTGCTGCGCTGCCACGACGCCCCCGTCCTGGAGGAGATCGCCCGGCACCGGAAGATCGCCCCGCTGCTCGGTCCCCGCATCGACGGCGCCACCACGGTGGTGCACGCGAGCGCCCGCGGCCAGCTCAAGCAGCTGCTGCTCACCGTGGGATGGCCGGCGGAGGACCGGGCCGGCTACGTGGACGGCACGCCCCACCCCGTCGCCCTGACGGAGACGGACCCCCTGACGGGCGAGGCATGGGCTCTGCGCCCCTACCAGCGCCACGCGGTGGAGAACTTCTGGGCGGGCGGCAGCGGCGTCGTCGTCCTGCCGTGCGGCGCGGGCAAGACGCTGGTGGGCGCCGGGGTGATGGCCGCGAGCTCGACGACGACGCTCGTCCTGGTCACGAGCACGGTCTCGGCGCGGCAGTGGAAGGCCGAGCTGCTGCGCCGGACCACCCTGACGGAGGACGAGATCGGCGAGTACTCCGGGGCCGTCAAGGAGGTCCGCCCGGTGACGATCGCCACCTACCAGGTGCTGACGGCGCGCCGCGGCGGGATCCACCCGCACCTGGAGCTGCTCGACGGGCACGACTGGGGGCTGATCGTCTACGACGAGGTGCACCTGCTGCCCGCCCCCGTGTTCCGGATGACCGCCGAGCTGCAGGCGCGGCGCCGGCTGGGCCTGACGGCCACCCTGGTGCGCGAGGACCACCGCGAGGGCGAGGTGTTCTCCCTCATCGGCCCGAAGCGCTACGACGCGCCGTGGCGGGAGATCGAGGCCCAGGGCCACATCGCCCCCGCCGACTGCGTCGAGGTCCGGGTGGAGCTGCCCCTCGCGGACCGGATGGCCTACGCCTCCGCGGAGGACGCCGACCGGCACCGCCTCGCCTCGTCCTCCGCGCACAAGCTCGACGTCGTGGCCCGGCTCGTGGCGCGCCACCGCGGGGAGCCGGTGCTCGTGATCGGGCAGTTCCTGGACCAGCTCGACGAGCTGGGCGCGCTGCTGGCCGCCCCGGTGCTCAACGGCAGCACCGGCACGGCCCGGCGGGAGAAGCTCTTCGCCGCGTTCCGGACCGGGGAGCTGCCGGTGCTCGTGGTCTCCAAGGTCGCGAACTTCTCGGTGGACCTGCCGGAGGCCTCGGTCGCCGTGCAGGTCTCGGGGGCCTTCGGCTCGCGCCAGGAGGAGGCGCAGCGCCTGGGCCGGCTGCTGCGGCCCAAGCACGACGGCCGCCCGGCGACCTTCTACACCGTGGTGGCCCGCGACACCGTGGACGCCGACTACGCGGCCCGGCGCCGCCGCTTCCTCGCGGAGCAGGGCTACGCCTACCGGATCGTCGACGCCGCCGCCGTCGAGGCCCCCGGCGAACTCCCCGAGGACCGGTGAGCGCCGTTCAGGCGGCGTTCAGGGTGTTCCGAGAAAATGGGCGGCGTGAAGAACGACAACCCCGAAGCGAAACTGCTCGTCGTCGACGACGAGCCCAACATCCTCGAGCTGCTGGCCACGTCCCTGCGCTTCGCCGGCTTCGAGGTGGTCACCGCCGCCAACGGCCGTGACGCCCTGGCCAAGGCGGAGTCCGAGAACCCGGACCTCGCGGTGCTCGACGTCATGCTCCCGGACATGGACGGCTTCACCGTGACCCGCAAGCTGCGCGCGTCCGGGCAGCACTTCCCCATCCTCTTCCTCACGGCGAAGGACGAGACCGAGGACAAGGTCACCGGTCTGACCGTGGGCGGCGACGACTACGTCACCAAGCCCTTCAGCCTCGACGAGGTCGTCGCCCGCATCCGCGCGGTCCTGCGCCGCACGCAGCCCGCCGAGGAGGACGACTCCCGGCTGCGCGTGGACGACCTGGTCCTCGACGACGACGCGCACGAGGTGTTCCGGGGCGAGCGGGAGATCGACCTGTCCCCCACCGAGTTCAAGCTGCTGCGCTACCTCATGCTCAACCCGAACCGGGTGCTGTCCAAGGCGCAGATCCTCGACCACGTGTGGGAGTACGACTTCAACGGGGACGCCTCGATCGTGGAGTCCTACATCTCCTACCTGCGCCGCAAGATCGACAACGACCCGGAGCTGCCCCCGCTGATCCACACCAAGCGCGGCGTCGGCTACCTCCTGCGCTCCCAGCACAAGAACCACTGACCCGGTCCCGGGATGCACACCCTGTCCTCCCGGTGGCGCTCGGCATCGCTGCGCTCGCAGCTCATGGTGCTCACAGGCCTGCTCCTGGCGCTGTCCATCCTGGTGACGAGCTTCGTGGCGATCTCGGTGCTGCGCACCTCGCTCCTGAACGACATCGACCGCGGGCTGCGGGACTCCGTCCGGCCGGTCTCCACGGTGCTGGTCGCCGACATGGGCGGGGCGCAGGGCGTCCAGGTGCCGCACGCCGGGTTCCTGCTCGACGCCGACGGCGAGACCCTCGCCGAGGCGGTGCACACCCCGGAGGGCGTGCTCGAGCGGCGGCCGGACCTGTCGCAGGTCGACCTCGAGCACGTGCGGGAGAACCCCTTCGAGCCGACGACCGTGGGCTCCGTGGACGCCCCGGACCGCCGGTGGCGGGTGGTCGCGGCCGAGACGGAACGGCTGAACCTCGTGGTGGCGGTCGCCGAGCCGCTCGACGACATGAACGCGATGCTCAGCGCGGTGACCCTCCTGACGCTGAGCTTCGGGGTGGCGACCCTGTTCGCGGCCATGGCGGTCGGCTGGATCCTGGTCACCCGGGCGTTCGCGCCCCTGCACCGGGTGGAGCAGACCGCCGCCCGGATCGCCGAGGGCGACCTCTCCCAGCGCATGGAGGGCTACAACCGGCAGACCGAGATCGGCCAGCTCTCGGCGTCGCTCAACGCGATGCTCGGCCACATCGAGGACGCCTTCGACGCCCGCACCCGGTCCGAGACCAAGCTGCGGCGGTTCGTGGCCGACGCCTCCCACGAGCTGCGCACGCCCCTGGTGACCATCCGGGGCTACTCGGAGCTCTACCGGCACGGCGCCCTACAGGAGCCCGAGGACGTGGCCGGGGCGATGTCCCGGATCGAGTCGGAGGCGAAGCGGATGACGCAGCTCGTGGAGGACCTGCTGATGCTCGCGCGCCTCGACGAGCGGCGGCCCGCCGAGAACGTCGACGTGGACCTGCTCCACCTCGCGTTCGACGCGGCCGGGGACGCCCGCGCCTCCGCCCCCGACCGGCGGATCGAGGTCGGCGGCCTGGGGGGCGGGGGCCCGGTCTCGGCATGGGTGCACGGCGACGAGTTCCGGCTGCGCCAGGTCGTGGCGAACCTCGTGACCAACGCCCTGCGCTACACCCCGGAGGGCACGCCGATCGAGATCGCGGTGGGCGTGGAGCGCTCGGTCGACGACTCCTTCAACGCCGTCCTGCAGGTGCGCGACCACGGCCCGGGCATCCAGGGCGAGGACGCGGAGCGCGTCTTCGAGCGCTTCTACCGGGCCGACTCCTCCCGCACGCGCGAGACCGGCGGGACGGGGCTGGGGCTGTCCATCGTGGCCGCGATCGTCCAGCAGCACGACGGGACGGTGCGGCTCACCGAGACCCCCGGCGGCGGGGCGACGATGACCGTGCGCGTGCCGGGCATCGAGCCCGCCGACGACGCCCCGGAGGTGTGAGCGGGCCCGTCAGGACTCGTCGGTGCCCTGGTGGAAGCGCAGCTGCCAGGGCCCCAGCTCGTTGCGGGAGTCCTCCCGGACCCACAGGGAGCTGCGCAGGCTCGTGCGGTCCCCCGCCGTGAGCCGGTAGACCAGGTGCACGGCCGCGGCGCCGAGTTCGGTGGCCTCCAGCACGTGCACGTCCACCGCGCCGAGCCCCGGTTCGCGGGGCAGCCGGTCGAGGACGTCCGCCCGGGAGCGCCACGACCCCGAGGCCCCGACCTCGGCGAAGGCCTCGTGCAGCAGCTGGCCCAGCCGGCCCGGGTCCGCCCTGACCTCCGGGCGGAGCAGGTCCCGCTCGAGCTCCTGGACGGTCTCCCCCGCCGTCCGGCCGCGGGCCAGCTCCTCCTCGTGGGCGAGCAGCTCGCTCAGCAGATCGGGGTCGTGCCGGTCCTCGAACGCGCCGGGATCCGTGTCCTCCCCCTGCTCCGGGGCGTCCACCGGCTCCGGGGCGTCCACCGGCTCCGGGGCGTCCAGCAGCTCCCGGGCCGGGGTTCGGGGGCCCTCGCCGTCCGGGTGCCGGTCGGCGCCGTCGAAACCGGGCCCCTCGGGCGCGGGGCGCCCGGTCTGGAACGCCGTGGCCACGGCCCGGGCACGGACGTCGGCGGCCTCGTTGAGCTCGTGGCCGGCGTGGCCCTTGACCCACTCGAAGTGCACGTCGCGGCCCGCCATCGCGGCGTCCAGGGCCTTCATGAGCTCCACGTTGAGGACGGGCTTGCCGTCCCTCTTCTTCCAGCCCTTCTTCTTCCAGCCGGGCATCCACTTCGTGATCGAGTTGATGACGTACTGGCTGTCGCACAGCACCCGCAGGGGCTCGTCGGGGCGGTGGGCCGTGGCCTCGAGCAGGTCCAGGACGGCCTTGAGCTCGCCCATGTTGTTGGTGCCGTGCGGCCACCCGCCGGCCCGCCAGGTGTTGTCGTCGATGTACCAGGCCCATCCCGCGGGACCGGGATTGCCCAGCGCGGAGCCGTCGGCGGCAGCAGTGATCGTCATGGCACTCATCTTTTCACGGCGCCCGGACGCCGTGCGCCACGGGTCCTGTGTGCCGCCGGCTCAGTCGCCGGGCTCCTGCTCCAGCTGTTGCTGGGCGACGTCGCGCACCCCGGCGACCCTCGACAGTTGCACGGCCGCCGTGCGCAGGTCCGTCTTGCCCTCGAGCCGCAGGAGCAGCTCCACCTCGGTGCCCTCGGGGCCCTCGACCGTCCGGCTCGAGACCACGGAGGCGCTCAGCTGCAGTTCGTCGACCACCGTCAGGACCTCCCGCAGCACGCCGTGCCCGTCCTCGTAGCGCAGCCGGAGTCCCTGCGGGGCCACCATCCCGGGCAGGCGGCGGGAGAGCGGGGTCAGCAGGATCGCGGAGACGAAGTGCAGGCCCGTGGCGACGACCGCGAGCGGCACGAGCCCGGCCCCGCAGGCCATCCCGATGGCCGCGGAGAGCCAGATGCTCGCGGCCGTCGTCAGGCCGTGCACCACGTCCCGGTTCGTGAAGATCACGCCCGCGCCCAGGAAGCCGATGCCCGTGATGATCTGCGCCGCCACGCGGGAGGGGTCGGGACCGGCGTCGATGCCGGGCAGGACACCGAAGCCGTAGGCGGACACGAGGGAGAACACCGCCGACCCGGTGCCGACCAGGGCGTGCGTGCGCAGCCCGGCGCTCTTGCGCCGCAGCCGCCGTTCGAGGCCCACCAGCGAGGTGAGGCCGAAGGCGATCAGCACGAGCGCGATCTGGACGGGGACCGCGTCCCACACGACGACGTCCACGGCTCCTCCTCCGGCAGCTGGTGCTCACGATTGAACACCACTTCCGGCCCCGCGGCACCACGTGCGGGACGACGACGGGCCGGGCACCTCCGCGAGGTGCCCGGCCCGTGCCGGATGCGTGCTGGGCACGCTCGACGGGTCAGCCGTCGATCACATCATGCCGCCCATGCCGCCCATGCCGTCGTCGGCACCGGCGCCGGCGCCCGCGGGCTCCGGCTTGTCGGCGACGACGGCCTCGGTGGTGAGGAACAGCCCGGCGATGGACGCCGCGTTCTGCAGCGCGGACCGGGTGACCTTGACCGGGTCGTTGATGCCGGCGGCCATCAGGTCCTCGTACTCGCCGGTCGCGGCGTTGAGGCCGTGGCCCTGGGGCAGACCGCGGACCTTGTCCACGACAACGCCGGCCTCGAGGCCCGAGTTGATCGCGATCTGCTTCAGCGGGGCGTCGATGGCGACCTTCACGATGTTCGCGCCGGTGGCCTCGTCGCCGGTGAGCTGCAGCTTGTCGAACGCCTTCTGGCCGGCCTGGATCAGGGCCACGCCGCCGCCGGCGACGATGCCCTCCTCCACGGCAGCCTTGGCGTTGCGCACGGCGTCCTCGATGCGGTGCTTGCGCTCCTTGAGCTCGACCTCGGTGGCGGCACCGGCCTTGAGGACGGCCACGCCGCCGGCCAGCTTGGCCAGGCGCTCCTGCAGCTTCTCGCGGTCGTAGTCCGAGTCCGAGTTGTTGATCTCGGCGCGGATCTGGGCCACGCGGCCCTCGATCTCCTCGGCGGTGCCGGCGCCGTCGACGATGGTGGTCTCGTCCTTGGTCACGACGACCTTGCGGGCCTGGCCCAGCAGGTCCACGGTGGCGGTCTCGAGGGAGAGCCCGACCTCCTCGGTGATGACCTGGCCACCGGTGAGGATGGCGATGTCGGCCAGCTGCGCCTTGCGGCGGTCGCCGAAGCCGGGGGCCTTGACGGCCACGGACTTGATGGAGCCGCGCATCTTGTTGAGCACCAGCAGCGCCAGGGCCTCGCCCTCGACGTCCTCGGCGATGATCAGCAGCGGCTTGCCGGCCTGCATGACCTTCTCGAGCACGGGGACCAGGTCCTTGACCGCGGAGATCTTGGAGTTGACCACGAGGATGTAGGGATCCTCGAGGACGGCCTCCTGGCGGTCGGCGTCGGTGACGAAGTAGCCCGACAGGTAGCCCTTGTCGAAGCGCATGCCCTCGGTCAGCTCGAGGTCCAGCCCGAAGGTGTTGGACTCCTCGACCGTGATCACGCCCTCCTTGCCGACCTTCTCCATCGCCTGGGCGATGAGGCGGCCGATCTCGGGGTCGCCGGCGGAGATCGACGCCGTGGCGGCGATCTGCTCCTCGGTCTCGACCTCCTTGGCGGAGGCCAGCAGCTCCTCGGTGACCGCGGCGACGGCCTTCTCGATGCCGCGCTTGAGGCTCAGCGGGTCGGCGCCGGCGGCCACGTTGCGCAGGCCCTCCTTGACGAGCGCCTGGGCGAGCACGGTGGCGGTGGTGGTGCCGTCGCCGGCGATGTCGTCGGTCTTCTTGGCGACCTCCTTGACGAGCTCGGCGCCGATCTTCTCGAACGGCTCGTCGAGCTCGATCTCCTTGGCGATGGACACGCCGTCGTTGGTGATCGTGGGGGCGCCCCAGGCCTTCTCGAGGACCACGTTGCGGCCGCGCGGGCCGAGGGTGACCTTGACGGCGTCGGCCAGGGTGTTCAGGCCCCGCTCGAGTCCGCGGCGTGCCTCTTCGTCGAAAGCAATCATCTTTGCCATGTGACTTCGTCCCTCCTGGACGGTAGACAAACGGTCGACCTCCACGGTGCCCGCGACGGACGGCGCGCACGACGGCGGACTCTTCCCGACGCCGTGCGGCACCTCACCGTGGTGGTTGAGGTGTCACTCCTGTGCCGGTGGCTGCCCGGGTCGGGCCGGGGACCGAGCCATTAGCAGTCCACACGACTGAGTGCTAATCGCAATCTTGGCACTCGTCCCCGGAGAGTGCAAACCCCTGAGTCGTTTCCGCTCAGCCCTGCCACTCCTCGCGCAGGACGCCGTAGATCAGCCGGTCGTAGTACTCGCCGCCGACCCTGCGGGCCCGGCGGATCCTGGCCTCCTCGGTGAAGCCCAGCTTCACCGCCACACGGCACATGCCCGCGTTGCCGCTCCACGTCTCCAGGTCGAGGCGGTGGGAGTCGGAGTGGGCGAAGAGGTAGTCGATCCACAGGCGCATCGCCTCGGTGCCGTAGCCGCCGCTCCAGTGCTCCGGGGAGTACACGGTGATGCCCAGGGAGCGCAGCGGCAGCAGGTGCGTGCCGTCACCGGGGTCCTCGGTGGGCTTCTCCGCCCAGTACCAGGACACCTGCCCGATGAACCGGTCGTCGGCGGCGTCGGCGATCACCATCGTCTCGCGCGGGTCCGGCCAGTCCCCGGCCGTCACGTGCGCCCGGAGGGTGCCGAGCCAGCGCTGGGCGCCCTCGGCGGTGAAGTTCGGGTAGAACGGGCCGTCCGTGCGCTGCCACTCGTGCTCGCCGCCGCCGGCGGGCGGCATGATCCACGCCTCGTAGTCGACGAGGTCCTCCTCGGTCCAGTCGCGGACGCGGACTCGGCTTCCTTCGATCTGCACGGTGGTTCCTTCCGGTGGCGTCGGGGGTGAACGACGTCGTGGTGAACGGCGTCGGGGGCGGACGGGCTCCGGGACCGGAGCCGACGGGGGACGCCTCGAGGACCGGGTCGGCTCAGGACCCCGGGGACGTGGCGCCCGGCGCCGGGGCGACCTCGCCCGGGGCGTTGAGGAACGAGAACACCCCGACGCCGAGGGTCAGCACCCCGGCCAGGACGATGGCGGTGAGCTCTCGGGCGCCCACGCGGACGGTCGGCCGGACACCGCGGTGGGCGCCCTGGCGGGGCCCGTCCTCGGGGACGTCGTCGAACTCGTCGTGCGGGTACTGGGTCATCCGTGGTCTCCTCGCTGCCGGCGCAGCCTGGCCACGAGCATCGGGTCGTGCTCGAGGGCGGCGCGGGTGTCGATCAGGACGTTGAGCCGCTGGTAGTAGTGGGTGGGCGAGAGGTTCAGGCGGCGGCGGATCTCCATCTCCTTCGCCCCCTGGTACTTCCACCGCAGGTTCTCGAGCGAGAGGATCTCGCGGTCCACGGCGTCCAGGCCGGCCTCCTCGCCGGGGTCTTCCCCGTCGAAGGCGGCCTCCCCGTCCGGCACCGGCTCCGCGCCGAGGGCCGCGTCGTCGTCGGGCCGGGCGTCCTCGGGCACCGCGTCCTCGGGCACCGCGTCCTCGCCGGTCACCGCGACTCGGCCCGCGGCCGCAGGGAGAGGGTGGTCAGCTGCGCGTCCTCGCCCGCGTCCACGACGGCGCGCACCGCCGCGGCCACGGACTCCGGCCGGAGGTAGCGCTCCGGGACGTACTCGTGGCCCAGGCCCGCCTGGATGTCCCGCTGCATCTGCGTGTCGACCGGGCCGGGGTGCACCGAGCTGACCACGACGCCGTCGGCCTCGACCTCCTGGCGGAGCGAGTCGGCGAGCGCGCGCAGGGCGAACTTCGAGGCCGCGTAGACGGCGTCCCCGGCGCGGGCGTTGAGCCCCGAACCGGAGTTGAGGAACACGACCTTCCCTCGGGCCGCTCGCAGGGCCGGCAGCAGGAGCCGGGTCAGCTCCGCGGGGACCACCACGTTGAGCTCGAGCTGCGCCCGCCAGTCCGCCACGGAGGCGGCCTCCACCGTGGTGCGCCCGGCCACGGCCGCCGAGTGCACCAGGACGTCGACCCGGTCCAGGCCGGCCACCACGGACGGCAGGGCCGCGACGTCGGTCAGGTCGGCGGCGCGGACGGTGACGTGCGGGATGCCGGAGAGCTCGGCCAGCCGGCCGGCGTCCCGGCCCAGGGCCAGGACGTCGTGGTCGCGGGCGAGGTCCACCACGCACGCGCGGCCGATGCCTCCGGTGGCCCCGGTGACGACAGCGAGGGGTCGGGTCTCGGTGGGGGAAGCGCTCATGCGCCCACTCTAGCCAGTCCGCCGCCGGTCCCGCCCGTCCCGGACCGAACGGGCCGGGACGGTGGCGGCCCCGGTATCCTGGCCCGCAGCCGACCACGCGGAGGAGCCCCATGGCAGCCGACCCCCACGCCACGGGAGATCCCGGGGCGGACCCGGACAGCGCGGAGAAGCCCTCGTCGCCGGCGCAGATCACGAGACCCTCGTGGGGCTACATCCTGCGCCGGACCGTCCACGAGTTCCGCCGCGACGAGTGCACGGACTCGGCGGCGGTGATGACGTTCTTCGCCGTGCTGTCCATCTTCCCGGGGCTGCTCACGGTGGTGTCGATGCTCGGCGTCGTCGGTCAGGCCGAGGCGACCACCAGGACCCTGTTGCGCCTGCTCGACGAGTTCGGGGTCCCGGAGGGGGCCGTGGCCGTGCTCGAGGGGCCGATCGGCGAGCTCACCGGCTTCCCGTCCGCGGGCCTGGCACTGGTCACCGGTCTGGTCGGCGCCCTGTGGACGGCCTCGGGCTACGTGCGGGCCTTCGGACGGTCCATGAACCGGATCTACGAGGTCGAGGAGGGCCGCCCCGCCTGGAAGCTCTACCCCCTGATGATCGCGGTGACGCTGTCCCTGGTGGTCCTGGTGGTGGGCATGATGCTGCTCCTGCTGCTCTCCGGACCGGTCGCCGAGCGGCTCGGCGAGCTGATCGGCCTCGGCGACGCGGCGCTCCGGCTCTGGCAGGCCGCCCGGATCCCGGCCCTGCTCCTGCTGCTCGTCTTCGTGATCGCCCTGCTCTACTACGCCACCCCGAACATCCGGCAGCCGAGGTTCCGGTGGCTCAGCATCGGCTCGGTGGTCGCCATCCTGGTCATGAGCGCCGCGACCAGCGGGTTCAGCTTCTACGTGTCCAACGTCAACGACTACAACGCCACCTACGGTGCCATCGGCGGCGTGATCGTCCTGCTGCTGTGGATCTGGATCATGAACATCGTGCTGCTCGCGGGCGCCGAGCTCAACGCCGAGATCGAGCGCGGACGCCAGCTCCAGGCCGGGATCGAGGCCGAGGAGAACCTGCGGCTGCCGCCGCGGGACCTCCGGGGCGTCCGGAGGCTGCAGGCGAAGGAGCAGGAGCTCGTCGAGGAGGGCCGCGCACTGCGCCGTCGGCACTCCGGTCCCGACCCCAAGGAGCACGTGCGCGCCGGGGACGGCGCGGCACCGGCCTAGAGTGGTGCACGGCGCACCCGCACCGACACCCGCACCGAGGAGCACTGTGAGCGAGCCCCAGCCCCTGGACAGGATCATGGCCCCCGACTGGGCGGAGGCCCTCGCCCCGATGGAACCGCAGATCCGGCGGATGGGGCAGTTCCTGCGCGAGGAGCACGCCGACGGCCACCGCACGCTCCCGGAGGGCCCGGCGGTCCTGCGGGCGTTCCAGGAACCGCTCGAACAGGTCAAGGTGCTGGTCGTCGGGCAGGATCCCTACCCCACCCCCGGTCACGCCATGGGTCTGTCCTTCTCCGTGCAGCCCCACGTGCGCCCCGTGCCCCGCTCCCTGCAGAACATCTACAAGGAGCTGCGCGAGGACCTCGGCGTCGACCCTCCGGAGCACGGCGACCTCTCCGCGTGGTCCCGGCAGGGCGTGATGCTCCTGAACAGGGTCCTCACCGTGCGCGAGGGCACGCCCGCCTCCCACCGCGGCAAGGGCTGGGAGGCGGTCACGGAGCGCGCGATCCAGGCCCTCGCCGCCCGGGGGACGCCGCTGGTGGCCATCCTGTGGGGACGGGACGCACGGAACACCGCCCCCTGGCTGGACGGCTTCCCCGCGGTCGAGTCCGCGCACCCGTCCCCGCTGTCCGCCTCCCGGGGCTTCTTCGGCTCCCGGCCGTTCTCCCGCACCAACCAGCTCCTGGAGCAGCAGGGCGCGGAGCCCGTCGACTGGCGGCTGTGACACCGGCGGGCCTCCGTTAGGGTGGGCGGCATGACGACGACCCCCGGGGCCCGGCCCGCCAGACCCCGCAAGCCGCAGCTGAACCTGACGGTGCGCTCCCGCGAGCTGCTGTCCCCGTCGATGGTCCGGGTCGTCCTGGTCATCGACGAGCCCGAGCGCTACACGGACATCGTCCCGCCCGAGAAGTACGTCAAGCTCGTCTTCCTCCGGCCCGGCACGGCAGGTGCCGGCACCGCGAACCCCGGCACGGACGCTCCGGACTCCGAGACCGCGGGTTCGTCGCGGCAGGGTGCGGAGCCCGGCCGGAACCCCGACTACTGGGAGCTCAAGGAGACCCTGCCGGGCGACCGGCAGCCCGTCACCCGCCACCTCACCATCCGCCGGTACGTGCCGGAGCGGCACGAGCTGTGGATGGACTTCGTGCTGCACGGCGACAACGGCTTCGCCGGCCCGTGGGCGGCCCGCGCCGAGCCCGGGGACCGCATCATCGCCCTCGGCCCCGGGGGCAAGTGGACGCCGGCCCCGGACGCCGCGTGGACCTTGATCGCCGCCGACGACGCCGCGATCCCCGCCGCCCTCGCCGTCCTGGAGACCCTCCCGGCCTCCGCGCAGGGCGAGGTGCTGCTGGAGGTGGACACGCCCTCCGACATCCAGCCGGTGTCCGCCCCGGCCGGGATGGCGGTGCGCTGGGTGTTCCGGGCGGACAGCGGTCCCGGAGCGGACCCTGCCCTGGTGCGGGCCGTTCGCGAGGCCGGGTGGCCCGCCGACCCGGAAGGGGTCCAGGTCTTCGCCCACGGCGAGCGGGAGATCATGAAGGCCCTGCGCGAGGAGCTGTTCACGCGCCGTCGGCTGGAGCGGGACCAGGTCTCGCTGTCCGGCTACTGGGCGAGGGGCCGCACCGAGGACGTGTTCCAGGCGGAGAAGAAGCTGCCGGTCGGCCAGATTCTCTGAGCCGGACCCGCGAGCGGTGATCCTTCGGGCTGCGCGGCGCTGAGCTGCTCGCCCCGAGATCGGGACCCGGTTCTCGGACGCGTCCGAGAACCGGGCCGTTCTTCCGCATCTCACGGCCGCTCCTCCCCGTCCCAGGGCATGGTCACGGTCTGGGTCACGGGCTCCGGCCCCGGCCCGCCGTTATGGTGTCGGACCCGGTGGGGATCATGAGACATGACCACTACCGCCGGCCGGCCGCGGAGCCTGGAGAAGGCCCTCCGGGAGGACAAGGCCGTTGCCGACCGCGAGTACGCCGGTGCTGTGACGGAGCTGGTCGAGGACGCCCGGGCGGAGGCCCGGGCTGCGGGCCGGCAGCTGCGGGTGATCCACCGGATGTGGCAGTTGCAGGAACTGGCGCACGATCGGCGACGGGCGGCCCAGGCACACTGGTCGAACGAGCGAGCCCGCAGTCGTGGGCAGCACATACCGGAACCGGAGAAGCGCACGGTGCTGGACGTGGCCGACGAGATCGGCCCGGCGCTGCGGCTGCCGGCGGGCACGGCGGTGCGCCGGGTGGAGAACGCGGTCCTGCTCGCCGAGAGACTGCCCCGGGTCCTGCAGGCTCTCGAGTCCGGGGCGATCGCCCCGCGCCAGACCGAGGTGATCGTAGACCTGTGGCGGGATCTGGTGGGTGCGACCGGCCGGCCGCCCGAGCAGTGGCCGCTCGGCGAGGCCGTGTCCCGTGTCGTGGACGAGCTGCTGGAGAAGGCGCCGACGGCCACCGCGGCCCAGCTCCGGGCGCTGGCCCGGCGGCGGCGGGCCTGGTTGCTGGTCGGCTCTCAGGAGGACCGCCATCAGCTGGCCCGTCGGGGGCGCAGGGTGTGGATAGAACCCGAGGAGGACGGCATGGCGCGGCTGTGCGCCCTCCTGGACGCGGCCACCGCCCACGCCGTCCACGCCCGTCTCGCGTCCATCGCCGCCCGGGTGGATCCGCACAGCCCGGCGTCGGACCTGGCGGAGTCTGCGTGTGGCGGCCAGGGTGTCGCTGAGGGCCGGGGCCGGGACGACGACCGGAGCTGCTGGGAGGACGGGCCGCGCACGGCAGGGCAGCTGCGCGCGGACGTGCTCGCCGCACTGCTGCTGGACGGGGAGCCCGCCGGCATGCCAGAGCACCTGCGCGGGATCCGCGGGCAGGTCACGGTCACCGTTCCCGTGCTCTCGCTGCTGGAGCACAGCGCACAGACTCCCGGCCGCGGATTCCCCGGCCGGTCGCCCGGCGGAGACGCGGTCCCCAGCCGATCACCCAGCGGAGGCGGACTCTCCGGCGGATCCCCCAGCGAAGGCGCGCTGCCCGGCAGATCATTCAACGGAGACGCACTCCCCGGCCGGTCGCCCGGCGGAGGCGGGCTTCCCGGCAGATCACCCGACGGAGACGCGGTCCCCGGAGGATCATCCAGTGCCGGCGGAACGACCGGCCGCGGCGGACCGGCAGGAAGCCCCGGATGCGCGGAGCTGGCCGGGTACGGGCCGATCCCGGTGAGCGTGGCCGAGCGGATCGCCGCCGGCGCCGGGTCCTGGTCGAGGGTTCTGACACATCCGGTCACCGGCACCGTCCTGGACCACGACCGCACCACGTACGCCGTGCCGGCCGATCTCAAGCGCCGGCTGCGAGCGAGGGACGGCACCTGCCGGTTCCCCGGATGCCGGCGCCGTGCCGAGCGCTGCGACCTCGACCACACCGTGGCCTGGGTCGAGGGCGGGCCGACCGCCGCGGACAACCTCGCCCATCTGTGCCGTCACCACCACGTCCTCAAGCACCGGGACGGCCCGCTCGGGCGCTGGCAGGTCCGACACCGCCGCAGGGAGTCCCCGGAGGGCGTCCTGGAATGGACCTCACCGGCAGGACGCGTCCACGTGACCTACCCCCAGCAGCACCACCACCCCGTGCTCTCGCCGCTGCGGATCGCCGACGACCTGCCCGTCGACGGCCGGCCCCCGGCAGAGCAGGCACCGGACGAGCCGTCACCGGCTGCGGTCCTGTGGACATCCCGCAGGACCGTGCCCTCCGGAGCCCGACCTCACGAGGTCCGCCCCGATGGGGTCCGGCAGGACGACGACCCGCCCCCGTTCTGAGCCGCACCGACGATCCAGCCCGGTGCTGCCCCGGGCCCACAGGCCACCACAGCGCTGAACCGGGCCCACAGCGCACCACGGTGCTGACCCTGGTCAGCGTGTCAGCGTGTCAGCGGCGCCGGTTGCGCCGAGAACTGGTGCCGTTGAGGTGCCCCACGAAGGGGCGCATGAGGTACTTTCCGAGCACCACCCCGGAGGCCAGGGCCACGATCGAGGCCATCGCGTTGACGAGCCCCACGATCCCGGGGCCGTAGGTGTCCGTCTCCACGGTGATGGTGTACATGCCGCGGAAGATGGACAGCCCGGGTAGCAGGAAGGTCATCGCGGGGATCGCCAGGACCAGCTGGGGAATCCGGTGCCGGGCCGCGAGCACGGTCGCCACGCACCCGCTGGTGATCGCCGCGAGCGCCGTGTCCAGGCGAGAGCCCAGGCCGGCGGCCATTCCGGTGTGGTAGACCACAAGGCCGCCGAGGGCGGCGGCCACGGTCGAGAGCACGTGACGGGGCTTGGCCTGCATCGTGACCGCGATGAGCCCGGTGGCGATCAGCATGAACACGGAGTTGGTCAGCGGGCCCACCGGGTCGAAGGCGCTCTGCGAGACGTCGACCCGGGGCATGCCGGCGTAGCCGGCCACGGAGATGCCACCGGCGATGCCGGCCACGATGCCGAGGAACGCCATGGACGTGGAGAGCAGTCGCCCGGCCGCCGTGACGGGGAACCCGTTGATCGCGTCCTGCATGGTGGAGACCATGCGGGTGGTGGGCAGGAGCAGGATGATCCCGCCCGCGATGACCCGTGCCGGTGACAGGTCGACACCGGCCCAGGACATCAGCAGGGCCATCGTGGTGAGGATCCCCGACTGGGCGGCCATGGTGAAGAACTCGGGGATCCGCCAGACGCCCAGCCGGTGCGCCACGACCTGGTTGATGATCGAGGACAGACCGGCGACGAGCGCGCCCAGGACCCCTCCCCCGATGCCCACGGTGATGGACACCGCCGCGGCGGTCGTGGCGGCGCGGACCATCCACCGCGGATAGGGCTTGGGCTTGGCGTTGATCGCCTCGAGGCGCCGCTCCGCCTCCCCGCGGGGCATCTCCCCGCCCGTGATGTCCGCGACGAGTTGATGGGTCTCCGCCAGGCCCGCGTAGTTGTCCGTCCAGGAGCGCACGACCCGCATGACCGTGTGGCTGTTCGTGTCCGGGTCGTTGAAGACGTCCTCGCGGGTGCGGGTGTCGCCGCCGTCCGCCTGGTCCTCGGCGACGTAGTTGATCGTCACGGCCTGGTTGGTGATGTCCACCTCGACGTTCTCGACCCCGTAGGTGGCGCACACGGCGATGATGGCGTTCTCGACGTCGAGGGCGTCGGCGCCGTAGTGGAACATGGTCTCCGCGAGCCGCAGCGCGAAGTTCAGGGTGCGCCGGGCCTGCCGGCTGGTGGACTCGCCGAACCGGCGCAGATTGGCGAAGGGCGAGGCGTTGAGCCGTTCCACCACGCGCATGGGGGCGGTCGGGGCGGCCTCCCCCTGCAGGATGGAGCGCAGCCGGGCGCGCCCACCGGGGCGGGCCCCCTGCGCCCGGGTGGACGGGTAGGCGCCCCGCTGCATCCGGTCGGAGCTCTTGCCGGGAGCCGGGAGCGGCCCGATCGTCGTCGTCTCCGGGCGGGAGACGGGGACCGTGTCGGTACCGGTGCGGCGCCGCCGGCGCGCCGACGCCGGCAGGGGCACGGTCTCGGCGGCGGAGAGCAGCTCGCGGCGCTTCTCCGGCTCGGGGGTGTCCCCGTGCCGGCGGATCAGGCTCGTGCTGAGCACGGGCAGCGCCTGCGGGGCGTCGGGCACGATGTCGAGCACGGTGGTCCCGGCGCGGCGCCGGGCGTGCTGGGCCTGGTCCTCGGTGGGGCGCACCGCGGGCAGGCCCGCGCCGTGCCGGGCGACCGGGCGGGCGGCGCCCGTGAGCGTCGTGTCCCCGCCGGGACCGAAGGGCTCGACGACGTGGAGGTCGGGCTCCTCGGCCCCGTCCGACGAGGGGTAGGCGGCGAACGGGCGCAGGGGGGCGCGCTGGTCGGTCACCACGCGGCGTTCCTCCTTCCGTGGCGCGGGGGCGGGGGCCCGGCGGGCGGTCGGGGTCGGATCAGTAGAAGGGCTGGCCCGTGCGGCGGACCCACAGCTGGCGCTGGACCTTCTCGGCCACGTTGGTCCACACCGCGTACTTGGCGGGGCTCAGGACCTGGTCGTGGACGCCCACGAAGTCGACCACGGTCTTGGTGAAGCTCGTCTTGAACAGCCCCAGACCGTAGTAGGGGTGCTCCTTGTTCTTGAGCTGGTCGCTCGGCGGGGTGCCGCAGAAGTCGTACTCGACGATCCCGTGCTCGCGCATGAGGTCCGTGATCGCGGTCCACTGCAGCAGGTGGGAGTCACCGTACTGGCGGCGCCGGGGCTTCGAGCCGCCGTCCTTGTAGGTGCCCTTGGTGCCGTAGGCGATGACGTAGGCGCCCACCGAGGGCTCGCCGTCCTCGTAGGTGAAGTACAGCCGCCCCTGGCCGGCCTGCTCGAACGCCGTCCAGAACTTCGCGTAGTACTCGTAGGAGCGCAGGTTCACGTTCGCGTCCCCCTGCCCCACGGTGTCCATGAGCGCGTACATCCGGCGCATGTTCTGCTCGGTCAGCTCGACCCGTTCGACGGTGCAGCCCTCGCGCAGGGCCCGCCGGACGGCGTTGCGCCCGCGGGAGTGCAGCGACTTCAGCACGGCCTCCTCGTCCCGGTCGGTGTCGAGGACCGCCGTGGAGTCGTTGGGCTGGATGTTGAAGGACTTCTTCAGCCCGGCCCGCGCGAGCACGCCGCGGGCGTAGTCGGAGTCCAGGACGTCCGGCTCGATCTTGATCGCGAAGACGTTCAGCCGCTGCTCGGCCACGAGCCGGGCACTGGCCGCGGCGATCCCGGGGATGTCGTCGACGGAGGCGACGTCCGGGCCCTTGATCATGTACCAGAGCTTGCCGAGGGCGGGCACCGCCTTCTCGAGGACGAGGTTGTAGGACGACTGTCCGCCGTCGGCGGGCTCGTGCACGAGGTGCAGGGGCCGCCACCCGTGGTCCGCCTTGACGTCCGCGAAGGACGCCGACTGCAGCAGGTTGCCGCCGTGCGGGTTCGCCGTGACGTGGGTGTCCCAGGCCTCGATCTCCTGGGCGGTGGCGAAGCGTGCGGTGAACTCTCGCAAGGCTCTCTCAATCGTCGGGGTCGTCGGGGCCGGCCGGCCGGAGGTGGCCGGCGGGCCGGTGCGCCGGCGGGGGCCGGCCCCGGTCAGTCTAACCGCGCGGGCCTGAGGGGCCTCTGAGCCGTGCCGGTCGGGCGCCGTGTCCCCGTTCCCGTCCCCGCGGCGGGCCCGGGACGGGGCCGGGACGGGGCCGGGACGGGGCCGGGACGGGGCCGGGACGGGGCCGGGACGGGGCCGGGACGGGGCCGGGACGGGGCCGGGACGGGGCCGGGGCGGGACCGGGTGCCGCGCTGTGTATTCTGTTCAGGCGGTTCGCACCGGCAGGTCCGCGGCGCGCACCGGCAGGTCCGCTCCGATCCCCGGCGCGGTCCGGACCAGGGAGGTGGCGGGAGCCGTGGGTGGACCGGGCGGGCGCTGGAGCATCGCCCGCGCCGCGGTCCTCGTGACCGGACTGACCGCCGTCTCCACCGTGCTGGGCTTCGCCCGGGACGTCGTCGTCGGCGCCGTCTTCGGCGCGGGCGCCGAGCTCGACGCGTGGCTGGTGGCGCAGGGCGTGCTGAACGTCGTCCTCGGCCTGATCGCCTGGGCGATGGCGCGCTCCGTGACCCCCGTGACCTCGCGGGAGGCCGCCCGGGAGCGCGCCGACGGCACGGGGTGCCGCGGCCACCGCGGCTTCGAGGTCTCCCTCACCGTCACCGTGGTCGTACTCGGCCTGGCCGCCGTGGTGACGGGGCTGCTCGCGGAACCGGTGACGGCCCTGCTCGCCCCCGGGTTCGACGACGCCCAGACCGCCACGGCCGCCTCGCTCACCCGGATCGTCCTCGTCGCGACGGTGCTCGTGGCCGGCACGGACCTGCTGGCCTCGCTCGTCCAGGCCCACGGCCGCTTCGCGTGGTCCTCCCTGCAGGGTGTCCCGTTCAACCTCGTCATGATCGCCGCGGCAGGTCTGTTCGGGCCCCGGTACGGCGTCTCGGCGCTCGCCGTGGGCTACGTGGTGGGCTCGGCGGCGCGGCTGCTGATGCAGGTGCCCCCCGTGCGGGCGCTCGGCGCCCGGCTCCGGCCCCGCTGGGACCTGCGGGACCCGGGCTTCCGGGAGATCGCCCGGCTCGTGCCGCCCATGCTGGTGGGCAACGCCGTGGTCAACATCAACACCCTCGTCGACCGGGCGGTGGGCTCCACCCTCGAGGACGGCACGATCACCGCGCTGACCTACGGCTGGCGCCTGGTCGACCTGCCGGAGACCATCGTCATCGCGGCCCTGCTCGTCCCCCTGTACCCGGCCCTGGGCGCCTCCGCGGACGACCGGCCCGAGCTGCGCCGGCTCGTCGACCGCGGGCTGTCCGTGGTCGTCACCGTGCTCGCCCCGGTGTGCGCGGTGTTCGTGGTCGCGGCCGGACCCCTCGTCGCCACGGCCTTCGGGCACGGCGCGTTCGACGACGGGGACGTCGCGGCGACGGCCACCGCGGTCGCCTGGTACGCGCCGGCGCTGCTCGCGCTCGGCTTCCGGCAGGTGGTGGTCCGCGCGTCCTACGCCCTGGGTGACTCCCGCGGGCCGGTGGTCGTGGCGGTGCTGGCGATGGTCGTCAACGTGGTCGGCGACGTCCTGCTGGCCCCGGTGCTGGGCCTCGCCGGCATCGCCGCGGCCACGACCGCGTCCCTGGTCGTGGCGGCGCTGCTCAACGCGTGGCTGCTGCACCGGCGGCACGCCGGGCTGGACGCCAGGGCGACGACGGCCCTGGTGGCGCGGGCGCTCGTGCTGGCGGCCGTCGCCGGCGCCGCAGGGCTGGGTGCGCGGGAGGCGCTGACGGAGCTGCCCTCGTTCGTGCTCGCGGCGCTCTGCGCCGCCGTGGTGGGCGGGACGTACCTGCTCGGGCTCGTCGTGCTGCGGGCTCCCGAGCGCCTGCTCGTGGGCGAGACGCTGCGGACGCTGCGCCGGCGGCGCTGACCCGGCGCCGCTGACCCCGCGCCGCCCTACCCGGAGCGGGCGCCGTTCCTGAGCCGCCAGGTGGCCAGGTGCCACGTGGGCCCGGGATCGCGCAGGTCCCACACGCTGTGCTGGGCGCCGCGGCCCCAGCGGAGGGTGTCGGCGACGTCCGCGGCCAGACCGCCGCGGCGCTCCACGGAGGCCCGTCGCAGGTCCCCGGCGAGCCAGGCGTAGCGGACCCCGGGGCGGGCGTCCGGCAGCTCCGGCACGGGCGCGCCGAGCACCAGCCGGCCCCACGCGTCGGCCAGCCCGGGGCGGGCGGCCTCGGCCAGGGCCATCGAGCCGAAGAAGCGGCCGTTGAGGTCGATGAGCTGCGGGACGCCGTCGTCCCCGGTGAGGAACTGGAGCTCCACGAGGCCCCACCAGCCGAGGTCGCGCAGCAGCACCTCGGCGCGCGCCGCGAGCTCCTCGTCGACGGGCACCGTCTGCGCGCGGGCCGAGACGCCGTTGGGCGTGGGCCACAGCCGGGAGGTGGTCTGCTGCACCCGGCCGCGCAGGCGGCCGTCGTGGTGGACCCCGATGAGGGCCCCGAGGGTGCCGCGCACGGGCACCTGCAGCACCGGCTCGGCACCGGCCTCGCGGATCCGCCGCACCTGTCCGGCGGCGGCGGGGGCGTCCGGGAAGAGCTTGGCCTCGATGCGGTGGGGCCGGGTCTGCCCGGGCGCCCAGTGCGCCCGGCACTTGACGACGACCGGGCCGTCCCAGGCGGCGAGCGCCTCGTCCGTGGCCGCCAGCGTCCGGGGGGCGGCGAGGCCCGCCCGGGCCGCCCGGTCTGCGAGCCCGACCTTGTCGAGGGCCGCCGCGACCACGTCCGGGCCCGGGTGCGCCACCGCCGCCGGGAGGTGCTGGCGGTAGGCCGAGACCGCGGCCATCCAGTCGTCGCCGGCGCCGAAGACGACGTCGTAGGCCCCCTCCGCGACCGCCCGGCGGACGCCGTCGATGAAGCGGGCGCCGTCCCCGCGCGGGCGGGGCACCTCGTGGCGGGCCGCGGCCGCCCGCGTGGCGCCGAGCATGCCCGGTCCGTCGGGAGTGCCGACGCCCACGTGCCAGCCCGCCCGTTCGAGGGCGCGCGCCGCCGCGAGGGCCCCCCGGTCCCGGCCGGTGCCCACGACGAGGGCCCGCCGCGGGGCCTGCGCGGCGCGCTCCGGCTCCCGGCGGCGGTGGTCGAGCGGTGGTCGATCGGCGGTCATCGGTCCTCCATCGGAGTGTGCGGGCATCCCCTCCACGGTAGTCGGAGCACGTGAGAGGTCCGTGCGGCGGGTCGGCACGCGCGACGGCGCCCGCTCACCGTGCGGTGGGCGGGCGCCGTGGCTGGACGGTGCGGCGGGGTCCTACTCGGCGTCGTGGTCCGTCTCGAGGATCTGCACGAGCGCGTCGAGCGCGTCGTCGGCGCCCGCGCCCTCGGCGCGGAGGACGACCTTGTCCCCCTGGCCGGCGCCGAGGGACATGAGCGACAGCACGCTCGAGGCGTCCATCGCCTCGTCCTCGGGCTCGCCCTCGGCGGCGATCGTGATGTCGAGGTCGTACTCCCCGGCGGCCTCGGCGAAGATCGCGGCGGGACGGGCGTGCAGGCCGACGGACGAGGCGATGGTGGCGGTGCGTTCTGCCATGGTGGTGCTCCTTCGGGTTGCGGGGCCCTGGGTGACGGGCCCCGGTGGTTGGGGTGGTGCGGAACGGTGCGGTCGGTGGATCAGAGGCCGAGCTCGGCGAGCACGCTGAGCTCGGTCCGCACGGCGGCGGCGGCCTCCTCCGCGCTGGGCTGCTCGATCGCGACCTCGGCGAGGGCCTGGGCGGTGGCGAGGTCGACGCTGCGCAGCACGGCGGCGACCGCGGCCAGCCCGCGGGGGCTCATGGACAGGGTGTGCACCCCGAGGCCCACGAGCACCACGGCGAGCGCGGGGTCGGCCGCGGCCTCGCCGCAGACGCCCACGTTGCGCGGGCCGGCGCCCTCGGACTCGGCCCGGCGGGCGCCCTCCACGGTGTACCGGATCATGCGCAGCACGGCGGGCTGCCACGGGTTGTTGAGCTCCGCGAGGGAGCCCATCATCCGGTCGGCGGCCATCGTGTACTGGGTCAGGTCGTTGGTGCCCAGGGAGACGAACTTGACGTGGCGCAGGATCTGGTCGGCGGTGACGGCCGCGGACGGCGTCTCGACCATGACCCCGGGCACCCGCAGGCCTGCGGCGGTCGCCATCACGGCGAAGTCCCGGGCCTCGGAGGGCGTGGCGATCATCGGCGCCATGACCCACACGTCCGCGTCCGTGGCCTTCTCCGCCAGCGCGATCGCCTCGAGCTGGCGGGCGAGCACGCCCGGCACGGAGCGGTCCGTGCGGTAGCCCCGGACCCCGAGCGCGGGGTTCGGCTCGGCGGTGTCGGTGAGGAAGGGCAGCGGCTTGTCCGCCCCGGCGTCGAGCGTGCGGACCACGACCTTCTTGCCGGCGAAGGACTCGAGGATCGCGGTGTACTGCTCCACCTGCTCCTCGACCGAGGGCTCCTTGTCCCGGCCCAGGAAGCAGAACTCGGTGCGCAGCAGCCCCACGCCCTGGGCCCCGGCGGCAGCCGCCGTGCGGGCGTCCTCGGGGGTGCCCACGTTGGCCAGCAGCGGGATCTCGGTGCCGTCCGAGAGCACGCCGCGGCCGTCGAAGGCCTCGCGCGCCGCGGCGCTGCGCACCCAGGCCTCCACGAGCTCCTGCTCGTCCGCACCCGGCTCGGTGCGGATCTCACCGGTGGCCCCGTCCACGAACACGCGGGTGCCGTCGGCGAGCGCCTCGACGCCCCGGGCCGCCACGACCGCGGGCAGCCCGAGGTTGCGGGCCAGGATGGCCGTGTGGGACTGCGGGCCGCCGCCGGAGGTGACGAGGGCCAGGACCATCTCGGGGTCCAGGGTCGCCGTGTCGGCGGGCGCGAGGTCCTCGGCGGTCAGCACGAACGGGACGTCCCGCTGCGGCACGCCCGGCATGGGCAGCCCCTGGAGCTGGGACACGAGCCGCGCCCGGACGTCCTCGATGTCCGCGGCGCGCTCGGCCATGTACCCGCCCAGGGCGCGCATCTGGTCCGCGTAGTCGCTCGCGGCCTCCCACAGGGCGCGCTCGGGGGCGAGCCCCTTGCCGTTGACGAGCTTCGCGGCGTTCTTCAGCAGTGCCTTGTCCCCGGCCATGAGGGCGGTGGACTTGAGCACGTCCGCGGCGTCCTTCTCGGTCGCCACCTCGGCGCGGCGCTTGAGCTCTGCCTTGACCGCGGCGGCGGCCGTGTGGAGCCGGGCCACCGCCGCCTCGGGCTCCTCGTCCCGCAGCATCAGCCCCGCGGCCGGCTCGGAGACGGGCTCCGGCATGCTCACGAGCTCGCCGATGACGCGGCCCGCGCACACCCCCACGCCTGTCAGTGTCTGCATCGTGTTCCTCTTCCTCGAGAAGGCTCGGATCGGTGCGCACGGGCCCCGGCCGGGGCCCGTGCGCACCGCTCAGGCGGTGGTCGGCACAGCGGCGGCGTCCTCGCGCGAGCGGGTGGCGTCGGCCACCCGGCCGTGCGCACCGCCCACGTGCTTGAGGGCGACGACGATGCCTGCTGTGACCACGGTACCGACAACCACCGCGAGCAGGAACATCAGCGGGTTGCCGATCACCGGCAGGATCCACACCCCACCGTGCGGCGCGGCGGAGGTGACGCCCGTGGCCATGCTGATCGCGCCGGTCACGGCGCCGCCGACCATGGAGGCGGGGAGCACGCGCAGCGGGTCGGCCGCGGCGAACGGGATGGCGCCCTCGGAGATGAAGGAGGCACCCAGCAGCCACGCGGCCTTGCCGTTCTCCCGCTCGGCCACCGTGAAGTAGCGCTTGGCCACCGTCGAGGCGAGGGCCATGGCCAGCGGGGGCACCATGCCGGCGGCGATGACCGCGGCCATGATCTCCTGCGGGGCGGTGTTGGCGACGGTCGCGGCCCCGAGGCCGGCGGCGGCGAACGTGTAGGCGACCTTGTTGATCGGCCCGCCCAGGTCCGAGCCCATCATGAGGCCGAGGATCGCGCCGAGCGCCAGCGCACTGGCACCGGTCATGCCGTTGAGGACCTCGGTCAGCCACGCCATGAAGGTGGCGATCGGCCCGCCCAGGACCAGCAGCAGCAGACCCGCGGCGAAGATCGTGGCGAGCAGCGGGATGATCACCACGGGCATCAGCGAGCCCAGCCAGCGGGGCAGCCGGGGCTGCGCCAGCCAGTAGGCGGCGAGACCGGCCAGCAGACCGCCGACGATGCCGCCGAGGAACCCGGCGCCCATGAAGTTCGCGACCAGGCCGGCCGCGAAGCCCGGGGCGATGCCGGGACGGTCGCTCAGGCCGTAGGCGATGTAGCCGGCCAGTGCGGGCACCAGCAGGCTCATGGCCAGGTTGCCCATCTTGAACAGGACCGCGCCGATGTACTGGGCGAGGGTGAACTCGCCGAGGTTCCAGATGGTGGAGCCGGTCAGCACGTCGTCGGCGATGTTGGCGATGTCCGCCCCGGCCACCATGAAGCCGAAGGCCATGAGCAGCCCGCCCGCGGCCACGAACGGGATCATGTAGCTGACACCGGTCATCACGGCCTTGCGGATGCGGGTCCCCCAGCCCTCGTTCGCGCCGCCGGTGGCGCCCTGGTCGGCGTCCCCGCCGGCCCCGCCCTGCACGCGCGGGGCGTTCGGGTTCCCGGCGTTGGCGAGGGCCTCCTCGATCATGACCTTCGGCTCGTCGATGCCGCGCTTGACCGGCGAGGCGACGAAGGGCTTGCCGGCGAACCGGGCGCGGTCCCGGACGTCGACGTCGGTCGCGAAGATCACCGCGTCCGCCGCGGCGATCGTGGCGGGGTCCAGCTTGGTGAAGCCCGCGGAGCCCTGGGTCTCGACCTGCAGGTCGACCCCCATGTCCTCGGCGGCGTAGGTCAGCCCGTCCGCCGCCATGTAGGTGTGGGCGATGCCGGTGGGGCAGGCCGTGACGGCCACGATCTTCTTGCCGGCGTGCGGGCCGGCGTCGCCCGCGGCCGGGGCGGCGTCCGTGGCCGGCGCGGCGGACGCCGGGGCGGCGCCCCCGTCCGCGGCCCGGGCGTCGACCGAGGCGGGCACCGCGGCGGCGGACGTGGCGCCGGCGGTCGCCGGGCCGGTCGCGGAGGCGCCCTCGGCGGTCACGCCGAGCCCCAGCGCGTCGTCGACGATCCGGACGACCTCCTGCTCGGACCGCGCGGCGCGCAGGGCGGCCACGAAGTCCTTCTTCATCAGCGAGCGGGCGAGCTTGGCCAGCAGCTTCAGGTGCGTCTGGTCGGCGCCCTCGGGCGCCGCGATGAAGAAGACGATGTCGGCGGGGCCGTCCTTGGCGCCCCAGGGGACGCCCTGCGCGAGCCGGGCCATGACCAGGGTCGGCTCGGTCACGGCGGCGGAGCGGCAGTGCGGGATCGCGATGCCGCCGGGGATGCCGGTGGCGGTCTTGTTCTCGCGGGCGATGGCGTCCGCCAGCAGCCCGTCGAGCTGCTCGGCGCGGCCGGTGCGCTGCACCAGGGCGGCGAGCCGGCCGATGACGGTTTCCTTGTCTGCTCCCAGGTCCTGGTCGAGCGAGACCAGGTCGGGAGTGATGAGCTCGGACACGATGTCCTCCTTGAGCGGCCGGGCCGGTGGCCCGGGTGGTTCGGATGAGGTGGGGTGGAGTGGTTCGGTTCAGCCGGAGACGGCGCGCGCGGGGAGCTCCCGCACGGTGACCGCCTCCGGGGTGGTCTCGGAGAGGGCGGGGACCCGGGTGCCCGGCAGGGCGGCCGCCGCGGACCCGGAGGCCACGGCCTGCCGCAGGCACTCCGGCGCCGCGTCCCCGCGCTCCTGGGCGATGAGGTAGCCCGAGAGCGAGCTGTCGCCGGCGCCCACGGTGGAGCGCACGGCCACGGGGGCGTGGACGGCGTGCCAGGAGCCCTCCGGGACGGTGAGCACGGCCCCGCCGGCCCCGAGGGTCGTGAGGACCGCGCCCAGGCCGCGGTCCACGAGCGCGGCGGCGGTGGCGGCCGCGAGGTCGGGGTCCGCCTCGAGCCGTTCACCGTCGACCGCCCCGACGAGCTCGGCGAGCTCCTCGCCGTTGGGCTTGATGAGGTCGGGCAGGGCGTCGTCGCCGGACACGGCGCCCCGCAGCGCCGCCCCGGAGGTGTCCACGGCGAACAGGGGCGAGCGCTCCCCCAGGGTCGCGCGGACCCGGCGGACGATCCGGGCGTAGACGTCCTCCGGGGCGCCGGGCGGCAGCGAGCCGGCCAGGACCACCCAGGAGGCGTCCGCGCCGCGGTGCACCAGGAGCTCGACGACGGCGTCGACGTGCTCGGTGCCCAGCGGCGCACCCGGGGCGTTGATCTTGGTGGTGGTGCCGTCCGGCTCGGTGATCGTGATGTTCGAGCGGATCGGGGCGCCCACGGGGACCGCCTCGTAGGGGACCTCGGCGGCGGTGAGCTCCGCCAGCAGCGGATCGCCGGGGTCGCCCGGCAGCACGGCCAGGGTCGGGACGCCGCTCGCGCGCAGCGCCCGGGAGATGTTCACGCCCTTGCCGCCGGCGTCCTGCCGGGCGCCGTCGGCGCGCTGGACGGCGCCGCGGCGCAGCGGCGCCGGGAGCTCGACCGTGCGGTCGAGGGACGGGTTGAGGGTGACGGTGAGGATCACGCGATCACCACCTCGACGTCGGCCTCCTCGAGGGCGGCGGCCAGCTCGGGGCCGGGGGCCCGGTCGGTGATGAGGGTGTCGATCTCGTCGAGCGACGCGAAGCGCATGAGGGTCTCCTGATCGTGCTTGGCCGAGTCGCAGAGGACCACGACCCGGCGGGAGGTCTGGATGATGGCGGTCTTGACGACCGCCTCGATGGGGTCCGGGGTGCTCAGCCCGAACGCGGCGTGGATCCCGTTGCAGCCCACGAACGCGAGGTCCGGGCGCAGGCGGGTGTAGTGCTCCGCGGCCCGTCCGCCGGCGGCGGCCCAGGTGAGCTTGCGGACGCGCCCGCCGACGAGCTCGAGCCCGATGCCCGAGGCGTCGGCGAGCTTGGCGGCGATGTGCAGGGCGTGGGTGATGATGAGCTGCTCCTGCCCGTCCGGCAGGGTGGAGTCGGTGCGGACGATGAGGTCGGCCAGGGCCTCGACGGTGCTGCCGGCGTCGAGCACGACGGCCCCCGCCCCGCTGGTGCGCAGGAGGTCGAACGCCGCCTGCGCGATCCGCCGCTTCTCCGGGGTGTTCAGGTGCTTGCGGGACGAGATGGCCTTCTCGTCGGACGTCGACTGGTCCGCGGAGACGGCGCCCCCGTGCACCCTGCGGAGCCTGCCCGCGGCCTCGAGGGCCGCGAGGTCGCGGCGGACCGTCTCCATGGTGACGTCGAAGCGACGTGCCAGGTCCGCGCCGTTGACCCGGCGAGTCGTGAGCACCAGCTCGGCGATCTCGGCCTGGCGTTCTTCTGCGAACATGGCGTGCACCTCACGGACGGGAACGATGGACTGTCTTTGCGTTCCCTTGAGTTTATGTGAGTTCGTGTGGTTTTACCAGGGGTTGTGGTGATCCACTTCACGAAAGGCCACAATCGGCGGCGAGGCCCCGGCCGACCGGGCGGGCCACGGTGTCCGCGTCCCGGCGTAGCCTGGATCACGGACCGTCCGGCCCACCCCGCCCGTCCCGCCACCAGGAGCGGACGCCCATGCTTCTCCGCCTCGTCCGGCAGCACACCGGCCGCTACCTGCCGTGGGTCCTGGCCGTCGTCGCGCTCCAGCTGGTCGCCACGATCGCCGCGCTGCTGCTGCCGAGCCTCAACGCCCGGATCATCGACGAGGGCGTCGTCCGGGGTGACACCGGCCTGATCCTGCGCGTCGGGGAGGTGATGCTCGGCGTGGCGCTCCTGCAGGTCGCGGCCGCCGTCGCCGCGGTGTACTGCGCGGCCCGGGCGGCGATGGGCACCGGCCGCGACCTCCGCCGCGCCGTGCACCGGCAGGTCGGCTCCTTCGGCTCCCGCGAGGTCGATGGCTTCGGGGCCCCCACCCTCATCACGCGGGGCACCAACGACGTCCAGCAGATCCAGATGCTCGTGCTCATGGGGCTCAACTTCATGGTGGCGGCGCCCATCATGTGCGCCGGCGGGATCGTGATGGCCCTCCGGGAGGACGCCGGGCTCTCCTGGCTCGTGTGGGTGTCGGTGCCCGTGCTCGGGATCGCGGTGGGCGTGCTGGTGGGCCTGCTCATGCCCCTCTTCCGGCTCATGCAGGGGCGGATCGACCGGATCAACGCGGTGCTGCGCGAACAGATCGTCGGCATCCGGGTGGTGCGGGCCTTCGTGCGGGAGGACCACGAGCGCCGCCGCTTCGCGGCCGCCAACCGGGAGCTCACCGACGTGTCGGTGCGCATCGGCTCCCTGTTCGTGCTGATGTTCCCGGTCATCACCATGATCCTGCACCTGGCCACCGCCGCCGTGCTGTGGTTCGGCGGCCAGCGGGTGGGGGCCGGGCAGATCCAGGTCGGCTCGCTCACCGCGTTCCTGCAGTACCTCCTGCAGATCCTGACGGCCGTGATGATGGGGACGTTCATGGTGATGATGGTCCCGCGCGCCATGGTGTGCGCCGAGCGCATCACCGAGGTGCTGCGCACGGAGCCCTCCCTGCGGGAGCCCGCCGAGCCCGCGGTCCCCGCCTCCCGGACCGGTGTGGTGGAGCTGCGCGACGTGACGTTCCGGTACCCCGGGGCGGAGCTGCCCGTGCTGGAGGGCGTGGGCTTCCGGGCCGGGCCGGGCCGGACGACCGCCGTCGTCGGCGCCACCGGGTCGGGCAAGTCCACCCTCCTGCACCTCGTCCCCCGGCTGCTGGACCCCACCGGGGGCACGGTGGAGCTCGACGGGGTCCCGCTGCCCCGGCTGTCCCACGAGCAGATCGCCGCCCGGGTGGCCCTCGTGCCGCAGCGGCCGTACCTGTTCTCCGGCACCGTGGCCTCCAACCTCCGGCTCGGGGACGCCGGGGCGACGGACGAGGAGCTCTGGGCCGCGCTGCGCACCGCACAGGCGGAGGACTTCGTCCGCCGGATGCCCGGGGGGCTCGAGGCCCCGATCGCCCAGGGCGGCGTCAACGTCTCCGGCGGGCAGCGGCAGCGGCTGTGCATCGCACGGGCGCTGGTGGCCCGCCCGGTGGTGTACCTCTTCGACGACTCGTTCTCCGCCCTGGACGTGGCCACCGATGCCCGGCTGCGCGCCGCCCTCGTGCCGGCGACCCGGGACGCGACCGTCCTGGTCGTGGCCCAGCGCGTGTCCACCGTCCGGGACGCGGACCAGATCCTCGTCCTGGACGCCGGGCGGATCACGGCGCGCGGGACCCACGACGAGCTGCTGGCCTCCTCCGGCACCTACCGGGAGATCGTCGAGTCGCAGACCCGCGCGGAGGAGGTGGCCTGATGGCCGCGCCCGCCCCGCCGCGCAGGCCCCAGCGCTTCTGGTCCTCCGCCGGACGGCTGCTGGGCCTGCTCGCCCCGCAGCGGCGGGCGCTGGTGCTCGTCCTCCTGGCCGGGACCGTGTCCGTGGCGCTCAACGTCTGGGCCCCGCTCGTCCTGGGCCGGGCGATGGACGTGATCTTCACGGGGGTGCTCGGGCGGGACATGCCCGCGGGCGCGACGCGGGAGGAGGTGGCCCAGGACCTGCGGGACCGGGGCGAGCAGAACCTCGCGGACCTGGTCTCCGCCGCGGACGTCGTTCCCGGGGCGGGCATCGACTTCTCCGCGCTCGCCCGGCTGATCGCGGCGGTGCTGGTCATGTACCTGGTGGCCTCGCTGCTGATGTGGGCGCAGGGCTGGCTGCTCAACCGCCTGGTCATGCAGGTGGTCCACGACCTGCGCAGCGCGGTCGAGGACAAGCTGAACCGGCTGCCGCTGGGGTGGTTCGACACCCGTGAGCGCGGGGACGTGCTCTCGCGGGTGACCAACGACGTCGACAACGTCCAGACGGCGCTGCAGCACTCCTTCGCCCAGCTGGTCCAGTCCCTGCTCACGGTGGTGGGGATCGTGATCATGATGTTCGTGGTGTCGTGGCAGCTGGCGCTCGTGGCCCTGGTCGCCCTCCCCCTGTCCGCGGGGGCCGCCGGATTCATCGGGGTGCGCGCCCAGCGCCTGTTCACGGAGCAGTGGCGCGCCACCGGCGCCCTCAACGGGCACATCGAGGACTCGTTCTCCGGCCACGAGCTGATCAGGGTCTTCGGCCGCGAGCAGGAGATGGCCGAGCGCTTCGACGAGCGCAACGAGGAGCTGTACCGGGCGGCCTTCGGGGCGCAGTTCGTCTCCGGCACGATCATGCCCGTCATGCAGTTCATCTCCTACCTCTCCTACGTGGGCATCGCCGTGCTCGGCGGGCTGCGCGTGGCCTCCGGGCAGCTGAGCCTCGGGGCGGCGACCGCGTTCATCCAGTACTCGCGGGAGTTCACCCAGCCCCTGTCCCAGATGGCGGGCATGGCCAACACCCTGCAGTCCGGGGTGGCCTCCGCTGAGCGCGCCTTCGAGCTGCTCGACGCCCCGGAGCAGCAGGCCGACACCGCCCGCGCCCGCCTGCCCGAACGGTCCCCCGGCCGGGTGCGCTTCGAGCACGTCTCCTTCTCCTACGTCCCGGGGGCCCCGCTCCTCCAGGACCTGACCTTCGAGGCGCTCCCCGGCCGGACCGTGGCCGTCGTGGGGCCCACCGGCGCCGGCAAGACGACGCTCGTGAACCTGGTGCTGCGCTTCTACGAGCTCGACGCCGGGCGGATCACGCTGGACGGCGTGGACATCACCGACCTCTCCCGCGCCGAGCTGCGCTCCCGGGTCGGGATGGTCTTGCAGGACGCCTGGCTGTTCGGCGGGACCATCCGGGAGAACATCCGCTACGGACGCCTGGACGCCACGGACGAGGAGGTGCTCGAGGCCGCCCGGGCGACCCTCGTGGACCGCTTCGTGCGCGCGCTGCCGGAGGGCTACGACACCGTGATCGACCCGGAGGGCAGCAACGTGTCCGTGGGCGAGCGGCAGCTCATCACCATCGCCCGGGCCTTCCTGTCCGACCCCTCCCTGCTGATCCTGGACGAGGCGACGTCCTCGGTGGACACCCGCACCGAGGTGCTCGTGCAGCAGGCCATGGCCGCGCTGCGCAGCGACCGGACCTCGTTCGTCATTGCGCACCGTCTCTCCACCGTCCGCGACGCGGATATCATCCTGGTGATGGAGGACGGCCGGATCGTGGAGCGGGGCGCCCACGACGACCTGCTCGCCGCCCGGGGCGCGTACGCCGCGCTGCACGCGAGCCAGTTCGCGGCTCCGGCGGTCCCCGACGACGCCCCCACCGACCAGCAGCCCCTCGACGTGCAGGAGAGCACCACCCATGACACCCCGTGAGCTCTACGGCCGCTTCGCCCTCGCCGAGGCGGTGACCTGGACGCTGCTGATCCTCGGCATGGTCCTGAAGTACACGGGGGTCTCGGAGTCCTTCGTGCCCGTCTTCGGCATGCTGCACGGGGTCGTGTTCCTCGGCTACTGCGTGGTGACCTGCTTCGTCTGGGTGGACCAGCGGTGGTCGGCGGGCTTCGGAGCCCTGGGCCTGGCCAGCGCGGTCGTCCCCTGGGCCACGATCCCCTTCGAGCGCCGCGCCGAGCGCACGGGCCGGCTCGCCGGCGGCTGGCGCCTGGCCCCCGGCGGCGACCGTCCCGCCACCGTGCCGGAGCGGCTGGAGGCCTGGTCCCTCCGCAGCCCGTGGCTGGCCGTGGCGGCGGGCGCGGTCGTGGTGGCGGGCCTCACCTCGGTGCTCCTGTACCTGGGCCCGCCCGTCCCCCGCGGCTGAGCCCGGCCCGGCCGCGCCGGTTCCTGGCGGGCACGCACCCGGTATAGCGTGGACGTCAGGACGGCCCCGCCGACCGACGGCGGTGCCACGAGGAGGATCCACGTGACCAATTTCGCCAACGTCGAACGCCGGCACCTCGCCGCGCTCCTGCGCCGACTGGGCCCCGACGCCCCGACCCTGTGCGAGGGCTGGAGGACCCGCGACCTCGCCGTGCACCTCGTCGTGCGCTCCGGGCGGCCCGACGTCCTCGCAGGCCAGGTGCTCCCGCGGGTGCCCGTGCTGGGCGAGCGCGCCCGCCGCGCCGAGCAGGCCGTCGCCGGCCAGCCCTGGGAGGAGCTCGTGCGGAAGGTGGAGCACCCGCCGCTGTACTCGCCCGCGCGGCTCGGACCGGTGGACAAGCGGATCAACACCGTGGAGTACTTCGTCCACCACGAGGACGTCCGCCGGGCCCAGCCCGACTGGCACGAGCGCCCGCTGCTGCACGACGAGGAGCAGGCCCTGTGGCGGTCCCTGAGCCTGCTGGCCAAGGTGGTGCTCAAGGACGAGGAGGACACCGTGGTGCTCATCGCCCCGTCCTACGGCGCGGTGCGCGGCGGCCGCGGCAGGACGGGGACCGTGCGGGTGCTGCGCGCCGTGCCGAGCGAGCTGGTGCTGTGGGCCCTGGGCCGCCGGGAGCAGGCCCGGGTGGAGCAGTCCGTCGAGTAGCCCGTGACCCGCACCGACGACGGAGGGGGACCGCGCGCCGCGCGGTCCCCCTCCTGACGTCCCCGGTCCGTCAGCGGAACAGGTCCGCCCGGACGCCCATGATGATCCGGTCACCGGGGCGCGCGGTGCGCATGTACCGGGCGACCTCGTGCTCGTGCAGGGCGATGCACCCCGCCGTGGGCTTCTTGTTCGCGTGCAGGAAGATCGCGAAGCCGTTGCCCTGGACGATGGACGAGTCGGGCGGGCGGTTGTAGTTGATCACCACGCCGAGCCGGTAGTCGCCGGACAGCGAGAAGTACCACATGTTCTCGTCCGGCCAGGTGTAGCCGGTGGACTCGAAGTACTTGTTGTAGAGCGTGCCCAGGCGGCCGCCCCACCGGGAGCTGGGGTTGAGCTGCCGGTAGGGCAGCGCGGTGCCCGGGTTGTAGACCCCGAAGGACTCCGTGACCGAGTACGAGCCCTGCGGCGAGAACAGGTACTGCGTGTGCCCCGAGGGCACCCCGGGCCGCTTGAACCCGCTGGCCCCCACGTAGGCGGACGTCCGCCACTCCTCGACGTAGCTTCCGCCGATCCGCACGCAGTTGACGAACGTGGCCTGCGAGCGCCCGTAGCCCTCGGCGATGGTCAGGGACACGCGCGCCGCGTTGCGGGTCGGCTGCACGGAGCGCCCCGTGTTGAGGTGGTGGCACTCGCCGCGGAACAGGTGCGTCCGGGCCCCGGTGGCGCGGCTCCAGGTGACGAGTCCCCGCTGGAACTTCTGGTGCACGGTGCCGGTGCCGACCTCGTCCGTGACGGGGTAGCCGAGCGACCCCCGCTCGCGTCCCGTGGCGATCCACCGCTGCCCGATCGCGCCCTTCGTCTTGACCGCCCGGGCCCCCGTCCCAGGGCTCCAGTAGATCGTGTGCGCCTTGGTGAAGGACTGACGGCACCCGCCTCCGGCCAGCCCGCAGACCTCGTCGGTCGTGGGGTAGCCGTAGCTCCCGGCCTCGCGCCCGCCGAGGACCCACTTGTGGCCGATCGCGCCCCGGGTGTTGACGGTCCGCGCCCCGGTGGACGAGGTCCAGTAGATCGTGCGGTCCCCCGCGAAGGACTGGCGGCACCCGCCGGACGTCCCGCAGACCTCGTCGGTCGTGGGGTAGCCGTAGGCCCCGGCCTCGCGTCCGCCGAGGACCCACTGGTGGCCGATCGCCCCCCGGGTGTTGACGGTCCGCGCCCCGGTGGAGGAGCTCCAGTAGATCGTGCGGGTCTTCGAGAAGGACTGCCGGCACCCGCCGCCCGCTAAGAGGCAGGACTCGTCGTCCACGGGCCAGCCCAGCACGTCCACGCCGCCCGTGGAGATCCACCGGTGCCCGATCGCGCCCCGCAGCTGCACGAAGTGCGCGCCGTGCGCCTCGGACCAGAGGACCACGCCCCTCTGGTGCGGCCACTCCCAGCCTCCCTTCCAGGGGCGCATCTCCCCGGTCGGCTCCCCGGTCCTGGCGGACGCCCGGGCCGCGGCGGCCTCCAGGGCCTGCCGGACCTCGGCGGGCACGTCCGCGTTCTCCGCGGCGGCCGCGGCGGCGGTCTCCTGCGACTCCGGCCGCGGTGCGGCCGGCCGCTCCTCGGCGGGCTCCGTGCCCAGGGCGGGCTCCGTGCCCAGGGCGGGCTCCGTGCCCGGGGACGGCTCCGTCGTCGGCTCGGCGCCGTCCGTCGGCTCGGCCGGGACCGCCGGTTCCGTCGGCTCCCCCGAGGCGGTGGGCGCGGCGGAGGCCCCAGGGGCCTCCGGGTCCGGGGCGACCGTGAGCACGGCCCGGGCCGCCTCGCCCGCGGCACCCAGCACGGCGTAGGCCACCTCCACCGGGGCGGCGCCGGCGGGCCGGTCCGGAGCGGGCGTCAGGGCGAGGACCGGGTGGTCCGGGGCCTCCCAGCCCTCGGGCAGGACTTCGGGCTCCGTGTCCGGCGACACCACGCGCAGGGACCCGAGGTCCGTGCGCAGCTCGTCGACGAGCTCGTCCTCGGCCGCGCGGGCCGCGGGGTCCACGAGCAGGAGCCGCACCGTCGCGGGATCCTCGAGGCCGTCGTTGGCGAGGACGTCGACGAGCGAGGTCTTCCGCTCGGGCACGGTGGACTCGTCGTCCACCGGCTCGAACCGCACGGTCGCCGCGACGGCACCCGCCGTGGGTCCGGGGGTCGTCGTCGGACCGGCCGAGACGCCGGGGGCGGGCGCGGACGGCGCCGCGGACGCCCCCGGGGCACCGGCGAGGACGACCGCGAAGCAGGCCGCGACCGCGGCGGGGATGCGCAGAGCTGAGATCTTCATGGGGGGTCCCTTGCTGGGCTTCAGTCGGTGAACTCGACGTAGTGGTCGGGGGTGGTGTTGTCGAAGACGCGGACGGCCAGGTCGGCGTCGTGCTCCGCGGAGAAGGCGACCTCGAGGGAGGCGCTCCCGCCGGGGGCGATGGTCGGGAAGGTCTCCATCGGCACGCCCAGCGAGTCGTCGAAGACGGGGGGTGCGGGGTCCTCGCCGTCGACGGCGACCGGGAAGGACCAGGGCACGGCGTCGACCGGGGCGGCCCCGGTGTTGGTGAGGGTCAGCGTGAACACCTGCACCGGGGTGCCGGGGGCGGCCCGGACGGGGCGCTCGCCGGTGGTGCCGGGGCGGGGGCCCTCCACGACGGCCTCGAGGGAGTCGTCGAGCCGCTGGGCGGCGCCGAAGGATCCGGCGGCGTCCCGGGTGGCGGTGTCGTCGTAGGGGGCCACGTCGTTGCCCGGCGGGTCCGGGCTGTCGCGGGGCGTCTCCGGCGTCGCGCTTCCGTCCGCCCCCGACGCGGGCGCGGACCCGGCCGCCGGCGGGCTCGCGCTGGACGCCGCGGTGGTGCCGGTCCCCCGGTCCTCGGCGCAGCCCGCCAGCGCGACGACGAGCAGCGCCGCGCAGACGGGTCCGAGCCGGCGGCCGGCGGGCGGGGTGAGGGGAACTGCCATGGGGGGACTCCTCGACACGGTCCTGGGGGGACCGACCGGCGCCGCGCCGCCTCCGGATGAGCGGTGGCGCGGCGCCGGTCGTTGGGGGTCACGCTACACGCGCGGTTTGCTTTTGTGATTCGCATGACCCGGTGTGGCGCGCGGCGCCGCGGTGGTCAGGGGCAGGGGCGCTTGGCGAGCTCGGCGGCCAGGGACTGGGCCGAGGCGGTGGAGGAGTTGATCCGCCAGTCCACCTCCTTGTCGAGGTGGAACCAGACGAGCCCCGTGACGTCGGGCTGCTGCGCGAGGTAGTACACCAGGTGCGCGTTCCACTCGGCCTTGGACCCGCCGGCCTCCGCGGTGGCGGTCTCGGCGACGACGATCTCCTTGCCCGGGGCCAGGCGCCGCATCTCGGACAGGCCGTAGGCGAACAGGTCCCACGGCTGCTGCCAGCTGGACCAGCTCTGGGAGGTGCCCCAGTTGTAGCCGTCCAGGGCCACGACGTCGACGTAGTCGGCGCCGGGGTAGAGCCCGTCCAGGGGCGTGGACCCGTAGTACGGCACGTTCGGGTTCCAGACCCACTGGACGTTGTCGGCCCCCGCGCGGGTGAAGATGTCGTGGACGTGGCGCCAGGCGGCGACGTAGTCCCCGGCGCCGTTGCCGTTGACCCCCTCGGCCCACGGGTACCAGTTCCCGTTCATCTCGTGGCCGAAGCGCAGCATCACCGGGGATCCCCAGTCGGCCAGGCGGGTGGCCCAGTCGGTGATGTGGGCGTCGTGGGCGCCGGAGGCGATCGCGTCCAGGGAGTGGGCCGGCTGGTCGATCCCGCCGCCCCAGACCCACGGCTCCCAGGTCAGCAGGGTGGTGGCTCCGGCCGCGCGGGTCTGTTCGAGCTCCCAGTAGGGAACGGGCTGGGCGAAGTCCTTGTAGGAGAGGACGATCGACGGCTTCTCACCGGTCAGGGACGCCACCTCGGCGAGCTCGGTGGAGGCGGCGGGACCACCGGCCGTGCCGACGCCGAAGCGCAGCGGGCACGTGCGGACCTGGGGCTCGGCCGGCACGACGGCGGTCGTCCTGACCGGTTTCTTCGCCGGGGCGAGCGCCGCCGGTCCGGCCGGGAGGTGGGCCGAGGGCGCCGCGTGCGCCGCGGGCACGGCGACGAGCCCCAGGGCCACGGCGGCGGCGGCCGCGGTGAGGGTGCACAGGACACGAGGGGGAACGGGAGCAGGCATGGGGTTCTTCCGACGGGAGCGGGCTCCCCGCCGACGGCGAGCGCGCTGGGGGGTCTCGCACGGGGCAACGAGAATTAGCGAGCGCAAACTACCACCCGCGGGCGGCCGCTCCCACACCTGCCCGCCGGCCGCGTCATACGCGCTGACCGGGCGGGGGGTCCCTCCGTCACGGAACGACGCGGGCCGGCAGTGGACCACGGCCCGGGCCGGGCCGGGGCCGCCCGCGGCATCTCACCGGGGGACGAGCCGGAAGAGGAACCGGGTCCGGACCATGACCCACAGCAGGCCGAGGACCACCACGTAGGCGGCGGTGTTGAGCCACACGTGCCCCTGCTGGAGAGCGGGCACGTTGGCCACGGCCAGGATCAGGAACACGTGCACGATGAACACGTAGAGGGTGGCCCGTCCCAGCGGGACGAGGAACCACCCGAGCGCGCGCTCGAGCGGCCTCCAGTAGGCGCTGAGGACGGCGTAGCCGGCGATCACCACGAGGAGCACGTTCAGCAGCCGGCCGATCCCCAGGTAGGTCCGGCCGAAGTAGGCGTCGTAGACCGTGCGGAACACCGACTCCGGCAGCAGGGCCAGCCGGACGTCGTAGGCGCTGCTGGCGTAGGGACTCGACCAGGAGAACAGGGCGAGGGCGACGGCGAGCAGCAGGCAGGCGACGAGCAGCGGCCGTCGGCGCCGGTCGGCGAACCACGTGACGATCTGCCGCCGGTAGAACCCGGTGACCATGCCGAGCACGAACAGCACCTGCCACACGAGCAGGGGGAACGAGTCCTCGAACTGGGAGGGCAGCAGGCGGATCCGGAAGACCGTGCCCGCGGCGTAGAGCCCGGCGCTGACCAGCAGGACCAGCCAGGCCCAGCCCCGGGCCAGGGCGGCGAGCACGAGGGGGCTCACCAGGAGAAGGATCACGTAGAGACCCATGATGTTGAACTGCCACGGGCCGACCTGCAGCAGCAGCACGGCGGGGATCAGCTGTGCCTGGACGGGGAACTGGAGGAGCCCGTCCATGCCCGCGTAGAGGTCGTACGTGGCGCCGGAGGCCCCTCTGCCGGCGGCGCCGGTGCCCTGGTCGGTGAACGTGGTGACGGCGCCCGCGTCCAGGAAGGGCAGCAGGCTGAGTCCGTAGACGAGCAGCACGACGACGAGCGCGGTGACGTAGAGCTTCCACGCCCGCGCGGCGGTGCGGTCGACGACGGTCCCCAGGTCGTCCTTCGTCCGGGGCCCGTAGACCATCCCCAGCACGGCCCCGGAGAGCAGGACGAACAGCTCGGCCCCCGAGACCACGCCCACGGTCTCCTGGGTCAGCAGCTGGAACAACGAGGTGAGGCCCACGTGGTTGACGACGACGAACACGATCGCGAGGCCCCGCAGCATGTCGATCCGGCTGTCGCGCGGGGCGGGCTCGGCGTACGCCCAGGCCCGGGCCGGCCCCCGCCGCGCCAGGAGCCAGAGGAGCGCGCCCGCGGCGAGCACGGCCGCCGCCGCGCCCCAGGCGGCCGGCCCCTCGAGGACGGCCCCCGCCGCCGCCGGACCGGCGCCCGGGAGCGGTGCCGCCGCCATCACCGGCCCGCTGACCAGGGCGGAGTCCTGGAGCCGCTCGCCGACGGCCGCGGCCAGCCCGGGATCGGCCGTGACGCGCCAGTCGACGGTCACCGCACCGTCGTCGCGCTGCTCGACCGTCTCGTTCCACACGATCGCGCGGATGCGGTCGTGGTCGCCGGCGGCGACCGTCGCGAGCACCTGCTCCCACCAGGCCTCCTTGATGTCGCGCTCGGACGGGCCGTCCGTCCCCGGATCGTAGAAGGCGCCGGTCTCCACCATGAGCGGCTTCTCGCGGCCGACGGCGTACGCGGCGTAGAAGTCGTCCTGCTCCGCGGATCCGGCCGGCTCCCCGGAGCCCAGCATGGCGCCGAACGAGCCCGCCTCCGGCAGGACGTTGCGGGCCGGACCCGTGCCGGTCTCGTCGAGATAGGCCACCAGTCCTACCCAGTCGACCACGTCGTCGCCCGGGTAGTAGGGACCGTAGGGGTCGTCCTCCCGGTCCCAGACGCCGTCGCCGTTCGTGTCCGGGGCGGCCGGTCCACCGCGCTGCGCAGGGGCGCTGGACGGGTCCCGGAAGGGGTAGTCCGTGCCGACCGTGGGCGACCAGACCATGACCGGGTCCGGGAGCTCGGCGTGGAGCGCGCTCGCCACCGTCCGGAACGCCTCCGTGTACGCCTCGGGTTGCTGCCCCCACGGCACCCAGGTGGTGTTCATCTGCGGGGCGAAGCGGACGAAGACCGTGCCGGGGAACCCCTCCGCGGCGTCCGCGAGCTGTCCTGCCAGGACCGCGGCCTGCGCCTCGCCCACCCGGTCCAGCGCGATCTCGGGGCGGACGGTGAGCAGGGCGTGGGCGCCCTGTGCGGAGACCTGGGAGAGGTAGTCCCGCAGGTGGCCCTGCTCCTGCTCGTCCATCGGAAGCGGGACGGGCCTGCCGTAGACGGCCGCCGGCGCGCCGAGACGCTCGGCGTGGCCGGCCGCCGTGTCCGTGCCCCAGTCCAGCAGGGCCCCCAGGTACGGGCCCTCGGGTCCGTCGTCCTCCGCCGCTCGGGCGGCCCCGGTCGGCACGAGGAGGAGCGCGAGCAGGAGCAGGATCAGCGCCGCGGCGGCCGGGGGGCGCACGCGTCCTCGGACGATGGGTACCAGGGTGCCCTCCAGGGTCGGTCCGCGTGCGGCGTCGTCCGCTCGCAGGGGGGACCGTCGCCCGGGGGTGCCGAGGCGGCCGGGGGGCCTGCGGCGGACGACGGACGTCACGCGGGAGGACTCTCCCCGCGTGCGTCCACCGATATCACCACGGTGCGGCACCGGATGCGCGGAGGTCCGGGCCGTGTCCCCGGAGGCTCCCCCAGCAGCTCCCCCGGCTCCGTGCGGGCCGCGCCGGAAGGTTCGGCCGGCGGGATCCGCCGGTGCCGCCCCCGGGTCGGTCACGCCCTGCGCCCTGGCGTCACGGACCGTGCGCTCGGACGCACCCGCCGCGGTCGCCGGGAGCCGCTCCGACTAGACACGCCGAACCGGTGCCGGCCCGGTCAGTGCTCGCCGTCGTCATCGCCCTTCTGGTGCGAGTGCTCGCCCTCGTCCTTCATGTCGTCGTGGTGCTTCCTGCTCCTCCAGTCGTCGTCGTCGTAGAAGTGCCACTTCTCGTGCTCTTCGCAGTACCACCAGTGGTCCTGGTGATCGCCGTCGTCCCGGTCGTACTCGTCGTCGGGGTCGTACTTGCCGTCGTGGTCGTCCTCGTCGTCGCGGTCGTACTTGTCGTCCTTGTCGTCCCGGTCGTACTTGCCGTCCTTGTCGTCCCGGTCGTACTTGCCGTCCTTGTCGTCCCGGTCGTACTTGTCGTCCCGGTGCTCCTTGCGGTCGTCGCGATCCCAGCGGTCCCGGTCGTCCCGGTCGCGCTCCTCGTCGCGACCCCGGTCGTCGTCGCCGTTGCCGCCGCGATGGTATGCGTACTTCCGCTCCTCGTCGTCACCGCGGTCCCTGCGGTCGCCGCGGTCGCCGCGGTCGTGACGACTTTCATGCGATTCACTGTGGTCTCCACGGCTCTTGCCGTTATCCTGATCTGACCCCGCGACCGCCGGGGTGGCAACCGTTCCTCCCACGAGGGCGGCGGCCATGGCCGCGCCGACGAGGGTCTTCCGCAGACTGCTCATTGCTGCTCCTGTGGAGAGGGCATGACATGGGGATCGTCATGCGATCGAGATGTTTCGAGACCTGGGCAAGAGGTCTCACCTATGAAATAGGTAGGAACACCGTAGGAGTGAGCTGAGTCACGGTTCAAGACTCCGGCCGGGGCGATCACGATCACGGTTCCGTCTCGTCGCATCCCCGGAGCGGCATGTCCTGTCCGGACCCTCGCCGGTGCGGTCCCGGCGCGGGCGGGGCGCCGACCACCCCGGAAGCCGGACCGGCAGAATCCCCGTGACGGCGCGGATCTCCCGCTTCCCCCTTGCCGCCGCACATCTTCCGAGGGGGTCAGGAGCGAGCTCGCCGCGTCCCGGCCGGGGCACGGACATCAGCATGCGCACACCCTGCACCGAGACCGCGGCGCAACATGTGACGTCATGAGCGGTCGCGAGTGCAACGTCGCGGACCGGTGGAGCCCCCTACCGGATTCGAACCGGTGACCCCCTGTTTACAAGACAGGTGCTCTGGCCAGCTGAGCTAAGGAGGCGGGTCGGCCCTCGGGCCTCCGCACGGGTGCGGCCCGGGCGGCCGGTTCCTCAGGATATCGGACGCGTCGCAGGACCCCGAAATCCCCGGGCGCCCGGACGGCCCGCACAGCGCGACGGCGCCGTGTCCCCGCGCGGGGACACGGCGCCGTCGCGCTGCTCCGGCGGAGCGGCGACCCTACTCCTTGGCCTCCACGGCCGCGTCGAGGGCCTCCTGGAACGCCTCGTTGCCCAGCCGCTCTCCGTCGATGAAGACGGTCGGGGTGCCGGACACGCCGTTGGCGAGGGACTCCTGCGAGACGACGTTGACCATCGGCCGCCACGTGTCCTCCTCGAGCGCGGCCGCGATGTCGGCGCCGTGCGAGGAGGCGATCTCCACGAGCTGCTCGTCGTCCAGCCCACCGGTGCCCTGGTGGCTGAACACCTCCTCGACGAAGGCCAGGTACTGCTCGGCCGAGGACTGGTTGCCCACCTCGTAGGCGGCGGCCGCGGCCCGCGAGGAGTACTGCGTCGGCGTCGAGCGGTCGAGGAAGTTGAGGTTGCGGTACTCGAGGACGATGTCGCCGGAGGTCACGGCCTCCTCGAGCGCATCGGCGTTCTCGGCCTCGAAGTCGGCGCAGTGCACGCACTCGAAGTCCTGGAAGATCACGACCTGCACGGGCTCGCCGTCGCCCGAGGCCTCGACGCCCGGCGGGACGGCGGAGTCGTCCGGGGTCTCCGGGGCCTCGGGCACCTCGGCGAGGTCGCGCTCCTCGACCTCGGACTCACCCGTGCGGATCCCGTCGGCCGTCAGCACCGTGCCGCCCCACTGGTTGGCGCTGGCGGGAACGGGACCGGCCTCGGGGATCTGCTGGGCACGGTTCTGCGCCACGACGACGCCGATCACCGCGACGATCACGAGGACCAGGGCGAGGATGCCCAGCTGCAGGATCCGACGGGAGCGCTTGTCCTGCCGTGCGTGCTGGTCCGCGACCTGCCGAGCCCGCTCCCGGGCGGCGTCGCGGTTCCGGGGATCGGGGGTGGTGCTGCTGCTGGCTGCCATGGGTCCTCTTCGAAAGATCCTGGGGGGTGGACGGGGAGGTGTCGTCGCCCAGATTATCGGACCCCCTCCCGGGCCGCCGACTCAGGAGATCCCCAGGCAGAACCGTGAGCACGCTGATGAATAGACTGGGGCCAGGACGACGACGACCTACCGGAAGGACATCCCGTGAGTGCAGAGCATCCCCCCACCGCCTCCTCGGCCGACCTGGAGGAGGTGCCGGAACCCCGGACGGACGTACCGCAGGAGGCCGGCTACGACTTCGTCGTGGTCTCCAACCGACTGCCGGTGGAGCGCGTCGTCGAGCACGGAGAGTCCTCCTGGCGCCGCTCCCCCGGCGGGCTCGTGGCCGCCCTGTCCCCCGTCATGGCCCGCAACGCCGGCGCCTGGGTGGGCTGGCACGGGGCCCCTGACGAGACGCTCGAGCGCTTCGACCACGACGTCTTCCACCTCGCCCCGGTGCCGCTGTCCGCCGAGGAGGTGCAGGCCTACTACGAGGGCTTCTCCAACGCGACCCTCTGGCCGCTCTACCACGACGTCATCGCGCCGCCGGAGTTCCACCGCACGTGGTGGAACAGCTACCGCCAGGTCAACCGCCGCTTCGCCGAGCGGACCGCCGAGATCGCCGCCGAGAACGCCACGGTGTGGGTGCAGGACTACCAGCTGCAGCTGGTCCCCAAGATGCTGCGGGAGCTGCGGCCGGACCTCACGATCGGGTTCTTCAACCACATCCCGTTCCCGCCCCTGGAGATCTTCGCGCAGCTGCCCTGGCGGCGGGCCGTCCTCGACGGGCTCTCGGGCGCGGACCTCATCGGCTTCCAGCGCCCGGGTGACGCCCAGAACTTCCAGCGCTGCGTGCGGCGGTTCCTGGACGTGCCGTTCAAGAACGGAGCGGCCCGGTTCGGCACGGACGACACCGCGTGGACCGTGCGCGCGGCGTCCTACCCCATCTCCATCGACGCGCAGTCGATCCAAGAGCTGACCTCCCGGCCGGAGGTGAAGGAGCGGGCCCTGGAGATCCGGCACGAGCTCGGCGACCCGGAGACCGTGTTCCTGGGCGTCGACCGCCTGGACTACACCAAGGGCATCCTGCACCGCATCAAGGCCTACGGCGAGCTGCTGGAGGACGGCAGGCTGACGGTGGGGCCCTCGGTGCTGGTCCAGGTGGCCAACCCCTCCCGGGAGCGCGTGGAGTCCTACGTCCAGCTGCGGGAGGACGTGGAGGGCCTCGTGGGCCACCTCAACGGCCAGCACGACACCATCTCGCACACCGCGATCCGCTACCTGCACCACGGCTATCCGTTCGAGGAGATGGTGGCGCTGTACCTGGCGACCGACGTCATGCTCGTGACCTCCCTCCGGGACGGCATGAACCTGGTGGCGAAGGAGTACGTGGCGGCCAAGACGGACGGGTCCGGGACCCTGGTCCTCTCGGAGTTCACCGGCGCCGCCGAGCAGCTCAAGCAGGCGCTGCTGGTCAACCCCCACGACATCGACGGGCTCAAGGACGCGATGCTGCGGGCCAAGGACATGCCCGCGCCCGAGGCGAAGAAGCGGATGCGCTCGATGCGCCGGCAGGTCCTGGGCAACGACGTCAACGACTGGTCCGAGGCGTTCCTGCGGGACCTCGCCCGCCCCCGCCCCGGGACGACCGACGAGGAGGAGCAGTGATGGCCCCGCACGACGACACCCGCCCGGCGCTCGAGGACGCCCTCGCCCGCGCGGCGGAGGCCGGGACCCTGCTGGTCGCCCTCGACTTCGACGGCACCCTGGCGCCCTTCACGGACGACCCGGACGACAGCCGCGCGCTGCCGGAGGCCCGGTCCGCGCTGGAGGAGCTCCTGACGCTGGACCGCACGTACGTGGCCGTCATCTCCGGACGGCCGATGCAGTTCCTCCGCTCCGTGGTGGACCCGGACGGCCGGATGCTTCTCTCCGGCTCGCACGGGGCGGAGCTGCTCCTGGACGCCCTGGGGGACGCCGCCGCCGACACCGCCCTGCAGCTCTCCCCCGCCCAGCTGGAGCTGCTGGCACGGGCCACCGCGCTCGTGGAGGCACAGGTGGCCCGGTATCCCGGGGCCAGGCTGGAGCTCAAACCGACGGGGGCCGCCTTCCACACCCGCACGATGGCGGACCGGAGCCTGTGCGCCCGCGCGGAGCAGGAGATGGTCGAGCAGTTCGAGCAGCTCGAGGGGCTGAAGATCACACCGGGCCAGCACGTGGTCGAGTCCTCCGTGCACTCCGCGACCAAGGGTGAGGGCATCACGGCGTTCATGCAGGCCACCGGCGCCGACGTCACCCTGTTCGCCGGCGACGACGTGACGGACGAGAACGCGATGCGCGAGCTCGGCCCCGCCGATCTCGGCATCAAGGTGGGCACGGGGCAGAGCGTGGCCGCGCACCGGGTCGCATCCCCGGAGGACCTGGCCGCGGCCCTGATCCGGCTGTCCGAGCTGCGCCGGGGCGCGCTGCCGTGACCTCGGATGACGGCGCGCCGATGGCGGAGACGCCCCGAAGGTGATTAGGATCACTGTGGCCCCCATCACCTGAGGGGGCAGCTCTTCTCCTTCGGATCGTCCGGCACGTGCCTGCCGGGAAAGAGGCCTTGAACCATGTCTTCTGTGCGCTACGCCAATGTGACCTGCCAGTACCCCGGGGCCGAGCGGCCCTCGGTCACCGACCTGAACCTGGACATCGCCGACGGGGAGTTCCTCGTCCTGGTGGGCCCCTCCGGGTGCGGGAAGTCCACCACCCTGCGGATGCTCGCCGGGCTGGAAGAGGTCACCGGGGGCAACATCTACATCGGCGACCGTGACGTCACCGACGTCCCCTCCCGGGACCGCGACATCGCGATGGTCTTCCAGAACTACGCCCTCTACCCGCACATGACCGTGGCCGAGAACATGGGCTTCGCCCTGAAGATCGCCAAGATCTCCGCCGAGGAGCGCCGCCGCCGGGTCGAGGAGGCGGCGAAGATCCTGGACCTGACCGACTACCTGGACCGCAAGCCCAAGGCGCTGTCCGGCGGGCAGCGCCAGCGCGTGGCCATGGGCCGTGCCATCGTGCGCTCCCCGCAGGTGTTCCTGATGGACGAGCCGCTGTCGAACCTGGACGCGAAGCTGCGGGTGCAGACCCGCACCCAGATCGCCTCCCTGACCCGCCGGCTCGGGGTCACCACCGTCTACGTCACCCACGACCAGGTCGAGGCGATGACCATGGGCGACCGGGTCGCGGTGCTCAAGGACGGGCTGCTGATGCAGGTCGACACCCCGCGCAAGCTCTACGACCGGCCGGCCACGGAGTTCGTGGCCGGGTTCATCGGCTCGCCGGCGATGAACCTGTTCCGGGTGCCTGTGGCGGACGGGGCGGCGACCTTCGGCACGATGCGCATCGAGCTCACCCGTGCGCAGCAGGCGGCTCTGACCTCGGGCAAGGTCACCGTGGGGATCCGCCCCGAGGACCTGCACCCGGCCGGCGAGGGCACCGGGCTGCCGATCGAGGCCGACGTGGTCGAGGAGCTCGGGGCCGACGCCTTCGTCTACGGCCACCTCGCCCCGGTCACCGCGGCGAACACGGTCGTGACGGTGGACCCGACCGCCACCGTGGAGGAGGACGCCGCCGGCGCGCACGAGATCATCGTCCGGGTCGAGGGCCGCACCCCGCCCCGGGCCGGGGCCACGATCTGGGTCGCCCCGAACCTCGAGCACGTGCACCTGTTCGACACCGCCACCGGCAACCGCCTCCCCGACTGACCTGAGCGGCTGACCTGAGCGGCTGACCGACCGACCGCACCGACGCCACGGCGCCCTCCCCCGACGGGGAGGGCGCCGTGGCGCGTCCGGGGCCGGATCAGCCGTCGGCGGGGTGAGCGGCGAGCACCTGCTCGACGAGGTCCGGGTCGGCGTCCTGGACGTCCCAGGTGCCGGTGCGGTCGTGGTAGTCCCGTGCGGCCGCCGTCACGTTGTAGCGACTGGCGTCGCGCGGCGGATCGGAGTGCTCCAGCACGTGGAGAAGGTGCGTCTCGGCCTGGGCGAGCGCCTGGGGCTCATGCATGGCGGGTTCCTCTCGGGACGGGCCGGGTCGCTCAGGACCCGGAGTGATCAGCCAACTGACGAATTCTAGTGGATGGTGCCGGTCCGCGCACCGGTCGAGCGCCGTCAAGGTTTACCTCTGCGTAACCGCGGCTGACATCCGTGCAACACACCTTGCATAGCGTCATGCCAGCGAACACCGGATTCCATGCTGGATGGGGGTCCTGTGCTCCTGCCTGTCTCCCGTGCGCCCGCGCACCCGTGCATCCCAGGAAGAAGGTCCGCCGTGAACTCCACCTCGGCCACCACCCCCCGCCCCCGCCGCCGCACCGCTGCAGCAGTGCTGCTGGCCGGATCCCTGGGCCTGAGCGCATGCGGAGGCGCGGAGGACACCTCCGCGGCCACCGCGCAGGAGGACGGCCACGGCGCGCTCGACGTGAACCTGTCGTGGATCAAGAACGCAGAGTTCGCCGGGGAGTACTTCGCCGACTCCCAGGGGTACTACGCCGAGGCCGGGTTCGACTCGGTGAACCTGATCTCCGGTGGCCCTTCCGGGGCCTCCACGGAGAGCATGGTGCTCGCCGGCAGCGCCCTCGTGGGCACGTCCTCGCCGCTGGGCGTGGCCCCGCCCATCGCCGAGGACGACGCGCCCCTGAAGATCATCGGCACGACCTACCAGAAGAACCCGTTCACGATCATCTCGCTGGGGGACGACCCCGTGGAGACCCCCCAGGACCTGGTGGGCAAGACCATCGGCGTGCAGTCCGGCGTGAACGAGACGCTGTTCGACGCCCTGCTGGAGGTCAACGGCATCGATCCGGGCGAGGTCGAGAAGGCGCCCGTGCAGTACGACCCGCAGCCGCTCCTCAGCGGCGAGGTGGACGGCTTCTTCGGCTACACGACCAACGAGGCGATCACCCTGGAGCTCGCGGGCGAGAACGTCGTCAACCTGTCCTTCGCCGACCACGGCCTCCCGTTCGTCGCGGAGTCCTTCGTGACCACCCAGGACGCGATCGACAACGACCGCGAGGCGCTCAAGTCGTTCCTGGAGGCCAGCATCCGGGGCTGGCAGGACGCCGTGGCGGACCCCGGGGAGTCGGCCCGGCTGGCCGTGGAGGAGTACGGCGCGGACCTGGGCCTGGACCTCGAGAAGGAGACCCGCCAGGCGGAGATCCAGAACGAGGAGCTCGTGGTCTCCGAGGACACCGAGGCGAACGGCCTGTTCACGATCTCCGACGAGCTCGTCGCCCAGAACATCGAGGTGCTCGGCGTGGCCGGCTACCCCGGCCTCACGGCCGAGGACGTCTTCGACCTCTCGCTGCTCGACGAGGTGTACGAGGAGAACCCGGAGCTGCGGGAATGAGCAGCCCGACGGCCTCCCGCGAGCGCGGCGCCGTCGGCGCCGCGGCCGGCGGCATCGACCTCAACGGCCTGACCAAGGTCTTCCGGTCGGGGCGGAGCACCGTCACCGCGCTCGACGACGCCCACCTGCGGACCGAGCAGGGGTCCTTCCTGTCGCTGCTCGGTCCGTCGGGGTGCGGGAAGTCCACGATCCTGCGCGTCCTGGCCGGTCTGGAGGAGCCCAGCGCGGGAGAGGTGCTCGTCGACGGGCAGACCCCCGCCGAGCTGCGGCGGTCGCACCGGCTGGGCATCGCCTTCCAGGACGCCGCGCTCCTGCCGTGGCGCTCCGTCGAGTCGAACATCCGGCTGCCGCTGGAGGTCTCCGGCCGGCCGGTGGACCGGGCCCACGTCCAGGAGCTCGTCGACCTGGTCGGGCTGACCGGCTTCGAGCGGTCCAGGCCCGCGCAGCTCTCGGGCGGGATGCGCCAGCGCGTGTCGATCGCCCGGGCCCTGGTGGTCAAGCCGTCCGTCCTGCTCCTCGACGAGCCCTTCGGCGCCCTCGACGACATGACCCGGCAGCGGCTCAACCTCGAGCTGCTGCGGATCTGGACGGAGAAGCCCGCCACGACGCTCATGGTCACGCACGGCATCTCCGAGGCGATCTTCCTCTCGGACGTGGTCGCCGTCATGTCCCCGCGCCCGGGCCGGATCAAGCAGGTCATCGACGTCGACCTGCCCCGCCCGCGGACCCCGGAGATGCTGCGCACCCCGGAGTTCCACGCGCTGCACGACCGCGCGTCCGACCTGCTGTTCGGCGCCCCCGGTGACGGGCAGTGACGTGAGCGCCCGGACGACGACGCCCCCGCCCGCCCCGGAGCCCCCCTCGGCCACGGCAGCACGCCTGCCCGCCCCCGGGCGCGCGGTGCCCGCCCGGGGACGCGCTCTGCCGCCGTGGAGCGCCGCCGCCCTCGGCGTGGTCCTGACCCTCGGCGTGTGGTGGATCGGCGCAGCGACCTTCCTGCGCGGGGTCGGCGCGGCCGACGGGGCGGGGAGCGGCGCGATACCGACACCCCTGGCGATCGGCCGGCAGATCGCCGCGGACGGCGCCGGCTTCTACTGGACCAACGCCTCCGTGACGCTGGTGGAGGCCGCCCGGGGCTACCTGGGCGGCAACCTCGCCGCGATGCTGCTCGCCGTGGTGGCCCTGCTGCTGCCGTTCACGGAACGGCTGGCCACGCAGATCGCCGTGGTCAGCTACTGCCTGCCGATCGTGGCGGTCGGACCGATCGTCTTCATCGTCCTGGGCCCGCCGCGCTCCGGGGAGCCGTCGGGCACCGCCGTGGCGCTGGCGGCGATCTCCGTGTTCTTCACCACCTACGTCACCGTGCTCGCCGGGTTCCGCACCGCGGAGCGCTCCGCCCTGGACGTCGTCACCGTGGCGGGCGGCTCCCGGTGGCACCGGCTGACCAAGGTCCAGCTGGTGTCCGCCCTTCCCGGCGTGTTCTCGGCGCTGAGGATCGCGGCTCCCGCGGCGCTGCTCGGGGCGGTCCTCGGCGAGTACGTGGGAGGCGTGGACCGCGGGCTGGGACCGGCCATGGTCAACGCGCAGCAGTCGCTCGAGATCGCCCGGGTCTGGGCCGTCGCCCTGCTCTCCGGCGGTCTGGCGTTCCTGGCGTACGCGGTCGTGGGACTCGTCGCCCGCGTGGTGACCCCGTGGTCCTCCGGCGGCCGAGAAGGAGGTCGCTGAGATGCCCCGCACCACCACCGCGGCCCGCGCCGGCAGGGAACTGGGCCGCGCCCTGCTGAACCTGGTCGTCTCGCTGGCGGCCGTCGCCGTGATCTGGCTGTTGCTGCTGCGCGTCTTCGCCGTGACGTCCTTCATCGGCAAGACCCCTCTGGACGTGTGTGCCTTCCTCCTGACGGACCCCGACGCCGCGGCGAACCGGGAGCTGATCCTGGGCCGGCTCGGGACCACCCTGGTGGACGCGGCGCTCGGCTTCGTCACCGGTCTCGTGGCGGCCGTCGTCGTCGCCACGGTCTTCGCCCTGTTCCGGGGGGTCGAGCAGGCCATGATGCCCCTGGCCATGCTGCTGCGGTCGGTCCCGCTGGTGGCGATGGCACCGATCATCATCCTGGTCTTCGGCCGCCAGGAGGCCTCCGTGGCCGCGATGGGCGCGGTCGTGGTCCTGTTCCCCGCGCTGGTGACCATCGTCCAGGGGCTGCGCTCCGCGAACCCGGTGATCGTCGAGGTCGTGCAGGTCTACGGCGGCTCGAGGTTCGACGCGTTCCGCACGGTGGCCCTTCCCTCGGCCCTGCCGAGCCTGTTCACCGCGCTGCGGGTCTCCGTCCCCGGAGCCCTGACCGGTGCCCTGCTGGCCGAGTGGCTGGCCACGGGCGAGGGGATCGGGTACGCGATCGTCTCCGATGTGGCCCGGGCGCGCTACGACGAGGTGTGGTCCGCCGTGGTGGTCGTCACGGTGGCCTCCATCCTGCTCTACTCGCTCGTCTCCCTGCTCGAGAGCGCGGTCGTCGCCCGTGCGGGCGGGACCCCGTGAGGACGGGCCCGGCGGCGCGGGGCGCTCAGCGCAGGTCCAGCTCCTCGAGCTCCTCGTAGAGCTCGGCGGTGCGGCCCACCCTCCGTCGCCCGTCCGGACCCGCGGCGGCCAGCACCCCGTCGGCGAGCACCGACACGAGGCTCATGGCCGCCGCGTAGGAGTCGAACGGGCCCACGCCGTCGAGGGGGCACTCGATCCACAGGTCCACGGCCGAGGCGTGGCGCCGGGCCGTGCTGTCCGCGACGAGCACGGTCCGCGCCCCCGTGGCCGCGCAGACCTCCACCAGGCGTTCGAACCCGCGGGGGCGCCGCCGGAAGCCCAGCAGGACGACGACGTCGCCCTCGCCCACGTCCACGAGCTCCTCGCCGAGGGTCTGGCCGGGCAGCGGGGCGAGCCGGACGCGGTCCCGCGCCTGCTGCAGCTGCTGCTTCAGGTGCAGGGCGACCGGGTAGCTGTTGCGCAGGCCCACGACCAGGACCGTCCCCGCGTCCGCGAGCGCGCGCACGGCCTGGGCGGGGCGGTCCTCCCCCGCCGGGTCCAGGACCTTGCGCAGGTTCTTGAGCTCCTGCTCCAGGTGCTGGCTCAGCTCCGGGTCGGCGTCGGGGCCGAGCGGCACGCCCTGCTGGCGCAGGGTGCGGGCCGTCTCCCGGAGCTCGGTGAAGGACTCGAAGCCCAGGTGCCGGTACAGCCGGGAGAGGGTGGCGCGGGAGACGCCGCTCATCTGCGCCAGCTCCGCCGAGCTGTACAGGGCGAGGTCGTCCAAGTGGTCCAGGATCAGGTCGGCGGCCCGCTGCTCCTGGGGCGAGAGCCCGGCGTAGTGCGCGTGGATGCGCTGTTCGATCGACACCCTCACCACCCTAGCGACCGCCGGGATCGAGCGCGGGAGGCACCGCGGCGACTTCCGGCCCGTCCCGGTTGCTAGCATGACCAGGTATGAAGGGTTCCCTGGCCCCACACTTCCCCCTCGCGCCCCAGGACGGTCCCGCCCCCGGCGGACGGTCCGGGAGCGTGTCCATCCAGACGGCCTTCCCGGACCCCGTGCTCCTGGAGCTGCCGTGGGACACCCCCCTCGAGCAGTGGCCGGAGGACGTCCTCGCCGCTCTCCCCCGCGGCATCTCCCGGCACGTGGTGCGCTTCGCCCACGCCGGCGAGAAGATCGTCGCCGTCAAGGAGACCGTCCCCCACTACGCCCGGCACGAGTACGCCACCCTGCGCCGGCTGCAGCGCATGGGCATCCCGTCCGTGGTGCCGGACTCCGTGGTCACGGACCGGTACACGCCCGAGGGCGAGCCCCTGCCGGCCGCCCTCGTGACCGACCACCTGAGCTTCTCCCTGCCCTACCGGGCCATCTTCTCCGCCGGCCCCAGCGCCGCCACGGTCGAGCGGCTCGTGGACGCGCTGGCCTCCCTCATCGTGCAGCTGCACCTCTCGGGCTTCTACTGGGGCGACGTCTCGCTCTCGAACACGCTGTTCCGCCGGGACGCCGGCGCGTTCGCCGCCTACCTGGTGGACGCCGAGACCGGCGAGATCCACCCGGAGCTCACGCGCGGCCAGCGGGGGTACGACATCGAGCTGGCCCGCACCAACGTGGCCGGGGAGATCATGGACCTGCTCGCGGGCGCCGTCGAGGAGGGCCACGACATCGCGGACGTGGTGGACCCCTTCGAGGTCTCCGACCGGCTCGTGGCCACCTACGAGTTCCTGTGGCGCGAGCTGACGGTCGAGGAGACCTTCAGCATGGACGAGCGCTGGCGCGTGGTCGAGCGGGTGCGCCGCCTCAACGAGCTCGGCTTCGACGTCGAGGAGGCGTCCATGGACACGGTCGGCGGGCGGATCCGGCTGCGCCCGCAGGTCGTGGAGCCCGGCCACCACACCCGGCGCCTGCAGCGGCTCACCGGCCTCGGCGCCCACGAGAACCAGGCGCGCCGGCTGCTGACCGACATCGCCCAGCTCGGGCAGGACCTCTATCCCGGCCTGCCCGAGGAGCTCGTGGCCCAGCTGTGGATGCGCGAGGTGTTCTCCCCGATCATGGAGGCGGTCACCCCGCCGATGCGCCGCAAGCTCGAGCCCGCCGAGATCGTGCACGAGGTGCTCGAGCACCGGTGGTTCCTCTCCGAGCGCGCCGGCAAGGACGTGGCGACGCACACGGCGGTCGAGGACTACGTGGCCTCGGAGCTGGCCCAGCGCCCGGACGAGCGGGAGGTCTTCTGAGCCGGGCGCCGGCCCGCACGGGTCAGGGCCGGTGCGCCTCGAGCACCCCGGTCAGGGTCCGGTGCACCCGCCGGGGCCAGTCGTCGCCCAGGCTCCCATACCGGGCCACGTGCGAGTAGGCGGAGCCCAGCACGAAGTCCAGCACGACGTCGACGTCCAGGTCCGGGCTCAGCCGTCCCGCCGCCGTCTCCGCCGCGAAGAGCTCCTTGAGCCGCTCCACGCGCGGGCGGACCAGGTGCGCGCGCAGGATCCGGGACGTCTCCGAGCCCGGGTCGCTCAGCAGCGAGACCGCCACCCCGATGCCCATGTCGTGGAGCAGGAAGTCCAGCGCCTCGGCAAGGCCCTCGTCCCAGCTCGCCGGGGCGCTCGGCCGCCGCGGCGAGTACGTGGCCACGGCGTCCTCGAGGGCCCCCTCGAGCATCTCCAGGCTGTTCGCGTAGCGGCGGTAGATCGACGTCTTGGCCACGCCGGAGGCCGCCGAGACCGCCTCGATGGTCACCCGGTGCGGTCCGCCCTCGCGCAGGAGGGCCAGTGCCGCCGCGGTGATCTTCTTGTCGGTGGTGACGGTCCGCGGATCGGTCCGGTCGTCGTCGCCCATCGGTGCCCTCCTGCTCGCCGTCCGCCGCCGGAGCGCTCAGGCGGTCTTCCAGTCCTCGATGGGCCAGTGGTTCTTCCGGGCCAGCCGGTACAGCGGCAGGTCGGGGTTGACCGTGTACGGGTGGCCCATGAGCAGCAGCCAGCTGGCGTCCGCGTGGGAGTCCCCGTAGCCGTAGGAGCGGGAGAGGTCGTAGCCGCCCTGCTCGGCGTACTTCTTGAGCCACTGGGCCCGCGCTTCGTCGACCAGGGGCGGAGCGGCGAGGTAGCCGGTCATCACGCCGTCGCGCTCGTCCATCCGGCCCGCCACGACCTCGTCGAAGAGGTGCGCGATCGGCTCCACGAGCAGGTCGATGGACCCGGTGACCAGCACCGTGCGGTGCCCCGCGGCGCGGTGCTCCTCGATCCGGCTCAGGGCCCCGGGGCGCAGGAGGCGCCGCATGTCCTCGCCGAGCGGCCCGGCCACCTGCTCCCGCACGGTCCCGGCGGGCACGCCCTGGTAGCGGCGCATGAACGCCCGGATGAACTCCCCGCGGTCCCGCTTCTCGGCCTTGAGATAGGTCGGGGCGCTCGAGACGAGGTCGGCGACCTCCGCGGGCCACTTCGCCAGGTGCAGCGTCCGGCGGCGCAGCTGGAGGTACTGGCGGATGACCGTGGAGTCCAGGACGGTGCCCTCGAGGTCGAAGACCGCGAGCACGTCCGTGCCCTCGCTGAGGCCCCGCCGGGTCGTGCCGCGCCGCTTGGACGCCGCCTGGAGCCGGCCGTAGGCCTTGGTCATCGTGGTCAGCGCCGGCAGGTGCACGTTCTTCCAGTAGTCGGCCCAGTCGATCGACCGGACGTCGAAGGTCCGGTCCTCCGGCGTGCCGGCGGGCAGCGAGTCGTTGAGCTGCCGCGTGCTGGCGTCGTCGAAGATCATCTCGGTGCGCGTGTAGGACTGGTAGAGGTCCACGTAGGTGCGCAGGGAGCCGAGGCCGGACTGCATCCGGTGCAGGGAGGTCGACCACTCCCGGGTGCGGGACGTCGCGGGCAGCGCCGAGGTGATCCGGCCCCCCACGGCGGAGAGCCGCTCCTTGACCGCCAGCGAGCGCTCCACGGCGTTGTTGGCCGGGAACTTCCACTCGGGCACCCGGATCGGCTTGCCGTCGGCGTCCTCGAGCGGGTGGGCGAGGAAGAAGGAGCGGACGTTCTCGTACATCTGGTGGAACGGGAGCGGGTTCGAGGCGCCCGAGCAGACCTGGTAGTACGCGGGGGCGGGGTCCGCCTGCCCGTCGGGGGTGGCCGCGCCCGACGGGGCGCGGTGCCCGCCCGTGGCCAGCGCCACGATCGCGTTGACCACGAAGTCGACGGGGATGACGTCGAGCACGGAGTCCGGCAGCCCCGGGAACTCCGGCAGGGCGCCCTTGGCGTAGGCCATGATCAGCGGGTCGGCCACCTTGTAGCCGTCGATCCAGCCGGGGTACGGGTGGCGCAGCGCGGACTCGATGATGGACGGACGCACCACGGAGAGGCGGTGGCCGGCGCCCGCCCACTTCTGCTCGGCGACCCGCTCGCCCAGGGCCTTCGTGAAGGTGTAGATGTCGGTCCAGCCGAGGGACTGCGCCCGGGTGCGCCCGTACTCGACGAGGCGGGTCCGGACCCACTCCTCGCGCGCGGCCTCCGCGGCGCGGGCCACCGACTTGGGCCCCTCCTTACCGTGGTCCGCGGTGGCGGCGTCGATGATGGCCTGCAGCCGCTCCGGGGTGCGGGAGGCCATCTCGGCCTCCTCGCGCGCCCGCTGTGCGGCCTCGAACTCGGCGGCCCAGTCGACCTCGTGGTCCACGGCCGTCTCGGGGCGCAGGCCCTTCGCGATCCCGCCGACGTAGCAGGTGGAGACGTGGATGACGTGCGGGTCCTGCCCGGAGGCCAGGAGCGCGTCGTAGAGACCGGTGGCGCCGCCGACGTTGGTGCTGAAGGCCTCGTGGATGGGCGGGTCGAAGGACACGGTGGAGGCCGAGTGGATCACCACGTCGAACGGCTCCGTGATGCCCGCGAGTGCCGACAGGTCCCCCTCGAGGACCGCGGTGCGCTCCGCGAAGACCCGCTTCGCCTCGTCGTCGCCCACGCTCTCCCGCCAGGTGCGGAAGGCGGGCTTGCGCAGCAGCTGCCGCAGCCGCTGCTCACCGCTGATGCTGCCCTTGGGACGGACGACGGCGGTGACGTGCACACCCTCGTGGGCGGACAGCAGCCGTTCGAGCACCGCCTGCCCGAGGAAGCCGGTGGCTCCCGTCAGCAGGACGCGCGTGGTGGGGGTCTCGGTCAACGGTGTTCCTCCGGTGGTGTGCTGGTCCGCCGCCGGTGCGGAGCGGGCGGGGGGCTGCGGGCGGGCCCTGCCCGGCGGGCGACGACGACGCCCCTCGAGCGGACCGCACCCGGCTGCGCTACGGCTACCGTAGTGTAGCCTAGATCTCATGCTTACCGCTCTCGTGACCGGGGGGACGTCCGGCATCGGCGCCGCGTTCGCCGAAGCCCTGGCCCGCCGGGGAAATGCACTCGTCCTGGTGGCCCGCGACGCGGACCGCCTCGAGCAGACGGCCTCCAGGCTGCGCTCGGAGCACGGCGTGCCGGTCGAGGTCCTGCCCGCGGACCTCTCCGACCGCACCGACGTGGACCGCGTCGCCGCCCGGGTCGAGGACCCCGAGCGACCCGTGGACGTGCTCGTGAACAACGCCGGGTTCTCCGTGAAGACCAGCTTCGCCGATCCGGACACCGGTGCCCACGACCGCGCGTTCGAGGTCATGTGCCGGGCCGTGCTGGTGCTCTCCTCGGCCGCGGCACGGGCGATGACGGCGCGCGGCTCCGGCTGGATCATCAACGTCTCCTCCACCGCGGGCCTGGTCACGATGGGCTCGTACTCGGCGATCAAGGCGTACACGACCGCGTTCACCGAGGCCCTGGCCGTGGAGCTCCACGGGACGGGCGTCCACGTCACCGCCCTGCTGCCCGGCTGGGTGCGCACCGAGTTCCACGAGCGCGCCGGCATCAGCGGCTCCTCGATCCCCTCCTTCATGTGGCTCAGCCCCGAGCGCGTGGTCGAGGAGGCCCTCGACGACGTCGCGCGCGGCAAGGTGCTCTCGATGCCCACCAAGCGCTACCGGCTCCTCGGGTTCGCCCTGCGGCACCTGCCGCGCTCCGCGGTGCGCCGGATCTCGGGGCTCGTCGCCTCGGCCCGCCAGAAGGAACGGGCGGCCGGCTCGTGACCCGCCGCGACCCCCAGGACCCGGTCCCGGTCCAGCGCTCCATCGACGGCGGCAGCGCCGGCTCCTCCCCCGAGGCCGCGCCGGAGGCCCCGCCCGCGTCCTCCGCGCAGCTGAGCCCCGACCGCTTCCGCGACCCGCGGCGCCGCCTCGCCCGCCGGATCGCCCAGCGGGTGTTCCTCCAGGGCCTCGCGTACCGCACGGTCCGCCGGACCGTGGTGACGCACCCCGCGGCCGACGCCCTGGACGGGGCGTGCATCGTGGTGGCCAACCACTCGAGCCACCTCGACGCGCCGCTGGTCCTGGGCTCGGTGCCCCGGCGCATCCGCCGGGACCTCGCCACCGGGGTGGCCGCGGACTACTTCTTCACCGCCCCGCACAAGCGCATGTTCACCGAGCTGATCTTCAACGCCTTCCCGGTGGACCGGACGGGCACCGGAGCGAACCGGGGGCTGTCCAAGCAGCTGCTGAAGGCCGGCGTCCCGCTGCTGATCTTCCCGGAGGGCACCCGGTCCCGCACGGGGAAGATGGGGTCCTTCAAGATCGGTGCCGCGGGCCTGGCCAAGGCCGTGGGAGTGCCGGTGGTCCCCGTGGCCCTGATCGGTGCCTACGAGGCGATGCCCCGCGGCGCCCGCTGGCCGCGCCGCGGCCGCCCCCGCGTGGTGGTGGCCGTCGGCGAGCCGCTGGTCGCCCGGGAGAAGGAGCCCACCTCGTCCTTCAACGACCGCATCGAGGCCTCGGTGCGGGCGCTCTACGCCGAGCACCGTCCGCGCATCGACGCCTGAACCACCGTCACCCCCCGAGAACCAGGAGAGTACTGCGCAGATGGCACACGTGAAGCACATGAAGTGGTGGGGGTGGGGCGAGGAAGGCGTGCACTTCGAGTACGCGAACAAGCCCGCCTTCGCCCCGTTCGTCAAGAACGCCCTGGACGTGGACCTGCGGCCCCGGCAGCGCGACACCATCGACTTCTCCACGGTCAGCGTCCCCGCCTCCCGTGCCGGGGAGCCCCTCCTGGAGGCGCTGGCCGCCATCACCGGCGCAGAGCACCTGACCCTCGACGACGAGCTGAGGATCGTGCACTGGGCCGGCAAGTCCGTCACCGAGCTGCTGCTCACCCGGGCCGGGGACTTCGCGCGGGTGCCCGACGTGATCGTGTACCCCGGCACGGAGGAGGAGGTCGCCCAGGTGCTGCGGCTCGCGGTGGAGCGTGACCTCGTGGTCATCCCCTTCGGCGGCGGCACGAGCATCTCGCGGAGCCTCCAGCCGGATCCCCATGAGGAACGAACGATCGTTTCCCTGGACCTGGGCCGGATGAACCAGGTGCTCTCGCTCGACGAGACCTCGGGACTGGCCACCATCCAGGCCGGCGTTCTGGGCCCGGACATGGAGGAGCAGCTCAACGCCCGCGGGTGGACGCTGGGCCACTTCCCGGACTCCTTCACGCACTCGACGCTCGGCGGCTGGGCCGCCACGCGCTCCTCGGGGATGCAGTCGGACAAGTACGGGGACATCGCCGACATCGTGCGCGGCCTGCGCGTGGTGCGCCCGGGCGGCACCGTGGTGCTGCGCCCCCTCCCCTCGACCTCCACGGGACCGAGCCTGCGGGAGATGATCATCGGCTCCGAGGGCCGGCTGGGCGTGATCACGCAGCTGGACGTGCACGTGCACCGCATCGCCGAGCACCGCGAGGTCATCGCGTACATGTTCCCCACGTGGCAGCAGGCGCTCGTCGCGATGCGCGAGATCGCCCGGTCCGGCATCAGCACCACGTTCGCCCGCGTCTCCGACGCGCACGAGACCGCGTTCTCCCTCTCCACCCAGAAGGCCCCCGCCACGCTGAAGAAGAAGGTCACGGCCAAGGGCCAGGACGTGCTGTGGGAGTTCATGCGGCGCCGCGGCTGGGACACCGACGCCATGTGCATCGCCTACGTCTGCTTCGAGGGCGGCAAGCCCGAGGCGGAACGCCGGAAGAAGGCCGTGGCCGGCATCGTCAAGAAGCAGGGCGCCCTGGTGCTCGGTGCGGGCCCCGGCGCGCTCTACGACCAGAAGAAGTTCGACACCCCGTACCTACGCGACTTCCTGCTCGAGCAGAACACCATCGGCGACGTCTCCGAGACCGCCGCACCGTGGTCCAAGCTCACCACGGTGCACCAGGCGGTCTACGACGCCGCGCACCGGGCCTTCGAGTCGCAGGGCAAGACCGGCTGGATCATGTCCCACATGTCCCACTCGTACCACGCCGGCGCCTGCCTCTACTTCACCTTCGGCTACGAGATCGGCGAGGACCCCCACGCCGAGTACGCCGTGATCAAGAGCGCGATCCAGCAGGCGTTCATCGACGCCGGCGCCACGCTGTCCCACCACCACGGGGTGGGGCTCGAGCACAGCCCCTGGATGGAGCAGGACGTCTCCCCCGAGGGCGTGCAGCTCCTGCGCAACCTGTTCGCGGCGGCGGACCCGGGCGGCAACTTCAACCCCGGCAAGATCGTCGGCTGACCCACCCTGCCCCGTACGGAGCAGAGCAGGCCCCCACCGTAGCCGGTGGGGGCCTGCTCTGCTGTTCGGGGGTCGTCCCGGCGCGGTCCGCTGTGGTGCCGCGCTGGGGTGCCGCGCTGGGGTGCCGCGCTGGGGTGCCGCGCTGGGGTGCCGTGCGGGGGGTGCCGCGCTGGGGTGCCGTGCGGGGGGTGTTAAATGCGGGGAGCCCCCGCACCGTGTGGTGCGGGGGCTCGACCCTGG
>NZ_JCAXEN010000019.1:0-326 GCF_059758435.1 Kocuria sp. GQ42 | reverse complement strand
GTCTCGGCGAGGTGGCGCTCGACCTCCTGCAGGGCCGCGACCTTCAGGTCCCACGACTCCGGGACGGCCTCGACGACGAGCTCGCAGTCCGCGAAGTCGGCGTGGTCGAGGGAGACGGTCAGGTTCTCGGCCCACTCGTCCAGGTTGCCGTCCACGCCCCCGCGCTCCAGGGACTTGGCGAGGTCCCGCTCGATCCGCTCGCGGGCGGCCTCCGCGGCCTGCCCGTCCCGCTCCACCACGGTCACCCTCGCCCCGGCGAGCAGGAAGGCGTGGGCGATGCCCGCGCCCATGCGGCCTCCGCCCAGGACGCCGACGACGGCGGGAAC
>NZ_JCAXEN010000018.1:0-453 GCF_059758435.1 Kocuria sp. GQ42 | reverse complement strand
CGCCCGGGCCGGCGCCACCCGGGTCCTGGCGGCCCGCCCGCTGCAGTGGTTCGGGGACCGCGCCTACGGGATCTACCTGTGGCACTGGCCGCTGCTGATCACCTACCTGCTGCTCACTGCCCGCGACACGGTCCCGGTGCCGGCCGGGCTCGGGATCCTGGCCGCCTCGGTGATCCTCACCCGGGTCACCGCGCTGCTGCTGACCGGCTGGCGGGCCCTGCCCGGGATCCGGGCCGGGTCCGGGATCCGGCTGGTCGCCACCGCCCTGCTCGTGGCGGTACCGCTGACCGGCGCCCACCAGTACACGGTGCTGCGCGACCCCACCGCCGGGGTGGAGCGCACCCCACAGAACTACCCCGGCGCCGCCGTGCTGCGCGGAGAGGTGGCCGAGGTCCCGGACGTGCCGATCATCCCCACCGAGGACGAGCGCGACCAGGAGTGGGGCGACACCGG
>NZ_JCAXEN010000017.1:0-454 GCF_059758435.1 Kocuria sp. GQ42 | reverse complement strand
ACACGCCCCAGGAACTGGCGGACAAGCTCAAGGACGGCCTGCTGTCCTTCCCCGTCACCGCGTTCGACCAGGACCTGCTCTTCGACGAGAGCGCCTACCGCCAGCACCTGGCCTGGCAGGCCTCCTACCCCGTGGCCGGGCTCTTCGCCGCCGGCGGCACCGGGGAGGGCTTCTCCCTCACCCCCGAGGAGACCGCCACCGTGGTCGCCGCGGCCGTTCACGAGGTCGGGCACCGGGTCCCCGTGCTGGCCCCCGCGGCCGGCAACACCGCCCAGGCCGTGCGCAACGCCGCCGACGCCGCCGCCGCCGGCGCCGAGGGCCTGCTGCTGCTGCCCCCCTACCTCACCGAGTGCGACCAGGACGGCCTGCTCGCCCACGCCTCGGCCGTCTGCCAGGCCACCGACCTCGGGGTCATCGCCTACAACCGCGCCAACGCCATCTACTCCGCCGAGAC
>NZ_JCAXEN010000016.1:0-835 GCF_059758435.1 Kocuria sp. GQ42 | reverse complement strand
CGTCGAGGCCGAGGCGGCGGATGCAGGCCAGCGACTGGGAGGCGAAGGCCTCGTTGAGCTCGACCGCCCCCAGGTCGCCGATGCCCCACCCGGTGCGCCCGAGCACCTTCTGGGTGGCCGGGACCGGGCCGATGCCCATGATCTCCGGGGGCACGCCGGCGGAGGCGCCGTCGACGATCCGGGCCCGGGCGGCCAGCCCGTACTTCTCGGCCGCCCGCTCGGAGACCACGAGGATCGCCGAGGCGCCGTCGTTGAGGGAGGAGGCATTGCCGGCGGTGACGACCGTCCCGTGGTCCACCACGGGGCGCAGCCTGGCGAGGGCGTCCATCGTGGTGCCCGGGCGGGGGCCCTCGTCCGTGTCGACGACGGTCGTCGCACCCTTGCGGCCGGTGACGGTCACCGGGACGATCTCGTCGGCGAAGCGCCCGGCGTCGATCGCGGCGATCGCCTTCTCGTGGGAGGCCACGGCGAAGGCGTCGGCGTCCTCGCGCGAGATCCCGTCGACGATCGCGACCTCCTCGGCCGTCTCCGGCATCGAGTAGGTCATCTTGTCCTGCTTCTTGAACTCGGGGTTGGTGAAGCGCCAGCCGATGGAGGTGTCGAAGACGTCCCCGGGCTTCGCGAACGCCTTGGCGGGCTTCTCCATCACCCAGGGGGCGCGGGACATGGACTCCACGCCGCCGGCGACGACGATGTCGGCGGCGCCGGCCTTGATCATGTGGGAGGCCATGATGACGGCCGAGAGCCCGGAGGCGCACAGGCGGTTGACGGTGATGCCGGGGACGGTGTCGGGGAAGCCGGCGAGCAGCCAGGCCATGCGGGCGACGTTGCGGTT
>NZ_JCAXEN010000015.1:0-1001 GCF_059758435.1 Kocuria sp. GQ42 | reverse complement strand
GGCCAGTGCGTGCTTCTCGGTCATGGTCGGGGTGCTCCTACTTCTTGTTCATCTTGCGGTCCAGGAAGGCCTGCATGCGGTCGAACTTCGCCTCAGACTCGAAGAGCACGGCCTGGGCCAGCTCGTCGATGTGCGGGTGGGCGGACGGGGGCGCCGCGAAGACCCGCTTGGAGATCCGCACGGCCAGGGGGTCCTGGACGCCGATCCGGTCGGCGAGCGCGTGCGCGGCGCCGACGAGCTCCGCGGGCTCGTGCAGCTCGGTGACGAGGTGCAGGGCCAGGGCCTCGTCCGCGCCGAGGATCCGGCCGGCGAGCAGGATGTCCAGGGCGACCGCCTCGCCGACCAGCTCCTTGAGCCGCCACAGCCCGCCGGCGGCGGCGATGATGCCCAGGTTCGTCTCCGGCTGGCCGATCGTGAGGTGCGGGGTGGCGATGCGGAAGTCCGCGGCGTAGGCCAGCTCCGCGCCGCCGCCCAGGGCGTAGCCGTCGATCGCGGCGATCACCGGCATGGGCAGCTTGTGGATGCGGTCGAAGATCCGGGAGTTGATCCCGGCCAGGGCGTCGTCGCGGCGACGTTCCCGCAGCTGCGCGATGTCGGCGCCGGAGGCGAAGATCCCCCGGCCGTTCACCTCGGTGCCGGAGAGGATCAGGATCTTCGGGTGCCGCTCGAGGTGGCCGCACACGGTGTGCAGCTCCTCGACCATGGTCGCGTCGATGGCGTTGCGCACGGCGGGGCGGTCCAGGACCACGTGCAGGCGGTCCTCGCGCTCCTCGAGCCGCAGGGCGGTGAACTCCGCGCCGAGGATCTCGCTGGGCCCGACCATCAGAGCTTCTCCACGAGCATCGCGGTGCCCTGGCCCACGCCCACGCACATGGTGGCCAGGCCGCGGTCGGCGCCCTCGCGCTCCATCCGGCCCAGCAGCGTCACCACGAGCCGGGAGCCGGAGGAGCCCAGCGGGTGGCCGAGCGCGATCGCCCCGCCGTCGTTGTTCACGATCCCCT
>NZ_JCAXEN010000014.1:0-1380 GCF_059758435.1 Kocuria sp. GQ42 | reverse complement strand
TCGCAACCCTTTGTACCGGCCATTGTAGCATGCGTGAAGCCCAAGACATAAGGGGCATGATGATTTGACGTCATCCCCACCTTCCTCCGAGTTGACCCCGGCAGTCTCCTATGAGTCCCCACCATCACGTGCTGGCAACATAGAACGAGGGTTGCGCTCGTTGCGGGACTTAACCCAACATCTCACGACACGAGCTGACGACAACCATGCACCACCTGTCCACCAGCCCCGAAGGGAAACCCCATCTCTGGGGCGGTCCGGTGAATGTCAAGCCTTGGTAAGGTTCTTCGCGTTGCATCGAATTAATCCGCATGCTCCGCCGCTTGTGCGGGCCCCCGTCAATTCCTTTGAGTTTTAGCCTTGCGGCCGTACTCCCCAGGCGGGGCACTTAATGCGTTAGCTACGGCGCGGAAAACGTGGAATGTCCCCCACACCTAGTGCCCAACGTTTACGGCATGGACTACCAGGGTATCTAATCCTGTTCGCTCCCCATGCTTTCGCTCCTCAGCGTCAGTAACAGCCCAGAGACCTGCCTTCGCCATCGGTGTTCCTCCTGATATCTGCGCATTTCACCGCTACACCAGGAATTCCAGTCTCCCCTACTGCACTCTAGTCTGCCCGTACCCACTGCAGACCCGGGGTTGAGCCCCGGGCTTTCACAGCAGACGCGACAAACCGCCTACGAGCTCTTTACGCCCAATAATTCCGGACAACGCTTGCGCCCTACGTATTACCGCGGCTGCTGGCACGTAGTTAGCCGGCGCTTCTTCTGCAGGTACCGTCACTCTCGCTTCTTCCCTACTGAAAGAGGTTTACAACCCGAAGGCCGTCATCCCTCACGCGGCGTCGCTGCATCAGGCTTCCGCCCATTGTGCAATATTCCCCACTGCTGCCTCCCGTAGGAGTCTGGGCCGTGTCTCAGTCCCAGTGTGGCCGGTCACCCTCTCAGGCCGGCTACCCGTCGTCGCCTTGGTGAGCCATTACCCCACCAACAAGCTGATAGGCCGTGAGCCCATCCAAAACCAGTAAAACCCTTTCCACCACCCACCATGCGGCAAGAGGTAGTATCCAGTATTAGACCCAGTTTCCCAGGCTTATCCCAGAGTCAAGGGCAGGTTACTCACGTATTACTCACCCGTTCGCCACTAATCCGCCCAGCAAGCTGGGCATCATCGTTCGACTTGCATGTGTTAAGCACGCCGCCAGCGTTCGTCCTGAGCCAGGATCAAACTCTCCGTCAAAAAAACAACGAAAACATCAAACCCCGGCTGAAAATGTCGCCACCACCCCACGGAGGCAGGACGGCGACAACCAATCAACCGAATAAAACATCCGGTATCAACAAACATGGCACACTATTGAGTTCTCAAACAACAGACC